>JADJLL010000022.1 GCA_016710095.1 Candidatus Eiseniibacteriota bacterium | reverse complement strand
CCGTGACGCGATCGCGGGGGTTCGTGTGGCGTGCGGCCGGGAATCGTCAGAGCGATCCGGCTTCGTAGGCGCCTTCGCCGTGGATCGCGTCGTCGAGACCGCGTTCTTCGACGCCTTCGCCGACCTTGACCGGCGTGACGCGGTCGATGAGCCAGAGCATCCCGTACGTGAACACGAACGCCCACGCGGACGAGATCGCGACGGCGCCGCATTCGACCAGGAAGAAGTGCGTGTTGCCGCGCAGGAGCCCGTCGACGCCGGCCGGATTGAAGGCCGTCGTGGCGAACACGCCGCACAGCACGATGCCGAGGAAGCCGCCGACGCCGTGGACGCCCCAAACGTCGAGCGCGTCGTCCCACTGCAGCTTGTTCTTGAGCGCGACGGCGTAGAAGCACACGCCGCCCGCGATGATGCCGATCATCGCGGCGCTGCCGGGCGTCACGTAGCCCGCCGCCGGAGTGATCGTCGCGAGACCGGCGACCGAGCCGGTGAGCAGGCCGAGGAACTTGGGTTTCTTGGTCGTGAACCACTCGATGAACAGCCAGGTCACGCCGGCGAACGACGCGGCGATGTCCGTGTTCAGGAACGCGGCGGCGGTGACCGCGTCGACGCGGAACTCGCTGCCGGCGTTGAAGCCGTACCAGCCGAACCACAGCAGGCCGGTGCCGAGCGCGACGAGCGGGATGCTGTGCGGCACGCGGTCGGCCACCTTGCGCTTGCCGACGTAGAGCACCGACGCGAGCGCGGCGATGCCGGCGATGTTGTGCACCACGATGCCGCCGGCGAAGTCGAGCACGCCCATCTTCGCGAGCAGGCCGCCGCCCCAGATCATGTGGACGAACGGGAAGTACACGAAGACCAGCCACAGATTGAGGAAGATGAAGTACGCCTTGAACGTCACGCGGTTCGTGAACGCGCCGGTGATGAGGGCGGGCGTGATGATCGCGAACATCATCTGGTAGGCGACGAACACGAAGAGCGGAATCGTGTCGTTCGGCGAAGGCGTCTGCATGGTCACGCCGCGCAGGAACGCCATGTCGAGGTTGCCGATCACGCCGCCGACGCCGCCCGAGAAGCACAGCGAGTAGCCGAACGCGAACCAGATGACGGTGGTCCAGCAGAGCGAGATGAAGCTCTGGATCATGATCGCGAGCACGTTCTTGCGGCCGACGAGGCCGCCGTAGAAGAACGCGAGACCCGGCGTCATGAGCATCACGAGGCTGCAGCAGAGCAGCATGAAGCCGGTGTTGCCCGTATCGAGCTGGAGCATGGGAGCACTCCTGATGGGAATGGGGGGCGGGCCTCGTGGGGAGTCCCGGCGGCGCAACAGGGACGTGATTCGACCCCGCGACGTTGCTCCAGCGGCCGCCGGCGGGACAACGGACCCATGTGACCGCGCGCGGGTGCCGAAAGGTGCATGCCGAACGAAATGCGGCAATGCGAACGGGCGGCCTCGCGTGAAGCGAAGCCGCCCGTTCGCATGGTCCGTCGTGCGTGTGCCGCTCAGTGTCCCGCGGTCGCTCCCGGCTTGGGGCGCGCGTTCCAGAGGAAGCCCATCAGGATCATCGCGATCGCCGCGAAGCCGATCATGCTCGGCGCCCAGGCGTCCCAGCCGTACTTGTCGACCAGCCAGCCGATGCCGAAGCCGGCGAAGAAGCCGCCCACGTACTGCATGCCGTCGAACATGCCGGCGGCCGTAGCGGCGGCGCGCTTGCCGCCGAAGTCCATGGACGCGGTGCCCGAGAGCATCGAGTGCACCATCGAGATCGCGAGCGAGTTGAAGCTGAACGCGATGATGAGCACCGTGAGCGAAGGCCCGCCCATGATGACCGCGAGGCACGCGACGATGATCGCGTAGCCGATGAACGCGACGGGCGGACGGCGCGCGCCGAACACCTTGTCGCTCATGTAGCCCGCGACGAAGGCGCCGAGGATGCCGCAGCCGACGATCGCGAGCGCCCCGCTCTTGAAGATCGGGTGGTCGAGCTTCATGCCCTGGGCTTCCTGCATGTAGCGCGGGAACCACTCCTCGAAGCCCTTGCGCACGAGCCCGGTGCAGAACTCGGCCGCGGCGATGGTGATCGCGACCGGGTTCGTGAACACCTTCTTGGCGACGTAGGAGAGCGTGATCTGCTCGGTGTCGCCGCTCGTCGCGTCCTGCGGATCGAACTCGTCGAGCCCGGCGTCCTTCGGCGTGTCGCGCACGACCATGGTCGTGAGCACGGCCATGATGGCGACGAGGGCCGAGGGGATGAAGAACTTCCACTGCCACGGCGCGGCGACGACGACGGCGGCGGTGCCGATCGCGTACACGGCGGCGCGGCCGCTCTGGATCATCGAGCCGAAGATGGCGCTGAAGACGCCGCGCTCCTGCACGTGGAACCAGCCGCTGTTCACCTTGATCAGCGCGAGCGCGCTGTAGGACTGGAAGAACATGTTCAGCGTCCAGACCGTGGTGAAGTAGGCGAGCAGCACGGCCGGCGTGTTCACGATGCCGAGGTAGGCGCCGAGTCCGAACGCGAAGTTGAAGATGCACGCGCCCGTCGCGCCGATGATCATCGCCTTGCGGCCGCCGAGCTTGTCGGCGATCGGGCCGTTGAAGATGGCCGCGAGACCGTACAGCAGCGTGGCGGACGAAATGATTCCGCCGATCTGCGCCTTGGTCCACCCGAACTCGTCGGACAGCGACTTGTTCGCGAACGAGAAGTTGTATCGCGCCGTGTACATCGCGGCGTAGGTGAGTCCGAGCACCAGCCAGTTCTGCGTGCGGCGCTTCATGAACTCGTCTGAGTGCTGGATCGGCTGCTGAGCCGACATGCGGCCTCCGTGCGTGCAGGATCCTTCGTTTCGTCAGTCGTGGAGTGTGCTTTGTAGCCGCCGGAGCCGGACCGGTCAAGCGGACGCAAAGCCCGCCGGGACTTGCCGGAAGCGCACGTTCGTGCGCGGAAATGTCCGAACCGGGCCGCGCGTCCGGGGGTACGGCGCGCATGCGCGTGAGACCGGCGCCGGGACCGCGGGAAAGCCCCGCGATTCGGGCGCGGCCACGCCGCCGGACGGGACATGACCCTGCACCTGCGCACACGCCCGATGCTCGTCACGCTCGTACTCACGATCCTCGCGCTCGCCGCGGCCGGCGCGCTCGCGGGTTGGTCCACGTGGCTCGCGCCCTCGCCGCGATTCCACGGACCCGAGCCGGTATTCGACCTCGCGGGCGAGAACAACGTGCCGACCTGGTTCTCGACCGTGCTCCTGTCCGGGACCGCGATCGCGATCGCGCTGGTGGCGATGCGCGTCGGGCGGTCGGGGGAGCCGGACGCGACGACGGCGTGGCGGTGGTGGGCGCTCGCCGCCGGCGTCGCCTTCATCTCGCTGCTCGAGGACGCGTCGCTCTTCGAGCGCGCGATCGCATTCACGTCGGCGGGCCGCCGGCTCGAGGCGCCGCTCTGGTTCTGGCGTGCGGCGGGCCTCGCGGTGGTCGCGTGCGCGGCGTTCGTGTACGCGCCGCCGCTCGTGGGACGGCCGCGCCGCCGTGCCTGGCTCTTCGCGTTCTCGGCGGTGGTGATGCTGGACGCCGCGTTCGCGCGTCTCGGCGGCTGGATGTTCTGGCACGGCGGCGTGCATCAGGCCGGCTTCGTGTTCGCGCGCGTCGCCGAGGAGACCTGCAAGATGCTCGGCACCGTGATGCTGCTGTCCGCGACGCTGTCGGAGTTGCGCGAAGGTGGCGAGGTGCGGGTGCGAGTGGAGTGACGGGGCGGGTATCCGCTACGCCCCGAGCCGCGACCTCAGCTGCCGCGCCGCGCGCGCGGCTCACCGGGACTTCCGTGCGAGCGGCGTCGTTCATCTGCAGGCGCCAGGTGCCGGCGAAGCCGGGGCGCAGCGCGACGGCGCGGTCGAGGTTCGCGATCGCCGAGCGGTGCACGCGCGCGAACTTCGCGGGGTCGAGGCGCTTCTCGAGCTCGTCGAGCGTGAAGTTCACGTAGTGCCGATCGCCCTCGACGGCCGCGAACACGAGCTTGTCCTCGGCGCCGAACCACAGCACGTCGGACGACTTGAGGATCAGCTGCTTCGTCCCGATGCGCACGGTGAAGCGGTCGAGGTGCGGCTCCGGCGCACCCGCGCCGCCCGAGCGCCCGACGGCGGCGAGCAGTTCTTCCAATCGGCGCGACAGCTCCTCGGGCTTCGCCAGATCGGTGCGCACGCGCTCGAGCGCCTCGGCCAGCCGCTCGGCGCGAAACGGCTTGAGCAGGTAGTCGACGGCGTTCGCCTCGAACGCGCGCACGGCGTACTGGTCGAACGCGGTGACGAACACGACGGCGGGCGCGGCTCGAGACGCGCGAGCAGCGCGAAGCCGTCGTCGCCCGGCATCTGGATGTCGAGCAGGATCGCGTCGGGCTTCGCTGCCGCGATCACGCGTTCGGCCTCGTTCGCCGATCCGGCCTCGCCGACGATCTCGGCGCCGCCGATCTGTTCGATCAGGCGGCGCGCGCGGGCACGCGCGAGCGGCTCGTCGTCCACCAGCACCAGGCGCAGGGGAGTGGCGTTCATAGGGCGCGTTCTACCACGACAACGAGAAGCCCGCCACGATCAGGCGGCGGCTGAAGTACGAACGGTTGGCGGTGCGCTGCGAATAGTCGGCGTTGTACGAGTAGTCGAGCACGTTCGCGGTGCCGAGGATGTTCATGCACTCGGCGTACGCGACGCAGATGTTGCTGCCCGGGAGCGAGAACAGCCGCGTGAGCCGCAGGTCCACGCGGTCGTACGCGGGCGTGAGCGCGGACTGGTTTTCGCCCAGGACCGGGTGCCACACGCCGCGTCCGGAGTCGAACGTCGCGCCGACGACCGGCGTGTACGGATGTCCGCTCGCGTGCGACCAGCGCAGGCCGGTGTGCCAGCGCGCGCTCATCGCGTACTCCCCGACGACCGACAGCGAATGCGAGACGGAGTAGCGCGAACGCAGCTCGCGCGGATCGTCGGCCTCGCGGCGCTTCGAGTCGATCCAGCCGTACGACACCCAGCCGTTCAGATGCTGGTACGTGCCCTGCACGAACACGTCCACGCCGCGCGCGTACCCGGTTCCGTCCGAGCTCCACCAGGTGAGCGAGTCGTCCACGGCGAGACCGTGGTAGCGCTTCTGGTAGCCCTCGAGCCGCACGTTGCCGAACTCGGACTTCCATTCGTAGCCGCCGATCACGTGGTCGGCGTAGGACGGCGCGAGCTTCGGATTGCCGTACACGGGATCGAGCCGGTCCACGGACGCGAGCTGGTGGTAGCGGCCCGTCGCGAGGCGCAGCGTCTGGTGCTCGTCCACGCGCCAGGCGAGCGCGGCGCGCGGATCACCGAGCCATTCGTCCGTGTTGCCCGCGTGGTCCACGCGCACTCCGACGGTCGCGTACACGGGACCCGCGACGCGCAGCTTGTCCTCGGCGTACAGCCCGGGTTCGCGCACGGACGTGTCGAAGCCGTAGCGGCGCACGGGGGCGCCGTTCGCGAGATCGGTGCTGTCCTGCGCGGCGAGGCCGTCGAAGCCGGCCTCGCGGTTGCGCCACGAACCGCCGAACGACACCTCGTGGCGCGTGCCGATCGCCCACACGCCGTCGAGGAACGCCTGATGGACGTGCTCGGTGCGCCGCTCGCGGAAGCCCTCGAACGACCAGTCCGAACGGTACGCCTGCGTCGTCACGTTCGCCTTCACGGCGACGCGCCCCGCGATCACGTCCTGCGCGTGAAGCGCGACGAAGTGATTGCGCGCCGTCGAGGCGTAGGTGCCCGTCGCGTTGTACGGCGTGCTCTTCACCTCGAGCGCCTCGGTCGAGCCGAGATCGAAGACCGACAGCCGGCCCGTGCTCGAATAGCGCCACAGCAGCTTCGCGACGGAGTTGAAGCTCGTCGGCGGCGAGGTGTAGTCGCGGTTGCTGCCGTAGAGCCGCATGAGCAGCGACGTGTTCGTGTGCGCGACGCTCGCCATGAAACTCAGCTTGCCGGGCACGAGCGACCACGTGGTCGAGGCGTTCGAGCCCACGACGTTCGCCGCGAGTCCGACCGTCTTCAGGTTCATCGGGTCCTGCGTCTCGATGTCGAGCACGCCGCTCATCGCGCCGCCGTACTTGCTCGTGAAGCCGCCGCTCGAGAAGAACGCGCTCTTGAGCATGTACGTGTCGAGGATGCTGAAGAGCCCGCCCGAGGCGCCCTCGTAGTGGTAGGGGTGCCCGATCTCGGCGCCGTCCACGCGGATCACCGTCTCGTTCGGATCGCCGCCGCGCACGTAGAGCGCGGCGCCTTCCGCGGGAGCGTTGATGCCGGGCAGCGCACGCAGCGCCTGGAACACGTCCGCCGCGCCGCCGGGCGTCATGAGCACGTCCATGCGGCGCACGACCGCGCCTTCGCTCTTGCCGGTCTTGCCGAACGACGACGCGGCGACGGTGACCTCGGCCACGGGCACGGGCTCGTCGGGCAGCGTCACGCGCAGGGCGCGAGCCCGTCGCGGACCGTGAGCGTCACGCGCGATCGCTGGTAGCCGATCTGCGCGCACTCGAGCACGCACGGGCCGTCGGGAAGGTCGATCGTGAAGGCGCCGCGATCGTCGGCGATGACGCCCTTCTGCAGCGCGGGCACGCGGACGTTCGCGTACTCGACCGGCTTGCCGTCGCGGTCGACGACGACGCCGGTCACGCGCGCGGCGAACGCGGGCGCGACCGTCGCACATCCGAGCACGAGAGCGGCGAGAAGCAGCGCGCGCGCGTTCACTTCGCGGCGCCTTCGGCGAGCTTCTTCTCCGCGTCGGGCAGCAGCTTCTTCGACACCCACACGTGGCCCGGCGCGATCGCGAGCGCTTCGCGGAAGCGCGCCGCGGCGGTCTTCCAGTCGCCGGCGCGGCTGGCGCAGATGCCCGCCCACAGGTGCGCGTCCGCGCGGCCCCAGTTGCCCGCGCTCGTGTCGCGCGCGGCCGAAGCATCCGCGAGCGCGATCGCGCGGTCGAAGACCAGCTTCGCCTTCGCCGGACCGCCACCGATGAACTCCGGCATGTGGAGCGTGTTGATGCCCTTGAGCAGCTGCACGCGCGCGTTGCCCGGCTCGAGCGTCTCGGCCTTCGAGTACGACTCGGTCATCTCGGGTCCGAGCGACATCGCCGCGGCGGGGTTGAACGCGAGCGAGAGCGCCTGCAGGCCCGCCTTGAGCGCGATCGCGTCGGCGTGCTTCGGCTTCGCGGCGAGCACGCGGTCGCAAGCCGCGATGCTCTCCTTGCAGAGCTTCTTCGCCGCTTCCTTGTCGGTCTCGGTGACCATCGGCAGCGCGCGCCAGCCGCAGAGCGCGATCCAGTAGTTCAGGACCGGAGAGTCGGGCTCGGCGGCGAGCAGCGCCGCGAATCCGGCGCGCACGCGGAGCATGTCCTTCGGGTCGGCCTTCGTGACCGCTTCGTCGAGCTGGCGCTGGCCGGTCTCGAGTTCGAACGGCGTGACGGCGAGCGCGGGAGCGGCGAGCGCCACCGTGGCGAAGAATGCGAGTGCGAGGCGTCGGAGCATGATCGTGGTCCTTTCGAGGGGAGACATCAGGTGCGCCAGGGCAGCGTGACGAGCAGTCGCGCGCCGCGCCCGGGCGTGGAGTTCACGGTGAGTTCGTGTCCGGCGCCGGCGAGCCGCAGCCGTTCGCGCACGCTCTCGAGCCCGACGCCGTGCCCGCTCGGGCCGGCGCCTTCGCGGAAACCGGGGCCGTCGTCGGCGACGAGGATCTCGAGCATGTCGCCCACGCGGCGCGCTTCGATGCGAATGGTGCCGCCGCTCTCGCGCGGCGCGACGGCGTAGAGCACGGCGTTCTCCACGAGCGGTTGCAGCAGGAGGCTCGGCAGCAGGGCGCCTTCGACGCCCGGTTCGATCTGCTCCTCGACGCGCAGGCGGTCACCCAGCCGCACGCGCTCGATCGCGAGGTACGAACGCAGGAACGCGAGTTCGTCGGCGAGCTTCGCGTGTTCGCGGCTCGACGACGTCAGGGCGTAGCGGAAGACGTCCGCGAGCCGAGTGACCACGTCCTCGGCGGCCACGGGGTTCTCGGCGATCAGCGACGCGATCGCGTTGAGCGTGTTGAAGAGGAAGTGCGGGTTGATCTGCGCGCGCAGCGCCCGCAGTTCGGCCTGCGCCAGTTCGGCGCGGATGCGCTCGACCTGCTGCGCGCGCTCGATCGCCTGCCGGTAGAAGACGCGCGCGTAGATGATGCCGCTGAAGAGCGTCGCGAAGAGCAGTGCGTAGAGCCCGGTCGCGACCCAGGCCTCGGGGGTGTTCAGGAAGCGCGGGTACACGAACGTCTGCACGATCAACGCCGCGACGTACGAGCCGAGGATGCTCGTGAGCGAGTAGGTCACGCCCTCGACGATCCAGTGCGGGTGCGGCGAGCCGGACGCCTTGAGCACGTTCGGCACGATCCACATCTCGGCCGCGAGCAGCGCGTAGCGGATGCTGAACGAGAACACGAGCGAGACGGCGAACGAGATCTTGTACGTCTCCCACGTGCTGCCGTTGAGCAGCCCGAAGAAGAGCGTGAACGGAATCGCCCACAGCGGCGTGACGAGGAAGTACGTCAGTGGGTTTCGGCGCGGACGGTTCTCGCGGCGGGGTGTGACGCAGGGATCGCTCATGCGTTCAGGAAACGGCAGAACGGCCCGCCGCACCATGCTCGTCCCGATGAACGGTCGCCCGGACGGGACGAACCGTCGTGATCAGGGACGAGCGGCGGGCAGCACGCGCAGCGCGAGGACCGTGATGTCGTCCCCGGCTTCCGTCTCGCCGAGAAAATCGCGCACGCCGCCGATCACGCGCTGCACGAGTTGTTCGGCCGAAAGGCCGCGCGGCGCGGATTCGAGCAGCGCGTACAGGCGTTCTTCCTCGAACATCTCGCCCGTGGCGTTCGCGGCTTCCGTCACGCCGTCGGTGTAGATCACGAGACGGTCGCCCTCGGCGAGCACGAGCGACTCCTCTTCGTACGGCATGCCCTCGAGCATGCCGACCACGAGCCCGCCCTTCTCGAGCAGCACGCGCGTGCCGTCGGCGCGGAGCAGGACGGGGAAGTTGTGCCCACCGTTCGTGAACCGCAGCGTGAGCGTGGGCTCGTGCAGCGAGGCGAGGAAGAACGTCGCGAACTGCCCCGTGCTGTTGCGCTGGCACGCGAGGCGGTTGCACGAGTCGAGCATCGCGGCGGGAGAGGACACCGTGCCGGCCTGCGTGCGCAGCGACGCCTGCAGCATGGACGCGAGCAGCGCGGCGGGAACGCCCTTGCCGGACACGTCGGCGACCGCGAGCAGCAGCGTGTCGTCGTCGGGCGTCACGACGTCGTAGAAGTCGCCGCTCGCTTCTTTCGACGACACGTTGGTCGCGAACACCTCGACGCGCGGACGCGACGGGAATTGCGACAGCAGGAACGAGCGCTGGATGCGCCGTGCGAGCTGCAGCTCGCGCTCGGAGCCCGCACGCTCCATGGCCGCGCGATGGAAGTTGACCGCGAGCGAGAGCCCGAGGAACAGCGCGCCGAAGAGCAGCGAGTACACGAGGATCAGCAGCACGCCGCGCATGCCCGAGATGAAGCCCGGGATCAGCGTGAAGTTGAGCACCACCGCCGCGGCCATCACGCCCACGACGCTCATGAGGAGGTACGTGCCCGAGACCTGCACCACCTTGAGCGGATCGTTCTCGCGCCAGGCCTCGATCCGGGGCGCGATGAAGTGCGCCGTGCACCAGATGCTCAGCGTCGTGAAGAACGTGAAGATCAGCGAGACGAGGTAGAAGCCCTTCGCCTGGGACATGGGCGCGCCCTGCACGAGCACGAAGAACGCGGCGAAGGGGAGGGCGTACAGCGGCACGCGCCAGATCAGCGAGGCGAGATCGGCGAGCGGCGTGACGGGGCGCTTGGGTCGGGCCATGTCCGAGGTTCCTCCGGTGGGGCGCCCAGAGTGTGGCGGCCCGCGATGGGAAACCATCACGAGCCGCCGAGTGGTCGGAAGCGAGGTATGAACGGTCCGCGTGCGCTAGGGCGACAGCCTCGTCTTGCTCCAGGTGCGGCCGCGCTTCGTGTAGAGGATGCGGTCGTGCAGCCGGCTCACGCGGCCCTGCCAGAACTCGATGCGCCGCGGCTCGAGGCGATAGCCGCCCCAGTACTCGGGGCGCTCGACGGCGGCACCCTCGAATCGCTTCGCGGCGCGCGCGAGGCGCGACGCGAGCACTTCGCGGCCGGCGATCGCGCGGCTCTGCCGCGACGCCCACGCGCCCAGCTGCGCGTCACGCGGGCGCTCGGAGAAGTACTCGTCGCTCGCGCGCTCCGAAACGGGCGCGATCGGTCCCTCGATGCGGATCTGGCGCTGCAGCGCGGGCCAGTAGAAGAGCATGCTCGCCTTGCCGGTCGCGGCGATGTCGCGGCCCTTGCGGCTCTGCTGGTTGGTCGCGAAGACGAACCCCGCCTCGCTCCATTCCTTGAGCAGCATCATGCGGACGCCCGGCGCGCCCTTGGAGTCGGCGGTCGCGAGCGCGAACGCGTGCGGATCGGGGCCGCCGTCCTTGAGGATGCGCGAGAACCAGCGCGTGAAGAGGGCGAACGGCTCGGCGGGCGTGGCGGCCTCGGTCAGCTGCGCGAGGCGATAGTCGGTGCGTGGCGGTCGAACTTTCATGGGCCGCACGTTACAACCGCGGCGCGCCGTGCGAAACTGCGCGCCGACCCGACTCCCCATTCGGAGGTTTCGCGCATGGCCAACGCTCACTACTTGTCCGGCGAGAAGGTCGCGCTGCGCCCGCTCGAGGGCGCCGACGCGGAGCCGCTGACGCGTTTCCTGAACGATCCGGCCGTGACCCGCACGTTGCAGGCGTGGCGGCCCTTCACCGTGGACGGCGAGCGCGAGTTCATCACGCGCTCGAACGCCAGCGAGAAGGACGTGGTGCTCGGCATCACGCGGCTCACCGACGGCGCCCTGCTCGGCGTGACGGGCATTCACGGGATCGACTGGCGGGACCGCCACGGACAGTTCGGGATCTTCGTCGGCGACCCCGCCGAGTGGGGGAAGGGCTACGGCTCGGAGGCGACGGAGCTGGTGTCCGTGCTCGCGTTCGAGCGCCTCGACCTGCAGCGGCTGTGGCTGCTCGTGTACGACATGAACGAGCGCGCCGTGAGCGCTTACGAGCGAGCGGGTTACGTGCGCGAGGGCGTCATGCGCGAGCACGTCTTCCGCGAGGGCCGGCGCCACGACGCCATCGCCATGGGACTGCTCGCGAGGGAGTGGCGCGCCCGCAAGCGTTGACGCGCGCTTTCAGCACCTCGCAGCAGGAGCCCCGCAGGGGTTCACCCGCGGCCGGAGGCCGCGGAGGCTCCTAAAACCCCAGGCTCAGCTGCGTCACGAACAGGTCGAACGTCTGCGGCCCGCCGAGCTCCTGCAGGCGCGTGCGCTGCCACTGTCCCTTGATCGCCGCGCCGCGCGCGATCCGATAGCCGGCGCCCGCCTCGAAGCGGTCCACGTCGTCGTCCCACGGTCGCGTGAGCGCGCCCGCCGTCAGGTCGGAGAACCGCATCGCGTCGCCGCGCGCCGCGAGCCACACGCCGCTGTCGAAGCCGTAGCGCGCCTCGGCGTAGCCGCCGTGGTTGCGCAGCGTGCCGCACCACGGCGTCTTCCAGGCGTTCGCGAATCCTTCCGCGCGCAGCTCGAGGTGACCGCGCTCGTACGCGAGATCGCCCATGAACAATGTCTGCGGGTAGTCGCCTTCGGTCTTGTCCGCGGGCAGCGCCCATCGCACCCAGTTGCCGAGGTACGCGCCGTGCGAAGCCGAGACGCCCACGCGCATGCCCGCGGTGGGCACGATGCCGACGCGTCCGAGCACGGCCTTGCCCTCGTTCACGTCCTCGCCGGGCGAGGCCCAGCTCGGCGCGCTGTTCGTCGCGCCGATCGAGAACTCGAACGGCGCCACGCTGCCGAGCGCGACGAGCCCGAAGTCCCAGCCGTAGTCGTCCACGACCGGCATGCCCAGTTCGCCGAAGCCACCGCCGTAGTTCGCGCCTTCCCAGCCCTGGCCCGCGGCGCCGAGCAGCGCCGCCGGCGAAAGCGGCGTGTCGTCCCAGCGCAGCGACGTGTGGTGCTGGTACATGAGCGGCGAGTTCACGAGCGGGTTCTCGTTCGAGTACGTGCGCGATGCCCACGCGCCGATCGGCGCCGGGATCTTGCCCGCCATGAGGTGCAGGTCACGCTCGTGCCACGGCGTCACCAGCGCGTACGCGCCGTCGAACCAGAACTCGTCCTGCGAGATCACCACCTGCGTGAACACGTCGATGTGCGGCGAAGCGCTGCCCTCGGCGAACAGCCGCAGCCGCTGCGACTCGAGCGGGGAGGACGTCGCGTCGAAGCGCGCGATCTCGGCGGCGTGGCCGTCGTTGTGCAGCGCGAGGTCGAGCAGGCCGCGCAGGCGCAGCCGCTGCGCCTCGTCGGCGCGCGCGGCGCCGGGCGTGGAGAGCGTGAGCAGCGCGAGCGCCGCGAGCGAGCGAAGGATGGAGTGCGTACGCATGAGGCCTCCTGCCGTCAGGCGGCGATCGCGCCCACGCCGGCCGGCGCGGGCAGAACGAGAGTGAACGTGCTGCCCTGGCCTTCGCGGCTCTCGGCGCGCAGCCAGCCGCCGTGCGCGCGCGCGATCCCGCGCGCGATCGAGAGCCCGAGTCCGAGCCCGCCCGAGTTGAACTCGAGCGTGTTCGAAGAATGGTGGTGCGACGAATCGCGGACGGGCGACTGGCGCTCGAGCAGCTGCTCGAGCCGGTGCGCGGGAATCCCGACGCCCGTGTCGCGCACTTCGACGTACGTGTGGCGTTCGTCGGCGTGCGCCCACACGAGCACCTGCCCACCGTCGGGCGTGAAGCGAATGCCGTTCTGGACGAGATGGCCCACGGCGTCGCGCAGCTTCGAGGCGTCCACGCGCGCGCTCACCGTGCCCGCGCTCACCGCGCACTCCACGTGCACGCCGCGGCCGGCGCCCATGGCGAGCGCGTCGGCGACCGCCGCACGCAGCACGGGCTCGAGATCGTGCTCGTCGCAGTCGAGTTCGAGCCGCTCCTCGGCGATCTGCGCGAGGCGCGTCGCGTCCTCGGCGATGCGTGCGAGCGTCTCGGTGCTGCGTCCGATCGCCTCGAGCGCCTTGCGCTGGCCGTCGCTCACGGGTCCGAGCATGCCGCCCGCGAACAGCTCCTGGAATCCGCGGATCACCGTGATCGGCGTGCGCAGTTCGTGCGAGGCGACGGCGAGGAACTCGCGCTTCACCCGCATGCTCTCCTGGAGGCTCTCGACGACCTTGCGCTGCTGCGAGCGCATGTCCACGAAGCGCGTCGAGAGATAGGCGATCTCGTCGCCGGCTTTGGACTCGAGCGGGTAGTCGTAGTCGCCGCGTTCCATCGCCTCGGCCGCGCGCACGATGCGCGCGATGGGGGACGTGATGCGCTGCGCGATCGCGAGACCGGCGGCGAGCGCGAGCGCGGCGGCGACGAGCCCGAGCGCGAGCAGGCCGAATCGCACGCGCCGCAGCACCGCCGTCTCCGCGCGCAGCGAGCGCTGCATGACGTACATGTGGCTCGCGCCCTCGGGCGCGTCGGGAAGCGGGCGCGCGAGCGCGAGCCACGAGTCCGGGCCGGCGGCCTGCTCCTGCACGCCGGGCGCCGGGACGCCGCGCGCGTAGGCCTGACGCGCCTCGCGGGCGGCGGTGAGCGCGGTCGTGAGATCGTGCCCCGCCTGCAGCGTGGTGCCGGTCGCCTGACCGTTCACGACGAACGTGACCTCGCTGCGGGACAGGTTGCGCAGCTCGCGCGCGAGCGCGCCGTCCACCGCGGCGCCGAGCACGAGATGTCCGACCACGCGGCCGTCGGCGAACACGGGCGTGCGCACGAGCTGCAGCTGCGCGCCGGCCACGCCGACCGCCCACGTTCTCGCCGGCCCGTCGCCGGCGAGCGCGCCGAGCGAGGCCGGCGCCAGCTCGTGCCGTCCGACGCTCGCGAGCAGGTGCCCCTTCGCGTCGAGCACGGCGAAGACGTCCGCGCGCGCGATGCGTTCGAAGTCCGCCGCCACGCCGGTCACGGTCGCGCGGTACTGCTCGTCGCGCCACGACACCGGCATGGAGAGGATCGAGAAGAACTTCGGGTCGCGCACGATCACACCGCCTTCGACGGCGAGCGACTCCGTGCGCGCGCGCAGCAGGCTCTCGAAACCCGTCACCGTGCGCTGCAGGTCCTCGCGCACCTGGCGATGCACCTGCCCGGACACGTCGTGATCGACGCGCCAGAGCGACGCCAGCGTGAGCGACAGCAGCGGCGGCACGGTGAAGAGCAGGATCTTCCAGCGCAGTCCGAGTTTCATGTCAGTAGGAGAGCGCCAGCTTGCGGTCGGCGGACAGCTCGACGTCGCGCGTGAACTCGGCGAAGTCCGGGTGCCACACGTGCAGCACGTAGCGGCCCGCGGGCAGGTCGGGCATCGCCCATTCACCGTCGGCGTTCGGCTGCGTGTACGCGCGGTTCGGCGTCACGATCACGAACGCGGCCATGTCCGAGTGGATGTCGCAGTACACGTTCACGATTCCGGGCTTGGGAAACAGGACGCTGCGCGACTTGCCCTTCGGGTACTTGCCGAGATCGAAGCGCCGCGTGGTCGAGACGCTGAAGACGTTGTGGTAGATCGGGTCCTGGTTCGGGAAGTCCACGCTGCCGCCGGCGGCGACGGACACGACTCGCGGCATGAAGCACTGGTCCTTCTGCGCGAGCTTCGGGCGGGCCGGAGCGGGCGCGGCCGCGAGCGCGGACTCGGCGGCCGCGGGAATGCGCTCGATCCAGAGCACGGCGTCGTTCACGGCGCCACGCGGCGCCATCGTGTGCGACGGCATCGCGTCGGCGTGACCCGGGTACGCGTTCATGTGATGCGCGGCGGGCGGCGCGGCCGGCACGGCGAGCGTGCCCCGCAACACGGCGGCGTCCGATGCCCTGACGGTGGCGGCGAGGCTCGCGATCGCGAGCAGCCGGAGGAGCGGCTTCATGCACGAGCTCCGGGGGGTGAGTTCGTGGCGGGGCTGCGGCGCCCGGCCGGGGAAGATGGATGCGGCCGTCATCGGCGCACAGCGCTAGGTGCTCCAGCCATTTGTGCCGCGCGGCTCCTCAAACCGGAAGGCGTGCGGCATGAACGAACGCGGCCCGGGATCGCGAGGATCCCGGGCCGCGTGTGCGTGTTGCCGGAAGACCGTCAGCCGCGATAGGCCGCGATCCCCGTGATGTTCTCGCCGAGCACGAGCGTGTGGATGTTGTGCGTGCCCTCGTAGGTCTTCACCGACTCGAGGTTGCACATGTGGCGCATGATCGGGTACTCGGACGTGATGCCGTTGGCGCCGTGGATGTCGCGGGCGCGGCGGGCGATCTCGAGCGCGATCTCGCAGTTGTTGCGCTTGGCCATCGAGACGTGCTCGGGCTTGCAGACGCCGCGCTCCTTCATGCGGCCGCACTGCAGCGCGAGCAGCTGCGCCTTGATGATCTCGGTGTGCATCTTGGCGAGTTCGGCCTGCACGAGCTGGAAGCCGCCGATGGGCTTGCCGAACATCACGCGGTTCTTGCTGTAGGCGACCGAGCTCTCGAAGCACGCCATCGCCGCGCCCACGACGCCGAACGCGATGCCGAAGCGCGCCTGCGTGAGGCAGCCGAGCGGCGCCTTGAGGCCGTTGCCTTCCGGCAGGCGGTTGCCCTCGGGCACGAACACGTCCTGCAGCACGAGTTCGCTCGTCACCGACGCGCGCAGCGAGTGCTTGCGCTTCTGCTCGGGCGCCGTGTAGCCCTTCGTGCCCTTCTCGACCAGGAAGCCGGCGATCGACTCGCGGCCCTTGGCTTCGTCGAACAGCTTCGCCCACACGATCGCGAGGTCGGCGACCGTGCCGTTCGTGATCCACATCTTGGCGCCGTTGAGCACGTAGCCGCCGTCCACCTTCTTGGCCTTCGTGATCATGCCGCCGGGATCGGAGCCGAAGTCCGGCTCGGTCAGGCCGAAGCAGCCGATCACTTCGCCCTTCGCCATGCGCGGGAGCCACTTCACGCGCTGCTCCTCGGAGCCGTACTCGAAGATCGGGTACATGCAGAGCGCGCCCTGCACGGACGCGAAGCTGCGCAGGCCGGAGTCGCCGCGCTCGAGCTCCTGCATCGTGAGGCCGTAGGCGACCGGGCCGACGCCGGCGCAGCCGTACTTCTCGGGCAGCGTCGCGCCGAACAGGCCCATCTCGGCGAGCTCGGGGATCACTTCGGTGGGGAAGTACGCGTCGTCGTAGGCCTTTTCGACCAGCGGAAGGAAGCGCTCGTCCACCCAGTCGCCGACGGCGTCACGGATGGCAATCTCTTCCTCGGTGAGCAGCGAATCGAAGTCGTAGAAATCGGTGCGCGTCGAACGCGACATGACGGGCTCCTTCGGTAAACCCCGCGCGAAGGCGGGGAAGAAAGCGATTTTCGGCAGAGGGCCGCGAGTATAGGGAGGCACGGGCTGTCCCTCAAACGTCACGGAGCCGCGCGCCGAGAGCGGGCTGGGTAGGGGGGATGCGCTCCGTGCGCGAGTTTCGCGGGCGGCAATTTGCCTGACCTGCGTGATGGCGTGCCCCGTAATCACACCAACCGGATGCGACCCGATCACGAGCTGGCTGATGGATTCCGACAGATGAGGATGCCGAGCATGCGCCGCAACTGGATTCTTCGTGCTTTCGCCACTCCGGCTGCCGCGTGCCTCGTTCTCGCGCTGGCGAGCGTGCACGCTCTGGCGCAAGGCCCTGCCCGGGCCGCAGTCGGGAGTCGTCCCGAATCAAACACCGCGACGTTGGCCACACCGAGATGTGCGCGGCCGATCGCACTCCGGACAGCCCAGTCCGGGCAGTTCCTTTGCGCGGAGGGCGGCGGCGGTTCCCGCGTCGTCGCCGACCGGCCCGCGGCGGGGCTCTGGGAGACGTTCCAGATCATCGATCTCAATTGTGGTGAGCTCGCGAACGGTGACCGCGTTCAGTTGAAGGCGATGAACGGCAACTTCGTTTGCGCCGAGGGTGGCGGTGGCGCCGAGCTCAAGGCGAACCGGACAACGGCGGCGGAATGGGAAACCTTCACGCTCGTGATCGAAGGTGGCGGCGCGCTTCGCACCGGGTCCGTCGTGAGCCTCAAGGCCTGGAACGGCCAGTTCGTCGTCGCCGAGGGCGGCGGAGGTGGAGCCGTCCTCGCGAATCGGGACGCCATCGGCCCATGGGAGACGTTCGTCGCGGTACTGCCTTTCGTTTCGCCCCCGTTCCCGTCGTCGGGGCGCTGGAGGAGGCCGCGCTCGGTTTGTTGTCGCCATCCACTCCGGAAGTGCTCGCCGAGATCGAAGCCATTCGTGGAGTCATGCAGTCGCTCGAGAGTGCCGAGGCGGGCTTCGTCCGCGGTGTTCAGGAGAAGGAAGGTGCGGGGCGCGGTGCGGGGAGCTCGCTCCCATTGCTCCGAATGCGCTCGCGCACGGGTGACGCCGGCGCGTCGCAGTTCGACTGGGTGCCCTTGATTCCCGCGTGGCCGATCAGGCCAGGGAAGGTGCAACCCAGCTTCGTCTTCGCGGCCGCAGGAGCATTCGAGGCGAGTCACTACATTCGTAACGAGGAGCGCATCAGCGTTTCCGAACAGTGCTTGTTGGACCGCTCGAATCCGCGATTCACCTGTGAGACGGGTGGATGGACCTCGGACCCGCTGGGCCAACTCATGCTGCAGGGCGTCGCGACTGAAGGTGAGTATTCCTACCAGGGCGCCAAGCAGGCGGTTCGGCGCGACGTCGCACGCCCGTATCGCGCGATGGCCTGGGGATTCGTGGGCAACAGGGCCGCTCCTTCTCGGGCCGAAATCAAGGAGAACCTCCTCGCTCGTGGACCACTGATCATGGCCGTGCGCGGAGACGGACGGTCGCGGACGATCGCCCCTGCTCGCGCGGGCGAGAGCAATCACGCCGTCGTGCTCGTCGGGTGGGACGACGCACGTGGCGCCTGGAAGGTGCGCAACTCGTGGAAGAACTGGGGGGAGTCGGGCTACGGGTGGGTGGCCTACCTGCCCGAGGGGGAAGGGTGCCCGGTGCTCTGGGTCGCGGCACAGATGCGCTCGGCCAACGCGCGTGAGCCCAAGCTGCCCCCCGCTTGCGAGGCGCTCCTGACGACGTCGGCACCGTTGAGAGCGAGCCGGTCACTGCTCACCGCGGCCGGCTTCGGGGCCGGAGAGTTGTACAGCGCGCTGAGTCTCGTCGTCGCCGACCTCGACGGACTGGCCGTGGAGTCGACGAGGGCCTCCGCCATGTCCCGGCTGGGAGAGGATTGCGCGACCGCCTTGAGGAGGGCGACCTCGACCTACGTTCAAGTGAAGAGCATGCCGAGACGCACGTCGCCGCTGTCGAGCCTTCGCTCGACGATGAACGCGACGAGCAGCACGCTGGTACAGGTGGTGCGTTGCGAGAAGGCGTTCGGCATGAGCCGGGTGGGGAAGAGCGCTCTGTTCAAGTTCGCCACGGGCTTTCGCGTTCGCCTCGATGAGGGCTCGGCCATCGCGACACCGGACGGCCCCGTGCTGTCGGGGACCGTGAGCGCGTGGCACGAATCCCGGCCGGGGACGCGGCTCGTCTTTCGTGACGCCACATTCGCGCTCCGCGGAACGCCCGGCGCGTGGACGGAACTCGAAGGGCTCGGTTCCCTCACGTTGGTCGAAGGTGCGGCGTCCCAGGAGCTGGGTGAGACCAGCTTGAAGTGGGCGAGTCCTTCCCAGGAAGCGTCCGGCCGGGTTCGCATCACGCGCTTCAATCACACGGTCGATCTGGATTTCCTCGTCGGCGCCTCGGGCGTTCGCGGCAACGCGTCGTGGAACGGTGGCGACGCCGGATGGAAGCCGCTCCCACGATCGAGTGGCGCGGAGTTCCACGTCGTGGAGCCGCGCCTCGAGCTCGACTTCGAGAACGGCCGCCTCGCGACTCGTTTCTGTTGTCGGAAGGTGGAAGTCCGGACGCTCGCGCGAAACCCCGCCGCGGACAACCGTCCTTGGGCGTCCTTCGAGGTCAACCCTCCCTGCCTCGAAGCGCAGAACGATGCCGTGATCGATCTCATGGGCCGGCAGTTCGAGGCGCTCGGCGATCCGAACTCTCCAAAGCGCGTGGCGTGCGAGCTGCTGTGCCCCGGCCTCATCCCACCTCCACCGGGGAGCCGTCCACTCGTTGCCGGGCCGGCGAGGGATGCGTACGACAAGGCCGCGGCGCTCTTCGACGACGCGCGCCGCAAGCACGAGGAATGCGTGACCGCGTGCCTGACCTCCCATCCGCGGCCTCCCGTGCTCCCCGTGTTGCCCGGCTCCATCACCATACGGATCGAGGTCGTGATTCAGTAGTATGGCCCCGGCCGGAATCGCCGGCCGCGCGAACTCATGGGCGCGTCCTGCCGCCGGCCGCTGAGCACCGGCCGGCGGTGAAGCGCGTGGCGAGCTCGCGCCCGCGCACCACGCCACGCGATCCTGCACCTGGAGTTCTCGATGCACGTGTTCGCCGCACCGGAGGTCACCGCATGTCCCGCCCTCGCACAATCGGAATCCTGCTCGCGGGAGTCGTGGTCATGACCGCGATCACCGACCAGACCACGTTCGCCGCGCGCGGCGCCGCCACGCGCTCGCCCGTCTACGGCCAGCACGGCATGGTGTGCGCGGCGCAGCCGCTCGCCGTGCAGGCGGGGCTCGAAGTGCTCAAGGCCGGCGGCAGCGCGGTGGACGCGGCGATCGCGGTCAACGCCTGCCTCGGGCTGATGGAACCGACCGCGAACGGCATGGGCGGCGACCTGTTCGCGATCGTCTGGGACCCGCGCACGAACCAGATGTACGGGCTCAACGCGTGCGGCCGCTCGCCGCTCGCGCTGCAGGCGTCGATGATCAAGCCCGAGGCCGACGGCACCATTCCGCTCTACTCACCGTTCTCCTGGAGCGTGCCCGGCTGCGTGGACGGTTGGGCGGAACTGCACGCGAAGTTCGGCAAGCTGCCGCTGTCGCGCGATCTCGAGCCGGCGATCGGTTACGCCGAGAACGGCTTTCCGCTGTCGCCCGTGATCGCGAGCGACTGGGAGCGTTCGATCCCGCGCTTCAAGGACAAGCCCGGCTTCGCCGAAGTGTTCATGCCCGGCGGCCGCGCCCCGCGCGAGGGCGAAATCTTCCGCAATCCCGCGCTCGCGAAGACGCTGCGCGCCGTCGCGAAGGGCGGGCGTGACGCCTACTACAAGGGGGCGATCGCGCAGGAGCTGGTGAAGTACTCGCAGGCCAACGGTGGGTTCTTCTCGCTCGAGGACTTCGCGAAGCACCGCTCGGAGTGGGTGAGCCCGGTCTCGACCAACTACCGCGGCTACGACGTGTGGGAGCTGCCGCCGCCGGGGCAGGGGATCGCGGCGCTGCAGCTGCTCAACATCCTCGAGGGCTTCGACCTCAAGGGCATGGGCCGCAACTCCGCCGACTTCTGGCACGTGATGACCGAGGCGAAGAAGCTCGCGTTCGCCGACCGCGCGCGCTACTACGCCGATCCCGAGTTCGTGAAGGTCCCGGTCGCGGAGCTGATCGGCAAGCCGTACGGCGCCGAGCGCGCGAAGCTGCTCGACATGCAGCACGCCGCGATGCGCGACCTGCCGGGCGAGCCCGCCGCGCTCAACCGCCGCGAGACGACGTACCTGTGCGCCGCGGACAAGGACGGCATGATGGTGTCGCTGATCCAGAGCAACTACACCGGCTTCGGTTCGGGCTACGTCGTGCCCGCGCTCGGCTTCGGCATCCAGGATCGCGGCAACCTGTTCGATCTCACGCCGGGGCGCCCGAACTCGTACGCGCCGGGCAAGCGGCCGTTCCACACGATCATTCCCGCGTTCCTCTCGCGCGACGGCAAGCCGCTGATGGCGTTCGGCCTGATGGGCGGCGACATGCAGCCACAGGGACACGCGCAGGTCGTGGTGAACCTCGTGGACTTCGGGATGAACCTGCAGGAGGCCGGCGACGCGATCCGCTTCCATCACACCGGCTCGACCGAGCCCACGGGCACGGTGATGACGGATGGCGGCGTGCTGCACATCGAGGACGGGCTGCCGGAGAGCGTGCTCGCCGAGCTGCGCCGCCGCGGCCACAAGATCGAGCCCGAATCGGTCGGCGCGTACGGCGGCTACCAGGCCATCTGGCGCGATCCCGTGACGGGCGTCTACACCGGCGCGACCGAGAAGCGGAAGGACGGCTGCGCGATCGGGTACTGACGCCGCGGCGACTCGGCGCGACCACGAAACGAAATCGGACGGCGCGGGCATCGCGCCGTCCGATCGCGTTTCCGCCGAAACGTCACTCCGCCACGAACACCGTCGTCGTGAGGCCGGGCACGGTGATCGAGCCCTTCGCGCGGTCGAACTTCGCACCCTTCACGACCGGGTCGGCGCCCGACGCCTGCGCGGGATGCAGCGCGAACGCGACCTGCGTGAAGCCGGGGTAGGCGTACGTGACTTCGCCGGGGTTCGAGTTGAAGAGCACGATGACGCGCTTCCACGGCGAGCCGAGCGACGGCAGACCGTTCACGCCGTCGGCCAGCGTCATCACGATCAGCCCGGGAATCTGCATCGGACCGGTGTTCATGAACTTCACTCGTGCGCTCACGTCGTCCGCCGTGTGCAGCCGGAAGAGCGGCGTGCTGCGGCGCACGCGCAGGAAGTCCGCGAACGCGCCGCTCGAGAGCGTCAGCTCGGCGCGGCCGGGCGTGAGGTCCTTGCGCGCGAGCAGCGGCTTCATCATGGGCCAGCGGTCCTTGTTCTTGTCCGCGCCGGGAAGCCCCATGCCCCAGTGGTTCGTCGTGAGCGTCCAGTCGACGCGATTGAACCAGTCGCCCGAGTCGTAGCTGTCCGTGTCCATGCTCTTCGTGCGCAGCAGCTCGCCGCCGGCGTGGAAGAACGGCATGCCCTGGCCGAGCGCGGGCACCGAGAGCGCGAGCATCTGCATGCGCACGCGCTGCGCGAGCGTGGCCGAGGCCGGCGCGGCCATCATGATCTTGTCCCACATCGTTTCGTTGTCGTGCGCTTCGGCGTAGTTCACGGCTTCGCGCGGCATGGAGGCGTAGCCCGTGCCGCCGAGCGCGCCGCCGGTCGTCGCGTTGCCGCGCGCGTCGGTGAATGCGTACGCCCGGAGGTTGCCCGCGAGCCCGACGCGGATGCGGTCGCACAGTCCGAGCAGCTTGGACTTGTCGCCTTCGCCGCCGCGGTTGAACTCGCCGGGCATCGTGAACAGCCCGGTCGCGAAGCCCTGCTCGCGGCGGTCGGTGAACGGGCTGCCGCCGCGGATCGCGTCGCGGATGCGGTCGTTGAACGTGCCGACGCCGCTGCCCGCCATGTTGGGCTGCGTCGCGTTGACGCCGCGCTTGTTGCCGCTCACCTCGCCGAAGTCCCAGCCCTCGCCGTACATGAGGATCTTCGCGCCGTCGACGCCGTGCTTCTCGAGCGTGAGCGTGTCGAGCGCGCCGCGCCACGCGTCGAGGTTCCCGCGCATGTGGTGGCCCATGAGGTCGAACCGGAAGCCGTCGACCCGGAAGTCCTGCGCCCAGTGCATGAGATCGTCGCGCACGAGGCGGTGCATCATGTAGTGCTCGCTCGCGGTGTTCGCGCAGCACGTGCTGTTCTCGATCGCGCCGTCGGCGTTGAGCCGCTGGTAGTAGCCGGGCACGATGCGGTCGAGCACCGAGGCAGGGGCGAGGCCGGCCGCGTGCGTGTGGTTGTAGACCACGTCCATGACCGTGCGCAGGCCGAGCGCGGACAGCGACTGCACCATGCGGCGGAACTCGACGATGCGCGCGATGCCGTCGGGATCGCTCGCGTAGCTGCCTTCGGGCACGCCGTAGTGGTGCGGGTCGTAGCCCCAGTTGAAGCCGTCCACGCCGCGCAGTTTCTGCGCCGCGGCCTGCTGCTGGTCGGAGTCCGGCGGGTACTGCGACAGGTCGCCGGCGTCGCGCCACGTGCTCTTGTCCTCGTTCACCGTCGCGAAGTCGAACGCCGGCAGCAGGTGCACGTGCGTGAGACCGGCTTCGGCGAGCGTGCGCAGGTGCTTCGTGCCGTCGCTCGCGTCCGTGAACGCGAGGAAGCCGCCGCGGTGCGCCGCCGGCACGGTCGCGTCGGAGATCGAGAAGTCGCGCACGTGCAGCTCGTACACGACCGCGTCCTCGAGCGCCGCGAGCGCCGGCTTCTTCATCTGCTTCCAGCCTTCGGGCATGGTCGCGGGATCGTCGAGGTCCACGAACAGGGTGCGCTCGCCGTTGCGCGACAGGCCGCGCGAGTAGGGATCGGTCGCGGTCACCGTTTCGATGTGCATGGTGCTCGGCGTGAACACGGTGACTTCGTACAGGTAGTACTTGCCCTTCCACGCGGGCTTGCCCTGCGCGACGTACGTCCACGACTCGCGCGTCATCTCGACGGTCTCGGAAGGCTGCGCGGTGCGCGGGCCGTCGAACACGAGCAGCCGCACCTTCTGCGCGGTCGGCGCCCAGAGCCGCACGGTGGGCGTGCCCGCGGCCCACGTGACGCCCAGCGCGCCACGCCAGCGGCACACGTCGTCGAGCACGCCGGGAATCTGCAGGCTCGTCGCGTCGCCGCTGCCGTCGGGATAGCGCACCGACACCGCGAGCTGGTGCTTGAGCCACGCCTGCGAGCGCGCCTGGTCGGGAATGGAGAGCTTGAGGATCGTGTAGCCCTTCAGGTACGGGAAGTTCGCGAACAGTTCGGGCGAACTCTCGCGCTCGACCGAGAGCGGCACGGTGTCGCCGCCCGTCACGCCGGCGGTGGTCACGCGCAGCGACGCGGTGGGGGAGCCGTGCAGGAAGAACGTGGCGCCTTCGGTGGGCGGCACGGCCCAGAGGATCGTGTTGCGGTTCACCCAGTGCGCCTTGGCGCGGGAGAGATCGCCGAACGCGAGCGCGGCCACGTCGGGGCGGGTGTACGACAGCTCGTTCTTTCCGGACACGATCCAGGCTTCCTTCTGTTTCGTGAGGTCGAGGAACTGATCGGGGCCCGGATCCTTCTGGTCCCCCTTGTGGACGATCACGCCGAGCCGCTCGGCGCCGGCCTTGAGCGGCACGTCCCACCACACACCGAAGTCGTCGCGGCCGTTGGGCTGCGCGGCGCCGCCCCAGGGCGTCTCGGCCTTCGCGCCGTCCCAGACGTGGGCGCCCCAGCCTTCGTAGTCGGCCCTCGGCCGGTGGTAGTGCAGCCGCGCGGTGTCGGGACCGAGCGGCGGCGCGGTGGCCGCGTGGAGTGCGGCGGGCAGGAAACTGGCGAGCGCGACGAGCAGCGCGGCCACGAAAGTACGCTTGGGCGACATGCGCGGAACTCCGGTGTGGGAGGCGAAGCTACGAGCGAACGCCGGGCATGATGCGACAGCCGGACCGAACTCGCCACGGGCCGCCGGGACCGGTGCCCGGAGCGGGTGCGTTTCCGGGTTTGCCGCTCGCTTGAAACGTCCGTTACAGTCTCCGGCGTTCTGTGCCCACCCCCTTACGAGACCCTCCCGGAGACCTGCATGGCGCCCGTCAAGACCGCCGCTGACACTCAGCGCTATCACGGCCTGAGCAAAGACGACCTCGTCGGCCTCTATCGCACCATGTACACGTCGCGCCGCACGGACGACGAGGAGATCCGGCTCAAGAAGCTGAATCTCGTCTTCTTCCAGATCTCGGGCGCGGGGCACGAAGCCGTGCTGGCGGCGGCCGGCAAGGCGCTCAAGCCGGGGCACGACTACTTCTATCCGTACTACCGCGACCGCGCGCTCTGCCTGCAGCTCGGCATGACCGTGAAGGAGATGCTGTGCTCCTCGGTCGGCGCCGCGGAGGACCCGAACTCGGGCGGCCGCCAGATGCCCAGCCACTGGGGCCATCGCCGGCTGAACATCGTGTCGCAGTCGAGCCCGACGGGAACGCAGTTCCTGCAGGCGGTCGGCGCGGCCGAAGCGCTGGTGAAGTACAAGGACCTCGAAGGCGAGTATCCGGAGCTCAAGGGCCAGGCGAAGGGCGACGAGGTCGTGTACGTCTCGACCGGTGACGGCGCCACGAGCGAGGGCGAGTTCTGGGAGGCGCTGAACTCGGCCTGCAACCTCAAGCTGCCGGTGCTGTTCCTCGTCGAGGACAACGGCTACGCGATCTCGGTGCCCGTGGACGTGCAGACGGCCGGCGGCAACGTCGCCGACCTCGTGCGCAACTTCCCGAACCTGCACTGGGTCGGCGAAGTGGACGGCAACGACCCGATCGCGTCGTACGACGTGCTGACGAAGGCCGTCGCGTACTGCCGCGCCCGCAAGGGCCCGGCGCTCGTGCGCGCCAAGGTGACGCGTCCGTACTCGCACTCGATGTCGGACGACGAGACCAAGTACAAGCCGGCCGACCTGCGTTCGAAGGAAGCCGAGGCCGACTGCCTGAAGACGTTCGCCGACTTCCTCGTGAAGGAAGGCATCCTCACGAAGGACGGTCTCGAGAAGCTGCACGCCGAAATCCTGGCGGGCGTGCGCGCCTCGTCCGAAGAGGCGCAGGCCTCGCCGCAGCCTCCGGTGCACACGGCGACGACGTACGTGTTCTCTCCGAACGTGGATCCCGCGTCGGACCGGTTCGTCTCGACGGCGAAGCCCGAGCCGGGCGCGCAGGGCGAGACCATCTTGCAGAGCATCAACTACGCGCTGCGCGACGAGATGAAGCGCAACGCGCGCATCGTGCTGTTCGGCGAGGACGTCGCCGACGCTTCGCACGAGGAAGTGCTGAGCGACCTGAAGGGCAAGGGCGGCGTGTTCGGCGTCACCTGGGGCCTGCAGAAGCAGTTCGGCGGCAAGCGCGTGTACAACTCGCCGCTCGCCGAAGCGAACATCGTCGGCCGCGCGATCGGCATGGCGACGCTGGGCTTCCGTCCGGTCGTGGAGATCCAGTTCTTCGACTACATCTGGCCCGCGATGATGCAGATCCGCGACGAACTGGGCTACATGCGCTACCGCTCGAACAACGCGTGGGCGTCGCCGGTGATCATCCGCACGGCGTACGGCGGCTACCTGGGCGGCGGCGCGCCGTACCACAGCCAGTGCGGCGAGAGCATCTTCGCGCACTGCCCGGGCATTCGCGTCGTGCTGCCGTCTTGCGCGAGCGACGCGGCCGGCCTCATGCGCACCGCGTTGCGCAGCGAGGACCCCGTGCTGTTCCTCGAGCACAAGCACCTGTACCGCCAGCCGTACGCGAAGGAGCCGTATCCGGGCCCCGAGTACACCGTGCCGTTCGGCCGCGCGCGCATCGTGCGTCCGGGCGCGGACGTGACCGTGGTCACGTACGGCGCGCTCGTGCAGCGCAGCTACATGGCGGCGCTCGAGCTGGCGGACGAAGGCATCGACGTCGAGGTGATCGACATCCGCACGATGCAGCCGCTCGACTTCGAGACGATCGCGGCGTCGGCGCGCAAGACGGGTCGAGTGGTGATCGCGCACGAGGACACGATGTTCTGCGGCTTCGGCGCCGAGATCGCGGCGAAGCTGGCGTCGGAGTGCTTCATGGACCTCGACGCGCCGGTGAAGCGCGTGGCGGCGCTGGACTCGCCGGTGGCGTATGCGCCGAAGCTGGAGGATGTGATCCTCCCGCAGAAGGACTCGGTGAAGCAGGCCGTCCGCGAGGTCGCCGCGTTCTAGGGGTTGTGCTCGGAAGATTGGTGAAGATGTCGGGCGGTCACCTTCGCGGTGGCCGCCCGCTTCATTTGTTCAGGCGGCGTACTTGAGCGCGTGCTCGCGTCCGTTCGGGATCTCGCGCGACTTCACCTTCCCCCAGTAGTACTCGCTCCAGCGCTCCGGCAACCGCACCCTGCTCGGGAACAACCTCGTCGTCAGCACTTCCTTCGGTTTCAGCCGGTGATCCGTGAGCCCCAGCCGCATCGCCGGTGTGTCGTGATGCCTTCGCTCCGATGCCCACTTCATGTAGTTGCGCCACACCATGAACACGGCCATCCGCCAGATCGCCATCTGGCGCCGCTTGGGGAACGCGATCGTCTCGCGCTTGTGGTTCGCGCCGGTGTGCCGAGTGAGCATGTCGTTCAGGTTCACACTGAAGATCGGGTTGGCCGGCGTGCGGGCGGCGCGCGAGCTGATCGTCCGGTGCGTGATGTCCAGGTGCGCGGCCCGTGCGATCGCGCGTGGATAGTCCCGATGCTCGTCGGTGTGGAGCACCAGCGACTGCGGCTTCGGCGCCACGATGCAGAGCAGCTCGGCGCAGTCCTTCTCCGTGCCGCGCGGATCCGGCTTGCCGAGGCGCGCCTCGTTCTCCTTGCGATACGCCTGCTGCGCCTTGGTCATGGTTCCCGATCGGCGCAGCTCGGTGACCGTGAACCCGTGCAGGAAGTAGCTCTTCCGCCCCACGAGCACGTTGTAGCTGGTCGGATGGAACTGGCTGTACTCGAACGAGAAGAACCCATCCATGGCCACGGACTCGGTGATGCCGTCCTTCGGTCGCAGCTGCTCGTGGAACAGCTGGCAGTGCCGCCCGAGCCGGTTGGCGTGAAGCAGCACGGTCTGCGGCGAGCACTCCTGGGCCCGCGCGATCTGGCGTAGGCACGAACACGAGAGCAGCCCGTGGAAGGTCGGCAGCAGGAGTTCCGGGCGCTTGAGCCAGTAGGTGAGCAGGAAGGTCTGGTCGCTGAACCGTCGCCGGCAGTGACAACAGCGGTAACGCTGGACACGGTGCGGCGCGGCCTTGCGCGAGTGGTAGCCGTCGCGCTGATAGCGCCAACCTTCTGGCGCAGCGTGGAATGGGCATCCGGGGTTGGGACAGAACGGGGGCGCCTGGGGGGCAGGCGTCTTGGTCATGCAGAACTACCCTGCACGACCCGTTCCTTCACCATTCTTCCGAGCACAACCAACGAGAAGCGCCGGCACCCCGAGGGGTGACCGGCGCTCTCGCGTTGCGGGTGCGGCCCGCGACGAAAACTCGAACTATCGGTAGTACGACTTGATCGCGCCCCACGTCTTCCGGTTCGCCGGCACCACGTGGCACGTCATGCTGCCCGTCAGCGTGAACGCGCCCAGCGTGCTCACCGCGTAGTTGTCGAGCACGAGGTAGTAGATGCCCGACGACGGGAACGTGTACGTGAGGTGCTCGGCAGCGCCGGTCAGACCGGCGTCGGCGCCCTTCACGCAGCTGGTCGACGGCGAGCTGCAGTTCGTGATCAGGTAGATCGAACCGTCGGCCGCGCTCGTGTACGTGACGTCGAGGCTGTCGCTGCCCGCGGCGTTGATCACGTAGACGACATCCTTGCCCACGGCCGAGTAACCCGTGCAACCGCCCAGGCCTGCGCTCGGCGAGTAGTCGTTGTTCGCGTTGACCGTCGAGCCGGTGACGTTGATGTTGCCGCACTCGATCGGCAGCGCGCCGGCGCAGATGTCGTTCACCGGGGGAGGCTGCGGCGTCGAGCACGTGACGAAGAGCTTGTACGAGCCCGTGTAGCTCGAGCTGTACCCGGCGACGCCCACGTAGAACGTGCCGCCCGCCGTCGCCACGTAAGTGAGCAGCGAGTACGCGCCGGGACCGCTGTCGTCATCGGAGGCGACGACGACGCCGCTCGCATTGAAGAGGCGGATGCGCGAGTCCGTGAGCTGGCCCGTCGTGCCGTCGGCATCGGTGCCGATCGTCAGCGTCGTGTTCGCGGGGACCGTGATCTTGACGTAGTCGGTGTCGCCCGACGCGCTGATCGTCGCGGGACGAAGCACGTCACCGCAGGAGAGCAACTGCGCGGTCGCCAGGCTGTTGTTCGGCTCGACTTCGGCGACGTCGGCCATGATCAGGTTCGCCCCGAGATAGCTCCAAGGCTTGGGGTCCTGAGCCCCGTCCTTGTTCGCGGCGAACGCGAGCATGGGTAGCGAGAGCGTGAGTACGGCGGCGACGGCGAGCATCGTGGGGTAGCGACGAGACACGGGTTCCTCCTGCGGCTGGGGACAAAGGGAAGAGGAGCTCCTGTGGTGCTCCTGCCGCGTGTCGCGTCGGGGGCCGTCCGCGGCGGGTGTCCGAGAGATAACAAGCATGTCACGAAAATCACAAGTGGTTTTCGACACTGAAGACGCATTTCGAGTAATCCCAGAGCGCGTCGCCACGGTCGTTTCATGAGAGCAAGCGATGTTTGCTCATGCTGTCCAGGGACCGCGGATCGGACTGATGCGTGTGGCCGAACGAGCCAATGGCCGATGACGACCTGAGCCTTGCCGCCGGGATGCGCGACGCATGTTCACGGTCTAGTCTGCGGTCCGCGGCGCGGGAAGACGTGCCGCCAGGGATGCCCGCCACACCACACGACAGGGAGTCGAGACGATGAAGTTGCCGGTCCTCGCCACGCGTGCGTTCGCGTTGCTGCTGCTTTCGGTCCTTCCGTCGCTCACGTTCGCCGCCGACGGCGAGCGCGCGGTGACCTACTCCGACACCGTCCGCGTGACCGCATCCAAGGTGCGCTCGCGCCTCGCGGATCTCGCGACCACGGTGAACCTCGTCACGCCGCTCCAGCTGCGGCTGTCCGCGTCCACGCAGACGCAGGACGCGCTCGCGAGCATTCCCGGCGCGCACGTGCTCGACCTGAACGGATCGGGCACCGGTGGCGCAGTCGAAGCGCGCGGCTTCGCGGCGCAGGGCACCACCAGCGCGATGCTCGTGCTCGTGGACGACATTCCGCTGAACGACTTCGAAGCGGGCCGCGTGGACTGGAACGCGATCGCTCCGGCCCAGGTGCACCGGATCGAGTACCTGCGCGGGCCGTCGTCGTTCCTGTACGGCTCGGCCACGATGGCCGGCCTCGTGAACATCGTCACGCACGCGCGCGGCGCGGGCGTCGCGCAGTGGGCGCAGGTTTCCGGCGGCAGCTTCGGCGGCGGTGACGCCGCGCTCGGCGCGTCGTGGAGCGGCGACCGCGCGCAGGGTTCGATGAGCGCATCGGTGCGCAAGCAGGACGGCTGGCGTGACAACGCCGCGTCGCGCTTCAGCACGGGCTACGCCTCGGGCCGCGTGTCGCTCGACGGCGCGTGGGACCTGCGCGGTCGCGTGCTCGCGCACGCGGGCGACCAGCGCCAGCCGGGCGCGCTCACGCAGTCCGAGTGGGACGCCGACGCGACGCAAACGACGACTCCGGACGACGACCGCGTGGACCACACGATCGACGGCGCGGCGGAACTCACGGGACGGCTTTCGCCGTCGCTCGAACTCACCGCGCTCGCGGGCGGTCAGGTGCGCCGCGTGGACGCGTACGAGACCGTGCTCTTCTCGCCGCTCAGCCGCGAGAGCCGCATGCGCTCGACGCGCGGCGAGGCGCGCCTGCACTGGATGCCTTCGGAAGCGCACGGCCTCGACGTGCTCGTCGGTGGCGAGTGGAAGCGCGGCAACCTGCAGTCGGCGTACTTCGATCCGTCCTCCGGCGCGCAGGCGTCGGCGGCCGACGTGAACCGCACCTCCGGCGGCGTGTTCTCGCTGCTGCGCCTGCCGCTCGGGAGCGGCTTCTCGGCCAACGGTGGCGCGCGTGTGGACTGGATTCGCTCGAACGTGGACGACCCGACGAACGGCGACCCGCGCGGAGCGGACGACGACCTGCGCTCGTTCAGCCCGACGGCCGCGCTCGCGTGGAGCAAGCCGGGCCACGGCCAGGTGTGGGTGAGCTACGCCGGCGCGTTCAAGGCTCCCGAGATCGAGCAGCTCTACGACTCGCGTCCGTACTACTTCGACTTCGGATCCGGCCCGATCGGCCCGTTCAGCATCTCGAACCACGCGCTTCGTCCGCAGCAGGACGACCACTGGGAGGCGGGCGCTCGCGCGCGCGTCGGCGGCACGTGGCTCGAAGGCGCGACCTACTGGGCGCGCGTGCGCGACGAGATCGGCTTCGACTACGGCACCTTCAGCCACGCGAACATCGCGCGCAGCCGCCACCTCGGCGTCGAGGCGCAGTGGAGCGTGCCGCCCGTGAACGGTTTCTCGGGCTCGCTCTCCGGAGCGTGGACCAAGGCGACGTTCGACGGCGGCGACAACGACGGCAACCAGATCAACAGCGTGCCCGAGCGCATGCTGTTCGCGCGGCTTTCTTACGAGCACCGCTCGAAGGGCTCGCTCACGTTCGAACTCCAGCACGTCGGCCGCCAGTGGGCGGACGAAGCGAACGAGCATCCGGTGCCCGACTACACGATCGCGAACTTCGCGCTCACGCAGGCCGTCGGCGCCGTCGAGCTGTTCGGCTCGGTGCGCAACCTGACGGACGAGACGTACGCGACACTCGGTTACGTCGTGCTCGAGCCGGTCTACTTCCCGGCGTCGGGCCGCGCGTTCACCGCCGGCGTGCGCATGCGCATCGGGGACTGACGCCGAGCACGCACGCTCGACGAACGCAGCACACGCGAACGCCTCGCCGCTCGATCAGCGGCGGGGCGTTCCGCCTGTGAGCGTGGTCGCGTCGGCCGCGCCGCGCTTCACGCGCTCCCAGTCCATGTCGAGCCGCACGTAGCCGTGGCTCGCCCACAGCGCGCGCTGGTCGGCGTCGCGGCGCACCTCGGAGTTCCACGGCGGGATGACGCCGAGCGACGTCACGCTGTCGGCGAGGTCCACCACGTGGCGCCAGCACGGACCGTGGCGCACGTCGAAGTTCCACGGCGCGCGCGTGCCTCCGACGCTCACCGTGCTGCCGTCGCCGTCCTCGGGAGTCAGCGGCGGCTCGAACTCGCGCTTCCAGTCGGCGCCCTGCGACGACAGCCCGTGCGCGAAGCGCGCGCGGTGCGCGCGGCCCCACGTCCACGTGCCGACGTCCTTGCCGAGCTTGGCGGAGAGCGTGTCGCACGCCATCTCGAGCGCGCCGAGCGCCGCCTGCTCCGGCGTCTCGCGCACGCCCTGCGGCGTCTTGAGCGCGTCCTTCGCTTCGCCGGTGAGCGCGGCGAGCGCGAGACCGGGGAAGCCCTCGAAGCCGCTGCGCCGCAGGTACGCGTTCCACCAGGCGCGGTTGAGCGTCGGCTGCACGCGTGAGCGGCGCATGGTGAAGTCCCAGCCGCGCAGCGAGTCGAGCACGACGCGCGCGCGCGCCGAGGGCTTGCCGCTTTCGGCGAGGCGCTGCAACAGCGGCGCGGTGCGGCGCGCGGCGAGCGAGACGACGTCGTTCTGCACGCTCGCGAGGTCGTTGCGCGTCACGCTCGCGTCGCCCGCGAGCCGTTCGGCCATGCGGCTCGCGCGATCGTGCACGAAGTCGAAGCGCTGCCACGTGCGGCCCGTGCCGCCCGGGCGGTTGTTGCCGTTCACGGCGAAGTCGCGCGGGCCCAGCGTCCACGCGGGCATCTCGTCGGCGGGCACGAACCCGCTCCACTCGTGTTTGCCGTCGCCCGGCAGCGCGCCGCGCTCGAACGCGAAGTTCCGCACGGGCACGAGCCCCGCGGTCTGGTAGATGGCGCCACCGGCGCGGTCCGCGGCGGCGATGTTGAAGCACGGCGTCACGAGCGTGCGCACGCGCGCGGCGACTTCGGCGGCGGTGCGCGAGCGCTCGAGCCCGATCAACCGCGTGAGCGAGATGCGCTCGTCTTCCATCGCGCTCCAGCGCAGCGCGAGCGCGACACGCTTCTTCTTGTCGTAGACGACGATCGGTCCGTGCGGCGAGTAGCGGCGCGCCTGCACGAACGCCGGGATCGGCAGCGACAGCCCGAGCACCTTGTACTGAAGGGCGTACGGCTTCTCGATCACGTCGACCCAGCCCTGCGGCCCGCGCACGCGCTTGCCGTTCGACGACAGCGTGTCGGCGTAGAGGTCGACGACGTCGGCGCTGAGCGCGGTGACGCCCCACGCACAGTCGCGATTGCGGCCGCTGGCGATGATCGGCAGGCCGGGCACCGCGGCGCCCACGACTTCGACCGTGCCGGGGAGCGAGAGGTGCACGATGTGGAACGTGCCCGGCGTCGCGAGCCCGAGGTGCGGATCGTTCGCGAACAGCGGCTTGCCGCTCGCGCTGCGGCCGGCGGCGACGACCATCTCGTTGCTCGCGCGATCGGAGCCGTCGCTCTCGTGCGCGCCGAAGGGCTGGAGCGTGCGCGCGGCACGCGCGGCGGCGGCGAGCGTCGAAGCGGCGAGGGGCGGGTGCTCGGCGTGGGCGTGCGCTTCCGCCATCGCGCCCGGCGCGGACGTCGCCGACATCGCGACGCGCGCGCTGTCGGGAATCGTGTCGAACATCAGCCGTTCTTCGTACACGCGGCGCGCGCGATCGGTCTCGCGGCTGGAGGTCGAGATCAGTTCGTCCTCGCGCAACTCGGGCAGGTCGAGATCGAGCGTGATGCCCATGGCGAGCAACAGCAGCGCCGAGTCTTCACCGCTCCACGGCTCCGGCGTGGCTTTGAGTTTGCGCAGTTCGGCCGGCCACTGCGCGTCGCCGCGGCGGCATTCGTCCATGCGCGCGTTGATGCCGTCGGCGTAGCGCTGGAGCGCTTCGGCGAGCGCCGGGTCCTTGCGGTCGCGCGCCCAGATCGCGGCGGCGCGTTCGCGCAGTCGAAACAGCTGCGCGCCACCGTCGCCCGCGAGCGCGTTGTTGCCGAGCCAGCGGTGCGCCTCGCCGCGTCCCTGCGCGCGCGTGAGCGCGAGCTGCCACATGCGGTCGCGCGCGGTGACTGAGCCCCAGCCCGCGTAGAGCTCGCCGAGCGTCGTGGCGCGCACGTGCGGGATGCCGCTGGGGTCGGTGAGGATCTCGACCGGCCCTGAAAGGCCGGGCACGGTGTGAGTGGCCGAGGCGGCGCGCGCGCGGCGCGGTGAGTCGGTGGCGGCCACGCCGAGCAGCAGCGCGGCGGCGAGCACGGTGCGGGAGAGAGCGTTCATGGCGCGCAATGTGACGCGGCGCGGCGGGGCGAGTCCAGCGCGGAATCACCCCGCGGGCTGTGTTAGCGTCCCGCGCCATGTCCGCCCCCCTCCATACGATCGCCCTCGACCTGGGCGGCACCGATCTCAAGGTCGCGCGCGTGGCGCGTGACGGCGCATTGCTCGAGTTCTCGCGCATGCCCTCACGGGCTTCCGAGAGCGCCGAAGCGCTGCTCGGGACGCTCGTGGGCGCGGCGCGCGGGCGCCTGCCGGCCGAAGCGCTCGGCATCGGCTGCCCGAACGTGATCGAGCCCACGAGCGGCGCGCTCGTGGATGAGACGCCGCATCTGGCGCTGCCGAAGGACTTCGCGCTCGCCGCGCACCTGGCGGGAGAGCTGGGCGTGGCGGTCGCCGCGGACAACGACGCGAACTGTGCCGCGTACGGCGAGCACTTCGCGGGCGCGGCGCGCGGGGCGCGTGTGAGCGTGACGATCACCGTGGGCACCGGGATCGGCTGCGGCATCGTCGTGGACGGTCGCGTGCTGCGCGGCGCGTGGGGCGGTGCCGGCGAGATATCTCATATGGGTCAGCGGTCCTCCGGACCGCCGTGCCGTTGCGGCGTCGAGGGGTGCGCGGAGACGACGTCCGGCGGCGAGGGGCTGACGCATCGCGCGCAGGCCGCGGGGCTGGCGGTGGTTTCGGCGCGCGAAGTGTTCGAGCTTGCCGCGCGTGGTGAGGGGATCGCGCGGCGCTTGATCGCGGAGATGACGGACGCGCTCGGTCATCAGGTCGCGGCCGCGGTGCAGGTCGTGAACCCGGACGTGCTCGTGATCGGCGGCGGTATCGCGCAGGCCGGCGACGCGCTGATCGTGCCCGTGGTCGCCGCGCTGCACCGCTACGCGCAGCCCTCGCACACGCGGAGGCTTCGCGTGGTGCCGGCGGAGCTGGGGAACAGGGCGGGAGTGGTGGGGGCGGGGTTGATGGCGTGGGGGAAGGTGCTGAGCGTGTGAGCGGGGAGAGCAGCGGTTTCCCAAACTGCCGCCAACTCGCGTCGTGAATACGTCGATGTGGGTCGCTCGCGAAGTTCGTTCTTGACGGCCTTCGCGCCGCGAGAAGCACGAGCGCGACACCTTCTCTCTGCGCCGCGCGCAATCGCGCGACGTTCGTTCGTGGCCGCCCATCGCGCGTCTTCGCTCGCGCGTTGTCATCGCGTCGCTCGTTTTCGCGTGCACGCTCTTCTGCGGCCCTCGAAAACACGCGTGATACAAATCGCGCACACCCGCCCCCGAAGCGGAGTGCGCGATGTCTCGATTCGCCGTCGATCACCTGTCGCCCCTGGCCGCCCGCCGTCGCCTCGAAGAAGTGGATCTCGAGGAGAAGTCGCGACTCGCCGAAGGTCTCGCGCTCATCGCGCTGATCGACTCGCGTGGTGATTACCTCGAGGCGGGGTACTCGTGCATGCAGCGGTACTGCATCGAGCACCTGCGGATGTCGGAAGCGAAGACCTTGCGCCGGTTGCAGGCGGCTCGCCTCGGGCGGAAGTTCCCGCAGGTCTTCGAGCGCATCAGCGACGGGCGCCTCTCGGTCTCGAACGCGTGCGAGATCGCGCCGGTGCTCACCGAAGACAATGCCGCGGCCCTGCTCGACGCCGTCACGCACCAGCCGAAGCTGCAGGTGCGGCGCATCGTGATCGCCGCGAAGAGCCCCGCGCCTTCGCCGCAGAGCGCGCCGACCGAGAAGCCGGAGTGTGAAGCGAGCGCCGAACGGAACACCGCGCCCGCCGCCAACGTCTCGCTCTCCGAACTCTGCGGCGTCGCTTCGCCTGACACGGGCTTGACCGAACATGCGCCAGCGCATGTGAATCGACAGGTGCGCGGTCGCGTGATCGTCACGCAGCAGGGCGAGCGCGGACTGCAACTCGTCCTCACCGACGAAGAGTTCGCCGCGTTCAAGAAGGCGCAGGACCTTCTCGCGCATGTCGTGCGCAACGGCGACCCGGCGGTGGTCGTCGCTCGCGCTCTCGCGCACTACGCGACGCATCTCGAGAAGCGGCGCTTCGGCGCAAAGGGTGAGAAGTCCGAGAGCAAGCGCGTCCCGCGCGGTCGCCACGTTCCGGCCGCGCTGCGCCGCAAGGTCGCCGAGCGCGACGAACACTGCTGCGCCTTCGTCAGCGCCGACGGCCACCGTTGCGGCGAGACGCGTGGCCTACAGATCGACCACATCACTCCGCTCGCGCACGGCGGCGAGACCACGGAAGACAACCTCCGCCTGCTCTGCGCGCACCACAACCGTCACGAGGCTGCGAAGCGGATCGGAACGGACGAGGTCGCGGCGAAGCGCGAGGTGAACGAGCGGGCGCGGGCACACGCGAGGGCTACAAAGGAACGCGAAGGGGAAAGGGAGGCGGCGCGCCAGGCCTCGAACGCAGCGCATGAAGTGCCCACCGCCGATCCCGACTCGATCGCCGCTGCGACCGATCTCCCCACCGCCGAGCAACGCGCATTCGCGCGCCGTGAAAGCGAACTCGACACGATCGCGGCGTTGCGGTCCCTCGGGTGCTCGCGTGAGAAGGCGAAACTCGCCGCCGATCGCACCGCATCACTCGCGGACGGGCCGCTCGAAGCGCGTGTGCACGCGGCCATCAAGTCGTTCGGGAGTCACCTGGGTACGAAGGTGGACTACCGCCGGAAGGAGGGTGAGGCGAAGGCGTCGCCGGAGTGCGCGGCGTGAGACCGAGAGCGAAAGTGCAGGGGGGCGATCAGATCAGCGGGAGTCGATCGCTGCGAAGCACCGCGCGGCAGTACTCACCAGCCGGGCGGTTTCGCGATCGCCAGCCCATCGCTCGGTACGAACGGGTCGGGAAATTGACACCGGCGGTAGTGGCTCGTGCTCGCCTTGAAGCTGCCCGTGGCAACACTTCGAAGCTCGTCGCTCGTTCTCGCGAACGGGAAGACCACGAATGTCTGCTTCGCCGGAAAGAGCGTTTTCGCGGATCTCACGGCCGACGCCAGATCGCTGTCGCCGGTGACCAGGACGGCGGCGTCGCAAGTGTTCCGCTGGTACAGCTCGAACAGGTGCGCAGCAATCGAAACGTCCGTTTCCTTCTCCTCGAAGATCCGCGTTGTCGCGCTACAGAGCGAGCATCGGAATCGCTTCTGCTTGAAGTGCCCTCGCGTGACGAGCACTCCCGAGGCGGCAAGGGCCGCCAGATAGGTTCGGTGTCTCGCTGTCGTACCCGGTCGTTCGCGCTCTCGGTGATGAGCCAGCGCGGAGAAGTAGGTCACCTCGACGAGTACGGCGTCTCGGCCGATCAGCTCGAGGAATGAGCCCGCGAAAGCGCTCAGGTCGAGCCATCGCAGCCCGGCCCCGGCGCTCACGCGCTCGGCTTCTCGCAGGGAGTGGTAGAGGTTGTACCCATCCACGAGGAACGCAGTTCGCTTCATGCGAAGGACTGCGGGGGCGAGGCAAGAAAAATCCCCCGGATCAGTAACCCGGGGGGGGCCGGCAGAGCTTTCGCTCCGACGGTGGGGTGCGCGGAATATCGGTTGCCGTCCCATCGGAGGCAAGCAAAGAAGTTGTGGAGGCCTGTCGAGGCTGCTGCGTCACCGGGCGCGTGACATTCCCTTCACCGAAACCGCGCCAGCGCGGGTGAATCGACACGTCGCGGGCGCACGGCGAAGACGCGCCGGCCCGCTCTACCCGATCGTCACCAGCGGCACCTGCCGCGGCTTCTTCAGCGACTCGCCGAGCAGCGTCACCGGCGTCGTGCCGATCACCTTCACGCGCGCGAGTTCGCCGGGCTGCGTGCCGTCGTCGGTGAACACGACGGTCTTGAACTCGGCGCTCTTGCCGTAGAGCTGCGTGCCGTCGCGGTGGCTCACGTTCTCGACCAGCACCTCGACCTCGCTGCCGAGCAGCGCGTCGTTGATCTCGGCCGAGATCGCCATCTGCTCGTCGATCAGGCGCGACAGGCGGCGGCCCTTCTCTTCCTCGGTCACGGTCTCCGGCCACTTGAACGCCTTCGTGTCCGGACGTGCGGAGTACTTGAACAGGAACGCGCTGTCGAAGCGCGCCTCCTTCAAATAGGCCGACGTCATCTCGAACTCCTCCTCGGTCTCGCCGGGGAAGCCGACGATCACGTCGGTCGAGAGCGCCATCTTCGGCACGCGCGCGCGCAACTTCGCGACCACGTCGCGGAACGTCGCCATGTCGTACGTGCGGTTCATCGCGTCGAGCACGCGGTCCGAACCGGACTGCAGCGGCAGGTGCACGTGCGGCATCACCTTCTCGCACTCGGCCATCGCGGCGATCACGCGGTCGGTCATGTCGCTCGGATGCGGCGACGTGAAGCGAATGCGCTTCACGCCAGCCACGCCGTTCGCGGCGCGCAGCAGGTCGGCGAAGTCGTGCGCGCCCTCCTTCCACGAGTTCACCGTCTGGCCGAGGAACACGATCTCGCAGAAGCCCTGCGACGCCGCGTGCTCCACCTGCCGCACGAGATCGGCGAGCGGAATGCTGCGCTCGCGGCCGCGCGTGTAGGGGACGACGCAGTAGGTGCAGAACTTGTCGCAGCCGCGCTGCACGGTCACCCACGCGCGCACGCCCGCGACGCGCTTGGGCTCGAGGTCGCCGTAGGTCTCGTCGCGGTCCAGCCGGATTTCCGCGACGGGAGCGCCAGCGGCGCTCCTCAACAAATTGGGCAGGTCGCGATAGCCGTCGGGGCCCACGACCAGGTCGAGCACGCGCTTGGAATCGAGCAGCTTCTTGCGCAGGTGCTGCGCCATGCAGCCGGCGACACCCACGACGAGCGCGGGGTTCTTCATCTTCAGGTGCGCGAACTCCCCGAGACGCCCGAGCACGCGCAGCTCCGCGTGCTCGCGGATCGCGCAGGTGTTCAGGATCACCGCGTCGGCTTCGTCCGGACGCGGCACGAGCTCCATGCCGGCGCGCTCGAGCACACCGGCCATGAGTTCGCTGTCGGCCACGTTCATCTGGCAGCCGTAGGTTTCGAGGAAGACGCGTTTCATGAGGGCGGGAACGCTACCACGCGCGCGACGTGCGCGGCCAGCGTGGGCGATCGCGCGTGGCGTCGCGCGAGTGCTGCCTCAGCGCCCGGGCGTGAACCGGATCGCGAGCACCGTGACGTCGTCCGTGGGAACGGGACGGCCGCTCCAGTTGCGGATCGCCTTCACGATGTCGTTCACGACCATGTCGAGCGGCTGGCGGCGCAGCTCGACGAGGTACTCGGTGAGCCGCTCGTAGCCGAACGTCTGGCCCATCACGTTGCGCGCGCCGAGCACGCCGTCGCTCACGGCGACCACGAGATCGCCGGGCAGCAACCGCACCTGCTCGTCCTCGAACTTGTCCTGCGCCGAGCTGCCCGCACTCGGCGTGTTGCCGGCGAGCATCGAGACGGGATTGTCGTCCGACGGCACCCAGAGCGGCGGCGGATAGCCGGCGTTCGCGCAGGTGAGCAGTCCGGCGGGCGAGAGCTGCGCGAGCCAGAGCGCGGTCGTGCGGCTTCCGCCCGAGCGCAGGTGCAGCTCGGATCCGATGCGCGCGATCATCGAAGCGGGCGAGGCCTCGGTGGTCGCGCACGAAACGAACAGGCCCTGCACGAACGCGGCGGTCAGCGCGGCTTCGACGCCGTCGCCCGCGACGTCCGCGACGAGCAGCGACTGCGCGCCGTTCGCGTGCGGCACGCGGTCGGCCGTGTCGCCGCCTTCGTACGCGCTCGCGAGTCGCGCGTACGCGACCTCGTAGAAGCGCGACTCGAACGTGCCGGTCGGCAACAGCGTGCGCCCGGTGAGCCCGCTCGAATCGCGCAACTGCTGCGCGAGCTGCTCGGCGCGCTGCGCGTGCATCGCGCGCTCGATCGCCGCCGCGACGGGCGGCAGCATCGCGGACAGCGTTTCGAGATCGGCGTTCTGGAACACCGGCGAGGGCGCGGTGCGCGCGAGGTTGAGCACGCCGAGGATGCCCTCGTGCGATTCGAGCGGCACGCACACGGCCGACTCGATCGCCTGCTCGGCGGTGCCGTTCAGCGCTTCGCCGCGCACTTCGCCGTTGAGCACGAGGCCCTGGTGCTTGCGATACACCCACTCCGAGATGCTGTTCGGACGCCACTCGGTGTCGCGGCCGATCAGTTCGGGGCGCAGTCCGAGCCCGGCGACGATGCGCAGCCGGCCGGTCTCGGGATTGATGACCATGAGCGACGCACGCTTCGCCGACGTCGCGCGCACGAGCGGCGCGAGCAGCTGCGCGCCCACGTCGCGCAGGTCGAGCGTCGGGACGATGCGAAGGCTCGCCTCGAACAGTTCCGCCGCGGTGCCGGCCGGAATGGCCGCCGCGGTGGAATCGGTCGAGGTGTCCGGGCGCGGTTCGCTCACGCGGCCTCGCTCCGCGGGGGCGTGAGGGCCTGCTGCAGGTCGGTCATGAAGAAGGGTTTCGAGAGCAGGCCGTCCGGCTCGTCGGCGTCGCCGGCGAACGTGTCCGCCTCGACGTAGTCGCCGGTCATGAGCAGCACGCGCGTTTCGGGGTTCAGGACCCGGATCTCGTGGAGCAGCTGAAGTCCGTCCACTTCCGGCATGTGCAGGTCCACGATCGCGCATTCGATGTCGCGGCTGTGCGTGCGGAAGAGTTCGAGCGCCTGGGTGCCGGTGTTGGCGAGCAGGGGCTGCCAGCCGAGCGAGCGCGCCATGGAATGGAGCACTTCGAGCACGGCGGGTTCGTCGTCCGCGATCAGGACGAACGGCACGGCGGCATTCTGGGGGTTCGAAAACGGCACGACTGGCCCTCCTCGGGAGAGGTCTCGCCAGACGGAGGGGCCGTCGTCGCAGGGGTTTCATCGGCCGGAAGGGGGGCGGCCTTGAGCGCGCGTTCGGCTTCCGGGCATTGGACCGGCCGGGTCGCGCTGGTATGGTGCCGGGCCGAAATCGTCCCCGACGGGACCCTGCGCGGGTCCGGCGGGCGCCTCACCCGGCGCCGGCCATCCGCCATCACCCCAGCAGCGAGCATCCGACCCACATGTCGACCAAGCCCTCCAAGCACCTCGTGACCTTCCCGAACCCGAGCCCGGGCCGGGACTACCTCATCCGCCACGAGTGCCCCGAGTACACCGCCAACTGCCCCGTGACCGGCCAGCCGGATTTCGGAACGATCGTCGTGCTCTACACGCCCGACAAGCTGTGCGTGGAGCTGAAGTCGCTCAAGCTCTACATCTGGGCCTTCCGCAACGAGGGGCACTACTTCGAGCAGGTCACGAACCAGATCCTCGACGACCTCGTGAAGGCGGTGAAGCCGCGCCGCATGACGATCGCGGGACTGTTCAACGTGCGCGGCGGCATCACGACCCGCGTCATCGCCCGCTACACCAAGCCGGGCGCGAAGGGCCGCGCGAAGCGCTAGCCCTTACATTCGTTGTGGCGCCACGGGCGCGTCGCGGCCTACTGTCTCCGGGCCGTCGACGCGCCCGCGGTGTTTCGGGGCGCGCGCTTCGGTACCGCCGGCCGCGGTCGTTCGGGAGGAAGCTCGCACCCCCGGGAGCACATGCGCCGTCTTCTGCATTCGTTCGCGCTTCTCTGGCTGCTCGCCCTGCCGGCGATCGCGGCCGCCGCGGCGCCGCCCTTCGAGCCGGGCGAGGTGCTCGTGCGCTTTCGCGCCGAGACGGGCGCCGCGCGGCGCGCCACGTTGCGCGAAGACGTCGGCGGCACGCTCGTCGAACGCTTCGAGGTGCCCGGGCTCGAACGCCTGCGCGTGAGCGGCCCGGTCGAGGCGGCGGTCGCGGCGCTGCGCGCGCGCGCCGACGTCGTGTACGCCGAGCCGAACTGGATCTGGTCCGCCGACGTGCGCCCGAACGATCCCGGCTACCCGCAGCTCTGGGGATTGCACAACGCCGGGCAGACGGGGGGGACGCCGGGAGCCGACATTCGCGCGGAGCTCGCGTGGAACGCATTCACCGGTGATTCGAACATGGTCGTCGGCGTCATCGATTCCGGTGTGGACCACACCCATCCGGATCTCGTCGCGAACATCTGGAACAATCCGGGCGAGATCCCGGGCAACCGCGTCGACGACGACGGCAACGGCTACGTGGACGACGTGCACGGTTGGGACTTCGCCAACCGTGACGCCGATCCGATGGACGACAACGGTCACGGCACGCACGTTTCCGGCACGATCGCCGCCGTCGGCGACAACGGGATCGGCGTCGCGGGCGTCAACTGGCGCGCGAAGATCGTCGCGCTCAAGTTCCTGCGCGCCTCGGGCAGCGGCAACACGGCCGACGCGATCACCGCGATCCTGTACGCGATCCGCATGCACGTGCGCGTGCTCAACAACTCGTGGGGGGGAGGACCCTACTCGCGGCGCTCTACGACGCGGTCGCCTCGGCGAACGCGGCGGCATTCTGTTCGTCGCGGCCGCGGGCAACTCCGGTCTCGACAACGACGCGATGCCGCAGTACCCGTCGAGCCTCGACCTGCCCAACGTCATCGCCGTCGCGGCCACCGATCGCGACGACCAGCTCGCGTCGTTCTCGAACTGGGGCGCGACGTCCGTGGACGTCGCCGCGCCGGGCGTGGACATCTATTCCACCTGGCCGGGCGGCGCGTACCGCCTGCTCTCCGGCACCTCCATGGCGTGCCACTCGTCGCCGGTGCGTGCGCGTTCCTGCTCGGGCGTTATCCCGGGATGAACGTGCCGCAGCTGCGCGAGCGGCTGCTCTCGACCGCGGACCATCTGCCGTGGTTGGCCGGGCGGATCGGGTGACCGCGGCGAGATTGAACCTGTACCTCGCCGCAGCGGACCCCGACACGATCATGCCCGGCGGAATCACGGACCTCGCGCCCGTCGCGGCGGGTTCGACGTCGTACGACCTCGCCTGGACGGCCACGGGTGACGACGGCGATCAGGGCCGGGCGACCAGTTACGAACTGCGCTGGTCCACCGCGTTTCGATTCCGCGAACTTCTCCACCGCGACCGCCTGTGCGCTACCCGAACCGCTCGAGCCCGGCGCGGCCGAGCACGCGCGCATTTTCGGATTGCCGGCGAACACCGAGATCTTCCTCGCGATGCGCGCGCGCGACGAGTTCGGCAATCCCGGCCCGCTTTCAAACGTGCTTCACGTCTCGACGCTGCCGTCGCCGCACGGCGTCGTGACGCCGGGGGCGGTCGCCGCGGAACTGCGCACCGGAGAGTCGGTCCAGGAGGCGTTCGTTCTGCACAACGACTCGCCGGGCACGCTCGAGTGGAGTGCCGCCGACGCCCGAGCTGGAGGTCAGCGCGAACACAGCCGAGTATGGCCGGACGAAGCGCTCGCCAAGGGGCAGGACGGTGCGCCGCAGGGTCCCCAGGCCGAAGCGGCCGGCGGACCCGACGCGTTCGGTTATCGCTGGCTCGACTCGACCGCCCCGGGCGGCCCCGCCTATGCGTGGGTGGACATCGAGACTCCGGCGAACGCAATCGATCTCGTCGGCGACGACGCGCTGTCGGCCGAGGTGCCGATCGGGTTTTCGTTCCCCTACTACGGTCGACGCTATACCGGCGTACGCGTCAGCACGAACGGCTTCCTCTCGTTCGCGACGGCGCCCGTGCCGTTCGTGAACTCGGGACTGCCCTCGACGCGCGGCGTGAGCACCATGATCGCGCCCTGTTGGGACGACTTGAACTTCGGTTCGTCCACACGCCGCGCCTACGCGGCCGTCGTGGACGGGCGCTTCGTCGTCACGTGGCTCGACGTGCCGCGGTACGCCGACCCCGGTTCGGTCCAGACTTTTCAGGCGATCTTCTCGCCGTCGGGCGAGATCTGCTTCCAGTACCGCTCGCCGGCACCGGCGTGTGGAACAACAGCACGGTCGGTATCCAGGACTCGACGCGCACGATCGGGCTCACGGTGAGCGTTCAACCAGGACTTCGTGCGCGACAGTCTCGCGGTGCGCATCGTGCCGCTGCGGCAGTGGCTCACCGTCTCGCCCGCGTCCGGCTTCCTCGCGCCCGGCGAGCAGGCGACCGTGCGCGTGCTCATGGACGCCACGGCGCTGCCAGCGGGGACTACGCGGGAACGGTGCACGTGCGCACGAACGATCCCGGTGCGCCGGACGTGCCGTGCGCCGCCACGCTGCGCGTGGAGGGCGCGCCCGATGCGGCCTTCGGGCCGGCTGCGCTCGACTTCGGGAGCGTGTTCGTCGGACGGCGGAGACGCTGCCGCTGAACGTCGGGAACGACGGCGTGGACGCCTGCAGCTGCTCTGGCGCTGGGTCGACGCGCCGTTCGCGCTCGTTTTCGCCGTTCGCAGCTGCAGCCGGGCGAGCGCGCGCATCGGTGCTCTTCGCGCCATTTCCGGCCGCCGTGATCCGGCGCGTACGCAGGTGGCTGGACATCGCCTGCGACGACCCCGACCTCGGCCTGCTGCGGGTGGAGCTGCCCGCCGTCGCGGCGCCGCCCCGATCGCGTGCGCTCGCCGCGCGACTTCGCTGCGACTGGTGACGGCGAACGGGCTCGGTGACGCCGTGCGCGACCGCACGACGCCGCTGCGGCTGCGGAACGACGGCGGCTCGCCCCTGCACTGGCGCGCGTCGACGAGGCGGCTGGGCCGGGCGGGGCTCGCCCCCGGAGCGCCGCGCGGCGCGATCCGGCCCGCGGGCAAGCTGGCAGGGGCTCGGGTCCGGGATGGGCCCGATGCGGGCGGCTATCGCTGGATCGACAGCGATGCGCCGGGCGGACCGGTGTTCCAGTGGCAGGAGATCGCCGGCGTGGGCACGCGGCTCTTCGGCAGCGCGGACGACTCGACGCGCACGAACGTTCCGCTGCCGTTCGTTCCGTGACGTCGCGTTGCCCGACACCGCGGCCGCGACTCCGCGCGCGCTGATCGCGCCGTGGTGGGACGACCTCGACCTCCGCACGACGACGGGGGGAGGGCGCGCGTACGCGTACTACGACGGCTCGCGCTTCATCGTGGAATGGCGTGACGCCGTGCACTACGCCGTCGGCGGTCCCTACACGTTCCAGGTGCTGCTCTGGCCCAGCGGCACGATCGACTACCAGTACCTGTCCGCGGGCGGCGTGCGACCGCGCCACGATCGGGATGCAGGATGCCGGCGGGACGCGCGGCACGCTCGTGACGTGGAACGCGGCGTAGGCGCAGGACCGGACTGCGCGTGCGCCTCCAGCGCCTTCCCGAGTGGCTCACCGTGGACGGACAGCTCGGGTGTGACGGCCGCCGGGCGAGGACACCGTGCGGGTCGGCATGAGCGCGCGCGGCTACGACGACGGCGACCAGACCGGCGAGCTCGCACTGCGCAGCGACGACGTCGCCGAACCCGCGCGTGCGCATGCCCGCTGCGCATGCGCGTGTCCTCCACGCCGGTCGAGCTCGGCCCGCCCCAGGTGATCGCTGGCGCGCTGGCTCGCACGAGCGTCCTGGCGCTGGAGCGGCCCGGCCGGTGGGGCCCGATGAGATCGTGCCCGGGGGCGCGCCGCGCGGCGGCTCGCCGCTCGGCGGGGACGCCGGTGGCGACGACGCCTGGCCGCGCTGGCGTTCGCGTTCGCGGCGCCCTCGACTTGCTGGCGCTGCTCCCGCCCGGGGAGGGGAACACCGGCTGCCGTTTGTGCCGCCGGGTCCGCGGCGCGACGTGGATCCGACAGCGTGTGGGTGTCGGTGCGCCGTCCGCAACTTGAGCGTGGTGGGCCTGCCGCCTGGGGCGACCCGGGCCGGAGCTGCAGGCGGCCAGCGGGGAAGCGATCGCGCTGGCATGCGTGCCGCCGGCGCTGGTGGATCGCTACGAGGTGCGGGTTCTCGCTGGATCGCGGCGCGGGCGTGGCGCTTCGCTGGCTTCGACGCCGCGCCGGCGTGGGTGCTCAGGCCCGAACTCGTGGGCGACGGCGCGCTCGTGGAGGTGCTCGCCTGCTGCGCGGACTCGCTCACGGGCGTGTGGCTGTCCGCGCCGTTCGCGCGTGAACCCGGCGCCCAGCACGGGCGTGGATCCGGCGAGCGCCGTGGCGTTTCGCGCTGCGCGTGCTCGGCGCGCGCCACGCGCGGCCAAGCGCGCTTCGACTGCGCGTCGACGTGCCCGCCACGCCGAGGCGCATGTCGAGCTGTTCGACCTGCGCGGCGCGCGCGTGCGCGTGCTGCAGGCCGCGCGGCTGCCCGCCGGCCGGCACGAACTGCAGTGGGACGGCCGGGACGGCGGCGGTACTCCGCAATCGCCCGGGGTCTACTTCATCCGCGCCCGCGCGGGGAGGGGGGCGACCGCGCTCGTCTCGGCCCGTGACGGTCGGGGCGGCGAGGTGCTTGACGCCTGCAGCGCGCAGCGAGCGGTCGGCGACCCTGACGGTGGTTCCGCGCGACCGAAACACAGTGACGGCGCGCCCGATCACGGGTTGCGCGCGACCGCAGGGGGCGTGTCATACGAAGGAGGATGGGCCGCGGCGATGACCGACAACGCGCACTGGCTGGCGACGGGCAATCTCGTACTGGGCGGACTCGTGTTCCTGCTCGGGCTCGTGATCCTGCGCGAGAATCCCGGCCAGCGGCTCAATCGCGTCGTGTCGCTGCTGCTCTTCTTCGGCGGATTCGGCGCCGTGCTGTCGGCGCTCGCGCTGCTCGCGCCCGCGGGCTCGGCGGGGGCGACGCTTCCCGAGACGGCCGCGTACCTCTGGGAGCTGTTCTTCCCGACGGCGTTCCTGCTCGCGAGCATCTTCCCCGAGGAGCGCGCGTTCACGCGCCGCATCGAGTTGCCCGGCGGGCTGCGCACGCCGAGCTTCATGCTCGTCGTGTTCGCGCCGCACGTCTTCCACTTCGTGCTCATGCTGCTCATGGGCATGTGGAAGCCCGAGACGGATCCCGTGCTCTCGGTGCCCGAGACCGTGCGCCCGTTGTTCGCCGGCTTCGCCGTCATCGCGCGCGTGTGGCTCGGCGTGCACCGCTCGCTGTTCTCGCTCGTCGACCTCGGCTTCGGCGCCGGCGCGATCGCGCTGCTGCTGGGCGCCTGGCGCCGCACGCAGGTGCCGCGCATCCGCGCCCAGATCGGTGCGATCGCGGTCGGGCTGGCCGGGTGTCTCGTGCTGTACGCGTCCTCGACCAGCGTGCCCACGCTGCTCGGCCGGCAGATGCCGCGGCAGCTGCAGACGCTGCTCACCACCGCGGCGCTGCTGCTGGGCTCGGGCGCGATCGCGTACGCGATGGTGCGCTACAAGTTCCTCGACGCGAAGCTCATCGCGCGGCGCGGCATTCTCTACGCGCTCGCTTCCGCGGTGCTCATCGGCATCTACCTGCTGGTGGTCGAGCGCGTGAACCGGTTCGTGGCGGCATCGTTCGGCCTCGACGCGCGCGTGATCGAGCCCGTGTTCCTCATCATGGCGCTCACGCTCTTCCAGCCCGCGATCGCGCGGCTCGAGGAGTCGCTCGACCAGATGTTCCTGCGCGATCCCGGCGACTACCGCAACGTGCTGCGCGCGCTCGGACGGGAACTGCAGACGACGATCGACCTCGACGACCTGCTCACGCGCGCCGCGCGCACGATGACCGAGGCGCTGTTGCTGCGCTCGTCGTACGTGCTCGCGCTCACGCGCGAGGGCCCGGTGTCGCGGAGCGGCGCGGGCGATCCGCTGGACGAGGCGGCGATCGCCGGACTGGGCGAGACCCTCGGCGGATCGAACAGGGGCTGCCGGTGTTCCGGCTGGCCGACCCGGTCGACGGGCTGCGCCGCGCGGATCGCGAGCTGCTCGTGGACCGCCTCGGCAGCGAGCTGCTGCTGCCGCTGCGCTGGCGCGGCGAGATGCTCGGGCTCGTGCTGCTCGGCGAGAAGCTCACGCGCACCGAGTACACGTCCGAGGACGAGACGCTGCTGCAGGCGCTCGCGTCGCAGATGTCCGTGTCGCTGCAGAACGCGCTGCTGCTGCGCGACCGCCTGCAGGTGGCGCGCCTCGAAGAGGAGCTGCACCTGGCGCAGCAGATCCAGCGCACGTTCCTGCGCTCGGAGTTCCCGGTGATGCCGCGCTGCGAAGTGCACGCGATCAACATCTCGTCGCGCCAGGTCGGCGGCGACTACTACGACGTCGTGCCGTGCGAGGACGGTTCGTTCCTCGTGGCGATCGCGGACGTGGCGGGCAAGGGCGTGCCGGCCGCGCTCATGTCGTCCATGCTTCAGGCGGCGCTGCGCACGCACTCGCGCTCGATCGAGCCCGTGAGCACGATCCTGCGCAACATCAACGCGCTCGTGTACCGCAGCACCGCGGTGCACCAGTTCGCGACGTTCTTCCTCGCGCGCGTCGACGCGACCGGGCGGCACCTCACGTTCAGCAACGCGGGGCACAACTGGCCGGCGCTCGTGCGCCGCGACGGCAGCACGATGTTCCTCGAGCGGGGCGGGCTGCTGCTCGGCGTGCTCGAGGACATCCAGCTCGAACACGAGCGCGTGGAGCTCGAGCCCGGCGACGTGCTCGTGCTGTTCACCGACGGCATCAGCGAAGCGGCGAACTGCGACGGCGACCTGTTCGGCGAACAGCGCGTCGCCGAGATCGTGCGCTCGCTGCCCGCGGGCTCGACGCCCGGGCGATCACCGCGCGGCTGCTCGACGAGGTCGAGGCGCACCTGGGTTCGGAAGAAGCGCAGGACGACCGCACGCTGCTCGTGCTGCGCGTGCTCGATTCGGCCGACGACGACGTGCCCGAGGCTCCGGCGAACTCGGCGATCGCGAGAGCGAGGTCAGCCCGCCTGATTGCGCGTCGCGGCGCGGGGCACGGCTTGGCCGTAGACCGCGCCGTCGTCGCCCGAGGTGACAGCATCGCCCGCGGCGTCCTCGCCGAAGCTCGTCACCGAGCCGAGCGGGCCGATCCGCCACTCCCGCAGGTCGGTGGCGCGCCCGTCCACCCAGCGGAAGGACTTGAGCCAGCCGAGGCAATAGTCGGAAAAGAAGTACGTGCCCTGCAGTCCTTGGAGCGCCCGGCCGCGATACACGTAACCGCCCGTGACCGAGCAGCCTCCGAGTGCGCGTACTCCTCGATCGGGTCGAGCGTGTTCGGGCGCGGGGGAGACGCGCGGAACGCGTGCAGCCCTTCGCGGCGGTTCCAGCCGTAGTCGAGCCCGGCGCCGGTCACCGGCGCGACGTTCACTTCTTCCCATGCGTTCTGGCCGACGTCGGCCACGTACACGAGCGGCGCGCCACGATCGAACGAGAAGCGCCACGGATTGCGCACGCCCATCGCCCAGATCTCCCCGCGCGCGCCGGAGCGGTTGGCGAACGGATTGTCGGTTGGGATCGCATACGGCGGCCGGTCCACGTCGATCCGCAGCAGCTTTCCCAGGAGCGTGCCGAGCGACTGGCCGTTGCCGTGCGGATCGCCACCCGAGCCGCCGTCGCCCATGCCGATCCACAGCTTGCCGTCGGGCGCGAACGCGATCATGCCGCCGTTGTGGTTCGCGTACGGCTGCTCGACCGACAACACGGTCGAGGCGCTTCCGCGATCGGCGACGTCGGAGATCGCGCCGGCCTTGAAGCGCACGATCTGCGTGTCGCCGTTCTTGTCGGTGTAGTTCACGAAGAAGAAGCCGTTGCGCGCGTAGAGCGGATGGAACGCGAGGCCGAGCAGGCCGCGCTCGCCGCCGTAGCCGACGCGATCGGTGAGATCGAGGAACGGCCGCTCGAGCAGCTTGCCGTCACGCACGACGCGAATGCGCCCGGGCTGCTCGACGACGAACAGCCGCGGATCGCCCGGCGGTGCGGTCACGAACACCGGTGCGCGCAGGCCGCGCAGGACGGGCGTGGCGCGCAGGCCTTCGGCGCGGGCCCAGGTGTCCGCGGCCGGGGCGGCGCAGGCGGACGTCGCGAACAGGAGCAGGGCGGCGGCGAACAGGGCGCGAGCGGCGCGAGAGGCGCTTGGCGGGAAGTCGAGCATGGCGCGCAGCCTAGCGGGAATCCGGGCGTGCGCGACAAGCCCGGGGAAAAAAGTGCTTGGCCGGGTCACGTGGGCTCTGCTATTAGGTAGGCCTAACGAAATGCAGCGCATACGAAGGAGGCGGCATGTTGCTCGGAAAATACCAGGCCCAGCGCCCGCTGAGCCCCAGCCACGAGCACTACCTCAGGGCGATCTGGGACCTGCGCAACCAGCGCGGCTACGCCCGCATGGCGGACGTCGCGCGCGCGCTCGACGTCGCCCCGGCCACGCTGTCGGTGGGGCTGCGCCCGCTCGAGCAGCGCGGCCTGATCGCGCACGACGAGGCGCGGTTCCTCCTGCTCACGCCGGCGGGCGAGCGCGCGGCCCGCGAGGTCACGCACCGCTTCCAGGTGCTGAGCACGTTCCTGCGCGAAGTGCTCGGCGTGGACGCCGCGACCGCCGAAGGCGAAGCCTGCCTGATCGAGCACGACATCAGTCCCGGCACGACGAGCCGGTTCGTCGACTTCCTCAAGCTGCTGCACGAAGACCCGGAGCTGGCCCAGCTGCTCCGCAAGCGCTACGCCGAGTTCCGACGGTCGTGCGCGCCGAGCGACGCCTGCTCGACGTGCGGCCTCGGCTGTCTCGTTCCCGAGCCGCGTTGATCACCCGTTCCTCACTCCATCCCGAGGACTCCATGCACACCACCGTCGTTCCCGAGGCGGCCGTCGCGGCCGCCCCCAAGCCTTCCGTCGCATTCGTCGCCGTCAACTTCATCCACTGCGAGACCGACTACGTGCCGCGCTTCGAGGAGCTGTTCCGCTCGCGCGCCCACGCGATCGACCGCATTCCGGGCTTCGTCTCGATGCGCGTGCTCAAGCCGTCCACCGCGGGCGGGGACTACCTCGTCGTGTCCGAGTGGTCGGAGGCCGGCGCGTTCGAGTCGTGGAAGAGCTCGCCCGAGTTCCTCGAGGGGCACAAGCGCGGCTTCGCCGACGTCCGTGCCGCGCGCGAGGAGGGCCGCACCCCTCCGATGACTTCGCGATTCGAGACCTATTCCGTACTCTGCGACTGAGACACCGGGACGGGGCCGGGCCGAGCCTTCAGGGCCGGGCCCCCGTCACCGATACTGGGCCGACACCGCCGCATGGCCGCGGCGGCCGGAGCGATACATGAACTTCGAGAACGACCTCTTTCGATTCGGCACGAGCGGGACGCTGATCGCCCTCTACGGCGCCGTGGACCACGCCGCGCGGCGCGCGGGCGGGGACCCGCTGCGCGCGCGCGTGAAGCCGCCGCGCTGGCTCGGGGCGGTGATCTTCACCTCCGTGCTCGTCTTCTATCTCACGATCCGTCCGTCGGGCGGCCCGTGGGCCGGAGGGCTGGGCAACTTCGCGGGCATCGCGCTCGCGGCGCTCGCGATGGCGTTCCGCTGGGCGACGCGCGGCGGCATCGCCGCTCTGCGCCAGCCGGAAGTCGCCTCGCGCATGCTGTTCTACGTCGCGCTGCCGATGGCCGTCGGTTCGGCCCCGGGCGCGCTCGCGCTCACGCTGCCCGCGGTGATCGCGTCCGCGTGGTGCAGCCGGCGCGAGGATGCGCTGCTGCTCGCCGAGCACGGCACGCCGTGGGCGCGCCGCATGGCGACGAGCGCGCGCTGGGTGCCCGGCATCTGGTGACGCGCGCCACGCGAGCGCATGAACGGCCCGCGGCGACGATGCCGCGGGCCTTCCTGTTTTCGTGTGGCGATCGCGGTGGGATCAGAACTGGTGCTTCTCCGTCGAATCGTCGAGCGCCTTCGTGCTGCTCTCGCCGCCCGAGATCGTCTCCTGCAGTGCGTCGAACCAGCCGGTGCCGACGAACTTCTGGTGCGTCACCGCGCCGTAGCCCGCGCTCTTCTGGAGATCGAACTCGCGATCCTGCAGGCGCGAGTACGCCGACATCGCTTCGTCGCGATAGCCGCTCGCCAGCTCGAACATGGACAGGTTGAGCGCGTGGAAGCCCGCGAGCGTCACGAACTGGAAGGCGTAGCCCATCGCGCCGAGCTCGCGCTGGAACTTCGCGATCGTGGCGGCGTCGAGCTTCTTCGACCAGTTGAACGACGGCGAGCAGTTGTACGCGAGACGCTTGCCCGGGAACTTCGCGTGGATGCCCTCGGCGAAGCGCTTCGCCTCGTCCAGGTCCGGCGTGCTCGTCTCGCACCACACGAGGTCGGCGACGGGCGCGTACGCGAGCCCGCGCGCGATCGCGGCTTCGAGGCTGCCGCGGTACTTCCAGAAGCCTTCCACCGTGCGCGTGCGTTCGAGGAACGGATGGTCGCGCTCGTCGACGTCCGACGTGATGAGCGTGGCGCTGTGCGCGTCGGTGCGCGCCACCAGCACGGTCGGCACGTCGAGCACGTCGGCCGCCAGCCGCGCCGCATGCAGCTTCTGCACGAACTCGCGCGTCGGCACGAGCACCTTGCCGCCCATGTGGCCGCACTTCTTGGCGGAAGCGAGCTGGTCCTCGAAGTGCACGCCCGCGGCGCCCGCTTCGATCAGCGCCTTCATGAGCTCGTACGCGTTCAGGTCGCCGCCGAAACCGGCCTCGGCGTCCGCGACGATCGGCGCGAACCAGTGCACGTCGTGCTTGCCCTCGAGGTGCGCGATCTGGTCGGCGCGCGTGAGCGCGGCGTTGATGCGGCGCACGACGTTCGGCACGGAGTCGACGGGGTAGAGGCTCTGGTCGGGATACATCTGCCCGGCCGTGTTCGCGTCGGCCGCGACCTGCCAGCCGGAGAGGTAGATGCCCTTGAGGCCCGCCGCCACCTGCTGCACCGCCATGTTGCCCGTGAGCGCACCGAGCGCGCGCACCGGCGGCTCGTTCTGCATGAGCGTCCACAACCGCTCCGCGCCCAGGCGGCCGAGCGTGTGCTCGACCTGCACGGTGCCGCGCAGCTTCACGACGTCTTCGGCCGTGTATCGGCGCTCGACGCCCTTCCAGCGTGCGTCGGTTTCCCAGCTCTTGCGGACCTGCTCCGCGGTTCTCGGCGTGGACATGCGCACATCCTCCCTGTGTCGGGGGCGCTCGGCCCCGTGGATCAAACGGGGTCGAACCATCCTCGGGCGTTCATCTCTTCACTCTGTCGCCGCGCTTCGCGCAGCGTGGCGGCGTCGCCGGCGTCGCGGCCGGACGGAAGATCCGCGACCAGCGCCGCGAGCGCTTCGTCCCAGCACCGCGCGACGAAGGCGTCGTCGTGGCGCTCGGCGCCTTCGATCTTCACCGCATCCCGATGGCGCGATGCCGCGCGCTGCGCGAGCATGAGGCGGTAGATGCGGTCGGTCGCGAGGTCTTCCATGTAGCCGTCGAGCAGGCTCGCGCCGCGGCCGTTCAGCACGCCGTTGCGGTAGCGCACCGTGATGCGCGCGGCGGCCTGCGTACCGGCGACCGTGTGCTTGCCGACGCCGATCGGAGCGGGGCGCAGGTCGGGATAGCGCTCGACGTCCGCCGGGCGCTTCGCGATCTGGTTCGGCGCGGGGAACTGCGCGACGGCGATCGCGTTCTGGTCCGGATGCCCGGTCCACGCGCCGTCCATGAAGCACGCGGCTTCGTTCTTCTTGTCCTGCTCGAGCACGGCGAGTGCGCGCGCGTTGAGTTCGGCGTCCACGCGGCTCGGGTAGAGCGCGGTCATGCCGCCGATCGCGAGCGCGCCGCGGCGGTGACAGATGTCGACGAGCAGATGGCGCAGCCGCTGGAAGAACGGCACGTCGTGCGGAATCGTGTTGCGGTCCGGCAGCACCCACGCCGGGTTCTCGAAGTTCCAGTGGATCAGGCTCGCCATGTAGTCCCAGCGGCCGAGGTTGAGTCCCACGATGTGCTCGCGCAGCGCGAACAGGAACTCCTCCATCTGGTAGGCGAGCGGATGCGACTCCACGAGCGCCATGCAGCGGATGTAGTCGCGCGGCCAGCCGCGCATCGCGGCGACGCGCTGGAAGACGTCGCGCCACCAGAGCGCTTCCTCGGCGGACTCGGACTTCGGGATGTAGAACGCGAGCGGATGGCGCAGTTTCGCGGGATCCACCTGGTACGCGATGAGCGCGAGATCGAACAGCGACGCGCTCGCGGGCGAGCCGTCCGCGGTGACGCCGAGCTGCGAGAGGTGCAGACCGCGCACGCGATTGAAGATCGCGACGCCGGACGCTTCGATGCCCACCGTGCGGCCGCGCTTGGCGTCCGCGTACGTGAGCGTGCCTTCGAGCGCGGCGAGGATGTTGGCGACGCCGCGCATCGTGCAGTCCCACGAGTTCGCCATCGAGTCTTCGAGATCGAGCATCACGCCGGGCGCGCCGGAGTTGAGCATCTTGACCACGAGCTCGGCGTCGTCCGCGGGCCCCGTCATCTGGTTGCGCTGGTCGGCGCACCACGCGGGCACCGTGATGCTCCAGTCGGACGTCGTCGCCTCGGAAGGCGGCAGGTGGTCGGGGAGCACGCCGTCGCGATGCGCGCGCGCGAGCCGCTCGATGCGCGCCGCCGCCAGCGCCTGCTGGCGCGGCGAGAACTCGGCGTGCAGCGTCGCGAAGAACTCCGCGAAGCCGGCGGGCAGGTCGCGCTCCGCGCGGAAGTGCGCGGGAGCGGTGTTCATGCGGGCGATTCGGGCTGCGTCCACGGACGTGTCCTTTCGGGTGGAGCGTGCGATGCCGGACGGTGGACCGGCCCGGCCGTTATCGGCGCTTCGGGGGGGCGCGCTGAAGCCGTGTGATGAGGCGCGGGGGGCTTGCGGTCCGCCCGAGCACGGGTCTAGCGTGCCGCCCATGCCCGACCACGCCGGCACCCCGATGCACGAGCGGCTCGCCCCGTTCGTGGACATGGCGCTCGTCGCCATCCAGCTCGAATACCCGTACCACTTTTCGGCCATCCTCTCGCGTGATGCCGACGCCATCCCGCCGCGCCTCTCGACGCCGGTCTTCCGCGGCGCGTTCGACTGGCACTCGGCGGTGCACGGCCACTGGACGCTCGCCCGCGCGCTGCGTCTTGCCCGGACGCACCGTGGGCGTCGCGCGTGCGCACGGTGCTCGCGATGCAGCTGACCGACCAGAAGCTCGCGGCCGAGGCCGCGTTCCTGCGCGCGCCGGGCCGCGAGGGTTTCGAGCGCCCGTACGGGCTCGCGTGGGTGCTGCAGCTGGCGGCCGAGTTCCGCGCCGGAGGCGACGAGGCCTCCGCGCACTGGCGCGACGCGCTCGCGCCGCTCGAGACGATCGCGTCCACGCGGCTGCTCGCGTGGCTCGAGAAGCTGCCGTGGCCCGTGCGTTCGGGCGAGCACTCGCAGAGCGCGTTCGCGCTCGGGCTGTTCTTCGACTGGGCGCGCGACGCCGGCAAGGCGGACCTCTGCGCCCGCATCGCCGAGCGCGTCGTGCGGCTGTACGGCGCGGACCGCGACGCACCCGTGCGCTACGAGCCGAGCGCGCACGACTTCCTTTCGCCGCTGCTCGGCGAAGCCGACCTGCTGCGCCGCGCGCTGCCGCGCGAAGAGTTCGCGTCGTGGCTCACGCGCTTCCTGCCCGCGCCGGGCCACGCCGATCTCGAGCGCTGGCTCGTGCCCGCGCGCACGCCCGATCAGGCCGACGGCAAGTTCGCGCACCTCGACGGACTCAACCTGAGCCGCGCGTGGATGCTCGAGGGCGTGTGCTCGGCGCTCGACGGCGCGCATCCGCACGCGGCGCCGTTGCGCGCGGCCGCGCTCGCGCATCGCGCGTCCGGGCTCGAAGGCGCGCGCTCGACGCACTACGCGGGCTCGCACTGGCTCGGCACGTTCGCGACGTATCTCGTCACCGGGAGAGGGCTGGCGTGATCGCGTCGCTCTCGACCGTGGCGCTCGCCGCGCTGCTCGCGAGCGGGGCCGCGGATTCCTCCTTTACCGTTCCGCCCGCGGACACGCCGGCCGCCGATACCGTGGCCGCCGCGGCGCCGCGTGGCCACGACGTGCTCGCCTGGCCGTTCTTCGTGAAGTGGGACGGCGACGACGGCCGCTCGCTCCGCATGGTCGGCCCCGTCACCGGCCGGTGGCGCTCGCCGGTCACGAAGGCGGACTACCTCGTCTTCCCGTTCACGGGCGGTTTCGAGCGGAGCAACGGCGAGCGCGAACGCTGGCTGCTGTGGCCGTTCACGGGCGCGGTCCGCGATTCTCGGCGGAATCTCACCCAAGTCACGCTCGCCACACCGCTGGTGGGGTTCACGCGCCGTCGCAGCGACCTCGTCACGATCGAGCGCTGGTCCCCGATCTGGACCGAGCGGCGGTTCGCGAGCGGCGAGCACGCATGGCAGCTCTCGCCACTCGTCTACCGTCGCACCGAACCCGAGCGCGGCTTCGCGACCACGGAACTCGGCGTGCTCCCCGGCATGGGTGGCATCGGTCTCGCGGCCTTTCGCACGTGGTCGGCGCCGGACGCGGGCGGATGGAGCGCCGCGCTCTTCTACGGACAGCACCACGATCCGAAGGGCGGATGGACTTCGCTGCCGCCGTGGGTGTCCACGTCGTGGCGCGATCCCGTGCGCGGCGACTCGCGCTTCGACGGACTGATTCCCGTGTACGCGCGCTGGCAGCGGCCCGCGCGCGATCTCGCGATCGTGGCTCCGGGCTGGTGGCGCTATCGCAGCCCCTCGATGCGTTCGACCGGCGCGTGGCCGTTCTACGCGTCGTTCCGCAACGTGCGCGACGATTCGACTCGGCACGAGGGCGGCTCGATCGCATGGCCCCTCGTGTCGTGGGGGCACGGCGATCGCTACGCCGCGTTCGGAGTGCTGCCGCTCTGGTATCGGCTCGAGGACGAGGACACGCGTTTCTCCATCGCGCCGCCGTTCTACTTCGCGCTTCGCCGCCCCGGGCTCGACGCGCGCATGATCACGCCGCTGCACGTGCGTTGGCGCGGTGTGCGCGACACGGTCGAGTGGTACGGCCCGTGGTACCGGCAGGCGGGGCCAGACCGCGGCACGGTCGGCTTCTTCCCGTTCTACGACGAGCGCCACGAACCCGGCATGCACCGTCGCTGGGTGTTCCCGAGCTGGCACTCGCGCCGTGACTCGCTCGGCGATCGCCGCATGCTCGTGCCGTTCTGGGGGCGCATCACCGAGGCGCGCACCGGCAACGTCACGCGCTTCTACGGTCCCGTCGTCACGTTGAAGGGCCCGCTCGCGCACGGCCGCGGCATCGTGCCCGTGTGGTACTCGGGCGCCGACAGTTCGGGGCGCACCGCGTGGGTCGGTCCGTGGTACCAGCGCGACTTCCGCAACGGCCGGCGCACTCGCGCGCTGCTGCCGGTCGCGTGGTACGCGAGCGGGGGCGGACAGTCGGAGCTGCACATGCTGCCGCTTTCGGGGTACCTCCATCGCTCGAACGGCTATCGCCTGCGCTACGTGCTCTGGCCGCTCTATTCGAAGTCGCGGTATCCCGACGGCTCCTCGAAGACGCGCCTCCTGCACTGGCTCGGACGCGACGAGCGCCGCGGCGAGCGCCACCGCAACTGGCTCCAGCCGCTCTGGTATTTCGATCGCACGGACGAGCGGACGAGCTACCTCGCGCTGCTCGGCGGACTGCTCGCTTCGCGCGAGCGCACGAGCGAACACGTCAAGTGGCGCGTGCTCTTCGTGCCGGCACGACGCGTCGTGAAAGGGGCGCCCCCCGCGCGGGTGGGGGGGCCCGCACCCCCCCCCCCCCCCCCCCCCCCCCCCCCCCCCCCCCCCCCCCCCCCCCCCCCCCCCCCCCCCCCCCCCCCCCCCCCCCCCCCCCCCCCCCCCCCCCCCCCCCGACGCCCATGGCGCTCGGAGGGGCGCACGGTTCCGGCCGGAAGAGGCAAGCCCGCGCGGGCCGGCACCTGGCGTGCGATCCCCGTGTGTCGGAACTCGAGAGATTTTCGTGCTATTCGCGGGACGGACTTCTTTTCTGCGAAGTCCCTCCCAAAGAAGCCGGGTTGGCGGATTTCCAACTTCGGGATTGCTCGGGCCCGGGGATATGATTGGACCGCTCAAACCCAGTTCACTCATGCATCCCTAGCGAGCATGCCCCCGATACAGGCGTTGGCCGGGTTCCCCGTCCGCCGCCTGGCCAATCCCGAAAGGTGTGGCCCCCTCTGTGAGAAAGCTCCACGCGTTCTGCGCGGCCGCGCTCCTGACGCTCTCCATGGTCGCCCGTTCCGCCCAGGCGGACGTCTTCATTTCCGAAATGTGCGATCCGCTTTCCAACTTCTCGACGGATCGCTTCATCGAGATCTACAACTCCGGCCCGAACCCGGTGGACCTGACCGGCTGGACGCTCTCCGCCATCGCCAACGGCACCACGGCGAACACGGTGACCTGGACCCTTTCCGGCACGATCGCGGCGGGGCAGGCGAAGGTCGCGGGCTACACCACCCCGACCACGGCCTTCACGGTGAACTTCCCCAACGCCGGTTGGAACATCTCGGTCACCGGCCAGGGGCTCGTTCAACTGGAACGGCAGCACGGGTGACGGCGCCAAGGCTGAAGAACTCGACCGGCGCGACGGTGGACAGCGTGATCGCCCCGACCGCGTCGCTCTTCAGCGACAAGGACATGGTGCGCAACTCGAACGTCGGCACCGGCGCGCTCGGTTACGTGGCCGCCGAGTGGACGATCACCGCGGTGACCCTCGCCACGAGCGCTTCGCCCGGATCGCACAATGGTTCGGCGCCGCCGGCGCAGGGCCCGGCGATCTCCGGCGTCGTGACGATTCCCGCGCCTCCGACGGCCGGCATTCCGACGGACGTGCAGGCGACCGTGACGGATCCGAACAGCATTCCGATCAACGCGGTCACGCTTTCCTGGGGCATGACGGCCGGAACGCTCACGAACATCATCGGCATGGTGAACACGACCGGGAGCACGTACCTCACGAGCTCGCAGATTCCGGGGCAGGCCTCCGGCGTGACGGTCTACTACCGCGTGACGGCCGAGGACGATTCCGCCACGACGCAGTCGCCCATTCAGTCGTACACGATCGGTGGCGGCGGTGGCGGCGGGACTCCCGCTTCCATCACCTCGGTCGGCGAGATGAGCGACTCGACGCTGCTCGTGTTCTTCACCGAGCCGGTCGCGCAGGCCAGCGCCGAGCTGGCGAGCAACTACACGATCGGCGCCAAGGTGGCCGTCAACGCCATTCGCGACCTCGTGAACACGAACCAGGTGTGGGTCACGTTCCGCGGCCTCACGGCCGGCACGAACACGCTCACCGTGAACGGCGTCGCCGATCTTCAGGGCGACATCACGATCGGGGCGACGAAGTCGTTCAACTACGTGGACGTCACGATCCCCGCCGGTTACTACAGCGGCACCGCGGGCCTCAAGGGTTCGGCGCTGATGATCCGGCTGCACAACATCATCAAGGCGCACACGGTCGTGAGCTACGCGTCGCTGCTCACGTGGTTCCAGATCACCGACATCAAGCCGAACGGCAAGGTGTGGGACATCTACTCCGACATCCCCGGCGGCACGCCGCCGTACGAGTTCACCTTCGGCCAGACGGGCAACGTGTCGTCGAGCGAAGGCGTCACGTACAACCGTGAGCACTCGACGCCGCAGTCGTGGTTCAACCAGGTGTCGCCTCCCGTCTCGGACGCCTTCCACATCTATCCGACCGACGGCAAGGTGAACGGCATCCGCTCGAACTACGCGTACGGCGAGGTCGGCACTCCGACCATCACGACGATGAACGGCAGCAAGCTCGGACCGAGCGTGACGCCGGGTTTCTCCGGGACGGTCTTCGAGCCCATCGACGCGTTCAAGGGTGACTGCATCCGTTCGTCCTTCTACATGGCGACGCGCTACCTGTTCGAGGACTCGGCGTGGCCGGGCGGCGATCCGACCTCGCATGCGCAGCTGCTGCCGTGGGCCGCGGCCCAGTACCTGCAGTGGCACTCGCTCGACCCGGTGAGCTGGAAGGAGCGCATGCGCAACGGCGCGATCTACACGTTCCAGCACAACCGCAACCCGTTCATCGATCACCCCGAGTTCCTCACGGCGATCTACGACTCGAACTCGGTCGCGGGTGTCGAGCCCACGCCGGGCCAGGGCCGCACCGCGTTCCTGCGTCCGAACTCGCCGAATCCGTTCTCGGTCCGCACGACGATCGGCTTCGACCTGCCGCGCAACGAGCGCGTGTCGCTGCACATCTACGACGTCACCGGCCGCGAAGTGCGGACGCTCGCTTCGCACCGCGTGATGGAAGCCGGCAGCCACCAGCTCGACTGGGACGGCCGCAATGACGCGGGTTCGCGGATCGAGGCGGGCTTGTATTTCTGCCGCATCGACGTGGGTACGCAGTCGGAGACGCGCCGCATCGTGTTCGCGCGGTAAACCGGCGAAATCCAGATTTCTCGAGAGGCGTCCGGCCACGGTGGCCGGACGCCTTTCGCATGCGGTGGAGAGCGCCGGGCCGATCTCGGGAGAGCGTGTGTTAGTGTGCGGCCCGAGCTTCCCGTCGACTCGGCCGGACATCGATCGGCACACGACGTCGTCGAGCTTCCCTTCCGGTGTGGAATCCCGAGCCCCGGTCGCGTCGTGTGTCGAGCCGACGTGGCGCCTGACCTGAGTGGGGGTGCCGTGCTCCGAGCGCTTTTCGTCGACGACGACAGCGACTTCCTCGAAGGCATCGGCGAGATCGCGACCCGTCAGGGATTCGCCGTGAGCTGTGCTCGTTCGATCCGAGAGGCGCGTGAGCTCCTCGAGAACATGCCGCCCGATCTCGTCGTGATCGATCTCATGCTGCCGGACGGTGACGGCATCGCGCTCATGCGCGAGGTGAAGGACGCGACCAGCGCCGACGTCGTGATCGTCTCCGGCATGGCGACCGTGAACTCCGCGATCGATGCCTTGCGGTTGGGCGCCCTCGACTACCTCACGAAGCCGCTCGACAACAGCCGTCTGATCGCCGTGCTCACGAACGTGCTGAACCTGCGCTCGTTGAAGGAAGAGGTCGGCGCGTTGCGGGGCGAGTTGCGCAAGTTCGGGCGCTTCGGCCGGCTCGTGGGAAGTTCGCCCGCGATGCAGGTCGTGTACGACATGATCGTGCGCGTGGCGCCGACCGACGCGACCGTCCTCATCACGGGAGAGAGCGGCACGGGCAAGGAACTCGTCGCGCAGACCGTCTTCGAGCTGAGCAGCCGTCGCCGGCGTCCGTACCTTCCGCTCGACTTCGGCGCGATTCCGCAGAACCTCATCGAGAGCGAGCTCTTCGGTCACGAACGAGGCAGCTTCACCGGCGCGACGCAGATGCGGCGCGGCTGCTTCGAGCGCGCGGCCGGCGGCACGCTGTTCCTGGACGAGATCACCGAGATGCCGATCGAGCTGCAGGTGAAGCTGCTGCGCGTCCTCGAGTCGAGCACGCTCGTGCGAGTGGGTGGCGACGAGCCCGTGCCGGTGAACGTCCGCCTGATCGCCGCGTGCAATCGCGAGCCCCGTCAGGCGATTCGGGACGGCAAGCTGCGCGAGGATCTCTTCTATCGCCTCAACGTGTTCCCGATCGAACTGCCGCCGTTGCGGGACCGCGCCGACGACGCGTTGCAGCTCGCCGAGACGTTCCTCGCCGGGTTCAACGCGCAGCAGGGCACCTCGAAGACGATCAGGCGAGGAGGCGCGCCGCCGGATCGCGGAGAGTCCGTGGCGCGGCAACGTGCGCGAGCTCAAGAACGAACTGCACCGCAGCTTCATCATGAGCGAGCGGACGATCGAGATGAACGATCTCCAGGTCGGGCGCGGGATCGAACCGGCGCCGGTCGAGGTGGGTGATTCACTGGAGGCGACGGAGCGCCGATTGATCCTCGCGACACTGGCGCAGTGCGGCGGGGACAAGAAGCGGGCGGCGAAGATCCTGGGCATCAGTCTCAAGACGCTCTACAACCGCCTGCATCTCTACGCCGCCGTCTGAGGGCCCGTGCCGGAAACGAAAGAAGCACTCCCGAGTGTGGGAGTGCTTCTTTCGTTTGGAGCGTGGGCTTCCGCGCGAACCGGTCAGCGCTGGCTGGTCTGCACGGTCTCGATGCGGAGGTCGTTCTGCACCCGATGCACACCCGGAGTTCCGTACGCCACCGACACCGCCGAGTAGCGATGCGATGCCGACATCACGGTGCCCGAGAGCCTCGCGGTCGAGGACTTCACGTCCACGGTGATGTGCGAATCCTTGAGGTCCGCGGCGGTGAGCCGCTTGCGGATCGAGTTCGCGATCACGTCGTCGGCCGCGGACGCCATGGGATGCGCGGCCGCCGAGACGATGCGCAGTTCGCTCGTGACCGAGCGCACACCCGGAACCGTGCTGCTCGAGCGGACGGCGAGATCACCGGCCGCGCGAGTGGGCACCGTGCCGAACAGCGTGACCACTCCGCGATGCGTGTCCACGTGCACGTCACCGGCGGCCATGTCGGCTTCCGTCATGAAGCGCATCTTCACCTGGGTCGTGATCCAGCCGTCCGACCACGCGTTGGCGGGGGCCGGAGCGACCGCGGGCGTTCCGGGAATCGCGCCCACGGCAGGCGCCGTCGAGTCCTCGAACCAGATCTCACGGTCGCCGAACTCGTCGGGGCTTTCGATCTGCGACGCGACCCGCTTCACGCCGGGAACGGCAGCCGTGACTTCCATCGCGAGCAGGTGATCGGAAAGCGTCTCCGCCTTGCCCGAGAGCAGCACGACACCCTTGTCCACGGACTTCACGTCGACGGAGCTGCCCGAGAGCGAGTGTTCCGCGGCCAGTGCGTCCGTCACGGCGGTCTTGATGTGGGCGTCGGTCGCCTTGACCGCCGCGCGCCGGCTGGGCGCCACGACCTGCAGGAGATTGCGGACCTCCACGACTCCCGTGCCCGCGCGCGCGATGCGGCCGGCTTCCGTGCGCTCGGCGCGTGTGTCGACCTTGCCGTGCAGCGTCACGCGGCCGTCATCCGTGTCCACGTTGATGGCCATGCCGCCGACGCTCGGCGAGTTGAGCAACAGCATCTTCACCTTGGTGGTGATCCATGCATCGGAGACGCCCGCCCGAGCAGGGGAGACGGCCGCGAACAACGCGATCGTCAGGACGACGGGCAGCAGGTGCTTCCAGCGAGAAGCGTTCAAGACACCATCCTTTGGCCGCGCGCTCCGTCGAACGGATCCGCCGTGGCCCGTGTGGGAAACCGGCGCGTCATCGAGCCGGGGTGCAGGTGAGGCGTGTGTCTCAGCGGCGGCGGCCGGATTTCGCCGTATGAATCAGCGCGGCCCAACAGATGCGTGAGGCCGTTCCGATCTCGTCGAGCAGGTCGCGCACCGCCTGGTGCCACCGGTTCACGGCCCGACTCGGTCGAGCGGAGCGTGCGTGGCGGGACGCGCGAGCGTCGCGACGGCGATTGTTACAAAGGCGGTGCAGACTCGATCGCTCCAGCGCATGAAATGAGTTCCTTTCGAGCGTGCCCAAGGACTTCCGGAGCGGCGCGCGACGGGCGCGCCTTCACCGACAGCGCCAAGCCGCAACATCCGGGCCACGACGAGAGCGTTTCGAGCGCACGCGCATCGTTGGCCCCGCACTTGCGCTGGAAGTGAGGCGCACCCTCGGGCCGATGCGGTGCGGATCACGCCTCGCCGAAGGGACACCACATGAAGCCTCGCAAGGGACGCATCACGCTGCTCGCCGCATCCACGCTGGCGCTCGCGGTGCCCATGCTCCCGGTTTCGAACGCGCTGGCGCTGCCTTTCACGATCCACTGGACGGCACCGGGGGACGACAGTCTCGCGGGCCGCGCCACCTCGTACGACCTGCGCGTCTCGCAATCGCCGATCACGGTCACCAACTTCGCGCTGGCCACGCGCGTCACGGGAGTCCCGGCGCCGAAGACGGTCGGATCTCTCGAAACCTTCGCGGTGAACGGGCTCGTCGACGGCGTGCTCTACTACCTCGCGATCAAGGCGGGAGACGACGTGGGCCACTGGTCCGTGATGTCGAACGTGCTGAGGCGCCCGGGAACGAGCGTCAGCATCCGCGAGCCGGTGGCGGAGCTGTTCTTCTCGACGGCTCGCCCGAATCCCGCGCACGTCGTGGCGCGGTGGACGTACACGCTTCCCGCCGATTCGCACGTGGACGTGCGCGTGTTCGACGCGATGGGCCGCCAGGTCGCGACGCTCGCCGCCGGCGAGCGCAAGGCGGGCGGGAGCGAGCTGACCTGGAACCTGCACGACTCCGCGGGGCACGAGGTGCCGGCGGGGGTCTATTTCGTCCGCGCGCAACTCGGCGCGCACGGCTGGTCGAGGCGGCTCGTCGTCGCGCGTTGATCGAAGGGGCCCGTCGCCGAATCCGCACCCTGCTTCCGCACCGTGCGGGCCCCGTTCGATTTGAAAGCAACGCCGCCGGATTGCACATCCTGCATCGGGGCGGGCTCTCACACCTGCGAGCGAAGACACGGCAATCGCTCATTCCGTGGCCCTTCTTGGGCGTTCGGCGCTTCGGCGAAGAACGCGGCCGTGGCACCGATCGTGCGCGGTGAAGTGGAAGGCGAGTCGCCTCTCGGCTCGTCGATCCCCCGCGGTTCGCCCGCGAAGCGCAGATCGCGCCGCTGGCCACCGCGCCCATCTCGGAGTGACGTTCATGGATCCTGACGCCCGTCCCCGGTTCCGAATCCTGCCCATGGCCGGAGTGCTTCTGCTCCTGCTGACCTGCGCGATTCCCGCAAACGCTCAATACGATCATCCCGGAGCGCCCATCAGTGGCTCCGACGAGATGGACGCTCGCAATGCCCCCGCGCATCGTCGCGGCAACCCGGGCGGCCCGCGCCGCGCGCCCGACGAGGACCATCCGGTCGCTCCCGTGCCGGAGCCCGGCATGATGGCGCTCGCCAGCATGGGGCTCGTCGCACTGGGCACGGCGGTGCGCAAGCACCGGCCTGCCTGATTCTCGTTCGATCGACGGCGGGGAGGCGGCTCCAGCGGCCGCCGCTTCCCTCGTCGCAAACGCATCCTCGCTATCCGCGGCCGATGAGCGCATGGTGATCGCGCATTCGGTTTCGTGGCGCCGCTCGAGTCGGTTTGATCGCCGGCGCGCACGACGAACGGCATCCCGGCTCGGAGTCCCCGGTGTGTGCGGTCTTCGGACTTCGCGGGAAGGTGGCGCACCGTGGCGGAGTGGTCGTTCCAGCGGAAGTTGCTGACGGGCGTGATCGTGCTCTGCGCGCTCGCGGTCGCGGTGGGTGTCACGTCCATGAACGCGTCGAAGGGGATGGCCGCGCGGCTCGGCCGGGAACTCGACGCGGTGAACGCGAACGTCACCGACGCGAGGCAACTGCAGCTTGCCGGACTCGGCGCGATCCTGGTCGCCCAGGCCGCACTGCTCGGTGAGGCGAGCACGAACGAGAGCGTCGAACAGGCCGGCAGCCAACGCGTCCGGAAGCTCGTCGCGCAGCTCGAGCGCCGCATCGCGGAGCCCGAGACGCGCAACCTCCTCGCGACCGTGACGCTCGCCGAACGCGTGCATCAGGACGCGTTCGAACTCGCCTTCGCGTCGCGCATGCAGACCGGAGTGACGCCTCGCATGTCGGCGCCGCCCGCCGCCCAGCTCGAGCTCGCGCTGATCTCACTGGTGACGCATCTCGAGGCCGTGCAGGTGCGAGCGCTCGCGCTCGCCCGACTCGCGACGGACCGCTTCCAGCGCTGGCTCGTGATGCTCACGATTTCCGCGAGCCTCTTCCTGGTCGCGTTGTGCGTGTGGTTCGTCAACGCGATGGGCAGCAGCTTCCGCGTGCAGATGAACGCGCTCACGCGCGCCGAGCGCGGCCAGTCGCAGGCCCGCGTCACGCTTTCCCAGGTCGAAGCCGCGAGTCACCTGAAGGACGAGTTCCTCGCCACCGTGTCGCACGAGCTGCGCAATCCGCTCGCGCCGATCCTCACGTGGACGCAGCTGCTGCGCAGCGGCACGCTCGACGAGGAGAAGACCCGGCGGGCGCTCGAGGTCATCGAGCGGAGCGTCACGTCGCAGGCGCAGCTCATCGACGACCTCGTGGACGTGTCGCGCGTCGCTTCGGGGAAGTTCCGGCTCGACGTGCGCCCGATCGACGTCGTGCCCGTCATCCGCTCCGCCGCCGAATCGCAGGGGCCGGCGAGCGACGCGAAGCAGATCCGGCTCCAGCTCGTGCTCGACGAACGCGCGGGCGTGATCTCGGGAGACTCCGAACGCCTCCAGCAGGTCATGTGGAACCTGATCTCGAACGCGATCAAGTTCACTCCGAAGGGTGGACGCGTGCAGGTCGTGCTGCGCCGGGTGGAGTCGCACATCGAGATCGAAGTGAGCGACAGCGGCTCCGGAATCGATCCCGAGTTCCTGCCGCACGTCTTCGAGCCCTTCCGTCAGGGCACCGGAGGTTCGATGCGACGCCACGGCGGGCTCGGCCTCGGGCTCTCGATCGTGCGTCACATCGTCGAGCTGCACGGCGGGGAGATCTCGGCTTTCAGCGAGGGGCTGGGCCTCGGCTCGAAGTTCCTCGTGAAGATCCCGCTGCCGGTCACCGCGACGGCGCCGGGCATGCTGCTGCGCCGGCATCCGATCGCGCGCGACCTGCTCGCGCCGGTGCACCTCGCGCGGCTCGACGGCGTGCACGTGATGATCGTCGAGGACGAGGAGAGCGCGTTCGAGGCGTTGCTCGTGCTGTTCCAGTCGTGCGGCGCCGATGCTCGGGGCGCACGCTCGGTGCCCGAGGCGATGACGCTGTTCACCAAGATGAAGCCGGACGTGCTCGTCTCCGACATCGCGATGCCGGGGGAGGACGGCTACGCCCTCATCCGCAAGATTCGCCGGCTTCCGCCCGAGCAGGGCGGTGCGACGCCCGCTGTGGCGCTGACGGCCTACGCGAAGATCGAGGATCGCGTGACGATCCTCGCGGCCGGCTTCCAGATGTATCTCTCCAAGCCCGCCGACCCGAACGAACTCGTCGCCGTCGTGGGAAGCCTCGCGCATCGGCACTCGTCGAAGGAGAGCACGCCGCCAGCCTGATCCGCCGGTATCCCGCGGTTGCACTTCCGGGCACGCTTTGAAGTTCCTGCCGTCGCGCGGACGCCATCGTGCGGTCCGGCCCGGTGAGCGAACGACGCACGGACACGCGAAAGGACGCGCCCCCATGGCACTGGGGGCGCGTTTCGCATGCCGGGTTTCGTGGCACCGATCGTGCGCTCTTGTTTCCGCGAAGAAGGGGTGGCCCGGAGTCGGCCGCCCGTTTCGAACGCGTTCGACGGCGAATGTTTCGCCCGATCGACATCCTCGCGAAAGCCCAGGAGCACACCATGAAGCAGCACGGACGCAGTTCCCACGCCGCACGCATGATCGTCATCGGCCTCGCACTCTGTGGCCTCACGCTCGGAGCCGGGCTCGCCTCGGCCTTCGAAGTCATTCCCGCGGTCGGCGTCACCCAGTCGACCGACGACAACGCAGGCGACGCCCAGGGCTACTTCGGCCTCTCGCTGCGCGCGCCGGTGCTGCCGTACCTCAAGCTCGAAGGCACCATCGGCTATCGCCAGGACCGCTTCGCGGGCGGCGACCTCAAGGTCCGCCAGTGGCCGATCACGGCGTCCGCCTGGGCGTTCCCCACGCCCATCCTGTACGCCGGCGGCGGCCTCGGCTGGTACCGCACGACGTTCGACTACTCCAACGCGATCCCGATCCGCGACGACACGCGCTCCAAGATGGGCCTGCACGTCGGCGGCGGCGCGGACTTCCCGCTGAGCCCCAAGCTCGGTCTCGACATCAACGGCCGCTACATCTTCATGCAGCGCGAAGACGAGACCCTCGAGGTTCCCACCACCTTCAATCCCGATTTCTGGTCGCTGTCCGCCGGTCTGGCGTTCCAGTTCTAGGCGGTTCTTTCGTTCGAAGGAGGGTCACATGACGAAATCCCGAAACACGATCCTGGCGGCGGGCAGCATGCTCGCCGCGCTCATCCTGGTGGTGGGCGGCTGCAAGGAATCCGGTTACTCGCCGTCCGGCGCGGCTTCGGCCCGCCTCGCGTCGTCGCCGGGTCCGAGCATCGCCGCGGGCTCCACGTTCAACGTGGCGATCAGCGGCAGCATCTCCTCGGAAAACGCGCATCGCGGTGACCACTGGTCGGGCACCGTCACGGAGAACGTGCCCGGACGCTACGGCGCCCGCATTCCCGCCGGCAGCGTCGTCAACGGCGAAGTCGTCGGAGTGAAGGAAGCCGTGCGCGGCTCCCGCGCCGAACTCGAACTCGGTGTCCGCAGCGTCGTCGTGGACGGCCACGAGGAAATGATCGTCGCGTCCTCCGAGAACGTGGTCGCCGGTTCGCCGCGCGCGCGCAATCTCGGCGCGATCGCCGGAGGCGCCGCGGCCGGCGCGATCGTCGGCAACAACGTCGGTGACGGACGCAACGCCACCGTCGGCGGCCTGATCGGCGGAGCCGCCGCGGCCGCGGTCGTCGCGAACTCACGCGGGTACCAGGTCGTGCTGCGTGACGGCGTGGTGCTCACCTTCACCGTCCGGCACGACGTCGGCGTGCGGTAGGAGAGGCTCATGCTCTGGACCATCGCCGTCGTACTCGTGCTGCTCTGGTTCCTCGGCCTCGTGACGGCCTACACGATGGGCGGCCTGATTCACCTGCTGCTCGTCCTCGCCGTGATCTCGGTCCTGATCCGCCTCATCCGAGGCCGGAGCGTGGTCTGAGCCGGCCCACCCCGGGAGCGTTCGGATGAAGACCCTCGGAATCGTACTCGTCGTCGCCGGAGTGTTCGCGCTCGCGTACGGCGGATTCACCTACAACCGGGAGCGCACGGTGATCGACATGGGGCCGCTGCAGGCGACCGCCACCGAACATCACCGGGTCCCCATCTCACCCGCGATCGGCGCGCTCGCGCTGCTCTCCGGTGTGCTCCTCCTCGTCGTTCCGGCGCGTAAAGCGGCGTGAACGACGTCGTCACCCTTCGCGCGCCGTACGACGGAGACTCCCTCCGCGACACGGCGCGCACGAATCGGAGGCACTTCATGGTCCGCCTGTCCCACTTCCTTCGCGCCTGCACCGTGGCGCTGGTGATCGCCGCGCTCGGGCTCGTCACGGTGTCACCCTCGATCGCGGGCCTGTCGCCTTCGCAGCCCAGCGGTACGACCGCGATCACCTCGGCGCGCGACGCGGACATGGTCGTCGCGATGCGCGGACTCGAGCACCGCGTGGTGGCGCAGAAGCTGCGCGACTACGGCGTCACGCCCGAGGCCGCCCAGGCACGGCTCGCCGACATGTCCGATCGCGATCTGCACACGCTCGCCAGCGCCACTCGCGGGCTTCCGAGTGGTGGCGACGGCACGGGCGCGATCATCGGCGTGCTGCTCGTCGTCGTGCTCGTGATCGTGATCATCAAGCTCACCAACCACGACGTGATCATCCGGTGATCGTGGCGGGTTCCGCCCGGAGAGGCCGCTTCACACTCTCAGGAGAACGAAGATGCCGTTCCTGCTGGTCGGGCTGCTGCTGCCCCTGTGGTTCACCGCTCCGGCCGATTCACTCGGCTACGACCGGTCGGGGCACGCGGTGATGTCGGCGTCACCCGTGCATGCGTACCTGTTCCATCGGCTCGCCGCCGACGGCGTGATGACCGCCGTCGGGGGCTACGCCGACTCGCTCGGACTCGCGGTGCTGTCGCCGCACGCGCCGGGCACGCGCGAGCGCGTCTGGCTGCCGCCGGGCGATCGCGGCGCGGCGGTGACGATCTACGTCATGTCGCGCGATGCCGCCGGCAACGTGAGCGCGCCGAGCAACGGCTGCCGTCTCGGGCTCGCGCCGGCCGTCATGCTGGCCTCCACGCGCAGCGGCGTGATCACCATGCTCCCGGTGCCGATCCTCAAGCAGTCGCGGGAACGGTGCGGCCAGGCCGCGCTCACGATGGTGCTGCGCTACTACGGCGCTCCACCCTCGGCGTACGGACCGGTGGATGCCGCGTACGACCCCGTGCTCAAGGGCTCGCTCATCACGGAGCTCGCGAACGCGGCGACGCGCGCGGGTTACGACGCCTCGGTCGCGACGCTGACGCCGGATCTTCTCGTCGAGCTGCTCCGAGCGGGCGTGCCGCCGATCGTCCTCTACCAGAGCGGGCGGGGACCACTCACGCGTCCGCACTACGGCGTCGTGACGGCCTGGGACTCGGCGCGCGGATCCTTCACGCTGCACGACGGCACCTCGACGCCCTACGTCACGGACAGCGCCGATCTCACGAAGCGCTGGGCCACCGCGGCATCGCAGGCGCTCGTCGTGCGTCAGAGGCAACCATGACACTCGCGTCCGTCACTCGCGCTTTCGCCGCCGCCGCGCTGCTCCTGCTCGCGCCGCTCGTGGTGACGGGCTGCTCGCATCTCGTCATCCTGCGGGACCCGCTGTCCGCGAACGAGCACAACGATCTCGGCGTCGCCTACGAGCGCGGCGGGCAGCCGGCCCTCGCGGCGGTGCAGTATCGCCGCTCGCTCCGGCTCGACCCGCGCCAGCCGCGCGTGTGGGTGAACCTGGGCAACGCCGAGGCCGCGCAGGGCAAGTGGCGCAGCGCCGCGAAGAGCTACGAGCGTGCGCACCACGACGCGCCGGAAGACCCGGACGCGATGAACAACCTCGCCGTTGCCCTGTTGCGCACGCCGTCCGGCCGCCACCGTGCGCACGCGCTCGCGCTGCGCGCCGTGTCGATCGGGGGAGAGCGCGACTCGGTGTACCGGTCCACGCTCGACGAGGTGGACCACGCACGCTGATCGCGCCGCCCGCGAATACGTCTCGTATTCCGGACGGCGCGCTCTCGCCGTGATCGTGGCCCTGATCTTGCCCTGACTGCACGGTGTCGCAGCGTGATTCGCGACGCGAAACCCGCGGACGCGGATTTCGCGCCGGGAATCGAACGAAAGCGGGCACGACGTGCCGGACATCCTTCCGATCAGCATTGTCATTGTAACAATCGCCGTTCTCGTGCTCGTCGGCACCGCGATCACGGTGCTCACGGGGATCGCGCGCCGGGTCGAGATGCTCTCCGACACGCTGCACCGGACGCTCGACCAGTTCGAGCTCACGGTGCGGGACGCGAACGACCTGCTCTCGAACCTGCGTGAGCTCGCGCCCGCCACGGTCGCCGTCACGCAGCGCTTCCAGCGCATCGCCGCACGCGCAGCCGATCTCGGGTCGCTCGTGCTCGACGAAGTCGAGGCTCCGGCCCGCAGTTCCGTCGCGCTCGCGCGCGGTCTTCGCGCCGGTACTTCACACCTCATCGAGCGGCTCGCTCGAAGATACGGACAGACACAAAACTCGAACCATCGGGAGGACTCCCATGAATGAACTCACCCCTCGCAGCAACGGAAGCAGCTCGCTCACCAGTCGTCGGTTTCGCACTCGGAGCGCTGGTGGGCGGCGTGCTCGGCGTGCTGTTCGCTCCCTCCAGCGGCGAGAAGACCCGCCGCCGGTTGAGCGATGCCGCCGGCAAGCTCGGCCGTGACACCCGCGAAGGCTTCGAGGACACGCGTGACCGCGTGGCCGGCGCCGCGGAAGAGATCGGCGCGGACGTGAAGTCCGCGATCGAAGCGGGGCGCGATGCCTTCCGCCAGGACGGCAGCACGCACGAAGGCCGCCCGGTGTCCCGGGTCGCCCAGCTGCTCAGCCCCACGCCTCGCACTCCCTGACGGATCACGGAGAGAAGACATGACGAAAGTTCTCGATGAAATCGCGGTCGCGCATCCCACGCGCAACAGCCTTCCCTCGGCCGCCCGGACGCAGGTCGCCTCACTGCTCAACCTGCGCCTGGCCGACGCGATCGATCTCATGCTGCAGTGCAAGCAGGCGCACTGGAACGTGAGGGGACAGCAGTTCCACTCGCTCCACGAACTCTTCGACACGGTGTACGCCGGCGTCGAGGAATCGGTGGACGTCATCGCGGAACGCATCGTGCAGATGGGCGGCACCGCGGTCGGTACCGTGCAGGTCGTCGCACGGACGTCCGAGGTGAAGGAATACCCGGCCGGCCTCTCGAGCGCCCACGACCATGTGGACACGCTCGCGACCGCACTCGCCGGCTTCGCGTCCCGGATGCGTACCGCCGGAGCGCGCATGACCGAACTGCAGGACGCCGGGACGGCCGACCTCTGTGTCGAAGTCTGCCGGAACGTCGAGAAGTCGCTTTGGATGGTCGAGGCCAACAACCCCGGCCGTTGAGTCGTACGCGAATCCCAGCCAGAGCTGGGTGAATCGGGGAGCGGGTTGCAAGGGGGGGCCCGCTCTTTCGATCTCCCTCGATGGTCTTGCGGACGTCGCCCCTCGCGTGACGCGGAAACGAATCGAGGCCGTCGCCATGGAACAGCCGGATGCCGTCGTGAGCGCTTCGGGTGTGGAGCGTGCGCTGCGCGAGTCGCGCGGCCGCTTCGAGAGCGCGTTCCAGCAGGCGCCGATCGGCATGGCGCTGATCGCCATGGACGGCCGGTGGCTGCAGGTGAACGACGCGCTCTGCCAGATCACGGGTTTCGAGGCGGCGCAGTTGCTCACGCTCACGCTCGGTGACCTCACGCATGCGGAGGACGCCGACGTCGAGGCCGACGCCCTGCAGGAACTGCTCGCCGGAGGAGTGGAGAGCTTCGAGGTCGAACGCCGTCTCCGGCGCGCGCTCGGTGACGACGTGTGGGTGCTGCTCACGACGTCGCTCGTGCGCGATCCCGAGCACCGCCCGATGCACCGCCTCATGCAGGTGCAGGACATCTCCGAGCGCAAGGCGCTCTCCGGCAAGCTCGAACACGCGGTCGATCACGATCACCTGACCGGGCTGCACAACCGCCGACACTTCGAACGCGCGTTGTCGCGCGAGACCGAGCGTGCGCGCCGCTACGGCGTGCCCGGCGCGCTGCTCCTCCTGGACATCGATCACTTCAAGCGGGTGAACGACGAGTTCGGCCATCGCGCGGGCGACGACGTGCTCAAGGGCGTCGCCGGCATGCTGCGTCTCCGGCTCCGGCAGACGGACCTCATCGCCCGCGTGGGCGGGGACGAGTTCGCGGTGCTGCTGCCGCAGACCGACCTGGCCCAGGTGCAGATCGTCGCGGAGGACGTCGTCCGCTCGCTCGCGCGCGAGACGGCCCAGCTCGCGGACCGGTCGCTGCGCATCACGGCGAGCATCGGGGCCGTCATGCTCGACGGACTCACCGACGGCGAAGCGTTCGCCTGCGCGGACGTCGCGATGTACGAGGCGAAGGAAGCCGGCCGCAATCGCGTGGAGATGTATCGCCCGCTGAACGGCGGCCGCGCGCGCACGTCCGTCCGGCTCGCGGAGGCCGACCGTATCCGCCGCGCGCTCCTCTCGGACGAACTGCTGCTGTACGCGCAGCCCATCCGCGACCTGCGCGACGGGCAGGTCAAGAGTCACGAGATCCTCGTGCGGCTGCCCGCGGAGGACGGCGGCGAGCCGCTGCTGCCGGCGCGATTCCTCTACCGCGCCGAACAATCGGGCCTGATCCAGGCGATGGACGGATGGGTCGTGCACCGCGCGATTCGGCTGATCGAAGCCCGGCGCGGCTCGGACCCCCGCGTCGTGCTCCACGTGAATCTCTCGGGACGCTCGGTGGGTGACCAGCGCTTCGCGCAGCGCATCGAGGACGCGATCGACGCCGCGGGCATCGATCCGTCGCAGCTCGTGTTCGAGCTCACGGAGACCGCGGCGATCTCGCAGTTCGAGGACGTGCGGGCTTTCGTCGCGCGGCTGCACGCGCGCGGCTGCCGGTTCGCGCTCGACGACTTCGGCGCGGGATTCGGATCGTTCCACTACCTCAAGAACTTCCCGTTCGACTACCTCAAGATCGACGGCGACTTCGTCCGCGACATCGTGCACGACCCCACGAACCGGCTCGTCGTTTCGGCGATCGTCGGCGTCGCGCGCGGGATGGGCATGGAGACGGTCGCCGAGTTCGTGATCGACGAGGAGACCGTCACGATGCTGCGCACGCTCGGCGTGGACCACGTCCAGGGATTCCACGTCGGCCGGCCGGTGCTGGCCGCGGAAGGCCTCGGGGGCGCGAACGCCTGAGCGGCGCGCGGTGGCCTGCGGATCAGCCGCGCAGCCACGCCAGCATCGGCGTGAGCGTGAGCGGGCTGAGCACCGTCGTGAGCAGCACGACGGACGTGACGAAGCCCGGCTCGACGTCGTACTCGGTCGCGAGGATCGCGGCGAGCACGGCGGTCGGCATGGAGGACTGCAGCACGCCGGCCTGTCGCGCGACGCCGGTCAGTCCGAACAGCGGCGCGAGCAGCGCGCCGGCGGCGGCGCCGCCACCGAGCCGCATGGCGGCCGCGAACAACATGGGCTTCGGCGGGCCGCTCAGCCGCGCGCCGCGCAGCTGCATGCCGAGCACGAGCAGGAAGACGGGAATGCAGGCCTGCGAGAGCAGGTGGACGCTCGTCGCAGCCGGTCCGGGCAGGTGGAGCTTGAGCGCCGTCATCGCGAACGCGAGGACGACCGACCACACGGTCGGCACGCGCAGCAGGCCGACGAGCGACTCGCGCAGCCCCGTGCGTCCCATGGACGCCACGAAGATGCCCGCCGTGTAGCTGACGATCGCCGACGCGAGAAAGAACAGCGACGCCTGCGGGAGCGCGCCGGGACCGAACGCGAGCAGGTTGACCGACATGCCGTAGTTGCCCGCGTTCGTGAGCAGGCAGGCGAGCACGAGCGCGCTCGTGCGCGTGCGCGGCCAGCGCAACGCCCGCGCGATGCCGAACGCCGCGAGCCCGGGCAGCGCGAGCGCCGAGAACGAAAACGCCATCATGCGGAGCAGCTCCGCGGGCGGGAGCGCGTTCTGCAAGATGATGTCGAGGATGAGCGCGGGGGCGAGGACGTAGAGCCCGATCTGCGCGAGCGGCCGCGGATCGGTGTTCATGCGCGCGGCGAGCAGCCAGCCGGCGCCCGCCGTGAGGAAGACGGGCAGCAGGTTCTGCGCGAAGAGGGCGAGAAGCTCCATGGCGCCACGATAGTCGGCGGGCGCGGGGGAGGCCAGCCGAGCGCGACCCGTCCCGCGTTGCGCGAGTGCCCTCGCATGTGGACAATGCGCGCGCCGAAGGCCGAGCTCCTGCGCAACCCACGCATGCCACCAGCGCGCATCCCCTGCGACGCGGCGAGCACGAGTCCGGCTTCGACGGCCCGCGTCCCCGCGCGGCCGCACACCCTCAAGGAGGAATCATGTCTCGCCTCGGAATCACGGCGTCGCTCGTTCTCGCGGCGTCGCTCGTCGCCGCCTCGGCCGCGCTCGCCCAGACCGATCCGCCCGCCGCCGCCGCCGACTCGACCGCGTCGTCCGCGCCGATCGAAGTCCCGGCGGTGGACTCCACCGTCGCGCTGCCGCCGACGCCGCCCGCGGTGCCCGCCGCGCCGGAGTCGCCGTCGCTCATGCTCGGCGCCAACTCGCCGCGCCCGGTGCGCCCGCACCAGATGACGCCGCGCACCGAGTCGGCGATCCGGCAGGAGCTCGACCAGTACGCGATCACGATCGCGGCCGCCGACGTGGACTTCGCGACGGCGAAGAAGCGTCGCGGTGAGGCGAAGGCCACCGTCGAGATCAAGAAGCGCGAGATCGACGTGATGGAAGCGCGCGTGAAGGCGGCCAAGCAGGCGAAGGACGAACCGACGCGCCTGAGCTTCGAAGGAGAGAAGAAGCGCCAGGAGTCCATGCGCGAGTTCTTCCAGAAGACCGAGGACGTCGAAGAAGCGGCGCTCGACGAGGCGCGCGCGCGCAGCGAATGGGCGCGCGCGGCGACGCGTGCGGCGCAGTTCGAGATGTCGCTCATCGGCCGCGCCGGCGTGGCGGTGAACGACTCCGACGGCGGACTCTTCAAGCAGGAGCAGCAGTGGTTCGAGGCCCGCAAGCTGGCCGCGGCCGCGCAGGAGCGTCACGCGAACAAGGTGCAGACCTGGATGGACCGCAAGGCCAAGCTCTATCGCGCGTGGGCGGACTTCCTCGCCGGCAAGTGATCGCGCGAAAAACGAGGCCCGCCGGACTTCTCGTCCGGCGGGCCTTCGTGTGTCCGGTGAGCCGCGGCGTCAGATGTCGCCCTCGGCCTTCTTGACCCACATGGCATACAGCCACGTACCGACCGCGGACGCGAGTCCGACCGCGACGAACGGGTACCAGAGCTGGTAGGGGTGGTACGCGTTCCACAGCGTCGTCGTGGCGGTCGAGGCGTCCATGCCGAACGTGCGCTGCATGGTCTCCATCGCGTTCGTGCGGTCGACGCCCGCGGGCACGCCGCCGTGCTCCTGCAGGTAGCGCAGCGCGAGCCCGGCTTTCTCGCCCATCTTGCCGTAGAGGTCGCCGGCCAGGAACGAGCCGTACGCCCAGCCGATCGCGGTCGGCATGTTCGCGTAGCCCATGTAGAGCCCCTTCTTGCCCTCGGGCGCGATCACGCCGAGGTACTCGTTCATCTTGGGGCTCGAGAGCATCTCGCCGACGGCGAAGAGCGCGATGCCGGCGAGGCATGCCGCGCCGGACATCGTGAAGCCCGCCGCGAGAAGGCCGGCCGACGCGATCACGATGCCGAGGAAGATGCTCGTCACGCGGCGCATGCGCGAGACGAGGTGCGACAGCCACACCACGAGCAGCACGATGAGGAAGCTGTCGAGGTTGATCATCCACTCCTGCGTGATCATCGTGCCGCGCGCCGTCTGCGTGGTCATCATCGCGGGAATGTGCAGCGACTTCACGAGCGCGCTCGAGTCCACCCAGTCCACGATGAAGTTCGGCAGCAGGTCGAACAGCTGCATGAACATGAGCCAGAACCCGGACATGATCAGGATGAACACGATCAGCCGCAGGTTGAACAGGTTCGAGAGCGTGACCGTCGCGGTCTCGAGGAAGCCCGCGGTCTTGCCGCCGCCCGAGTCCACCGTCGGGTAGGTGAGCAGCATGAAGAAGTTGAGCGAGACCATCGCCGCGCAACCGAAGAACACCGTCGGCCACGACCAGCCGTAGAGGAAGTGGGCGAGGGGCGGTCCGAGGAAGCCGCCGACGTTCACGAGCATGTAGAACGTGCCCCAGCCGACCGACGACGTGCGCTCGGTGAGCGTGCGCTGCAGCGAGCCCCACACGCCCGGCTTGAAGATCGCCGTGCCGAACGCGAGCACGAGGCAGCCGATCGTGAACGGCCAGAACTCGCGCTGCGTGGCCATGAGCAGGTAGCCGATGATCTTGATCGCGATCGAGAACGCGATGGTCTTCTTGTAGCCGTAGCGGTCGGCGAACCCGCCGGAGAAGATCGGCACGCCCGTCTGGACGAGCGCCCAGAGCATGAAGATCTGGCCCTTCTGCGCCTGCGTGAAGTGCAGCCCGTGCACTTCGTCGGCCTGGGCGATGTAGATGGGGATCACGACGCGCACGCCGTAATAGGCGAGCCGCTCGATCATCTCCATCACGTTCAGCATCCAGAAGGCGCGCGGCAGCTTGGACAGCTGCTGCCACATGCCTTCGCGCTCTCCGCGAACCACTCCGCTCATTTCACTCATGCTTCCTCCGGTCCGTGCGACTCCGACGATGCACACGAT
>JADJLL010000021.1 GCA_016710095.1 Candidatus Eiseniibacteriota bacterium | reverse complement strand
GCGAGCGCGAGCACTTCGACCACGGTCGTGACCGCGGCGGGCACGCCGTTGCATCCGGCGCCCACGAAGACTCGCGTGTCCTTCTGCAGGTGGGCGGTCGCCGCGCCACCGGGCGCGACGCTCCAGTCGTAGTGCCGGTACTGCGTCGCGCCGACCTGCGCGTAGACCTGCGGAACGGGGGCGTACCGCAGCTGCGCGATCGGGCCGCGCACGCCGTCGTGGTCGTTCACGACCCAGCCGGCCGAGACTTCGGCGCTCGCTCGCTCGCCCACGAAATGCCGCCAGCGCAAGGTCGGCGCCCACATGCCGAAGCCGTTCGACAGATGCACGTCGACCGAAGCGCCGAGGGCGTCGCGCTCGCTCACATTGCGCATGAGGCCGACGCTGTTCGTGAAGAGGACGTTGTCCTCCCACTCGTCCTCCGACGTGGACAGCCGCGCGACGCCGGCCTCGAGCAATGGGAACCAGTCGCACTGTGCGAGCGGCGCGGGCGTCTTGCGGAACGTGCGGTGTTCGCTTTCATCGGATGCGGCGGGCGACACGGCGCGCGCCGTCGTGTCGGCGAGGAAGCCGCTGCCGACGCGATCGGCGGCGTGGGCGGGGGCGGAGGACGAAAGCCAGAAGAGCGCGAGTGCGCAGACGACCGGGCGCATCAGTCGCTCATCCCGGCGAGCATCGCCACGAGAATGGCGATCGTGGCGGCTTCGGCGGCGATCACGACGACGCCACCACCGCCGGTCAGCCCGAGTCCCGCGAAGCCGCGCGTGTCGCGCACGTACCCGCTGCGAAGCGCGTTCGCGTCCGCGTCCCAGCGCGACCACTCCGTGCGCACGCCGCACGCGCCGGCCTCCACGAACACGAGCGGCGTGGGGCTGTAGCGCAGGCAGCCGATCGGGCCCTCCACGCCATCCATGGTGTTCATCACCCAGCCGGCCGAGGCCTCGACGCTCTGGCGCCCGCCGAACCACTGGCGCGCACGCACCGTGGGCGCGGCGGCGATCGTTCCCTCCAGCCACCAGAGATCGAGCGAGCCGCCCAGCGACCGGTTGGCGGACACGTTCTTCATCCAGCCGAAGCTGTTACGCACGAGATGGTCGTCGAGCCAGTCCTGCCCCTCGACGTTCACCTGCGCCGCGGCGGCTTCGAACACGATGAAGTTCTCGCAGCGCGCGAGCGGCGCCGGCGAGAACGACAAGTAACGTCGTGCGTTCGGATCGCGCAGCGAGTCCTGCCTCGCGGGCGCGGCCATCGGCGTGCTGATCGAGCGCGGCTCTCCGCTCCACGCGCGCGGCGCGCATGTGAGGAGCAGGACTGTGGCCAGCAAGGCGAGAGGTCGACGTCGCACGCGGTCTCCGGTGGTGATGCCCGGTCAGGCGCGCCGACTCTACCGCACGAAAGCGCCGCCCTGTAGCATTCGCGCGGTCGTCACACCCCTATCGCCCGGAGCCCGTCATGAGCGTCACGCCGAAGCCGTTCGCCACGCTGTATCCCGCCCGCACGGGCCCCAGGCCCATGACCGCGGAAGATCTCTGGAACCTGCCGCGCGTCGGCGGCGCGTCGGTCGCGCCGTGCGGCACGTGGGCCGTCGTGCCGGTCACGCGCTACGACCTCGAGAAGAACGAAGGGCGCACGCGCCTCTACAAGGTGGCGCTCGACGGCACGGGCGAGCCGGTCGCGATCACGTCGCCCGACGTGTCGGCGTCCGAGCCGCGCGTCTCGCCCGACGGCACGCAGCTCGCGTTCACGCGCAAGGACGCGAACGGCAAGTCGCAGCTCATGCTCATGCCGCTCGCGGGCGGCGAGGCGCGCAAGCTCACCGAGCTTCCGCTCGGCGTGTTCGATCCGCGCTGGCTGCCCGACGGCTCGGGGCTGATCGTCGCGAGCATGCTCATCAAGGGGCACTTCTCGCCCGAGGCGACGGCGGCCGAGCTCAAGCGCCGCGCCGACGATCCGGTGAAGGCGCACGTGACCGAGGAGCGCGTGTATCGCTACTGGGACACGTGGCTCACGACGGGCGAAGTGCCGCATTTGTGGCATGAAGATCGGGCCTCCGGCCCGCCGCAAGGTGCGCGACGTCACGCCGGACGCCGCGGTGTGGTTCGACTGGATGGACCCGAGCGGGCAGTACGACGTTTCGCCCGACGGCACCGAAATCGCGCTCGCGGGCAGCGTGTTCGACGAGAAGCGTTCGCTGTTGCTCACGCAGGTTTGGACCGTGCCCGTCGCGGGCGGCCCGCTCACGTGCCTGACGAGCGCGAGCACGGGCGAGAACCTGCGTCCGCGCTACACGAACGACGGCGCCGCGATTCTCTACGGCTTCACCGAGGATCCGCTCTTCTACGCGGACCGCGTGCGGCTCGCGAAGTACGACCGCGCCACGAAGAAGACCACCACGTGGCTCGGCGACTGGGACCTCACGCCGTCGTCGTGGGACTTCCTCGACGACGGGCGGCTCGCGTTCGCCGCGGAGGAAGACGCGCGCGTGAAGGTGTTCACGTACGACGGCTCCGGGGCGCCGAAGGCCGTGACGGGCGACGGCTGCGCCGCGGGCCTCGCGGTCGCGAAGGGCGCGCGCGTCGTGTACACGCACCAGTCGCTCTCGAGCATGGCCGAGCTGTACGTGACGAGCGCGAACGGCGGCGCGCACACGCGCCTCACGCACTTCACCGACGAAGTGCACGCGCGCTTCGCGCTCGGCGAGGTGCGCGAGATGACGTTCGCGGGCTCGAAGGGCGAATCCGTGCAGATGTTCGTCGTGCTGCCGGTTGGGTTCGACCCGAAGAAGAAGTACCCGCTCGTGCACGTCATTCACGGCGGACCGCACGGCATCTCGGCCGATCAGTTCCACGCGCGCTGGAACGCGCAGATGTTCGCCTCGCCCGGCTACGTCGCCGCCGTCGTGAACTTCCAGGGCTCGACGTCGTGGGGACAGGACTACGCGAAGCGCATCCAGGGCGCGTGGGCCGAACGGCCGTTCGAGGACATCATGAAGGCCACCGACGCGATGGTCGCGACGGGCTTCGTGGACGAGGGCCGCATGGCGGTCACGGGCGGTTCGTACGGTGGCTACATGGTGAGCTGGATCGGCGGGCACACCGACCGCTTCAAGTGCATCGTCAATCACGCGGGTGTGTGCGACCTCACGGGGCAGTACGCGAGCGACGTCACGCAGGGGCGTGGCGAGGCCGCGGGCGGCGAGGCGTGGGACGGACTCGAGAAGCAGGACCTCTGGTCGCCCATCCGGTTCGCGAGCGGCATGAACACGCCGATGCTGGTCGTGCACGGCGAGCGCGACTATCGCGTGCCCGTCGGGCAGGGACTCCTCATCTATGGAGTGCTCAAGGCGAAGGGCGTACCCGCGAGGCTCGTCTACTTCCCGGACGAGAACCACTGGGTCTTGAAGCCGAAGAACTCGCTGCTGTGGAATCGCGAGGTCCACGCGTGGCTCGCGAGGTGGCTGAAGGCCTAGTCGCGCATAGAGAAGAACCGCATGAGCGGACCGTCACCTCCCGGTGGCGGTCCGCTTTGCCGTTCCGGACGGGCGATTCCGGCCGGCCGCGCCCAACTGTCGGCCATCAGGAGGGTTCTCCGCCCCGCACGATCACGTGAACTTCTCTCCCGACGGTGAAGACTCGGCGCGACCGGGCCGATAAGAGTGACAGGGCAGCCTCGACTTTCGGCGGAGTCCTCACGAACGCCGAAGCCCGGCAATGCTCTGCCACTCTCGGAATGCACCGGTGCATGCGCGCCGGTCTTGCATCCTGCAGTCGCCGTTTTCGTCGCTCCCGCTGCTGGCAACGGTTTACGTATGGCACCGGGCTTGCAGCGGCCTCTGGGGATAAGTCTGTCACTCGTGTGTCTGCTGCTCGCAGGTCTCGCTCCTGCGAGCCGCGGAGGGAACCATGTTCGTGCGCCGTTCACAGGTCTCGGGCTTCACCTTGATCGAGCTGATGATCACCGTCGTCATCATGGGCCTCGTGCTCGCGATGACGGCCCCGGGGATCACTCACTTCGTCAAGTCCAGCCGCATGGCCGGCGCGCAGACGACGCTGATGACCGACCTCCGTTACGCGCGCTCCCTGGCCGCGAGCCGGCGCAGCACGTACGAGCTCCGGCTGGCGCCCGCGCAGTACACGATCGTGCGCTTGTCGCCGGCGACCACCGTGCTGACTCGCCAGTTGCCCACGGGTGTGACGATCGCGGCGCGCGACACCGCCAGTTTCTTCGCGTGGGGGTTGACCGAAACCATGGCCATCACCCTGCGACAGGACAGCACCACGAAGGTCGTTCGCACGACCGCCAGCGGACAGGTGACCTGTGATTGATCGCAAGGATCGCATCGTGAAGAACGACGCGGCGGGCTTCACGCTCGTCGAGCTGATGATCGCCCTCGTGGTCATCGCGATCGGCGTCATGGCGCTCTCGGGCGTCCAGACGCGCTCGTCGCGCGACGTCTACGCGACCGGCCGCTCGAGCCGGGCGCTGGCGCTCGCCCAGCAGCGCATCGAGATGATGCGCGCGGGAGGCTACACGGCGGCGGCTTCCGACTCGGGGCAGCAGGAAGTCTTCGACTGGCTCGCGCGCGTCGATTCCGTCGGCATCGACCTGAAGTCCATCGACGTCACGGTGACGTGGCCCGAACAGACGCAGACCCAGAGCGTGCGCCTGACGACGCTCATCTCGGCACGCTGAGGATACGACCGTGACCACACGACACCTCCATCGCGAACAGCGCGGATTCACCCTCATCGAGGTGATGGTGACGATCGGCATCCTCGGCGTCGTGCTCGCCGTGCTGACGACCGTCCTGCTCTCCTCCACGCGCCAGAGCGGGGAGACGGCGAAACGCGCGGACGCGCAGGGCGCCAGCCGTCAGGCCATGTCCCTGATGACGACCGAACTGCGCCAGGCCGGAGCGGACCCGAGCATTCCGCCCGTCGGCGTGCTGGCGATCGTCTCGGGCGACAGCGTGAACATCCGGGTGCGCAGCGATCTCGACGGGGACGGCGTCATCGAGACGGCCGAGCCTTCGGAAGACGTGACGTACTCGTACGTCGACAGCACCGGAGTGCTCAGCCGCAATCCGGGCGCCGGAGCCGCGGCGCTCATCTCGAACGTCACGGACATGCGGCTCACGTACTACGCCGTCGACGGCTCCGTCATCTCGGCGCTGCCTTTGAGCACGACGGACGCGGCGCGAGTCACGTCCATCGACGTGGCGCTCACCGTGGCCGAGGACGGCCAGCAGCCGGTCACGATCACGAACCGCGTCAACCTTCGGAACCGGTAGACCATGACTCACGAAACCGAATCTCGGGAGCCCTCCATGCACGTCTCTCACTCGAACGAGCGCGGCAGCGCGATGGTCATGGCGCTCGGAGCGCTCACGATCCTGGCCGTGATCGCGGTCGTGATCGTCGCGATCGTCATGTCCGAGAAACGGACCGCCTTCTCCGAGTACGCGGGCACCCGCTCGTTCTACTCGGCGGACGCCGCGAGCGAGGCGGGCGTGAACTGGCTCGAGCATCAGTACACGCCGGCTGCCGTCGTGGACACGCTGAACCACGTCTACGTCGCCGACACGGTCACCACGATCGGTGAGCAGAACGGCTACCAGTTCGACGTGCAGTACATCCGCAAGCGCTATCGCGCGGGTTGGAGCACCGAGTACAAGGATTACGAGTATCGCATCGACGCCACGGGACAGAGTGCACAGCAGGCCGCCGCCAACATTCGAGTGGGCGCAACTCGCCTTTACCGGGAGGGCTACTGATCATGGAGAAAGCCAGAATGCGACTCCGACTCGTTCTCGCGGCGGTGTTCATCGTCGCGCAGACCGGCTTGGCTCACGCCGTGTGCCAGATTCCCCTCGCGATCGGCCAGAACACCGGCAACGCGAACGTGCTCCTGCTGCTCGACAACTCGGGCAGCATGAACGAAGCACTCACGTCGAGCGCGTACAACAAGAACACGAACTACAGCAGCGGATCGAAGAAGTTCGACCGTACCCAGGACTACGACGTCCGCACCTCGGGCTACTACACGCCGAGGAGCCTCAGCGGCAACAACAGCTGGGCGAGCACGCCGAGCGTCTACCTCGTCGCCAGCGACCAGGGCGAAGCCGGTGTGTACCGGGGCAACTACCTGAACTGGCTCTTCTACAACGCCACCGCCGCGCAGCGCGCCGCGGCGCCGCAGGTCACGCGTGTGCAGGCCGCGAAGGCCACGATCAACACGTTCCTCAACCAGATCACCGACTGCCGCCTCGGGCTCATGGAGTTCAACCCCAACACGAGCATCGACGGTGGCGTGATCCTCGCGAACATCGGAAGCAGCGTCGGCTCGATCCAGTCGATCGTGTCTTCCACGCGCGCCCAGACCATGACGCCCCTGGGCGAGACCATGGTGACCGGCCTCAACTACTTCTCCTCGACCGGCTCCAACGCTCCGATCCAGGCGCCGTGCCAGAAGAGCTTCATCGTCATCGTGACCGACGGTCTGCCGACGAGCGACACGCAGTTCCCGAACTACATCACGGACACGAACCGCGACGGCTACCGCCTCGACGACGTCGCGCGGTACATGTACCGGAACGACCTCCGTACCGACATGGACGGCATCCAGAACGTCGCCACGTTCACGGTGGGTTTCAACGTGGACAACGGCTCGCTGCTGCAGACGACGGCGGACGAAGGCGGTGGCGACTACTACGCGGTGAGTGATGCCGCCGGCCTTTCGACGGCGCTCACGCAGTCCTTCAACGTCATCGCCGCGCGCGTCGCCGCCGGCGCCGCCGTCTCGGTGGTGTCGTCGGAAGACCGCAACAACAACCGCCTGTTCCGCGCCCGCTACGAGTCGCTCACGTGGCGCGGCTTCCTCGAGTCGTTCACGCTGCCGTACCACTCCGGCAGTGCGCCCGAATGGGACGCCGGCGCGCTGTTGCAGGCTCGCGCCGCGAGCGGCCGCACCATCTACACGAGCACGGACGGCGTCTCGCTGACCGCGTTCACCACGACGAACGCCTCGGCGCTGCGTTCGTACCTCGGCGCCGCCGACGTGACCGCGGCCACGAACATCATCACCTACGTTCGCGGCGACTCGACGCCCAACAGCCGCTCCCGAAACGGGTGGAAGCTCGGCGACATCGTGGATGCCGCCCCCGTCATGGTCGGCAAGCCGAACAACTATTACGACATGGCCGGCTACGCGGCCTACCGCGCGGCGCAGGCGAGCCGTCAGGAAGTGCTCTACGTCGCCGCCAACGACGGCATGCTGCACTGCTTCAGCGTCGCCGACGGCAGCGAGCTCTGGGCGTACATCCCGAAGGACCAGCTTCCCAATCTCTACACGCTCATGGACCCGACGTACTGCCACCAGTACTTCCTCAACATGACGCCTGCCGCGTACGACGTGTACGTGGGCGGCGCGTGGAAGACGATCCTGGTCGGTGGTGAAGGCCAGGGCGGCAACGGTCTCTTCGCGATCGACGTCACGAACCCGTCGAGCCCGAGCCTCATGTGGGAAATCAGCCCGACGGCGCTCAAGGGCGCCTACGCACCGCCGACGCTCGTCCGCGACCGCACGCTGAACAAGCAGGTGCTCTGCATCGGCACCGGCTACGACGCGAGCAGCGCGCAGACCAACCTGCTCGTGTTCGATCCGGCCGACGGCACGCTCCTGCGCACCATCGCGCTCGGTTCGGCCGTGACGGCGAACAAGACGACCAAGGCGACCGCCTTCGACAGCAACTTCGACGGCTACGACGACCTGCTCTACCTCGGCGATCTCGCCGGACGCCTCTGGCGTGTGAACCTGACCGGCAGCACGTGGAGCGTCAGCACGTTCTTCACGGGCACCCAGCCGATCCAGGCGGCGCCCACGGTCACGACCGACGCGCTGGGCCGGCCGATGATCTACTTCGGCACCGGCAAGTTCATGACGTCCGGTGACGCTTCGACCACGGGACAGCAGTCGATCTACGGCCTCGTCGACAAGAGCAACGGGGTGACGCTGCGACCCGACAGCCTCGTGAACCAGACGTCCACCTTCCACGCGCTCACGACCTCCTCGAACGGTTGGTTCATGGACCTTTCGAACAGCGGAGAGCGTGTCACGCGCAATCCCACGCTGATCGCCGGCACGCTCTACGTGCCGTCGTTCGCGCCCACGGCGGCGGCCTGCACCGGTGGCGGCCAGTCGTGGCTGTACGCGCTCGACTACAAGGACGGCTCGGCGCCCGACCATTCGAACGGAACGCCGAACAACAGCGTCAGCAACCGCTCCGAGTCGATGGGCGACGGCATCCTGGCCGATCCGACGGTGGACCTCGTGAACCAGCAGCTCATCCTGCAGTCCTCGAACGCGGTGCTCCTGACCGTGGACATCAGCGCCGGTCTCCGGAAGCTGATGGTGCGTTCGTGGCGCCAGACCTGGAACTAGGGAGGACCGGTTCATGACTCGCACCTCGAAACTCGCACTTCGTTTCGCCGCGCTGGCGATGCTCGTCATCGCCCCCGCCGCGCTCGCCGAGCCGCCTTCCCTGTTCAACCTTCACGCGCGTCCGCCGCGGGCGCAGCGTCCGCAGCGCGTGCAGCAGCCGGGATTCCAGACCATGGGGGTGTACGGCGGTCAGATCGGCGATCAGGTGCTGATCGACGGGACGCCCTACCTGCTCCGCCAGAAGACGCAGCCGTACCTCGTCGGCAGGGGACTCATCTCCATGTCCGAGATTCCGATCGGCAGCAGCGTCTTCGCGACGATCGTCGGAACCCCGCAGAGCGGTGTGGTCTGGCAGTTGATCGTGCGGCCGGCCGACGAAGACCGTGGCAAGCGCGAGGACATGACCAGGCCTGCAACGTTGAGGAGCGAGAGCGCCCCTCGTTGATCCACGGAGGGCGCCCACGGAATCAGGGAGGAAGAACATGCGAATGATGCGCTCCGTCTCGTTGGCGGCCGTCGCGGCCTGCGCGCTGCTCGCCGCGGGCTGCTCGAGCCGTGCCGATCGCGGCGCCGCCGCGCTCGTGCACGATCCCGGTCTCCACATCGGTCCCGCCACGGCGGACGTCACCTCCCAGCTCGAGGCGGTCGTCGACGTGAAGGGCGTGGATCCGGCGTCGTGTGGCTACGCCTGGACGCGCAACGGTCAGCCGATCCACGGCGAGACGAGCGCCGTGCTCGCGCCGTCGCAGTTCCGCAAGGACGACCTCGTGGGCGTGGCGGTCACGCTCCCGGCGTCGGCCGAGGGCGGCGCACGCGAGCTGACGGCGCAGGTCCGCATCGGCAACGCGCCGCCCAACGTGGCGTCCGCGCGCATCGCGGTGTCGGCTTCGACGTCGGGCACCGTGCTGACGGCGGAGCAGGACTGCGCGGACCCGGACGGTGACGCGGTGACGAGCGACTACCGCTGGTACCGCAACGGCAGTCCGGTCGAAGGCGCGCGTGGCTCCGGGCTGCAGGTCGCGTCGGTCTCGCGCGGCGATCGCTTCGTGGTCGAGGTCGTGGTGAGCGACGGCGCGAGCCGGTCGGAGCCGCGGCGGAGCACGGAGTTCGTGCTCGAGAACCGTCCGCCCGCGTTCACGTCGCAGCCGGCGTCGGTCGTGGAGCGCGACGGCTTCTATCGCTACCAGGCGGCGGCGCAGGATCCGGACGGCGACCCCGTCCAGTTCGTGCTCGTGCAGTCACCCGCCGGCATGTCGATCACGCCGGGCGGCGCGATCGAGTGGAAGTTCCCGACGGGTTCGCAGCGTGAGAAGAGCTATCACGTCGTCCTGAAGGTGACCGACTCCAAGGGCGGCGAAGCCACCCAGACGATCGATCTGGCGCTCTAAGGCGCCATCGCCACACGGAATCAGCGCGTGCTCACCGGACCCGTCCGGAGGGCGCGCGCTTCTTCTTTTCGCCCGAGCGCCTCGTACTCCGCGATCAGGTCCTCGCGCCCCGAGCGCAGCCATTCCTGCGGAGCCTTCGCGCGCGCGAGCAGGAGGTCGTAGCCGGCCCTGCTCTCGGCGAGCGCCTCGGCGTGGCGGCGCTGGCGCAACAGCGAACGCCCGAGCCGCAGCCGTCCGATGCCCACGAACGCGTGGTCCGCGGGCAGCGTCTCGGCGTAGCGGCGCAGCGCGTCGCGAAAGCGCGGCTCGGCGTCGCGCGGCCGCCCGCGATCCATGTCCACCGCACCGAGGTTCGTGAGCGCGAGGCCGATCAGGTAGTGCTTCTCGCCGTACGCTCCGCGGTAGATCGCGAGCATCCTCGAGAAGCCCGCTTCGGCGTCGTCGAAGCGCTTCTGCTTCTGCGCCACGCGGGCGAGTTCGTTGAGCGTCGAGGCGACGCTCGGATGATCGGACCCGAAGACGTGCTCGCGCGTCCGCAACGCGCGCCGCAGCACCGAGTCGGCCTCGGCGAGTTCGTCCTGCGCGATCAGCGCGCGGCCGAGCATCGTGAGCGACGCCGCGGTTTCGTAGTGCTGCTCGCCGTACCACTCGCGATAGATCGCCAGCGCTTCGCGATCGAAGCGCTCGGCCTCGGCCCAGCGGCCCCACTCGAACTGCACCGCGCCCAGGTTCAGCAGGTCGCTCGCGACGTGCGGGTGACGTTCGCCGTGCAGGACGCGGTCGAGCGCGAGCACGCGGCGGTTGAGCGAGTCCGCGACCTCGAGGTGGCCGGTGTAGAAGTGGTTGTTCGCGAGCTGGGTCAGCGTTTCGGAGGCCTCGGCGGAGGAGCCGCCGCCGAGCGAATCGAGCCGCGCGGTGCGCGTGAGGACGTCGATCGCGCTCGCGTAGTCGCCCTTCAGTTCGAGCACGCCGCCGAGCGTGCGAAGCGCCCCCGCGAGTTCGGCGGGAGGGGTGCGCGGATTCCGCTCGAACATCGCGATCGCCGTGCGCGCCAGCGAGTCGGCCTCGTCCAGTTCGGATTGTTCCGCGCGCAACCAGCCCATCGCCACGAGCCCTCGCGCGAACGCGATGCTGTCGCCGGCGGCGGTGCGCCGCCGAATCGCGAGCGCCGCGCGAAGCAGCGTGTCGGCCTGCTCGAAGCGCCCGAGTTTCTGCTGGATGCCGCCGAGCGTCGCCAGGAGGTCGGCCTGCACGTCGGGCACGGCGTCGAGCAATCGCGCTTCCTGCGCGCCGCGCTCGAGCAGGCTCACGACGCGCAGCGTGTCGGAGGGGCCGGCGGACGCGTCGTCGCCTTCGAACAGTTCGACCATGAAGCGCTGGATGCGCTCGGCGCGCGCCGACTGCGCGAGCGCCGCGTTCCTCGCGTCCGCGAGCCGCATCGTGTAGCCGGTGACGAGCGCCACGAGCACGGCGAGCGCGCCCGCGGTCGCCGCGAGCGCGCGCCAGTTCCGGCGCGCGAACTTGCCCAGGCGATAGCCGGCGCCGTCGGAGCGCGCTTCGAGCGGCTCGCCCGCGAGGTAGTGGTCGAGGTCGCGCAGGAGCGAGTCCACGGAGCGATAGCGGCGTGAGGACTCCTTCTGCATGGCGGTGAGGCAGAGCACGTCGAGGTCGGACCACGACTCGCGACGATCCGGAGCGGACGCGACGGCAGACGGCCGTGGAGGCAGGACGTCGCACACGAGCCGCTCGGCCTCGGCGGCGGTGCAGCCTTCGAGCACGTAGGGACGCCGCTCCGCGAGCAGTTCGTACAGCACGACGCCGAGCGAGTAGACGTCCGTGTGCACGCCGGTCGTGCCGCCGCGGACCTGCTCCGGCGCGGCGTAGGCGGGCGTCAGGAAACGTTGCCCGGTACGAGTCGAAGCGTCGCCGCCGGTGTCGGCTTCGAGCGGCCGCGCGATGCCGAAGTCGAGCAGCTTCACCTGCGCGCCGGCCGTCACGAGGATGTTCGCGGGCTTGAGGTCGCGATGGATCACGGCGCGCTGGTGGGCGTGGAGCACCGCTTCGCACACGGCGCGGAACAGCTTGAGCCGCGCGCGCACCCCGAGTGCGTGCCTGCGGCAGTACTCGTCGAGCGGGAGTCCCTCGACGAACTCCATCGCGAACCACGGCGTCCCTTCGGGCAGCACGCCCGCGTCGAGGATCTGCGCGATCGAAGGGTGACGGAGTTGAGCGAGCAGCCGCTGTTCGGAAAGGAAGCGTTCGCGCCGCGCCGAGGACGCCCACGCGTCCCGCAGGAACTTGATCGCGACGTGGCTGTGCAGGTCGGTGCGCTCGGCGAGATGGACGACGCCCATGCCGCCCTCGCCGAGCGGACGGATCAGGCGGTAGGGCCCGATCTCGGCCGGAGGCGCCGCGCCGGAAGCGAACGCGGACCGGGCGGCGTGCGCGACGTCGTGGTCGAGCAGCGAGCCCTCGCTCGCGTCCTCGCGCAGCATGTCGCGGACGACGTCCGCGAGCGCGTGGTCGCCTTCCGTCGCGGCGGCGAGGAACGCGTCGCGCTCCTGCGGCGGCCGCTCCAGCGCCTCGTGGAACAGCTCCTGCGCGCGGCGCCAGCGCGCGGGGTCCAGACCGGGCGTGTCGCTCACTCGCGCCTCACCGGCCGCGCCGCATTTCGGCGGCGAGCCACGCGCGCGCCGCGCGCCAGTCGCGCAGCGCGGTCGCCTCCGAGATGCCGAGCGACTCGGCCGCCTCGGCCACGCTCAGCCCGGCGAAGAACCGGCACTCGACGAGCCGCGCCTGCCGCTCGTCGAGCTTCGCGAGCGCGTCCAGCGCGGCGTCGAGCGCGAGCACGTCCTCGCACTCGGGCGCTTCGACCAGCAGCTCCTCGTCGAACGTCACGACGACGGCGTCCGCGCCGCCGCGCTTGAGCGCGTTGCGGCGGCGGCTCGCCTCGACGAGCACCTGCCGCATGGCGCGCGCGGCGATCCGGCGGAAGTGCAGCGGCGTCGTGTCCGCGACGGCCGGCGTGCCGCGCAGCTTGAGCCACGCCTCGTGCACGAGCGCGGTCGGACCGAGCGTCACGCCGCGTTCGTTCCGGCGGACGCTCGCCGCGAGCCGGCGAAGTTCCTCGTAGCCGGCGCTGAACACGGCATCCAGCGCGCGGGAGCCCTCGGGGCCGTTTTCTTCGGTCATGACGGTTCTCGAAGGGCTTTCGCGCAAGGGAGAGTGGGGAGCGAGCGGCGCCAGTATAGGCGTTCGCCCGGCGTCCCCGGCCCGAAAACAGGAGGGGAAATGCTTCACGGATACCGGATGAACGCCGTTCTCGGTGTCGCGGCCGTCGCGCTCGCGGCGGCGCTGACGAGTTGCGGTGGAGGGGGCTCGAGCGGTGTCACGGGGCCCGGCGGTGCGAGCGGTCCGATGTCGGCGCGCGTGGACGGAGTGCAGTGGAACGCCGACGAGCTCGGCGGCGGGCTCGGCGCCGGTCACCCCATGCTCGGCATGTACACCATTCCCGGGCGAAGGACTTCGGGCGGGACTCCGGAGTTTCTCGATCTCACGCTCTACAACGTGGCCGGTCCGGGCGCGTACGCGCTCGGGGTGAACTCGACGACGTTCGGGGGCGGGGCGATCTACGGCAACGCGAACGCCGCGTGGAACACGCCGCTGAGCGGCATGGCGGGCACCGCGATCGTGACGACGCTCACCGCGACGCGCATCGCGGGCACGTTCGCGTTCCAGGCGACGCCGCTCTCCGGTACGGCGTCGGGCACGCGCGTCGTGACCGAGGGCACGTTCGACTACTCCGATCATCTCTCCTCCGGCGTCACGGGGCCGCTTCCCGACAACGCCGGGAGCTTCGTGCGCGCGAGCGTCGACGGCGCGGCGTGGAACGGCGCGACGATCGCGTCGATCCACAACACGGTCGGTACGCCGTCGCTCATCGTCGGTGCGAGCACGGTCGCGACGCAGCTCAACTTCACGATCTCGGGGTTCGCCGGTCCGGGCACGTACCCGATCGCGTTCTCGCCCTACTGCCTCGTGACGTGGACCGAACTCGGCACCGGGCACTCGTGGGGCGGCTCGGGCTCGCTCGTGGGCTCGACGTACGTCTCGAGCGACAGCGGCTCGGTCGTGATCACGAGCCTCACGAGCACGCGCGTCCGCGGCACGTTCAGCGGCAAGTTGGCGCCCGGACCGTCCAACGCCGCCACGGGCTTTCGCTACGTCCTGAACGGCGAGTTCGACTGCGGCCTGCCCGCGCCGCCCGTCGCCGCGCGCCGCTGAAACACACCCTCATTCCTTCGGAGGCTTCCATGGACAGCAGCTACCAGCAGGAACAGCTCGGCGACGGCCGCGTGCGCTTCACCGTGACCCCGGCCTCGGTGCCGCCGGCCAGCGGCGCGCCGTTCGTGCTCGCCGCGCTCTTCGTCCTCATCGTGCTCGGCACCATGAACCGCAATGAAGGCGGGCTCGGACTGATCGTGCGGCTCGCGCTCTCGGTGTTCGTCGCGCCGCGCATTCATCGCTGGACGAACCAGTGGTTCGCGAAGGGTGTGGACAAGGTGCGATCGCCCGGTGGCGAGTTCGTCGTGTCGCCCACGGCGATCGAGGCGAAGGGCGCCACGATCACGCGCGAGGCGCTGCACCGGCTCGTCGTGCGCAACGGCATTCCCGACGTGCAGGAGTACGGCGTCGTGCAGACGGGTTCGATGCAGTCGGCGATGGCGGCCGGCGCGCAGAACGACCGGCTCGCCAATCGCGCGAAGGCCACGACCGTGTCGTACGTGCTGTGCGCCGAAGCCGGCGGTCGCGCGACCGTGCTCGGCGGAGGCATGACCGAGGTGACGGCGAACGGACTGCTGACCGACGTGAGCCGCGTCCTGCGTCTCGACTGACCGGCGGCGCTTCTAGTCCCCGCTCGCGGTGAAGGCGGCCCAGTAGAACGGGTGGGTCGAGCGGTGCGCGGCGCGGCGTTCGCGCAGCACGGTGATGCTCGCCGCCCGCATGGATTCCGCCGTGCCTTCGCCGCGGGCGAGCGCGCCGTGCAGCGCGTCCATCCACCGGCGCGTCGCGGCGTCCTCGACGGCCCACTCGCTCGCGATCACGACGCGCGCGCCCGCGAGCGCGAACGCGCGGCGCATGCCGAGCGCGCCTTCGCCGGGCCACGACTCCGAAGACCCGGAGTGACACGCCGACAGCACGACCCACTTCGCGCCCGAAAGGTCGAGCGTCACGACTTCCTCCGCGGTGAGGCGTCCGTCTTCGTCGGAGGACGCGGACGGCCCGGGCTTCTCGGCTCCGGAGAGCGCGAGCCAGGTGCGGCGCACGGTCCACGGCGACGGCTGCACGGGCGCGGCGGGCACGGGCTTCGTCGCGGCCTTCACGCGGGGCGCCGCCGGTGCGGCCGGCTTCGCGGGTGCGATCGGCGACACTCCGCCGACGCCGCGAAGTCCGCCGGGGCCGTCGCCGCAGCCTTCGCCGACCACGATGCCGTGCGTCGCCACGTGCACGATCGCGGCGCCCGGAGCCTCGGCGCGGAAGCGCGCTTCGGTCGCGTCGGGGCCGAGCAGCGCCACGGTGTTCCTGCCGATTCCGCGCCACGCGCGCGCCACGTCGTTCACCTCGAGCCGCGACGCGGGCAGCGAGTCGAGCGGCACCGCGCCGTTCTCGCACGGCGCCGCGCCCGCGCGCGCGACGCCCGTCGCGCCGGCGCCGAAGTCGGGCGCGCCGATCGCGAACAGCGTCGCCGCCGGGTTCGCGCTCGCACGCTCGAGCAACTCGCGCTCGGCGAGCGGCAGCCGCAGCAGCGGCCCGCTCTCGGCGAACCAGCGTCCGTCACGCGCCGGCAGCGCCTGCCACGGCAGCGACGCGAGCGGGCCGTCGCCCACGAGCCACACGGTGGTCGCGCCCACCAGCGCGGGAGCGAGGCGGTCCCACGTGCGCGCGCGCACGCGTTCACCCGCGCGGCGGCACGCGCGTTCGGCCGCGGGCGCACCCTCGCGCGCCTGCGAGGGCCAGCGCGCGAGCTGCGACTTCCATGCGGAGACGTCCGGCTGGAGCGCCGCGGAGGCGCCCAGTTCGACACGCACCGGAGCGCCGTCGCCGGAGCGGGCGACGAGCGCGACCACGCGCGCGCTGTCGGTGCCCCCGAAGAGTTCGATCATCGAGACGAGCGCTTCGCCCGGTGCGAGCATCGCGCGCACGCCTTCGAGCGTCGGTTCGCTCGCAGGCGCCCGTCCGCCGCGCTCGGCGAGCGTGCGCGCATGGAGACGTTCGCGTTCGGCCGCCTCGGCGCGCAGCTCTTCCCACGACGCGCGCGCCGAAGCGCTGCGATCGGAGCCCAGCGCGAGCGTCGCGCGCGCGAGCAGGCGCTGCGCTTCCGTCCATCGCTCGAGCGACGCGACGATCGCCGTGTCGGCGCGCAGCGCCGCGGGCGGATGCCGCCGCGCCAGTTCCGCGCGCACGAGCCCGCGCGCGCGCACGAGCCGGTCCCACGCGAAGGCGAGCCGCTCGGAACTTCCGCTCGGCGCGAGTGCGAAGAGCCGGTCGAGCGCTTCCGACGCGCTCGCCTGCCGGAGCAGTGCGTACTGGTCGCTCAGCGTGCGTGCCGAAGCCAGCGCGCGTTCGTGCGAGCTCGCCTGCGCCACGACCGCCTCGCTCCACGCCTCGGCGTCGCGACCCTGCGTGGTGCGCGCGTACGAACGCGCGAGATGCACCGCATCGCTGACGCTCGAGGAGTCGAGCGCGAGCGTGACCATGGCGTGATCCATCTCGTCGCACGCGAGCGCGAGCCCGGTCGTGTCCGTGCCCAATGCCAGCGCGCGCACGCGCAGCGCGTGGAGCTGTCCCGTGACGATGCGCACCAGGGGCGGATTCGACGTCGCCGCGGCGAGCCCGCGCTCGCAGGTCGCGACGGTGCCCCGCCAGTCCTGCTGCGTCAGCTGCCACGTGGCCTGCGAGTGGTAGATGCGCGCGAGCTCGGGGTCCACGGGGCCGGGACGCGCGCGCCGGATCGCTTCGGCCTCGCGCAAGTAGCCGAGTGCGGTCGAGTCGCCCCGATTCACGATGATGCTGCCGAGCGAGGCGAGCACCGAGGCGACACGCCAGTGCTTGTCGCCGTACATGCTCCGATAGGCGGGCAGCACGTCCTCGAGCAACGCCCGCGCGCCCGGAAGATCGTCGAGTTCGATCATCCAGCCGGCCATGTTCCGTCGAAGCCGCGCGATCTCGGTCTCGTCGGGCGGAGTCGCGGCCTTGAGGCGGCGCACGCCTTCCTGCGACAGGTCGATCGCGCGCATGAGATTCCCGGCGTCCCGCTCCGTGCTGGCGAGGTAGTCGATCAGCGTGGCGGTGGTGGGCGCACCCACGCCGTCGATCGCCTCGATCTCCGAGATCGCGCGCTGGAGCGACTCGCGCGAAGCGGCGACGGAGCCCTGCAGGCGAAGCAGGCGGCCGATCTCGCTGAGCATCTGCGCGCCGATCCGGTCGTTGCCGCGCACGCGGCGGCGCACGGTGCGCGCGGAGTCGAACGTGGCCAGCGCGCCGGCGACGTCGCCGCGGTCGCGCTTCACGAACGCGAGCCCGCGCAGCGCTTCGGGCAGGATCGTGTCGCGGGGCGCCGCGCGAGCCGTGCGCGCGACGACGATCGACCGCAGGATGGCTTCCGCCGAGTCGCCCTTGCCCTGCAACATGCGCCAGTTCATGCGCAGGATCTGCATCTGCGAGGCGTCGTCCGCGCTCGGGTCGTTCAGGCGGCGCCGGATCTCCCAGGCGCGCTCGATGGACGCGAAGCCGATCGAGTCGGTGTACACGCCGCGCGCGAGGCGTGCGTAGCTGCGCAGCTGGAGCGCTTCCGCCAACAGCAGCGAGTCGCGGATCGGCGTGCGCGAAAGTTCCTCGACGGCGGCGCGGCAGAGGCTGTCGGACTGGACCATGCGCTTCTCCGCCTGCAGCTTCCTCGCGGCGACGAGCGACGGGGGCGCTTCTCCCGCATGCGCGAACGCCGCCGGGAGCGCGAGTGCGATCACGACGGCGTGAAGGAGCAGCGCACGAAACTTCATTGGGGATTCTCCAGGACGATCTGTCTCACCCACACGCCCTGCACGCCGGTTTCTCGTCCGGCCAGCGACCGGAAACGATCGAAGGCGCCCGCCGAAGAGGGCGCCGCGTGCTCGCGCGGGGACAGTTTGGCGACACCGCCGACTCCGCGCAATCTCTCGATCGCGCCTTCGGGCACGGTCGCGTACGTGACCGGCCTGCCGGGCTCTGGCGCGGCCAGTCGCGACAACTCGGCTTCGAGTTCGGCGACGGGCTCGGGGCTCACGACCACGAGGAAGTGTTCGCGTCCGCCGCGGCTCGTGACGGTCCACGCGTTCTCGGCGCCGCCGACCGTGCCGGGGAGCGTGACGACTTCGTTCGCGGGGATCGGATTGCGGCGGTCGAACAGCGGCTGCGGGAACAGCAGGTAGCGCTCGCCGTTCTCATCCTCGTTGAGCACGTAGACGTGCGCGGGCTGCGTCACCTGCACGTCGAGCGAAAGCCGGTCGCCCGGCTTCACGCGCGCGCCGTCGGCGAGCGACTCGCGTGCATCCGCGCCGCGGCGCACGAAGGACGCGGTGACGGCGTAGCCGGCGGGGGCGGCGGGAGCCGAAGCCGCGGGAGGCGCCGCCGGGGCGGAGACGGCCGCGCGGTCGCGCTTCGCCACCCAGAAGGCGGCGGCGATGGCGGCCAACGCGACGACGGCGATCCACGAGGGCACGGCGCGCTTCGGGGCCGCGGCGGGGCGATCGGGTTTCGCGCACCACTGACGAAGCTCGCGTTCGAACGCGGCCGCGCTCGCGAATCGCGCGGCGGGGTCGTGCGCGAGCGCGCGCTCGAGGATCGCCGCCAGCGCCGGATCGGCGTCCGGCATCGCGTCGCGCAGGCGTGGCGCTTTCGGCCGCGCGGCGAGCGCGGCGCGCTCCTCGAACGTGCCGGCCGCGAACGCCTCGCGCCCGGTGAGCGCGAACCACGTGGTGAGCGCGAGCGCGTACTGGTCGGAGGCGCTCGAGTGCGGCTCGCCGCGGAAGATCTCGGGCGCGAGGTACATCGGTGTGCCGGCGGACGCCGGCGAGAACGACGCGCGCAGGTCGCGGCTCACACCGAGCCCGAAGTCGGCGAGCACCCAGCGGCCGTTCTCGGCGCGCAGCACGTTCGCGGGCTTCAGGTCGCGATGCAGCACGCCGGCGGCGTGCAACGCGGCGAGCGCGGACGCGAGATCGGCGGTGAGCGTCGCGGCGTCGCGCGCGGAGAGCGGGCCGCCCTGCTTCACGGTCGCGGCGAGCGAAGCGCCGCGCACGTACTCCATCCACAGTCCCGCGTGGTCGCCGTGCCGCGCGACGCCGTGCACGACGACGACGTTCGGGTGCGACACGCGCGCGGCGGCGCGGGCTTCGTCGAGCAGCGCGGCCTCGCTCGCATCCGCGGCGAGGGCTCCGCCCTTGAGCAGCTTGAGCGCGACCTCGCGGCGCAGCGTGCGGTCCCACGCGCGCCAGACTTCGCTGCGCGCGCCGGCGCCGATGCGTTCGAGCAGCGTGAGCGTGCCCCATTCCGCGGGCACTTCGTCCACGGGAGCGCCGCGCTGGAGCCCGCGATGGAAGCTCGCGATGCGCGACAATTCCTGAAGTGGTCCGACGCGCGAACCGAGCGTGCGCGTCGCTTCGTCCCAGTCGGTCGCCGTGTCGTCGGCGAGCGACGACAGCAGCCGTTCGTACGGATCGCGGTCGTCGATCACGACGCGCCGCCCGGGCGATGCGCTTCCATCGCCTCGGCCACGCGCGCGATCGCGCGCCGCGTCGCCATGCGCGCGGCGTCGGCGGTCGGACGGCCCGTCATGCGGGCGATCTCGTCGTAGGCGAAGTCGAGTTCGAGTCGAAGATGCACCAGTTCCCTCTCGTCGTCTCCGAGCGCGGCGAGCGCCTCTTCGTAGCGCGCCAGCGTGTCGGCGGTGATGGCCTGCTCCAGTGGAGTCGGTCCGTGTGCCGCCAGGTCCTCGGGGACGCCGTCCGGTCCGGGACGGCGCGAAGCCCAGCGCACTTCATCCCGTATACGGTTGAGCACGGCGCGGCGAACATAAGCCTGGAAGATTCCCGGTCCGCGCACCTCGACCCGGTCCAGACCCTGCAAGGTCCTCAGGAAGACGTCCTGCACGACGTCCGAGGTGTCCACGAGCGAGCGCGCCCAGGCCGGCAGCCGGCCGCTGGCCCAGCGCTGCAGGCGCGGCAGGTAGCGGGCGAGCAGCATTTGGCGCGCGTCACCGTCACCGTCCTTGGCGAGGCGGAGCAGTTCGCTGGTCTCGTTCAGTGGGGAATCGGGCGGCATCGAATCGTCGCGTGACAGGGCGAGCTCCGGTCGCGGGGGAAAAGGGACGGGCCGCAGGATAACGCACGAGGGCCGCCGGACGGATGCGAAAGGCGGGGACCCGGATCGCCGGCGATTCACCCTCGCAGCAGGTGCGCCCACCCCGGATTGCGCCAGAGTGAGACGCGCGCCGTCGCCCGGATCGAGCGCCTCGTCCGTCCGTCGCCAGGTGGCGCCCCGCGAACAGCCGCCCAGCGCCCCTGCGTTGCTGGCGAACTTCAGGTCCGCTTTGAGGCAGGTCGGGCACGCGGCTTCGAGGTCGACGTTGCTGCCGCGCTTGATCTCCGCGCCGTTCAAGGGCTCGCTCGTGCTTCCACACTTCGGACAGGGCAGCTTGCGGAACGCCGTCACCAGCACCTCGAACTCCTCCGACGACGGCCGGCGGAGCTGGATGTCGATCGCCGCGTCGGCGTCGGGCACCGTGCCACGCACGTGGAGTTCCTGGCGAATGAGTTCGATCGCCTCGGGTTCGAGTCCCTCTCCCAGATGGGTCGCGAGGTGCGTGAAGCTCTCGTCCGGCATGCGGCGATAGTGTTCGATGAGCGCGGCTCGGTCGATCATGGCAGTCGCTCGCTCACCCTCGCGTCGCGCTGGAGCACCGCGCCGAGATGTGCGAGCACGAACGTGAGCACGAACATGCTCATCACGTTGTGCGCGCCGGACAGCCACGCGGGGTAGGGGGCGATGCCCGTGCCGCTCGTGCGCGATGCCCACCAGACCCAGCCGAGCCAGAGCCCGGACACCTGCGTGAGCGCGAGCGAGATCGCGGCGATGAGCCTGATCGCGAAGTCGAGCCGCGAACGCCACGGCGCGACGCGCGCCCAGGCGTCCACTGGAGACCCCGGGCGCGCGCGCGACACCCCGGGGCGCCCCCGGCGACGGGCGGCGCCCCCGGGCCCGCGGCGCCCGCGGGCCCGCCCCGCCGCCCCCGCGCGGCCGGCCGGGCCCCCCCCCCCGCCGCCCCCGCCGGGCCCCCCCCCCCGGGCCCCGCCCCCCCCGGGGCGCGCGCCGCGCCCCCCCCCGGGCCGCCTGATCGCCCGGCGAGGAACGTCCCGTAGGCCCGGGCGGCGGGAAGTGCCGCGGCTGCCCTGGTGCGCGAACCGCCGAGCACCCGAACACGAGGTAGGCGACGAGGCTGAGCAGGCCGTGCGGGCGACCTTCCGGTCGAGAGCGCCGGGGGACGGGCCCCGACCTTGGAGGCGGTTCGCCATGCGTTGACCAGCCTCGAAGAGCGCGGTGCCGAGGAACAGGGAACGGGACGGCCCGCCAGTGCGGCGGACCACAGCACGCCCGCCGCCCGAAGAGTTCGCGACGGCCCGGAAGGGAGAACGGAGGATGGCATGCCGGCAATGTAGCCGAGCCGCGCGACACACTTCCAAGCCGAAAACGGCGCGGTTAGACTGCGCGCATGCCGCTTCCCGAACATCTCCAGCGCCTGCTCGCCGAGTGCGAAGTCGAGGCGTACCGCTCGTCCGGACCGGGCGGACAGAAAAAGAACAAGACCGAGTCGAGCGTGCGCGTGCGACATCTACCGACGGGCGTCGTCCGTATTTCTACGGAGAGCCGCTCGCAGATGCGCAACCGCGAGGCCGCGCTGCAGCGCGTGTTCGACACGCTCGAAGCGCGAAAAAAGAAGCCGAAACCGCGGGTCGCGACGAAGCCGTCGCGCGCGGCGAAGGAACGCCGAATCGAGTCGAAGCGCCGCACGTCCGAGGTCAAGCGCCAGCGTGCGCGCCGCGTCGATCCGGAATGAAATCGCGCCTCGGGCGTTGACACTCGCGGCCGCGCTCGTCACCCTTTCCCGCGTCCATCTCCGCCCTGCGCCGCCGTCCGGTGGCTTCGAGGGCCGCATCCCCGAACGAGGACCTCCGACTGACGCCCTTCGCCGTGCCGCGCCTTCGCCGCGCCCGCTCGTACTTCCTGCTCTGTTCACTCGCCGCGATCGCGTGCTCGGCTCCGGCCGCTCGCGCCGCCGATGCCGCCGCTCCCGCCGCGCCCGCCGACTCGACGAAGCCGAAGACGTTCCTTCGCGAAGTCGTCGTGACCGGCGCGCGCTATCCGCGCGCGTACTACCAGTCGCCGCAGGCGCTGTCGTTCGTCGGTGGCGCGCAGCTGCGCGAGCAGGCGCCCGCGGTCGTGAGCGAAGCGCTCGGGCAGCTGCCCGGCGTCGACAACAGCAAGGACAGTCCGTGGGAGCAGCGTCCGATCGTGCGCGGCCTCTCGGGCCAGCGCGTGCTCGTGCTCATGGACGGCGTGCCGATGAACAGCGCGCGCGGCAACGGTCCGCATCCGTCGCTCGTCGATCCCTCGCAGGTCGAGCGCATCGAGGTCGTGCGCGGACCGTCGAGCGTGTCGTACGGCTCGGACGCGATCGGCGGCGTCATCAACATCATGACGCGCGAAGCTCCGGCGGCGACCGGCGGCCGCAGCATCTCGGGTGGCGCGAACCTCTCCGGCTCGACCGCCGAGCAGCAGTTCGGCGGCTCGATCGAAGTGACGCCGCGCATCGGCCACTTCGCCGCGTACATCGCCGCCGGCGCGCGTGGCGCCGACGACTTCCGCGCGCCCTCGGGCACCGTGCCGAACTCGTCGTACGAGGACTGGAACACGCTGGTCAACCTGCGCTGGGATTTCACCGAGCGCCTCGTGCTCAAGGGCGGCATGCAGCTGTACCGCGCCACGGACATCGGCATTCCCGGTCTCTCGTCGCCGACCGCGATCTATCCCGCCGGCATGACGAGCGTCTTCCAGTTCAAGAACTACGACCGCGACCTGTATCACCTGACGCTCGATCATTCGTACACGGGCTCGTGGATCGCGGGCTCGCGGATCAAGGTCTACCAGCAGAAGGAGAACCGGAACTTCTGGTCGACCGAGCAGATCGACGCGGCGCACTACGCCGACTTCGGCGTGTTCGGCGCGCCCGGCGCGTCGACGTACCGCCAGACCGACCAGGACCGCTTCTTCGACCTCAAGACGAGGGGCCTGCAGTTCCAGGCGACGTCGCGCAAGACCGAGCACTACTTCTTCACGATGGGCATCGATCTCGCGAGCGACAAGACCGACGGCGACAACGTCCGGCTGCGCGGCTACCACTTCAACGGCACGAGCGGCGACTCCGCGGGCACGGTCTCGCGCCGCGTGACGGCGTCGCTGCCCGACGGCACGTTCAACAACTACGCGATCTGGTGGCAGAACCAGATGACGATCAACCCGCAGTGGACGGTGAGCGGCGGCCTGCGCTGGACCGAGTACCGCTACAAGACCGAGCGCGGGCTCTCGATTCCCGCGTCGGGTCCGTCGCCGGCCGTGTACTTCCCCGAACTCAAGGTGGACAACAACGCCGCGGGCGGTTCGCTCGGCATCGTGTACGAACCCGCGCCCGAAGTGCACCTGAGCTTCAACGTCGCGAACGGCTACCGCATGCCGACCGCGCAGGAGCTGTTCTTCAAGGGGCCGGCGTCGGTCGGGTTCGTGATCGGCAACGAAGACCTGAAGCCGGAGAAGAGCGTTTCGTACGACACCGGCCTGCGCTGGGGCGTCGGCGATCTCGCGCTCTCGGGCAACCTCTTCTACACGACGTTCACGGACATGATCGACGCGCTCGCGGTGCCGACGGTGCCCGAGGCGAACGGCCAGCCGACCTACCAGTACAAGAACATCGCCGAGGCGCACATGTGGGGCGGCGAGGCCGAGGCGGAGTGGAACTTCCGCGAAGGCTGGCGCGCGCGCGGCACGGTGACCGGCGCGATCGGCGACATCGTGAACCGTGAGGCCATCCGCACGCTCTACCACGTGGACTCCGACAAGGCGCCGCTGCCGAGCGTCCCGCCGTTCCGCGGCACGTTCGCGGTGCGCTGGTCGGACGTGCGTGCGCGCGGCTGGGCCGAGGCCTCGACGCGCTACTCGTGGCGCACGAACCGCCTCGCGCTGCCCGTGGAAGGCGTCTCGCAGATCGGCGCGTTCAAGGCCGAGTGGATCTCGTTCGACCTCATGACGGGCTGCCGCTTCGGCTCGGGCCAGCGCCAGCTGATCGTCCTCGGCGTGCGGAACATCGCCGACATGCAGTTCCGCCAGGCGTTCGGCTCGCTGGACGAGCCGGGCCGCTCGTTCGTCGCCAGCTTCTCGACCAAGTTCTGATCCCGGTGCGCGGGGCGGGCTTCCGCCCGTCCCGCAAACGCCGCTCCGACAGGGGAATTTCCCACATGAACTCCGATAAGCGACCGGCCGATATCGTGGAAAGTCCGCGCCTCGATCCCCGGCTTCCCCCGGGACAGGTGCAGACCGAGAAATGGCCGGTGCTCCACCACGGGAACATCCCCGAGGTGGACCTGGCGAGCTGGGATTTCACGATCGACGGACTCCGTGGAGCACGCGCAGCGCTGGAACTGGGAAGAGTTCGGGCGGCTGCCGCGCACGCGAGTGCACAGCGACATCCACTGCGTCACTCGGTGGAGCCGCTACGACAACCTCTGGTCCGGGGTGTCGCTGCGCGACGTGATCGCGAAAGCGGCGCCGAAACCCGAGGCGCGATTCGCCATCATTCATGCCGAGCACGGGTTCACCACGAACCTGCCGCTCCCGGAGCTCCTCGCCGATGACGTTCTTCTCGCCGACCAGCACGACGGAGAAGCGCTCACGCCGGAACACGGCTGGCCGCTGCGTCTCGTCGTGCCCCGGCGCTACTTCTGGAAGAGCGCGAAGTGGATCCGGCGGATCGAGCTCGTCGAGCGTGACGCTCCGGGCTTCTGGGAGCGCAACGGCTATCACAACGAAGCCGACCCGTGGCGCGAGGAACGTTTCGCGGACTGGTAGGCGCATCGGCGGGAGGGCTGCGTGAGCGAACACGTGCAGCGCTGCCGCCAGATGATCGAAGAGCAGGTCGCGCAGCTGGGGACGCTCCGCAACGCGAACCCGCGCGATCCGGGCTTCAAGCTTTGGCGCCAGAACACGCTCACCGTGCTGCAGCGCGTGTGGCCCGGCGACAGCACGCGGTCCGAGCGCTTCCGACGCATCGCGTTCACGCCGTCGCACGGCAAGCCGGACGGCCAGACGCTGCGCGACTGGTACACGCGCGGCTGCACCGACGCTTCCGCCTACCTCGTCGCGCTCCTCGAAATGATCGCGCGCGAGGGCGTGCCGCCCGCGCCTTCGGTGAAGCCCGAGGCGCTGCCGTCTTCAGCTGGCGCGCGTGAGGACGACTTCCCCGTGCTCGACCTTCCGTCGGCGAGCGCGAAGACCGACGGCGTGACGATCGTGCTCGGCCAGGGCGACTCGCTCGCCGACGCCGCCGCGATCCCCGGCACCGACGAGCGCGATCTCGGCTCACCGGCGCCGCCCCAGCTCAAGGTGCAGCTGAAGGGGCCGGTGACGACGCCGCAGGGTCCGCAGCCGGTGATCCCGCAGCGGCCCGCGTCGCTGTCGTCGCACCAGCAGAAGAACTCGAACGCTCCCGACGGCGACGAGCCGCGCGGCCCGGCCCAGCTGCCCGCGCAGCTGGCGGGCAAGCTGCCGCCTCCGCCCGCGCCGGAAGCGCTCGAGAGCGCGCCGAGCCAGGTGCCCGTGCTCAAGGTCGAGCCGGCGAAGAAGCAGGCGACGACGGCTTCGGCGCCGGTGGCGCCGGTGGCGCCCGCGAAGGCGGCTGCTCCCGTGCCTCCTCCCGCGAAGGCGACGACGCCTGCTGCACCCGCTGCGGCTGCCTCGCCGACTCCGGCACCCCGCGCCCGCGAAGAAGCCCGCGCGCGCGACCAAGGCGCGCAAGGCCGCGCCCAAGACCAAGCTCAAGGACCTGCTCGGGCTGAACGCGATCGAAGCCGCCGCTCAGGCCGCGGCGCAGGCCGCATCGCGTCCGACGCCGACGCCGACGCCGACTCAGGCGCCGACGCCCGAACCGGCGCCCGCGCCGCCCGCGGTCGAAGCCTCCGCCGCGGAGCCCGTCGTCGCCGCTCCTCCGGCTTCGCCCGCTCCGCAGCCGCAGCAGCCGTTCGCGCCGCCGACGCCGCCGGTGTCGAAGGCCGAAGCGCGTGCCGCCGCCGCGCGCGCCGAAGCGCAGGCTGAAGCCGCCGAGCACGCGCTGCCGCAGCTCGACGACGCGGCCGCCACGCAGGCGACCGAGGACTTCCTGCGCAGCTCGCCCGTGCTCGGGCTGACGGGCAAGCCCGTCCAGCGCAACACGGACGACACCGGCTTCACCGATCCCGACGCGATCGCCGTCGCTTCGCTCGCCGCCGAACTCGGACGCCTCGGCGTCGGCGAGGACGAGCGCGAGACGATTCGCGCCGAACTCGGCGGGCTCGCGATGGAGTTCGAGACGCACGCTCCCCAGTGGAGCACGCTCCAGCGCGCGGTGACGATGTCCATGAAGCACCCGGAGCTGGCGAAGCGCCTGATGCCGGTCGTGCTTCCGTGGCTGAACCGCGCCGCCTGACGCGATTCTCGCCCGCGCGCCGAAGCCTGACGGCGCCCTGACTCCGATCGCCGAGTCGCGCCGCATCCGTGTGCTAGCTTTCGCATCAATCCGCACGGAGGTGAGGCTGCCATGAACATCGAACGGTTCACCGTGAAGTCGCGTGAGGCGATCGAACGCGCACAGCGCATCGCCCGCGATCGCTCCCATCAGGAACTGCAGCCCGAGCACCTGCTCGCGGCGCTCCTGCAGGAAGAAGGCGGCACGACGCAGGCCGTGCTCGCCAAGCTCGGAGTCCAGCTCGCCACGCTCGAATCCGCGAACGACGCGGCGCTCTCGCGCCTGCCGCGCGTGCAGGGCGGGCAGGCGTATCTCGGCGACGCGTTGCGCGGCGTGCTCGATCGCGCGGAGACGCAGGCCGAGAAGCTGAAGGACGATTTCGTTTCGGTCGAGCACCTGCTGCTCGCGATGGCCGACGGCGCGCAGCCGACCGGCGCGCAGCGTGCGCTCGCGCGCGCGGGCGTCACCGAGGAAGCGCTGCTCAAGGCGCTCGCCGGCGTGCGCGGCAGCCAGCGCGTGACCGACGACAACCCGGAAGACAAATACCAGGCGCTCACCAAGTACGGCCGCGATCTCACCGCCGCCGCGCGCTCCGGCAAACTCGATCCCGTGATCGGGCGCGACGACGAGATCCGCCGCGTGGTGCAGGTGCTCAGTCGCCGCACCAAGAACAACCCCGTGCTGATCGGCGAGCCCGGCGTGGGCAAGACCGCGATCGTCGAAGGCCTGGCGCAGCGCATCGTCTCGGGCGACGTGCCCGAGTCGCTAAAGGACCAGCGCCTGATCGCGCTCGACATGGGCGCGCTCATCGCGGGAGCCAAGTTCCGCGGCGAGTTCGAGGACCGGCTCAAGGCGGTGCTCAAGGAAGTCACGAACGCCGAGAACCGCGTCGTGCTCTTCATCGACGAGCTGCACACGCTCGTCGGCGCCGGCGGCGCCGAGGGCGCGGTCGACGCGAGCAACCTGCTCAAGCCCGCGCTCGCGCGCGGCGAGCTGCACTGCGTCGGGGCGACCACGCTCGACGAGTACCGCAAGCACATCGAGAAGGACGCCGCGCTCGAGCGCCGCTTCCAGCCGATCGTCGGCGAGCCGAGCGTCGATCGACACGATCGCGATCCTGCGCGGCCTCAAGGAGCGCTACGAGGTCCACCACGGCATCCGCATCAAGGACGCCGCGCTGGTGGCTGCGGCGACGCTGTCCAACCGCTACATCCCGGACCGCAAGCTGCCCGACAAGGCGATCGACCTGATCGACGAGGCCGCCTCGCGCCTGCGCATGGAGATCGATTCCATGCCCGTCGAGCTCGACGAGATCTCGCGCAAGGTCCGCCAGCTCGAGATCGAGCGCATCGGCCTCGCGAAGGAGACCGACGGCGCTTCCAAGGAGCGGCTGCAGCGGCTCGACATGGAGCTGAACCGGCTCAAGGCCGAGCAGAAGTCGCTCGACGAGCACTGGCAGAAGGAAAAGTCGGCGGTCGGCAAGATCCGCGACCTCAAGAAGGAACGCGAGACGCTCAAGCTCGCCGAGGCGCGCGCCGAGCGCGCCGGCGATCTCGACACCGTCGCGCGCATCCGCAACAACGACCTGCTCGTGCTGCAGCGCCAGCTCGACCAGGAAGCGGCGCGGCTCGCGCTGGTGCAGCAGACGCAGCGCATGCTCAAGGAAGAAGTCGACGAGGAAGACGTCGCCGAAGTCGTGGCCAAGTGGACCGGCGTGCCCGTGTCGCGAATGCTCGAGACCGAAGTGAAGAAGCTCCTCAAGATGGAGGAGCGGCTCCACCAGCGCGTGATCGGGCAGGACGAGGCCGTGCGCGTGGTGAGCGAGGCCGTGCGCCGCGCGCGCGCGGGACTGCAGGATCCGCGGCGCCCGAGCGGCTCGTTCCTGTTCCTCGGACCCACGGGCGTGGGCAAGACCGAACTGGCGCGTGCGCTCGCCGAGTTCCTGTTCGACGACGAGAAGGCCGTCGTACGGCTCGACATGAGCGAGTACCAGGAGAAGCACACGGTCGCGCGCATGATCGGCGCCCCTCCGGGCTACGTCGGCTACGAAGAGGGCGGCGCGCTCACCGAAGCGGTGCGGCGGCGTTCGTACTCGGTCGTGCTGCTCGACGAGGTCGAGAAGGCGCACCCCGAAGTGCTCAACGTGCTGCTGCAGCTGCTCGACGACGGCCGGCTCACCGACGGGCAGGGCCGCACGGTCGACTTCCGCAACACGATCATCATCATGACCAGCAATCTCGGCTCGGACGCGATCCTCGAGTACGGCGAGGACGACCGCGCCGCGATGGAGGCGCACGTGCAGAAGGCGTTGCGCGCGCACTTCCGGCCCGAGCTGCTCAACCGGCTCGACGACATCGTCATCTTCCACTCGCTCACCCGCGCCCATATCCGGCAGGTGGTGGAGCTACAGGTGGAGCACGTGCGCGCGCTGCTGGCGGAGCGACGCGTGGGGCTCGTGCTCAGCGACGCGGCGCTCGACCTGCTCGCCGAGGAGGGTTACGACCCTCACTTCGGCGCGCGGCCGCTCAAGCGCACGATCCAGCGGAAGCTGCAGAACCCGCTGGCCATGCAACTCCTCGAGGGCACGTACCACCCCGGCGATTTCGCCGAGGTCGGCGTGACCCACGGCGCGCTGACGTTCCGCGCCGTGAAGGGTGATCCGGTCCACGCATGAGTCATGACGACGGCACACCCAAGGTGAAGTTCGACCCGTCCAGCAAGCTCGGACGGGCCGTGTTCCAGATGGTGGACGCCTCACAGAAGATGAACGCCGAGATCCGCACGCGTGTGGCGCGCGTCCGGAACGCGATCGAAGCCGCGCCGGGCGACCCGATGACGCGCTTCAAGGTGGACGGCGACCTCGCGACGCTCATGCGGGAGTCCCGGCTGAACCCGATCGTCCGGGCGATCCGGAAGGCGATGACCAAGTAAACGGACCGGGCGTCCGGGTGCGGTGTAGGACGGGAAAGTGTTGCAGAAAGGGCTCACCCGGACGCATTCTGCCCGCCGTCGGCGTCACCCCTCGCGCCATCACACCCTCGCGCCGGCCTATCTTGTTGTGGCACAGTGCCGGGACCGTTCGAAGCCCGGACGTTCCGTGGCACATGACGTGCAGTTTCAGGGTGCCTCCGTGTCTCGAGGTGGCCGGCCGCAGTCGCGGCGCGCGCCGCCAGGAGTGCACGGCAGTCCCCTCAGCGAGGAGTTCCCGCAGCCCATGTTCGCTTCTTCCCGCCGGTCGCTCGTCCGTACGGCCGCAGTCGCCGCCCTGCTCGCGCTGTCCGCGCCGGCGCTGGCCGCGACGCGCTACGTGAGCCCCACGGGCAGTGACACGAACACCGGCGCGACCCCCGCCGCCGCGTGGCGCACGATCTCGAAGGCCAACGCGGCTGCCGTCGCGGGCGACGTCATCATGGTCGCGAACGGCACCTACGCGAACTTCCCGAGCCCGGCCGTCAACGGCAACGCGAACGCGCGCATCACGTACGTCGGCAACCTCGCGAACCCGGCCGCGGTCGTGATCACGCCGAACGGCGTGCTGAGCAAGACCGACGTGACGATCAAGGGCATGCAGCTGTCGGGCGGCTTCGACATGACGGGCGTGCGCGACTCGATCGCCGACTGCATCACGTTCGGCTCGCGCTCGAACATCTACGCCGCCGACGACTGCGTGCTCGCGCGCACGATCGTGAACTCCGAGCGCTTCTGGGTGTACGGCTCCGAGACCGATTCGCTGCCCGTCGCCGAGCGCGACACGATCGTCGACTGCACGTTCAATCTGAACGTCGTCACGGGCGGCAGCCACACCGTGCGCCTCAAGGCGATCGACCGCTGCGTGTTCGCGCGCAACCGCTGGAACATCCACGTGAACGCCGGCGGCGTCGGCGCGTCGGTGTTCAAGCTGTTCTGGGTGCGCAACTGCAAGTTCCTCGACAGCCGCTGGGACATCGTCAACGACTGCACCGGCGTCTGCGACGAAGCCGGCTGGTTCATGCAGCGCGACTACACGCAGAGCAACTTCTGGTCGCGCGACACGATCGAGATGGGCGGCGCGGGCGAGGTGCAGTTCTTCGGCGCCGGCTCGGGCAGCTTCCCCGGCACGGTGATGAACAACACGTACGACCAGCTCGTCGTGAAGCAGTACGGCAATCCGTCCTACGGCGGCGCGATGGTCTACCAGGACGCCTGCAAGTGGGACACGCTCACGAACTGCACGTTCGTCGGCAGCGAGTCCGGCCTGCTCATCAACCAGGTGATCCACGGCCCGACGCTGATCGACCACTGCACGGTCGTCGGCTGGAAGCCCGGCCACGGCGCGATCGGTTTCGACGCGAGCGGCACCTGGGTGGGCACGACGGTCATGCGGAGCAACGTGTTCTACACGCACGGCAGCTCGCCGCGCTCGCAGAACACGGTCGCGATGTACATGCCCGTGGCGCTGTCGCAGGGCCACCTCGTCGCGAACAACAACGTCTTCTACGGCCCGATGAGCAAGGACTCGCTCATCTACATGGCCGGCGTGGGATTCAGCGCGCCCGGTGTCGGCAAGCCGTGGGCGAACCGCATGTTCGCGGACTCCGCGTCCACGTGGGGCTCGCCGCGCTTCCTCGACACGACCAGCGTGCGCAACTTCAATCCCCGTCTCGGCACGGGCTCGAGGGCCACGAGCGCCGGATGGGGGGGCAGCGATGCCGGTTCCTTTTGGAGCACCGCTCCGACCCCGGACGCGGCCGGCCCGACGGCGGTAGCCGACCTGCGCGCCTCCGGCGTGAGCGATTCGCAGATGCTCCTGCAGTGGACCGCGCCCGCCGACTCGCCCACGGGCATCGGCGCGATCGCCTACGACCTGCGCTGGAGCAGCTCGCCGATCAACGACGGCAACTTCGCCTCGGCCACCGCGCTCACGGGCGAACCGCTGCCCGGCGCGCCCGGCGCGTACCAGCAGTTCTCGTTCACCGGGCTGTCGTCCGGTGCGACCTACTACGTGGCGTTGCGCGCCCAGGACAAGGGTGGCAACTGGTCCACGGTCTCCAACGTGGTCAACGTCATCGCCTCCGTGGACCAGACACCGCCGGCCGCCATCATCGACCTGAGTGCGCAATAACGCTCCGCAGCCGCTGACGCCGAGGTCGGCGTCGCCCGCCGAGCCCCTGGCGCTGCTCGTCGTGGCCGTGCTGCTGATCGCCGGCATCACGTGGGGCCTGCACCCGCAGTACTCCTGGGACGTGGACAACACCGCCCCGGGCTCGGTGCTCAAGGCGATCGCGCAGAAGTTCGGACCACGGTGGTCGTCGTCGTACGGACCTGTTCCGTACTTCACGATGGCGCTGCCGATGATCCCGATGCTCGTCGCGTTCAAGTTCTCGCACGAGCTGGGCACGCCTTCGGGCACGTACCCGTGGGGCTTCGCGCATCCCGACTTCTCGGTGAACGCCCTCACGCTCGGCGCGCGCGCGACGACCGTGCTCGCCGCGCTGCTGATCGTGGCGATGGCGATGCGCGAGGCGCGCCGCCGCGGCTCGGGCCGCGCCTGGGTCGCGGCGCTGTTGCTCGCGGGCTCGGCGACGTTCACGTACTACGCGCGCACGTCCAACGTCGACGTGCACTACCTCTTCTGGGCGTGGGCCGCGTTCCATCTGGCCGAGCACGGCCGCCGCGCGCGCACGCTCGCGCTCGCCGGTGTGTGCGCCGCGTTCGCCGTGTGCACCAAGGAGCAGGCGGCGCCGTTCGCGCTGGTGGCGACGCTCGTCGCCATGAAGCGCGCGCCGCAGCTGTCGCCCAACGCGGGCTGGCGCGCGGCGCTGCTGCCGCCGTTCGCCGCGGCGGTCGCGTACGCCGCGGCCTGGCGCCTGCCGTTCGGGCTGCCCGGCTGGCGCGAGCACCTGCGCTTCGTGTTCGAGGACGCGCGCTACGAGCGCACGTTCGACGCGACGGCGTCGGGCTTCGCGCAGCTCGCGCTGCGCACGCTGGAGCAGATGCCGCTCGCGCTCGGCTGGGCCGTCGTGATGTCGGTCGTGTTCGTGCTCGTGCGGCGCCTGCCCTGGCGCGGGCTCGAGGCGCGCGCGATCGCGTGCGCGCTGTACCTGCTCGTGTTCGTCGGTTCGATCGGCTACGTGTACCCGCGCTTCCTGCTGCCGCTGCTGCTGCTCGCGGTGCCGCTCGGCGTGCGCGCGTTCGACGTCCTGTGCGCGGGCCGGGGGCCCACGGCGATCGCGGCGTACGGGCTCATCGCGCTCATCGGCGGGCCCGCGCTCACGCTCACGCAGGCGATGGACTCGCGCCTCGCCGCCGAGCGCTGGCTCGCGCCCAAGCTCGCCGCGGGCGCCACGGTCGAGCTCGCGGGCAACCCCCACTTCCAGGCACGCGTGCCGAACGAGCGCCTGACGGTGCTCAAGTCCGACTCGCTCGCGATCGCGCCACGCGGACCGCAGGCGGACGTCGTGCTGCTTTCGGACGTCGACGCGGCGTACTTCGAGCGCGACTCGGTGGTGGCTGCGACGTTCCTCACGCCGTTGCGCGATCCGTTCCGGTGGACGCCGCACGTGTTCGAGCCGCCGTTCACCGCGCGCTACACGCACGGACTGCCCGTCTCGCCCCGCGTGACCGCCTACGAACGGCGGCGCTGAAGTTACTTCAGGTGCAGCGCGCGCTCGCCGCCGTGCGGGCGGTAGAAGACGACCTGGTTCTTCGGCGGACGCTTCGCCTTGAGCAGCGCGGTGTTCGCGGCGCGCCAGAGTTCCTGCGGCGACTCGGCGTGGTCGGGGAACATGGCGATGCCGATCGACGTCGTCACGTTCACGCGGTGCGCGCGGCCGTCGAGACCCTCGAGCCGGATCGCGTTCTTCTCGACCGCGGCACGGAGACGCTCGGAGATCGCGAGCACGTCTTCCTCGATCACCGGCGGCGTGAGCAGCACGACGAACTCCTCGCCGCCCCAGCGCGCCACGGTGTCGAACGGGCGCACGCCGGCGCGCAGCACCTGCGCGACCTGCACGAGCACCTGGTTGCCGGCTTCGTAGCCGAACGACGTGTTGAAGCTCTTGAAGTCGTCGATGTCGCAGATGAGCAGCGCCAGCGAGGACTGCTCGCGCTGGGCGCGGGCGATTTCGTTGCGGACCTGCAGGTCGTAGTACGAGCGGTTGTACGCGGCCGTGAGCGGATCCACGAACACGAGCTTCTCGATGCGCGCCGCGCGTTCGACCACGCCGCCGCAGAAGTCGGCGAGCAGCGCGATCATCGCGAGGTCCGCGCCCTGCCACGCTTCGGGTTCGGGGCTGAGCGCCTCGATGTGGCCGAGCGGCTGGCCGTCGGACGCCGTGACCGCGGCGACCACGATCGAGCGGGCGCCGAGCGCGCGCGCGGCGACCGTGAGCGTCGCGCTCTTCTCGGTGTCCGGGCAGTAGAAGAGGGTCGTCGGGTGCTGCATCGAGTCGGAGGCGATCGAGGCGTCGATCGGCTGCGCCTCGGACGGCTCGAGCTCGTCGTCCTTGCCGAAGTAGCGCAGCTCGGCCGAGCCGAGCAGTTCGCGGCCGGCCTGTTCGAGCTGGCCCAACAGCCCGGCGCGGGTCGTGCCCGTGCGCGGGTCGCTGAAGATGAGCGGATCGTCGAGCCGGATGAGGCGGCGCACCTGGTCGAGGCGCGCGGGCGCCTGCGTCGGCAGGGACGTGCGCGGCTGGATCAGGACGCCGTCGCGCATGCGCGGTCCCGGCATCTGCAGCGTGATCACGTCGTGCTGGTCGCGCGGCTGGTAGCGCACGACGGGGCTCAGGCCCGTGCCTTCGGAGGGCAGGCGCTTGAGCGCGCCCTGCTGCTCGAGAAGATCGATGGCGTGCATCGCGGCGCGTTCGACTTCGGTCGCGACTCCGGAACGGAGCGCGCGCTGGACGCGCATGCGGTCCACCGGCGGAAGCTGCTCGATCGGCAGGAGCTTCTCGAGCAAGTCCTTGAATCCGATGTGCTGCTGCTTCATGGGATCACTCGCCTCCCTGCGGGTGTCCGGTGCAACTTTCCACCGCCCTGGGTCAATTGGGGATGGCCTCTGGGTGTCGTGCGAGATGTCGAACAGGTGGATGTGACGCGCACGACCATAGCACACGACCTGCGCCGTTCCGTCGCGCAAAGTCCGTGCTCGAGCGGTGATTTCGGCACGCGAGAATCACTCGTGGGGGACATGCCCCAATCGCGTTCGCTTGACGATGGGGCGGTGCGTCTCTAGGTTGCAGCCGCGCTCCTGAAGTCACTTCTCTCGTCCCGGAATACCCCGCATGCGGCTCTCCGAACTGCTCAACGCGCAGTCCGTCACGACCCGGTTGAAGGCCCGCACCAAGCGTGAGGCCATCGCCGAGCTCGTGGAGTTGCTCGAGTCGGCCCACGGGCTGGCGAGCCAGGGCGAGATCCTCGACCGCGTGCTGCGCCGCGAAGCCATGATGTCCACGGGCATCGGCAACGGCATCGCGATCCCGCACGGCAAGGCCCGGCTGGTGGACCGGCTGGTGGCCGCCTGCGGCGTCTCGGCCGAGGGCATCGAGTACGAGTCGGTGGACGGCGAGCCCGCCACGCTGTTCGTGCTGCTGGTCGCCCCCGAGAGCGGCGGCGCCCTGCACGTGAAGGTGCTGGCCAACATTTCGCGCCTCCTCAAGGAAGAAACCGTGCGGCGCGCGCTGCGCGAATCTGCCAATCCCGAGGCGTTCCTCGCCGCCCTGAAGGCGGCCGAGGCCATCCACATCCCGTCGTAACTCTCGCCGCGGCTCCGTGGCGCCCGCGCTTCGCGCGCGGGGCGTGACGGCCGCACGTCCCGAGACTCGCGGAGGCCCCATGCACCTGCTCGACGCATGGACCGCGCTGTCCGTCGCCGACCTCGCCCGGCTGCTCGGCATCCCCGTGGCGATCCTCGTCGCCGCGTTGCTGCCCGGTCGGCGCCTGACGGGCGTCGCGGCGCTCGCGATCGCGATCCTCGTGGTGCCCTGCGACGAGCTGTCGGCGCCGCTCGCGGTGCGGATCGCGTGGGTCGCGCTGTGGCTGGTGATCGCGGCGCTCACGGTCTCGCACGGACTCGACACCGCGCGATCGCCCGCGCCGCGGCGCAGCGGCTTCGAGGCGAGCGTCGTCGCGCTGCCGCTCGGCGCGGCGCTCGCGCTGCTGCTGCTCGCCGCCGTGTCTCGCCAGTCGGCCTCGCTCGCGCCGCTCGACGCGCGCCGCGCCTCGCTCGGCGCGCTCGTGCTGAGCGCCGGCGTGCTGCACCTGATGATGCGCCGCCACGTGCGGCGCGCGCTGCTCGCGTTCGGCGCGCTCGGGCTCGGGCTCGAACTGCTCGCCGCCTCGGCGCGTCGCGCCGACGTCACGGGAGCGGGCGCGCCCGCGGGCGCCGCGCTGCTCGGCACGTTCGTCGCGGTGGCGCTCGTCTCGCGCATCGCGGTGTCGCGCGAACAGTGGGCCGGTTCGCCGCTGGTGAGCGACGCGCACGAGCTGCACGACTGATGACGCGCGCCCTCCGCATGCCGGCGCTCCGCGCCTTCACCTCGCCGCTCGCGTGGGGACTCGTCGCGGCCGCGGCCGGGCTCACGCTGCTCGCGTACGAAGGCGTGTGGCGCGCGGCGCTCGGTGTGGAGCTGCTCGCGCTCGCGTTCTGGGTGTGGGCGCGCGCCGCGACGGACGCGCGCGAGCAGATCGCGCGCTGGGGCTGGCTGCGCCGGCCCGCGATGGCGCTGTGGCTCGCGGCCGCGCTCGCGATGGCGCTGCCCGAGGCGCCCGTGACTCCCGTCGCGCCGCCCGCGCCGCGCGCGGGTCTCGCGACCGTGCTCGAGGTGCCGCAGCTCTCTCGCCCCGCGATGCCGGCCGAGCGCGATCCGCTCGCGCCGCTGCGCGCGCTGCAGGCGCTCGCCGTGCTGTGGGCGGGACTCGAGCTGCTCGGCGCGCTGCCCGCGTCGCGCCCGTTCGCCGACGTCACGGGGCCGCTGCCGTACGCGGGGCCGTGGCTGCCCGCGGTGCTGCCCGCGGCCGGGTTCCTCGTGCTGTGGCGGCAGTCGCACGCGTGGATGAACGGCCCGCTGCTGCGCGAGCTCGCGGTCGCGCTGCTCGCGCTGGCGGCGGCGCTCGCGGTGCTGCGCGCGTACTCGCGCCGTACGTGGACGGCGTCGCTGCGCTGGCTCGCGGTGTTCGACTCGGCGATCGCGGCGCTGCTCGTGGCGCTCGACGTCGTGACGCCCGAGGTCAGCGTGCTGCTGTGGTTCGCCGCCGCGGGCGGACGGCTGCTCGCGCTCGCGACGGAAGTGCGCGGCGCGTCCGGGCGGCGCGGCCCGCGCGTGACGATGCTTTGGCGGCTCGCGGGCTGGACCGCGAGCGCGTCGCTGTCGTGGATGCTGCTCGCGCACGTCGTGTTCGGCAACGGCCGCTGGCGGATCGCCGAGTACGTCGCGCTCGCGGCGCCGGTGTACCTCGCCGCGGTGCTGTCGCTGCGACGCGTGATCGAGGCGCCGGAGCGCCGCGCGGTGACGCGCTCCGATCCGTGGAAGTGGGTGGGAGGCGCGGTCGCGGTGCTCGTGACCGGCGTCGGCCCGGCGGCGATCGCCCTCGCGTGGGCGGGCGGCATGCACGTGAGCGCGCCCGAGGCCGCACTCGGACTCGCGCCCGCGCTGCTCGCGCTCGCGCCGCGCCCGGCCGCGGTGCAGACGGACGAACTGCCGCCGCTGCTGCGCGCGCCCGTCGCCGCGGGTGCGACGGCGCGCGACTTCGCGCTGTCCGTGTTCCGCCTGGTGGTGACGCTCGAACGCCAGCTCGCGGCCGCCGTCGGCGCGCTGCTGCGCGGACTCGGCGCGCCCGCGCGCGACCTGCACACGGGTGACGCGCAGGAGTACCTCCTCTTCCTGGTCGGCCTCAGCGTGCTCTCGCTGCTGCTGCCGCTGCTGCGATGAAGCACGACCTGTTGGTGGCCGTGACGATCGCGCCTCCGGCGCTCGTGCTGTGGGCCGCGGCGCTGGCCATGGCGGCCGCGCTTCTGCTGCGGCTCGCGCACACGCCTCGCCGTGGCGTGCTCGCGTCGCTCGCGACGCTGCTGCCGTGGGCCGCGCTCGCGCCGCTCGCGTGGTGGGTGACGCAGCCGCAGGGCACGACGCTCGCGCGGGCCGCGCTCGCCGCCGCGCTCGCGGTGGCGCTGCTCGCGCGCGACCGCGAGGACCGGCGCCAGAGCGAGGCCGCGCTCAAGCTCGCGTGGGTGATGGGCGTGGCGTTCGCGCTCACGTGGGCGGGCGAGTCGCTGCTCGCGCTCGCCGCGGGCACGGCCGTGTCGGCCGAGCAGTGGCCGGCGCTCGCGCTGCAGCTCGACACGTACGCGCTCTGGGGCGCGGCGCTCGCGCTCACGCTGCTCGCCGGGATCGTGCTGCTCGGCGGCGCGCCGTTCCACTTCTGGCTCGCCGACGTGCTGCACGGCGCGCCCGCGTACGTGGCGCCGCTCGTGGTCGCCGCGCTGCAGAGCGCCGGCGCGGCGCTGCTCGGCTCGCGCATGGCGGGCATCGCCGCGTTCCCCGCCGGGCACGCGCTCGCGCAGTCGCTGCTCACGATGGCTGCCGCGATCGGGCTCGTCGCGGGCGCCGCGACGCTCGCGACCCAGCGCCGCCCCGAGCGCCGCGTGGGCACGCTCGCGAGCCTGCAGGGCGCGCTGCTGCTCTGCGGCGTCGTCGCGGGACGCACGGACACGACCGCGATCGCGCTCTGGGGCGCGCACGCGGCGCTCGCGCTCACCGGCGCCGGAGCGCTCGCGCGCTTCCTGCCCGTCGCGAGCGACGCCGCCGATCCGCCGGGCGCGCTGTTTCGCCGCCATCCGTTCAGCGGCGCGCTCGGGCTGTACGCGCTGCTTTCGCTCGCGGGCGCGCCGGGCACGCCGGGCATGAGCCTCTGGCTGTCGGCCGCGCGCGACCTCGCGGCGACGCGTCATCCCGGGCTGCTGCTCGCGCTCGCGCTGGCGTGGCTCGTCGGCGTGGCCGTGTCGGTCGACGAAGCGCGCCGCGCGTTCGGCGCCCCGACGACGCTCACGGCGCCCTCGCGCGCCGTGCCGGGCGCCGCCCGCGCCGCGCTCTGGTGCGCCGCCGCGGGGCTGCTCGCGCTGCTGCTCGCGCGCTGAAACGGGTCGCGCCGCCCTTTGTAAGCCCTTCCTCGCGTTGAAGAGTCTGCCCACCCGACGGCGCCCTCGAGTCTCTCGAAGGGCGCCTTTTGCGGTTCAATCGCCTGTGTCGCGACGCCAGCGGCGTCTTTCGGGTGCGGTCCCCGCGGCATGTTCCTCGCTGCGCTTCACCCGGTGTGGGACGGCGGGGCGTCGAGCGGGCCCCGCGGCCCACCGGCCTTCGGCGCGCGCGAGCGCCGCCGGACGCCGAACACGACGAGTCGTGACGGGACGGCGGGCGCTTCGATCTCGGTAGGCGTCCCCCTTCGCGCGCGGAATCCGGAAGAGAGCAGTCATGGCGACCAGGACCAGAAGCGACGTGGAACTGAAGGACGACATCCTCAACGAACTCAAGTGGGAGCCGAGCATCCAGGAAGCCGGGATCGGAGTCATCGTCGAGAGCGGCATCGTGACGCTCTCGGGAGCGGTCGAGTCGTGGGCGACACGTTCCGCGGCCGAAGAGGCGACGCAGCGCGTGACCGGTGTCGCGGCCGTCGCCAACGAACTCACCGTGCGGCTGACGACTTCGTACGAACGCACGGACGCCGACATCGCGGGCGCGGCCGCGGGCGCGCTCCACTGGCACGTCTCCCTGCCGCGCGACCGCGTACGGGTGACGGTCGAGAACGGCCGGGTCACGTTGCGCGGCGAGTTGGACTGGCAGTTCCAGAAGGCGACCGCCGCCGAGGCCGTGGCGCACCTCTGGGGCGTGACGAGCGTCGTCAACGAGATCGTCCTCAAGCCCCGCGTGTCCCCCGAGGACCTGAAGCGGAAGATCCTCGTGGCGATCGAGCGCAACGCGCTGCTCGACGTGTCGGACATCACCGTCGAAGCGCAGGGCGGGCGAGTCGTGCTGAAGGGTCGTGTGCGCACGTGGGCGGAGAAGGACCAGGCCTGCCAGACGGCGTGGGCCGCGCCGGGCGTCACGGACGTGGACAACCAGCTGCGAGTGACCTACTGACCCGAAACCATCGGAGTCGTCCGGGTTCGCCCGGACGATTCCCGAGGAGACCCCGCATGACCGTCGCACCCGTCCGCCCGCAGTCCGCCGGTTCCACGTCCGGCCGCGAACACGTCACACCGAGCACCATGAAGGCCGCCGTCTTCACCGAACCCGGCCGCATCGTGATCGAAGAGAAACCGGTTCCGAAGGTCGGGCCACGCGATGCGCTCATGCGCGTGACCACCACGACGATCTGCGGCACCGACGTGCACATCCTGAAAGGCGAGTACCCGGTCGCGCGCGGTCTCACGGTCGGGCACGAACCCGTCGGCGTGATCGAGCAACTCGGCGAAGCCGTGACCGGCTACGTCGTCGGGCAGCGCGTGCTGTCCGGCGCCATCACGCCGTGCGGCCAGTGCTGGTCGTGCCTCGGCGGCAGCTCGTCGCAGTGCGGCGGCAAGGCGATGGGCGGCTGGCGGCTCGGCAACACGATCGACGGCTGCCAGGCCGGCTACGTGCTCATTCCCGACGCGATGGCGAACCTCGCGCCGATCCCCGATCACCTCACCGACGAGCAGGTGCTCATGTGCCCGGACATCATGAGCACGGGCTTCGGCGGCGCCGAGAGCGGACGCGTGCGGATCGGTGACACCGTCGCCGTGTTCGCGCAGGGGCCGATCGGGCTGTGCGCGATGATCGGCGCGCGGCTCGCCGGCGCGACGCGCATCTTCGTGGTGGACGGTTCCGCGGCGCGGCTCGCGACGTCGCTGCGCTTCGGCGCGGACGTGGCGATCAACTTCAAGGACCGCGAGCCGGTGCAGGCGATACTCGACGAGACCTCCGGCCGCGGCGTGGACGTCGCGATCGAGGCGCTCGGGACGCCGGAGACGTTCGAAAGTTGTCTGCGCGTCATCCGTCCGGGAGGCGTACTGTCGAGTCTCGGCGTCTACTCCGGCAAACTCACGCTTCCTCTCGATGCGTTCGCCGCGGGATTGGGCGATCACACCATCGTCACCAGTCTGTGTCCCGGCGGAAAGGAGCGCATGCGCCGGCTCATGAACGTGGTGGCGTCGGGGCGCGTGGATCTTCGGCCGATGGTCACGCATCGCTTTTCGCTCGACCAGATCGAGCAGGCATACGAGTTGTTCGCGAATCAGCGCGACGGCGTGCTCAAGGTGGCGATCCAGCCTCTGCACGCGTCCTGACGCGAAGCGCCTCGGAGCGCGCGGCGTTCGCCACACGAAACGCCGCACGCTCCAGCGCATGAGGCACACCGGAGGACAGCGACCATGAGCACCTACTCAGGATTGTGGATCGACCATCGCAGGGCGTTCGTCGTGATGATCGTCGGCAAGGTCGTGAGCACGCACACGATCGAATCGCACGCCGAGGCGCACGTGCGCCACACGGGCGGATCGCCGGAAGACACGACCGAGCATCGGATCGAGGGAGAGCTCGACCGCTTCTACGACGAGGTCATCGAGCGCGTCCGCGGCGCCGAGGGCCTGCTGATCCTCGGCCCGGGAGAGGCGAAGGGCGAACTGCGCGCGCGGCTCGACCGCCACAAGCACAGCATCCGCATGGTGGACATCGAGACCGTGGACAAGATGAGCGACTCGCAGGTCGTGACGCGAGTGCGGAAGCGGTTCCAGCACTGAGGGCCCCGGGCGCGGCGCGTGTGCCCCGCCGCGTCGCCGGAAAAAAAACGAAGCCCGCTCCGGCGTCGGAGCGGGCTTCGGGGTCAGTCAGATGGTGCGCCGCCTTGGAATCGAACCAAGAACCTACTGATTAAGAGTCAGTTGCTCTGCCAATTGAGCTAGCGGCGCAGGCGCGTCGACGTGTTCGTGCGAGCGAAGGAGTCGGCGCAAAAGCCGCGGGAATCTATCGGCCAAACGTTCGCGCGTCAAGCAGGCCCATGCTACTGTGCCCGCCCATTCGAACAAGAGTTGGTCAAGTGTGGGAGGCACGGTTGGCGAGCGGCAGTTCCGGGCAGGGCGTTTCTCGCGTGTTGGTCCGGTACTGGCTGCCGGTGCTCGCTTACGTCGCGGTGATCTTCACGCTCAGCGCGCAGGCCCGGCTGGCTCCGCCGCTGCACTTCCAGAACTCCGACAAGGTCATGCACCTGCTCGAGTACGGCGGCCTCGGCCTGCTGCTCTCGCGCGCGGTGCGCGCCTCGCTGCCGGGGCACACGTGGGTGGCCACGGCGCTCTTCACGGTGGCGCTCGGCATGACCGTGGGCGCGTGCGACGAGGTGTTCCAATCGTACGTGCCGGGACGCGAGTCCTCGGTGTTCGACTGGTTCGCCGACAGCACGGGCATCGTCTTCGCGCAGATCGCGTTCCTCGCGTTCGCGCGCGAGCAGGAGAAAGAGTAACGAGATGGCACCCAAGCACCAGGCCCCGCGCGGCACGCGCGACCTGCTTCCGGCGGACACCGCGCTCTGGCGCTGGGCCGAGGACGCCGCGCGCGGCGTGCTGAGCCGCTACGGCTTCGGCGAACTGCGCACGCCGATCTTCGAGGACTACGAGCTCTTCGCCCGCACGGCCGGCGAGTCGAGCGACGTCGTGCAGAAGGAGATGTACAAGTTCCGCGACCTCGGCGAGCGCGACCTCGCGCTGCGCCCCGAGTTCACGGCCGGCGTGCTGCGCGCCTACCTCGAGCACGGGCTCGGCGGGCGCTCGCGCGTGCACCGGCTGTGGAGCACGGGCCCGGTCTTCCGTTACGGCCGCCCGCAGAAGGGCCGCTACCGCCAGTTCCACCAGCTCAACTGCGAGCTGATCGGCTCGCCCGCGCCCGGCGCGGACGTCGAGATGATCACGCTGTTCGTGGACCTGTACGAAGCGTGGGGCTTCTCGGATCTCACCGTGCTCGTGAACAGCGTCGGCCAGCCGGCCTCGCGTCGCGCCTACGGCGAGCGGCTGCGCGCGTGGCTCGCGCCGGCGATCGACCGCCTGAGCGCCGACTCGCAGGCGCGGCTCGTGACGAACCCGCTGCGCGTGCTCGACACGAAGGACACCGGCGACCACGCGCTGTTCGCCGAACTCGGGAACATGCCGCACCTGCTCGACGTCATCGACGAAGCGGACCGCGCCCACTGGGACGCGGTGATCGCCGGACTCGATGCCGCCGGCGTGAAGTACGAGATCGATCACGGTCTCGTGCGCGGACTGGACTACTACACGCGCACGGCGTTCGAAGTGCACGACCGTTCGCTCGGCGCGCAGAGCGCGCTCGGCGGCGGCGGGCGCTACGACGGGCTCGTCGAGATGCTCGGTGGCGCGCCGACGCCCGGCGTGGGCTTCGCGGTCGGGCTCGACCGCGCGCTGCTCGTGCTCGAGGAACGCGGCATCAAGGCCGACGCCCCGGACAGCGTGTGCATCGTCGCGATGGACGGCACGCGCGCGGCCGCGATCGCGCTCGCGCGCGAACTGCGCCGCGAGTTCGTGGTCGAGTGCGACGTCGAAGCGCGCGGCTTCGGCGCGCAGATGAAGTCCGCCGGCAAGTCCGGCGCGCGGTTCCTCGTGATCATGGGCGAGGACGAATGGCAGCGCGGCGAAGTCGCGCTCAAGGATTCGAAGTCGGGAACGCAGGAAGTGCTGGCGCGTGAAGCGCTGGCCGGTGCACTGCGCGCGAAGACGCGCGCGACGGGAGACTCGCAGTGACGCACACCCTCGATGCACTCGGAGACTGGCGGCGTTCGCACACCTGCGGCGCGCTCACGAAGGCCGACGCCGGCAGCAGCGTGACGCTCATGGGCTGGGTGCACCGCACGCGCGATCATGGCGGCGTGCTGTTCATCGACCTGCGCGACCGCTACGGCCTCACGCAGGTCGTGTTCTACCCCGAGACGGGCGGCAAGACGCTCATCGAGCGCGCGTCGCACCTCGGCAGCGAGTGGGTGATCGCGGTCCGCGGCACGGTGAACCCGCGCCCGGCCGACGCGCTCAACCCGAACATGGCGACGGGCGAGATCGAAGTGGACGTGCGCGAGCTGCGCATCCTGTCCGCGTGCGAGCCGCTGCCGTTCCAGGTGAACGAAGAGCACCAGCTCGCGGGCGAGGACCTGCGGCTCAAGTACCGCTACCTCGACCTGCGCCGTCCCGAACTCGCGCAGGTGCTCGCGCTGCGTCACAAGGCCGCGCTCACCGCGCGCGCCTACATGACGAGCCAGAGCTTCCTCGAGATCGAGACGCCGCTGCTGGTCAAGCCGACGCCCGAAGGCGCGCGCGACTACGTCGTGCCGAGCCGCGTGCACCACGGCTCGTTCTACGCGCTGCCGCAGAGCCCGCAGCTCTACAAGCAGACGCTGATGATCGCGGGCTGCGACCGCTACTTCCAGCTCGCGCGCTGCCTGCGCGACGAGGACCTGCGCGCCGACCGCCAGCCCGAGCACACGCAGATCGACGTCGAGATGAGCTTCGCGTCCGAAGAGGACGTGTTCGCCACGGTCGAGGGCCTGTTCACGACGCTGTGGAAGGAATGCCTCGGCGTGGACGTGAAGGCGCCCTTCCTGCGCATGACGTACGACGAGGCGATGCGCACGTACGGCTCCGACAAGCCGGACCTGCGCTTCGGTCTCGAGTTCAAGGACGTGACCGCGATCTGCGCGCAGTCGCCGCGCAACGTGGTGGCGAACGGCGCCAAGGCGCCGGGCGGCATCGCCGTCGCGATGACGATCCCCGGCGGCTCGGAGATCTCGGGCACGCAGCTGCGCAAGTTCGAGGACGTCGTGAAGCAGGCCGGCGCCGGCGGACTGTCGTTCTTCAAGGTGAGCGCGGCCGACCGCGAGAAGCAGCAGGTGATCTTCCCGGGCGAGATGCTCGACCAGTTCCTCGCCGCCTGCGGCGCGAAGGACGGCGACGCGATCGTGTTCACGAACGGTCCGTGGGAGCGCACGTGCAAGGCGCTCGGCGTGCTGCGTTCGCAGCTCGGCCAGGCCGAGCTCGAAAAGAAGGGCCTGCTCGGCGCCGCGCCGGACAAGCAGGAGTGGCGCTTCCTCTGGGTGCGCCAGTTCCCGCTGTTCGAGTACAACGACGAGGCGAAGCGCTGGGAGCCCAAGCACCACATGTTCACCATGCCGAACCCGGAGCATCTCGAGTACCTCGAGACCGACCCGGGCAAGGTGTACGCGCAGCTCTACGATCTCGTGCTCAACGGCAACGAGCTCGGCTCGGGCTCGGTGCGCATTCACCGCCCCGACATCCAGGAGCGCGTGATGAAGGTGATCGGGCTGAGCCACGAGGAGGCCTACGAGAAGTTCGGCTTCCTGCTCGACGCCTACCGCTACGCGTCGCCGCCGCACGCCGGCATCGGCCTCGGTCTCGACCGCATCATCATGCTCATGGCCGGCCGCGACTCGATCCGCGACGTGATCGCGTTCCCGAAGACCGCGAGCGCGTCCAGCCTCATGGACAACTCGCCCAGCCCGATCGACGCGGTGTCGCTGAAGGAGCTGGGGATCAAGCACTCGTAGGCCGATGACCCGGGTGCGCGCCGCACTTGGCGGCGCGCGCTCTTCCTTGCATGTCGACTGAGTTCTCGTTCAGGAGAGTGAAGGCATGATCAAGTTCATGCTGTTCATTGACGGCACCTGGCTGTACTCGAACACGCCGCGCCTCGTGGAAGCCTCCGGCATTCCGGGCTTCATGCTCGACTTCGGCAAGCTGCCGCGCGTGCTGGCCGACGAGGTCACGCGCCAGCTCGGGCATCCCGACTACACGGTCGTGCGCACGCACCTGTTCGGCAGCTACGCCGACAACGTGGACCCGCGCGACGCCGACCCGGTGCAGCGGCGGCTGAACTTCTTCGGCATGCTCCGCCAGCAGCACCACTACGAGGTCGAGGCGTTCCCGATCAACTTCCGCGGCAATCGCCTCCGCAAGACCGACCGCGATCCCGCGAGCACCTTCGAGCCGAAGGAGAAGTGCGTCGACATCGCGCTCGCAACGTCCATGCTCTTCAGCGCCGCGATGCCGAACGCGTACGACGTCGCCGTCGCCGTGCTCGGCGACCAGGATTTCAAGCCCGTGCTGCAGAGCGTGCGCCGACTGGGTAAGCGCGTCGCGATCGCGTCGATCCAGGGCGCGTGCGCGGGCGAGTACTCGGATCCGCTCGACACCGCGCGCGTGCGCGACCTCGACCTGATCTGGCTCGAGGACCTGCTGCCCGCGCTCGCGCGGCGCTACGACCCGCACGTGCTCGAGTGCCAGGCGCCTCAGCACCGCGGCGACCGCCGCGTGCAGACGACCTACTACCCGAAGCGCGGCGAGAAGTTCTACTGCGAGGACTGCCGCCTGTCGTTCTCGCGCGAGCGTCGCGAGAACGGTTCGTCGTCCGAGCAGCCGGCGAAGTGGGCCACCATGGGCACGCCGCTGTCGGGTGTCGTGTGCCACAAGCGCATGGACAAGAACTACGGCTTCATCCGCGTGGAAGGCTGTGGCGAGTGGGACGGCCCGGAGTATTTCTTCCACGAGAGCGACATCGCCGACGACGTTTCGTTCGGGGAACTGCCCGAAGGCGCCGAGGTGGACTTCGTCGTGAAGGCCGACCCGCCCGAGGGCAAAGCGCCGCCCGCCCGCGAGGTGCGCTGGCGGAGGTAGCGGCCGCGCCCGGCGTTTCGGCGTTGCGCCCGGGCACGAGCGTCGGGCAACCTGCGCACGTGCGCTGCAGGGCGCCTCCCGTCCGCGGAAAGATCTCGCTCACCTGCGCGGTACCCCGATTCGTCCACCGACGAACCTTCTGCCCCAGCGTGCGGACCCCGGGCGACTTGGAGGGTCGTCGCATGTCCGATTTCGTCCGGGAGCCCGGTGCTCCCGAACCCGCTCGTTCGTTCGAACAGTCCCGCGCGCTCGCGAAGCGCCTGCTCAAGGACTGCCGCTCCGGGGATGCCGCCGCGCTCGAACGCGTGCGCGCCCGGCTGCCACAGCTCGCGGCGATGGCTCCCGCCGCCGCGGCGGACGCCGTGAAGCTCGCCGACGTGCAGCACGCGCTCGCGATGGAAGCCGGCGTCGCGAACTGGGCCGAGCTCAAGCGTGCGTACGAAGCCGCCGAGCCGCTCGCCGCGCAGCTGCGCCGTTTCGTCGGCGCGTGGCACCACGAGGACGCCGCCACCATGCGTCGCGTGCTCGAGACGCATCCCGAGGTCGCGCGCGCGAGCATCCACACCGCGTGCGGAGCGTGCGACGAGGCGCTCGTGCACGCGTTCCTCGACCGGGATCCCGCGCTGGCGACCGCGCCGTTCGCGGGCACGTCGTGGACGCCGATCGTCGCGCTCGCGGCATCGCCGCTGTTCGACACGACGCCCGCGCACGCGGCGGGGAGCGTCGCGATCGCGCGCCGGCTGCTCGACGCCGGAGCGAACGCGAACGACTCGGTGCCGCAGCCGGGCTCGCCGCACCTGCAGCTTTCCGTGCTCTACTTCGCGGCGCGCGTGGGGAACACGCCGCTCGTGCGGCTGCTGCTCGAGCGCGGGGCGAAGCCCGACGACGGCGAGTCGTCGTACCACGCGGCCGAGCGCGATCATCGCGGCGTGCTCGCCGCGCTGCTCGAGCACGGCGCGAACTTCTCGCCGCCGCATGCGCTGTGGAACAACACGGTGCTCTACTTCCTGTCGGGTCACCGCGAGCCCAACCCCATGGCGGCCACCGCGACGCGCGGCGCGGAGTGGCTGCTCGAGCACGGCACGGATCCCGACGTGCCGAGCGGGGCGTCGCGCGAGACGCCGCTGCAGCGGCTCGCGGACTTCGGCGGCCCGCTCGCGTTCGTACGCGCGCTGCTCGCGCACGGCGCCGATCCGAACCTCACGCGTGCCGACGGCCGCACCGCGCTCGACCTCGCCGAGCGTTCGGGAAACGGCGCGATCGCGGTGCTGCTGCACGAGCACGGCGCGCGCGGTTCGGCGCGCCCGGTCGACGCGCTGCTCGGCGCGTGCATGCGCGGCGACGAGGCTGCGGCGCGCGCGGTGCTCGCGGCGCATTCGGGGCTGCTCGACGCGCTCGAAGACGACGACCGTCGCGCGCCCGTGCGCGCCGCCGAGTACGGCAAGGCGCCGGCGCTCCGGGCCTTCGCCGCGCTCGGGTTCGACCTCGAGGTGCACGGTCACGGCCGCTCGACGCCGCTGCACCAGGCGGCGTGGCACGGGCACGTGGACGCCGTGCGCGAACTGCTCGCCGCTGGCGTCGCCGTGGACCCGCGCGAGGACACGTACGGCAGCACGCCGCTCGCGTGGGCGGCGCACGGCTCGGCGAACTGCCGCTCGGCCGACGACGACTACCTCGCGATCGTGGACCTGCTGCTCGACGCGGGCGCGAAGCGCGAGCCGTCGTACAACCACTGGGGTGAGCCGCCCGAAAATCTCTGCAGCGACGCCGTCGGGGAACACCTGCGGCAGCGGGGCTTCGTGCCGAAGGGCTGAAGCCGCCGCGAGGTCACGGGGCGGCGCGAGGGCTTCCAACCTTCGCGCCGCCCGCGCCGTCGAATCCTGCGACCGGATCGCCATTCACCTGGAGCCGCCGCATGAAGCGCCCGCCGATCGCCGCCAGCCTGTTCGCCGTCTCGCTGCTGTTCTCGCTGCTCGTCGCGACGCGCGTGGCGTTTGCCGCGCCGGCCGCCGACGCGAAGCTCTTCCTCCTCACGCGCGACGCACACGGGCCCGCGGGGGTGCGCGTGGACGTCGAGGAGCTTCCGGCGGGGCAGGTCGCGGTGTTCCCGGTGCAGCCCGACAGCGGCATCATCGACCTGCTGCTGCCCGTCGGCCCCGGCACGTCGGCGTCGCTGCTGCGTCCCGGCGATCGCGGCATGATCGTCGTGCGTCATCGCGGCGACGCGCTCCAGGTGTCGTTCCGCCGCTCCGACGGCTCGATGCAGGAGCGCGCGACGCGCCGCTTCGCCGATCTCGCGCGCGAGGAGATGCGCGTGAGCGTGACCGGCGGCGACGGCACACGCGCCGCGTGGTGGCTGTCGCGCGGAGAGCGCTGCGAGCGCGACACCGTGGGGCCGGTCGTGAACATGTTCGCGGGGAAGCTCCCGTTCGCGCTCACGGACGGCGACTGGATCGTGCAGACGGAAACCTGGGCGCAGCCTTTCGCCGCCGCGCCGCGCGGCCGCATGGCGGTGACGCGCGGGCGCTACCTGTACGTGGACGCCGTGCGGCCCGACGGCGGCAAGGGCCGCTTCGTGCTCGATCTCGGCGCGGGAGAGAGCGTCGTCGCGCGCGGTTTCGTGCCCGCGGGGCAGTCCATCGAGGGCGCGGGCATGATGGAGTACGCGGCGAGCGGGCCGACGAAGCGCGATCACGTGAGCGGCGGCGCGACCGGGCCGTCGCCGGCCGCGCAGGGCCAGACCGTGTTCCCCGCGCTCACGCTCGGCGGCGTGCGCGTGGACTCGCTCGACGCCGTCGTCATGCCGTTGCCGCCGGGGCTCGGCGACGACGTCGTCGGCATCCTGGGCATCGACGTGCTGCGGCGCGCGCAGCGCGTTCGGCTCGACGTGCCCGCGCGCGAAGGTGCGCCGGGCACGCTCGAGTTCGATCCGCCACGGCCGCTTCCGGCGCCCGAGGGCGTCGCATCGTTCAGCTGGGTGAACGGGCATGCGGTGCTGCCCGGCTCGCTCGGCGGCAAGGCCGCGCGCTGGATCGTGGACTCCGGCGCTCCCGAGTCGTTCGCCGACAGCGCGTCGGTCGGCGCGGAGCCGTGGGTGCGCTCGGGCCGCGCGGCCGAGTCCGTGCGCGGCACCGGGGAGCGGCGCACGGCGACGCAGGTCGCGACCGCGCCGACGGCGGCGGTCGGCGACGCGCCGGTGTGGGCGAACGTCCCGATGCGCGTCGCACGCCTGGCGCCGTTCGACGCGTTGCGTGGTGACGGCCGCGTGCCGGCGCTGCTCGGGCTTTCGGAACTCGCGCGCATGGGCGCGTTCGAGCTCGACTTCGCGGCCCGCACGGCGCGCTGGGGAAAGTGAGCGGGCTTTTCGGGCGAGCGGAACGTTAGAATGTGCGGGCTCGGGCGTAGGCCCGGCAGCGCCCGCATCCCGCCACGACATTCCGAGGAGCCGCCCATGCTTCGCCGCACGCTCGCCACCACGCTCGCACTGCTCGCCACGCTCGCGTTCGCGCCCGCACACGCCGCCGTCTGGGCCGAGGTCGGCGACGCGGGAGAGACGCTCTCGGGCGCGCAGCTCACGATCGGCGCCGGCACGCTCAACGGCATCACGGGTTCCCTCGCGTCCGCGAACGACGTGGACATCTACTGCATCCGGCTCAACGGCGTTCCGCCGATGAACCTCCCGTTCGTGGATCTCGCCTGCGTCGTGACGGGCGGTCCGAACGTGTGGTTGTTCGACTCGGCGGGCAACGGCGTCTTTTCGAACAGGACCTGCCAGTTCTCCAGCAAGTACATCCTCGCGCCGGGCTCGGGATTGACGCCGGGCAACTACTACCTCGCCGTGAGCTTCAGCGGCCGCGATCCGCAGTCCGCCGGTGGCGCCATCTGGTCGGCGGCGCTCGGACAGCGCCTTCCCGACGGTCCGGGTGCGCCGGGCCCGCTCACGGGCTGGTCAGGCACGGGCAGCGTGCAGCCGAGCAATCCGTACCAGATCTCGCTCGGGTTCTTCGACTACTGCGATGCCGCGACGCCCGCGCTGAAGCCGACGTGGGGCGCGCTCAAGCTGCACTACGGGAACTGACGAGCGGAACCATCCTCCCGCTCGAAGTTCCGCCGGCGCGATTCGCGCGGCGCGCGCGCCCCCCCGGCCGGGGGGCCCCCGGGGGGGGGGCGGGGGGGGGGCGCCCCCCCCCCCCCCCGGGGGGCGGCCCCCCCCGGGGGGCCCCCCCGCCCCCCCCCGCCGGCCCCCCCCCCCCGCCCCCCCGGGCCGCCCCGGGGGGGGGGCCCGGGGCGCCGCGGCCCCCCCCCCCCCCCCCCCCCCCGCCCCCGGGGGGGGCCCCGCCGCCCGCCCCCCCCCCGCCCCCGCCCCCCCCCCCCAGCGCCCCCCCCCCCGGGCCCGGGGCGGCCCCCCCCCCGGGGCGGCCCCCGCGCGGCCCCCCCCCCCCGCGGCCGCCCCCCGGCGCCCCCCCCCCCCGCCCCCCCCCCCCCCCCCCCCCCGCCCCCCCCCGCCCCCCCCCCCCCCCCCCCCCCCCCCCCCCCCCCCCCCCCCCCCCCCCCCCCCCCCCGCCCCCCCCCCCCCCCCCCCCCCCCCCGCCCCGCCCCCCCGGGGCGCCGGGGCCCCCGGCCCCCCCCCCCCCCCCGCCCCCCCGCCCCCCCGGCGGCCCCCCCCCCCCCCGGGCGGGGGCGCGCCGCGCGGGCCCCCCCCCCCCGGCCCGGCCCGCCCCCCCCCCCCCCCCCCCCCCCCCGCCCCCCCCCCCCCCCCCGGGCGCCGGCCCCCCCCGCCCGGGCCGGGGCCGCGCCCCCGCCCCCCGGGGCCCCCCCCCCCCCCCCCACCCCCCCCCCCCCGCCCCCCCCCCCCCCCGCCCCCCCCCCCCCCCCCCCCCCCGCGGCCGCCCCCCCCCCCCCCCCCCCCCCGGCCCCCCCCCCCCCCCCCCCCCCCCCCCCCCCCCCCCCCCCCCCCCCCCCCCCCCCCCCCCCCTGAGCACGCGCCGCGCGACGGCCTCCGCCAGGCGCTCGTAGTCGCGCGGCTCGTTGTAAGCCTGCGCGCACACGCGGATGTACAGCCGGTCCTCACGCGTGAGCACGGGCACCTCGATGCGGTCTTCAAAGAGCAGCGCGTCGCGCAGCTTCTGCGCGTCCTCGCTCGTGCGGCCCGCAGACGCGGGCAGCGCCACGGTCGCCATGCAGCCGATCATGGACTCGTGCGTCTCGAACGCCGTGCCCCACAGCGCCGCCATGACGTGCGCGCCGCCCCACGCGAGCAGGTGGTTCCAGCGCCACAGCGCGTCGAAGCCGAGCGACTCGAGGAAGTCGAAGCCGGCGGGCGCGGCGAGCCACGCGGAAGGATCGCGCGTGCCCATCCAGTCGAACTCGCGCGTGAAGCCGGAGTCGAGCCCCCACGACACGACCGCGGGATGCAGCCCCGTCTGCCGGTGTGAGGGCGCCCAGAGGAAGCCGCAACTGCGCGGCGCCATGCCCCACTTGTGCAGGTTCGCGACGTACCAGTCCGCGCCGATCGCCTCGATGTCGAGCGGCATCGCGCCGGGCACGTGCGCGCCGTCCACGAGCACGGGCACGTCGCGCTTGCGGCACTCGGCGACGATGCGCTCGATCGGCAGCACGAGCGCGCTGCCGGACGTCACGTGGTCCACGATCAGGATGCGCGTGCGGTCGGTGAGCTGGCTCGCGATCGCGGCGACGAACGCGTCGGGGCCCGCGGCCGGCGGCGGCAGCGTGATCGTGCGCACGTGCGCGCCGACGCCGCGCGTGACGACGTCGCCGACGAGCGCGAACGAACCGTAGCCGTGATCGGTGACGGCGATCTCGTCGCCGGGGCCGAAGGTGAGCGAACGCAGCACGGCGTTCACGCCGGAGGTCGCGTTGTCCACGAACACGAGGTCGTCGCCCTGCGCGCCGACGCGCGCGCCGATCGCGTCGGCCGCGACGCGCAGCGCGGGCGCTTCCGGCGCGGGCATGTCGTGCAGGCGCGCCATTTCGCGGAACAGGAAGAGCGCGGGGTTGCGCTCGATGCGCTCGCGGATCGCCGACTGTTTCGCCATCACCACGCGCGGCGTGACGCCGACGGTGCCGTGGTTGAGATACGTGACGTCGGGATCGAGTGGCCACTCGGGAAGGATGTTCCGACCGAACTGCGACACGCGCGCCTCCGTGAGGTGGGAAGTTGCGCCGGAAGGTAGCGCACGCGCGCTCGCGCGAAAATGCTGCGGCAGGCTTTGAAGGGCGTGTCGAGGGCCCTCATCGCCTGCCGCGCTTCGCCCGGTCAGGCGAAGGATGCTGCATGTGAAGCCGCGGCCCGCCGGGCCGCGAGGCTCACCAGAGTCCGCCGGCTTCGGGTTCGCCGCGGGAGCGCGCGTGGTTCCGCCACACGACGCGCTTCCCGGCCCGCGGCGTCCCCATTACAGCTGCCACAGATAGCTGGCCTTCATGAACAGCGAGTGGTTCGCGGCGCGCAGCGGGCCGGACTCGTCGCCGGTCAGGCGTGCGCCGTAGCCGAGATAGACGACCGTGCCCGGGCGCAGCAGGTACGAGACGAGCAGGTCCTCGGTCAGCGCGCGGTCGCGCGCGACCTGCTGGTCGTCGACGTCGTACAGGCGGCGGTCCACCCACTCGGTGATCCAGCGCACGGACATTTCGCGCGAGAGCTGGTAGCCGAGGCGTACACGTGGAATCACGGCTTCGGCGTAGCGCGAGTCGTTCGAGTCGCGGCGGATGCGCGTCGCGGTCATCGAGAAGCTGCCGTCGAAGCGCTCGCTCAGCCGCAGGTCGGCCCACACCTCGGGCGCGATGCTGTGGCCGGGCGCGACCTCGGAGTAGATCACCGTGGCGCCGTTGCTCACGAAGAAGCCCGGGCGAAGCGTCTGCCAGCGGCCGGTCTCCGCCCACGCGAACTGGCGGAACTGCGGCTCGAAGCGACGGCCGGCGTACCACGACGACAGCCGGTTCACGCCCGCCGCGATCGCGGTGTTGCCGGGCATGTGCACGACCAGCTCGGGACGCGCCGAGAAGTCCGTCAGCTTGCCGGTGACGCCCTGCTCGCCGTGGTCGTACAGCTGCTGGATGCCGATGCGCGGGTCGAGCCACTGGTACCAGCTGCCCTTCTTCGCGTCGAGATGGCCCTGGAACCAGTGGAAGATCTCGAACGTGCCGGGGCGGTTCACGAAGCCCGCCTCCGTGCGGAAACCGGGCGTGATGTCCTCGAAGTTCGTGTTCCACGAGAATGCGCGCGAGCTGTACGCGATGTTCGCGCGGTGCGCGAAGCCTTCCCCGCGCCGTCCGTCGAGCGCGCCGAGATGGCCGGGCACGTTGATCGCGGTCGCCGAGTCGAGCGAGGCGATCGCGCCGCGCAGGTCGGGGTCGGCGTTCCACGAATGCACGGTCTGCGCGAGCAGCGTCCAGTTGCGATGGAACGTCACGCGACCGTCGAGGGCGCCGACGCGGTTGTAGGCGTCCTCGTGCGAGCGGTTCGTGACGAGCCCGCCGAGGCTCACCCGGTCGTTGAAGTCGTGCCGCGCGCGCGCCACGACGAACTGCGCGTCGCGATCGAAGTACGGGTTCGCGCGATCGGGAAGTCCGCGCATGCTCTCGCCCGCGCTGCGGTCGGCGGCGTTCAGGATGCCGATCGCCGTGCGCCCGGCCTTGCCCGTGAGCTTCACGCCGTACAGCGGGTCCACGATGCGGCGCGTGTACACGAGGTTGAGCGGCGTCGAGAAGATGTCGGCGCCTTCGAGGAAGAACGGACGCTTATCCGCGAAGAAGATCGCGAAGCGTTCGTTCACGTCGAGCACTCCGGCGTCCGCTTCGACCTGGCTGAAGTCGGGCGTCACCGTGACGTCCGCGGTGAGCGCGCTCGTGATGCCGTACTTGATGCCGAAGCCCTGCCGGTGCTCGGGATCGTCCCACCGCACGGACGCGTCGCCGCGTGACGCGGCGCCCGACGACGTCACGTAGGGATTGAACTCGAGATTGCGGCCGGGGCGGATGCCTTCGAAGCCTTCGAGGTCGCCCATCTGGCGGTGGTAGCCGGCGATGTCGCGCGTGACGGGCGCCCAGTACATGTGCGCGCCGGTGCGGCGCTGGTCGCGGATCGCGTTGAAGCCGAACGCGACGCGCTCGGCCGGCGCGAAGCGCAGCGACTTGAACGGGATCGCGAACTCGACCTCGAAGCCCTCGTCGGTCACGCGCCCGTTGCTCGTGAACTGGAAATCGGGCGACGTGTCGCTCTCGACGCCCTCCTGGTCCACGCCGTCGGCCTGCACACCGCGCGGGTTCGCGCACAGGAAATACGAGCGCTGGCGGTCGTGGTACGAGTCGATGCTCATGCCGACCCAGTCGCCCGACCAGATGTTGTCGCGGCTCACGATCGGCGCCTGCACGAGGCCGGGCAGCTCGCGGCACCGGAACGCGACGTAGAGGTTCTCGTGGTCGTAGCCCACGAGGCACACGGTCCCGAGCGAGTCCTTCACGCCTTCGGTGGGCCGGCCGTGCGTGAAGCCGTCGAGCTGCGCGGCGTTCGCCCACTCGGATTCGTCCACGCGTCCGTCGATGGCCGGCGCCTTCGAGAGCCGCGGCGGCTCGAGCTGGATCTGGTGCTCGTGACCCACGAACGTCGCGGCGTCCGCCGGGCCGATGGAGAGCGCCGCGCACGCGGCGAACGCGCACAGCCGGTGAGGACGGATCGGGTGTCGAACGGGGCATGGATTCCTCGAACGGGTGGAGCGCTGCCGGTCGGGTGCACTCTGCGAGAGAAAGACACCGCCGGGCGCCCCGAGGTTGACGAGAAAGCACGAACCTCCGACCGGCGCGGCCCGCCCCGGCACCAGCGCGGGCGAGGCCGCGATCGCCCGGGGCGCGACGTACGCCGCGGCGCGAATCCCCTGCGACTTCGCACGCGAGTCTCGCTTAGGCTCTGCCGAAACCCAGTCGTGCTCGCCCGTGCCCTCGTATGCGCGAGCCCCACCCGTGGAGCCATCGTGGACGCCGAGAGCCAACGCCTGCAGCAGGACGCCGCGCGCGAGAGCAATTGGAAGCGCTGGGGTCCGTACCTTTCCGAGCGCCAGTGGGGCACGGTGCGCGAGGACTATTCCGCGGACGGCGACAGCTGGTCGTACTTCCCGCACGATCACGCGCGCAGCCGCGCGTACCGCTGGGGCGAGGACGGCCTGCTCGGGATCTCCGACCGCGAGGGGCGGCTGTGCTTCGCGCTCGCGCTGTGGAACGGGCGCGACTCGATCCTCAAGGAGCGGTTGTTCGGCGTCACCGGCCACGAGGGCAATCACGGCGAGGACGTGAAGGAACTTTATTACTACCTCGACGCCACGCCGACGCACTCGTACCTGAAGGCGCTCTACAAGTACCCGCAGGCCGAGTTCCCGTACGGCACGCTGCTCGCGCAGAACGCGCGGCGCGGCAAGGACGCCCCGGAGTTCGAGCTCGCCGACACGGGCGTGTTCGCGGACGGCCGCTACTTCGACGTGCAGGCCGAGTACGCGAAGGCTTCGCCCGACGACGTCCTCGTGCGGATCACCGTGAGCAACCGCGGCCCCGAGGCCGCGTCGCTGCACGTGCTGCCGCAGCTCTGGTTCCGCAACACGTGGAGCTGGCACCGCACGGGCGAGGCGTACCCGCCGCGCCCGCGCATCGAGGCGGCGGGCCCGCGCGCGATGATCGCCGAGCACGCGACGCTCGGCCGCTGGCGGCTCGACGTCGAAGGCACGCCCGGCGCGACGCCCGAACTGCTCTTCACCGAGAACGAGACGAACCAGCAGCGGCTCTATCGCACGCCGAACCGCAAGCCGTACGTGAAGGACGCGTTCCACGAGTACGTCGTGCGCGGCACGCGCGACGCCGTCTGCGCGCAGCGCGTCGGCACGAAGGCCGCGGCGCACCACACGCTGTCGCTCGCGCCGGGAGAGACGCGCGTGCTGCGGCTGCGGCTCGCGCCCGAGTCGGAAGCGTCCGCCGAGCCGTTCGGCGCGGGCTTCGACGCCGTGTTCGACGCGCGGATCGCCGAGTGCGACGCGTTCTACGCGACGCGCATCCCGGCGGAACTGTCCGAGGACGAGCGCCGCGTGTCGCGCCAGGCGTACGCCGGCCTGCTCTGGAGCAAGCAGTTCTACTTCTACGTCGTGAAGGAATGGCTCGAGGGCGATCCCGGCATGCCGCCGCCGCCCGGGGGGCGTGCGCTGGGACGCAATCGCGACTGGACGCACCTGTACAACCGCGACGTGATCTCGATGCCCGACAAGTGGGAGTACCCGTGGTACGCGGCGTGGGATCTCGCGTTCCACATGCTGCCGTTCGCGCGCGTGGACGTGGAGTTCGCGAAGCAGCAGCTCGTGCTCTTCACGCGCGAGTGGTACATGCACCCGAACGGGCAGATGCCCGCGTACGAGTGGGCGTTCGACGACGTGAACCCGCCCGTGCATGCGTGGGCGGCGTGGCGCGTGTACAAGATGAGCGGGCCGAAGGGGCGGCGCGACCGGCTGTTCCTCGAGCGCGTGTTCCAGAAGCTGCTGCTCAACTTCACGTGGTGGGTCAATCGCAAGGACTTCGACGGCAACCATCTGTTCGCGGGCGGCTTCCTCGGGCTCGACAACGTCGGCGTGTTCGACCGCAGCAAGCCGCTGCCCGGCGGCGGGCGGCTCGAGCAGGCGGACGGCACCGCGTGGATGGCGTTCTACTGCGGCACCATGCTGAGCATCGCGCTCGAGCTCGCGAGCGAGGACCCGGCGTACGAGGACCTCGCCTCCAAGTTCTTCGAGCATTTCGTCGCGATCGCCGACGCGATGAACCACTTCGGCGGCACCGGGCTCTGGGACGACGCGGACGGCTTCTACTACGACCGCATCCACCTCGGCGGCAAGGCGACGCCGATGAGGCTGCGCTCGGCGGTCGGGCTCATTCCGCTCATCGCGGTCGAAGTGCTCGAGCAGGACGTGATCGACCGCCTGCCCGGCTTCAAGAAGCGCCTCCAGTGGTTCGTCGAGAACCGGCAGGACCTCGCGAGCCACATCGCGTACATGGACGCCGACGGGGACGGACGGCCCGACGCGCACGGCCACCGGCTGCTCGCGATCCCTTCGCGCGAACGCCTCGAGCGCGTGCTGCGCGTGCTGCTCGACGAACGCGAGTTCCTCTCGCCGCACGGCATCCGCTCGATGTCGCGCGTGCACGGCGACAAGCCGTTCGAGTTCGCGGTGGACGGGACGGTGGCCCGCGTGAGTTATTCCCCGGCCGAAAGCACGACCGAGCTGTTCGGCGGGAACTCGAACTGGCGCGGACCGATCTGGTTCCCGCTCAACTACCTTCTCGTCGAAGCGCTCGAGCGCTACCACCACTTCTACGGCGACACGCTCCGGGTCGAGTGCCCGACGGGCTCGAACCAGTGGCTCGACCTGAAGCAGGTCGCGAACGAACTGTCGCGCCGGCTCACGACGCTGTTCGTGGCCGACGACGCCGGGCGCCGCGCGTTCGCGGGCGACGACGGCCGGTTCGCCGGCGATTCGCACTGGAAGGACCTGCTGCTCTTTCACGAATACTTCGACGGCGATCACGGCCGCGGCCTGGGTGCCAGCCATCAGACCGGCTGGACCGCGCTCGTCGTGCAATGCCTCGAGAAACAGGCGCGTGAGCGCGCGGCGGGGTCCGCGGGCACGCTGCACTCCGGAGGAGGAGGAAGTTGGGAATGAAGCGAGCGCTGTTCCTTTGCGCGGCGCTGTGCGCCTTGCGATGGTGTTCGCCGGCGTCCCGTGCGCGCGGAAGAAGTGCCGATCTACCCCAGCCGCCGGCGACCGGCGCGACCGCGCAACTGCACGACGCGTGGGACGCGCTGCTGCGCGCGCACGTGCACGACGGTCGCGTGGACTACGTCGCGCTCGCGACGCGCGACATGGGAAAGCTCGACCGCTACCTGATCGCGCTCGCGCAGGTGCACGCCGACTCGCTGCCCGGTCCCGACCGCATGGCGTACTGGATCAACCTCTACAACGCGACGGTCGTGCGCGGCGTGTGCGCGCGATGGCGTCCGGGCTGGCGTCCCGACGCCGACCAGTTCGGGCTCTTCAAGGCGCCGATCGTGCGCACGCCCGACGGTGCGATGCCGCTCGACGCGCTCGAGCACACGGTCATGCTGCGCCAGGTGCCGGATCCGCGGCTGCACGCGGGGCTCTGCTGCGCGTCCGTCTCGTGCCCGCCGCTGCGCGCCGGTGCCTACCGTGGCGTGGACGTGGACTCACTGCTCGATCAGGCCATGCGCTCGTTCGTGAACGATCCCGCGCGCAACCGCTTCGACGAAGCGAAGCGCACGATGACGATCTCGCGCGTGTTCGACTGGTACGCGAAGGATTTCGGCGGCCCCGAGGCCGTGCCGCAGTTCCTCGAGTTCTACTACGGCAAGCCGCTCGCGGGCTGGAAGGTGCAGTTCGCGGACTACGACTGGGCGCTCAACGAGGTGACGCCGGCCGCGGCGGCGCCCGGTGCGACGCCTCCGGCGCCCGCTTCGCCCGCGAAGAAGAAGAAGTGATCGCGGCGCCGGGCCGCTCGGACTTTTCTCCACAAAGTACTTGACCGCGCGTGAAGACGGCGGCGATGCTCCGCCCATGACGCCGCCCGAAGCTCCTCGTCGCACGCCGCCCGACCCGATTCCGCTGCACCAGCACGTCGAGGCGGACTTGCGCTACATCCGCACCGCCATCGAGCGTGCGGGTGAGTTCACGTCGTTGTCGGGCTGGGGGCAGGTCGCCGTCGGACTGACCGCACTCGCCGCCGCGACGATCGCGCCCGCGAATCTCATGCAGGACCGCTGGGTCGCGATCTGGCTCGGCGAGGCGCTCGTCGCCGCCGCGATCAGCGTGAGCAGCGCCGCGCTCAAGGCGCAGCGCCTCGGGCTGCCGCTCTTCGGCGTCGCGGGCCGCCGCTTCCTGCTCGCGTTCGCCACGCCCGCCGCGGCCGGTGTCGTGCTCACCGCCGCGCTCGTGCGCGCGGACGCCAACGCGCTGCTGCCCGCGACCTGGCTGCTGACTTACGGCGCCGCCGTTTCCGGTGGTGGCGCTTTCTCGGTGCCGAGCGTGCCAGCGCTCGGCGCCGCGCTCATGGCGACCGGCGCGATCGCCGCGTTCGCGCCGCCCGCGTGGGCGAATGCGATCCTCGCGTTCGGCTTCGGCGGGCTGCACCTGGGCTTCGGATTCTGGATCGCTCGGAGGCACGATGGCTGAACCCGCACGCCGCTCCACCCGCGGCACCGCGCGCCGCGCGGCGCCCGCGCCGGCGCCCGCGCAGAAGGCGGCTTCCGCCGCTTCCGCCGCGCACGAGTCGCTCGACCGCGTCATCCATGAGCGCGTTCGGCTGGCGATCGTGAGTGCGCTCGCGGTCGCGCCCGCGCTGTCGTTCAACGACCTCAAGAAGCTCCTGCGCATCACCGACGGCAATCTGTCCGTGCACGCGCGGCGGCTCGAGGAGGCCGGCTACCTCGAATGCCTCAAGTCGTTCGAGGGCCGCGTGCCGCGCACGGAGTACCGCCTGACCACGGCGGGCAAGCGCGCACTGCAGGGCTACCTCGACCACATGGAAGCGTTGATCCGGGCGACGCGCGCGCGCTGAGCCCGGGAGTTTTTCTTCGCCGACGCACTTTACTTCGCAAAGGAGCCTGCCGATGACTCGCTCGTCGCGATCGTCGTGGGCAGGCCGCCCCGGCACCTTGCAAGGCACGTCCTCCGGAGACCACGTTCATGAAACGCTCCATGAAGCGAGTGCGCCGTGAAGTCCGCGTTCCCGCCGTCAGCCGCCGCAGTGAAATCCGCAGGCTCCACGATTCGTGGCCCCGTGCGGGCCGCGTGGCCGTGGCGGTGCTGGGCGCCGTGGGTCGCCTGGCTCGCCGTCTCGGACCTGCGTAGCGACGCCGTTCGGCCCGCGGTCGCGCTGATGTGTCCATGGGCGCGACGGCGGGCCGGCGGGGGCGGGGGGGGGGGGGGGGGGGGGGGGGGCGGGGGCGGGGGGGGGGGGGGGGCGCGGGGGGGGGGGGGGGGGGGGGGGGGGGGGGCCGCGGGGGTGGTGGTTGCGCACGGGCCCGCGCGCGGGCGCGCCGGTGGGCCGACCGCCGTGGGGACGGCGAGTCGTCCGAGGGCCCCCCCCCCCCCCCCCCAACCCCCCCCCCCCCCCCCCCCCCCCCCCCCACCCCCCCCCCCCCCCCCCCCCCCCCCCCCCCCCCCCCCCCCCCCGGCCCCCGCAAACCCCCCCCCCCCCCCCCCCCAAAACCGGCCAACCCCCCCCCCCCCCGAACGCCCCCCCCCCCCCCCGGCCCCCCCCCCCCACCACCCCGCCCCCCCCCCCCCCCCCCCCCCCCCCCCCCCCCCCCACGACCCCCCCCCCCCCCCCCCCCCCCCCCCCCCCCGCCCCCCCCCCGGGGCGCGGGCCCCCCCCGCCCCCCCCCCCCCCCGGAGCCCCCCCCCCCCCCCCCCCCCCCGCCCGCCCCCCCCCCCCCCCCCCCGCGCCCCCCGGCCCCCCCCCCGCCCCCCCCCCCCCGGCAGCCCGCCCCGCGCCCCCCCGCCGCGCCCCCCCCCCCCCCCCCCCCCCCCGCCCCCCCCCCCGCCGGGGGCCCGCCCGCCCCGCGGGCGCCCCGGGGCGCGGGCCCCCGCCCCCCGGCGCCCGGCGCGGGCCCCCCCGCCGCGCGGGCCCCGCCCGGCGCGGGGGGGGGGCCCCCCGGCGCGGGGATTGGGCCGGGGGCCCCTCCGGGGCCGCCCGCACGTCCGGAATCGCGCCGATCCGCCGCTCGCCCCCTCCGCGCCCGCCCCGCCATGCCCCGCGCCAGTAGGGCCGGCCGCCGCGCCGGGAGGGGGGCGCTTGGCCCGGACCCGAAAGAGCCTCCAACCTTTCGCCCGCGGCCCCCGTCCTACCGGTTGCAATGACACACACGGCGACCTGGCAGTTGCGAACTCCGTTCACGGAAAACCGACCTCTGTCCCCGATCCTCGAGAACAGCGATGTGGCGTTGGCTGCGCGAGGTGACGCGCGTGCTTTCGCGCGCCTGTACGAGGGCAACAAGGACAGGATCTTCGCGCTCTCGGCGCGGATGGCCGGTTACGAACGTGCGGCCGAACTCACGCAGGACGTGTTCGTCCGGGCGTGGGAGAAGCTCGGCTCGTTCCGCGGCGACGCGCAGTTCTCGACCTGGCTGCACCGGCTGGCGGTGAACTGGATCCTGAGCCGCCGGCAGACGTGGGCGACCGAACGCATGCGCTTCCTCGACGCCGAGGACGCGCTCGAGGGAATCGCGGCGCGGCCGAGCCAGCGCGAGCTGTCGATGGATTTCGAAACGGCCATCGCGAAGCTGCCGGACGGCGCTCGCATGGTGTTCCTGCTGCACGACGTCGAAGGCTACCGCCACGAGGAGATCGCCACGCTGCTGGGCGTGACCTCGGGCACCACCAAGGCGCAGCTGCACCGAGCCCGGATGATGCTGCGCCGGGTCCTTTCACCGACGGAATCGAAGAAGTCATGAGCGACCGCTGGACGGATGCGCTTTCCGAATACCTCGACGGCGACCTCGCCGAGACCGAGACGCGCGAACTCGAACTGCACCTCGAGTCGTGCGAGGAGTGCCGCGTCACCTTGAATGAGCTGCGGGCAGTCCGCGAGCGCGCGCGCTCGCTGGTGGACCCGCCGGCGCCGGACGATCTCTGGGCGGGGATCGCGTCACGAATCGGCACGGCGGGATCCACGAGCGAAGCGCAGCGCGCGCGCGTGCTGAAGTTCCCCGCGCGCATGCCGAGCATCGCGCTGCCCTGGGCGGTCGCCGCCGCGTTCGCACTCGTCATGCTCGGCGCCGCCGGCGCGTTCGTCGCGTTGCGTGGCGGAGCGCGCGTGCCTTCGCAGGAAGTCGCGACGCGCGACACCGCCGAGACGGGCTCCGACGTGCAGCTCGCGTCGTTCGACGCGGGCAAGATCGAAACCGAGATCGCGGCGCTGCAGTCCGCGCTCGATCACGGCCGCGGCCGGCTCGATCCGAAGACGGTCGAAGTGCTCGAGAAGAACCTCACGCTGATCCGCCAGGCCACCGACGACGCCAAGCGCGCGCTCGCGGCCGATCCGGCGAATCGCGACCTCCAGAACTACTTCGCCGGCACGGTCGAGAAGAAGCTCCAGCTCGTCCGCCGCGCGGCGACGATGGCGGGAGTCTGAGTCCCATGCGCGTCCTTTCGTCCACGCTCGTCGCCCTGTCGCTGACTCTCGCCGCGTGCGCTTCGTTCGCGCAGGCCGCGGAGACGCGCGACGCGCGCGTGCAGCGTGAGGTGCGTGTGTATCGCATGCGTGCCCCTCGCGCGCCGCAGGCGCCGCAGGCCCCGGCCGTCATCCCCGTGCCGCAGAGCGCGATCGAGGCGTACGCGCCCGACGCGCCGGACGCGCCCGCTTCGCCGCCCGTGTACTGGGAGTTCGCGTTCCCGGCCGGACGGCGCAGCTACGAAGTGCGCACCGACACGACCGTGCAGGTGCAGCGCGGCATGGCGCTCGCGCTCGAGAACCTCGCGGGCGACATCTCCGTGGTCGGCTGGAAGAAGAACGCCGTGCGCATCCGCGCGCAGCACTCCAAGCGCGACCGCATCGTCGTGCAGGTGCAGCGCGGCGTGGTCGCGATCGAGGCGATGAACCGCGCCGGACTGCCGCCGATCGTCGAGTACGACCTCGCGGTGCCGGAGTGGATGACGCTGCGGCTGTCCGCGCTCGAGTCCGACATCCGCGTGCGCGACATGCAGGCGCCGGTCGCGGCCGAGTGCATGCGCGGCGACATCCACGTGAGCGACAGCCACGGGCCGCTGCAGCTGAGCAGCATCGAGGGCGAGGTCGCGGTCGAGGACGCGCGCGACGTGCAGGCGACGTCGATCAACAACCTCGTGCAGCTCGCGCGCATCGTCGGCCAGATCGAGGTCGAGAGCGTGAACGGCGACATCGAGATGCGCCAGGTCACCTCGCCGCGCGTGCTCGCCAGCTCGATGAGCGGCTCGGTCATGTTCTCGGGCGTGTTCGAACCCCGCGGTCATTACCGGCTCAGTTCGCACACCGGCAACCTTCGCGTCGGCGTTCCCGTAGGCGCGGGCGTGGACGTGACGGTGGCGTCGTTCAACGGAGCGTTCCAGAGCTCCTTGCCCCTGCAGGTCGGCCGGCAGCGCAGGGGCCGTCGCTTCAACTTCACGCTCGGCACCGGCGGATCCACGCTCGAACTCGAGTCCTTCCAGGGACTCATCCAGCTGATGCCGCCTTCGGCGCTCCCCCCGCCGGACGCGCCCGACGCCCCGAAGGCGCCGGACCATCCGAACAAGGAGGACAAGTGATGCGCCTTTTCGACCAGAACCGAATCACGCTCTTCGCCGCGACCGCGGCCACGGTGATCGCGCTCGCCACGGGAACGAACTCGTGGGCGGCCGGCGCCGAGAAGCACCAGGAGTGGAACTGGAAGGGTCCCGTGCCCGCCGCCGCGAAGCTGACGCTGCACGGCGTGAACGGCTCGATCGAGGCGACGCCCGCCACGGGCAACCAGATCGAGATCGTCGCGGACAAGCACGGCAAGAAGCACGATCCGTCCGAAGTCGAGATCAAGGTCGTGCAGGACTCCGACGGGCTCACGATCTGCGCCGTCTATCCGCGCGGCGGCAGCCCGTGCGCGGACCATCGCTGGACCAACGGCCGGAACGACTCCGACGTGCAGGTGGACTTCACGGTGCGCGTGCCCGCGGGCGTCGCGTTCTCCGCGAACACCGTCAACGGCGGCATCACCGCGCACGCGCTCAGCGGCCGCGTCACGGCGCACACGGTGAACGGCGCGTGCGACATCGAGACGTCGCAGAGCGGCGAAGCCACCACGGTGAACGGCGGCGTACGCGCGGTGCTCGGCCGGGTGAAGGCCGACGACCGTCTCAAGTTCGAAACGGTGAACGGCAACATCACGCTGCTCATGCCCGAGGGCGTGGGCGCGCGTCTCCAAGGCGGCACGGTGAACGGATCCATCCGCACGGACTATCCCGTCACGGTCTCGGGCAAGTGGGGCCCGAAGTCGTTCGACGGCACGATCGGCGGCGGTGGCGCGCGCGTGAGCGCGAACACCGTCAACGGCTCCATTCAGGTGCGCCGCTCGCAGTAGGCAACGCGCCCCATGCGTTGCACCTCCCGATCCGACCAGCGAACCCGGATCGGGATCCCGCGGGGCCCGGCACTCTTCGGAGTGCCGGGCTTCGGCCATTCCGGGCCGACTTCTTTGCCGCCGCGTGACGGCGATTCCGTGCGCCCGCGTGCTAGCATCGCCGCGCCGTGATCTCGTTCCGCCGTCCACCCGAGTTCCTCCCGGAGTGTTCCCCGCATGCGGCTTCACGTTCGTTCGTTCGTGCTCGGTCTGGCTTTCTCGGCCACGTGCGCGCTCGCATGCCCGGGCGGCGACGCGCTCGCGCAGTCGTCGCGCTTCACCAGAGTGCCGGACGCGGTCCCCGTCGGGGCCGGTCGTCGACTCGGAGTTCGCGCTCTTCCACATGCAGCGCGCGCTCTGGGACCCCGTGGACCCGACGCGGGTCGGGTCGATGGCCGACTCGCTGCACTACCGCGTGAACGGCGAGGTCTACCGCTTCGCGGACGAGCGCAACATGCAGCGCTTCGTGATGGCGCCCGCGCTCTACTGCGGGCTCGTGCGCGATCCGGTGAACGGCAAGCGTTTCGCGCCGTCGTCGCGCACGCCCGCCGCGTACTGGATCGGCGGGCCGTACTTCTTCTCGAACGACTCCACCAAGGCCGCGTTCGTGGACGATCCCAAGAAGTTCGAAGTCGTCCGCCGGTTCTGATCGCGTGAAGAAGCTCGCGCTCGCGGTGCTCGTGGCGCTTCCCTGCGCCGCCGCAGCGTGGCTCGCCGGCTGCGCGCCCTCGCGCGACGCGCTGCCCGCGTTCTACGCGTCGCGCCCGGTGTTCGAGCAGCCCTTCGCCGGACAGCGCGTGCCGAAGGGGCTCAAGAGCCTCTCGGCCGCCGAGTGCGGCACGTGCCACGTGGCGATCTACCGCGAGTGGCGCCAGTCCGTGCACGCGCAGGCGTGGGCCGATCCGCAGTTCCGCGCCGAGCTCGCCAAGCAGCCGGGCGTGAGCTGGCTGTGCATCAACTGCCACACGCCGCTCGTGAACCAGCTCGACTCGCTGGTCGTCCGGCTCGAAGGCGACGACGTCGAGCGTCCGGTGAAGCGCGCGAACCCCAGCTACGACGCGGCGCTGCGCGACGAGGCGATCACGTGCGCGAGCTGCCACGTGCGCGACGGCGCGGTCGAGGGGCCGTTCGGCGGCACGAAGGCGCCGCACGCGACGCGCCGGAACCCCGCGCTGCGCTCGGCGGAGTTTTGCCTGCGCTGCCATCAGGCGGTGCAGGCGTATCCCGGCAAGACGTTCGTGTGCACGTTCGACACCGGCAACGAATGGAAGGCGGGACCGTTCGCCGCGGCCGGCACGGTCTGCCAGGACTGCCACATGCCGCCGGTCGAGCGCGCGTTGGTCGAAGGCGGGCCGGTGCGGCGCGTGGGCATGCACGGCTGGATCGGCAGTCACCTGCGCAAGGGGAGCGAGACGAACCTCGCGCTCTGGGACTCGCTCGCGGCGAGCCGCCCTCCGGGCGTCGAGCTGCGCGCCGACTCGCTCGTGCGCGTCGGGGCGGGCGGCGCGGTCGAGTGGAGCGTGCGCGTCGTCAACGCGAACGCCGGGCACATGCTGCCGACGGGCGATCCCGAGCGCGCGGTGATCGTGACGCTCGCGGCGATCGGCGCCGGCGGCGACACGCTCGCACGCGAGCAGGTGCGCTTCGGCCAGAAGTGGGAGTGGTGGCCCGCGCCGAAGAAGCTCGCCGACGAGCGGCTCGCGCCCGGCGCCGAGCGCATGATCACGCTGTGCCTGCGCGCGCCGCGCGGCCCGTGGCGCCTGGCCGCGACGGCGGTCAACGAGCGCATCAGCGACGCGAACGCGGACTTCCACCGGCTGCCGGAAAGCTACCCGCGGCGCGTGGAAGTGGCGCGGATCGAGGCGCGGCCGCGTCCGTAACTCCGCCATTGCGCGGCCCGAGGGCGGCGCGGACACTGCACGGCGGTGCCCGCTTCTCCCATCCATCCTCGGAGGTACGCATGGCCAGCCGCGAACTCGAGACGTTCCTCGCCACCTGGGGCTTCGAAGCCCAGCGCAACGCCCAGCTCATGCGGGCGCTGCCCGCGTCGCAGTACGACTATCGCCCGGAGAAGGACTGGCGCTCGATCGGCGAACTCGCGTGGCATCTCGCCGAGGGCGACGCGTACATGGCCGACGCCGTCGCGCGCGGCGTGTTCGACTTCGGCACGAAGCTCGAAGGCATGGAGCGCCCGCGCACGATCGCCGAGCTGGCGCCCGCGTACGAGCGCGTGCATCGCGACGCGTTCGCGAAGATCCGTGCGCTCTCGCCCGAGGCGCTCGACGAGAAGATGCCGGGCTTCGACGGACAGCCGATCCGCAAGGGTGACGTGCTGTGGGGCTTCCTGCTGCACCACAACATCCATCACCGTGGCGAGCTCGTGCTCATGTGCCGCATGGCGGGCGGCGTGCCGCCGGGCCTCTATGGTCCGAACCGCGAGGAGATGGCCGCGATGGCGGCCGAGCGCGCGAAGGGCTGATCGCGGCGCTCGCGGGTGTGGCGAAAGAACGAACGGAAACGGGCGCCCGGTCTCTCTCTCCCGGACGCCCGTACCGCTTTCCACCGGACCCCTCCGGTGTGAGGCAACTGTTTCCGCTCTACGAGCCGAAGTACTGCTCGCCGATGGCCGGCGGCGCGCCCACGAGGATCGGAAGGATCCACGTGCGCGAGTCCGCCGGTGCCGACGGGTCGAAGACGCTGGCGCGCGAGTACACCGTCACGCCGATGGACTGCAGGCGGGAGTCGCCGGGCAGCGAAACCGCCGCCTCGAAATGGGCTTCGCCGTCGGACTTCGCGGCGTAGGAACGGCCGTTCGCGAACACGGTGACGACCGCGTCCTTCGCGACGCCGCTCACGAACACGCGCACCTCGTCGCCGGCCTGCGTCACGGCGCAGGTCTGCGGCAGCACGGCGAGCTCGTCGAGATCGGAGAGGACGCTCAAGTGCCCGCTGCTCACGGCGTGCGTGTTCAGGTCCACGAACGGCAGCTGCGTGCGGCCGCCGCGCGAAGCGAGCACTTCGGCGCTGATCGCGGTGACGCGCCAGCGTTCGCCCTCGCGGCGCAGCGAAAACTGGCGGACGGCGTCGTCGTCCACGTCCTTGCGCGCGAAGCGGGCGCGGCCCTGCACGTCGGCGCGCTCGATGTCGAGCTTCCCGGTGATGCGCCGGGTGACGCGCGCGGTGGCGAGCACCGGGCGCCCGGCGGCGTCATTCGAGTCCCAGGTGACGTCGATCTTCGGATCGCTCGTGGTCAGGTGGTGCGAAATGCGGACATCGCCGAGCGTGGTCACGGCGCCGGCGAGCGCGAGCGGTTCGTTCAGCAGTCCCGCGCCGGAGAGGGCCGCCACGACGTTTTCGCGATCGGCGCTGACGGCGTCCGCAGACGCCATCGTGGCGGTCAGGGAAGTCGCGGCCAGGAGCGCGGCGGCGAGAAGTCGGGCGAGGTGCCTCGAAGCGGACATGGCGGATCTCCGGCAGGGACGCTGATGCAGACGGGCCGGGGGGAATAGGACCGTCCAGGGACTCCGAGGTGCTTCCTTGCATCGCATCGCATGTGCCACGCGTTTCGCGGGCGCGCCGCGACGTTCTTTCCGGGTATTGCGGACGCGCCCCCGGGCCGGGGCCCCGCGGACCGCGCATCCCGCGATGCGACCCCATGCGTTTTGCGCTAGTTTCCGCCGCCATGGAACGCCTCGAATCCCATCTCGATCCGGCCAGCCCGGAGTTTCAGGCCAACGCGGCGCATCACCGCGCCCTCGCTTCCGACCTTTCGCAGCGCCTCGCCACCGTCGCCCTGGGCGGCGGCGCCGACGCGGTCGCGCGGCACACTTCGCGCGGCAAGCTGTTCGTGCGCGAGCGCATCGAACGCCTGCTCGATCCGGGCACGCCGTTCCTCGAGCTGTCGCCGCTGGCGGCGAACGGGCTCTACGGCGGCGAAGCGCCGTCGGCCGGTGTCGTCACGGGCGTCGGCGTGGTGCACGGGCGGCAGGTCATGGTCGTCGCCAACGACGCGACCGTGAAGGGCGGCAGCTACCTTCCCATGACGGTGAAGAAGCACGTCCGCGCGCAGGAGATCGCGCTCGAGAACCACCTGCCGTGCGTCTACCTCGTGGACTCGGGCGGCGCGTTCCTGCCGCTGCAGGCCGACGTGTTCCCCGACCGCGATCACTTCGGGCGCATCTTCTACAACCAGGCGCGCATGTCGGCGCAGGGCATCTCGCAGATCGCCGTGGTGATGGGCTCGTGCACCGCGGGCGGCGCGTACGTGCCCGCGATGAGCGACGAGACCGTGATCGTCAAGGGCCAGGGCACGATCTTCCTCGGCGGCCCGCCGCTGGTGAAGGCCGCGACGGGCGAAGAAGTGACGGCCGAGGAACTCGGCGGCGGCGACGTGCACACGCGCATCTCGGGCGTGGCCGACCATCTGGCCGACGACGACGGCCACGCGCTCGAGATCGCGCGCAGCATCGTCGCGCACGCCGGCGCGGCGAAGCGCGCGGCGCTCGACCTCCGTCCGAGCGAGCCGCCCGCGTACGACCCGGCCGAACTCTACGGCGTCATTCCCGCCGACCCGCGCACGCCGTACGACGCGCACGAACTGATCGCGCGCGTGGTGGACGGCTCGCGCTTCCACGAGTTCAAGGCGCGCTACGGCACGACGCTCGTCACGGGGTTCGCGCACATCCACGGCATGCCGGTCGCGATCCTCGCCAATCAGGGCATCCTGTTCAGCGAATCCGCGCAGAAGGCCGCGCACTTCGTTCAGCTCGCCTCGCAGCGCGGCACGCCGCTGCTGTTCCTGCAGAACATCACCGGCTTCATGGTGGGCAAGCAGTACGAGCACGGCGGCATCGCGAAGGACGGCGCCAAGATGGTGAACGCCGTCGCGAACGCGCCCGTGCCCAAGATCACCGTGATCGTCGGCGGCAGCTTCGGCGCCGGCAACTACGGCATGTGCGGACGCGCCTACCAGCCGCGCTACCTCTTCATGTGGCCGAACAGCCGCATCTCGGTCATGGGCGGCGAGCAGGCCGCGAGCGTGCTCACGACGGTCAAGCGCCAGCAGCTCGAGGCGGCGGGCAAGACGCTCTCCGATGCGGAAGAGCGCGCGATCCGCGAGCCCGTGCTCGCGAAGTACGAGGAAGAGGGCAATCCCTACTACTCGACCGCGCGACTGTGGGACGACGGCGTCATCGATCCGGCGTCCACGCGCGACGTGCTGGGCCTCGCGCTCAGCTCGTGCCTCAACGCACCGATCCCGCCGGCGAAGTTCGGCGTGTTCCGGATGTGAGCAAGCTTCGTCCGAAGCAACCGGCCGCGCGCGCGGCTTCGCCCGCGCGTCCGGCGCTGCCGGCCGGCGCCGGTGGCGTACTCGCGCCGGTCGCCGCCGCGCTGCTCGCGATGTGGCTGCACCGCGGCGCGCTGAACGTGTTCTTCACGACGGACGACCTGATCCTGTTCGAACGCGTGCAGGGCATCGCGCCGCATCCCGCCACGCTGTGGCGCGTGATTCCCGGACGGCTGTGGTTCGAGGCGCTGATGCCCGTGTTCGGCACCGCGCCCACCGGCTGGCACGCGGTGAACCTCGTGCTGCACGGCGCCGTCACGGCGCTCGTCGCGGTGTGGGCGCGCCGGCTCGGCACTTCGAACGTCGTGGCGTTCGCGGCGGCCGCGCTCTTCGGCGTCACGGCGCGCGCGCGAACCGCGGTGTGGCCCGTGACGGGCGTGGGCGAGATGCTCGCCGCGGCGCTCGTGCTGGTGGCGCTGATCGCGCTCGAGCGCGATTCGAAGCGCGGCGGCGCGATCGCCGCGGTCGCGCAGGGCGTGGCGATGTTCTGCAAGGAGACGCTCGCGCTCGCGCCGCTCGTCGCGTGGCTCGCGCCCGCCGAGGGCCGGCCGCGGCGCCTGCCCGTGCTGCCGCTCGCGCTCGGTCTCGCCGTGTGGGTGTACGTCGCGTTCGCGCGCTCCTCGACGGGCTCGCTCGGGGGAGAGGCGTACGCGCTCGGGCTCGGGCCGCACGTGGTCACGCACCTGCTCACGTACGCCGTGTGGTCGCTCGACCTGCTGCACCTGTTCGGCGCGGTCGCCGAGCCGCTTCCCGCGGCGTGGGCGATCGGCGGCGCGGTGGCGCTCGCGGTGCTCGTCCTCGGCGCGTGGAAGTCCGGCGTGCGCGCGGCGCGCGCGGGGCTGTGGTTCTGGCTGCTCGCGCTGCTGCCGGTGCTGCCGCTCGAAAACGCCGTGTACGACCACTACCTCTACGCGCCGCGGCTCGGCTTCGCGATCGCGTTCGCCGCGCTGCTCGAAGCGCTCGTCCGTGGCGCGGCGGCTTCGGCGCCCGCCCCGAACGCGTTGCGCGCCCGGGCCGCGACCGCCCTCCTGCTCACGCTCGTCTTCCTGCACTTCGCGACCGCCGGGATGTTCCTCGCGGCGGCAGAAGGCTCGCGCATCGAACGCGTGAACCTGCCGCGCGACGGATTCCAGCGCCGGCTCGAGGTCGTGCGCAACGCCGTCGTCACGCTCGAGCGGCAGTTGCCGGCCGGCGAGACGCGGATCGTGATCTACGACACGCCCGAGTCCCGCCTCGTGCTCAGCGTGCGCGAGGGCGGGCTGGTGGGGGATACCACCCGGGCCGCCGTGCGCCAGCGGCTCTTCGACGCGGTCCTCGACGAGGGCCGCGGATTGCGAGCCCTGTTCCCGCAGCTCTCGTCCGTGCGGCTGGCCACCACGGTCGAGCCCGAGGACAGCACCGCGCTGGTGTTCATCGCGAACGCCGACTGCCGTTTGCTGTCCTGCGGCAAGGGCGCCGACGCGCACCTCCAGGTGGCGAAGCTCTGGGCCCAGTCCGGCATGGCCGACGCGGCGCGGAGGCACCTCGCCGAGGCCGAAGCGCTCCATCCCGGCCTCGTGGCCCGGTCGGCCGAGGCGGGGCTCGCCCCCTAGAGGTTTGGCTCCGCGGGAAATTTCTCGCGAAAAGTGCAAAATCTCGGGCTCCGAACGTCCGATGCCGCCGTGACCGGGATATACTTCCCGTTCTCAGAAACCGCAGGGATTCGCATGCCGCCCCTCTTCCCGCCGCCTGCGGCGTGACGTCCCGGTTGCCCCCTGACTTTTCCACCTCCCGCTCCACTTCTCCCGGGGAGTCCTCATGTCTTCGAAGCGCCCCTCGTCGTTCGCCGTATCCCTCGCACTGGCGATGCTCGTCGCCGTGCCCGTCGCCGTGACCGGCGCCTTCGCGCAGCAACCCACCGAACTCGCGCCGCGCCCCGCGACCGAGGAGATCCGCGGACTCACGCACGTCGGCGCCATCGGCGTGCGCGAGCGCATGGCGGAGATCAGCGACCGCCAGTTGAAGGCCGATCGTGCGGGCCGTCGCCCGACGCGCAACAACGAAGAGAAGCAGGAGCGCGTCCAGAAGCGCGACCGCCACAACCTTCCGCAGAATCCCGACGCGCCGATGATCTCGGCCTCGGACGGCAACCTCCGCGACGCGACGACGCTCGGCCGCATCACGCAGCCGCTCGCGCCGCAGACGATCGGCACGAGCTTCACGGCCGCGACGCTCTCGGGTACGAACCCGACGCTGTCGTTCCCGCCCGACAACATGGGCGCCGTGGGCCCGACGCAGTTCGTCGCGTTCGAGAACGGACGGCTCGTCACGTTCAACAAGACCACGGGCATCGCCGACGGCGTGCTGAACGTGGACCCGGACGTGTTCTTCGCGAGCGTGGTCAACGGCTCGAGCACGAGCGATCCGCGCATTCGCTACGACCGCCTCACCGGCCGCTGGATCCTGATCATCATCAACGTCTCGACGCCGAACCGCGTGCTGTTCGCGGTGAGCGACGCCGCGAGCGCCGGTGTGATCACGGGCAGCACGGTGTGGACGTACTTCTTCTTCGACATCTCGACGCTCGGTCTCGCTTCCACGTGCCTCGCGGACTACCCGACGCTGGGTGTGGACGCGAACGCGCTCTACATCGGCACGAACAACTTCTGCGGTTCGCCTTCGCAGACGTTCAACGGCACGAGCGGCTTCGTCGTGCGCAAGACGTCGATCCTCGGCGCCGGCCCGATCGTCGTGACCGCCTTCAACGGTCTCGTCGCGAGCGCGGCGGCCGCCGGTCCCTACACCCCGCAGGGCGTGGACAACTTCGACCCGGCCGCGACCGAGGGCTACTTCATCGGCGTGGACAACGCCGTCTTCGGCCTCCTGCAGATGCGCCGCATCTCGAATCCGGGCGGTTCCCCGATCAACGTCAACCACTCGGGCAACACCGGTGGCACGACCGGCCGTCTCAGCTCGCTCGACGACCGGCTCTTCGCCGCGCAGATCCGCAACGGCCACCTCTGGACCGCGCACAACGTCGGCGTGAACAACACCGGTGTCTCCTCCGGCACGAGCACGCGCAACGGTTCGCGCTGGTACGACATCAACGTTCCGACCGGTGGGACGCCGACGCTCTCCCAGTCGGGCACGGTGTTCCAGGCGAACGCGTCGAACACGACCGACCAGCGCAGCTACTGGGTGCCCTCGATCAACGTCTCCGGCCAGGGGCACGTCGCCATGACGCTCTGCGCCGCCGGCACGAACGAGTTCGCGAACGCCGCCACCGTCGGCCGCCTCGCCGGCGACGCCGTCGGCACGATGCAGGCGCCGGTGCTCATCACGTCCTCGACGGCCGCGTACAACCCGCCGAGCGATCCCGGTTCCGCCGGCATCGGCCGCCGCTGGGGTGACTACTCGTACACGAGCGTGGACCCGATCGACGACATGACCATGTGGTCGGTCACGCAGTTCACGAACGCCACCAACTCCTACGGCGTGCGCGTCACCAAGCTCATCGCGCCGCCGCCGGCGACGCTCGCGTCGCTCGCCGACGTGAACGCCGGCCAGGCCACCGTGAACGTCGTGCTCTCGGGCACGCAGGTCTCCGGCTCGGGCTTCTTCGATCCGGGCGCGAACCTGCCGGGCGTTCCGGCCTTCAATCACCTCACGGCCGCCATCACGAACGGCGGCGCCACGGGCACGCCCCCGACCGTCGTGTCGGCGACGTACGTGAACCCGACGACCGTGAACCTCGTGCTCAACACCACGAGCGCGACGGCGAACATCGGCGCCGAGAAGTACACGCTCACGATCACGAACCCGGACGGCCAGACGTCGTCCGCGGCGATCGTGCGCGTGATCGGCGGCACGCCCTCGGCCAGCGTCAACAGCGTGACGGCCTCCGAAGGCAACTCGGGCACGACCAACTTCACGTTCACGGTCGCGCTCTCGCAGACCTCGGCGTCGGCGGTCTCGGTGAACTACGCGGCGTCGAACGGCACCGCGACCACGGCCGACGGCGACTACGCGGCCGCGAGCGGCACGCTGAACATTCCCGCGAACACGCCCTCGGGCACGTTCAACATCGTGGTGAACGGCGACACGAAGTTCGAAGCGAACGAGACGTTCACGGTCACGCTGTCGAACCCGGTCGGCTGCACGATCGGCACGGGCACCGGCACGGGCACGATCAACAACGACGACGTCGCGCCCGCCTTCACGGTCGGCCCGGTGTCGGTCACCGAAGGCAACGCGGGCACGGTGAACGCCGCCTTCACGGTCTCGCTCTCCGCGGCCTCCGGCCTGCCGGCGAGCGTCGGCTACTCGACCTCCGACGGCACCGCCACCACCGCGGACGGTGACTACGACGCGCTCACGGGCACGCTCACGCTGACCGCCGGCCAGACGAGCGGCACGGTGAACGTCGTCGTGAACGGCGACACGAAGCACGAGGCGAACGAGACGCTCTCGCTCATCCTCGCGTCGCCGTCCGGCGCGTCGCTCGGCCTGCAGTCGTTCGCCGACGCGACGATCACGAACGACGACCTGTCGCCGGTCGTGACGATCAACAGCGTCGCGCAGGCGGAAGGCAACTCCGGCAGCGCGCCGATGACGTTCGTCGTTTCGCTGAGCGCGCCGAGCGGCCTGGCGGCGAGCGTGGACTTCGCGACGGCCGACAGCACGGCGACGTCCGCGAACCCCGACTACGCTTCGGGCGGCGGCACGATCAACTTCGCCGCGGGTGAAACGAGCAAGCCCGTCAACGCGCTCGTGTTCGGTGACGTGGTGAACGAGGCGAACGAGTTCTTCCTCCTGAAGCTTTCGAACGGTTCGGGCTGCCGCATCGGCGTGCCGCAGGGCGTGGGCACGATCATCAACGACGACTCCGGCCCGGTGATCACCGTCGGCCCGGCGTCCGTGACCGAAGGTGATGCCGGCACGACGCAGCTCAAGTTCCCGGTCTCGCTCAGCAACGGCAGCGGCACGCCGGTGTCGTTCGACTGGACCACGGTGGACGGCACGGCGACCAACGGCTCGGGCGACTACGTCTCGGCCAGCGGCACGCTGACCATTCCCGCGAAGCAGCTCGAGGACACCGTGACGGTCGTCGTGAACGGCGACCTTTGCGACGAAGCCCACGAGACGCTGCAGCTGCAGCTGTCGAACCCGGTCAGCGGCACGCTCGGCGGGCTGCTGGCGACGGGCACGATCGAGAACGACGACGACGTGACGGCGCCCACCGTGGCGGTGACGTCGCCCAACGGCGGCGAGACGCTCGTCACCGGTACGTCGGTCTCGCTCACCTGGACGGCGACCGACAACGTCGCCGTGACGAACGTGAAGCTCGAGCTGTCGCGTGACGGTGGCGCGAACTTCTCCGAGACGATCGCCGCGAGCGCGCCCAACACGGGCACGTACTCGTGGACCGTTTCGGGCCCGGTGAGCACGAGCGCGATGCTGCGCGTGACGGCGGACGACGCCGCGTGCCACTCGGTCGCCGACACGAGCGACGCGGTGTTCGCGATCGAGGATCCGACGACGGGCGTCCCCGGCGGCCCGGCCTCCGAGTTCGCGCTCGGCGCCGTGGTGCCGAACCCCTCGCACGGCGCGGTGCAGTTCGAGTACGCGCTTCCGCGTGAGTCGCGCGTGCGCGTGAGCATCCTCGACGTGCAGGGCCGCGAAGTCGCGGTGCTGGCGAGCGGCGTGCAGCCCGCCGGCCGTCACATGGTGAACTGGTCCGCGGTGCGCACCGGCTCGACCGTCGCGCGCGGCCTGTACTTCGTGCGCTACGAGGCGGGCGGCAAGGTGTTCAGCCGCCGCTTCGCGATCGTGCGGTAGTCACGCTTCACGTCACGCCGAGAGGCGTGATTCGATCCAACGATGCATGCGGGCGGGCCTCCGGGTCCGCCCGCTCGTCGTTTCCGGCGAGGCGGGCGAGCCTGCGTGGGTTACGGTGCGCGGGACATGACTCTCCTCACGCTCGCGCTCGTGCTCGCTTCGGCCGTCGTGCACGCGACCTGGAACCTCTGGGCCAAGCAGATCGGCCCCACGGCACGGCAGGCCGCGCTCGTGTGGATGCTCACCGGCATCTCGAGCGTCTGCTACGCGCCGTTCGCGTTGTGGCTGTACGCGCACGGCACGTGGCGGCCTTCGCCGCTCGCGATCGGCGTCACGGCGGCGAGCGGCGCCATTCACATCGTGTACTTCCTGCTGCTCTCAGGGGTATCGCGTCGGCGACCTGTCGCTCGTGTACCCGGTCGCGCACCGGCCCGATGCTCGCGTTGGCGGCGCTGCTGCTGTTCTCCGAGAACTCCTGCGTTCGCGCTCGCGCACGCTGCTCATCGCGGGCGGAGTGCTGCACCACCGAGCGCCGGTCGCCGACCGCACGCGCATCGCGCCGGGACCGCGCTACGGCCTGCTCACGGGCGTGCTGATCGCGACGACACGCTGTGGGACGGATGGCGGTGAAGGTCGCCGCGGTGCCGCCGCTGCTCTTCTACTGGGGCGGCGAGCTCACGCGCGTCGCGCTCTTCACGCCGGCCGCGATGGGACAGCGCGACGAGATCGCGCGCCTGTGGCGCGAGCAGCGAGCACGCGTGCTCGGCATCGCGCTGCTGAGCCCGCTCAGCATCCCTGCGTGCCCTCGCGATGCGCACGGGAGCGGTGAGCCGCATCGCGCCCGCGCGCGAGGTCGGCATCCTGATCGGCGCGTGCCTGGGCGGCCGCGTGCCGGCGAAGGCCAGCGCCGGCCGTAGCTCGTCGCGGCGGCACCGCGTTCGCCGCGGGCGTGATCGCGCTGGCGGTCGGGTAGGGCGCACCCGCGTCGCATTCGAGTCTGACCGCGCCGAAGCGCGCCGCCTATCCTGCGCGCTCCATCCGCCGCTTCCGCAGTGCCTCGAATCCCGCGAGCGCTCATGACCCCGGCCGCACGATCGACCACGTCGTCTCCTTCTCGTCGCACTCCGCGCTTTCGTGCGCGCTCGAGCCTCGCCGACGCCGCGGCGGCTGCGCTCTCGGCGCCGCGCCGCGCCGCTTTCGCCGCGGCGACCGACCCGCTCGTCCGTCACGAAGGGCTGCTGCGCACGTGGACCGACGCGCGCACCGGCCGCGTGCTGATCGAACTGCCGCGTCCGTCCGGCGCGCGAGGAGTGCGGCGAGTTCCCTGTACCGAGGGCATCCGCACGGACTCGGCCTGAACCCCGTCGGTCTCGACCGCGGCCAGTCGAACGAGGCGCGCGTCGTGCGCTTCCGCCGCGCGGGCGCGCGCGTGCTGCTCGAGCAGCCGAACTTGCGCTATCGCGCACTGTCGAGCGACAGCAACGAAGTCCGCGCCGTGCGCGAGTCGTTCGCGTCGTCCGGTGTGGTGGGCCGGCGACGTCGTCGCCGAAGCCGCCGACGGCTGGCTGCTGGTGGACTTCACGCCGTTCGTCGTGCGCGACGCGCACGGCGTGACGACGCGGCTGCGCGAGGCCGGGCAGGGCGCGTTCGCGCTCGATCCCGCGCAGCGTGCTCGAAGCGGGTGAGTGCCGGAGCTTTCCTGACAACCTCGAGTCCGAGGCCACGCTCACGTTCGCGAGCGAGACTCCCGGCGCCGAAGTGCGCGCCACCGCGCCCACGCCGCAGGCCGTGACGATCGTGCAGCACCAGTCGCTTGTGCGGGTTGCCGGACGGCGGCTACGCCGCGCGCGTGGGATCGCGCAGCGGCTCCGGCGGACCCTCCTGTTCGCGGATTACGCGCAGCCGGTGAGCGGCGACGTCGACACGCGCTGGCTCGCGCGGCACCGGCTCGAAAGCTCGATCCGTCGGCGGCGCGTTCGCGCGTGAAGAAGCCGATCGTCTACTACGTCGACCCGGGCGCACCGGGAGCCCATTCGC
>JADJLL010000020.1 GCA_016710095.1 Candidatus Eiseniibacteriota bacterium | reverse complement strand
CGTGCCCGCGGATTTCATGGCGGGCTTCCCGTGGCATCCGCACCGTGGCATCGAGACGATCACGTACGTGCTCGCGGGCTCGGTCACGCACGCCGACAGCCTCGGCAACGAGGGCCTGCTCGGCGCGGGCGACGTGCAGTGGATGACCGCGGGGCGCGGCATCATGCATCAGGAAATGCCGAAGGGTGACGCGCTCGGGCGCGTGCACGGCTTCCAGCTGTGGGCGAACCTGCCTTCGTCGCTCAAGATGACTGCACCGCGCTACCAGGACGTCGCGGCGAAGGACATCCCGGAGATCACGGACGACGACGGGACGCGCGTGCGCGTGATCGTCGGCGACTTCTGGGGCAAGAAGGGTCCCGTGGACGGCATCGCCGCCGAGCCGCAGTACGTCGACGTGTGGGTGCCGCCGGGCAAGCGCAAGACGCTTCCGATCGACACGCGCCGGAACGCGTTCGCGTACGTCTTCGAGGGCAGCGGTTCGTTCCGCGATTCGTCCGCGCCGCTCGGCGTGCTCCACGAAGTGCAGAAGGACGGCGAGGAAGTCGTCGTGCGCGAACAGGCGGGCGACCGCAATCTGGTGATGTTCGGCTCGGGCGACGAGATCGTCGTGCAGGCCGGCGAGAAGGGCATTCGCTTCCTGCTCTGCTCGGGCCGTCCGATCGAGGAACCCGTGGCGTGGTACGGCCCGATCGTCATGAACACGAACGACGAGCTGCGTCAGGCCATCACCGAGCTGCGCTCGGGGACGTTCATCCGCCCGGAGTGAGCGGGAGCGCGCGACGACGACAGGGCCGCCGGAGAATCCTCCGGCGGCCCTTTTCGTCCCGCTCCGCTACCGACCGACCACGGGGACCATGCCCTGCTTCTCGAGCAGCGGCATGATGTGTTCCGTGACCGCCTCTTCGACGAGGTCGCTGCTCGCGCGCTCCAGGGTGCGGAGCGTGCCCGACCAGACGAGAACGCCGCGCCCGTTGCGCGGGGTCCAGAGGTCGGTGCGCACGAGGATGACCGTGTCGGTTTCGATGTAACCCTCTTCCTGTACGACGACCCAGTCACGATGGAAGCGGCCGTAGTAATCCTGCCGCGTCATGGGCTCGTTGCGGATGACGCCGGGCACGTAACGGTCTTCCGTCTCGTCGGCAAGGCGGACCGAGGTCATCACGGCGTCGCAGCCGAGCGAGCGAACCGCACGCTGCAGCTCCTGGGAGTCCGGAGCCGCGTCCGCGAAGCGCGTGTAGGACGCCATGGCCTTGATGCCGCGTGACTGCAGCGCGGAAACGAATGCGTCTTCCCAGGCCCTGCGCCGAACGGGGTCCTTCCGGATCGCGACGACCATGATTTTGTGGAACGACCGGGGCGCGACCGTCTTGTCGCGCCAGACGTCGGTCATCTGCGTGCGCGCCGCGCAGCCGGGAAGGCCGAGAAGCAGCAGCATCGCGAAGGAAGCGAGGAGCACGCGAGGTGTGGACGCGCGGGTGAACGGGAATGACGGCCGCATGGGGCGTTCCTTTCGAACACGGAGATCGGGACCGGTGGGGTGTCACGTCGATCCGGCGGACGCCCCCGACCGGAGCACCCCGCGAACAGCGCACGTTCGGTGCCGACGCGAACTGGCCGACGGCGAGCCGAAAAGACCCGCGAAGGGGCGCGTGGCTGCATTTGCGTCCTCGAAGTGGCGGTGCGCCGCCCACCCGGAACTTCAAACGCTCGGAACATTCTTCAATCGCGTGGGTGGTTGCTCGGCCCGCGAGGCGCCGGGGGCGCCGCCGGCCCGCGTGGAGGCGGCCCCCGTGTGCCGGTACAGCCCCGCGCTCGTGGCCCCGAACGTGCGTTCTTCCCTGGATGGTGGGTGTCGTCTCGCCCGCCGGCACGCGAGCGCACTCGGCGGCTCGCCCAGGACGCCGCACGCACGGGATCGGAGCCCGACATGACCACCACGCGCATCGGACAACGATCGCTCCTGCTGCACATCGCCCGTCAGGCGATGCTCGAACGCGGGCTGCAACCCGACTTCCCCGACGACGCGATTCGCGAGGCCGGACGCGCGACTTCCTCCGGACCGCCGTTCGACGAGAGACTCCACGACCTGCGCAACCTGCCGTGGTGCTCGATCGACAACGACGATTCGCGCGACCTCGACCAGCTCACGTTCGCGTCGCTCTCCCCCGGAGGCGAAACGCGCGCACTGGTGGCGATCGCCGATCTCGGCGACACGGTGCTGCCGGATTCGGCGCTCGACGCTCACGCCTACGCGAACACCACGTCGATCTACACGCCGCCGCACATCTTCCCGATGCTCCCCGAGCGATTGAGCACCGACCTGACCTCGCTCGGTCCCGGCGAGGACCGGATCGCGATCGTCGTCGAACTGCCGGGCGAGCACGATGCGCCGTCCCGCCAGCCCGCCGTCTTTCGCGCCGTCGTGCGCAATCACGCGAAGCTCACCTACGCCGCCGTCGGCGCGTGGCTCGAGGGCACGGGCGAAGCGCCCGAAGCGCTCGCCGCCGATGCCGCGTTGCGCCTCAGCCTCCGCACGCAGGACGAGATCGCGCGGCGCCTGCGCGCGCACCGTCACGAACTCGGCGCACTGGAGCTCGAGACGATCGAGGTCCGCGCCCGGTTCCAGGACGACCAGGTCGCGACGCTGGACGCCGAAGCACGCAACCGCGCGAAGGACCTGATCGAGGATTTCATGATCTCCGCCAACGGCGTGATCGCGAAGTTCCTCACGTCGCGCCACTACCCTGTGCTGCGGCGCGTCGTGCGCAATCCCGAGCGCTGGTCGCGCATCGTGGACATCGCGGCGCAATACGGCGATCGGCTGCCGGGGGCGCCCGACGCAGGCTCCCTGCACGACTTCCTCGTGCGCCGGCGCGCCGAGGACCTCGAGGGCTTTCCCGATCTCTCACTCACCATCATCAAGCTGCTGGGGCGTGGCTCGTACGAGGCGAGCTTCCCCGGCGACGCCGTGACCGGGCATTTCGGGCTCGCCGTCAGCGACTACACGCACTCGACCGCGCCCAACCGGCGCTACCCCGACCTGCTCACGCAACGGCTCGTGCGAGCGGCGCTGCTCGAGGAGCCATGCCCGCTGACGCAGGACGAGTTGCGCGGCATCGCGGCCCATTGCACGCGCAAGGAAGACGACGTCCAGAAGGTCGAACGCCTCCTGAGAAAGGCCACGGCCGCCTGTCTGCTCGAGGGGCGCGAGGGCGAGGAGTTCGACGGCATCGTCACCGGCGCGTCCGCGAAGGGCACGTGGGTCCGCCTCTTCACACCGCCGGTCGAGGGGCGGGTCGAGCGGAACGCCGAGGGGCTGGACGTGGGCGACCGCGTCCGCGTCCGGTTGCTCGGAACGGACGTCGAGCGCGGGTTCATCGACTTCGCGAACACACGCCATCATCCCGTCGGTTCGAAGACGAGATGAAGCGAGCGAACCTCTCGAGCCCGGGACGGGGTCCCGAGAGGTTCAACTGGCGGGCGTGGTCGCCACGGGCGAAAGCAACCAGGCGAGTGCATCGGCGGCCGTGTAGCTCGAGCGGCCTTCGAGGAACCTGCCGAGCCGCACGAGTTCGTCACCGCTCGTCACGAGCGGCGGCTCGGACGGTCCGTCCTTGCGCTCCTGCGGCTGGCCGATCGTCGAGAGCAGGGCGTTGCAGAGACACTTGCGCCCCACCGTCTCCTCGATCGCGCCGCCCTTGGCGACGAACTCCGCCTCGGGCTCACTCGGACAGCGATAACCCACGCGGCCGTTCGGCATCGCGTACGCCACTCGCAGGTAGCCGAGATCGCACACGCGCTTGCGGTTCACCTTGGTCGCCGGATCGTCGGCCCACTGCACGACCTTGAACGGGAAGCCGGTAGGCGACGCGAGCGCATCCGTCTTCACGTCCGCCTTGCCTTCGACGACGGCGGCGAGCACCGAGCGCTTGAGCTCGGACGTGATGCCGGATTCGTCGCAGTAGGCGAACAGCGTGCCCACCTGGATGCCCTGCGCGCCGAGCGCGCGGGCCTGCGCGAGACCTTCCGGCGTGCCGGTGCCTCCCGCGATCCAGAACGGCAGGCCGAGCTCGGCGATCTTGCTGAAGTCCGCCTCGTCGCGCTCGCCGTACACCGGCTCGCCGCGCTCGTTCAGCTTGAGCTCACCGCGAGGCGGCGCGTTGTGTCCGCCGGCCGTCGGGCCCTCGACCACGAAGCCGTCCACGCGGCCGTCGGCCTTGCGCACGAGCATCGTCGCGAGCGAGTGGCTCGAAATGATGGGCAGGAACTTCGGACGCTTGAGCGGCGGCGGGGTGCCTTCCCAGTGCACACGCGGATCCAGCGAGAACATCTCCGGCGTGTCCGCCTGGCGGTCCTCGACTTCGAGGCGCACCGCGACCATGCGCTGTTCCGCGAACGCGTCGAGCACCTTCGGGATTTCACGCGGGATGCCCGCGCCCATGAGCACGAAGTCGACGCCCGCGAGCATGGCGCCGTACAGCAGCGCGAGGTTCGGGAGCTGGACCTTGGTGAGGAGGTTCACGCCGACGGGGCCGTCGTGGCCCTCCTTGGCGAGATGCACCTCGACGAACGCCGCGAGAATCGCGAGCTGTTCGCGGCCCTTGTCCACGATGTGCTGGTACATGGGCAGCTGCTTGTAGGGCGTACCAGGCGGGCGGCCTTCGGGGCGGAAGAACTGCTGCATCACGCGTTCGGCCACTCCCGGGATCGGGAACGCCGCCATCGCGCGGCGCATGTGACCGCCGGGATCGCCGTCCTGCAGCCGACGCACGAACACCGTGTCCACCACCGTGCAGGACACGACACCCAGTTGACCGAGACTCGCGACCGCGCGCGCGAGCGTCCAATTGGACACACCCACACCCATGCCGCCCTGAATGATGGCGGGAAGTGCCGGGTAGGCTCGCGGCTCGCCTTCCATGGACTGCGTGGGGTAAGTCAGGGGGAGCGCTTTCGATCGAGTGAGTGTCGGGCACCTCGTGCGCCCGCATGGCCCGTTGCCAAGTGCCGCAGCATACCCGAGCCGCTGGGGAAAGTAACCCCGATTCCCCCTCCCGTGCACGCCTTGGTGGCCCGATCGGCCGCGTTGGAAGGACGGACCCGGGCCCACGGGGCCGGGTCCCGACCGGAGATACCCGGCGTGAAGGCCCGTTCGAAGCCTTGCAAGCCGCCCACATTCCACCCGTCCGCGTGCGTTTCGCGAGCGCTCGGGGCGCGTGGCCCCGAGCATCGGGCGGGCAAGTGACTGTCGCGACGGCCCGCTCGTTCGGCCGCCGCGCCCCCGTCGCGTGGCACGCTTGCTGCGATTCCATTCCCTTCGTCTGGAGCAAGGTCACCCCGACGGAAGGAGCGCGCATGCGCGGGCCGCGTGGCGGGCAGCAGGGTTTCACCCTCATCGAGCTGATGATCGTCGTCGTCGTGATCGGGATCCTCGCGGCGATCGCGATCCCGAACTTCATCGCCATGCAGAACCGCGCCCGCGAAGGCGGGACGAAGGCGAACATGCACACCTTCCAGCTCGCGGCCGAGGACTACGGCGTGCAGCACGACGGCGTGTACGCGGCCGACGCCGCCGACGTGGCGGCGCTCCTGAACGGTGGCGGCGCGGGGTTCAAGAACCCCTTCGATCGCACCACGGGCCTGGAGCACGCCTGGCGCGACCGTGCGGCCTACTCCCCGGTGATGGGCACGGGCTCCGGAGTGAAGGGCATCGTGGCGTACGCGGACAGCGCGACGCAGAAGTACTGCATCGCGGGGCACGGCGTCGCGGGCGCGATTCCGCTGCGGCTCACGAACGGAAGCTGACGCACTCCCCGTTCCGGAAGAAGAAGGCCCCGCCGGTTTCACGCCGGCGGGGCCTTCTTCTTCTGTCGGTCACCTCAGCCGCACCAACCGCTGCACGAGCCTCTTGCCGTCCGTCGGGACGACGGCCCAGAACACGCCGGCGCCGACGTCGCGTCCGGTGGCGTCGTGCCCGTCCCAGAACAGCCGGTGCTCGCCCGCGGCGAGTCGTCCGCGCGGCAGCCGCACCACGAGGCGTCCCGAGACGTCGACGATCTCGAGCGTGACGTCCTGCTCGCGCGGCAGCGCGAGCGCCACCTGCAGCGAGCCGCGGAACGGGTTCGAGATCGCGCGCAGCGACGCCAGCTTCGGCACCGCCGGGCGCGGCGTGTCGAGCACGTCGAACACGAGCGAGTCGCGCGCCATGAGCACCGGCGGCGACTTGCGGTTCGCGGCCCACGCGGTGTGGAACGCCTGGCCGGCCGTGTTCGTGACGTTCTCGTCGCGCAGGAACTCCACGTACTCCTTCGACGAGCTCTGGTACCACAGCGTCGCCGACACCGAACGCGCCGTACTCGGCAGCGCGTACATCGCGAGGTCGAAGTTCTGTCCGTCGGCGTAGCGCGTGCCCGGCACTTCCGGATCGACCGGCATGCCGCCGAACGCATGGAACGCGGCGTTCGTGAACCCCGCGGGCGGGATGCGGTTGTCCTTGTAGATCGAGTCGTTGAGCGTGAAGTGGAAGCTCGGTCCCGCGTTCATGCCGAGCGTGGACGCGAGCCGCGACGAGATCCCGAGGTGCATCTCGTACACCCGCGCCGACGCGTCGTGCGTGAGCACGCCGCTCGCCGTGTCGTACGGCGCCGACTCGTACACCACCTGCCCGTTCGCGTCGCGCGCCACCACCTGGATCCACATGCGGCGGCCTTCCGGGTAACCCGTGGGCAGCTTGTGGCCCGTGTGGTTCGTCACCTTCACCGTCGCGAGGAAGCTGTCACCGGCCGCCGTCACCGTGGTGCGCACGGTCGCCGCCGACTGGAGCATCGCCGTGGCCCGAACGGCGCCCGAGGCGATCGCCGCCGCGTCGGTCTCGCCCGGATACAGCGTCTGGATCACTCCGCCCATCCACGCGTTGCCGCCCGTGAAGTCGTGCAAGGGAAGGTTCGTTCGTGTCGGCACGTCCGGAGAGTTCGCACCCTTCCCCGTCACCTTGCGCATGTGACAGTCCTGGCACGACGACACGATCCCACCGGGAGCGTTGCCCGCGAACTCGGGCGCGTACACGCCCTGCGGGTAGGCGCTGTTCAGCCACTCGCTGTACGTGCGCTCGAGCGGCATGAGCACCGAGGAGTGCATCGAGTCGGGCGCCGCATCGAACGGACCCGGCTCGTATCGGCGTTCGCCGCGGCGCACGAACACCGGGTTCGACACGTCGTGGCAGGTCGCGCAGATCTCGCTCTTCGAGTGGAACGCCGACTGCAGCCACGAGTGCGGCGTCACCGGATCGCTGAACGGACCACGCCGGCGCGTGTTCGCGTCCACCACGTACTGCCCCGTGCCGCGCGTCACCGGCACGTGCGCCGGGAACATCGCCGCGAGCACGCCCTGGTCTTCCGGCGGCGAGACACCGGCCTGGTAGATCGGATCCACCATGCGGTGGCAGAAGTCGCACGAGACGCCGTCGCGATTCGAGGCGTCGATGTTCGCGCCGCTCGTCGGCTGGCTCTTGCCCGACAGCCACGCGCCCGGCGCATGGCAGCGCAGGCAGAGGTCGCCCGAGCTGGGCGCGTCCTGTTCGGCGACCGCGAGGCACGCGTAGAAGATCGGGTCACGCGCCGCGTGCGCCATCATCGAGCCGTAGAAGTTGTGGCCCGGCTCCACCGTCGGGGCGTACCCGCCGTGACAGCTGGTGCAGTTGGAACTGCTCGAGAACGTCCCCGCCGTCAGCGGCTGCGAGCCCGGGAGCTTGAAGTCGCGCAGCGTCGTCGGCGCCTTCCCTCCCGGCGTGCCCACGATGGTGAGGTCCGCATTGCTGGAGTCGGCGCCCACATTGCCCGCCGCGTCGTGGGCCCGCACGCGCACACGCACGCCCGTACCCGGCGTGTTGTGCACCGCCCACGTGAAGCTGCCCGTGTTGCCGAGGTCCACCGCCAGCGGGATCCACGGCGACGAAGGCGTCTCCTTGTAGTCCACGTCCACGCTCGTCACGCCGATGTTGTCGCTCGCCGTCCACGTGATCGCGTGCGACGAACCGCCCGTCCACGCTTCACCACCGTTCGGCGACGTCACGTTCACGGTCGGCGCGGTGTCCACCGGATTCCAGCTGCCGCCCACGAAATCGTCGAAGATCGACGAAGCGTTCCCCGTCATCGTCAGGCCGAGGCGTCCGCCGTTCGCGAAATACGGCCAGCCGGAGACCGAGACCGTGCCGATGGCGACGCCACTCTTGAAGAGTTCGACGATGCCGCTCGATCGCGCACGCACTCCAAAGCGGTCGCCGGATCCGAAAGTGACGCCTTCGACGACACCACGCGTCACCCAGCTCTGCGCCGGGTGGTAGGTCGAAACCGTGACGCGCGCGGCGACCGGCTCGTAACGCACCTCGATGTGGCCGCTGCTCCAGCTCGTGCCCTGCACCTTGAGCATGAGGTCGACTTCGGTCGCGTTGGGCGCCGCGTTCACGAAGCGAAGCTCGCATTCCTGGTCGGGCCCGAACGTGGCGCCGTTCCAGACCGTGCTGGCGCTCGCTCCGACCTGCCGGAGCGTGCTGTCGTCGATCGCGAGGCCCGCCGCGTCGTCGACCCACAGCGCCCCGAGCCCGCCGTCCGGGCGATCGAAGTCGTCGAGCACGGCCGTCGTCGGGAAGCTCGAACTCGCTCCCACGAGCACCGTCGCTCCGGCGATGGCCGTCTCCGAGTGCGTGTCGGTGACGGTGAGCGTCGCGGTGTAGCTCCCCGCGGCGTAATAGGTGTGCGACGGGTTCGGCAGCGCCGAGTAGGAGCCGTCCCCGAAGTTCCAGGCGTAGGTGAGCGAGTCGCCGTCGGGATCGAACGTGCCGGAGCTCGAGAACTGGACGTCCAACGGCACGAGTCCCGCCGTCGGCGAAGCCGCGGCGGCGGCGAAGGGCGCGCTGTTCCCGCCGTTGATCACGCCGGTGTAGCGGATGCGGCGCACCTCGCCCGTGAGGATCGAGAGGTAGTACAGATCGCCCGTCACCGGATGGGTGGTGAAGTCCACCGGCCCCTCGGCGTCGGAACCGAAATCCTGGATCGAAACGAGATGCTGCTGCGGGTCGAACGTGGCGACCTTGATCCAGCTTCCGCCGAAGTCACCGAAGAAGTAGCGCTGGCGGTAGAGCCCCGGGTACGCGGTGCCGTCGTAGAACGCTCCCCCGATCACGCTGTTCCCCGTGAAGACCGGCGGGGAACCGAGCGCGGGCGTGTTGTGATGCCACCACGCGACGGGCGACGTGTAGCCGGCCGGGTTGGTCGATGTGCCGACGCTCGAGCAGTCGTTGTGCCACGGATGCAGCGACTGGTAGGGCGGCTGCGGCTGGAAGCCCTCGTAACAGGGCCACCCGAAGTTGCGCCCGCCCGCCGTGGCGATGTCCATCTCCTCGAACGCGTCCCAACCGACGTCGCCGATGTAGAGCGCGCCGGGATCGCCGGCCGTCGTGTCGGGACTGCCCGTTCCGGGGCGGAACGTGAACCGATAGGGATTGCGCAGGCCGTACGCCCAGACGCGCGAACGCACCGAAGCGAGATCGGAGTCGACGTAGGGGTTGCTCGCGTAGCCGTGGCCGTTCGCGGGATTGATGCGCAGGATCTTGCCGCACAGGCTCGTGATGTCCTGCGCTCGATAGGCGCCGATGTCCTCGTTCGGATCGGTGCGCCCGGGACCGAAGGCGGCCGGATACAGCCCGCCCGCGTCGGCGTGCGTCCAATCGCCGCCGTCGCCGGCCGACACGAACAGGCTGCCGTCCGATCCCCACCGGAGCCCGCCGATCGAGTGGCTCATCATGGCGACGAGCGGGCCGTTCGCCCAGTCCTTGCCCATCAGGATCGCGCGCGACGCGGGATTGGTGACGTTCGTGTCGCCCGTGGCGTTCATCTGGTAGCGCGCGAGCCGGCCGAACGTGGGCACGTCGACGTCCACTCCGTTCGTGTCCGGGTCGACGTTGTAGAGCAGGTACAGGTAGTGGTTGTGCACCCAGTCGGGATCGACGGCGATCGCGAGCAGGCCGCGGTCGTTGAGGTCCATCACCTCGAGCGGACGCTCCCAGACCGGCGTCGGCAGCTTCACGTGGTTCTGCACCATCCACACGGTGCCGCGTTTCTCCGCCACGAGCAGCCGGCCGTCCGGCAGGAACGCCATCGACGTGGGCTGGACGAACGCGCCCGCGGGCACCTCGTTCTCGACGACGAACGAAGTGGGCAGCGTCACCGCGCGCACGGGGCGCACGGCCGACGCACTCGCGAGGCACGCGACCGCCCACCCCAGGACGATGGCCGACGAGAGGCGCCGCGCCATCGAAGCCGCGAACCGCGGCGCCCTCACATCGGCTCGGCTCACCTCAGCCGCACCAATCGCTGCACGAGGCGTGTGCGGTCGGTCGGGACGACGGCCCAGAACACGCCGGCGCCGACGTCGCGACCGGTGGCGTCGTGCCCGTCCCAGAACAGCCGGTGCTCGCCCGCGGCGAGTCGTCCGCGAGGCAGCCGCACCACGAGGCGTCCTGAGACGTCGACGATCTCGAGCGTGACGTCCTGCTCGCGCGGCAGCGCGAGCGCCACCTGCAGCGAGCCGCGGAACGGGTTCGAGATCGCGCGCAGCGACGCCTGCTTCGGCACCGCCGGGCGCGGCGTGTCGAGCACGTCGAACACGAGCGAGTCGCGCGCCATGAGCACAGGCGGCGACTTGCGGTTCGCGGCCCACGCGGTGTGGAACGCCTGGCCGGCCGTGTTCGTGACGTTCTCGTCGCGCAGGAACTCCACGTACTCCTTCGACGAGCTCTGGTACCACAGCGTCGCCGACACCGGAACGCGCCGTACTCGGCAGCGCGTACATCGCGAGGTCGAAGTTCTGTCCGTCGGCGTAGCGCGTGCCCGGCACTTCCGGATCGACCGGCATGCCGCCGAACGCATGGAACGCGGCGTTCGTGAACCCCGCGGGCGGGATGCGGTTGTCCTTGTAGATCGAGTCGTTGAGCGTGAAGTGGAAGCTTGGTCCCGCGTTCATGCCGAGCGTGGACGCGAGCCGCGACGAGATCCCGAGGTGCATCTCGTACACCCGCGCCGACGCGTCGTGCGTGAGCACGCCGCTCGCCGTGTCGTACGGCGCCGACTCGTACACCACCTGCCCGTTCGCGTCGCGCGCCACCACCTGGATCCACATGCGGCGGCCTTCCGGGTAACCCGTGGGCAGCTTGTGGCCCGTGTGGTTCGTCACCTTCACCGTGGCGAGGAAGCTGTCACCGGCGGCCGTCACCGTGGTGCGCACGGTCGCCGCCGACTGGAGCATCGCCGTCGCGCGAACGGCGCCCGAGGCGATCGCCGCCGCGTCGGTCTCGCCCGGATACAGCGTCTGGATCACGCCGCCCATCCAGGCGTTGCCGCCCGTGAAGTCGTGCAGCGGGAGATTGTTCCGCACGGGTGCGTCGGGAGCATTGGCCCCCTTGCCCGTCACCTTGCGCATGTGACAGTCCTGGCACGACGACACGATTCCGCCCGGAGCGTTGCCCGCGAACTCGGGCGCGTACACGCCCTGCGGGTAGGCGCTGTTCAGCCATTCGCTGTACGTGCGCTCGAGCGGCATGAGCACCGAGGAGTGCATCGAGTCGGGCGCCGCATCGAACGGACCCGGCTCGTAGCGGCGTTCGCCGCGGCGCACGAACACCGGGTTCGACACGTCGTGGCAGGTCGCGCAGATCTCGCTCTTCGAGTGGAACGCCGACTGCAGCCACGAGTGCGGCGTCACCGGATCGCTGAACGGACCACGCCGGCGCGTGTTCGCGTCCACCACGTACTGCCCCGTGCCGCGTGTCACCGGCACGTGCGCCGGGAGCATCGCGCCGAGCAGCGCCTGGTCCTCGATCGGCGAGACGCCCGCCTGGTAGATCGGATCCACCATGCGGTGGCAGAAGTCGCACGAGACGCCGTCGCGGTTCGACGCGTCGATGCTCGCACCGCTCGTCGGCTGGCTCTTGCCCGACAGCCATGCCATCGGCACGTGGCAGCGCAGGCAGAGGTCGCCCGACGAAGGCGCGTCCTGCTCGGCGACCGCGAGGCACGCGTAGAAGATCGGGTCGCGTGCCGCGTGCGCCATCATCGAGCCGTAGAAGTTGTGGCCCGGCTCCACCGCCGGCGCGTACCCGCCGTGACAGCTCGTGCAGTTCGAACTGTTCGAGAACGTCCCGGCGCTCAGCGGCTGCGAACCCGGAAGCTTGAAGTCGCGCAGCGTCGTCGGCGCCTTCCCTCCCGGCGTGCGCACGATCGTGAAGTTCGCGCTGCTCGAGTCGGCTCCCACGTTGCCCGCGGTGTCGCGGGCCCGCACGCGCACGCGAGCGCCCGTGCCGGGCGTGTTGTGCACCGCCCACGTGAAGCTGCCCGTGTTGCCGAGGTCCACCGCCAGCGGGATCCACGGCGACGTGGGCGTCTCCTTGTAGTCCACGTCCACGCTCGTCACGCCGATGTTGTCGCTCGCCGTCCACGTGATCGCGTGCGACGAACCGCCCGTCCACGCTTCGCCGCCGTCGGGCGACGTCACGTTCACGGTCGGAGCCGTGTCCACCGGGTTCCAGTTGCCGCCACCGAAGTCGTCGAAGATCGAGGACGAGTTGCCCGTCATCGTCAGGCCGAGACGTCCGCCGTTCGCGTAGTACGGCCAACCGGTCACGGAGACCGTGCCGAGCTGGATGCCGCTCTTGTAGACCTCGACCGTGCCGTTCGCGAACGCGCGCGCGCCGAACCGGTCGCCCGCGCCGAACGTCACGCCGTTGATCACGCCGCGCGTCGCCCAGCCCTGCGTCGGGTGGTACGTCGAGATCGTGATCTTCGAGAGGGTCGGTTCGTAGCGCACCTCGATGTGGCCGCTGCTCCACGTCGTGCCCTGCAACTTGAGCATGAGGTCGAGCTCGGTCGCGTTCGGCGTCACCGCCTGCAGCGTGAGGTAGCACTCCTGGTCGGGCCCGAACGTGCCGCCGTTGTAGACCGTGGTCGCACTGAGGCTGATCTGGCGCATCGTGTTCGTGTTGATCGACAGGCCCGCGGCGTCGTCGAGCCAGAGCGCGCCGAGCGAGCCGTTCGCACGGTTGAAGTTGTCGAGCACCGCGCTCGTCGGGAAGCTCGACGTCGCGCCGACGGTGATCGGCACGGTCGCGAGCGACGAGCCGCCTTGTCCGTCGGTGACCGTCAGCGCGGCCGTGTAGTTGCCCGCGATCTGGTACGTGTGGAGCGGATTCGCCTGCGACGAAGTGCCGCCGTCACCGAACGACCACGCGTAGGCGAGCGTGTTGCCGTCGGGGTCGTACGTTCCGGCGCTGGAGAAGCTCACGTCGAGCGGCACGAGGCCGGCGGTCGGCGATGCGGTCGCCGCCGCGACGGGCGGGTTGTTGCCGCTGCCGCCGCCACCGGTGTAGCGGATGCGGCGGATCTGGCCCGTGCTGATCGACACGTACCAGAGGCAGCCGTCGCTCGGATGCCGGACGACGCAGACGGGCATGTCCATCGCCGTGCCGAAGTCCTGGATCGAGAGCAGGGCATTGTTCGCGTCGAACGTCGCGACCTTGATCCACTGCGCCGCGTAGTCGGCGAAGAAGTAACGGCCGCGGTAGGCCGTCGGATACAACGTGTCGGGATAGAACGCGCCGCCGACCGAGGCGTTGCCGATGAAGTTGGGCGGCGAACTGAGGTTCTGCGTGCTGTGATGCCACGAGGCGACCGGGTTCGTGAACGTCGCCGGATTCGTGGACGTACCGGTGCTCGAACAGCCGTTGTGCCAGGGCTGCACGAGCGGATAGATCGCCTGCGGCAGCATGCCTTCGCGACACGGCCAGCCGAAGTTCTGACCCGGCGCGGTGATCACGTTCAACTCTTCGTACGTGTCCCAGCCGACGTCGCCGAGGCAGATCATGCCGGGATTTCCGGCGGTCGTGTCCACACTGCCTGTGCCGGGACGGATGGTGAAACGGAACGGATTGCGCAGCCCGTACGCGTACACCCGCGAACGCACCGACATCAGGTCGGTGTCCTTGTAGGGGTTGCTCGCGTAACCGTGACCGTTCGCGGGATTGATGCGCAGGATCTTGCCGCACAGGCTGGTGATGTCCTGCGAGCGATAGGCGCCGATGTCTTCGTTCGGATCCGTCTTCGTCGGGCCGAAGGCCGTCGGATGCAGGCCGCCGTTGTCGGCGAACTGGTAGTTCGCGCCTTCTCCCACCGAGACGAGCAGGCTGCCGTCGCGTCCCCAGCGCAGCGAGCCGATCGTGTGCGAGCCGTTCGCGATCAGGGGCCCGTGACGCCAGTCCGTGCCGATCAGGATCGTGCGCGTGGACGTCGTGACGACGTTCGTGTCGCCGCTCACGTTCATGCGATAGCGCGCGAGGCGCGCGAAGGACGGTGTGTCGGTGTCCACGCCGTTCGTGTCGGGATCGACCGTGTAGAGCAGGTAGATGAAGTGATTGACGAAGTAGTTGGGGTCGACGGCCACGTCGAGAAGGCCGCGGTCGTTCAGGTCGAGCACTTCGGTCGAGAGGTTGATCACGGCCGTGGGCTTCGTGACGTTGTTCACGACCATGCGGACCGTGCCGCCCTTCTCGGCCACGAGGAAGCGGCCGTCCGGGAGGAACACGATCGAAGTCGGCACGGTGAACGTCGTTCCCGGCACCATGTTCTCGACGGTGAATCCCGTCGGGACGGTGAGCGCCTGCGCCACGGAGACGCCCAGCAGGCAGCACGAGACGAAGACCAGGAACGGCGAAGCCAAAGGGGCACGACGGAACTCCTCGAATCGGGGTTCGGGCACGCGGAGGCCCGAAGAGTGGGGATGGGCGGATTATCGGGTCCCGAAGGCCGTGCCTCCAGCCCCGATTGTGCCTGCGGCCAACGATTTCGGCCGGGTCAGTCCTCTCGAACGGGGACTTCCAGCACGCGCTCTCCCCCGGTTCGGAACAGAAGCGTCAGGGTGAGCTTCTCGCCTGCGACCAGCGGCCCGACGAGATCGAACAACATCACGTGCATCCCGCCCGGCGCCAGCTCGACCGGAGCATCCTCCGGCAACGCGAGCCACGGAACGGCGTGCATTTCCATCTGGCCGGCGGCGTTCTGCACCATCCGGTGGATTTCCGCTCGTCCCGCCACGGTTGCCGGAACGGAGACCGCGATCAGCGTGTCCCCTCCACCGCTCAGGAGCGTGCCGAAGATCGCCCCGACCGACGCCCCCGGCGGGCTCGGGCGGGCGTGGAAGTCGGTGAGCGTCACGGCGGCGTCCCCGACCGCGGCTTCACTCGCCATGGGGAGCTTCGACTCGGGGCGCGAGCAGGACAGCGCCCCCGCCATCAGGAACGCGGAGACGAGCAAGGTGAGCAGCCGGCGGGTCATCGGGAGCCTCCAGGGGTTCGGGAGAGCAGGATGCGAAGGTCGTGAGCCATGTCGGCCGGGGTCGTGCCGTAGTCCCATTCGAGGACAACGGCCCCGCGCTCGTCCACGAGGTAGCTGACCGCCGTGTGAGCGACGTCGAAGTCGCCGTTCGCCTTTCGCGTGACGGACGAGGCCGCACCGAAAGCCGCTTGCACGGCAAGCAGTTGCTCGTTCGTGTCCGGCCGCAGCGGATGCCCTCCGACGAAGAACGAGCCGAGGTAGCGCGCCATGGTCTCGCTGCTGTCCCGGCCCGGGTCCACGGTCACGAAGGCGACTTCGACGCGCGAGCCATCGGGGCCGGCCTTGCGCAGCGCGCGGCGCAGGTCGCCGAGGGTCGTCGGGCAGAGATCCGGGCAGTGCGTGAAGCCGAAGAAGACGAACAACAGGCCGCCCGGGCGGGCGCGGAAACTGAACGTCGTGTCGGGCAGGCCCGTCCGGGCTTCGGCCATCGACAGGTTGCCGACCTGCTTCGGGATCGCACGCGTGTGGCCGACGAGCGGACCACCGGCGCGGGGCGCACAGGCGAACAGGCTGGCGGCGGCCAGGAGGAGCGCGGCGGCGGCGAGCGTGAGGCGGCGTACGAAAGTCGGGCGGGGCATGGCGATCGTCCGTGGCACGGGTGGGTCTCGGGAACGCCGGGGAAACTACACCTGCGCGCGAAGTTTGTCCCACTTCGCTGTTAGGCGCGGGCCCCATGCGCGTAGTCCGGATGCCATGCGCAAACCATCGCACCGACCCCGAACCCCGGGAGCATCTCCATGCGCCTTTCGACTCTGGTGTCCCCCGCCGCCTTCCGGTTCGCCGCCGGACTCTCGCTCCTCGTCTCCGCCCTCGCCTTCGCCGCGCCCGGAGACCTCTATGTGACGAGCGACGCCTCGAACAAGGTTCGCCGCTACGACGGCTCCTCGGGCTCGTTCCTCAGCGTCTTCTCGATCTCGGGTTCTTCCACCGGCCAGATGGCGATCCACTTCGGCGCGACGAACAACCGCGTGCTCATCGGCCACAACGCGTTCGGCGTCGAAGAGCGCGACGCGACGACCGGCGCGCTCATCAAGGTCTACAACCCGACCGGCGGCTGGCAGTGGGCCGGCCTCTACGCCCCGACCGGCGAGGTGTACATCGGCGACATGCTGACGAACGACGTGCGCGCGTACGACGCGATCACGGGCGCGTTCATCCGCGTCGTCTGTTCGGTGGGCATGCCCGCGGACATGGACTTCGGTCCCGACGGCAACCTCTACGTGTGCTCGTGGCTCACGAGCAACGTCGAGATCTTCGATGGTGTGACGGGCGCGCCCGTGGGGACGATCGTGCTGCCGGTCGGTGCGCTGCCCAACGACGTCGCGTTCCACCCGATCACGAACGACATCCACGTGACGAGCATGAACACGAACATGGGCTACCGCTTCGACTGGACGAGCCACCTCATCAACGGAGTCTTCGTGGGCACCGGCTGGGCGCGGCCGCACGGCATCGTGTTCTCGCCGATCAACGGCCGGATCCTCGTGGTGGACGGCGTGACCGGACAGGTGCACGAGTTCGCGCCGAACTCGCTCGTCGAGACCAACGCGGCCTTCCTCGTGCCGGCGCCCGGGGACAAGATCGTGGACCTCGCCTTCCAGCCTTCGGGCGGTCCGGTGCACGCCACGCCCTCCACGTGGGGCCGGGTCAAGACGCTCTTCCGCTGACCTCCCGATTGCACGCCGCACGCGCCACGGCGCGCCGGGCCCTCGCGGCCGGCGCGCCGTGCGTTTTCCGGGCCCTCCGGGCTGGACAGGCCGCGCCCGATGGCGTTATGTCACCGCTTCCGATTCCACCACCGCCCGTACCGGGTGCCATCCACGTCCGCGGACGGCGCCGTCGCGACGTCGCACCTTTCGAGAACGTCATGTCCGAGCACGAGATTCCCGCTCCCGGCGCCGAACGCGAGGACTTCATCCGCGAGATCGTCAAGGCCGACCTGGCCTCCAGCGCTCACGCGAAGATCGTCACGCGCTTCCCTCCCGAGCCGAACGGTTACCTGCACGTCGGCCACGCCAAGGCCATCTGCCTCAACTTCGGGATCGCGCAGCAGTTCGGCGGGCAGTGCAACCTCCGCATGGACGACACCAATCCGGCGAAGGAAGACATCGAGTACGAGGAATCCATCGTCGCGGACGTGAAGTGGCTGATCGGGGGCTGGGCGGACCACTGCCTCGCGTTCAAGCCGAGCGGCTCGACCGCCACCGCGAACGGCGCGGACTTCCATCAGTCCGCCGCCGTCGGCGCGGGCCCGGGCACGGAGCCGTTCCGTGCGTCGGACTACTTCGGGGCGCTCCATGCGTTCGCCGTGCGGCTGATCGAGGCCGGCAAGGCGTACGTGTGCGATCACACCGCCGAGGAAGTCGACCGCATGCGCGGCGCGCCGGGGCAGCCGGGCGAGCCGAGCAAGTACCGCGACCGCCCGATCGCCGAAAGCCTCGACCTGTTCGCGCGCATGAAGGCGGGCGAGTTCCCCGACGGCACCCGCACGTTGCGCGCGCGCATCGACCCCACGTCGCCGAACGTCTGGCTGCGCGATCCGCTGCTCTACCGCATCCGCCACGTCGAGCATCACAACACGGGCGCCGCGTGGTGCATCTACCCGATGTACGACTACGCGCACGGGCTTTCGGACTACATCGAGGGCGTCACGCACTCCATCTGCACGCTCGAGTTCGTGCCGCACCGTCCGCTGTACGACTGGCTGCTCGAGGCGCTGTCGCTGCCGCGTCCGCTGCCGCACCAGTACGAGTTCGCGCGGCTCAACCTCACCCACACGGTGATGAGCAAGCGCAAGCTCCTGCGCCTCGTGACCGACGGCCTCGTGAGCGGCTGGGACGATCCGCGCATGCCCACGATCAGCGGCATGCGCCGCCGCGGCTATCCGGCCGCCGCGCTGCGTGACTTCACGGAGCGCATCGGTGTCGCCCGGCGCGAGAACCGCGTCGAGCTCGCGCTGCTCGAAGCGTGCGTGCGCGAGGACCTCAACGTGCACGCGCTGCGCCGCCTCGCGGTGCTGAAGCCCGTGAAGGTCGTGCTCGAGAACTACCCGGAAGACCAGGTCGAGCATTTCGAACTCGGCAACAACCCCGAGGATCCGGCCGCGGGTACGCGCGCGGTGCCGTTCTCGCGCGAGCTGTGGATCGAGGAAGAGGACTTCCGCGAGGTTCCTCCGCCGAAGTACTTCCGCCTCTCGCCCGGCACCGAAGTGCGCCTGCGCGGCGCCTACTTCATCCGCTGCACGAGCGTCGTCAAGGACGACGCGGGCAACGTGACCGAAGTGCGCGCCACCTACGACCCCGAGACGCGCAGCAGCAACGCGCCCGACGGCCGCAAGGTGAAGGCGACGATCCACTGGGTCTCCGCGAAGCACGCGGTGGACGCCGAGGTGCGCCTCTACGAAACGCTCTTCGCCGACGAGGATCCGGAAGCCGCGGCCGAAGGCGCGGACTTCACGACGCTGCTCAACCCCGCCTCGCTCACGACGCTCACGGGTTGCAAGGTCGAGCCCGTGCTCGGCGACGCGACGCCCGGCGCACCCGTGCAGTTCGAGCGCGTGGGCTATTTCGTGGCGGACGCACGGGACTCCAAGCCCGGCGCGCCCGTCTTCAACCGCACCGTGACGCTCAAGGACGCCTGGGCGCGCATCGAGAAGAAGCAGGGCGGCAAGTGATCGTCTTCAACAACGTCTCCAAGCAGTACGGCTCGCAGATCCTGTTCGTCGAGACCGGCTTCCAGCTCAACCCGGGCGAGAAGGTCGGGCTCGTCGGCCCGAACGGCGCCGGCAAGACGACCGTGTTCCGGCTCATCGTCGGCGAAGAGTCCCCCGACGAGGGCGACGTCACCGTGCCGAAGCGCATTTCGATCGGCTACTACCGGCAGGACATCGGCGAGATGTCCGGCCGGTCGGTGCTGGACGAAGCGATCGCGGGCAGCGGCAACCTCGGCGAGCTGCATCACGAGCTCAGGGGACCTCGAGCATGCGCTCGCGGATCCCGATCGCGCCGACGAGATGGAGTCCATCCTCGAGCGCTTCGGCCACGTTCAGGACGAGTACATGCGCCAGGGCGGCTACGACCTCGAGTCGCGCGCCAAGGAGATCCTGCACGGCCTCGGATTCGAGGACGAGCAGATCGAAGGCGACGTGGGCGCTCTGTCCGGCGGCTGGAAGATGCGCGTCGGCCTCGCCCGCATCCTGCTCGGCCGTCCCGACGTGCTGCTCATGGACGAACCGACGAACCATCTCGACATCGAGTCCATCCTCTGGCTCGAGAAGTTCATCGGTGGCTACGCCGGCGCCGTGCTCATGACGTGCCACGACAAGGACTTCATGAACCGCATCGTGGACCGGATCCTCGAGATCGACACGGGCGAGTTCACGAGCTACTCGGGCGACTACGACTTCTACGTGCGCGAGCGCGCGATCTCCGAGGCGAACCGCGAGGCCGCGTACGCGCGCCAGCAGGCGATGCTCGCCAAGGAGCGCCGCTTCATCGAGCGCTTCGCCGCGCACGCCGCCAAGGCCGCGCAGGTGCAGAGCCGCGTGAAGAAGCTCGAGAAGATCGAGCAGGTCGAACTGCCGCGCCATCGCCACGTCGTCGAGTTCCGCTTCCGCCAGCCCGGGCGCTCGGGTGAGGACGTGGTCGAGATGAAGGGCATCCGCAAGGGTTACGGCGAGCGGGTGATCTACGACGGCTTCGACTTCCGCGTGCGCCGCACCGAACGCTGGTGCGTCATGGGGCGCAACGGCGCGGGCAAGAGCACGCTGCTCAAGATGATCGCGGGCGTCTCGGAGCCCGACGCGGGCACCGTGCGCCTCGGCGCTTCGCTGCGCATGGGCTACTTCGCGCAGCAGTCGCTCGAGCTGCTCGATCCCTCCCGCACCGTCTTCGAACAGATGCAGCACGACTTCCCCTCGAGTCGCAGGGCGTCGTGAAGAACCTGCTCGGCGCGTTCCATTTCTCGGGCAAGGACGTCGACAAGCCGATCCGCGTGCTTTCGGGCGGCGAGAAGTCGCGCCTCGTGCTCGCCGGCATCCTGTTCGACCCGCCGAACTTCCTCGTGCTCGACGAACCCACGAACCATCTCGATCTCGAGACGAAGGAGATGCTCGTGGACTCGCTCAAGGACTTCGAGGGCACGATGTTGTTCGTGAGCCACGACCGAACGTTCCTGCGCGGGCTCGCGAATCGCGTGCTCGAGCTTCGCCCCGGCGACGCCGAAACACCGGCGCAGCCGCCGTTCGAGTACCTCGGGTCGTACGCCGAGTACGTCGAACGCTCCGGCAACGAAGCATCCGGCGTGCACCGCTAGGGCGTCGCGGTCAGGCGTCGACGACCCACCCGGTCACACCCTGAGCCTCGAGGAACGCTCGCGCGCCACGGCCCTGCAGGATGGCCAGCGTCGCGAGCGTTCCCGCTTCGATGCACGTCGTGCTGAGCACGGTCACCGAGCGCGGCGCGTCCGCGACGGGCCAGCCCGTCCGCGGATCGAGGATGTGGCCGAGGCGCTTGCCGCGCCACGTCACGTAGCGGCGCGCGTCCCCGCTCGTCGCGAGCCCGCCGTGCTGCAGCTCGATGCGGTAGAGCGCGCCCTCGCCCGTGCGGTCGGGGTCGTCCACGCCGACGATCCACGGCGCGCCGTCGCGGCGCGCGGCGTTCGCGACGAGATCGCCGCCGAAGTTGACGAGGCACGCGACCGGCGAACGCTCGGCCAGGAGCGCGGCGGCGCTGTCGACCGCGTACTCCTTGCCGAGTCCGCCGAAGTCGAGCTCCATGCCCTCGGGCAGCATGAACGTCCGGCCGTCCCACTCCACGCGCGGCCAGCCGACGTGCGCGAGCGCTTCGGCGATTCGCGCGTCGTCCGGCGCGGCCTCCGCGCCGTCGAACGTCCACGCGCGGCGGAGCACGCCCGAGGTGACGTCGAAGAGTCCGCCCGAAAGTTCGAAGCACGCCGCGGCGTAGCCGAGCAGCCGCGCCGTCTCCGCGTCGGGCTCGAACGGCGCGCCGCGTCCCGCGTGGATCGCGTGCACGACGCTGTCGTCGCGGTAGCGGCTGAACTTCCTCTCGATGCGCCGCGCTTCGGCGCGCGCGGCGCGGACGAGATCGGCGGCGTCGCGCCGCCGATCCGTGTCCACGAGGACTTCGCACGGGCTGGCCATGGCCGTGAACCGGCCGACCCAGACGTCGCCGAGGCGTTCGAGCCGCGGCGCGTCCTCGCTCACCATCCCACCGACCATCCGAGCATCAGCGTGCCGGTGTTCACGCCCGGAGCGAGGTTGTAGGTCTTCTGCGAGCCGACGGCCACGTCGGGATAGCCGCGCCCCCACTGCCGCATGAACTCGCCGCGCACGGTGATCTGCCCCGGCACGCTCGCGAGATCGAAACCGTAGGTCGCGCCGACGGTGACCGTGTTGAGCATGCCGAGCCGGTAGTCGCTGGTCGCGAAGTCGGGCTTGGCGCTGCCTTCGACGATGCCGTACGAGTAGAAGTCCGCCTCGCCCTGGTGCGAGAAGCGCACGTGCGGCTGGACGAAGTGCGTTTCGTCGAAGTCGTGCCGGATCCGGAAGTCGCCCGTGTGCGCCTGCACGCCCCAGTCGTCCCAGTAGTAGCGGTACGACAGGTACGACACGTCGGTCGTGTGGTGGTAGACCGACGACACGAGCACGTCGCGGCGAAGGCGCCGGTCGGGACGCCTCTCGTGGAGCGCCCCGGTCGTGTGACCGGTGACGGGATCGAGCGTGCTGACGACCTTGTAGGGATCGCTCAGGTAGCCCCACTCCTCGGAGTACGTGCCGGTGGCGCCGAGCAACCAGCGCCGCGTCATCACGCGAGACGTGCCCACGAGCCAGCTGCGCGCGTGCTTGTCGTTCGAGTCCACGCCGGTGCGGTCGTCCTCGGTGAAGGCCGCGCGTGTGCCGTCCAGTGGCGTGATCACGTCCGCGTTCGCGGACGCGCCGAGCGTGAACGTCGACAATCGCTGGAACACCTCGAGCGACAACTGGGCGCGCCCGCCGAGCGAGCGATAGTCCTGCTCCTTCGACCAATGGCCGCCCGTCGTCGCGGTGAGGTGCGAGCCGATCGGCTGAGCGTACTCGAGGTCCACGGCGCCGCGGACGTCGTGGAAGTCGGTCAGCGGAAGATCGCCGGCCGGCACGGTCTTCGTGTTGCCCGACGGCGTCGTCGTGGTCTGCACGACACCCGAAGGCTGCGCGCCGCTCGGCGAGGCGCCGGTGATCGCGTCGAAGTCCACCTGTGCGGTCAGGCTGCTGCCCTTCGAGAACACGCGCGTGATCCGCGCCATGGGCTCGACCACCGTCGTGCGATGAAGCTCGCCGTACAGCAGGCCGGACGAATCGAACTGCCAGCGCGGAGCGTCCGCGGCGTGTGCGGCCGAGGCCACGGCCGCGACGGCGCCACCGGCGAGCAGCACGCTCGCGGCGGCTCGGAGGGCGCCGCGCACGGAGCCCGTGGCGGAAGCGGCGGTCGTCTTCAGTTGCATCCGCAACCTCCGCCGCCCACGGACATGCCGCCGGTCGCGGCTTCCTTGCTGAAGTAGATGTGGCCATCCACCGCGGCTTCGAGCGGAAGCGCGGCGAAACGCATGCGCTTGTCCGCCATGAGGTCGCGGTCCCACGGCTTCACGGACATGGCGGCGCAACTCGTGAGCGAAGCCGCGAGCGCCAGGGCGGCGAACAGCACGAACATCCGGAGCGGCCGCTTCATTTCGCGAGTGCCTCCTCGATCCTCTTCTCGAACGATTCCGTCTTCGCCGGATCGAACCCGACGTGCGCGTACACCAACGTGCCGTCCCGCCCGACGAGGAACGTGGACGGCATGCCTTTCACGCCCCAGGCCGCCGCCGTCTTGCCCGCGGGATCGAACGCGAGCGTGAACGGCGCGGGCACCTGCGCGAGGAACGCGTCCGCCGCGGGCCGCGTCTTGTCGAGGTTCACCCCGACGACGGTCAGGCCTTGCGGGCCGTACTTCTCCTGCATCGCGGCCAACCACGGGAACGACTTGCGGCACGGCACGCACCACGATGCCCAGAAGTCCACGAGCACGACGCGTCCCCGGAGCGAATCGGAGACGACCTCGGCTCCACGGCCGGGCAGCCGGAAAGACGGCGCGGTCGTGAGGGCGGGTGCGGTGTGCGCCTGCGTGGTGAAGGCCAGCAGGAACGGCAGCACGAGCGACAGCAGGTGTCGAAGCGGCGCGTGAGGGGACAAACGATCTCCCACGAAAGGGGTTCGAAGCGCACGCCCGACGTGCGACGCGCGTGCGAGTGTGGGGTGGGTCGCACGTACGCAACTTACACGCGAAACGCACACCAGTTCCCGAACGCCGTCGCCCGTTCGGCGAGACTTTGCAGAACGAACAACTCTGGATCGCGATGCGCAACACGAGCGCCCGTACGTCAGCGCTTCGTGGGCCCCTTCCAGCGATGGAGGTCCATGCGCACGCGGCCACGTGCGTCGAAACTCACACCTTCGCCTTCGAGCCGGATGCGCTGCGTGAGAGCGCCCGAGGGATCGAGCTTGCCGAGGCTCAGCACGCCGGCGGCGTTCACGACGCGATGCCAGGGCACGACGTCCGAGCCCGAAGCGTGCAGCGCGTAACCGACGAGACGTGCCTGACGCGGCAGTCCGCTCCATGTGGCGATCTCGCCGTAGGAGGCGACCCGTCCCTTCGGGATTCGACGGACCATCGCGAAGATCCGGCGGTAGGTCTCTCCCGCTTCGGCGGTGCGTTTCGGGCGCGGCAGTTTCATGGGGCCTCCACGAGCGTCGGCAGGACCGATCGTGCGGTCGCCGTGAGCGCGGGGTTGAGCTGCAGCGCGCGGACGAGATCGGCGCGCGCGCGAAGGTCGTCGCCGAGCGCGTGCTCGCTCATTGCGCGTTCGAGCCACAGCGCGGGCTCGTCGGGATGCGTGCGCTCGAGCGTATCGAGCGCGGCGAGCGCCTCGGCGTGGCGGCCGGCCGCATGCAGCGAGAACGCGAGCTGGAGGCGGTACTCCGCGCGCTCGGGCCGCATGAGGATGCCGATGCGGTACGCCCCGACGGCGATCTCCGGCCGGCCCTCGAGCAGCGCGACGCGCCCGTAGAGATCCACCGCGCGGATGTTGTCGGGATTCGCGCGCAGGGAACGTTCGATCCACACACGCGCCGTGCCGTACTCGCGGCGCTGGAGGTGCCACCACGCGAGCGTCGATTCCGTGCGGCCGAGACCGAGCGGCAGCGTCGCGAACCGGGCGACGGCCGGGCCGTTCGTGTGATTGACCGCGATCCACGGGAGTGTGTGCGCGAGCGTCACCGCGCATGCGGCGGCGAGCAGCAGGCGCCGGGGTCGCTCGGCGCGCACGAGGACGAAGAGCATCGCCGCGGCGACGATCGCGAGCCCGCATCCCGCCGCGGCGAAGACGTCCCAGTCCCGCGCGTATCCGAGCGGCATGTCGGGCGTGAGCCACGTGGCGGCCAAGAACGCGACCGCGGCCACGCCCAGCGTCGCGCGGACCGCGCCGGGCGCACGGCGGTCGCCGGCGAACGGCGCGAGGAGCGGCAGCGCGAGCGCGAGGCCGAGCGGTCCGAGCAGCAGGTGCTCGTCGAGGAAGTCGCGCACGTGCACGGCCGACCACGCGTACGTCGCGTCCGTACGGTTGCTCTTCGCGATCTCGCCGATCTGGTGGAGCGCGTCGTAGCCGGCGAGGCGGCGCAACGCGGCGACGATCGCGACGGTCGCCACGGAGCCGATCGCGACGTCGCGCAGCGCGGCCGGGCGCCGATCGCGCGACGCGAGCCCGAAGAACGCCGCCACGGCGAGCGCAGGAGCGAGCACGAGGCTCGAGAAGTGGAACGCGACCGCGAGCAGGAACGTGAACATCGGCGCGAGCAGCCCGCCGCGTCCGAGCGCGAAGCGCAGCAGCGCCCAGAAGAAGAGCGCCGTGCAGGCGGCCGGCCAGGCGTAGTGCTCCACGTAGCCGAAGAAGACGAGCGCCGCGCCCGGCGTGGCGATCAGCAGCGTCAGGAGCGCCGTCGTCGCGCGATCGTCCGCGGAGCCTTCGCGGGACTCCGAGGGAAAGGCGCGCACCAGTTCGCGTGCGATCCCCGTCACCGCGATCGCGAAGACCGCTCCGGCGGCGACGCTCACGACGGCCGCGACGTCCTGCACGACCGCCTCGCGGGCGCGTCCCGGCGCCGCGAAGGCCGGGCCGAGCACGTCCCACGCACGCCGGAGCAGCGCGGAGGAAAGCGGTTCGCGCGGGTGCAGCGCATTCGAATCCGGGAGGCTCGAGGTGATCGGGATGCCGTCGCCGAGCAGCACGTGCGAAACCCGGAAGGTCCACGCGAACGCCGCGAAGGCCGCGGCGGCCACGATGGACTCGGCGAAGGCCGGTAGCTTCGGCACGCGCGGCGCCAGCACGAGCAGCGCGAGCGGAACGGCGAGCGCGAGCGCGAGCAACCCGAGCGTGACGCCCGCCGGCAGGAAGCGAGCGGCGTTCACGCCCCAGGCGAGCGCCGGGTCGGCCGCGGGCGCGGCGAGGCCGATCACGCCGACGAGCGCGAGCGTGACCAGCGCCACGGTCCACGCGGTTCTCTCCGCGCCCGTCCTGCCGGTGAGGTGCCTCTCCGTCAACGCGCCGCGCCCCCGGCCGCGCCTTCTTCCGGCTCGGCGAGCAGTCCTTCGAGGTCGAGCGCCGCCGTCACCATGGAGAGGCCGCCGTTCGGCTCACGCGGCCAGTCGGCCTCGGGCCGGTCGCGGTAGAGTTCGATGCCGTTGCCGTCCGGATCCTCGAGGTAGAGCGCCTCGCTCACGCCGTGGTCGCTGGCGCCCTGCAGCGGGATGCGCGCCGCGATCAGCCGGCGCAGCGCGTCCGCGAGCGCGGCGCGCGTCGGATAGAGGATCGCGACGTGATAGAGCCCGGTGCTCCCCGGAGGCGGCGGCGGACCGCCGCGGCTCTCCCACGTGTTGAGCCCGATGTGATGGTGATAACCGCCGGCCGACACGAACGCCGCGCCCGGGCCGTAGCGCTGCATGAGCGTGAAGCCGAGCACGCCGCAGTAGAACGCGAGCGACCGCTCGATGTCGGCGACCTTCAGGTGAACGTGGCCGATGCGCGTGCCCGGATGAACGGGAACGGCCGCGGGCGGCTGGGACACGGTGCCTCCGGAGCGAAAAGGTGAGCGCGCAGATTGGTCCCGGCGGCGTCCGCGCGCAAGAGGCTTCGTCCTGACGCGCGGCGCTGCTAGCCTGCGCGCACTCTCGAGGAGGATCACCCGCATGCAGAATCCGAGTGCCGGCTCCGAAGACGTTCGCGTCCGCATCCGCCGGTTCGATCACGCCGAAGGCCTGCCGCTTCCGTCCTACGAAACCGAGGGCGCGGCCGGCATGGACGTGCGCGCGGCCATCGCCGCGCCCGTCACGATCGCGTCGGGCGCGATCGCGCGCATCCCCACCGGATTCGCGATCGAGCTGCCCGCCGGCTTCGAGATGCAGATCCGCCCGCGCTCCGGGCTCGGCACGCGTCACGGCGTGACGCTCCCGAACAGCCCCGCGACGATCGACAGCGACTACCGCGGCGAGATCGTCGTGGCGCTCATCAACCACGGGCCGGAGCCGTTCCTCGTCGAGCCGGGCATGCGGATCGCGCAGATGGTGCTCGCGCGTGTGCCGCGAGCGCTCTGGTTCGAAGTGCAGGAGCTCGGCGAGACGAAGCGCGGGGCCGGCGGGTTCGGTCACACCGGCCACGCTTGAGCGCGCTGCCGTCAGGCCGTCAGACCGCGTACTCCCCGCGGATGTACGCGGCGAGGTAGCGCAGCTCCATCTCCTGGTCGCTCGCCACGCACTTCACCAGGTCGCCGATCGAAACGACGCCGCACACCGCGCCGGCTTCCACGACCGGCAGGTGCCGCACGCGCTGCTGCGTCATGAGCGCCATCGCGTCCGAGAGGCGCATCTCGGGCTGAACGCAGAAGACCTGCGGCGTCATGACTTCACCGACGAGCGTGGCGCGTGTGTCGCGCTGCGGCAGCACGACGCGCATGGCGAGATCGCGTTCGGTGAAGATGCCGACGATCTCGGCGCCCTCCTGCACCACGAGCGAGCCCGTCTGGTGTCGCGCCATCTGCTCGACGGCGGTGAGCACGCTGTCTTCCGAGTCGACGCGGTACACGTGCCGGCCCTTGCGGTCGAGTACGTCCGAGATCCGGTGCATGGCTCTCCCCTCCTCGTCGAACTGCGCGGCGGCCTGTCGCTGTGGCGACAGTGCGCCTCCGGGACCGCCGGGCGCTACGGGGAAATGCCCCGCTCCGGCAGGGATAGCGAAAAGCCCGCGCCGTGGGGGCGCGAGCTTCGGCTTCGCAGGTGGGCGTGTGCGGTCAGCTCACCTTGCGGATCCCGATGTGCTCGCGGAACTCACGCTCGACCTGGTCGGGATCGTGGGAGTTCAGCAGCACCATGTTGCGCAGGTGCTCGTAGCTTTCGAGCGGCAGTTCGAGGAACTCGATGCCCATGCCGTCCTGGTCGAACTGACGATCCGGGCCTCGACCTTAGTGGAAGCGCGCTGTCCTCGTCCTCGGTGAAGAGCGTGAGGTGGTGACGCCCGCCCTCGGGCAGCGCCTCGAACGTGGAGGCGTGACAGCCCCGCATGCTCAGGTTGTTGATCTCGGCGGTCAGGAGCTCACCGTTCTCGTCGTGGAACGTGCCCCAGATGTGAATCGGCACTCGGGTGAACTCTCGGTTGAACTGGTAATCGTTCATCGCACAGCCTCCCCTCCGACTGCGTCCGATCGGGCGCTCGGCCTGCGGGCGCTCGGCCCGATGCCTTGAGTTTCGGCCGGGGCACCCCCGCGCTGGAGAGGCGAAATGGCGGCTTCGTCGGAGGGAGGCCGCGCTCCCTTCCGGCCGCCCCGCGGGGTCTGATAGTTTTCGCGCCATGACACCCATCCACCGCGTTTTGCCCGCCCTCGCGCTCGCCGCGATGTTGCTCACGTCCGCCGCCCCCGCCCCGAAGGCTCCCGTCGGCTGGCTCCACGACGACTATGCGAAGGCCGTCGCGACCGCGCGTCAGCGCCACGTCCCCGTCTTCGTGGACGTGTGGGCGCCCTGGTGCCACACGTGCCGCTCGATGTGGGCGTACGTGCTCAACGATTCGTCGCTCGCGCGGCACGACAAGCAGTTCGTGTTCCTGAGCGTGGACTCCGAGAAGCCGGTGAACGCGGCGTTCCGGGCGAAGCACCCGACGAATGCGCTGCCCTCCTTCTACGTCATCGATCCCACGGAAGAGCGCATCACCGTGCGCTGGGTCGGCGGCATGACGATCGCGCAGTTGCACGCGCTGCTCGACGACGCTTCGACCGGCGGAAGCGCCCCGCGCGCGCTGGTGTCGGCGATCGCGCGCGCGGACAGCCTCTACGGCGCGCGCGCCTACGGCCCCGCCGCCGTTGCGTTCGCCGAGGTGGTCGCCGCGGCTCCCGCGGACTGGAACGGCTACTCGCGTGTCGTCGAGTCGCGCATGTACGCGCTCTCGACCACGGAGCGTTGGGCCGACGGCGTCGCGCAGGCGCAGCAGGCGCTCCCGCGCCTCGGCCGCTCGCCCTCCGGGCTCAACGTCGCCGCGAGCGCGCTGGCGTGCGCGCGTGAACTGCCCGCTTCCGATCCGAATCGTGCGGCCCTCGTGGCCGCGTTCGAAAAGACGACGCGCGAACTGGTCGGCGACTTCTCGTACGCGACCGCTGCGGACGATCGTTCCGGAGCGTGGATCGAGATACTCACGACGCGCCAGGACGCCAACGATTCGGTGGGTGCCGTCACGGCCGCGCGCGACTGGGCGACGTTCCTCGAGGGCGAAGCGGCCAAGGCGAAGACGCCCGACCAGCGCGCCGTGTTCGACGCGCACCGCCTCACGGTGTACCTCGAGCTGAACCAGCCGAGCGCGCGGTCGACATGCTGCTCGCGACGCAGCGCGACTTCCCCGTCGACTACAACCCGTTCCAGCGGCTCGCGACGGCGTACAAGGCGATGCGGCGCTGGGACGACGCGCTCGCGCAGTCCGACCTCGCGATGTCGAAGATCGCGTACGGCCCGCGCAAGATGCTGCTCTACACGACGCGCGCCGACATCTACGCCGGCAAGCACGACCTCGCGAACGAGAAGCGCACGCTCGAAGAGGCGATCGCGTTCGGTGAGGGCATTCCGGAGTCGCAGCGTCCCACGCGTTCGATCGACGCGCTCCGCAAGCGGCTCGCGAAGCTCACGCCGACGCCCTAGCGAACGGCTACTCCTTCACCTCGAACTTCATGAGCGCCTCGACGCGCGCGGGAGCCAGCTTCTCGCGTCCGCCGAGGCCCGTGAGTTCGACCGCGAACAACGCCGCCGCGACACGCGCGCCGAGCTGCTCCACGAGTGCGATCGTCGCGGCCGCGGTTCCGCCGGTGGCGAGCAGGTCGTCCACGACGACCACTTCCCAGCCGCGCTTCAGCGCGTCGGCGTGCAGCTCGAGCGTGTCCTCGCCGTACTCGAGCGAGTAGACCTGGCGCACGGTCTTGCCCGGCAGCTTGCCGAACTTGCGCGCGGGAACGAACGGCACGTTCCACAGCTGCGCGAGCGGCGCGCCGAAGATGAACCCGCGCGACTCGATCGCGACCACGGCGTCCGGCTTGTTCACACGCGACGCGAGCTGCTTCGCCGACGCGGCGAACGCGGCCGGATCGCCGATGAGCGGCGTGATGTCCTTGAAGAGGATGCCCTTGCGCGGGAAATCGGGAACGTCGCGGATGTACGAGCGAAGATCCATGTCGGGCTCCTAGAGAACGGCGGTACCGGTGGCGCCGGCGGTGATCGGGCCGTCGGCGAGGGTGATGGCCTCCCGCAGCTTCTCGAGGGCGCGCGCCTCGATCTGCCGGACGCGCTCGCGCGAGATGCCGAAGTGATCGCCCGTCTCCTGCAGCGAACGGGCGTCGCCATCGTAGAAACCGTAGCGGATGCGGATGACCTGCTCCTCGCGCTGTCCCAGCGAGCGCAGCAGGCCGTCGATCTTCTCGTGCTCGAGCTGCAGTTCGACGAGCCGCTCGACGGACGCGGGCGCCTGGCCGAGCTGCTCGGCGGTGAGTTCCTCGAACGCGTCGACGCCTTCGTTCGTGTCGAGCGACTGCATGCCGACGACGAGCGCGCGCAGGCGTTCGGCCCGCGGCAGCGTGACGTCGAGCTCGCGCGCGACTTCCTCGATCGAAGGCTCGCGGCCGAAGCGGCCGGTGAGCTGGCGCTGCACGCTCACGAAGCGGTTCATCTGGCGGAACATCTGCACCGGGATGCGCACGGAGCGCGACTGCTCGGCGAGACCGCGCAGGATGGACTGGCGGATCCAGATCGAGGCGTACGTCGAGAAGTGCAGGCCGCGGTCGGCCTCGAAGCCGTCCACCGCGTGGATGAGCCCGATGTTCCCTTCCTCGATCAGGTCGAGGAACGCGAGCCCGCGGTTGCGGTACTGCCGCGCGAGATGCACCACGAGCCGGAGATTCGCGAGGATCAGCTTCTTGCGCGCCGTTTCGTCGCCGCCGCGCGCCTTCACGGACAGCGCGAGCGTCTCCTCGTGCGCGATCAGCTTCACGCGCCCGATCTGGTCGAGGTAGATGTCGAGCAGGTCGCGCTCGGCCTCGCCCGCCTGCGTGCGGCGCTCGATGCGGCGCGGGGCCGACTCGTCGTCGCCCGTGTCGGGAAGGCGGACGCCGTCGGCGAGAAGGGCCATGCGGAAGCGCTCGAACGTGGCGGCGTCGAAGCCGTCGTCCAGCAGGAGTGATTCGTACTCCTTGCTCGACAGCTCACCGCCCGCGAGGGCTTCCTGCCGGGCGGCCGCGAGGCGCGTCCGGAATGGCACCAGCACCGGTCCTTCCATGGTCTCCTTCACGCCGTGATCCTGAAGTCGTGGTGCCGCGCCGTGCCTTCGCTCCAACGTTCCTGGACGAGTTCGACGCGTGCGCTCAGGTTACCCGCGAGCACGTCCGCCCGAAACCCCTCGAGCGCGGAGCGTTCCGCCTCGGCGTTCACCTCGACCGTTCCGTCCGCGAGATTGCGCACCGTGCCGTTCACGCCGTGCTCCGAAGCCAGTCGAGCGACGAAGCGGCGAAAGCCGACGCCCTGCACACGCCCCTCGACGAGCAGATGAAGCTGATGCATGGCGACAGAATGGCCTTTGCGCGGGGCGAGAGGCAAGCGAGGCTGCTCGGACGAACGAGCGGACCCGTCCGTGGGGACGAGTCCGCTCGAAAGATGGTCGGGGCGAGAGGATTTGAACCTCCGACCCCCTGGTCCCGAACCAGGTGCTCTACCAGGCTGAGCCACGCCCCGACTTTGAAGAGCCAAATGTGGTGCCGAACGGTGGGCCGATCGTCGTTTGGGCGACCGGCCCGATGCTTCCTTTGGTGCCCGGCGGGAACCCTCATCGCGAGCTGGGCGAATGCGGGATCCGGGCAGACAGGACCGTTGCAGCGGCGGGGAAACTAGCACACGTACCGAAGCGCTGCCAAGCGAGGGCCGCCCTAGAGTCCGAGCGACCAACCTTCCATGGCGCCGATGGCCGCGTGATCCGTGAGATCGAGCTGCATCGGCGTCACCGAGACGAATCCCGCGTGCACCGCGTGGTAGTCCGTGCCGGGCTCGGGACGCCAGACCGGGTCTTCCCCGCCGATCCAGTAGTACTCCTTGCCGCGCGGATCCACCTTGCGCACGAGCGTGTCCTCGTAGACGCGGGTGCCGAGCCGCGTGAACTGCACGCCGGCGAGTTCCTTCATCGGCCGGAACGGGAAGTTCACGTTGAGCAGCATGCGCGCGGGCAGCCCGTGCGAGAGCGCCTGCTTCAGCAGCCGCGCCACCATCACGGCCGGCTCGTGGAAGTCCGTGGACTGGCGCGTCACGAGGGACGCGGCGAGCGCGGGGACACCCTGCAGCGTGCCCTCGATCGCGGCGGCCACCGTGCCCGAGTAGAAGACGTCCTCGCCCATGTTCGGCCCGTGGTTGATGCCGCTCACCACGAGATCGGGCCGCTCCACGAGCTTGCCGTGGAACGCCACGAGCACGCAGTCGGTCGGCGTGCCGTCGACGCTGTACACGTCGTCCTGCAGCGCGTGGATGCGCAGCGGGCGGTGCAGCGTGAGCGCCTGGGACGTCGCGCTCTGGTTGCGGTCCGGCGCGATGATCGTGACGCGCCCGAACGCCGAAAGCTGCTCCTTGAGCTGGAGCAGCGCGGGCGAGCCGATGCCGTCGTCGTTCGTGACCAGGATGTGCATGGAACTCCTCAGACGCGCGGGCGCGGCTCGAAGGTGAGACGGAGCATCATGCCGACGATGCGCGGAACGTCGCGCGTCGGCGAAAGGTGGCTGGTTTCGTCACCGTACACGGTGGGAATCTCGACGTGCGCGAAGCGGAAACCGAGCCGCGCGGCGCGCACGACCATCTCGGTCTCGACTTCGTAGCGGCTCGCCTGCACCGGCGTACGCCGCAGCACTTCGCGCCGATAGAGCCGGTAGCCGCACTGGCTGTCCGCGATCCGCTGCCCCGCGATCGCGGAGCACCACGCGCTGCTGAAGGCGTTCGCGAAACGGCGCGCCGGCGGCATGTCGGGCGTCAGCTCGCGTGCGCCGAGCACGAGATCGGCGCCGGCCTCGGCCGCCGCGATGAATGCCGGCACGCACTCCGGCGGATGCTGGCCGTCGGCGTCGAGCGTCACGACGGCGTCGAAGTCGGCCAGTTGCTTGAAGCCCTCGATGAGCGCGTGCCCCTTGCCGCGGTTGGCCGCGAAGGTGTGCACGGCGACACCGTGCTGCCGGGCGACCTCGGTCGTGGCGTCGCGCGAACCGTCGTCCACCACGAGCACGTGGGGCGGGTCCGGAAGCGCGCGCAGCGAGAGCAGGACCTCGCCCAGATGGGCGGCGGCCTGATAAGCAGGCACCAGGGCCGCGACGCGCAGGCTCACGCGGGACTCGGAGCTGTGAAGAACACGAGAACGGCGAGCATGCGAGGCTTCATGTGAAAGAGAAGATGGTCGGGGCGACTGGATTTGAACCAGCGACCCCCTGCACCCCATGCAGGTGCGCTACCAAGCTGCGCTACGCCCCGACCGGGAACAACAGGGAAATGCGGGGCCGGAATGTAGCCTGCGGCGCGCGTACGCGCAAGCCGCCGAGGGCTCACACGGTCGAGATGCGTTTCGCCACCGCCCGGCGCACGGCCTGGCTCAGGGCGTCGAGCGAGAACGGCTTGGCCAGGAACGGCATCCCTCCCGCGGTCAGCATCTCGAGCGTGTCCGAGTCGTGCGTGTACCCCGTGACGAAGAGCACGGGCACGTCCGGCCGCTCGAGCCGGAACGCCTCCGCGAGCTGGGGGCCGTTCATGCCGCGCATGACGACGTCCGAGAGCAACAGGTCGATCGGCCCCGCATGCGAGCGAGCGATCTTGAGCGCGGCCTCACCGTCGGCGGCCGCCATCGTGCGGTAGCCGAGCCGTTCGAGCATGGCCACCGTGATCGGCCGCACCATGTCGTCGTCCTCGACCACGAGTACCGTTTCGCCACGGCCTGCGGGGCGGCCCACGGTGCGCAACGTCGCCTCTTCCTCGTCGAAGACGCGGGGCAGCAGGATGTGGAACGACGTGCCCTCGTGCCTCGCGCTCTGCACCCAGATCGCCCCGCCGCTCTGGCGCACGATGCCGTACACGGTCGCGAGCCCGAGCCCCGTGCCCTTCCCCGACTCCTTCGTCGTGAAGAACGGCTCGAAGATGCGCGTCAGCACCTCCGGATCCATGCCCTCGCCGTCGTCGGTGACGGAGAGCAGCACGTACGAGCCCGGAGCGACGTCCGGATGACGCGCGAGGAACTCCGGCGACGTTTCGAAGTTCGCGACCTCGAGCGACAGATGGCCTCCGCTCGGCATCGCGTCGCGCGCGTTCACGACGAGATTGAGCAGCACCTGCTCGACCTGCACCGGATCGGCCTTCACGCGGCCGAGGTTCCCCGGAAGACGCAGCACGATCTCCACGTCCTCGCCGATCAAGCGGCGGATCATCTTCTCGGTCTCGGTGAGCACCTGCCCGAGATCGAGCACTCGCGGCTCGAGCATCTGCTGGCGGCTGAACGCGAGCATCTGGCGCGTCAGCGCGGCGGCCCGTTCCGAAGCGCGCAACACCTGCGCGAGCGCCGCCTCGTCGGCTTCCGATTGCGAGCCCGAGGACTGCACGATCTGCGTGTAGCCCTGGATGACCGTGAGGAGGTTGTTGAAGTCGTGCGCGATGCCGCCGGCGAGCCGGCCGATCGTCTCCATCTTCTGGGACTGGAGGAGCTGCAGCTGCGTCTGGCGCAGGGATTCCGCCGTTTCACGCTGCGCCGTGAGATCGAGCACCACGGCGATCGAGCGCGCTTGATCGCTCGCCAGCCGCACGCGCCCCACGAAGACGCCGATCGTCGAGCCGTCCCCTCGGCGGAAGTCGGTCTCGAACGGGACCGGGGATGCGCAGGGCACGGGACCGCCCTCGGAAGCCCGGCACAGGCAGAAGTCCGCCCAGCGCACGCGCCGCGCGACGACCGCCTCATGCGGATGTCCGATGATGCGCAGCAGCTCGGCGTTGGCCTCCATCAGGGTTTCGTTCGCATCGAGCACCGCGATGCCCACCGGCCCCGAATCGAAGAGCGCCTGCACCGTGGCTTCGAGTTCCCGCCGTGCGCGCCGCTCGCCGATGCTCTCCACCGCGAAACCCACATCGCGCACGAGATTCTCGATCAGCGTGCGCGACTCGGCGTCGAAATCCTCCGGGTCACGGGAGAGCAGGAGTACCGCGCCCCACGGCTGGCCACTCACGCGCACCGGAACGCAGAACGACGCGCGCAATCCCATGCTCCGGAACGGCCGCGCCCAGCCGGGTTCGCCGTCGTCGTCGAACAACGTCAGGACCGGCGCACCCTGCTCCAGCGCCTGGAGCGCCGGCTCCCCGGGGAACTCGGGGAGGTCGCCTTCGATCGCCGGCATCGCGGCCCGGCTCGCCCAGCGGACTCCTCCCGCCGGCTCCAGTACCGCCGCCGCCGCAACCTCGATGCCGCCGGTTTCGACGGCGACGCGGACCGATTCCTCGACGAGATGTTCGTCCTCCAGCTCACGCATCGCGGCCGCACCGACCTCCGCTGCGGCCCGGAGCTGACGATTCAGCCGCACGAGCCGCCGCTCCTGGTCCACGCGCGCCTGCACGTCGCGGACGAGCGAAACCGTCACGGAGCGCTCCCCGACGCTCGCCCGACGCGAGCTGACCTCCACCGCCGTCGATCGCCCGCCAGCCGTCCGATGGAGCGCCTCGTGAATGCCGTCCGGCGGCGCTCCTCGACGTCCCTGGTTCAGGCCGGGGGCCGTGGGCGCCGCGACGGCGAGGTCACGCGCCATGTTCTTTCCGGTCAGTCCGCCCGGTTCGACGCCGTAGAACTCCTCGGCGCGCTGGTTGCAGCGGATCACGTTGCCGTCGTCGTCGAGGAACAGGATCGCGTCGTTCGCGTGCTCGAGCAGGAGGCTGTAGCGCGCCCTGCTGCGCTGCACCGCCGCGTCGATCGCCCGGCGCTGCCCCCAGACGATCGCGAACGCGAGCGCCGTCAGCGCCGCCAGCAGCATCAGCGTACCGGCCTCCCACGTGCGCATGCGCGCGACCGTGGCGCGAAGCGCGTGGGACTCCGGCACCGAGATCACGAGCCACCAGTTGGAACCGGGCACTTCGCGCTCCGCACGCACGAGCGGCTCGCCGGGCGCCGCAGCCCAGACGCGCCCGAGCATCGGAAGATCCCCTTCGCGCGTGCGCTCGACGAGGCTGATGCGCGCCGAGGGAATCGAGAGCCCACCGCTGGCGAGCAGCGTCGCGAGCCACCGCTGCGGGTCCTGCGTCGTCGCGACGTGACCGGTCCCGCCGCGCACCGGAGCGCGGATCGCGACCTCACGCCGGTCGCCTTCCAGGGTGAGGAACGTGACGAACTGGTCCGCCCGGCCCGGCTGGCGATAGCGCAGCGGACGCCAGGCGGGATCACGAAACACGTGATACGTCGTGGACGCCTTCAGGCGGTCGAGCGAATCGAAGACGCCGATGGCCTCGATGCCGTGCTGCTCGGCGAAGTCGTCGAGGATGGTCTGGAACATCGGATCCACGTCGTGCGGGACGCCGGCCTGCACGAGCGCGCGGGAACTGGGAAAGCTCGCCACGGTCCGCGTGTCGGCGACGCCGTCGATGATCCAGCGCTCGATCGCGGCCCGGCGCACGTCGAGCAGCAGGCTCATCTCGTGCTCGACCGCGCGCTTCGCCTGCCGGCGCGCACGCGGCACGAGCACGAACTCGAAGAGCGCGGCTGCGGCGAGCAGCACGATGAGCAGCGTGAAGGCGAAACCCCGCACCTCACGTGTCCAAGCGGTTCGTGGGCTGTGTGCGGCCTGCCCCATGCGTGCGTTCCCCCCGGTTCGGCACGAATCGCGAGCCCCTCATGGGACTCTCGCACGCATCATCGGCCCGCCGACACGTTCCGGCAATGGAACGATGGGATGCCCGCCGGGCGCGTCAGCCTTCGAGCGTGGATTCCAGCGATTCGGCTTCGGCCGCGGGCCGCGCCTGCCGGCGGAGCTTCGCGACGATATCCCGGAGGCCTTCCTTCACCTCGAACAGGAGCAGCTTGCGCTCGGCCGAGTCGAAGCCCATTTCGACCTGCGGCGAGTCTTCGCGGCGCTCGGCGAGCAGCGTGCGCTTGGCGCCTTCGATCGTGAAGCGCTTGGCGTACAGCAGCTCCTTGATGCGGAGCAGCAGCTTCACTTCGTCCGGGCGGTACATGCGGTTGCCGGCCCGGTTCTTCTTGGGGCGCAGCATACTGAACTGCGTTTCCCAATAGCGAAGCACGTGCGGCTTCACGTCCAGCATCTCGCTCACTTCGCTGATGGAGCGGTACAGCTTGCTGTCCGTCTCGGGTGCCGTCTTGCGGATCGCCAAGTTCACTCCTTCCGGCGCGCGTCCTCGCTTTCGCTGCGGAGGTCGCGCGTCATCAACGTCCGGATCGCCTCGCGAGGGTCCTTGCCCTCCAGCGCGATCGCACACACCTGCTCGGTGATGGGAAGCTCCACCCCGCGCTCGCGACCGAGGTCGCGTGCCGCGCGGGCGGTGTTCACGCCCTCGGCCACCATCACCATGCCACCGAGGACCTGCTCCAACGTTTCACCCTTGCCCAGCCGTTCGCCGACGTGGCGGTTGCGGCTGTGGCGGCTCATCGCCGTGGCGATGAGGTCACCCATGCCCGTCAGCCCCGAGAACGTCTCGCGGCGTCCGCCCATCGTCATGCCCAGCCGGCTGATTTCGGCCAGGCCGCGCGTGAGCAGCGCGCCCTTCGTGTTGTCCCCGTAGCCCAGCCCGTCGCAGACCCCGGCGGCGATCGCCATCACGTTCTTCAGCGCTCCGCCGTATTCGCAGCCGACGACGTCGTCGTTCGTGTACACCCGCAACCGCGGCGTCGAGCACAGCACCTGCACCGCCTTCGCGCGCGCTTCGTCGGCGCACGCGGCCACGATGCTGGTGGGAATGCCCACCGCCACTTCCTGGGCGTGACTCGGTCCCGTGAAGGCGACCGGCGCCGGGTCCCCGAGCGCTTCGCCGAGTACTTCCGACATCCGCCTCAACGTGCCGAGCTCGAGCCCCTTGCTCGCGCAGACCGGGATGGCCGAAGCCCCCAGACCGCGGATCTTCCCGGCGACCGACCGCACCGCCTGGGAAGGCACGACGTAGAAGTGGAAATCCGCCCCGGCGAGGGCGAGCTCGAGTTCCGGCTGAACCTTAATGCTCTCGGGTAGAGGGATGCCAGCCAAAAACTTGGAGTTCTGCCGGGTGGTCGCCATCTCGTCGAGCTGGGCGAGGTCGTTGCCCCAGATCCGGACGTCGTGCCCGGCCCCGGCGAGGTGAATGGCGATCGTCGTGCCCCACGAACCCGCTCCGAGTACCGCGACCGTGCTCATGACTTGGCCCTCTTGAAGGCGAAGCGGTTCTCCTTCCCCTGCAGCAGCCGGGTGATGTTGTCCTTGTGCCGGACGATCACCACGACCGCGAGGAGCGCGCCGAGCATGACGCTCGGATTCGACCAGCCGCCCGGGCTGAACTTCCAGAGTGCGATCGTGAACGCGACGGCGCCGAGCATCGAGCCCAGCGAGACGAAGCGGGTCGCGAGCAGCGTCACGAGGAACACGGCGAGGAACACGCCGAACGACGGCGGCGACAGCGCGAGCAGCACGCCGACCGTGGTCGCGACGCCCTTGCCGCCCTTGAAGCCGGCGAGGAACGTCCAGACGTGCCCGGCGACGGCCGCGAACGCCACGGCCACCTTGCACCACTCGGGACCGCCCGGGAACGCGGCGGCGAACGGCGCGGCCGGCACGAGGAACACGGGGACGGCGCCCTTGGCGATGTCGAGCAGCAGCGTCGCGACCCCGATGCCGGGGCCGAGCGAGCGATAGACGTTCGTGGCGCCGAGATTGCCGGAGCCCATCGTGCGCACGTCCACACCCTTGAACCACTTGCCGAGCCACAGGCCCCAGGGCAGCGAACCGGACACGTAACCGGCGGCCATCGCCGCCACCAGCGAAAGGATCGCGGGCATGACTACTCGCTCTTCTTCACCTTGAACCGGAGCGGCGTGCCCTTGAACCCGAAGTGCTCGGTGAAGTTGCCCCACAGGTAACGGCGATAGTTCTCGTTGAGCCGTGAGGGCGCGTTCACGAAGAACGTGAAGGTGGGCGGCCGGATTCCCGTCTGGGTGACGTAGTAGATCTTGGGAGCGCGACCCTCCGAGTTGCTCGGCACCGCACGGCGGCGCTGAACGTCGGCGAGCCAGTCGTTGAGTTTGCCGGTCGAGATGCGGCGGGTGTTCTCCTCGGCCCGCTGCGCGATGTACTCGGGCAGCTTCACGAGGTGGATGCGTTCGGTCGCGGAGACGGGATGCGCGGGCAGGTCGGCGAGCGTCGGGAAGCGGCGCGCGCGATCGTTCTGCACTTCCTTCCACGCGACTTCACGATCCTCGATGAGGTCCCACTTGTTGTAGAGCACGAGCACGGCGCAGCCCGCGTCCAGCGCGTGGTGCGCGAGACGCGCTTCCTGCTTCTGGAAACCTTCCTTCGAGTCCACGACGAGCACCGCGACGTCGGCGCGCTCGAGCGCGTGCAGCGCGCGCATCGTGGCGTAGAACTCGGCCTGGTCCTCGAACTCCGCCTGACGGCGGATACCGGCCGTGTCCACGAGCATGAACTTGCCGTGCGGCGTGTTCCACGGCGCGTCGATCGCGTCGACGGTCGTGCCGGCGCGCGGCTCGACGAGCACGCGCTCCTCTCCCAGCAGCGCGTTCACGAGCGACGACTTGCCGACGTTCGGACGGCCGACGATGGCCACGCGCGCGTCGGGCTTCTCTTCCGGCTCGACGTCCGCGGGCAGCATCGCGAGCGTCGCGTCGAGCATGTCGCCGATGCCGAAACCGCCTTCGGCGGCGATCGGCATGGGCTCGCCGAGTCCCAGCGAATGGAACTCGTGCACGATCGTGTCGCCGGGCTTGTCCACCTTGTTCACGATCACGCGCGTCGGCCGGCCCATGCGGCGCAGCTGGACCGCGATCGCCTGATCGAGATCGGTGACGCCCGTGAGCGCGTCCACCACGAAGAGGATGGCGTCCGCGAGCCCGATGGCCATTTCGGCCTGGCGGCGGATGTCGGCGTCACGCCCTTCGGAGGACGCGGGCAGGAAGCCGCCCGTATCCACGAGGACGAAAGAACGCGTCAGCCACTCGGCGCGGACGGCGTTGCGGTCGCGGGTGACGCCGGGCCGGTCGTGCGTGACCGCACGGCGCTCCCCGATGATCCGGTTGAAGAGCGTGGACTTGCCGACGTTCGGGCGGCCGATGATGGCGACGACGGGAGCGGACATGCGCACTCGGGGAATGGGGCGACAACAGGACGGCGCGCCGCCAGTGAGAGGGCCGACGCGCCGGAGGTCCTGAAACACATGGAGCGGGCAACGGGGTTCGAACCCGCGACCTCAAGCTTGGGAAGCTCGCGCTCTACCAACTGAGCTATGCCCGCGAAAGTATTGCGATCAGGCGATGCCGCAAGATAGGGACGGCTCCGGGGGGTGTCAACAATCCGGGCCGAGACCCAGCGCCTGCCGGGCGGCGGCGAGGACCGCGGCCGGGAAGCCGGTCCCGGGCACCCGGCGGGCCTCCAACTGGTGGCGGAACCACGTGCGCTGGCGCTTCGCCATGGAGCGCGTCCGGTGGTTCATCGCGGCCTCCCCCTCTTCGGCCGTCATCCGGCCCTCCAGGATGGCCAGCGCCTCGTCGTAGCCGATCGCCTTCAGCGCCACGAGAGGCTCGCGCTTGCCGGCCTCCACCAGCGCGCGGGTCTCCTCGAGCAGGCCGGCGGCGAACATGGCCTTCGTGCGTCGGGCGATGCGCTCGTCCAGCTCGGCCGGCGGCATCTCGACCTCGATCACGCGCCAGTCGGCCTCGAGCCCCGCGCGCGTCTGCTGCGCGTGCCACCAGGACAGCGGCTTGCCGCTCGCCTCCTGCACCTCGAGCGCGCGCGTGACGCGCTGCCGGTCGCGCGGCGCGAGCCGTGCCGCGGTCGACGGATCGAGCGCGGCGAGCCGCGCGTGCAGCGCTTCGGCGCCGAGCGATTCGACCTCGGCGAGCAGCCGCACGCGGATGGCCGCGTCGTGCGGCGGCTCCGCGTGGAGCCCCTGCATGAGCGCACGCAGGTAGAGCCCCGAGCCGCCGACCAGCACCGGCGTCACACCACGCGCGAAGAGCGCCTCGCAAGTTTCGCAGGCCGCGCGCGCGTACCAGCCCGCGCTCGGCTTTTCGCCCAGCGTGAGCGCGTCGAACAGGTGGTGCGGGCGCGCGGCGCGTTCGGCCGCCGTCGGCTTGCCCGTGCCCACGTCGAGGTCACGGAGCACCTGGCGTGCGTCGGCGCACACGACTTCGCCACCGCACTCCTCCGCGAGCGCCGCGCCGAGATCGGTCTTGCCGGTGGCGGTCGCCCCGGCGATCACCAGCACGCGGCGCGAGCGCACGGAACCGCTCACGAACGGCCGAAGCGCCGGTGCAGCTCCTCGAGGTCGAGCCGCACGAACGTGGGCCGGCCGTGCGGGTCGCCGTGCGGACGCGACGTGGCGAAGAGCTTGTCCACGAGCGCGCGCATCTCCTCGCGCGAGAGCGTGTCACCCGCGCGCCACGCGGCGTGGCAGGCGTGCGAGCACGCGAGGCGCTCGACGAGCGAGTCCTGCGCGGTGGGCACGCCTTCACCGATGCCGTCGAGCACGTCCTGCAGGAGCTGGCCCGGGTTCTCGACGCGCAGTCCCGATGGCACGCCGTTGATCACGACGGTCGGCGCGCTGAGCGGAGAAAGATCCCAGCCGAGCTGGCGCAGGTGCGGGCCCACTTCGAGCAGCAGCTCGAACTGCGCGCGCGTGAGGTCCACGAGCACCGGGAAGAGCAGTCCCTGCGCGGTGCCCTGTGTGCCTTCGAGGCGCGCTCGCGCCTCTTCGTACAAAATGCGTTCGTGCGCGGCGTGCTGGTCGACGATCACGAGACCGCCGCGCACCGGCGCGAGGATGTACGTGCGGTGCAGCTGCCAGAGCTCGGGCTCCGGTGCGGCGGTGCGCGGCGCGGGCGCGGCCGCCTCGGCCGTGGCCCCGGCGCTCGCCGGCGCGCCGGACGCGGGCGCCGCGGGTAGCGCGAGGCCGAGCTGCGATTCGTCCACGATCGGCTGCTCGCGCACGCGATCGGCCCACGCGGGCAACGGGTCTTCCCCGCCCTGCTTGCCCGGCACGACGGTGAACGGCGGATAGATGCGCGTGAGCGGCTGCGCGGCGCTGCCCGCGACGAACGAGAACACCGTGTCGTCGTCGGCGAAGCGCACTTCGCGCTTGGTCGGGTGCACGTTCACGTCGAGACGGTCGGCGGGCACGTCGAGCCAGACGACCGCGCTCGGGAAGCGCCCGCCCGGAAGCAGGTTGCCGTACGCGTGGCGCAGCGCCTGCGACAGGGCCGGGCTCTGCACCCAGCGGCCGTTGACGAGGAACACCTGGCCCTCGCGCGTCGAGCGCGCGTGTTCGGGCAGGCCGAGCAGCGCCGAGAGCTTCATGCCCGCGCGTTCGCCGTGCGCTTCGAGCAACTGCTCCGCGTGACGCTGTCCCCAGATCTGCGCCGCGCGTTCGCGCTGCGTCGCGACCGCGGGCCAGTCGAAGCGCTCGCGCTGGTCCACCACGAGACGGAACGCCGTCAGCGGCAGCGAGAGCGCGTAGCTCTCGATCATGCGGATCGCCGCGCGCAGTTCGCCGCCCGGCGAGTGCAGGAACTTCCGCCGCGCGGGCGTGTTGAAGAAGAGATCGCGCACTTCGACCGTCGTGCCGAACGCTCGCGCCGCGGCGCCGCGTTCGATGACCTCGCCCCCTTCGACCGCCACGAACGTCGCCGACTCCTCGCCCTGCGGCCGCGACGTGATGCGCATGCGGCTCACGGCGGCGATGCTCGGCAGCGCCTCGCCACGGAAGCCGAGCGTCGCGAGCACGTCGAGATCGTCGAGCGACTTGAGCTTGCTCGTCGCGTGGCGCTCGAGCGCGAGCTCGAGGTCGCCCGGGGCGATGCCGCCGCCGTCGTCCGCCACGAGGAAGCCGTGGTCCAACGCCTTGTCCACGCGCACTTCGACGGCATGCGCGCCGGCGTCGAGGGCGTTCTCGAGCACTTCCTTCAGTGCCGAAAGCGGACGTTCGATGACCTCGCCCGCGGCGATGCGCGAAGCGGTCTCGGGAGAAAGGCGAAGGATGGGACGAGCCAACGGGCCTCCGTGACGGGTGCGATGTGTGGGTAGTCGGGCAGCAATACCCCCCGACTCGCACACGGGTCAAGCAGCCGGCGGATTCCGCAGTTCTTCGACGAGGGCCGCGTGGTCGTTCGCCAGCGCGTGCGCGCGCAGCGGACGCGCGAGCAGCGCCTCGAGCGCGGGCGGCAGCGGCACGGGGCGCCCGAGCAGCGGCTCGAGCAGTTCGGGGAACTTGGCCGGATGCGCGGTCGCGAGGAACACGCCGCGCTCTCCCGGCGCGATCGTCCGCCGAAGCACGTCCCACGCGACGGCCGCGTGCGGCTCGCTCGCGTACCCGGCGGCGAGCAGCTCACGCAGCGCGCGCTCGGTGCCCGCGTCGTCCACCGCGCCCCAGCGCAGCGCGGAGCGCAGCGCCTCGAGATCGTCCCCGAACAGGTGCCGCACGCGCTCCCAGTTGCTCGGCGCGCCGACGTCCATCGCGTTGCTGTGGGTCGCGACGCTCGCGCGCGGCGTGTAGACGCCCGTGTCGAGATGCTCCGGCACGGTGCGGTTCGCGTTCGTGGCCGCGACGAAACGCGCGACCGGCAGTCCGAGCGCGCGTGCGTAGAGCCCCGCGCACAGGTTGCCGAAGTTGCCGCTCGGCACCGCGACCGCGAGCGGCGCGTCGGCGTGACGCTCGCGCAGGCGTGCGGCGGCTTCGAAGTAGTAGACGACCTGCCCGAGCAGCCGCGCGATGTTGATCGAGTTCGCGCTCGTGAGGCCGAGTTCCTCCGACAACGCCGCGTCGGCGAAGCAGCGCTTCGCGAGCGCCTGGCAGTCGTCGAAGCTCCCGTCCACGGCGTACGCCGCGACGTTGCCGCCGAGGCAGGCGAGCTGGCGTTCCTGCAGCGGCGAAACCCGGCCGCGCGGATAGAGCACCGCGACGCGTACGCCCGGCATGCCGTGGAACGCGGCGGCGACCGCCGCGCCGGTGTCGCCGCTCGTCGCCGTGAGCACGAGACGGTCGCGCGAAGAGCGCGCGCGCACGACCGCGGCGAGGAATCGCGCGCCGAAGTCCTTGAACGCGAGCGTCGGGCCGTGGAACAGCTCGAGCACGTCGTGCGTGCCGTCCGCCGGACGCACGACCGCGGGAAAGTCGAACGCGCCTCGCACGAGCGGAGCCAGCACGCCGGGCGCGAACTCGTCGCCCACCAGCCGTTCAAGCAGCGCGACGTTGCGGTCGGCGAAGGGCATCGCGAGCAGCGCATCCACGTCGTTCCACCGCGGCAGCGCTTCGGGCACCCAGAGCCCGCCGTCGGGCGCGGCGTGCGCGAGCGCGGCCTCGACGAACGAGGCACGAAGGCCGGGCGTGCGCGTGGACACGAGCTTCATGCGCCCTCCCCGAGCACGCGCGCGCCGAAGCGGTCGAGCAGGCACTCGCGCGTCACGCACGCGACGCCGTGCGATTCCCACGCGCGCGCCATCGCCGCGCTCACCGCCGCGACGTCGGGCGCGGCCGCGATCGCGAGCATCGCGGGACCCGCGCCCGAGAAGCTGCAGCCCCACGCGCCCGCCGCGAGCGCCGCGTCACGCAGGTCCGCCGCGCCCGGCACGAGCGCGAGCCGGTGCGGCTCCGCGATGCGGTCGCGCAACGCCGCGCGCAACCATTCGCGGTTCCCCGTGTGCAACGCGTGCACGAACGCGCCGAGCGCGCGCGCGTGTTCGACCGCATCGCCGAGCGCCACCGCCGCGGGCAGCACGGCGCGCGCGCGGCGCGTTTCCAGCCGCAGCGCCGGGCTCGCGACCACGAAGCGCAGTTCGTCGAACCACGGCAGCAGCTCCGCGCGGCCGTCGGGACCGACGAAGCGCAGGCCGCCGAGCAGCGCCGGTGCGACGTTGTCCAGGTGCCGCGCGCCGGCGGCGCCGGATTCCGCGTCACCGGCCGCCTCGAGCAGCACGCGATCGTCCTCGCCGTCGCCGAGAAGCGCGTGCGCGGCGCGCAGCACGGCGGCGATGCTCGCGCTGCTCGAACCCACGCCGCTGCCGACGGGCAATCCCTTCACGAGCGCGATCGCGAGGGGCGGACGCTCGCGCCGCGTGCGCGCGCACCACGCGTCGAGCGCGCGCCAGACCAGATTGTCGGCGGACGACGGCAGCGCGTCCGCATCGAGGCCGGAGCACTCCAGCGTGTCCCGGTCCGACTCGGTGACCGTGACGACGTCGCCCCAGCGCTCGCCGTCGGCGGGCGCGAGCGCGGCGCCGAGCGTGTCGAAGCCGGCGATGACGTTGCCCGTGCTCGCAGGGGCGAACGCACGGACCACTCCGCGCGCGCCGCTCACGAGCGCCCTCCGGTCGCGATGCGCAGGACGTCCGCCAGAACGCCGGCGGCGGTCACCTCGGCACCCGCGCCGTAGCCACGCACGACGAGCGGCCGCGGTGAGTAGGCCGCGCTCGTGATGCTGATCGCGTTCTCGCCACCGCGCACGGCCGCGAGTGGATGCGAGCGGTCGACCGCGACCGGCCCCACGCGACAACCCGAAGGCTCGACCACCGCCACGAAGCGCAGCACGCGCCCTTCGGCGCGATGCGCCTCGACGGTGGCCGCGACCGCTCCCTCGAACTCGGGCAGGCGATCCCACCACTCCTCCAGCGTTCCGTCCGTGCCGCAGCCCGCGGGAAGCGCGCTTTCGAGCGCGACGTCTTCCAGCTCGAACGGCGCGCCGAGTTCGCGCGCGAGCACGAGCGCCTTGCGCGCCACGTCGAGTCCGCTCAGGTCCACGCGCGGATCGGGCTCCGTGAACCCCGCCTCGCGCGCGCGACGGACCGCCTCGGTGAGAGGCACGCCTTCTTCGAGCAATCCGTACACGAACGACAGCGTACCGCTCAGGACGCCCTCGACGCGCAGCACTTCGTCCCCGCCGGCGAGCAGGTCGTGCAACGGCCCGATCACGGGCAATCCGGCGCCGACGTTCGTCTCGTACTGGAAGCGGCGGCGATGGCGCTGGAGCTTCTCGCGCAGCGCCCGATAGCGCGGCAGCGGGCCGCTGTTCAGCCGCTTGCTCGCCGCCACGACGTGCAGCCCCGCCTCGACGAGATCGCCGTAGCGGTCCGCGAGCTCGTCGGAGCTCGTGCAGTCCACGAACACGCCGACCGCCGGACGGCGCTCGCGCACCTGTGCGAGCAGCGCATCCACGCTCCACGCGCCGCCCGCCGCGAGCGCGTCGTCGGCCGCGTCCGGCGCGAGGCCGCGCGCATCCGTCGCCCAGCGCTTCGACGTCGCGACGGAGCACAGGCGCAGTTCCACGCCACGTTCACGCCACCGCGCGCGAGAGCGCTCGAGCTGCGCGAGCCACTGCCGCCCGACGAGCCCCAGACCGGCGAGATGCACGTCGACGCGCAGCAGTGTGTCGAAGAAGCGCGCGTGCACGCCCGGCAGCGCGCGCAGGCCGTCGGATTCGGTCACGACCGCCGAGATGCTCCGCTCGCTCGAACCCTGCGCGATCGCGACGACGTTGCAGCCGAGGTCGCCGAGCGCGCCGAAGAGCGCGGCCGCGACGCCCGGGCGCGCCCGCATGCCGTCCCCGACCAGGCTGAGCACCGCGAGGCCGTCCAGGCGCTCCACCGGCTCGACGAGTTGCGCGAGCACTTCCGCGCGGAACTCCGCGGCGAGCGAAGCGACCGCCGCGGGTGCGTCCGCCGACCGCACGCAAATCGACAGCGTGCACTCGCTCGACGCCTGCGTGATGAGCACGACGTTCACGCGCCGCGCGGCGAGCGCGCCGAACGCGCGCGCCGCGACGCCCGGGACGCCCGGCATGCCGGGTCCGGTCAACGTCAGGAACGACACGTCCCTCAGCAGCGTGAGTCCGCGCGCGAGGTGCGGCGCGGGCGGAGCCTCGCGCACGATCCGCGTGCCGGGATCGGCCGGCGCGAACGTGTGGCGCACGCGCACGGGAATGCCGGGGATGCGCACCGGCGCGAGCGTGCGCGGGTGCAGCACCTTCGCGCCGAAGTGCGCCAGCTCCATCGCCTCGTCGTAGCTCAGCGCGTCCAGCCGCAACGCTTCCGGCACCCAGCGCGGATCGGCCGTGAACACACCGGCGACGTCGGTCCAGATGTCGAGCGCGTCGGCTTCCAGCGCCGCGGCGAGCAGCGCGGCGGAGAGATCCGAGCCGCCGCGGCCGAGCAGCACGATGCGACCCGACGCGTCGCCACCGTAGAAGCCGGGCATGAGCGCGAGCGCCCCGCCGGAATCCCGCCATGCGCGCACGCGCTCCTTCGCCGCCGCCACGTCCGCCTGCGCCTCGAGCGGGTCGCCTTCGCACGGCAGCACGCGTCGCGGATCGAGCGCCGTACAGGCGAGTCCGCGCGCCTCGAGGATCGCGGCGAGGACGAGCGCGCACGCGCGCTCCCCCGCCGAGGCGACCGCCGCATGCGTCTCCGCGGGACAGGCGCGCAGGAGCTTCACCCCCGCGAGGTGCGCCGCGACTTCGTCGAACACGGGCTGCAGCGAGGCGCGCATCGCCTCGGTGCGCGCGGCGCCGAGCGCGCCTTCGAGCAGCACGCACTCGTCCCGGTGCCGCGCCGCGAACGCTTCGGCCGTTCCGTCGTCACGGCCTTCGATCGCGGCCGCGAGCCCGCCGAGCAGCCGATCCGTCTCGCCCGCCATGGCGCTCACGACGAGCGCGACACGTCCCTCGCGGAGCGCTTCCTCCGTGCGGTCGGCGACCGCCTGCAGGCGCGCCGCACCGGCGACGGAGGTGCCTCCGAACTTCATCACGCGGAGCATGTCCGGGACTCCTTCCTGAAAAGCGAAAGGCCCCGCCGTTGGGCGGGGCCTTCGAGAGCGGAAGAAACTTCGTCGCTCAAGCGCCACGCCGGCCGACGCTGCTGCGCGTCGTCCGAGTCGTCGTGGTCGTCGAGAGGATCGAGAGCTTCATGCGAAAACCTTACGTGCGCGGCGAAGTCCGGGTCAACGGACTTCTCGTCAGGCGAGCCAGTCGTGCGCGGCGGCGAGGAACGCTTCGGCGTCCTCGGGCCCCGCGATGGTCACGCAGTGGTCCACGATCGCGGGCGCGGGCGTGCTCGTGCCCTGCTCGCGCCAGACCTTGTCCCAGAGCTGCAGCAGCCGGCGGCGCAGGTGCGTGAATCCGTCCGCTCCGCCCGCGGTCAACAGCAACAGGCTGGAGCCGCGTCCCTGCATGAGGCAGTCCGTGTCGCGGACCTGCGCCGGGAACTGCTCGAGCAGCGACTGCAGCGCAACGGCGTGATCGGGGAACTCGATCCGGTGCAGTTCGAACCGCATCCGGTCGTGCCGATTGCGTTCGAGCGAGAGTTCGATGCGCCTGCGGAACTCGTCCGCGCCGAGCCAGCCGGCCTCGCGCAGGGGCGTGTACGGGAACGAAGTGCCCGCGCGCTCGCGGTCCTCTTCGTCCCACGTGTTGCGCAGGTCCTCGACCATGCTCTGCCACTGGTTCATGCCCTGCGGGGATTCGATCGCCGCCACGGCGAGCACGCCGCGGCGCTGCGTGGTGCGGAACGGCCACGCGCCCCACGTACGGCCCTTGCCGGGCTCGGACAGCCGCGTCACGACCTGGGGCGTGCCCAGTTCGCTCGCGAGGTCCACGAGACCCTTGAGCAGCTTGTCCTCCGGCCCGACCTGCGCGACGAGCTGGAGCGGCCCCGTGTCGCCAGCATGCAGTTCGGCCGTGTTGGCGCCGGAGACGCCGACGAGTTCCTTGAGCGCGCTCTCGAGCCGCGCGCGCGATTCGAGCGAAGGAAAGTCTTCGAGGTTGCTCACACGCCAGTGCGGCTCGGACGGCTCGGGCACCGGCGCCGGAGCGACGGGTGCATCGGCGCCGAGATCCGGCAGCGCCTGCTCGAGCAACGCGTCGTAGTCGCCGCCCCCGAGCGTGTGTTCGAGCGTCGCGGCGTGGAGCGCGAGCGGCGCTTCGATGGCCGGACTCTCGTCCGACGCGTCGGACGCGCCCTGCATGAACTCCTGCGGCGTCTGGCACGGCGTGCCGAGCGCGAGCAGCAGGCTTTCGAGCTGGGTGCGGCGAGAGCTGCGCTCGCCGACGATTGCGAGGTCGAAGATCTCGCGCGTCAGGTCGGCCAGGTCCAGCGTGCGCGGAAGGCCGCAGAGCTCGGCGACGCGCACACCGGGATCGTGGACTCGCTCGCCCGCCACGAGGCGCACCGAAATGCCGGGGCGCTTGAGCAGCTCGGGAAGCAGGTCCGCGTCCTGCCAGTCGAAGTCGATGAGTACGACTCGACGAGGCATGTCGTGCGCGTGCTCCGGGGTTGGGGTCGCCATGGTCGGGGGATGACTCCGGTGGGTGGCTGGAGGGTCACCCCGACTATCGGCCGGAAGGTCGCCGGACGTGAGTCCGACGTCGCCGGGGCGGCACCGGATGGCGCCGCCCCGGCGGGCGGATCAGGGGGCCGGGGGCCCCGCGGGCGGGCTGGCCAGCTGCATGTCCCGCATGCGGGCCTCGAGAATCTTCACGGGATAGCGCTTCTTGAGCTCTTCGAAATAGCCGCGCAGCCCTTCTTCGGCTTCGGCCGCGCGAATGTTCGCCGCGCGCTCCGCGAGCTGCTGGGGACCGGGCTCGATGCGCTCGGCGATGCGCATCCGGACGAGGCCGTTCGGGAACTGCACCCAACCCGAGACCTTGCCGGTTTCGAGCGCGGGCGAGCGGGACGTGCCGAAGGCGACCGAATCGAAGATCGCGTAGTTGCCCATGCCGGCGAGTCCCTTGCCCGGTGCGAGTTCGCGCGTGCGCTCGGGGCCGCCCCACAGCGCGGCGAGCGAATCGAACGCCCAGCCGGCCGCGGACATCGAATCGAGCTCCGCGCGCTTGGCGTTCATCGCGCGCTCACCACCACCGCGGCGGAAGGCGTCGATCGCGTACGGCTTCGCCTCGTCCCACGTCGGCGTGCGCGGCGGCGAGATGCTGTCCACCCACGCGAGCCAGTAGCCCTGTCCCTTCATCTTGAACGGTTCCGCCACGAACTGCCCCGCGGACAGCGTCTCGAGTTCCTGGAAGAACGGCCGCACCGCGGACGAGCTGATCACTTCGCCGACCTTGTGCTGGTTCGGTACGACCGTGTAACCCATGCGCTCGGCGAGCCGGACGACGTCCGCGGGACGCCGGGCGATACGCCGAATGCTGTCGGCCGTGACCTTCGCCATGCGTTCGCCCTTGGCGATCGCCGCATCGGACGAAACGCTCGAGTACACCCACGCGAGCGGCTGCACGACCGCGGCGTCGTGCTCCATCACCTGGATCACGTGCCAGCCCACTTCGGTGCGGACCGGGTCCGGGACGAGCTCGCCGGACTGCATCGAGAACGCGGCCCGCTCGAACGCGTCGAGCATCGTGCCGCGGCCGAACGTCCCGAGGTCACCGCCCTTGTCCTTCGTCGCGATGTCCATGCTGAACTGCTTCGCGAGCGTCGCGAAGTCCTCGCCGTTGCGCACACGGGCGAGCACCTGCTCGGCCTGACGGCGCGCCGCCTCGTTGGCCTCGTCCGTCTGGGCAGTGGGCTCGATCAGGATGTGGCGTGCGCGCAGCAGCTCCGGCGCGGAGTACTTGTCCAGGTTCTCGCGGTGATAATTCTCGACCTCGGCGCGGGTCAGCGGCACCTCAGCATCGCCGGCGGGGTCACGACCACGCTTCGTGTACGAGAGCACGTTGCCGCGGCTGAACTCGCGCGCGTTCTTCTCGAACAGCGCACGGCCGCCTTCGGTTCCTCCTCGGCTGCACGTCGGCGTTGGCGGCCGCGGCGAGCGGCCGCCGCGCCTGGCCGAAGGTCGGGGCACTCGCGGGGACGCGTGCGATCGCCTGCCAGACGACCCAGCTGCCGCGCATCGGAACTCGCTCGTGCGCGGCACGGGGTTCGCCCAGACCGAGTCGGCGACCAATGCGTCCTTCGGCGGTCGAATCGAGGTCCGCGCCCTCGGGAGCGACGGCCGCCTCGCACGACCGACAGCGCTTCGGAAGCCGGATCGCGCTTGCCCGCCGCCCATGCACGCGTCACGCGATCGGCCGCGGCGCGCGCCTCACGCACCCGCGCGTCGCGCAGGTAGCGGAGCCGCACGTCGTCGCGCACGTCCGCGAGCGGCTTCGCGACGACGCCGCCGGAGGACGCGTCGAAGGACGAGTAGTCGGCGAGGTGACCGCGGTAGTAGCGGTCCAGATCCGCGGCCGTCGGCTCGGCCACCTTCATGGCCGCGGTGTCGAACACCGCCCAGCGGACGCGCATTCCGGCGCGGCGAGCGAATCGCGCAGCGTCGCGTAAAGGCCGCGCTGGGCGTATTCCTCCGCGTGCGGCTTGCGATCGCGGCGCAGCATTCCGCACCTCGCGCGCGACGTCGCGCAGGGGCGCGACGTGCGCCGGCTGCACTTCCTCGACGCGCACGATCATCCAGCCCTCTTCCCCGGCGATCGGCTCGGGGAACACGACGCCCGTCATGCGCGGATCGAACAGGCGCTTCTGCTGCGCCGCCGTCCCGCGCCAGTAGCCGGGGAAGTTGTCCGACGTGACGATGACGCCCTGCCGCGGACTCAGCCAGCCCACGACCGACGAGAACTCGGCGCCCTTCGCCACTTCGGCGAGCAGGCTGTCGGCGACGACCTTCATGCGCTTCGTCCAGGCGTCCATCGCACCGGCTCCGCGACGTTCTTCGTCGTCGAGCCGGAGCAGTTCACGAACACCACCGTCAGCTTCGCGCGGTCCGGCCGGTCGAACATCGCCAGATGCGAGCGGTAGTACGCGAGCACGTCGGCCTCGCGCGGCTCGGGATAGCTGCCGTCGAACTCCGCCTTGCGCAGCGAGAGGTGCTCCGCCGTGACGCGAGCGAGCGTGCGCACAGCCGTGGCACGCGCCTGCGCCTCGGAGGGCGTGTACTTCGCGGCGACCCGGTCGGCGAGCTTGCGGCCCGCGAGCTGAGCTGGACCGCGGCGATCGCGGCGTCGAACGTCGCCTTCTGCGTCGTCTTCACCGCCTGCAAGCGTGTGGGGTCGAACTGTCCGCCCGGATTGAAGAAGGGCTCCCGCTTGACGATCTCTTCGGCTTCCGCGACCGTCGCCGTGACACCCGTGCGATTCGCCTCGAGCGTGAGGAGTTCCTGCCGGATCAGACCCTCGAGAACCTGCCGCCGCACGAGGTCACGCATGTCGGCGGGGAGCTCGCGGTTGCCGCTGCGCTGGGAGAACTGCGTGATCGCCATCGCCGTACGCCGGTCGAGGTCGTCCTTGGGAATGCGGCGCGTGCCGACGGTGGCCGCGGCGGGAGCCGCCGGAGCGGCGGCCGCCGGACGGGCGGCCGCGCGGGCGCGACGCCGGGCTGAGCGAGGGCGAGCGCCGACTGGACGGCGCAGGCGACGATCACGAGCAGTGAAAGTCCACGACGAGCATTCACCTTGAGCAATCCCCCTGATGCGGCCGCGCTTGACCCTGCGCGCACCGCTCCCTAGCGTGCGTCCACCCATGTGGACACTCGATCGAAACACCGAACTGCATCACTGGCGCGCGACGGCCTCCGCCTGCGGCGCCGTGCTCGCCTTTTCCACCCGGCGCGGAGGAGTCAGCCTCCCGCCGTTCGACACCTTGAACCTCGGCCGCTCCACCGTGGACGAGCCCGACGCGGTATCGGCGAACCGCGCTCGTTTGCTCACCACCCTCGGACTGGATCCCGCGAAACTCGCGACCGCGGGCCAGGTGCACGGCACGCGGATCGTCGAGGTGACGGGGCCCGGCCACCAGAGCGAGTGCGACGCGCTCGTGACGAGCGTCCCCGGCCTCGCGCTGGCGGTGACCACCGCCGACTGCATGTCCCTGCTCTTCGAAGCGCCCGGTGCCGTGGCGGCCGCGCACTCCGGCTGGCGGGGCGCCGCGGACGGGATGCCCGTGGCGGCGCTGCGTGCCGTGTGCGAGCGGGCCGGCTGCGGTCCCGAGCGCGTGCATGTCCACTTCGGTCCGTGCAATCGCGGATGCTGCTACGAAGTCGGTGAGGAAGTCGCGGAACGGTTCCCGGAAGCCGCGCTGCGTCGCGACGGCGTTCCGAAACCCCACCTCGACCTGCCCACCGCCTCACGAATCGCGCTCGTCGCGGCGGGAGTACCCGACGCTCAGGTGCACGACACGGGAGCTTGCACGTCCTGCGAACCGTACTGGTACTTCTCGCACCGTCGTGATGCCGGACGCACCGGGCGACTGTGGGGAGTCGCGGCGCTCGCCGGGAACAGCCGACGCTGAGAGGTGACCGAGGGGTGCGCAGCGGGCGGCGAGTATAACAGCATCACCCCGCGTTTCGGGACGCTTTCCCCCGATTCCGAGGTCTTGACCCTTTCCTCACGCGCTCGCTAGCTTCCCGGTTCCGCCGGGGAGCCCCGCACCGGCGCCGATCGCATCCACCGGAGGTCGAATGTCCCGCGCGTCCGTCGCCGCCCCACTGATCGCCCTGCTGCTCGCCGTCTCTCCCGCGCTCCCGCTCTTCCCGTCCGCCCACGCCGCCGAACCCGCCGCGAAGCCCGCGGTCACCCCGGCACCGGCCGCCGTTCCCGCCGGCCCCATGGTCGTCGTGCTCGACACCGCGAAGGGCAAGATCGTCATCCAGCTCGCGGACAAGGACGCCCCGAAGACCGCCGCCAACTTCCTCAAGCTCGTGAAGAAGGGCTTCTACGACGGCACGACGTTCCACCGGGTGATCAAGGGCTTCATGATCCAGGGGGGCGATCCGAACTCGAAGGACGCGAACATCTTCAACGACGGCCAGGGCGGGCCGGGCTACACGGTGCCCGCCGAGATCAAGCTCCCGCACCTGCGCGGCTCGATCGCGATGGCGCGCATGCCCGACCAGATCAACCCGAAGCGCGAATCGAGCGGCTCGCAGTTCTTCATCTGCGTCGCCGACCGCAAGGATCTCGATCGTGGCGGCTACACGGTCTTCGGCAAGGTGATCTCCGGCATGGAAGCGGTCGACGCGATCGTCGCGATGGCGGACCGCAAGGACATCGGCCGCACCGCCGCGGGCGCGAACCCCGGCACGCTCGCGCTGATCCGCAAGGCGACGCTCGAGCCGTTGTCGAAGTACGTGAGCGCTCCGGCGACACCGGCGGCGGCACCGGCCCCGGCCCCGGCGCGACGCCCGCCGCGCCGGACACCACGCACTGACGCGGCCGCACACGATCCCTGCAGCACGCGCGTGGCGCGCCGGCGGTCACTCCCGCCAGCGCGCCACGCCCATATCGACCACGAGGCCGAACCACTCCTCGAGGACGTCCTCATCCATCGCGTGCCCTTCGTCGCGCACGAGCTCCGCGATCTCGGCGATGCCCCGCTCCCCGTTCGCCGCGAACCACGCGACCTCGAACGCGAGGTAGCCGCCCCCCTCGCTCTCGATGGCGGTGAAGCGCTCACGCGCCCCGGCGCTCAACGCCAGCCAGCCGTCCTGGTTCGAGCGCATGGGTTGCACCGGGACGCGCAGCAGCCGCACCGGCACGCGGCCGCGGCGCGCGGCGGCGGGCACGAGTTCGACCGGCAGGAGCGGCACCATCTCCGAATCGAAGTGACCTTCCATGCCGTCGGCCGCGACGACGACCGCCCTCGCGACCGCGGCCCGCAAGGGATGCGACGCCGGCAGTCCCAGCGCGAGCCGGTCGAGGCTCGCAAGCGCCACCTGTCCCGCGAGCCGCGCGGCACGCGCCGCGCGCAGCGGCTCGGGCGCGTCGAGCGCACGGCGCAACTGGCGCCGCGAACGCGCCTCGATCTCGGACGCAAGTACGCGCACGTCTTCCGGCTCCGTGGCCGCCACGGTGAGCGCCGCGGCGCAGGCGATGCGCGCGGCGTGCGCGAGCGAGCGCGGGTCGCAGCACTCGGGCGTGTCGTAGTTCGAGTGGTAGACGCGGTCCGGCCACTGGATGATCAGCGACGCCGGAACGCCGACCGCGGGGTCGAGCCACACCGCGTGATCGCTCCCGCCGCCGTACCGCACTTCCTCCTGCGCGAGTGGCGCGTCGCTGTCCCAGGCTTCCGCACGCAGGCGGACGATCAGCTCCTCGAAGAAGCTCGCGGCGAAATGCGGCGCACGTTCGACCTGCTGCTTGCTCCCGCATTTCGCCTGGTCCTCGCCGACCATGTCGAGATTGAGCGCCGCGACCGTGGACGACGCGATGTCCGGCCGCACGGCGAGCCACGCGTGGGTGCCGCTGAACTCCGGCATCCACAGCCAGCGCAGCGTCCGGCGCTCGGCGGGCAGGCGCCCTTCGCGCGCGAGCGACGCGAGCACGCGCGCCGATTCGAGCGCCGCAGCGACACCGGAGCCGTTGTCGTTCGCACCGGGCTTGGGATGACAGAGGTGCGCGGTCACGAGCACCTCGCCCGGCAGCGTGCCCGGGATCGTCGCGCTCACCAGTTCGATGTCGATCGGCGCGAACGTGCAGTCGAACGACACCTCGAGCTCGACGCTTTCGCCCGCGGCGAGCCGTGCACGCAAGCGTTCGCCGCCGTTGGGCGTCAGCACGACGCCCCAGCCCGAGGGAGCCGATTCGCCCCACCAGAACGACGTATACGCGAGCGAATCGCGATCGGTCTCACGCGTGCGCGCCGGAGGCACGAGCCGCCGTCCGTCGCTGATCAGTCCCACGGCGCCGCGCTCCTGCACCGCGAGCTGGTGCACGCGCATGACCGCACCGTCCGTGAGCACGACCTTGCCGCGCACGTCGATGCCGTCGTAGTGCTCGGCGCGCGTGCCGTCGGCGAGCGCGACGACCGGCCAGCGGCCCGCCGCGGAAACACTGCGCTGCACGATCGAGAGCGGCTCGGCCTCGAAGTTCGAGACCGCCTCGCCGCCGGACGCCCCGTGCAGCGCCGCGTGCGCTCGCGCGCACGACCAGCCGAGCGGCATCACGCAGCCCGCGAGCGCCGTGCGTCCGTCACCGGGCACGCGCTCGATCTCGGGCTCGAGTCCCGCGTCCCGAAGCGCGCCCGCGAGCCACGCGGCGGCGTTCGAATACCCGGGCGACGCCTGGATCCGATGGTGCTGCGCGATCGCGCGCACGTCTTCCAGCGCGCGCTCACCGGAAACGAGCGGAGCGACGAGCGCGAGGCGGCGGTCGGTCATGCGGACTTCCTCCGTGCGTACAGCGCCAGCGCCAGCAAGGCGGGCGCGCCATATTCGAGACACCGCCACGCGAGCGGCAGATGGAAGTTCCCACCCTCCACCGGCGGCGCGAGCACACCGTAGTTGAGCAGCGAGAGCGCGCAAAGCAGCAGCCACGGCAGCGACGGCGCGACCGGGTCCCATGCGAGCGCCCAGCCGAGGTACCACGGATGCAGCACGGGCGCCGCGAGCAGCCCCGCGCGCAACGACGCGCGCAACGCGCGGAGAGTTTCGGCGCCGCGCCACGCGAGCCAGGCCGCCACGGCGAACGGCACCGCCGTCGCGATCGCACGCGCGGCCGGGTCGCCGAGCGCGCGCGCCAGCGCTTCGAACGCGAGCGCGTTGTTGCGCCACGTGCGCGCGTACGCCTCGAGCCCGCTCGACGGCCCTCCCGCCTCGCGCACGAACCACGCGAGCCCGGCGGCGCTCACCGCCACGGCGATCGCGCGCGCGGCCGCGTTCCACTTGCGCCACAACAACGGCAGCGCGGCGAGCGGCAGCAGTTTCGCCAGCACCGCGGCCGCGAAGCAGGCGGCGGAGAGCTTCGGGCGCGACTCGTTCCACAGGATGGCGAGCGCGAGCGGCAGCAACGCGACCGGCTCGAGATGGCCGCTGCCCGCGTACTCGATCACGAACAACGGATTCCACGCGTACGCGATCGCGGGCCACGCGCTGCCTCCGCGACGGCGGCACCCGGTGGCGAGCGCCCACACGAGCGCGAGGTCGTTGAGCACGATCCACGCCTTCATGCCCGGCCAGCCCGCCGACAACCGCTGCGAAAGAGCGAAGCCGGCCTCGGCCACCGGCGGATAGATCGTGCGGAGCGACGGATGGTTGACGCGCGGATGCACGACGCCGTCGCGCAGCGCTGCGAGCGCCGTGTCCGCGGGCGCATGCGCGTAGGGATTCACGCCCGCGAGCGTCACGCGCCCGTCCCAGACGTAGCGCCAGAGATCGTCCGAAAGCTCAGGCGGCCGGTGCAGCACGGTCAGGCGCAGCAGCGCGGCCACGGCGACGATCGTCGCGACGTCACGCCGCGCGTGCCACCGGGGCAGCCGCGCGTAGGCCGCCGCGAGCACCGCGCACCCGGCCCACGCCAGCATCTGCAGCGCCCCGAGCTGCGCCGTCCACGAGCGCAACGACGCGACCGCGACGAAGCACGCGAGGAGCACAGACGCGACCGCCACGCTCTCGGCGAGCGATCGGCCCGGCGAAAGCGTGGCGGTTCGGGTCATGGCGTCCTACTTCCCGCGCGGCACCTGCACGGTCACGGCGCGCGTCGCGGCGTTGCCGGCCATGTCGACCGCGCGCACGCTCACGAGGTGTTCGCCGGGCGCGAGCGAGGGCAACCGCACGCGGAAGCGCGCCTCGCGCGAGTCCGCGAGGCCGTCGTCCGTCGCGAGCGCGCGCCAGTCGCCGTCGTCCACCGCGACCTCGAGCTTCACGATCGGGCTGGCGGCATCGGCGGCGGCGCCGGAAAGATTCGCGCCCTCGCCGCTCAGTGCGGTCCACGCGGGCGCCGTGTTGTCGACCGCGAACGGGCGGCTGACGGCGGAGCCCGTGCGCTCTTCACCCACGGCGTTCGAGATCGCGTCGCTCGCCGTGACGCGCAGGCGATAGCGCCCGTCCGGCAGCGAGTTCGTGTTCCAGGTAGAGCGTAGGCTCGAGGTCCCTTGCCGATCTCGACCCAGTCGCCGCCGTCCTCGCGCTTGATCTCGATGCGATAGCGCAGCGCGTCTTTGTTCGGATCGGTACCGCGCCACTGCAGCGTGCGCAAACCGCGCGCCCAGACCGGCAGCTCGCGGATCGGCTTGTTGCTCGGAAGCGACACCGAGTACTCGACCTTCTGTCCGCTCGGCAGCGCCTGCGTGACCGCCTCGCTGCGCGGCCCCAGTTCGCCGTCGCGGAAGCCCTGCGCCTGCGGCGCGACACCGATGTCGTCCACACGCGGCGCCATGTTCTCCTCGCGCCACGCGATCGAGAGCTCGTCCACATTCGTGTAGGTCGCGCCCATCTCGATCTTCCACTGCAGGTACCGCGCGGCCGGGGACTGCACGCGCCCGCCACCATCGGCGGGGACGACGTCCTGCCAGCGCGACCACGTCGTGTCCGGCGTCTCGCTGTTGCTGGCGCGCGTCGAGACGCTCAGGGCGCCGGACGACGTCCAGCGCGCGTGACCGAAGCGCGCGAAGCGCTTCGTGTCGAGCGGCGCCGACGTGATCGATCCACCCGCCGCGCGGCCCGGACCCACGCGCCAGAGCGCGACGGGGTTCGCGGTCGCGGCCCACACGGTGCCGTCGTTCGCGGTCGCGAGCGCGGTGACCTGCGCCTGCGACGGCGCGAACAGCTGCGACGCCGCGGTCGCGTGCTCGATCCGGAAGAGCCCGGCGCGATTGCCCGTCGCCGCGATCAGTCCCTGCGGCGACGCCGCGAGCGCGAACACGAGCGGCTGCGGCGAAGTCCACCAGGCCACCGCGGCGCTGTCGGGCGCGATGCGGTAGACGACCGAGCGTCCGCCGTTGAGCGGAGCGGCGACGGGCGCCGGCGTCGCGTCTTCGTCTTCACCGTCCGTAGCGACCGCCGCGACCGAAAGCGCGGCCGCCCACACGACACCGCCCTCGCCACGCACGAGCGCGCGCACTTCGTCCTCGGGCGCGTCGAACAGCGTGCGCGCCACGCCGGCCGCGCTCACGTGGAAGACGCGGCCGTGCGAATCGCCGCCCGCATACACGCCGCCCGCGCCGTCGGAAGCGAGCGACACGAGGTTGCTCTCGTCCGAGTCGAACACGATCTTCGCGTCACCCTTTTCCACCTTGAGCAGCCGTCCCCGCGTGCCCGTCGCGGCCCACACGGCGCCGTTCGTGCCGGGCGCGAGCGCCCACACGTAGCGCTCGCCGGTCGTGACCACGCGCGTGGTGTCGCCCTTCGCCGAGATGCGGAAGATGGCGCCGCGCGGCCCCGTGCCCGCGAGCAGGCCGTCGCCGTCGCGCACGAGCGCGAGCACCTGGCCACCGCCGAGCTTCACCCACGGCTTCAATCCGTCCTTCGCGGTCCAGCGATCCACACGGCCGTGGTCGCCGGCGACGGCCACCGAGCCGTCGGCCATCACCGCGACGGCCCACGCCGAGCGCAGGCTGTCGCTCGCGTACACGGTCGCGCGCGGGCCGGCCTCGAGCACGCCGTCGGCGCGCACGACGACACCGTTCGCTTCCGCCTTCGCGTAGTCGGCGAAGGCCTGCGAGGTCCACCACTGGGTCTCGGTCGCGAGAGCGGCGTCCGCTCCGAACGTGACGGCGAGGAGCGCGGCGAAAAGGGCGAGTCTGCGCATCAGTGGTTCTCCGCGCCCACGGGCGCCTTGTGATCGACGTTCAGCTCCAGCAGGACTTCCCCGCGAAGCATGCCTTCCACGCGCGTGCCGGGGCCGGGGAACACGGCCCACGTCGCGCGCTTCGTCTGTTCTCCCGCGTTCTGCGGCGCCGCGAGCACGGCCAGCGCGGACGACGGCAGTTCGGGGAAGTCTTCACCGTCACGCGTCACCTCGGGTGCGCGCGCCCACAGCGTCGGGTAGATCGCATCCGCGGAGCGCAGCCGTCCGAGCTTCACGAACGCGTCCTCGACGGACACGGGACGGAAACGCGAGGGCAGCCGCGTCGCGATCGCGCGATCGGCTTCGGCGCCGCCGCCGATCGTCAGCGGGTAGCGGCCGTCGGGAAGCTCTTCCGGCACGGCGACGCGGAGCACGAGGCTGCGCTTCTCACCGCGCCAGCGTTCGAGGTCCGCGCGCACGAGCGCGACGCCGCCGGGACGCACGGCGTTCGTCAGCAGCGTGGCGCTGCGCACCGTCCACTGCTTGCGGCCCGGGGAGACGCGCAGGGTGATCGACATCGAGTCGAGCGAGAACGGCTCGAACGAGTTTCCGTAGAGGAACCGCAGCGGCCCCGTGAGCACTCCCGTCGGCTTCGGCGAGCGGCTGCTCGCCCGCGACGACGTCCGCCGTCGTGAACGTGCGCCCCTTGCGGTGCAGCGTGAGCGACCACTCGACGGTCTGCATCGGGGTGCCGCCGCCCGCTTCCATGACGCAGTTCATCGCCGCGGCGTTGACGAGCTGCGGCAGGAGCATGCGGTCCTCGACGGCCTCGAACCGGAAGTCCTGCGGATGGCCCTCCTGCTCGACGCGCACCGTGAACGGCAGCAGCCGCGGTCCGGCGCCGAGACGCCCCGCGACGGCGGCGCGCCGGTCCTGCGTCGCGGTGCCCACCGTGACTCCCGCCATGCCGAGCTTGAACGAGGTGTTCACGCTCGGGAGGATCGTGACGATGTGCGCCGTCGAAAGCGGCAGCCGCACGGGGCCGGCCTGGAAGAACGGGTGGCCGAAGATGAGCACGCGATCGCCGTCCACGTACGTCACGGTGCCGATCGCCGAGAAGTTGAGGTCGCCGCGCAGCAGGTCCACCGCGACGGGGCTGCCCGGCACGAACGGGCGCGACTTCGGACCGTTCGGGCCCTGCGGGCCCTTGGCGGCCATCCGCCCGCCGGGCGTGACCGTGAAGCCCGAAGCGTCGAACAGCTCGCGCACGGCGCCGAAAGCCGCCGGGTGCAGGCCGCCCGCGGCGAGCGGCAGCCTGAGCGGCACGGGCCGCGACGAGTCGATCGCGCGGGGCGCGGGCGTGCCGAGTCGTCCGGCCACGCGAATTCGCGCCAGCTGCGCGCGCCCGGCTCGTCGAGCCCGGAGGGACCGCCGGCCGCGTCGCCCGGAGGGGCGTCGGGCCGGTCGAGCACGTCGAGCATCTCGCCGATCGGCGTGATGCCGAAGATCGGCTCCTTGCTGAACGGCCAGCCGCTCGAGAGCGCGCCGATGAGCTTGCCGTTCACGTACACGGGCGAGCCGCTCATGCCCTGCGCGACGCCCGAGGCGACGACGCGCTCGGAAGTGGCCCGGGCGAGGATGATCTTGCCGTCGCTGCGGCCGCCATCCATGACGCCGAGGATCACGGCGTCGAAGGTCTCGATCGAGTCCCCCGCGAACACCGTGCGCACCACCGCGGGCTGCCCCGGGTGAAGGTCCGCGGGCGGCAGCGTGGGAACGTTGGCGGTGGTGACGGAGAGCGCGAGCGCGAACAACAGGGAGTGTGGGTTCACGATGGCGCGCAATGTAGCGATAGAAGGTCGTCCGGCCAAGCATTCCCGCGCTTCCGGCGACGAGCGCCGTCGCTTGAACGCCCGGCGCGCGGCACGTAGATTGCGGCTCACATGTCCACTTCCTCGCCCTTCCTCGCCCGCCTCGCTCAGGGTCCCGTCCTCGCGGACGGCGCCATGGGCACGCTCCTGTTCTCCCGGGGCGTCGGTTACGAACGCTGCTTCGACGAACTCAACCTCTCCCAGCCCGGTGTCATCGAAGGCATCCACCGCGAGTACCTGACCGCGGGCGCCGAGCTGATCGAGACGAACACCTTCGGCGCGAACGCCGTGAGGCTCGCGACGCACGGGCTGCAGGACAAGGCCCGCGTGATCGCCCGTCAGGGCGTGAAGATCGCGCGCAATGCACGGGAGATCGTCGGCACCACCGCGTTCGTCGCCGGCTCCATGGGCCCGCTCGGCGCGCACGTCGAGCCGTTCGGTGAGATCGCGGTGGCGGAAGCCGAGAAGGCGTTCCGCGGGCAGGCCGAAGGGCTGCTCGAAGGCGGCCTCGACGTCTTCCTCCTCGAGACGTTCCAGGACCTGAACGAGATCCTCGCGGCGATCCGCGCGATCCGTTCGATCACGACCGAAGTGCCGATCGTCGCGCAGATGACGTTCGGCCTCGACGGCAAGACGCGCTACGGCCACACGCCGCAGCTGATCGCCAAGGCGCTGCGCAACGCGGGCGCGTCGGTGATCGGCGTGAACTGCGGCGTCGGCCCGCAGCCGACGCTCGAAGTGCTCGAGGAGCTCGCGGCCACCGGCTCCGGCCTGCCGCTCTCGGTCATGCCGAACGCCGGCCTGCCGCAGTTCGTGGACGGGCGCTACGTCTACCTGTCGAGCCCCGAGTACTTCGCCGACTTCGCCGCCCGCGCCGTCGCGCTGGGCGCGCGCATCATCGGCGGCTGCTGCGGCACGACCCCGGCGCACATCCGCGCCATGCGCGAACGCCTCGCCTCGCACCTGCCGGCCGAGACGCTGCCGTCGGGCGCCGAGGTGCACGTGCTCGAGCGCGCGCCGGTCGAAGAGGCGCCGACCGAGACCACCGAGCCTTCGCTGCTGCAGAAGATGAAGTCGAAGTTCACGGTGAGCGTCGAGATCGACCCGCCGCGGGGCATCAACACGCAGAAGGTGCTCGCCGGTGCGAAGCTCATGGCCGAGCGCGGCGTGGACTGCATCAACATCGCCGACTCCCCGATGGCGCGCATCCGCATGAGCGCGATGTCGCTCGCCTTCCAGATCCACGGACTGTTCCCGCAGGTCGAGGTGATCCTCCACTACACGACCCGCGACCGGAACCTGATGGGCCTGCAGAGCGACCTGCTCGGCGCGCACGCGCTCGGGCTGCGGAACATCCTCTGCCTGACGGGCGATCCGCCGAGTCTCGGCGACTACCCGAACATGACGGCCGTGTACGACACGAACTCGGTCGGCCTCATCGGCATCGTGAACAAGATGAATCGCGGCACGGACGACTCGGGCACTTCGATCGGCGCGCCGACCGGCTTCAGCATCGGTTGCGCGGTCAACCCGACCGCCGAGGACCTCGACCACGAGCTCGACCACTTCCGCAAGAAGATCGACGCCGGCGCGCAGTTCGTGATGACGCAGCCCGTGTACGAACTGTCGTGCTGGGAGAACTTCCTGAAGCGCCTGGGCGGCATGCCGCCGATCCCGCTCATGATCGGCATCCTGCCGCTGCAGTCGTTCCGTCACGCCGAGTTCCTGCACAACGAAGTGCCGGGCATCCACGTGCCCGATTGGATCCGCACGCGCATGCACGACGCGGGCAACGAAGGCCAGAAGGTCGGCGTCGAACTCGCGCGCGACCTGCTCGCCCAGTGCAAGAGCATGGCGAACGGCGTCTACCTCATGCCGTCGTTCGGGCGTTACGAGAACTGCCTCGAGGTGCTCGAGAAGTGAGCGGCCTCGACGACACGACGGTGCTCGAGGACGAGCGCGACGCGATCGACCTGACCGCGGACGAGAACGCCGACCTCTGCTCGGGCTGCACGCGGTGCTGCGAGACCGTGAGCATCGAGATCGACGCGCCGCGCTCGCCGTGGGAATACGACCAGTGGATCTGGGTGCTCCACCACCGCAACCTCGAGATCTACCTCGAGAAGCCGGAGGCGTGGTACCTGCACATCGAAGCGCCGTGCGAGCAGCTGAAACCCAACGGCCACTGCGCGGTGTACGAAGAGCGTCCGGTGCTGTGCCGCGAGTACGACCCGCGCGGCTGCGAGCGGCGCGCGCCGCTGTCGGACATCACCGCGTGGTTCAAGAACGCGGCCGACCTCGAGCGCTGGCTGCAGGAGAAGCGTCCCGCGCACTGGAAGCGGCTGGTCGAGCACCGCAAGACGCGCTCCGGCGCGACGGGCGGCGGCTCCGCCCTCGCGAACGCCCTCGTGCAGCTCGCCGAACCGAAGGCGCACGAGCCCGCGACGAAGCTGCGCCGCGGCAAGCGCTGACGGCTCCGCGCCGGCCTACGGCTCCCGCGGCGGGGTCGCGCCCTCCGGGCGAGCGCCCTGCTCCGCGCGTTCGAGCCGCTTCCGATCGCCTTCAGCCGCGCGAGCACCTCGTCGTCGCGCGGGCCCGCGGAGGCGCCGCGACGCGCGCCGTGACGACCGAGAAGAGCGCGAGGCCGAGCAGCATGAGCATCGTGCCGATGAAGCGCCCCTCACCCGTCACCGGGTAGTGCACGTCGTTGTTCGTGCCCGAGACCGTGCCCACGGCCCACCACAGCGCGTCGCCGAGGTTGCGGATGTTCGCGCCGGGC
>JADJLL010000019.1 GCA_016710095.1 Candidatus Eiseniibacteriota bacterium | reverse complement strand
GTGGCGATTCGCCCGCATGCTGGGCGTCATGATCGCCGCGGCGCTGCTCGCCGCCGATCCGGACGGCGCCTCGGGCGAGGGCGGGCGGCGCTGGCTGGAGCGGCTCGCGGTGGCCCACTGAAGCGAAACCGGCCGCCGGGCGTGTGCCTGGCGGCCGTCTTCACCGTGAATGGGTCACTCGATCTCGGCGTACCAGCGCGTGCGCGGCTTCACGCCGGCGGACTCGAGGCAGCGCTCGATGCGGCGCCACGTGTGCTCGATGTCGGCGTCGAGCCCGATCGAGAAGCGAATCAGGCCGTCCGAGATGCCCGCGAGCGCGCGCTCCTCGGCCGGGATCTCGCTCGAGGTGCTCTTGCCCGGCATGCTGAAGAGCGTCTTGAAGTAGCCGAGGCTCACGGCGAGGTAGCCGACCTTCGCCTCCTGCAGCGCGACCATGAGCTTGTTCGCCGTCGCCGCGTCGCCCGCGTCGAGCGTCATCATGCCGCCGTAGCCGTAGCCGGGATTCATGAGGCGCCGCATGAGCGACTGGTGCGGATGGCTCTCGAGACCGGGGTAGTGCACCTCGTAGCCGTGCGACTCGAGCCGGTGCGCGAGGAACGCCGCGTTCTCGCTGTGCTTGCGCATGCGGATGTGGAGCGAGTGCAGGTTCTTGAGGATCCCGGCCGCGCGCGTCGCGTCGAGCACGGGACCGAGCAGCATGCTCGTGCCCGAGTTCACGTCGTTGAGCGAGTCGATGAACGCCTTGCTCGAGATCACGCAGCCGGCGACGCAGTCGCTCGTGCCGTTGATGTACTTGGTCAGGCTGTGCACGACGACGTCGGCGCCGAGCCGCAGCGGCGACAGGATCATCGGGCTGAACGTGCCGTCGACCACGAGCTTCGCGCCGCGGTCGTGCGCGATCTTCGCGAGCGCGGGCACGTCGGACACCTCGAGCAAAGGATTGCTGATGGACTCGGCGTAGATCACGCGCGTGCGATCCGTCATCGCGGCGCGCACGGCGTCGTGGTCGCGCAGGTCCACGAACTTCGTCGTCACGCCGAACCGCGGCAGCAGGTTCTTGAGCAGCGCGTACGTGCCGCCGTAGATGTTGCGGCCGCACACGATCTCGTCGCCGGACGAACAGATCGAGAGCGTCGTGCTGATCGCGCCCATGCCCGACGCCATCACCTGCGCGCTCTCGGCGTCCTCCATGCGCGCCAGCGCGTCGGCGAGGTACTTGTTGGTCGGGTTCCAGTGGCGCGAGTAGAGGAAGCAGCCCTCGATCTCGTGCTCGAAGACTTCTTCCATGCGAGCCGGATCGAGGAACGTATAGGTCGAGGAATCGGTGATGGACGGATTCACGTCACCGAACTCGCCGAAGACCAGGAAATCCTGGACGCGGGATGCGGGATCGAACTTCATGTCGGCCTCCGAGCGGGGCAGGGTCTGCGCGAGCGGAGGAGGATGGAGCCCGAGGGAACCGCACGCGCGGCCGACCGTCAATGGGGGCGCGCGAAACGTAAGGGAATCGTTCGGCGGCCGGAGGCCGCCGGATGCGACGCCTGCTACCGCAAACTATCCGGCGTCACCGCGCCGCGGACGAAGCGCGAGACGCGCAGCGGGCCCGTGAGCGAGTCCCAGCGCCGGCGTTCCACCAACGCGCGGCCCTCGCCGGCCACGGCCTCGGCGCGGCGCGCGACTTCGCGGCGCACGTCCGAGTTCGGGCTGCGCACGACGACCCAGACTTCGTCGTAGGGCGAAGTGTTGCGGCGCGCGGCTTCCTGCAACTCGTCGAGCTGGCGCGGCGTGAACATGGCCGCGAACGGCTCGTCCGGATGGCTCACCTCGAACGAGACGACGGGCTGTGGCGCCGTGCGGTTGTAGTAGGCGAACGGATCCACGTCGAACGGCACGAGCACGGCGGTGCGCCCGGCGGCCGATCGCGCGCGGATGTCGGCCGTCACGTCGCGCCAGGGCTCCTTCGTGTAGTCGTGGCTGTAACGCACGAGCCCGAGCACGGCGAGCGCGGCGAGCCAGCCGCCGAGCACGAACCGCCACGGACGGGGATTCAGCGCCGACGCGCCGAGCGTGAGCAGCAGGCTCACCGCCGGCGTCACGAACACGAAGTAGCGTGGCAGGAACAGCGGCCGCTGGAACGAGAGCACGAACACCGCGGCGACGGGCACGAACCACGCCGCCCAGGCGACACGCGTGAGCCGGCCGCGGCCGTCGCGCCCCGCGAGTTCGGGCAGGCCGACGAACAGCGCGATCGCGACCGGCAGGCTCACGAGCGCCCACGCGAGCGAACGCGGCAGGTACGCGTCGAGGCCCGGCATGGTCGAGCCCTCGGGCGCGCCGACGAGCGGCAGCGGCGAGAGGAGCGCGGCGCGCAGCACCTTGAAGACGCCCTTCGCGTCGGGGTCGGGGATGTACCAGTGCGAGCTCGACAGGTGCTCGGCGACTCCGCGCGAGTACCACGCCCACGGCAGGTACATCGCCGCGCCCGCGGCGAGCGCGAGGCCCCAGGGCAGCCAGCGCCTGCGTCCGCTCTTCGTGCCGAGCGTGAGCGCCGCCTGCGCCGAGATGCCGAGCAGCGCGATCGTCTGCGTCCACGCGCCGAGCGCGGTCATGAGCGCGAGTCCCGCCCAGTGCGAGCGCCGGTTGGTGATCGACGCGCGCGCGTAGAACCAGATGCCGGCCACGAGCAGCGCCGCGGCGAGCGTGTACGTGCGCGCTTCCTGCGCGTACATGACCTGGTACGGTGCGAGCGCGGTGAGCAGCGCGGCGAACGCCGAACGGCGGCGCGACAGCCCGAGGCGGCCGATCCGGTAGGTGAGCCACACGAGCGCGAGCGACGCGGCGTACGACACGAGCCGCAGCTGCGCTTCGCCATCGCCGAACTCCAGGCCCCACGACGTGAGCAGGTAGAAGAGCGGCGGGCTCGCGTCGCGCTCGACGCAGCGGCGCAGCATGGCGCCGAGCGGGAGCGAGGCCGCGGTCCACGTGCTGCCCTCGTCGGTCCACAGGCTGCGCGCGCCGAGCTCGAACGCGCGCAGGACCGCGGCGAGCACGAGCACGCCCCAAATCGCGAAGCGATCGAGCGGATGCGGACGTTCGTCCGTTTCGAGCGCGGCGCTCATGCCGACAGCAGCGCGTCCAGGATGTGATGCGCCGCGCGGCCGTCGCCGAACGGGTTCGCCCAGCCGCCGGCCTTGCCGAGCATGGCCTTCGCGCCCGCGACGATCCGGTCGGTGTCCGCGCCCACGAGCACGTTGGCGCCGACGTCCACGGACTCGGGACGTTCGGTGTTGTCGCGCAGCGTCACGCACGGCACGCCGAGGCAGCAGGCTTCTTCCTGCAGGCCGCCGGAGTCGCTCATGGTGAGCGCCGCCTGCGCGTGCAGGCCGAGGAAGTCGAGGTAGGGCAGCGGCGGAAGCGCGCGCACGTGATCGCCCCACGAAAGGCCGAGCTTCTCCATGCGCTGCGTCGTGCGCGGATGCACGGCGGCGAGCACTTCGAGGCCGGTCGCGGCCGCGGCCTGCGACAGGCCGGCGACGATCGAGCGGAGCCGCCCTTCGTGATCGGTGTTCTCGGCGCGGTGCACGGTCGCGAGCGCGTAGCGCTTCGGCGACACGCCGAACCGCTCGAGCGCGCCGCGCGCTTCCGCACGCGGACGCTGCAGGTACAGCTCGTCCACGACGGTGTTGCCCGTGACGAAGATGCGGTCGTCGGTCACGCCCTCGCCGCGCAGGATGCCGCGCGACTTCTCGGTGGGCGCGTAGAGGTGATCGGAGAACTGGTCGGTGACGAGCCGGTTGATCTCTTCCGGCATCGTGCGGTCGTACGAGCGCAGGCCGGCTTCGACGTGCCCGACCTTGAGGCCGAGCTTCTGCGCCGCGAGACCGGCGGCGAGCACGGAGTTCGTGTCGCCCTCGACGAGCACCCAGTCGGGCTTCTCGCGCTCGTAGATGGGCGTGATGCCCGTCACGATCGCGCCGACCTGGTAGGCCTGCGTGCCGGAGCCGACCGAAAGGTTCGCGTGCGGCACGGGTAGGCCGAGCTCCTCGAAGAACACGCCGTCCATCTCGTACGAGTAGTGCTGGCCGGTGTGGAGCAGGAGGTAGGGGACGTCGCGCTCGGCGCACGCGCGGACGAGCGGCGCCATCTTGATGATCTCGGGGCGCGTGCCGACGATGATGCCGACCTTCGGATGCTTGCTCACTTCTTCGCGCCCTTTCCTGCCGCCGCCGCCTCGAGTGCGGCGATGTGCTTCGGCGTCCAGATGGTGATGCGCTCCCAGCGGCGCTTGATGAGCAGCTTGAGCGTCGACTCGATCGTCTTCACGACCTTCATCTTGCTCTGGCCGACGCGATCGCCGTAGTCGAGCACGAAGCCCATCTCGTCCACCTTCATGCCGAGCGGTCCGAGACGGAGCAGCAGGTCCATGACGGCTTCGAAGCCCTTCGCGGTGCACAGCTGCTCGCCGTACACGGCGCGCGCGCGGCGCAGCAGCGGAATGCGGTAGGCGCGGAAGCAGCAGGTGTAATCCTTCACGCCGGGAATCGGGTAGAGCGTCGAGAAGAGAATGCTCGCCACGTCGGACAGCGCGCGGCGGTAGCCGGGCACGCCGTGCACTTCGGCGCCGGAACGGTAGCGCGACGCGATCGACAGGTCGGCGCCCGCGCGCACGCGCTTGACCAGCTCGGGAATGAGCGCCGGCGGGTGCGTGTTGTCGGCGTCGAGCGTCACGAGCACGTCGTCGTCGGCGGCCTGGTCGAGCACCCAGTAGATGCCCGTGCGAAGGCCCGCGCCGAGCCCGCGATTCACTTCGTGCGTGAGCACGACGAGCTTCATCTGCCCGCCGCTCTCGGCGACGGCGGCCTGCGCCTCCTCGACCGTGCGATCGGTCGAGCCGTCGTTCACGAGCACCGCGGTGTACGGCTCGTTGCGGTCCTTGTACGCCTTCCAAAGCTCGAGCAGCGTCGGTCGGATGACGCGTTCTTCGTTCCACGCGGGGAAGATGACCCAGATCACTTGGAGCCTCCGGCCGGCACGGCCTCCACTTCCTCGAACAACCGCGGCAGCATCTGGTCCACCACGGCACAACAGGAGTTCCACGAGTTCACGCGCGGGTACACCTGCGCGGTGCACGCGAGGTAGAGCCGCCCGGGGATGACGGTGTTGGGCGGCACGGCGCGAGAATAGCCGGTCGTCCAGATCGGCTCCACGTACGGCGCGCGGAACAGGAACTCTTCTTCCACCGAGGCCGCCGCCTTCGGGAACAGCGAGGCGAGGTCGGCGCGGTAGCGCTTCAGGATTTCTTCCTCGGGCAGCGAGAACAGCTCGCCGTTCCGATGGGTGTAGTTCACGAGGTAGTTCACGTGCAGTCCGTGCGTACGGCCGAGCGGCACGAGGTTGCTCATTTCGATCACGCCCTGCGACAGCGCGCCCGAGTCCACCCACGGCATCCAGTAGTAGTGCGTGAGCGGCTCGCGCGTGAGGAAGATCGCGCTCACGACGCCCTGGTAGTCGAGCTTGAGGTCGCGCACGCTCGCGGGCACGTCGAGGCCCTTCGTCATCTGCTGGAAATGCCCGAGGGGCGACGTGCTCACGACGAAGTCGAACCGCTCCGCGGCGCCGCCTTCGGTCGTGACCGTCATGCCCTGCGCGTCCTGCGAGATGGACTGCGCGCGCGCGTTGAGGTGAATGGTCACGCCGCGCTTGCCCAGTTCCTTCGCGAACGCGTCGATGAGCGCGCGATAGCCGCCGGGCAGGCAGCCCTTTCGCTCGGGGCCGCTGCTCTTTTCGCGGTTCATGCGGCTCGACAGCCACAACGCGGGCAGCGCCGAGTAGTGGTCGCCGATCTTGGCGGACAGGAGCGGCTTCCACATCACTTCGAACGCGCGGTCACCGACCATCTTGCGCACGTACGTCTCGGCGGTGATGTCGTCGAGGGAAGGCGAGAGGCCGTCGAAGCGGGCGCGCACGCCCATGAGTCCCATGCGCACGCGCTCGAGCCAGTTGAGCGGTCCGAACGAGAGCAGGTCGCCGGGCGTGTTCATGGGCCAGATCTTCTTCTGGTACATGAAGCCCATCTTGGTCTCGCGCCACAGCATCTGGCCGTCGAGCCCCAGCTCGCTCACGCGCGGAAGCAGCGCGAAGTCGTCCGGCAGGAAGCAGTGGTAGAACTTTTCGAGATGGGTGTCTCGCCAGGGGAAGGTCGTGCCGAGGCCGCCGAGATCGGCGTCCGCCTCGAACAGCGTCACGCGGTAGCCACGGCCGCTGAGCGACAACGCGCTCGCGAGACCCGTGATGCCACCGCCGATGACTGCCGCGTGCTTGCTCATGATTGGGATTCCGACGCGAAGTGCGTCCGGTCGTGGGGTACCGGAATGCCCCGAGGCACGCGGGAGGGCGCGGTCGGGGGGGACGAGCTGACGCCCGGGTATCGGCGGCCGTTCACGGCCACTGAACTTGGTTGAGCGCAGGGCCTTGGAAGGGGCCGACGCCCAGACCGGGCGGCGCAGGGTAGGAGCGGGAGGGCCCGGACCGCAACCGGCCGCGCGGCGCCCGGACCGCCCCGGGAGCATTGGTCGCTCGGCGGCGCTTCTCCTATCATGCGCGCCCCCACGAGGGCCGATAGGTCCAGACGTCATCCCCGCGCTCGCTGCACCTCCGCAGGCCCTTCTCGGCGCGCGGTCCGACTTCCATCGCCGGAGCGTCATGCCACAGATGTCCGAACCAAGGAATCCGCTCGCCCGCTGGGCATGGCCACTCGCCGTGCTCGGCCTCTTCCTGCTGCGCGCGCCGCACTTGCTCGGACCGCTCGACGACCCGCACTCGTGGCGCCAGTGCGACACGTCGTTCTACACGTGGCAGTACGTGAAGCACGGGATCGACCTGCTGCACCCCAAGGTGAGCTGGCTCGGCGGGCACGGCACGCTGATCTTCGAGTTCCCGCTGCCCGAGGCGCTCGCCGCGCTGCTCGGCAAGGCGTTCGGATTCTCGGTCGTGTGGGACCGCGTGGTCGCGCTCGCGTTCACCGCGCTCGCCGCGTGGTGGTTCCACCGCATCGCGCGCGACCTCGCGGGCACGACCGCGGCGCGCATCGCGACCGCCGTGTACCTGCTCGCGCCGATCTCGCAGTTCTACTCGCGTGCGCCGCAGGTGGACTTCGCCGCGCAGGCGTTCGCGCAGGGCTTCCTGTGGCACGCGTGGCGTTCCATGCGCGGCGGGGGCTGGGGACACGCGATCGGCGCCGCCGCCTGCGGCGCGCTCGCGGCGATGATCAAGGTGCCGTACCTGCTGCCGGTGCTGCCGCCGCTCGCGCTGCTCGCGATCGGCGCGGGCTCGCTCACGGCGCTCGCGGGCACGTTCGTGGCGCTCGCCGGAACCGGCGCGGCGTTCCTCGCGTGGCGCGCGCACGTGACCGCGGTGAACGGCGCGGTGCCCGACTGGAACTGGCTGCCGGGGTTCTACAAGGAAGTGAATCCGTGGTGGTGGTACGTGGGCGACTGGCACACGCGGCTCAAGCCGGCCAACTGGCTGAAGCTCGCGCACCGCGTCGTCTTCGAGCTCGCGACGCCGCTCGGCGCGCTGCAGGCGGCGGCCGGTGTGCTCACGCAGGCGCCGCGCCGCGACGGCGGTCCGTCGCCCGCGATCTTCGCCGCGGCGTGGAGCGTCGGCGCGCTCGCGTACGTGGCGGTGTTCTTCCCGCTCAACCTCATTCACAACTACTACCAGCTGCCGCTCGTCGCTCCGGTCGCGCTGCTCGTGGGCATCGCGATCGGCAGCCAGACCGGCCACGGCAACAAGCTCGTGCGCGTCGTGTCGGCGCTGACGTTCGTCGGCATCGTGTCGCTCGCGATCCTGACGCCGATCAAGCTGCACTGGTATCGCGTGGACACGCTGCGCGAGGCCGCGGGCGTCGCGATCGCGCAGTACGTGCCCGAGGACGAGCTCGTCGTGGTCGTGGACCACAACTCCGAGTACTCGGACCCGCGCACGCTCACGCGCGCGCGCCGCTCGGGCTGGCCGCTCATGAAGGCCGACCTGACGCCGGAACTCGAGGCGCGCCTCGTGCACGAGGGCGCCGATTGGGTCGCGTGGATCCAGGAACCCGGTGACTCGATGCTCGTGCCGCCCGCGTACCTCGAGGGCTCGCGCGTCGCGCGCGTGCCGTTGCGACATGCGGAGCGCGCCGCCGGCGCCGAGCTCGACACACTTCATCTCTATCGCATCGCCCTGCCCGAAGGAGCCCCCCGATGATCCTGCGCGCACTCGCGCGACTCGCCGTGTGGGGCCACGCGTTCCTCGCGATCGGCGCCTACGTCATGCTCGGCCTGTACCGCATGCCCTATCCGCTCGAGCTCGACTGCATCGAGGGCGTGATGATGGATCACGTCGCGCGCCTCGCCGCGGGGCAGCCGATCTACGTCGCGCCGAGCCTGCACTACATCCCGCTCGCGTACATGCCGCTGTTCGCGACCGTGAGTTCGTACCTCGCGCGCATCTGGGGACCGGAGTTCTGGGAGCCGCGCGCCGTCGCGTTCGGCGCGTCGATCCTGCTGTCGATCCTCATGGCGATCGTCGTGTTCGCCGAGACGAAGCGCCCGACGCTCGCGATCGCGGCGCCCGGCATCTTCCTCATGGGCTTCTCGTTCAACGGTGCGGCGTACGACATCGCGCGGCCCGACTCGCTCATGCTGCTCTTCACGTTCTCCGGGCTCGCGACGCTGCGCTTCACGCGCGGCCTGGGCGGTGCGATCGGCGCGGCCGTGCTGCTCGCGCTCGGGTTCTTCACGAAGCAGCACTCGATCCTGTTCTCGATCGCCGCGCTCGCGTACCTCGTGTTCCACGACCGCAAGCGCGCGCTGCCGTTCGGCGTCGCGATCGTCGCGCTCACGGCGGGCACGTACGCGGTGCTCACCGCGTGGCTCGGCGAGTGGTTCCGCGTGTACACGTGGTCGATCCCGCGCGGCTGGTCCCAGTTCGCGCCCGTGCGCATCGAGGCGTACCTCGGCAAGAACCTGTTCGGCACGCTCGGCGTGCTGAGCGTGGGTTCGCTGCTGTCGCTCGGCGCGGCCGAACGCCCGAACGAACGCGTCGCGCTCTGGTACTGGATGGGGCTCGCCGCCGTCGGCACCGGCCTCATGGCGACGCTCGATCCGTACGCCTACCACCATCTGTTCATGCCTTCGATGGTCGGCATGTGCTTCCTCGGGCCGATCGCGCTCGAACGCGTGGCGCGGCAGCTGGACGCCGGCGGCACGTCGGGGCGCGGCTGGGGCATGACGGTGGTCTACCTGGCGCTGTTCGCGCAGTTCGTCGCGCTGCTCTATCCGATCCACTCGCTCAAGCCGCACTCGAAGGCGCGCGAGGCGCACACCGCGTTCATGGACTACCTGAAGACGCTGCCGGGCGACGTGCTCATGCCGTACCACGGCTGGTACGACCACCAGTCGGGGCGCGAAGGCTCGCTGCAGATCATTCCGTTCGAGGACATCGGCCGCTCGCGCGGCAACGCGCTCGTGAAGAAGGACCCGAAGGTGCTCGAGCACATGCTCACGCCGCTGCTCGCGGGGCCGAACCGTCCGTGGCTGGTCATGGACGAGCCGATCACGCAGGCGAACCAGCCCTGGCCGATGCTCGCGAACAGCTACGAACTCGCCGACACGCTCGGCTGGATCACCGAGGCGCTGCGTCCGGTGGCCGGCAACCGCTTCGCGCCGCACTACGTCTACCGGCCGATCGAGCCGGCGTCGTCCGCGATCACTCCGTCGCCCGCAACCCCGGCGCCCGCAACCCCGGCGCCGGAGGCGCCAAGTCTTTCCCGATGACGCGCACTCCCGTGGTCGTGAGCGTCGACGTCGATCCGGTCGACCTGCATCTCGTGGGCTACGGCTTCACCGGCCTGCCCGCGGACTCGCTCGTCTACACGAAGGCGCTGCCGCGCCTGCTCGACGTGTTCGCGCGCTGCGGCATTCACGCGACGCTGTTCCTCGTCGCACGTGACGCCGAGGGGAACGCGGCGAACCTGCGCGCGGCCGCCGAGGCCGGGCACGAGATCGCGAGCCACACCTGGTCGCACCCGATCGGCTTCGCGGGACTGGGCGTCGCGCGCCAGAAACAGGAGCTGGGCGACAGCAAGCGCGCGCTGGAGGCCGCGAGCGGCGCGACCGTCGTGGGCTTCCGCTCGCCGAACTTCGACATGAACGCGTCCGTCGTGCCCGTGCTCGCGGGGCTCGGCTACCGCTACGACGCTTCCGCGTACCCGACGCCCGTGCTGATTCCCGCGCGGCTCGTGCTCGCGACCAAGAGCGCCGACCCGATGCGCGTGCTGGCCATGAACCCGTGGCCGTTCACGTGGCGGCGCGATCCGTACGACTGGACCGCGGGCGGCGCGACCGTGCGCGAGTTCCCGCTCGCCGTGACGCCGGGTCTGCGCATGCCGGTCTATCACACGCTGCGCTACTTCTCGGACGACGCGCGCTTCGCCACGCAGCTCGACGGCTTCGCGCGCCGCGGCGACACGCTGTCGTACGCGCTGCACGCGGTGGACGCGCTCGGGCTCGAGGAGGACGGGGTGGACCCGCGCCTCGCGAAGCACCCGGGTATGGACCGGCCGCTCGCGGACAAACTCGCGCTGCTCGAGAGCTCGCTGAAGGCGCTCGCCGCGCGGTTCGAATCGCGGACGTACGCGAGCCTGCTGTAGGGCGCTCGTGACCGCCGCCCGGGAATAGCCCGGGCCATCTGTCGTATGTTCCCCGGCAGAACCACGGCATCCACACGTCCCCGGAGAACACGCCCCATGAGAACGCTCGCCGCCACCGCGCTCGCCGCGGTCACGCTGGCCACGGCCGCGCAGGCCGGTCCCTCGGTCACGATCTACACCCGCGATCTCGGATTCGTGCGCGAGTCGCGCACGCTCGACGTCCGCTCCGCGCGCGACACCGTGCGCCTCGAGGACGTGTCCACCGGGCTCGACTTCTCGAGCGTCCGGCTCGCGCCGGCCGCCGGCCGCGTCGCGCGTCTCGCGTGGCGCTGGGACGTCGCGAGCGGTGACGCGCTCATCGAGCGCGCGGTCGGGCAGCGCGTGCGCGTGCTCTCGCGCGGCGACCGCGTCGCCGAAGGCATGCTCGTCGCGGCCGACGGCGCGTGGCTCGTGCTGCGCGGCGACGACGGCTCCATTCGTTCGCAGGCGCGCGGCACGGTCGAGGAAGTGTCGCTCGCGAACCCCGGCAAGACGCTCTCGCTCAAGCCGGCGATCGAAGCCGTGATCGAAGGCACGAAGGGCGCGACGCGCGCGGACCTCAGCTACCTGACGAGCGGACTGTCGTGGTCGGCCGAGCACACGCTCGTGCGCACCGGTGACAACACCGCGACGTGGGGGACGATCGTGCAGGTCGTCAACAGCACCGGCCGCGGCTACACCGACGCGCGGCTGCAGCTGGTCGCCGGCGAGCCGTCGCGTGCGACGCCGCCCGCGCCCAAGATGGAGTACGCGATGATGGCGCGCGTGAGCGCCGACGCCGCGGGTGGCGCGCCCGGCGAGATGACCGAGCAGGCGTTCGCCGACTACCACCTCTACACGCTCGCGGGCGAGGTCACGCTGCGCGATCGCGAGACGCAGTCGCTCACGATGTACGACCCGCGCCCCGTGACGGTGAAGCCGCGCTACCTGTATCGCGGCGGCGACGCGCGCGGCGTGCAGAGCCAGCTCATCGTCGTGAACAGCGCGAAGGAAGGCACCGGCGCGCCGCTGCCCGCGGGCCGCGTGCGGTTCTTCGAGCCCGACGCGTCGAAGCAGCTGCAGTTCACGGGCGAGACGAACATCGGCCACACGGCCGTCGACGAGAAGCTCACGATGGAAGTCGGCACCGCGTTCGACCTGGCGGCCGAGCGTGCGATCAAGTCGGACAAGCGCATCAGCGACCGCGAGCGCGAGTACACGACCGAGATCAAGCTCCGCAACCGCAAGACCACGGCCGTGACGATCGTGGTGGAAGAGCCGCTCGGCGGCGACATCACCGTGACGGCGCAGTCGCACCCGTCGCTCCGCAAGGACGCCAACACGCTGCAGTGGTCGATCGACGTTCCCGCGGGCAAGGAAGTGGTGCTCACGTACACGGCGCGCCAGCGCTGGTAGTCGCCGGACCTCCGCGTTCGTCGTTCGGCGGCCGCGTTCGGGCAGGAGATGACCTGCCCCGGACGCGGTCGCCGCGTTTCGTGCGGTAGGCTGCCGCCCATGAGAAAGCTCGCTCTCGTGCTCGCGCTCGCCGCGGCGTGTTTCGCCGCAGGTTGCGGCTCCAAGCCCTCACCTCCGCCGGCCGCCTCCGGCGAGCCGTCCGCCGCCGCGGCGCCGGACTCGCTCTCGCCGCCGGTCGTGCCGCTGCCCGTCGCCGACGTGCTCGCGCGTGCGAAGGCGCCCGGCGCGAAGGCCACCGTGCTCAACGTGTGGGCGTCGTGGTGCGGGCCGTGCCGCGAGGAGTTCCCCGCGCTGCTCGCCACCGTGAAGCGCCACCCGGGCGTGCGGCTCGTGCTCGTGTCGGCGGACTTCGACACCGAGCTGGGGGCCGTGCGCACGTTCCTGCGCGAGCAGGGCGTCACGGACACTTCTTACGTGAAGCAGGATCTCGATCAGGCGTTCATCGACGGGCTCGAACCGAAGTGGACCGGCGCGCTGCCGGCGACGCTCGTGTTCGACGCCGAAGGCCGGCAGGTCGCATTCTGGGAGGGAGGCGCGGATTCCGCGCGCTTCGAGGCGGCGGTGATGCAGGCGATGCAGGGCCACTCCAACGGAGGGAAGCAGTGATGAAGCGATTCCTCGGTGCTGTACTCGTGACGATGGTGCTGGTGGGCTCGCTCGCTGCGCTCGCGACTGCACAGAACGGCGCAGCGCCTGCGGCGCTGCAACTGGGCGCGCCAGCGCCCATGCAGGACATCGCCATGCAGAACGTCGACGGCAAGCCGCTCACCATCGCGAAGGCCGCGGGCAAGAAGGGCACGCTCGTGCTCTTCATCTGCAACCACTGCCCGTACGTGAAGGCGTGGCAGCCGCGCATCGCGGAGATCGGCAACGCGGCGATCAAGCAGGGCGTCGGCGTGATCGCGATCAACTCGAACGATCCGGAAGCCTATCCCGAGGACGCGTTCGCCGAGATGGGCCCGCGCGCGAAGTCGGTCGGCTACCAGTTCCCGTACGTGGTCGACGCGACGAGCGGCGTGGCGCGCGCGTTCGGCGCGACGAGAACGCCGGAGGCGTTCCTGTTCGACGCCAAGGGCAAGCTCGTCTACCACGGCGCGATCGACGACAACTCGCAGCACGCCGATCAGGTGACGCAGCGCTGGCTGAACGACGCGATCGCCGCGGTCGCGTCGGGCAAGCCCGTGAAGACGGCCGAGAGCAAGGCGCTCGGCTGCGGCATCAAGTTCCGCGCGGTGGCGGCGAAGTAGCGCCGCGGGCCATCCAAGCTCCAGCCACGGGAGTGCACGCATGACCAAGCACCGAGCCATTTCGTTCGTCGCCGACATCGCGGCGCCGCCCTCGCGCGTGTTCGAGGTCATGCTGGCGCCCGAGAGCTGGCAGGACTGGACGGCGGCGTTCGACGAGGAGTCGCGCTACGAGGGGACCTGGAAGCAGGGCGAACAGATTCGTTTCCTGGGACCCGGCGGTCGGGGCGTGCTGTGCGAGATCGAGGAGCTTCGGCCGAACGCGTACGTGTCGCTCCGGCATCTCGGCCTGCTCGCCGACGGAGCCGAGGACCGCACGAGCGAGGACGCGCGCGCGTGGGTGGGCGCCCGCGAGATCTACATGTTCGAGGCCGTGCGCACCGGCACGCAGCTCGAGGTCGAGCTCCAGGTCCCGGACGAGTTCGAGGAGTACTTCCGCGAAACGTGGCCGGAAGCGCTCGAGCGGCTCACGGAGCTCTGCGAGGCGGAGTGAGCGCCGTGCGTTGCGCGAAAGACCACGGCGGCCGCTTCGAGAGCGGCCGCCGTTCTCATTTGTCCACACCATGTCCGAAACTGGCCGCGCGGCCAGTTTCCAACATCGTCCGGACATTCGGCTGCACTCGCGTTCGAGCGTGCGTCACTCCCGCACGAACGTGACGTGCGTCGCGGCTTCGGTCGCGACACTCGAGGCGACGCGGTAGCCGAGCGCGGGCAGGTCGAGTCCGGCGAACAGCGACTCGCCGCGGCCGAGCAGCACGGGCGAGACCGCGAGATGCATCTCGTCGACGAGGCGCTCGGACAGGTACTGCCGCAGCGTGGAGACGCCGCCGCCGACGCGGACGTCGCGGTCGCCCGCGGCCTCGCGCGCGCGCTCGAGCGCTTCGTGGATGCCGCCCGTGACGAAGTGGAAGACCGTGCCGCCCTTCATGGGCAGCGGCTCGCGCGCGTGGTGCGTGAGCACGAACACCGGCACGTGATACGGCGGCTCGTCGCCCCACCAGCCGCGCCAGCCGTCGTCGGTCCACGGGCCGCGCGAGTGCGCGAACATGTTGCGCCCGAGGATCCACGCGCCCATGCCCTGCATGCTGCGCGCGGCGATCTCGTCGTCGGGACCGGTCGTGCCGCCGTCCTTGCCGAGCACGGCCTTCTGGAACGTGGCCGTGGGGAAGAACCAGCTGTGCAGCGTCGGGCCGCCGACGCCGAGCGGGTGCTCGAGCGACTGCGCAACGCCGGCGCCGAAGCCGTCGAGCGAAACCGAGAACGCGCGAACCACGAGGCGGGACATGGGGGAAGCCCTCCGGACGGGTAGCGGCGAAAGCCGCAGGCAGTATGGAAGGGCGGCACGGGGCGGCGCAATGGAGATGCGCCGCGGTGATCGGCAACCCCCACGCGGCTGTCGCCGCGGATGCATCGCTCCTGTAATCTCCCGGCCCCATGGACTTCCAACTCTTCTCGCCGTATCCGCCCGCGGGCGACCAGCCGCAGGCCATCGAAGATCTCGTCGCCGGACTCCGCGCGGGCGAGAAGCACCAGACGCTGCTCGGCGTCACGGGCTCGGGCAAGACCTTCACGATCGCGAACGTGATCGCGCAGTGGGGCCGGCCCGCGCTCGTGCTGTCGCACAACAAGACGCTCGCGGCGCAGCTCTACGGTGAGCTCAAGAGCTTCTTCCCGACCAATGCGGTCGAATACTTCATTTCGTACTACGACTACTACCAGCCCGAGGCGTACGTCCCTTCGACGAACACGTACATCGCGAAGGACGCGAGCATCAACGACGACATCGACCGGCTGCGGCTGCAGGCGACGTCCATGCTGCTCGAGCGCCAGGACGTGATCATCGTCGCGAGCGTGTCGTGCATCTACGGCCTCGGCACGCCCGCGGACTGGAAGGGCATGCGCATCCAGCTCGGGGCCGGCGCGCCCATCCGGCGCCGCGACCTGATGATGCAGTTGATCGCCATTCAGTACACGCGCAACGAGATCGAACTGTCGCGCGGCCAGTTCCGCGTGCGCGGCGACGTGGTCGAGGTGCGGCCCGCGTACGAGGACTACACGATCCGCATCGAGCTCGAGGACGACGTGGTGACGCGGCTGTCCGCCGTGGATCCCGTGACCGGCAAGACCATCCGCCGCATGGAGGCGCTGGCGCTGTACCCGGCCAAGCACTTCGTGACGCCCGAGGACCGCATGCGCGCGGCGATCGGCGGCATCCGCGCCGAGATGCGCGAGCAGCTCGCGAAGTTCCGCGCCGAGGGCAAGCTGCTCGAGGCGCAGCGGCTGCAGCAGCGCACCGAGTACGACCTCGAGCTGCTCGCGAGCGTGGGCTCGTGCCCCGGCGTCGAGAACTACTCGCGGCACCTCGCGGGCCGCGCGAGCGGCGAGCGCCCGGGCTGCCTGATCGACTTCTTCCCGCTGAAGGAAGACGGCACGCCGGACTTCCTCTGCATCGTGGACGAGTCGCACGTGACCGTGTCGCAGGTGGGCGCCATGTACGAAGGCGACCGCTCGCGCAAGACGACGCTCGTGGACTTCGGCTTCCGCCTGCCGAGCGCGCTCGACAACCGTCCGCTCAAGTTTCCCGAGTTCGAGCAGCAGATGGGCCCGACCATCTACGTGAGCGCGACGCCCGGCAAGTACGAGCTCGACAAGTGCCAGGGCGTGTTCGTGGAGCAGGTGATCCGCCCGACGGGGCTCGTGGATCCCGAGCTCGTGATCAAGCCGATCGAAGGCCAGGTGGACGACCTGCTCGCCGAGGTGCGCGAGCGCGTCGCGCGGCAGGAGCGCGTGCTCGTGACCACGCTCACGAAGCGCATGGCCGAGGACCTGACCGACTATCTCGGCGAGATGGGCGTGCGCGTGCGCTACCTGCACTCGGACATCGACGCGCTCGAGCGCATCGAGATCCTGCGCGGGCTGCGGCTCGCGGAGTTCGACGTGCTCGTCGGCATCAACCTGCTGCGCGAAGGGCTCGACCTGCCCGAGGTGTCGCTCGTCGCGATCCTCGACGCGGACAAGGAAGGCTTCCTGCGCAGCGAGCGGTCGCTGATCCAGACCGCCGGCCGCGCCGCGCGAAACGCGAACGGCCGCGTGATCTTCTACGCGGACCAGATGACGGACTCGATGAAGCGCGCGATGTCCGAGATGAACCGCCGCCGTGTGAAGCAGCTCGAGTACAACGCCGAGAACAACATCACGCCGCGCACCATCTTGAAGAGCGTGGAGGAGATCCTGCGTTCGACGAGCGTGGCCGACGCGATCGGCCGCAACGACCGGCGCGAGGAGGAGACCGTCGCGCTCGCGCTGCAGGAGGGACCCGCGCAGCTGTTCGCGCGGCTCGAGGGCGAGATGCTCGCCGCGGCGAAGAACCTCGAGTTCGAGAAGGCCGCGAGTTTGCGCGACCGCATGGACGAGATTCGGGACGCGCTGGCGCGAGCCGCGGGAGAAGACCCCGGCGCGGGCACGCGAGGACCGCGTCCGCCGAAGGAGCCGCGCAACCGCGCGCACCGGTTCGGAGCGGACAACAAGTGAGGGGGCGGCGTTCGCGTGTCGTCGTGATGGCGCTCGCTCTTGCCGGTGCGCTGCTCGCGGCCTGCGTCGCGCCGGCCGCCGCGCAGCGTCGCGGCGCGCCGCCGGTGCTGACGCCCGCGGGCGCTGCCAGTGAAGCGCTCGCCGATTCGCTCGCCTCCGCCGTGCTCGCGGGCGGCGAGACCCCTGCCGCGCGGCTCGCGGCGTTCGCGCGTGCCGCGAAGTTCCCGGGGCGGCCGCTCGTGCGCGCGGTCGCCGACACGATGGGCGCCGAGTTGCTGCTCGCCGCGCAGGTTCTGCCCGACCACGCGGTGGCGATCCGGCTCGTGAGCGGCGCCGGCGTTCGGCGCGTGGAGGGCGCGGCCGCGGGAGCGAGTCCCGCCGGACTGCACGCGATCGAGCGCGTGTGGCTGGCGCAGGTGCGGCCGCTCTACGAGCAGCCGCTGACGCGCGTGGCGCTCGCGTGGTTCGGCGAGCCCGGCGAGTGGCCGCACGCCCTGTGGGCCGCGCCGGTGGACAGCGTGCCGGGCGTGGTGCCGGGGCTCTACCGCACCGCGCTCGTGTCGAGCGAGCGCGGCGGCGACGGCGGCATTCGGCTGCTCGCGCGCAACGGCGAGACGCTGCTGGCGATCCGCGAGCGCGGCTGGACCGGCGCGTCCGCGGTGGACGCCGGACTGTGCGCGGAGTGTCCGCGGCTCGCGCAGGAGACCGTGTGGCGTGTGGACGGCGTGACCGCGACGCGGCTGCGCGTCGGTCCCGTGGACGATGCCGCCTGGGCGGTGGCGCGCGCGTTCGACGCGCGGCGCGGCTACCGCGCGTGGAGCGACCGCGACGTGACCGTGTCGCCCGACGTGGACCGCTGGATGAAGGCGCGCCGCTGGGCCGTGCTGCACAAGGTGCTGCCGCTCGGCGGTGACGACGCGCGCGTGCTGCTGTCGAGCCGCGGCCCGGCGGATTCGCTGGGCGTGGTCGTGCGAAGGGCGCCGCGTGGCAGCGGATGGAACGTGTCGGCCGCGGAAGGAAGGAGGGCCCCGTGAACAAGCAGGCACGTCAGACGCTGTTGGAGACGCTCGCGGCACGATTCGAGAAGCACGCGCATCGTCACGCCGGCATCGCGTGGGCGAAGGTGCTCGCGAAGCTGGTGGCCGGCGGCGCCGCGCTCGAGGCGCTCGCCGCGATGGAGGAGAGCGGGGGCGAGCCCGACGTGATCGGTTTCGACGCCGCGAAGAAGCAGTTCCTGTTCTGCGACTGCGCGCCCGAGAGCCCGGTGGGCCGCCGCAGCCTGTGCTACGACCGCGCGGCGCTCGACGCGCGCAAGGAGAACAAGCCGAAGGGCGCCGCGGTCGAACAAGCCGCCGCGATGGGCGTCGAACTGCTGGGCGAGGACGAGTACCGCGTGCTGCAGACGCTCGGCGAGTTCGACCGCAAGACGTCGAGCTGGATCGCCACGCCCTCCGACGTGCGCGCGCTCGGGGGCGCGCTGTTCTGCGACCGGCGCTACGGCAAGGTGTTCGTCTACCACAACGGCGCCGAGTCCTACTACGCCGCGCGCGGGTTCCGGGCGCTGCTGCGGGTGTGAGGGGAGGCGCCTCCCCAGTTCCGCACCGGCGTGGGCGATCGGTGAACGCAACTGGTCGCGCGACCAGTTGACGCTCGCGAGCGCCTACCGCCCGACCGTCCGCGACTCGTCGGCGGCCCTCGCAATCGCGCCCCAATCCCGCGCCCTCCCTGCAGAGATGCACGCCCCCCGGCCTGCGGCTATGCTGCCGCACTCGCATTCCGCCCCGGGACGCCCGGGGCACTCCGTCCGTCACCCGGGAGCCCAAGGCCACCGTGCTCGAATCCTTCCTGCCGCTCGTCAAGTTCGCGCTGTCCGAGGACGTGGGCACCGGCGACGTCACCACGCTCAACTCCGTGCCGTCGAACATCGGCGCGCGCGCCGTCATCGTGGCGAAGGAGCCCGGTATCGTCTCGGGCCTCGAGATCGCGCAGATGACGTTCCGCGAGGTGGACCCGGACCTCAAGTTCCGCTCGACCACGCGCGACGGCGAGTGGATCGAAGCGGGCGTCGCGCTCGCGCAGATCAGCGGTTCGGCGGCGAGCATCATGACGGCCGAGCGCACGGCGCTGAACTACCTCATGCGGCTCTGCGGCGTCGCCACGCTCACGCACAAGTACGTGCAGACGATCGACGGCACGGGCTGCCGCATCCTCGACACGCGCAAGACCACGCCCGGGATGCGCTTCCTCGAGAAGTACGCCGTCGCGTGCGGCGGTGGCGTCAATCACCGCATGGCGCTCTGGGACATGTACCTCGTGAAGGACAACCACATTCGCGCCGCGCGCGGGCTGACGCAGGCGATCGACCGCATCCAGCGCACGCGCCGCGACCTGCTGCTCGAAGTCGAGGTCGAGTCCATGGAGCAGCTGCGCGAAGCGCTGCGCCCCGAAGTGGACCGCATCCTCGTCGACAACCAGCCCGTGGACGCCGTGAAACGCGCGGTGGACGAAGTCGAACGCTGGTATCGCGCGAACCCGCCGGACCACTCGCGCGTGCTGCCCGGCGCGCGGCGCTGGCCCGAGGTCGAGGTGAGCGGCGGCATCAATCTCGAGACCGCGCGCGCGTACGCGGAGACCGGCGCGGACTACCTGTCCGTCGGCGCGCTCACGCACTCGGCGCCCGCGCTCAACCTGAGCCTGGAGATCGAGGAAGTTGGCTGATCGGCCCGGCGACGGATTCGACCGCGCGCGCTTCGGCGCGCAGCTCGCCACGCGGCGGCTCGGCCGCGCGCTGATCGTGCGCGCGAGCACGCCGTCCACGAACGACGACGCCTTCGACGCGCTCTGCGCGGGACAGGGTGACGGCGTCGTGGTGGTCGCCGACGCGCAGACCCGAGGCCGCGGCCGCGCCGGCCGCACGTGGGAGCACGCGCCCGGCCGCGCGCTCGCGCTGAGCGTCGCGCTGCACCTGGGCTGCGACGTGCGCCAGGCGGGACTGATTCCGCTCGCCGCCGGTGTCGCCGCCGCCACGGCGATCGCACGCTGCGGTGTCGAACACGCGCGCCTCAAGTGGCCGAACGACGTGCTCGTGCGCGGCCGCAAGCTGGCCGGCGTGCTGTGCGAACTGCGGCGCGCTCCCGCGGGCGGCGACGTGGTGGTGATCGGCGTGGGCGTCAACGTGCTCACGCTCACGGAAGAGTTCCCCGAAGCGCTGCGCACGCGCGCGACGAGCGTCGCGATCGAACGCGGCGACGATCAGGTGCGGCCGGAAGACGTGGCCGCGCGGTTGCTCGAGGCGTTCGAGCCGCTGTGGGACGAACTGCAGGAAGGCGAGCGCGCGAAGATCCGCGACGCGTGGAGCGCGCGCGCCGCGTTCTGGGGCGAGACGGTCACCGTGCGCGCGCCCGGCGGCGACGTCACCGGCGTCGCGCAGCGCCTCGACGAAGACGGCGGCCTCGTGCTGCGGCTCGAGTCCGGCATCGAGCGCGTGATGATCGCGGGCGACGTGGAGCCGGCCGACGGTCCCGCGTGCGCCACGGAAGGAGGGCGCGCGTGAGCAGTCCGCACCTGCCGCCCGCCGAAGACCCGCGCCGCGAGCGCGAGTTCCGCCCCGACGACGTCTGGGTGGATCCGCGCCAGACCGGCGAGATGCACTTCCTCGATCACCTCGAGGAACTGCGCCGCCTGCTGCAGCAGGTGTTCGCGGGCGTCGCGATCGGCGCGCTCGCGGGCTGGTGGCTCGCGCCGCGCGTGCTCGCCGACCTCATCGCGCGCACGGTCAAGACGACCGTGGTCATGTCGCCGTTCGAAGCGTTCAACGAGCGCATCAAGCTCGCCGCGCTCATCGGTCTCATGATCGCGCTGCCCTACGTGCTGTGGCGGATCTGGTCGTTCGTGCTGCCGGGGCTGCTCCGCCAGGAGCGCCGCTGGGTCGTGCCGCTGTCGCTCATGTCGTGCGTGCTGTTCGCGACGGGGGCGTGGGCTGCGTACAGCTACGTCGTGCCGCTCGTGATCGACGTGCTGCAGCAGTTCCTCACGCCCGGCATGGTGTCGCAGATCCGGCTCAGCCTGCTGCTCGACTTCTTCTACAACATGGCGCTCGCGTGCGGCGTGCTCATGCAGCTGCCGCTCGTCACCATGCTGCTCACCGGTATCGGGCTCGTCACGCCCGTGTTCCTGCTGCAGCAGTGGCGCGTCGCGCTCGTCGGGATCTTCGTGATCACCGCGGCGATCACGCCGGGCGACGTCGTGAGCGCCCAGATCGTCATGGGCGGGCCGATGGCGCTGCTCTACTTCGTGAGCGTCGGTCTGTCGTTCCTGGTCGCGAAGCGCAAGACGAAAGCCGAAGAGGCGGAAGCCGCCGAATTCGAACGAGGGGATGTCAGTCATGACTGAGCGTCGCAAGCGTGCCGCGAAGAGCGCGAAAGCCGTGAAGCCGGCGAAGGTCGTGGCGCCGAAGCGCCCCGCGCGCATCGCCGCGCCCACGCCGCTGCTCGCGGTGGACATCGGCAACAGCGAGACCGTGGTCGGCCGCTTCCTCGGCGCCGAGCTCGACGGCTTCTGGCGCCTGACCAGCGGACGCAGCACGCAGGACGAACTGCGGCTCGCGCTCGAGATGCTCGTGCACACGAGCGCCGTGGGCTGGGGCAGCATCCTGTGCTCGGTGGTGCCGTCGCTCACGCGCCCGTGGAGCGAGGCGCTGCGCGCGGTGACGGGCAAGCGCCCGCTCGAGGTGAGCGCGGAAACCGCCTGCATTCCCGTGCACGTGCCCGACCCGGCGTCGGTCGGCGCCGACCGGCTCGCGAACGCGTACGCCGCGCGCAAGCTGTACGGCGCGCCCGCGATCGTCGTGGACCTCGGCACCGCGACCACGCTCGACTGCGTGAACAAGCAGGGCGCGTACGTCGGCGGCGCGATCGCGCCCGGCGTCGTGACGGCGTCCGAGGAGCTGTTCCGCCGCGCCGCGCGGCTCGCGCGCGTGGACCTGCGCCGCCCCGAGCGCGCGCTCGGCCGCACGACGGAGGAATGTCTCCGCGTGGGCGTCGTATGGGGTAATGCGGGGCTCGTGGACTCGCTCGTGCGCCGCGTGCGCGCCGAACTGGGCGGGCACCCCAAGGTGATCGCGACGGGCGGACTCGCGCCCGTGCTCGCGCCCGAATGTGAAACGGTGGATCTCGTGGACGAAGGACTGACGCTGAAGGGGCTTCGGCTCCTGTGGGAGGAATTGTCGTGAAGCGAATCGTGGTGCTGCTGCTCGCCGTACTCGTCGCCTTCGCCGCCACCGGGGCCTCCAAGCCCGGCGCCGCGAAGGGCAAGCCCTTCCGTCCGATCCCGAAGACCGCCGTCGCGCAGGACTCGCTGATCCGTCCGGGCGAGGGGCGGTTCGTGCACCTCTGGCAGCTCACGTTCGGCGGCCAGAACGCCGAGGCGTACTGGAGCGCGGACGGCACGAAGCTCTCGTTCCAGGCGACCGTCGGCGCGAACAAGTGCGACCAGCAGTACGTGATGGACATGCGCACGGGCAAGATCACGCTGGTGAGCACGGGCAAGGGCCGCACGACGTGCGGCTACTTCTACGACAACGACCGCCGCGTGCTGTTCGCGTCCACGCACCTCGGCGGCGCCGAGTGCCCGCCCGAGCCCGACATGAGCAAGGGCTACACGTGGGCGATCTATCCGAGCTACGAGATCTTCACCGCGAAGGCCGACGGCACCGACCTGCGCCAGCTCACGAACCACCCGGGCTACGACGCCGAGGCGACGCTGTCGACCGACGGCCAGTGGATCCTGTTCACGAGCAAGCGTGACGGCGACGTCGATCTCTACAAGATGCGCACGGACGGCTCGCAGCTGACGCGGCTCACCGACCAGCCGGGCTACGACGGCGGCGCGTACTTCTCGCACGACGACAAGCAGATCGTGTGGCGCACGTACCGCACCACGGACTCCACCGCGCTCGCGAAGTTCCACCGCCTGCTCGACCAGGATCTCGTGATGCCGAACAAGATGGACATCTGGGTCGGCAACGCGGACGGCACGAACCAGCGCCGCATCACCGACAAGCCGGGCGCGTCGTTCGCGCCGTTCTTCACGCCCGACGACAAGCAGATCATCTATTCGTCGAACTGGGAGAACCCGCGCAGCCGCAACTTCGACCTCTACATGGTCGACGTCGCGGGCAGCGAGCCCGTGCCGGTCACGCGCGACGACGACTTCGACGGCTTCCCGATGTTCAGCCCCGACGGCAAGTACCTGGTCTTCTGCTCCAATCGCGGCGGCAAGGTCGCGGGCGAGACGAACATCTTCATCGCCGAGTGGAAGTAGGCACTCGCCACAAGCACACGACGGCCGGGGCGCGGGGGACCGCGCCCCGGTTCGTCGCTGCGGTGGCCGCGCTGCTCGCGGTCGTCGCGCTGCGCTGGCCGGACGCGCTGCGCGCGCCGTTCGTGAACGACGACTACCTGTTCCTCGACCGCACGCGCGGCGCCTCGCCGTTCTCGCTGTGGGGCTTCGACGGGCTCGCGTTCCACTGGTGGCGGCCGTGGTCGCGCGAGACGCACTACTGGGCCGTGCAGGCGCTGGCCGGCGCGAATCCCGCGGTCTTCCACGCGGTCAATGCCGCGCTGTGGCTCGCGGTGGTCGCGCTCTTCTGGGCGTTCACGCGCCGCGTGGCCGGTGGCCGCGCCGCCGCGTGGGCCACGGCCGCGTGCGCGTCGCTCGCCGCGTGGAGCCTGCCGCTGCTGTGGGTCGCGGGTGTGCAGGACCTGTGGATGCTCGCGTGGTCGCTCGCCGCGCTGCTCGCGTGGAGCGCCGATCGTCGCGCGCTCGCGCTCGCGGGCTACGCGATGGCGCTGCTCAGCAAGGAGACCGCGGCGCTGCTGCCCGCCGTGCTCGTCGCGTACGACCTGCTGCTCGCGCGCCGCTCGTGGCGCGAAGTGGCCGCGCGCGTGGCGCCGTTCGCGGCGGTCGCGCTCGTGTGGGCCGGGCTGCACCCGCGGCTCGGTGGACAGCTGTGGCATCCGGTCGTGCTCGAGCGCGTGGACGACCCGACGCGACTGTCGCCGCCGCTCGCGCTCGCGCGCGGGCTGCTCGTCGCGCTCAACCTCGATCGCGTGCCCGCGCCGATGCCGGACTGGAGCGCGATCGTGTTTCCCGCGCTCGCGCTGGCCGGTGCGCTCGTCGTGCTCGCGGGCGCACTGCGCCCGGACGGCGAAGACGCGGCGCCTCACGCGCGTGGCGCGGTGCTGCGCTTCTCGCTCGCGTGGGCGGCGGTCGGCGTCGCGCCGCTGCTGCTGCCCGGGCTCGGCTTCCACGCGTACTACGCGTCGTTCGCCGCGCTCGGTGTGCTGCTCGCGCTGTCGCACTGGGCGGGCACGAACGCCGCCGTCACCGCGGTCACGCTCGCGCTGCTCGCCGTGCTCGGCGTGGCGCGCGACCGCACGCCGTCGCTCGACTGGGGCGACGCGATGTACCAGCGCCGCGCGGCGGTCTGGAACGCGGCGATGCGCGACGACCTGCTGAAGAAGCTGCCGCGCCCGGGCGCGCACGCGCGCGTGTTCTTCGTGCGCGTGCCCGACCGCATCGGGCTCGTGCAAGGCGACGCGCCGGCGCTGCGCGTGTGGTACGGCGATTCGACGCTGCGTGGCGGGTTCTACAGCACGTACCGTCCGCGCGCGGCGGGAGAGCCCGCGGGCCAGGACTACTTCTTCCGCCACGACTCGCTCGGCGGCTGGGTGCGCGTGCGCGCGGGGGACGAGAACCTCGCCGAGGAACTCGCGTTCAACCCGCGCTGGGAGATCGACCATCGCACGCTCGCCGCGGCGTTCGTGAACGCGGGCGACTACGCGTCCGCCGCGATGGAGCACGCGAAGATCGCGATGGTGCTCGAGGGCAGCTCGGACGCCGCGTTCGACGCCGCCGCGAGCTACGCCGCGGCCGGCGACACCGCGCGCGCGCTGCAGTGGGCCCGCGAGGCCGCCCGGCGGCCGGACGCCCGGCCCGAGGTCGTGCGGGCCGCCCGCGAAGCGGGGCTGTTGCCCCGCTGACGAACGGCCGATAACGCCGGCGCGGCCGCGGTCCGCCGCATCGAGCGCCCCTACGGCCCCCGGGAGAAGTCCGACGATGCCCAAACGCGTCCTGTTCGACGATGCCGCACGCGGCGCCCTGTGGCGCGGCATGGACCAGCTGGCGACGGCCGTGCGCATCACGCTCGGACCGCGCGGACGCAGCGTCGTGTTCGACCGGTTGAACGGCGGGCCCGCGATCACCCGCGACGGCGTGGCCGTGGCGCAGGAAGTCTCGCTCGAGGACATGTTCGAGAACGTCGGCGTGCAGCTGCTGCGCGAGGCGGCGTTCCACACCGCGCAGCAGGCGGGCGACGGCACGACCACTTCGACGGTGCTCGCGCACCGGCTCGCGGGCGGCGGACTCGCGGCGGTCGCGAACGGGCTGCACCCCGTCGCGGTGAAGCGCGGCATGGACCGCGCGGTGCGCGCCGCGAAGCAGGCGATCGCGGAGCACGCGCGCCCGGTCGCGGACGGCCGCGATCTCGAGCGCGTCGCGGTGATCGCCGCGGGCGACCGGCGCCTGGGCGAGATGCTCGCGCACGCGCTCGAGCGCGTCGGACGCCTGGGCGTGGTCACGGTCGAGGACGGCCGCGGACTCGACACGACGCTCGAGGTGCTCGAGGGCACACGCTTCGACGGCGGCTACGCGTCGCCGTACTTCATCACCGACGCCGAGGACATGGAGTGCTCGCTCGCGCATCCGCTCGTCGCGCTCGTGGACGGCGTGCTCGCGCGCCCCGCGGACGTCGTGCCGATGCTCGAGGCGGCCGCGCGCCAGTCGCGCCCGCTGCTCGTCGTCTGCGAGGACGTGGGGCCCGAAGCGCTGCCGGTGTTCGTGGTCAACCGCCTGCGCGGCACCGCGCCGGGCGCGGTCGTCAAACTGCCGCAGGCGCCCGCGGAGCGCCGCGAGCTGCTCGACGATCTCGCGCTGCTCACGGGCGCGTCGCTGATCGCGCCGGAACTGGGCCGCGAACCCGGCCGCTTCGACGCGGCGTGGTTCGGGCGTGCGCGCCACGCGACGTCCACGATGGAGCAGACGACACTCCTGCAGGGCGGCGGACGCAGCGAAGCGGTGGCGCAGAAGGTCGCGCAACTTCGGCGCGCGCTCGCGGCGTGCGACAACGACGACGATCGCGAGGTGCTGCGTGCGCGTCTCGGCCGCCTCGCGGGCGGCGTCGCGGTGCTGCACGCGGGCGGCTCGACGGAGTTCGAGATCCACGCGAACCGCTCGCGCCTCGAAGACGCGCTCGCCGCGACGCGCTCGGCGGTGGAGGAGGGCGTGCTCACCGGCGGCGGCATCGGGCTCTACCGCGCGGGCTCGGCGGTGCGCGCGCTCGAGTGCGCGCAGCCGGCCGAACGCGCGGCGCGCGACATCGTGCTCGCGGCGCTGGCGGAACCCGCGCGGCAGATCGCGGTCAACGCGGGCGAGGACGCGGCCCTGCTGCTCGCCGCGCTCGCCGAGCACGGCGGCGACTGGGGCTTCAACGCGCGCACGGGGCGGTACGGCGACCTGCTCGAGCAGGGCATCCTCGACCCGGCCAAGGTCGCGCGGTGCGCGCTCGAGAACGCGGCGAGCGTCGCGGGACTCGTGCTCACCACGGACGTGCTCGTGGTCGAGGAGGGCGAACCCGAGGCGCCGGAAGCGGGCGGGGAGTCCGACGCGGCCTGAGTCTTCGCCCCACTGCCGCGCAACGGCTTACGCGCAGCACTTCGAGCGATGCGACAGCTACGCGGGACGGCCCTGCGGGCGGGTGAGCTCGAACGCGTGCTCGATCGTCACCGCCTGGCCGTCGGTCAGGGCCAGCGCGGCGCCGGATTCGACCCGGTCGCGCCGCACGGACGCCAGGCCGGTCCAGCCCGCTCCGGACGCCAGCGCGCTCGTGACGAGCCCGGCGGGTTCGCCGCCGGCCACGAGCTCGGCGTGCGTCTCGGGCGCCGCGCCCAGTCCTGCGACACGCACGAGACGGCGGCGCGCGCTGTCGTAGGTGACCAGGCGCTGCAGCGCTTCCTGGCCCGTGTAGCAGCCCTTCGACAGGTGCACCTCGTGGGCGAGCCCCACTTCGTAGGCGGTGAAGTGCTCGGCGATCTCGTGCCCGTGGCGCGGCGCGCCGGCGGCGATGCGCGCGGCTTCGTCGAGCGGCGCGGGCAGCGGCTCGTCGAGCGTGAACGAAGGCCGCGCTTCCGAAGAGCGATCGGCGATCTTCACGTCCTCGCGGAAGACGAATCGGTCGATGAACGTCGCCAGCCCGGCGCCTCCGGCGCCGGCTGCTTCGTCGGAGAGCATCCACACTTCACCCGCCGCCGCGTGCACGACGAGCGCGCGGTGCAGCAGCCGCCCGCGGAAGTCGCAGAAGAGCGTCGGACGCCAGCGCCCGGGTGCGAGGTCGGAGAGCACGTTCGTCGAAAGCCGGTGCAGCAGCGGCAGCGTGTCCGCGCCGGTCAGCAGGAGGGAAGTGCGCATGCGCGGCACTTTGCGGCGGGCCGGACTGTGGCGCAAGCCCGGGGCCGATGCTAGCTTTCGCGCCTCCCGTGGTCCGAAAGGATGGCGCGTGTCCCCGACTTCCGAAAGCATCGCCGGGCTGCTCGAAACGCTCGTGAACATCCCGAGCGTGACGGGCGCCGAAGCCGAGATTTCCGCCTTCGTCGAGGCGCGCCTGCGCGCGCTTCCGAAGGGCGAAGTCACGCGCTCGGGACTCTCGGTGGTGTGGCGCGGGCCTTCGCGCGGACGGCCGCTGCTCGTGCTGGCCGGGCACACCGACACCGTGCCCGCGCAGGACAACGCGCGCGCGCGCCGCGAGGGCGACCGGCTGTACGGCGTCGGCTCGACCGACATGAAGGCCGGCGACGCGGTGATGCTCACGCTCGCCGAGACGCTCGACCCCGACGCGCTGCGCTTCGATCTCGCGCTCGTCTTCTACGACGCGGAGGAAGGCCCGGCCGTGCACAACGGCCTCGGCCGCCTGCTGCGCGAGATGCCGTGGCTGTCGCAGGCGACGCTCGCCGTGCTGCTCGAGCCCACCGACATGAACGTCGAGATGGGCTGCAACGGCATCCTCAACGCCGAGGTACGCGTGCCCGGCGTGTCGGCGCATTCGGCGCGCCCGTGGATGGGCACGAACGCCGTCGGCGCGGGCGCCGCGTGGCTCGCGGAGATCACGCGCTTTCCCGTGACGCCCGTGCTCGTGCAGGGCATCGAGTTCCGCGAGACGCTGCAGGTGACCACGCTGCGGGCCGGACGCGCGCGCAACGTGGTGCCCGACGAAATGGTCGTGAACCTCAATCATCGTTTTCCGCCGGGCCGCAGCGTGGACGAAGCCGTCGCGCGCGTGCGCGCGCTCGTGCCCGCGGAGTTCGGCTTCGACGTGGTGGACTCGGCCCGCTCGGGCGACGTGCACCTCGATCATCCGGAAGTGCAGGCGTTCGTGCGCCGCTTCGGCGCGACGATCGCCGGCAAGCAGGGCTGGACCGATGTGGCGCAGTTCTCGGCCGCGGGCGTTCCGGCGTTCAACTTCGGTCCCGGCATCGCGACGCTCTGCCACCGGGCCGACGAGTACTGTCCCATCGCACATCTCGGTGAGGCCTACGCACGGCTCGCCGCGTTTCTTTCGACGGAGGAGTAGATGTCCCAGAGCCATGAGCTGGTCACCGCGGCCCCGCTGCACCCGCTGCTGACGGGGTCCGACGAATATCCGTTCGTGAAGCTCGACCGCCGCAAGCGCGAACTCGCGCCCGCGGGCGTCTCGATCATCAACTTCGGCATGGGCGATCCGCGCGAGGAGACGCCGGCGTTCATCCGCGAGACGCTGCTGAAGAGCGTGCCGACGGTGTCGAGCTATCCCGCCACCACGGGCAAGCCGGAACTTCGCGCCGCGTGTGCCGCGTGGATGCAGCGCCGCCACGGCGTGACGGTGGATCCCGAACTGCACGTGCTGCCCGCGAACGGCCTCAAGGAGGCCGTGTTCAACATGGCGTTCGCGATGGTCGATCCCGCGGGCCCGAAGCGCACCGTGATCATTCCGACGCCCGCGTATCCCGTGTACGAAGGCGGCGCGCATCACGCCGGCGCGGACGTGTACTTCACGCCGCTGAAGTCCGAGGACCAGTGGCGCTTCAATCCCGCGCGCGTGCCCGACGAAGTGTGGGCGAAGACCGCGCTGCTGTGGCTGAACTCGCCGCACAACCCGACGGGCTCGGTGCTGCCGCCGGAGCAGGGCGCGGCGATCGTGGCGCTCGCGCGCAAGTGGGGCTTCTGGGTCGCGTCCGACGAGGCGTACGGCGACCTGTACTTCGAAGGCGGCCCGCCGCCGACGCTGCTCCAGCACGGCTTCGACAACATCGTCGCGATGTACACGCTGTCCAAGCGCAGCGCGATGACCGGCTACCGCAGCGGCTTCATGGCGGGCGACCCGCGGCTGATCGAAGCGCTCAAGAAGTTCCGTCCGCACGTCGGCGCGGCGACGCCCGACTTCATCCAGGACGCGGCCATCGCGGCGTGGAACGACGAGGCGCACACGGGCGAGCAGCGCGCCAAGTACGGCGCCAAGCGTGACCTGTTCCGCGCGGAGTTCGCGCGCCGCGGCTGGAAGACCGAAGGCAGCGAGGCCACGTTCTACCTGTGGCTCGCCGCTCCGGGTGGCGACGACGTGGCGTTCGTGGAGAAGCTGCTCAAGCTGGGCATCGTGACCGTGCCGGGATCGTTCCTCGGCCACGGCGGCGAAGGGTTCGTGCGCTTCGCGCTCGTGCCGACGCTGGCGCAGTGCCACGAGGCGATCGCCCGCATGGCGAACCTGGAGGGCTGAGGGGCGAATACCTGATCGAGCGCTGGCGCGAAACCATCGAAGCGGGCTGGAGCGGCAAGACGCCGCTCGACGACGCGGGGCTGCGCGGCGCGGTGGAAGGCACCGTGGCCGCGTTGGACTGCGGCGACTTGCGAGTGTCGTCGCCTCCGGCGACGCCGGGTGGCGACTGGATCACGCACGCGTGGATCAAGGAAGCGATCCTGCTCTACTTCCGCATGCGCGTCTCCGAACCCGTGCACGCGGGCGATCTCGAGTTCTTCGACAAGGTGCCGCTCAAGCACAACCTCGCGGCGACCGGCGTGCGCGTCGTGCCTCCGGGCGTCGCGCGATACGGCAGCTTCCTCGAGAAGGGCGTCATCCTCATGCCGGGCTACGTGAACATCGGCGCGCGCGTGGGTGAGGGCACGATGGTGGACACGTGGGCGACGGTGGCTCGTGCGCGCAGATCGGCGCGCGCGTGCACGTGTCGGGCGGCGTCGGGATCGGCGGCGTGCTCGAGCCGCCGCAGGCCGCGCCGGTGATCATCGAGGACGACTGCTTCATCGGCTCGCGCGCGATCGTCGTCGAAGGCGTGCGCGTGCGCGCGGGCGCCGTGCTCGGCGCGGGCGTCGTGCTCACCGCGAGCACGGTCGTGATGGACGTGCGCGGCGCCGAGGCGATCGAGACGCGCGGCGAGATTCCCGAACGCGCGGTGGTCATTCCGGGCTATCGCCCGAAGAAGTTCCCCGCCGGTAGCTTCGGCGTGCCGTGCGCGCTCATCATCGGCACGCGCTCCGAAAGCACCGACCGCAAGACCAGTCTCAACGACGCGCTGCGGGAGTACGGCGTCAGCGCGTAGGAGGAAACCATGGGATTCCTGACGGTGATCAGTGAGACGGGCATGTTCCACTCGGCCTCGTTGTTCGAGATCGGCGCGCCGGCGCGCAGGGAGTGGCGCGGGTTCCATCCGCAGGCGCATCACTCGCCGATCGGCTCGGGCGAGATCGACCGGTCGAATCGCGAGCCGTACATCAACCACTACGCGCGCTTCGCGGTGGACGACGGGATCCTGCTCGGCGCGTTGCAGCGGGCCGACCAGGGCTGGGCGAGCGCCTTCTACACGATCGGCGTGCAGGACTGCGTGAGCCTGAGCGCCGACATCGCCCGCTGGTGCGGGCTGTCCGTGCCGCGCATGAACATGACGCCGTACGGCCTCATCTGGGCGTTGACCACGTACAACACGTGCACGCACCACGACGCGCGGCCGTACCCATGGACCATGGGGAGCTGACGGCCGAATATTTCGTGTGACGCGGCCTCCGAGCGGGACTCCTTCCGGGCAGAGTCATTCCCGAAGCGAAAGTCCCCTCGGAGGCCGTCATGCGTTTCCTCATCCTGCTCGTCGCACTGCTCTGCGTCGCCTCACCGGCGGCCGCGGAATGGTCCAGTTCGCCCGTCACCAACCTGACGGTCTGCTCGGCCGCCAACAGCCAGTTCCAGGACTACGTGATCTCCGACGGAGTGGGAGGGGCCTACGTCGCCTGGGTGGACCCTCGCAGCGGCGGCATCTACCACCTCTACGCGCAGCACTACGACGGGCGTGGCAACGCGCTTTGGGCCGCCAACGGCCTCTCCATCGGTTCGCTGACCACTTTCCAGGGTGAGCTCGTGGCGTGTGGCGACGGGGTGGGCGGGCTGATCCTCGCCTGGCGTGACGATCGCAACGCCGGCGTCACCGGCACCGACATCTACGTCCAGCGGCTCAACAGCAGTGGCGCCGCGCTGTGGACCGCGAACGGTCTCGCCGTCTGCACGGCCGCCAACACGCAGCAGTTCCCCAAGATCGTCTCCGACGGGGCGGGGGGAGTGTTCGTCGCGTGGTCGGATTGGCGGGACTCCGCGACCTGGAACGACGTCTGCGCGCAGCACGTGCTGTCGGGCGGAACGATGGCGTGGACCGCGAACGGTCGTCGCGTGCAACGCGACCGCGACGCAGCTGCCCGCCTCGCTGGCCCCGGATGGCTACGGTGGTGTCGTCGTGTCGTGGACCGACTCGCGCAACTTCGCGACGACGGGCACCGACCTTTACGCGCAGCGCATCACGAGCACCGGCGCTCCGCAGTGGACCCTCAATGGCCTCGTGATCTGCAATGCCGCCGGTGACGCGATCGGCGGTCCAATGGTGGCCGACGGCACCGGCACGGTGTGGATGGCGTGGACCGATACGCGCGCCGCGGGCGGTGGATCGAACTGGGACATCTACGCGCAGGCGGTCAACTCGTCCGGCTCGATCCAGTGGGGCGCGAACGGCTACGCCGTCTGCACCCAGACCTCTCAACAGCGGTCCCCGCAGATCTGGCTGGATGGCAGCGGCAGCGTCTACCTGGCCTGGACCGACACCCGGCCGGTCACGGCGGCCGAACTCTACGGTCAGCGCATGTCCCTCGGAGGGATCCCACAGTGGGCCGCCGACGGGCAATCGCTCGTCGCCGCGGATCGCGCTCGCGATGTGGTCTTCGGTGGTCCGGATGGGGCGGGCGGCTTCTACCTCGTCTACACGGACACACGAAACACGGGCAGTATCAACGACGTCTACGCGCAGCGGTTCACCGCGTCCGGGGCCTCACAATGGGCGTCCGGTGGCGTCGGTCTGCTGCTCAACGCGGCGCACTGCGCGTACGTGAGCGCAGCGGTGCTCGCGGACGGCAGCCTCTTCGTGGTCGATACCGAGGATCGCTACGCGAGCAACGTGCTGGACCTCTATGGACAGCGCGTGGATCGCTACGGCTACCTCGGTGCGACGGAGCCGCGCATCACGTCCGTGAAGGACGTGCCCGGCGACCAGGGTGGGCGCGTGAAGCTCTCGTTCCTGGGTTCGTACATCGAAGACGAGCCGTGGTACGCCTACTCGAGCTATTCCATCTTCTGGTCGCTCGCCCGCCGAATGCCGCTGCGTTCGCGACGTCCGTCGCACCCGGCTTCGCCTGCGCGACCCGATCGAGGCCGAAGCGCTCGGCGCGCCGTACGTGACGACGTCGCGGGGCAGGACTACTTCTGGGAGCTGCTGTCGGCCACGGGCGGTGAACTACACCGGCGCGTACAGCGTCTACGCCGCGACCGCGCAGGACTCGTTCGCGGGTGGGAACGGCCGCGTCGCGTTCATGGTGCAGGCGCGCAACGGCACGAAACACTGGGACTCGCTGCCCGACTCGGGATGGTCGGTGGACAACTTGTCGCCGTCCGCGCCGGCGCCGCTCACAGCGCAGTACGCGGCGGGCTCGGCTCGGCTGCACTGGAACCGGAACACCGAAGCCGACCTCGCGGGTTATCGGTTGTATCGCGGCAGTTCGCCCGCGTTCGTGCCGGGGCCCGCGAACTTCGTCGCGGAACTCGCGGACACGGGACACACGGACGCCGCGGGCGCGCCGTCCGTGTACAAGCTGACGGCGGTGGACCTTCATGGCAACGAATCGCCGGTCGCGATGGCCACGCCCACGGGCACGACGGACGTCGAGGGCGGCGCGCCGCCCGCGGCGTTCGCACTCACGCTCGGCGGTGTCAATCCGATGTGCGCGCACGGCGTGCTGCGGCTCGCCGTGCCGCGGACATCGCGCGTACGCGTCACGGTGTTCGACGCGACGGGGCGCTCGATCCGCACGCTCGCGGACGGCGAGCTTCCCGCCGGCACGCACACGCTCGAGTGGGACGGCGCCGACGCAGCCGGACATCGGGCGGCGAATGGCCTGTACTTCGCGCGCTGCGACGCCGCGGGAACGCCGCTGGTCGCGAGGTTCGTGCTCGCGCGCTAAGCCGGGGATCGGCGCCCGAACGGTCGCAGCGAGGCGGCGTCCCTATCCGGGCGCCGTTTCGCGTTTGCCTCGGCGGGTCGACCGCACCCCGCGCGCACCGCTTGACCGCCCTCGCGCGCGGCTCCTATCCTCGCCGCCGACTTCGCGAGCCGGGTGCTTTCCCGGCACTCATCCTTTTCGGAGGCAATACTTTGGCGACGATTCGCCTCGAAGGTCTCTCGGTGTTCGGGCACCACGGCGCGCGTCCCTACGAGAAGGAAGCGGGCCAGCGCCTCGAGGTGGACCTGATCCTCGAGCAGATGTCCTCCGCCGCCGAGACGAGCGATCGCCTCGCGGACACGGTCGACTACGACCTGCTCTACCAGCTCGTGCGCGAGGTCGTCGAAAGCAACAGCTTCCACCTGCTCGAGAAGCTCGCGCGCTCCGTGGCCGACGCGATCCTCGAGAAGTTCCCCTTCCGCCGCGTCATGGTGCGCATCGCGAAGCAGAACCTGGGATGGACGACCGGTGGCCGCGCGGTCATCGAAGTCACCCGGGAGCGAAGCGCGTGAAAGTGTTCGTGGCGCTGGGTTCGAACATGGGTGAGCGCGAGGAGAACATCCGCCAGGCGCTCGAGCTGATCTCGCAGCTGCCGGACACCGATCTGGTGCGCGCGTCGTCGCTCTACGACACCGAACCCGTGGGCGAACTCGAGCAGCCGAACTTCCTCAACGCCGTGGCCGAGCTCGACACCGAGCTGAGCCCGCGCCAGCTGCTCTGGAACCTGCTGCTCATCGAGAAGCGGCTCGGCCGAGTGCGCACCCAGAAGTGGGGCCCGCGCACGCTCGACCTCGACCTGCTGCTCTACGGCGACGAACTCATCGAAGAGGACGACCTTCGCGTGCCGCATCCGGAACTCACGCGCCGTTCGTTCGTGCTCACGCCGCTCGTCGAGCTCGAGCCCGCGCTCGTGCACCCGACGACGGGAGAGAGCATGCAGTCGCACCTTTCCCAGCTGCACGTCACGCGGCCGCCGGTGAAGCGCGGCTCGCGACTCTGGAACTGAGACCGGCGTGAACGAGAACCGCTACCTCGTCATCGAAGGGGTGATCGGCGCCGGCAAGACCAGCCTGTGCCGCATGCTGAGCGAGCGCCTCGCGGCGCAGCTCGTGCTCGAAGAGGTGGAGGAGAACCCGTTCCTGAAGGACTTCTACAAGGACCGGGCGCGTTACGCGTTCCAGACGCAGATGCACTTCCTCTTCAGCCGCTACCAGCAGCAGCGCGATCTCAAGCAGACGAATCTCTTCAACGACAAGCTCGTCGCGGACTACCTGTTCCAGAAGGACCGCATCTTCGCGAGCCTGAACCTCGTCGACCGCGAGCTCGCGATGTACGAGCGCCTCGTGGGATGGCTCGAGCTCGACGTCGTGAAGCCGGACGTCGTCGTGTACCTGCAGGCGCACACCGACACGCTCATGGAGCGCATCGCGAAGCGCAACCGGCCGTTCGAGCGCGACATGGACAAGGACTACATCGCGCGGCTCAACGACGCCTACAACCACTACTTCTTCCACTACACCGACACGCCGCTGCTCGTCGTCAACACGAACGGCATCGACTTCGTGAACGACGCATCGGACTACGAGGACCTCGTGCGGCGCATCCTGTCGCACCGCCAGGGCACGACGTACTACACGCCCATCGAGAAAGGTCGTACGACATGAGCGGAGATCCGGTGGTGGGAGCGGGCAAGGCGCGCGCGAAGATCACGGCGCCCGCCGTCGTGGACATGAAGCGCCGCGGCGAGCTGATCACCGTGGTGACGGCGTACGACTTCCCGACCGCGCGGCTCGCCGAGCAGGCGGGCGTCGAAGTGCTGCTCGTCGGCGACAGCGTCGGACCCGTGGTCCTCGGTTACGAGAGCACGCTGCCGGTCACGATGGAGGACATGCTCCACCACACGAAGGCCGTCACGCGTGCGAAGACGTCCGCGATGGTCGTCGGCGACATGCCGTTCATGTCGTACCAGGTGAGCGTGGAGCAGGCGGTGCGCAACGCGGGGCGCTTCGTGCAGGAAGCCGGCGCGGACGCGATCAAGCTCGAGGGCGGAGAACGCGTCGCTCCGGCCGTGCAGCGCATCGTCGCGGCGGGCATCCCGGTGATGGGCCACCTCGGCCTGACGCCGCAGTCGGTGCTCGCATTCGGCGGCTACAAGGTGCAGGCGCGCGGCGAGGCCGATCAGGAACGCCTCGTGCGCGAGGCGAAGCTGCTCGAGGAGAGCGGCTGCTTCGCGATCGTGCTCGAAGGCATTCCGGCACGGCTCGGCGCGCTCGTCTCGCGCGAGCTCGCGATCCCGACGATCGGCATCGGCGCGGGCGTGCAGTGCGACGGGCAGGTGCTCGTCACGCACGACATGCTCGGGCTGTACCAGGGCCGCACCGCCAAGTTCGTGCGCAGGTATGCCGAGCTCGGCGACGCGCAGCGCGACGCGTACGCGCGGTACGTGGCCGACGTGAAGGCGCGCCGGTTCCCGGGCGACGCGGAGTCCTACTGACGTGGCGGCTTCACGGAGCGCGTCCCCGCGCCGCGTGAGCGGCGTGGACGAACTGCGGCGCGCGATCCGCGCGCTGCGCCGCAAGGGAACCGTGGCGTTCGTGCCCACCATGGGCGCGATCCACGACGGACATCTTTCGCTCGTCCGGCAGGCGAAGCGGTCTTCCCGTTTCGTCGTCGCGAGCATCTTCGTCAACCCGCTGCAGTTCGGGCCGGGCGAGGACTTCCGCCGCTATCCGCGTCCGTTGCGGCGCGATCGCGCGTTGTTCGGTTCGGCCGGTGTGGACCTGCTCTGGGAGCCGCGCGTCGAGGACGTGTATCCGCCGGGCGACCGCACGCGCGTGCGCGTGACGGAGCTCACCGAAGTGCTCGAGGGCGCGTCGCGTCCCGGACACTTCGAGGGCGTGACGACGGTCGTGATGCGACTGCTCGGCGCCGTGCAGCCGGACGTGCTGTGGCTCGGACAGAAGGACGCGCAGCAGGCGATCGTGCTCGAACGCATGTGCGCGGACCTGCTGATGCCGGTGCGCGTGCGTCGAGGCGCGACGGTGCGTGAGGCCGACGGCCTCGCGATGAGCTCGCGCAACGCCTACCTCGGCGCCGACGAGCGCCAGCAGGCGGTCGCGCTGTCGCAGGGACTCGCTTCGGCGCGCGTGCTGCTCGGCGCGGGCGAGCGTTCCGCCGCGAAGCTCGTGGCGGCGATCCGGCGGGAGTGGGCGGGTTATCCGCTCGTGCACGAGGACTACGTGGCGGTCGTGGACGCCACGACGCTGCAGCCGGTGCGCCGCGTGGAGGGCCGCGTGCTGATCGCGGTCGCCGCGCGTGTGGGACCGGCGCGACTGATCGACAACATCGAATGGGGACCGAAATGAGCACGTACCGTCACGGGGACGTCGCCGCGCTGGTGCTGGCGGCCGGCATGGGCAAGCGCATGAACAGCGATCTCGCCAAGGTGCTGCACCCGATGGCGGGGCAGCCGCTGCTCGGGCACGTGCTCGCGACGCTCGACGATCTCGGCGTCGGCCGCCGCGTGGTCGTGATCGGGCACCAGCGCGAGCGCGTGCAGCAGGCGTTCGCGCACCGCTCGGACGTCGAATGGGCGATCCAGTCCGAACAGCGCGGCACGGGGCACGCCTGCATGATGGCGGAGCCCGCGCTCGGCGAGTTCGGCGGCACGCTGCTCGTGGTGTGCGGCGACACGCCGCTGCTCACGGCGCGCACGCTGCACGCGCTGCTCGAGACGCATGCGTCGTCCGGTGCGTCGGTCACCGTGCTGTCCATGCGCCTGCCCGACCCGCACGGCTACGGCCGCATCGTGCGCATGACCGACGGCGTCGGCATCGAGCGCATCGTCGAGGAGAAGGACGCGAACGAAGCGCAGCGCAAGCTCGACGAAGTGAACTCGGGCATCTACGCGTTCAAGTACCCGTCGCTCGCGGGCGTGCTCTCGAGCCTCACCGCGACGAACTCGCAGGGCGAGTACTACCTGACGGACACCGTCACGCTGCTGCAGGAGCGCGGCGAGCGCGCCGCGGTCGTGTGCGCGGACGATCACCGCGAGCTGCTCGGCATCAACACCGTGGACCAGCTCTCGGAGGCCGAAGCGGTGTACCGCGCGATGCGCGGGGAGAAGGGCTGATGGCCACGCGCAAACGCGCCGGTCTCGACCGGCTCTGGTCGCCGTGGCGCATGGAGTACATCCGCAAGGCCGACGCGCCGACGGGATGCCTCTTCTGCCGGGTCGGCGCCGCGAAGGCCGACGCGCGCGACCTCGTGCTCGCGCGCCGGCCGCACGCACTCCTCATGCTGAACCGCTATCCGTACAACCCCGCGCACCTCATGGTCGCGCTCAAGCGCCACGCGGCGCAGTTCCACGAGCTGACGGCCGACGAGCGCACCGACGTGCTCGACCTGACCGCGCTCGCGGAGCGCGCGCTGGCGGCCGAGTACGAGCCGCACGGCGTGAACTACGGCCTCAACGTGGGCCGCGTCGCGGGCGCCGGGTTCCCCGGGCACCTGCACCTGCACCTCGTGCCGCGCTGGAACGGCGACACGAACTTCATGCCCACGGTCGGCGAGACGCGCGTGCTGCCCGAGTCGCTCCAGAAGACGTGGAAGCGCCTCCGGGACGCCATCGCGGCGCTGCCGGAGCCGGGCGCGAAGAAGGGGCCGAAGCGTGGCGCGAAAGCGCGGTAAGGGCGGCGCTGGCCTGCTGATCGGGCTGCTCGCCGTCGTGGTGGCCGTGCTCGTCGGCTCCTGGGCCTGGGCCCAGTTCGGAGGCCGGCTGCCGGTGCTGCCGTCCCCGAAGGACGCGGCCGGGAAGAAGCGGGAGCAGGGCGCCCGCGTGATCCGAGTGCAGGTCCTGAACGGGTCCGGCGAGGCCGGGATCGGAACCCGGGTGGCGTCCTACCTGCGGGCCGGGGGCTTCCACGTGGTCGAGGTCCGGAACGCCGACCGGTCGGACTATTTCGGGTCGCTCGTCGTCGCGCGGCGGACCGACCTTTCCCTCGCGCGGGAAGTGTCGCATTATCTCGGCGGGCCGCCGCTCATTCAGCAGGCGTGGGACTCGGAGCTCGCGGACGTCTCGGTCCTGATCGGCAGCGACCGCAGCCGCCTCAAGCTCGAGCCTTGAGTTCGGCCTCATCATCGGAGGATTGAATCGTGTTCGGATTCGGCGGAACGGAGTTGATGGTCGTCCTGTTGATCGTGCTGCTGCTCTTCGGGCCCAGCCAGCTGCCCAAGATGGCGCGCGGATTCGGCCAGGCGATCCGTGAGTTCAAGCGCGCGCAGCGCGAAGTGACGGACGAGCTGCAGCGCGAGGATCCCAAGCCGCCGACGACTCCTTCGGACAACAAGCCGATCCAGTAGTCGAGCGGCTGTTCGGGAGCCGGCCCCACGTCGGCGCCTCGGCCAAACGGAAAAAGAGAACGGCGCGAACCCGATGCTTCGGGTTCGCGCCGTTCGTGTATCCGGCGTCGCGTCGAGGCTACTCGCTGACGCCCGCGGTGCGGTTGTCGACGACCTTGGCGCCCGAACGCAGCTGCGTGAGGAACCCGTCGAAGAACGAGCGCTGACGGCGCGACAGGATGTCGGTCGTGAGCTGCCCCTTCATCTGGTCGTTGTTCCAGAGGCTGTCCGGCGGCGTCTGCACCGAGATCACGCGGCCGAAGAACCAGCCGCCCGGCGAGCGGAACGGACCGACGACCTTGCCCGGCTGCGCGGCCCAGAGCGCGCCCTGGATTTCGGGCGACGCGACGAGGCGCGGGTCCGGCTGCTGACGCGACATGTTCACCGGCATCGCCGTGAGGCCCTCGGCGGAAGCCGCGGCTTCGAGCGGCGCGCCGCCCTTCACGGCCGTCGCGAGACGGTCCGCGCGGGCCTTCGCCATCTCGACGCGAGCTTCGACATCGGCGATCTGGCGGAGCTGTTCCTTCACTTCCTCGAACGTGGGGGCGCCGGCGAGGTGCTGCGACTCGACCTGCGCGACGAGGAACTCGTCCACGCCGACGAACACCGGGCTCAGGTCGCCCTTCTTGTGGGCGACGCCCCAGTCGGCCGCTTCCGGCGCACCGAAGAGCGACGGCGGCAGGTTGTTCAGGTCGAAGAAGCCGGTCTTCGTGGTGACCAGACCGTGCGCCGTGGCCGCCTTGGCGAGGCCGCCGCTGCGGGCCTCGGAGGCGAGCTTGCGGGCCTTCTCGTACTGCGCGCGGCGCGAGTCGTCGGACACCGAGATGCGCGTGACGATCTGCGCCAGCTTCACCGCACCGGGGTAGGGCGGGTTCATCGCGCTCGAGTCGCGGGCCGGGTCGAGGATCTTGAAGATCATGACCTGACCGCCTTCGCGGTACGGATCGATCACGTCGCCGGGCTTGTGCGCCGCGATGGTCTGGCCGATCGGGCCGAGTTCCATCGGGTTGATCCAGCGATCGATGACGCCGCCGTGATTGGCGTTCGGGCCTTCGGAGTTGGTCATCGCGACCTGGGCGAAGTCCTCACCGCCGCGGACGCGATCGTAGAGACCGCGCGAGATGTCCATCGCCGTCTTGATCTCGGCTTCGCTGTACTCGACCGGGATCGACAGCACTTCGAGCTGCGTGCGCGCGGGAGCAGCCATGCGCGAACGGTAGCGCTCGAACACCTTCTGAAGGTCGGCGTCCGTGCCCGCGCTGCGGCCGGTGTCGGCCGGCGGCACCTGCACGATGACGGCGGACAGCGACTGGAAGCGGTCGAGGAAGGCCTCGCGCAGTTCGCCCTCGGAAAGCTTGAGCGAGGACATGAGGCGCTCCTGCAGGCGGCGCACCGGCAGCTCTTCGCGGACCTGGTCCTCGAACGGCTTCCAGTTGATGCGCGGGTCGCCCAACGCCATCTGGTACTTCTGCGGATCGAACTTGCCGTCCGTCTGGAACGCAGGGGAGAGGAACACGGCGTTCGGCGGGCTCGTGCGCATGCCGACGATCACGTCGTTGTCCGAAATCGTGAGGCCGGACTTCCGCGCTTCCTGCGCCATGAGGCGCTGGTTCACGAGACTGCGCCACGCCTGCTGCTCGACGGAACGCATGTCGCGATCGGCCGGCTCGGTGTTGAAGCGCTGCCGGTAGTTCTCCTTCGCGACGGCGACCGCGCTGCTCCACATGTCGGCGGTCACCTTCTCGCCGTTGATGGAGCCGTAGTCGCCCGTGGCGCGGGCTCCCGAGGAGCCGGAGCCCATGCTTCCGAAGAAGCTGAACCCGAGGAGGAAGGTGACGACGACGGCGATCGTGACGATCAGCCAGATGGCTTTCGTGCGCTTGTTGCCGGAGCGCAGGTAACCCAGCATTCGAGACTCCGAAAGGCTTGAAGAGCGGGACGAGAACAGCTGGAATGGAGGCGGGGAAGTCTACCAGCGGAAACGACGCCGGCACAACCGACAAGCATTGCGACCGGCTCCCGGGGTGTGCTAACTCTCGGCCCACGCTCACACCGCCGAAGGAAGCCGGTCGGCGCCCGCCCGTCCGGGCCGCGCGCCCCGCTCCGACCGGCATCGCGAGGGATCGCATCCGTGCGTACCGACGTCGTGCACCGCCCAGCCGAAACCGAGACCGTCGAGCGTGAACTGCCGCTTCCGGCCATGGTGCTCGACACGCTGGAGCAGGGCGTCGTGGCCCTCGACCGCGAACGCCGGGTGGTCTACGCCAACCGCCGCATCGAGGAACTGCTTTCGGTCGAGACCGGCACCCTCATGGGGCTGGCCGGGGGCCGGGTGTTCCCCGGAGCGGATGCCCGCTGGCTCAAGGGCGCGACCCGCGAGACGCGCGACTTCAAGATCGAGACCGAGGGCAGGGAGCTCACCCTGAAGGCCGAGTCGCTGCCCATGCGCGACGAGGACGGCGAACTGACCGGATCGGTCATCCTGGCCGACGCGATCTCCGAGACCGAGGACGGCGAGTTCCAGAAGAAGATCGACCGGCTCGTCTCGCTCGGCGAACTGTCCGCCTACGTGGCGCACGAGATCCGCAACCCGCTCACGGGCATCCGCACGACCGTCCAGTTCGTCGCGTCCAAGTTCAAGCCGCGCGACCCGCGCCGCGAGGACCTCGACGACGTGATCAAGGAACTCGACCGGATCGAGCAGATCATCACGGGCCTGCTGCTGTTCGCGCGCCCTCCGCAGGCGCGCCCGCAGCCCTGCGACGTGCACACGGTGCTCGCGCGCACGCTCGACCTCATGGAGCTCCAGCTCGGGGACGCGCAGGTCACGGTGGCGCGCGAATACTCCCCGGACCTTCCCCAGGTGTGGGCCGACCCCGACCTCATGCAGCAGGTGTTCCTCAACCTCTGCCTGAACGCGGTGCAGGCGATGCCGCAGGGTGGCGAACTCACGATCACGACGGGCGTGCGCCGCTACCGCACCCGGCGGTCGCTCGTGGACGTCTCGATCCGCGACACCGGTGTGGGCATCCCACGCGACCTGATGGAGAAGATCTTCGACCCGTTCTTCACGACGCGGTCGATGGGAACGGGGCTGGGCCTGCCCATCTCGGTGCAGATCGTGCGCGAGGCGGGTGGCGTGGTCACGGCCAAGAACAACCCGAGCGGAGGCGCGACGCTGCGAGTGTCGCTGCCGGTGCCGGCCGAACCGCCCGGAAAGCCGGAGGAATAGCCCGTGAAGATCTCCGTGCTGGTGGTGGACGACGAACTGCTGATCCGCAAGTCCCTCGGCAAGGTGCTGCGCGCCCGCGGTTACACCGTGGACCTGGCGAGCACCGGGGCCGAAGGGCTCGAGAAGGTCGCCTCGCTGCGGCCGCAAGTGATGATCCTCGACATGCGCCTGCCCGATACGGACGGCCTGACCGTCCTGCGCGGCGCGCGGCAGCTCGATCCGCTGCTCCAGGTGATCATCATCACGGCCTACGGCGACGTGCAGACGGCGGTGGACGCCATGAAGGTCGGCGCCTGCGACTTCGTGCGGAAGCCCTACGAAATGGAAGACATCGTGCTGGCCGTCGAGTCCGCCGGCCGCACGTTCAAGCAGGCCTCCGAGCTCGATCTCTACCGGCGCCGCGCGTGGCAGCACTACTCGGGCGAGGAGATCATCGGGCAGTCGGCTCCCATGCGGGAGGTGCGCGGCCTGATCGAGAAGGTCGTGAAGAGCCAGGCGACTTCCGTGCTCATCACGGGAGAGAGCGGCACCGGCAAGGAACTGGTCGCGCGAGCGATTCATTACCGCAGCGATCGCAAGCAGGCGCCTCTCATGGAGGTGAACTGCTCGTCGTTCCAGGAACACCTGCTCGAGAACGAACTCTTCGGTCACGAGAAGGGCGCATTCACGGACGCGACCGACACGAAGAAGGGCCTCGTCGAACTGTGCGACGGGGGCACGCTGTTCCTCGACGAGTTCGCGGACATGTCCATGCCGACGCAGGCGAAGCTCCTGCGCTTCATCGACCACCGCAACTTCAAGCGGGTCGGCGGCGCGATGGACATCTCGGTGGACATCCGCATCGTGGCGGCGACGAACAAGAGCGTCGAAGAGGAAGTGCGCATGGGCCGCTTCCGCAGCGACCTCTACTTCCGCATCAAGGTCGTCTCGATCATGTTGCCGCCGCTGCGCGCGCGCGGGGACGACATCCTGTTGCTCGCCCGGCATTTCATGCGCGAGTTCTCGCGCAAGTTCGGCAAGGGCTTCCAGGACTTCACGCCCGACGCGCAGGCCGCGTTCATGGACTATCCGTGGCCCGGCAACGTGCGCGAACTGCGCAATCTCGTCGAACGCGTCGTGCTGCTCGAAGAAGGCACGAGCATCGACGCCGAGCACCTGCCGCCCGAGATGCTCGGACGCCGCAGCGCGCCCGCGCCCGCGGTCGCGGCGGCCGTGCGCGACGCGCTCAGCCTTCCGACGCTCGCGCAGATCGAAGCCGAGCACATCAGCGAGGTGTTGCGCCTCACGAGCGGCAACAAGAGTCGCGCGGCGCGCATTCTCGGCATCTCGCGACAGGGTTTGATCGAGAAGCTGCGTCGACTTCGCATCGAGGAAGTGGGAGAGCGTCAACTTCCTTGACACGTACAATGAAGTGGACACATTGACTTAAACCGTTGCGCCGCATGACATTGTGCGGCGCAATAACTGTAACTAGCCATTAAATTGACACTTACGCGGACTGTCCACCGAGCCTTCCACCGGGCCTCTGGGCGGTCCGCGAACTTATTTTCGGCGTAATTGCTCAATGAATCATAGGCTTCCGGGCTTGTGCCGGGTCTCAGTGGCACGAATGGCACGCACCGTGCACTACAGAGACATCGAAGCGCGAGCGCAACACCTGCGAGCGCCAACGGACGTTGTAGGTAGCTGGAGAGCATCTTCACCAGTCGTCATCCGAGGAGGTGATCCCGAATGGCTGCCAAGAAGAAGGCTGCGAAGAAGAAGGCCACGAAGAAGAAGGCTGCGAAGAAGAAGAAGTAACCGGTTTTCTGGACCTGGCACGTCCTGAGGGGCGAGCTGGCGCGAGCCGGCCGCCCCTCAATGCTTTTCCCGGCGCACAGGTAGTCGAACCCGAGTTCCCCGAGTCCAAGGCTGGCCGTCCTCTCGGGTTCGTGCGGAGCGGTACGTGCAGGGACGCTCGTCCGCCCGCTCTCGTCTCCACGCCGGATGCAGCGCGCGATTCGCGTGCTATGTTGCGCTCCCGTCCATCGCCTACCACCACGAGCGCACCCCGTGACCGTCCCGCCCGCCGTCGCCCCCCAGTACATCCGCATTCGTGGCGCGCGCCAGCACAACCTGCGCGACATCGACCTCGACATTCCGCGCGGGCAGCTCACGGTCATCACCGGCGTTTCCGGCTCGGGCAAGAGCTCGCTCGCTTTCGACACGCTCTACGCCGAGGGCCAGCGGCGCTACGTCGAGTCCGTTTCGGCGTACGCGAAGCAGTTCCTCGATCGCCTGCCGCGCCCCGACGTGGACTCGATCCAGGGGCTCACGCCCGCGGTGAGCATCCAGCAGGTCGCCCCGGCGCGCAGCGCGCGATCCACCGTGGGCACCGCGACCGAGATGCACGACTACCTTCGGCTGCTGTTCGCGCGGCTCGGTACCGTGCACTGCGGCAAGTGCGCCCGCCCGGTGAGCGCGGACTCGCCGCGCACGATCGCGCGCGAAGCGGCCGGCTGGGTCGAGGATGCGCTCGTGCTGGTGCTGGCCCCCGTGCACGTCTCGGGCGCGATGAGCTGGGACGAGCACGCGGGGCACCTGCTCAAGGCGGGCTACACGCGCGTCTGGCTGAACGGGGAAGTGACGCCGCTCGACCCCGCTCCGAAGCTCGCGAAGGGCACGAAGAGCGTGCTCGTCGTGATGGACCGTTTCCGCTGGCACCCGGACGAATCCTCGCGGCTCGTGGAGGCGTGCGAGCAGGCCTTCCGTCGCGGCGAGGGCCGGCTCGAGCTGATCGTCGGCGGCGCGGAACCCGCGCGCCGGAGCGAACGCTGGGAATGCTCGAACTGCGGTGAGCCCGCGATGCAGCCGGAGCCGGGGCTGTTCTCGTTCAACAGCCCGCTCGGGGTCTGTCCCGCATGCAAGGGCTTCGGCGACGTGCTCACGTTCGCGCCGGACCTGATCGTGTCCGACGAGTCGAAGACGCTTCGCGACGGCGCGATCGAGCCGTGGGCGAAGTCGTGGCGCACCGTGACGTGGCCGAAGCTCCAGAAGCTCTCCGAGGAGCGCGGCGTTCCGCTCGACAAGCCGTGGCGCGAGCTGTCCGAGGAACATCGCCAGCTGCTCATGCACGGCGACAAGAAGTTCCGCGGCGCGATCCCGTTCCTCGAGAAGCTCCAGGAGAAGTCGTACAAGGCCGGCAATCGCTTCATCGTGAAGCGCTACCAGCAGCCGCGCCGCTGCACGTCGTGCGGCGGAACACGCCTGCGCGCGGAGGCGCTGCGCGTGAAGCTCGGCGGCCGCACGATCGCCGACGTGTGCGCGGGCACCGTCGCCGAAGTCGCGGACTACATCGGCGCGCTCGAGTTCGGCGAGAGCGAGCGCCAGATCGCGGGAACGCCGCTCGCGGAGCTGCAGGCGCGGCTGCGATTCCTGCTCCGCGTGGACCTCGGTTACCTCACGCTCGACCGGCTCATGCGCACGCTGTCGGGCGGCGAGGCGCAGCGCATCGAACTCGCGAACGCGCTCGGCGCGAACCTCGCGGACACGCTCTACGTGCTCGACGAGCCCACGGTCGGGCTGCACCCGCGCGACACCGAGCGGCTGATCGGCATCCTGCACGAGCTGGCCGACCGCGGGAACACGCTGGTCGTGGTCGAGCACGAGCCGATGGTGATCCGCGCCGCCTCGCACCTCGTGGACCTGGGGCCGGGCGCTGGCGAGCAGGGCGGGCGGCTGCTCTACGCAGGCCCCGCCGCGCGCCGCGACCGCGGAAGCGGGCTCCGAGACCGCGCGCTGGCTGTCGGGAGAGAAGCGTGTGACGCGCGAGCGCGCGAAGGGGAAGCCGTCCGGATTCCTCACGATCCGCGGCGCGCGCGAGCACAACCTCAAGAACGTGACGGCGCGATTGCCGTTCGGACGGCTGAGCGCGGTGACCGGAGTTTCGGGCTCGGGCAAGAGCACGCTGATCGAGGACGTGCTGCATCGCGCCGCCGTGAAGCACTTCGAAGGGCGCGAGGACGAGCTCGTCGGCGCGCACGACTCGATCGCGGGGCTCGACAAGTTCCAGCGCGTCGTGATGGTGGACCAGTCCCCGATCGGGCGGACGCCACGCTCGTGCCCGGTGACGTACATGAACGCCTACGCGCCGCTGCGCGAAATCTACGGGCGGCAGCCGGCGGCGCTCGCGCGCGGCTGGAAGGACGGCGCGTTCTCGTTCAACACCGCGGGCGGGCGCTGCGAGCACTGCGAGGGCGCGGGCTGGGTGCAGGTCGAGATGTACTTCCTCGCCGACCTGTCGGTGCCGTGCGAGGTGTGCGGCGGCGACCGCTTCAAGCGCGAGCTGCTCGAGGTGCGCTACCGCGGCAAGAACATCAAGGAAGTGCTCGACATGACCGTCGACGAGGCGTTCGAGCATTTCGCGACCGAGCCCAAGTTCACGCGCGCGCTTCACGTGCTGCGCCGCGTCGGGCTGGGCTACCTGCGGCTCGGCCAGCCCGCGAACCAGCTGTCGGGCGGCGAGGCGCAGCGCCTGAAGATCGCGCGCGAACTCACCGAACGTAGCGCCGGCGCCGCGCTCTACCTGCTCGACGAGCCCACGGTCGGACTGCACTGGTCGGACATCCAGCGGCTGCTCGGCGTGCTCGACGATCTCGTCGAGCGCGGTGACACGGTCGTGCTCGTGGAGCACAACCTCGACGTCATCCGGCTCTGCGACTGGATCGTGGACCTCGGTCCCGGCGGTGGCGCGGCCGGCGGCACGATCGTCTGCGAGGGCTCGCCCGAGACCGTCGCCGCGTGCGACGAGTCGTTCACGGGCCGGTTCCTGCGCGAGGCGCTCGCGGAAGTCGCGAAGCGCTGACGGCACGCGGGCCGCGAGGCTCGGGAAAGGGAGATTCCACGATGCTCTTCATGGTGCGCTTCACCGATCGTCCCGACCGTCTCGACGTGCGCCAGGCGCACATGGCCGGGCACATGGCCTGGCTCGGCGAGCACGCGGACGCGATCCGCATCGGTGGTCCGCTGCGCGAGTCTCCGGAAGCGAATCCCGTCGGCGCGATGTGGCTCGTCGAAGCCGCGTCGAAGGCGGCGGTCGAGGAGATGCTCGCGAGCGATCCGTTCTGGGTGAACGGGCTGCGCGCGAGCGTCGAGATCCTCGAGTGGCGCAAGGCCGTGCCGCAGGGACCGGCGACGCTCTAACGCGCGAGGCGGACCAGTCGCGCCGTCACGCGGCCCTCGGGACCCGTCAGCCGGACGAAGTAGAGGCCCGGTGGGGCCGGCGCACCGCCGCGATCCCGCCCGTCCCAGGTGACGCTCCAGCGTCCGGCAGGCTTCGTGCCCTCGAAGAGCGACCGCACGCGCCGTCCCCCGGAGTCGAACAGCTCGAGCGTGAATCGCCCGCCCGAATGCGACTCGCACGCGAGCGTGGCCGGACCGGCGTGGGGTTGCGCCCCCGCGAAGAGCGCGAGCGAGGCCGGCTCGGGAACGTCCGCGTCGAGCGCGGGATCGAGTGGCTTGCTCCGATCCACGACGTGGTAGAACGCCGTGTCGCGTCGCGCCGAGGCGTCGGTCATCACGACGCGGAAGAACGCCGAACGCGAGGGCTGCGTGGACGTGGCCGCGATCTGGACGATCGAGTCCTGCACGAGCGAGACGAACGACGGCGCGCCCGATAGCGCGTACGTCACCGGCGGGCCGTACGGCAGCCGCCGCAACGTGTCGCGCTGCACGGTGCCGTCGATGCGGAACGAGCGTCCACCGCGCGGCCAGAAACGCGGCCCGAACGTGGTGGCGGCTGCGACCGTGAACGGCTTGTCGGCGATCGTCACGCCCTGGCGTACGACCTGGTAGTGCCACGTGCCGAAGTCCGCGGGCGCCACGTACGGAGAGAAGAACCAGTACGCCCAGATCCAGCCGAACTGCACTTCTTCCGTCGGCGCCCAGTCGAACGCCCCGTAGACCACGCCGTCGGGCCGGCGGACGATCACGCTCACCGTGTCGTTCGCGCGCGAGCGGAATTGCAGCCACAGGTCGAGGTGCGCTTCGCTCGCGCCGAACGTGAGCGGCTGCGGGATCGAGTTCACGATGTCGCAGTAGCTCGTGTTGAACACGCTGCCGCCGACCTGCGCGTCGGTGAACACGCCGAGGTCCGTGACCTGGAACGGATCGTCGCCCTGGTAGTCGTCCTGCACGTTCCAGAGGCTCGGCAGGGCGTTCGCGGTGCCGTGGCTCGGCTCGCGGAACGCGTAGTTGCCGCCCGGGGCGGAGTAGTCGCCGGATTCGAAGTGCAGGTGCGGCGCGGTCGAGTACCCCGAGCTGCCGACGAGGCCGAGCATCTGTCCCTGCGCGACCGTTTCGCCCGCTTTCACCGTCATCGAGGAGCGGCGCATGTGCAGGTACTCGTGGTACGTGCCGTCCCCGTACGCGATCCACACCCAGTTGCCGCCGTCGGGCCAGTCGAAGTCGCAGTGGCGGTCGTACGGGCTCGAGTCGTCGAGGTACGTCACGACGCCCGGCGCGGCCGCGCGGATCGGTACGCCGCGGTCCATGTCGCGGAAGTTGTGGAGCGTGTAGTCGTGGCCCGTGTGCCCGTCGTAGTTGTGCGTGCCACCCATGTAGTCGAGCCGCCCGGGTCCGGGATCGAGGTCGGTGTAGTTCACCGCGACGACGTGGTCGCCCAGCGCGCGTCCGAGTGGCCACGCGTACTTCGCGAACTGCGCCTGCGACGGCGCCGAAGGTCGCGCGAGGGCCGCCGCCGGAGCGAGCGCCGCGCGCACCGACGCGGGATGGCCGTCGTCGTGCGCGGGCGGAACGATCACGCCCATGCCGGCGGGCGCCTGCGCGAGCGAGGCGCTCACGGAAAGAGTGAGCAGGAGTGCCGCGAGCCGGACGGTGCTGGAGCGGACGAGGAAGCGCACGCGGACCTCCGAGGGGAGAGAATGGCGTGCGAGGATGCTAGCAATGGGGCAGTCGCCGCGAGGAGTCTTTTCTCGGCTCGTCCGGCGAGCTCGATCGGGGGCCGTGCTCCGGCCGGCCGGATTTCGGCTACCGCGCACCTCGCGCTTCCGCGAGCCACGCGCGCGCCGTCTCGTGCTGCGCCGTGTAGGCGCGCCAGACTTCCGCCGCCCACGCGCGAAGAGCGCATTCGCGCGCTTCGCCCGTTTCCGTCGCGATCACGTCGGCGATCGTCCGTTCGCCGCGCGCGACTGGTTCCACCGGGCGCGGGAGTCGGCGGTCGCCGTCGAGCCAGGCGCGGAGCGCGCGCTGCGCCCCGGCGTCGCCGTCGAACTCCTGCGCGACCAGCAAGCCGACGAGGTGTGCCGCGTAGGACTTGCCGCTCGCACAGAACTCCGCCGGATGCTGCAGGCAGTACGCGTCCACCATGAGCCGGTGCAGGGGGTAGGGAACGGCGCCGGAATAGTCCCGCGCGCAGAGCGCGTCGAACTCCGCCCGGCAGCCGCTCGAGCCGCCCGCGACCTCGCGGCCGCAGCCCTCGCAGCGTGCGACGGCTGCGCCGCTCACGCCGTGGCGGGTATGGCCGCGGCCAGGGCGGCGGGCAGCGCGCGGTCGCGCGCCGCGACGGCGGCTTCGGTCCCGCCGAGCACGCCGTCCTCGACGACGACGCCACGCAGCAGCGTGTGCGGCACCATCTCGAAGTAGACGTTGCGCGGACGCACGCCCTCGGGCGGCGAGTCCCAAAGCTCCGAGGCCGGCATCTCGGTGATCGCGAGCGACGCCGTGCCCGCGGGGATCAGCTTGCGGCGGATCGCGATCGCGTGCACCGGAACGCCGTGCTCGCGCGCGGCGAGCGCCGCGACGTAGGAGCCGATCTTGTTGAGCACGCCGTGTTCGGTCACCGCGTCGGCGCCGATCCACACCGCGGCCGCGCTCGAGACGAGCATCGGCAGCGCCGCGTCGGCGACGAGCCACACCGGAATGCCGAGCGCCGAGAGCTTCGCCGCCATCGCACGTCCCTCGAGTCCGGGACGGCTCTCGGCGAGCAGCACGCGGGGCTTCCTGCCGCGCGCGTGCAGCTCACGCAGCGCGTCGTACACCGCCGCGCTCGAAGACAGCGTGGCGATGAACTGGTCGTTCTCGCTCACCAACTCGGCCGCCATGCGAGCCGCGCCGGCCGCGGCCGCCGCGAGGTCCTCTCGCTCCGCCACGCACGAGTGCAGCAGGGACTGCCGCAGGTCGAGCGGCGACTCGTGCTGCGCGGCCGCCGTGTCGGCGATCGCGAGCGCCCGCGCGCAGAGCTGGTGCACGAGCGCCATGCTCGGCTGTCCCGCCTGCGCGCCACGCAGCCATGCGAGCAGGGACTCGCGCAGGGCCGCCGAGGAAGGCGAGCGGTCCTGGCCGACCCAGCGTTCGAGCGCGGTGAGGAACTGGTCCGCCACCGCGCTCGAGCCGGAACTGCGATCCTGCGGGAGGGAGCTCACTTGTTCAGGAGATTCTTCAGCCAGTAGACCGTGGTCTGCTTGCCGAGCTCGCCGAGCGCTTCGGTGAGCGGGATCTCCTTCGGGCACGCCTCCACGCAGTTCTGCGCGTTGCCGCAGTCCACGAGGCCGCCGCGGCCCATGATGGCGTCGAGGCGCTCGTGCGCGTTCATGCGGCCCGTCGGGTGCGCGTTGAACAGCCGCACCTGCGCCAGCGGCGCCGGACCAATGAAGTCCGAGCGCGTGTTGTACTGCGGGCACACTTCCATGCAGCAGCCGCAGGTCATGCAGCGGGAGAAGGCGTAGCTCGTCTCCTGCTCGGCCTGCGACAGCTTCGGGCCGGGACCGAGGTCGTACGTGCCGTCGATGGGCACCCACGCCTTCACGATCTTCAGCGCCTCGAACATGGGCTTGCGATCGACCTGGAGGTCACGCACCACCGGGAACTTGGTGAGCGGCTCCAGCGTGATCGGACCGTCGGGCATGTTGTCGACGAGCGCCGTGCACGACTGCCGCGGCTTGCCGTTCACGAGCATCGTGCACGCACCGCAGACTTCCTCGAGGCAGGACGACTCCCAGTTCACGGGCGTCGTCTTCTGGCCCTGCTTGGTGACCGGATTCTTGCGGATCTCCATGAGGCACGAGATCACGTTCATGCTCGGCTGCCAGGGCAGCACGAACTCTTCCCAGCGCGAAGGTCCGGTGGGCGAGTCCTGACGCCGGATGCGAAGTTCGATGTTCTGACGGGGCATCTCGCTCACCTCCTTTAGTCGTACTTGCGCGCGACGGGCTTGCACAGCGACACGTCCACGGGGTCGTAGCGGAACTTCGGCCCCTCGGGCGTGAACTCGGCCACCGTGGTCTTGAGCCACTTCTCGTCGTCGCGGTCGGGGAAATCCGGCTTGTAGTGCGCGCCGCGGCTCTCGTCGCGCGCGAGCGCTCCGAGCGTCACCACGCGCGAGAGGTGCAGCATGTTCTCGAGCTGGTTGAGGAACGACAGCGGCGCGTTCGCCCACTGTCCGTTGTCGAGCACGCTCGCCTTCTTCCAGCGCTCGGTGAGCTCCTGGATCTTCGCGTTCGTCTGCTCGAGCTTCTTGTTCTCGCGCACGATCGTGACGTTCTCGAGCATCGTGCGTCCGAGTTCCTCGTGGATCTTGTACGGGTTCTCGGGTCCATCGCGACGGGCGAGTTCGGCGAAGCGGTTCGTCCAGTGCGCTTCGGCCGCCTCGTACACCGACGACGGCGTCTCGGAACCGGCCTTCGCCTGGTTCTGCGCGTACAGCACGGCGGCCGGGCCGCCGATCTGGCCGGCGTAGACGCAGGAGAGGAGCGAGTTCGCGCCGAGGCGGTTCGCGCCGTGGTACTGGTACTCGGCTTCACCCAGCGCGTAGAGGCCGGGGATGTTCGACATGTGGTTCTTCGGGCTGCCGAGATCGATGAACCCGTCCGCGGTGCGCTCGTAGTCGACCCACAGGCCGCCCATCGAGTAGTGCACGGCGGGGAAGATCTTCATCGGCTCGTCGCACGGATCGTCGCCCGTGAACTTCTCGTAGATCTCGAGGATGCCTTCGAGCTTCTTCTTGAGCGTCGCGCGCGGGATGTGCGTGAGGTCGAGGTAGACGCACATCTTGCCGTCCACGCCGAGTCCGAGGTTCACGCACACGTTGTGGATCTCGCGGCTCGCGACGTCGCGCGGCACGAGGTTGCGGTACTTCGGGTACTTCTCCTCGAGGAAGTAGAAGCGCTCGGCCTCGGGGATCTGGCGCGGGGCGCGGTTGTCGCCCTGACGGCGCGGCACCCACACGCGGCCGCCTTCGCCGCGCGCGGACTCGCTCATGAGGCGGAGCTTGTCGGCGCCGGGGATGGCCGTCGGGTGGACCTGGATGAACTCGCCGTTGCCGTAGTGCGCGCCGTCCATGTAGGCGGCGGCCGCTGCGGAGCCGGAGTTGATGAGGCTGTTCGTGGACTGGCCGAAGAGCAGGCCCGGTCCGCCCGTCGCGAGCATGACCGCGTCGGCCTTGAACGCCTTCGCCTTCATGGTGCGCAGGTCGAGCGCGGTGAGGCCGACGCAGCGGCCCTCGGCGTCCTTCACGGCGCCGACGAACTCCCAGCCTTCGTACTTGGTCACGAGGCCCGCGGCTTCGTGACGGCGCACCTGCTCGTCGAGCGCGTACAGCAGCTGCTGGCCCGTCGTGGCGCCCGCGAACGCCGTGCGGTGGTGCAGCGTGCCGCCGAAGCGGCGGAAGTCGAGCAGTCCTTCCGCGGTGCGGTTGAACGTCACGCCCATGCGGTCGAACAGGTAGATGATGCCCGGCGCGGCGTAGCACATGCCCTTCGCCGGCGGCTGGTTCGCGAGGAAGTCGCCACCACGGCACGTGTCGAAGAAGTGGATCTCGGGGCTGTCGTTCTCGCCCTTCACGTTCACGGCGCCGTTGATGCCGCCCTGGGCGCACACGGAGTGCGAGCGCTTCACGGGCACGATCGAGAACAGGTCCACGGCCACGCCGGCTTCGGCGACCTTGATGGCGGCCATCAGGCCGGCCAGGCCACCGCCGACGATGGCGATGCGGGGAGCGGCCATCAGTGCTGCCCTCCTTCATAAACGACGGCGCCGTGCTCGGTGCCGTGCGGCTTGGTCAGCCAGTCGGGATAGACGCCCTTGCCGGCGAAGGCGAGGAGCGAGTTGAGCCCGACGAGCGTGAGCACCACGAACACCGCCATCGCGAGGCGCGCGACGTTGCGCTGCGCCTGCCGGCCCGTGGCGAGGCCCCAGTGGATCGCGAATCCGAAGAGTCCGTTGCCGAGATGCCAGCACGCCGAAACGATGCCGACGACGTAGAACGCGAACACGCCGGGATTCGAGATCTGGTCGCCGACGAACGCGTAGGCGCTGACCGAGTTCAGGTAGTCGGAGTCGAAGCGCGTCATCCACGTGTGGAAGAGGATGTAGAAGACGAGCAGCACGCCGGACACGCGCTGCAGCGTGTACTGCCAGTTCTTGGCGTAACCGTGCTTGCCGAGGTTCGCCTGGCTCGTGGTGGCGATGATCACACCGAGGACCATGTGGAAGGCGATGGGGAGCCAGATGCCGAGCGCTTCGATCGCGCCGACGTAGGGGATGCGGGCCAGTTCGGCCGCGGCGTCGTTGAACGCCGCTTCACCCTGAAGGGCTTTGGAGTTCGTGAAGAGGTGCTCGAGCAGGAACAAGCCGATCGGGACGACGCCTGTGAGCGAGTGCAGCCTCTTCAGGGCGAAATAGCTGCGGTCGGAGACCTTCATGCTGAAGTGCCTTTCCTTGGAGGTGGACCTGCAAAGTCCACGGGGCACCTTAAGACAACCTGACGTTTCGCTCCAGCCGGGAGACCTGAGTTCGAACGAAAAGCGAAGTCCCCCCAGCCGCCTTCGTGTCGGGAAGCGTCGCCGCCGCTCTCGTTGGCGCTCCCGCCATGCGCTCCCCCGGTACGGCTGGCGCCCCCGCTACCACTCGCCGCGCTTAGTCGTCTGTTATTTTTTTGCTCGCAGAACTCGCCCCACGAAGGGGATGGCGGCGCTCCGTCGCCCCGTGCTACCTTGTCGCGCCATTCCAGCAGTTCCCTCGTGCCCTGGGAATGGTTCGAGGGAAGGCGTCCCCATCCACGCCGTCGTCGAGACCGGCGGTTCGACTCCGCCGCTTCCGGCTGCCAGGAGAAGCACCCGAATGTCCGTCAGCCTCACGGAGATGATCGAGCACCAGCTGCTGCCCCGCGTGCAGAAGCCCAACCGTTACATGGGGCAGGCGCTCGCGGCACCGGCCAAGGACCCGTCGCAGGTCGAGGTGCGCATGCTCATCGCGTTCCCGGACGCCTTCGAGATCGGGCTCTCCAATCTCGGCATCCGGATCCTCCACCACATCGTGAACGGCCGCGCGGACAGCGTGGCGGAGATGACGTTCGCGCCGTGGCCGGACGCGGAAGCCGAAATGCGCCGCCTGGGCATCCCGCTCTTCTCGATCGATCGGCACACGCCGGCGAACGACTTCGACATCATCGGTTTCTCGCTGCAGTACGAACTCCAGTACACGAACGTGCTCATGATGCTCGAGCTCGCCGGCCTGCCGCTGCGCACGCTCGAGCGCGATGAGCGGCACGCGCTCGTGATCGCGGGCGGCGCGCAGGCGTTCAGCCCCGAGCCGATGGCCGAGTTCGTGGACGCGTTCGTGATCGGGGACGGCGAAGACGTCATCCACCGCATCGTCGAGGCGGTGAAGGCGGCGAAGCGCGCGGGCACTCCGCGCCGCACGCTGCTGCGCCAGCTCGCGCACCTGCCGGGCGTGTACGTGCCCGCGGGCTACGTGACCGAGATGTCGGCCGAAGGCTGGCTCGTGCCGCGTGCGCTGCCGGGCTACCCCGACCGCGTGTTCTCGACGTACGTGAAGGCGCTCGACGCGGCGTACTACCCGCCGATGCCGCTCGTGCCCGTCGGCGAGATCACGCACGACCGCCTTTCGGTCGAGGTGATGCGCGGCTGCACGCGCGGCTGCCGCTTCTGCCAGGCCGGCATGATCAACCGCCCCGTGCGCGAGAAGCCCGCGCAGCAGGTGGTCGAGGAAGTGCTGCGCGGCCTCGCGGGCACCGGCATGGAAGAAGTGTCGCTGATCTCGCTGAGCACGACCGACCACACGCAGATCGTGGACCAGGTGAACGCGCTCGCGGACCTGCTGTGCCCGACGCGCGTGCAGCTGTCGCTGCCTTCCACGCGGCCGGACAACGTGCCGCAGGAAGTGGCGCAGCGCATCGCCGCGCAGAAGAAGGGCAGCATCACGCTCGCGCCCGAAGCGGGCAGCCAGCGCATGCGCGACGTGATCAACAAGAACCATTCGGAGGCCGAGCTGCTGCAGTCCGTGCGCACGGCCGCCGCCGAGGGCTACACCGGGGCGAAGCTGTACTTCATGTGCGGCCTTCCCGGTGAGAACGACGACGACCTCCGCGCCATCCTCGACCTCGGCCACAAGGCCTGGGCGACGGCGCGCGAGGCGGGCAACAAGTCGTTCCGCATCACCGTGAGCGTTTCCCCTCACGTGCCGAAGCCGCACACGCCGTTCGCGTGGGCGGAGCAGGTCAACACCGACGAGCTCAATCGCCGTCTCGGCGTGCTGCGCGAGGCGGTCAAGGGCAAGCCGATCACGCTCAAGTACCGCGACGCGGAGACCAGCCTTCTCGAAGGCGTCTTCACGCGTGGCGATCGCCGGCTGTGCGCGGTGGTCGAGGACGCGTATCGCCGCGGCTGCCGGTTCGACGCCTGGACCGAGCATCTGCGCTACGCGACCTGGCTCGACGTTTTTCACGACCACGGACTCGAACCCGAACGCTACCTGGTCGAGCGTTCGACGGATCTCGATCAGCCGTGGGACATGGTGCAGTCTCCGGTCACGCGGAAGTTCCTCGTGCGCGAGAAACTCCGGGCCGACCGGGCCGCCGTCACCGACGACTGCCGTCTCGAGGACATCTGCTTCTCGTGCGGCGTCGTGGATTGCAACCAGCGTCCGTGGGTGCGAGAGCCCCACGCGCCGCTGGATCTGGACCAGGCGGTCGCTTCCGTTCCGACCCCGGCCTTCGGCCGTAAGGGGCGGCGTACGAACGCGACTGCCGGAGGCGTGGGCACGAGCCTGCGTTTCCGCATCCAGTACGAGAAGGGGAGCGCGATGCGCTTCACCTCGCACCTGGATCTCCTGCGCACCTGGGAGCGATCGCTTCGACGCTCCGGGTTGCCGCTGGCCTTTTCCCAGGGGCATCACCCGCACATCAAGATGTCGTTCGGGCCCCCGCTGCCGCTGGGATATCGTTCGCGGGCCGAGGTGTTCGACCTCGAGTTCTCGCGGCCGCCCGGTGTCGATCTCGCCGACAGGCTCGACGCCGTGCTGCCGGACGGACTCCGGATCGAATCGTTCCGGCCCATTCTGTTCAAGGTTCCTTCGCTCATGAGCCAGCTGGAGGGCGCGAGCTATCGCGTTCGTTTCCCGGCCAGCTTCCTCGGGGAGGCCGGCCTCACGCCGGAAACGCTCCCGGGGACGCTCGCACCCCGGGTCCGGGAGCTGCTGGCGCAGGAGTGCGTCGTCGTCCGGCGCACGAGCGAAGACAAGGTACGCGAGTTCGACGCCCGGCCGTCCGTGGCGGCGCTCGAAGTGATCGGCGAGGAATCGCCGGCCGCGCTCGACATGCATCTGCGATTCGCGATGCGTGCCCAGGCGCGTCCCGACGATCTCGTCGCGCTTCTTTTCCCCGGACTCGACCCCCGCACCGTGGATGTGGAACGCACGGGACTGTGGGTCGAGCGAGAGGGCCATCGGTTCGATCCGATGGAGGCGCTCCAGCTGCGGTAGGGAAGTCCGAAGATCGCGTCCGGGAAGGACGCCCCGTGAAGCAGCGCATCATCATCAACGCGGACTCGTACGAGACCCGCGTCGCCATTCTCGAGCACGACGAGCTCGCCGAGCTCTTCGTCGAGCGAGCCGAACAGCGCCGCAACGTCGGCGACATCTACAAGGGCCGCGTCAACGCGGTCCTGCCGGGCATGCAGTCCGCGTTCGTGGACCTCGGTCTCGCGAAGACGGGATTCCTGCACGCCTCCGATCTCGCCGAGTCGCTCGGCGCGCTCGAGGACCTCTCCGACGCCGACGACACCGCGGGTGACCGCAAGGCTCGTCGTCGCGCGCCGGTGCCCAAGATCGAGGACCACCTCAAGAAGGGGCGGTGGGCGAGGGCAAGGGTGACGCCGAGTACGCGGCCGACATCAAGCACCTGACGCGGCTCTGGCAGAAGATCGAGAAGAAGGCCGGCGGATCGCGCGCGCCTTCGCTCATCCACCGCGAACTCGAGATGACGGCGAGCCTCATCCGTGACCTGTTCACGGACGACGTCGAGGAAGTCTTCATCGACGACAAGCAGTCGTTCACCGAGATCGAGCGCTACCTGAAGGCCGTCTCGCCCGAACTCGCCGAGCGCGTGAAGCACTACAAGGGCAAGGACCCGATCTTCGACGCCTTCAACATCGAGGCGCAGATCGAGAAGACCTTCGAGCGCAAGGTGTGGCTCAAGAAGGGCGGCTACATCTGCATCGACCACGCCGAGGCGCTCGTCGCCGTGGACGTGAACACCGGCCGCTTCACCGGCAAGAAGAACCAGGAAGAGACGATCTTCCGCACGAACATGGAGGCGGCGGTCGAGGTGCCGCGCCAGCTCCGGCTGCGCGACATCGGCGGCATCATCGTCGTCGACTTCATCGACATGGAGAGCGACTCCAACAAGCGCGCCGTGCTCGACACGCTCCGCGCCGAGCTCAAGAAGGATCGCGCACGCACGAAGGCGTTCGCGGTCAGCGAGCTCGGCCTCGTCGAGATGACGCGTCAGCGCGAGCGTTCGTCGCTGCTGCACTACTACACCGAGGATTGCCCGACGTGCGGCGGCCTCGGCAAGGTGCCCAGCAACGAGACGATGCTCGTGAAGCTCGAGCGCGCCATGCGCCGCGTGATGGCGATGGGCTCGCACAAGCGCGTCACCGTGAAGGTGGCGCCGGACGTCGCGTTGTTCCTCGTCGAATCCGAGGCGCGGCGCTTTTCCGAGATGGAGAAGCGCTTCAAGATCTCGATCGACCTGAAGGACGATCCGCAGCTCAAGCGCGGCGAGATGAAGATCTTCAGCGAGAAGAAGCACGAGCTCACCAAGCAGGTGGTGGGCGCGGTGCCGATGACCTGATCCGAGCGAACATGCGCGAGTCGCCCAGGCGCTTTTTCGGAACCAGGTGATGCGCGGCGGGTATGGGGGAGGCCACTCGGCCCCCTTTCGCATTTCCCTTCGAGGGTCCCCGCGCGAACACACGGCTACTCTTTCCCCCGACGTCACGAGCCGTCGCTCGAAGTTCGTCACCCGAAGGAGTCCGTCATGCGAATCCCCGTCGCGCCCCCGGGCTCGCCGTCTCTCTTCGCCGCCGCGGCCACACCCGCATCCGCCGCGTGGGATCCGGCCGGCGAAGTCGTGCCCGTTTCCTACTTTCTCCGCGTCGCGACGGCCTGCGCGGACGGATCCGGCGGGCTGTTGACGTTCTGGACGGCCAACGCGACTGCACCATCGAGTCCGTATACCGACGGCGCTCGCCGCCGGGACGGTTCGACGGCGCCCGGCTGGCCGGAGGGCGGCCGGGCCGCATCGGTGAGCGCCGCGGGCCTCGAGGCGCTCGTCGCGGTCGAGGATGGTGCGGGCGGAGCGTTCGTGCTCTTTCGCGAGATCCCCGGCGTTTATTCTCGAGCGCTGATGTCACATCGGTTGTTCCACATGACCGCATCCGGTGCGCTCGATCCCGCCTGGCCGGACTCCGGGCTCGCGATCGGCCGCAGGGCGTACGGAGGACAGCCCGCGGTGGCGGCGGCGTGTTCGGCAGACTCGTCGGCGCGTGGGGACTACATCCCGAACTCAACTTCCCCGTGCGGGCTGACGGCGCGCCCCACCACGCTTCCCGGGAGCTTGGCGCGGTGAGCGCCGAGGGCCTGCTCGTGCGCGGTGTCGCTCCGGAGAGCCTCGCCGAGTTCGTGCGGCCGCTGTCCGCCGCGAGCGACGGCGGGGAGTGTGCCCGCGGGCGACCGGGCGACGACGCCGCGCTCCGGGCGGGTGGCGCCGGCGGTGCCCGAGGCGCGGTGGTGCGTACGCCGCGACGAGGCCGCGCGGCGTGCCCCGCCCCCGGGTTCGGGCAGGTCGCGAGCGGCTGCCCCGGGGCTCGACCGCGAATGGCGGGCCAGTATCCAAGGCATCCCCCCCCTTACGGTGGTGAGGCCGCGCGCCTCGCCGCCGCGCTGCTGATCCGTCACGGCGCCCGGCGTTCCCGCAGGTTGGACGGCCGACGGACTCACGTTCGAGGGTGGTCCGCCGTTCTACGAGCAGGGTCCCCCCGGACGGCGGGCGCCTGGGCATGACGCTCGGGTGTCCGGAGGGCTGGGCCGACGGCGCGGCGGCCCGGCTGGTCGGCATCCGCCCGCGCTCACCCTGCGCAGGACGCCGGCGACCAAGCGCCCGACGAGCAGGGCGCCTTCCGGCGCACTGGGACTTCCTCCCCGAAGAGACGAGAGCGTGAGATCCCGCGCGAGCAGGCGCTCGCCCGGTGACGCCGCGGCGCCCCCGCGCTGGCGCTCCGCCGGTCCGAACCGGTGACGGGGTCGTGCCGCGTTCGCGGCCCGGGTGAGTCGAGCGCGCGGCTGGAGATCCTCGATGCGGGGCGCGTGCGTTGCTCGCGACCGAGGCGGGCGGCCTGCATCGCGCGACGGGACGGGCGCACCGACGCGGGCGCCGCGCCCGCCGGGCTGTACTTCGTGGTGCGCGCGGGATCGGTGCGGACGCGCCGTATCGCCCCTCCGCCGGCGAGGGGGCGCCGCGCCCTCGCGGGGCGCCCCGCGTTCATCCGCTATCATGCGCGCCCACCATGAGCGCTCATTCCCCGACCTGGCCGATGTCCGGAACTCGCGACGGCGCGCACCGCTGGCGCTGGATCGCGCTCGCCTTCCTCGGCGCGCTCGCGATCTACGCCACGGGCGCCGCGCCGACGGTGCTCGAGGGCGACAGCGGCGAGCTGCAGGCGGTCGCGCTCGCCGGCGGCGTCGCGCACTCGTCCGGCTATCCGCTCTTCTGCCTCGTGAGCCGAGTGTTCGCGCTGCTGCCCGGCGATCCCGCGTTCCGCATCAACCTCATGAGCGCCTTCTTCGGCGCCGCCGGCGTCGCGACGCTGGTGCTCGCCGCGATGGAACTGGGCGTGAGCGGCGCCGCGGCATTGGGCGGCGCGATCGTGTTCGGCGCGGGCTTCAGTTGGTGGAGCGCGTCGCTGCGCGCCGAGGTCTACACGCTCAGCCTGTTCGTCATGCTGCTCGCGTGGCGCCACGTGAACCTCGCGCTGCGCACGCGTGCGCCGAAGGACCGCATCGCCGCGGCGGTGCTGCTCGGCGTCGCATGCACCGGCCACCTGTCGCATCTCGGGGCCGTCGCGTTCCTCGGACTCGTGCTCGCGTGGGCCGCGTGGCGGGAGGGACGCACGTGGCCGGAGTGGCCGGCGCTCGTCGGCGCGTTCGTACTCGGGCTCACGCCGTATCTCTATCTGGTCTGGGCGGACCGTGTGAACCTCGGGTTCGACTACCTCGACTACGTGGACCACATCTTCTATCCGGGGACCGGCGTGCCCGACGCGCGGCTCGACGGCGCGTTCGAGCGCCTGCGCTGGCTCGTGTTCGGGCGCAATCTTCTTCCGGGCACGCCCATGGAGTTCCATCCCGGCGACCTGCTGCGCGCGATCCGGAAGCACTGCGAGCCGGTCGTGCTGTTCGAGCTCGGTTTGCCGGTGACGGCGCTCGTCCTTCCGGGCTTCGTGCGCCTTTGGCGGCTCGACTCCGGCGCGGCGATTCGCGTGTTCGCGATCGTCGCCGCGTCGCTGCTGCTGGCCGCGCAGGTGTCGTTCGGCGGTCTGTTCGCGCTCTTCCTGCTGTTCCCGCTCGCGCTGCTCTCGCTGCTCGCGGCGCTCGGGATCGAGTGGGCGGCGGGTTCCTGCTCCCGCGTGGGGCCGCGCGCGCCGTGGCCGTGCCGCTCGTCGCGGCGCTGCTCATGGTGCCGACGCACGAGCTGCGCCGCCGCGCGTACTCGCACCCGATCGGCCGCGAGCGCCTCATGGTGCACGACGAGGGCTCCAATCGTCCGCTGCGGCTCATGTACCGGAGGCTCAAGCAGCCGTTCGCGGTGCGCGACTTCGGGCTCGCGTTCGCGCGTGCCGTGCCGGACAGCGCGCTGCTCGTCGCGAACTGGCCCGACATGGGTGTCGTGCTCTACCACGTGTACGGCCTGCGCGAGCGGGGCGACCTCACGCTCATGCAGCTCAGCCGTCCGCAGTACCTGATCCGCGCACGCGTGTGGCAGGAACGGCACGATCTCTCTCGCCGCCCGGTCGTCTTCCTCTCGATGCCCGCGGACCTGCGGCCCCACGTCACGGTGTCCGACTCGCTCGACCTCACGGGGGGACGCTGGGCGTACGTCGTGAGGACCGCGCTCACGGACCTGCCGGCCTCGAGGGGCGACCGGCTGGAGGAGTGAAGCGGGTTTCGATTGCGCCGGCGGGCGTGACGCGGGCATGCTGTGCGCCGAACACTCACCACGACCGGGAGAGCCTTTGGCCTTCGTCGAAATCCTCGCCGGACTTCTGATCGTCGCTTTCGGTGTCGCGCGCGATCTGCTGTCCGGTGGTCCGCCCACCGTCGGCATCAAGCAGTTCCTGATCGTGCTCGCCGGGGCGCTCGTCGCCTGCGACGGCATGGTGCGCTGGCGGTCGCGGTTGCGCGCCGGCCTCCTCGAGCATCTCGGCGTCGAGGGCGCCGCGGGCACGCGCGCGGCGTTCACGCTCGCGATCGCGCTGCTCGCGCTCCAACTCTTCGCGTTCCAGCACTACGTCGTGGACGACGCGTACATCACGTTCCGCTACGCGAAGAACGCGCTCGCGACCGGTCACGTGACGTGGAACCCCGGCGAGCGGCCGGTCGAAGGCTACTCGAACTTCCTGTGGCTGCTCCTGTCCATGGGCGCGATGCGCGCCGGGCTCGATCCGCTCCTCGTGAGCAAGGTGGTGTCGGCGATCGCGCTCGTCGCGTCGGCCTTCGCCGTCCGGCGCCTCGCCTCGCGCGCCGGCGCGGGCCCGCTCGGTTCGCGGCTCTCGGCGCTCGTCTTCCTCGCGCTGCCGTCGTTCGCGTTCTGGGCGATGAGCGGGCTCGAGTCCGTCTCGGTCGTGCTGTTCTCGCTGCTCTACCTCGAGGCGTTCGACGACGAGGTCGCGCGCGGACGGCTGCCGTGGCGCTCCGCGTTGTTCGCGATACTGCTCCTGTTGTCGCGCCCCGAGACGCCGCTCTTCCTCGCGCTCGTCGCGCTGCCCTCGCTCATGCGTCCGGGACGGGGGGAGTGGAAGTCGCTCGCGCTGCTCGTGGGGCTCGTGGTCGTCGCGAGCGCGCCGTACTTCGCGTGGAAGGTGCACGCGTTCGGCACGATCCTGCCGAACACGCTGTCGGCGAAGGCCCGGCCATTGAGCGGCGTGAAGCTCGTCGTCGAAGCGTATCGGTTCGTGTTCCCGTTCCTGGTGCCCGCCGCGCTCGTGCTCGCGCGCGGCGGCCATCGCCTGCACCACCAGATCTGGATCGCGTTCGCGGGCTACACGCTCGCCGCGCTCAACGTGGCGCCGCACGTCGCGCACTACCTGCGCTTCTTCCTGCCGGTGCTCGGCGGGATCGCGGTCGCGGCGGGCGTCGGATTCGAGCATCTCGTGCGCACGGTCGAGGACGCGCGCGCGCGCCAGCAGGTGCTCGTCGCGATCACCGCGGCGGCTTTCGCTTTCCTGCTCGCGCCCATCTTCGACATGCGGACGTACGCCGAGAACGAGGCGCGCGGCTACCAGCACGCGCACATTCCGGTCGGTCGTCTCCTGGCGCAGGCGTACGGCGAGCGCGACGTGCTCGCGGCATCCGACTGCGGACTCGTGCCCTTCGAGTCGGGCATGCGCACGATCGACATCTGGGGGCTCACCGACCGGCGTATCGCCACGCGCGGGTTCGATCGCGCCTACGTCATGCAGCAGAAGCCCGACGTGATCGTGATCCACAGCATGTACCCGAACGAGTTTCGCGGGCGCGAGACTTACGACGAGGCGATGTACGAGGCCGTCCAGACGGAACCGGGATTGCGGCTTCGCGGCCGCTGGGGCTTCTTCGGCTACTGGCTGTGGGTGTACTCGCGCCGTCCGCTGGCGACCGGCGCGCCTGAAGACGGGCCCGCGCCGATTTTCTACTTCTAGAAGACTGGTCGCCTCCGGCGCCCTCGCCGCCGCGTGCGATCAGCGCCGGCGGACTCGGAAGCTGAGCGGGCGCTGCAGTCGTTCGAAACCCGAGCGCGACGGCATCGCCATGTCGGCGATCACGCGCTCGAGTCCCCGGATGGCGTTCAGGTCGAGGATCGTCCCCCGGTCGGCCGGAGGGCCGTCCACGACCAGCACGAGCCGCAGGGGGCGGCGCAGGTAGTTCCACGCCTCGGCGGCCTGCCGGGACTCCGGGTAGCCGGGGAGGACCACGATCAGGTCGGCGCCCTCGGGCAGGGGGTAGTCCTGCATCGGGCGGATCGCCTCCCAGCTTTCCGGGCCAAGCGTCGAGCTGGAGGACGACGTGCTGGACCGCGGGGTAGTAGGCCAGGTCGGCGAGGTCACGGGCGGACGGGATCCGGGGGAAGACGACCGAGGTTCCGAAGCCCATGTCGAGCGGATCGAGCAACAGTGGAGCGGGCGCGGGGGCGGCCGCGGGAGCGGCCGCCAGGGGGCCTGGCCCGGCCTGTCCGGGACGGCTTTCGCGGCCCCGGCCCGGGCGGCCGGAACGAGGGTCAGCAGGACTGCGGCGAGCAGGGCGGACGGGGTGAGGAAGGTCGTTCTCATGGTCGGATTCTCCTGGTCCCAAGTCGGCCGCAGATTGACAGGTCCGCGCCCACCATGCTACAAACTCCCGCTCCAAAACCATCCCAGAGGTCATGCAAGGCCGATGGGTCGCCGGTGTGCGCCTAACTACGCAAGGCGAACCGGTCGTGTCGTTCCCGCGGTCTTCAGGGAGTACTGCAACTCATGTACGCGATCGTCGACATCAACGGCAACCAGACGAAGGTCACGCCCGACGCGGTGCTCGATATCCCCGCGCTCGCTGGCGAGCCGGGCGCCAAGCTCACCTTCGACAAGGTGCTCCTCGTCGGCAACGGCGACAAGATTTCGGTGGGGCAGCCTTCCATCAAGGGCGCGTCGGTCGCGATCGAGATCGTCGAGCACCTGCGTGGCCCCAAGCTCCGCATCTTCAAGTTCAAGCGTCGGCGCGCCTATCGTCGTCGCATGGGTCATCGCGACGCGCTCACCCGCATTCGCGTCACCGCCATCTCGGCGTAAGACAGAGGTCCTCCCATGGCTCACAAAAAAGGCCAGTCCTCGACCAAGAACGGCCGCGAATCGCAGGCACAGCGTCTTGGCGTCAAGAAGTTCGGTGGTGAAGTCGTCCGCTCGGGCATGATCCTCGTGCGTCAGCGCGGCACCGTCGTGCACCCCGGCCAGAACGTCGGCAAGGGCAAGGACGACACGCTGTTCGCTCTCGCGGACGGCCAGGTGACCTTCACGCGGTTCGGCAAGACGCGTAAGAAGATCCACGTGCTTCCGGTGACGGCCGAAGCCAACTGATTTTTCGCAGCATGATCGCTCTCGCCGCCACTGGTCGGTACCGACCGGTGGCGGCGTTTTTCTTGAAGTGAAGAACCCAAGACAACATCAACGGAGGGATACCGTGAAGAACAAGGTCGCCGTCATCGGCGCTGGCAATGTGGGAGCGAGCGCGGCCCTGTACGTGGCCGAGCGTGGTCTCGGGGACGTCGTGCTCATCGATCGTCCAGAGATGGACGGCATGCCGCAGGGCAAGGCCCTCGACATGGCGCAGGCCGCTCCGCTGTGGCACAAGGGCGGCAAGATCGAAGGCGCGACCGACCTCGCCGCGGTGAAGGGCGCCGACGTCGTCGTGATGACGGCCGGCTTCCCGCGCAAGCCGGGCATGTCGCGCAGCGACCTGCTCAAGGCGAACGCCGACATCATCATTCCCGCGGCGCAGGCCGTGAAGGAGCATGCGCCGAACGCGTACGTCGTCGTCGTGACGAACCCGCTCGACGTGATGGCCCACCTGTTCTGGAAGACCACGGGCTTCCCGAAGCACCGCGTGCTCGGCATGGCCGGCATCCTCGACTCCGCCCGATTCCGCGCGTTCCTCGCGATGGAACTCGGCGTCTCGGGCGCCGACATCCAGGCGATGGTGCTCGGTGGTCACGGTGACTCCATGGTGCCGCTGCCCAAGTACACGACCGTCGGCGGCATCAGCGTGTCCGATCTCGTGCCGGCCGACCGTCTCGCGTCGATCATCGACCGCACGCGCAACGGCGGCGCCGAGATCGTGAAGCTGCTCAAGACGGGCTCGGCCTATTACGCGCCGGCCATGAGCGCGGTCGAGATGGTCGAAGCCATCCTGACCGACCAGAAGCGCATGGTGCCCTGCTCGGTCCTGCTCGAGGGCGAGTACGGCCTCAACAACCTCTTCATCGGCGTGCCCGTGCTGCTCGGCGGCAAGGGCGTCGAGAAGATCGTCCAGCTGAAGCTCGACGCCGCCGACCAGGCCGCGCTCGAGAAGTCGGCGAAGGACGTCTCGGACATGATCGCGGAACTCGGCGCCTGATCCGGATCCGCATCGGAAACGTCACACGGCCCCGGCGTTCACGCGCCGGGGCCGCGGTGTTTCGCGCGGTGCGAAGCGCTGTGTTAGCGTCCGTCGCCGTGCGTTTCTCCTTCCGACACTTGCTCCTCGCGCTCGCGATTCTCGGCGCTTCCGCCGCGCTCACGTCCGTGCCCTCGGCCTGCGCCGCGGCCATGGCGGCCGACAGCACCGACGCCGAGTTCCGCGCGCTCGCCCGCACCGATTCGCTGATCCTCGCGAGCCTCGCGCGCATGCGCGGCGTGGTGCCCGGAGCGGACACGATGGTCGCGTGGAAGGTCTTCGAGGCGCATCCGCGCCGCACGCTCGTGCTGCTCATGCCGACGCTGCGCTCGATTCCGCGCGGGCTGTCGCTCGGCGCGCCCAACATGGTCTGGCGCGTGCGCGTGGCGCAGCGGCTCACGGGGCTCACGTTCCGCGCGCGCACGAAGTCGCGCCTGTCCGACGAAGAGAAGAAGTGGCTCGCGCCCGACAGCACGGGCGCCGTGCCGTTCGCGGGCGAGAACGCGCCACGCGGCATGACGTGGGTGGCGCCGCGCGACGCGCAGCGCGACATCCTCGAGCAGTGGCGGCGCTGGTGGGACGGCGCGAGCCTGTCCACGCCGCTGCCCGTGAAGAACCGCTCGGGAGACGGCGCGACGTGGTGGTACTGAGCGCACCCGAAGCAGGGGAGCGCGCGCGCGGATGAGGCCGGAGTTCGTCACGGTCGCCTTGCTCGCCGCGAGCAACGTGTTCATGACCATCGCGTGGTACGGCCACCTGCGGAACATGAAGGACCGGCCGTGGTTCGTGGCCGCGCTCGTCTCGTGGGGCATCGCGCTCTTCGAGTACCTGCTGCAGGTGCCCGCCAACCGCATCGGCCACCGCGTCATGAGCGTCTCGCAGCTCAAGATCCTGCAGGAGGCGATCACGCTCACGGTGTTCGTACCGTTCGCGATCCTCTTCCTGCGTGAGCGCCCCCGGCTCGATTTCCTCTGGGCCGGGCTCTGCATGGTCGCCGCGGTGTGGTTCGTCTTCCGCGGCGCTTCGCCACGCCCCTGATCGGCAGGAGAGGTTTCGCCCTCGGGGCGGGCGTGTGCTAGCTTGCCGTCCCGTGTTCACGGGAATCCGGCCATCCATCGTCGCCGCCTCGGGCGCTTCCCTCGTCCGTGACGGCGCGTCTCTTTTTCCGGCCTGTTCGGGCCGAGGAGAGTGCGCTTGAGCGCGCGTGTCCTCGCGGTCATTCCGGCGCGCTTCGGTGCGCAGCGCTTTCCCGGCAAACCCCTCGCGACGCTGTGGGGCAAGCCGATGCTCCAGCACGTGTGGGAGCGCGCGCGCGCGGCCGAGGGACTCGACGAGCTCGTGATCGCGACCGACGACGAACGCATCGAGCGTGTGGCGCGCGCCTTCGGCGCCGACGTCGAGATGACGTCGCCCGAGTGCGCGAGCGGCACGGACCGAGTGGCCGAAGTGGCGCGCCGCCGGCCCGCCGCGGACATCGTCTTCAATCTCCAGGGCGACGAGCCCGAGCTCGAAACGGAAGCCGTCACCGGCCTCGTGCGCGCGATGCGCGAACGTCCGGACGTGCGCATGGGCACGATCGCGCACCACGAGCCCGACGCGTCGCTGTTCCAGTCCGAGAACGTCGTGAAGTGCGTCGTGGACGCGGAAGGCTTCGCGCTCTACTTCAGCCGTGCGGACCTCGCGGGCGCCTCGCGGGGTGGTCCGGCGCTGCGTCACGCCGGCGTGTACGCGTTCCGGCGCGAGCTGCTGCTCGAGTTTTCCACGTGGCCTCCCGGCGTGCTCGAACAGGCCGAGCGGCTCGAGCAGTTGCGCGCGGTCGAGCGAGGCGTGCGCATTTTCGTCGTGAAGGGGGCGCGCCCGTTCGCGGGTGTGGACACTCCCGAGCAGATGGCCGCGCTCGAAGCGCGGGGGCCCCGGTCGTGAAGTCCCATTTCGTCTTTTCGTTCGTTCCGGTTCGAAACTCCTGAGAGGGGGAGAGCCTTGGCCAAGATCGTCGTCGTCACCGGTGGAGTGGTCTCGTCGTTGGGCAAGGGCATCGCGGCGGCTTCGCTCGGACTGCTGCTGAAGGCCCGCGGGCTGCGCGTGACCATCCAGAAGCTCGATCCCTATCTCAACATCGATCCGGGAACGATGAGCCCGTTCCAGCACGGCGAAGTGTTCGTCACCGACGACGGCGCCGAGACCGATCTCGACCTCGGGCACTACGAGCGCTTCATTCACGCCTCGGTGACGCGCAGCCACAACGTCACGGCCGGCCAGATCTACGACTCGATCCTGTCGCGTGAGCGCCGAGGGGACTACCTCGGCCGCACCGTGCAGGTGATTCCGCACGTCACCGACGAGATCAAGCGCCGCATCCACTCGCTCTCGCTGATGACCGAGGCCGACGTCCACATCGTCGAGATCGGCGGCACGGTGGGCGACATCGAGTCGCTGCCGTTCCTCGAAGCGGTGCGCCAGCTGAAGCTCGAGCTGCGCCGCGACGTGATCTTCGTGCACGTGACGCTCGTGCCGTTCATCAAGGCGGCGGGCGAGGTGAAGACCAAGCCGACGCAGCACTCGGTGAAGGAACTGCGCGAGATCGGCATCCAGGCGGACATCCTCCTGTGCCGTTCCGAGGCGCCGCTCGACTCCGACGTGCGCGAGAAGATCGCGCTCTTCTGCAACGTGCCGACCGAGGCCGTGATCTCGGCGACCGACGTGAAGTCGATCTACGAAGTGCCGGGCGTGTTCCACGACGGCGGACTCGACGAGTTGGTCGTGCAGATGCTCGGCCTGCCGTCGCGCGACGTGCAGCCGCCGGATCTCGCGGCGTGGAGCGCGTTCGTGCGCCGCGTCACGCATCCGGGCCGCCAGTGCGAGATCGCGATCGTCGGCAAGTACACGCACGTGCGCGACGCGTACAAGAGCGTGATCGAGGCGCTGATCCACGCCGGCGCCGCGAACGACGCGCGCGTGCACCTGCGCTGGGTCGAGAGCACCGACGTCGAGCAGCAGGGCGCCGCGGCGCTCCTGTCCGACGTGGACGGCATCTGCGTGCCGGGCGGGTTCGGTGAGCGCGGCGTCGAAGGCAAGATCGCGACGGTGCAGTTCGCGCGCGAGAAGAGCATCCCGTACTTCGGTCTCTGCCTCGGCATGCAGGTCGCGACGATCGAGTTCGCGCGGCACGTCGTGGGCTGGGCGGACGCGAACTCGAGCGAGTTCGATCCGTCGAGCGAGCACAAGGTGATCGATCTCCTCGCCGACCAGGCGGGCGTGACCGACAAGGGCGGCACCATGCGGCTCGGCGCCTACAAGTGCGCGCTGCGCGAGGGCAGCCTCGCGGCCCGTGCGTACGGCCAGCCCGAGGTCGAGGAGCGTCACCGGCACCGCTACGAGCTCAACAACAAGTACGCGCAGCAGCTCACCTCGCGCGGCCTGGTGCTGTCGGGCAAGTGCGTCGGCCGCGAACTGGTCGAGATCGTGGAGCTGCCGGACCATCCGTGGTTCCTCGCGGTGCAGTTCCATCCGGAGCTCAAGTCGCGCCCGCAGGACCCGCACCCGTTGTTCCGCGACTTCGTGCGCGCCTCGCTGGAACGCCGCCGTGCGCGGCTCGGCGACGACGTGTTCGACGCGACCAACGAAACGTCCATCGAGCGGGCCGAGGCCTGATGCGTTCCTTCGCGATCGGCGACGCCACGGCGGGCGGGGAGCGCCTGCTGATCCTGTCCGGCCCGTGCGTGGTCGAGAGCGAGGCGATGTGTTTGAGCATCGCCGAGCGCATGCGCGACCTGTGCGCCGCGCGCGCGCTGCCGTTCGTGTTCAAGGCGTCGTATCGCAAGGCGAACCGGTCGAGCGGAAAGTCGTTCGCCGGGCTCGGCATGGACGAGGCGCTCGCGGTGCTCGCGAAGGTGAAGCGTGAGATTGGCGTGCCCGTCGTGACGGACGTGCACGAAGAGGCCGAAGTCGCGGCCGCCGCCGAAGTCGCCGACGTGCTGCAGATCCCCGCGTTCCTCTGCCGCCAGACGGGCCTGCTCGTCGCCGCGGCGCGCACGGGGCGCGCGGTGAACGTGAAGAAGGGGCAGTTCCTCGCGCCCGCCGACATGCGCAACGCCGCGGAGAAGATCACCGGCGCGGGCAACGACCGCGTGCTGCTCACCGAGCGCGGTACGACGTTCGGGTACGGCGACCTCGTCGTGGACATGCGCGGGCTCGTCGTCATGCGCGAGCTCGGCTGGCCGGTGCTGTACGACGCGACGCACAGCCTCCAGCGGCCGGGCGGCACGACGACCGGCGGCGACCGGCGCTTCGCGCTGCCGCTCGTGCGCGCGGCCGTGGCGACCGGGCTCGACGGACTGTTCTTCGAAACGCATCCCGATCCCGAGCGCGCGCTGAGCGACGCGGCGACGCAGTTGCCGCTCGACCAGGCCGGCGCTTTCCTCGACGAAGCCTGCCGCGTCCGTGACGCGGTGGCGGAGGTGACCCGTGGCTGACGCGCCGTTCGAACATCCCGTGCGCATCCTGTTCCTCGACGTGGACGGCACGATGACCAACGGCGTCATCGGCTTCACGAAGGAAGGGGACTACCGCAGCTTCTGGGTGCGGGACGGCATCGCGCTCGAATGGGCGCGCTCGCTCGGCGTGCTGCCGGTGGCGATCTCGGGCCGCGCCTCGCTCGCGGTCGAGGCGCGCATGCACGACCTCAAGCTCGAGCACTACCTCGGCGCGCGCGACAAGGTCGCGATCGCCGAGAAGATCCTCGCGCGCGAACAGGCGCGCTGGGAGGACTGCGTCATGGTGGGCGACGACCTTCCGGACGTGCCGATGCTCAAGCGCGTCGGCTGGCCGGTCGCGGTCGCCGACGCGTGCCCGGACATCCTTCCGTACGTGAAGACGGTCACGAAGGCGCGCGCCGGATTCGGCGCCGTGCGCGAGATCGTCGAAGCGGTGCTCCGTCACAACGGCGTGTGGGACGAAGTGCTCCGCCGCTACGAAGCCGGAACCGTCTGATGTCGCCGCGTCCGATCGATCTCGCGCGCGGAGTCGTGCGCACCGAAGCCGCCGCCGTCGCCGCGCTCGAAGCGCGCATCGGCCCGGAGTTCGAGCGCGCGGTTCAGTTGCTCGCCGCGTGCCGCGGCAAGGTGATCGTCTCGGGCGTCGGCAAGTCGGGGCTCATCGGGCAGAAGATCGCCGCGACGCTCACGAGCACCGGCACACCCGCGGTGTTCCTGCACCCGAGCGACGCGATGCACGGCGACGCCGGGCTGTTCGCCAAGGGCGAGGTCGCGCTCTTCATCTCGAAGAGCGGCGCGACCGAGGAACTGCTCGCGCTCATGCCGTACCTCGAGCGCCTCGATCTTCCGCTCGTCGCGATTGTGACTCAGCCGGGCTCGCCGCTCGCCGCCCGCGCGAACGCCGCGCTCGTGCTCGGGCCCGCGCCCGAAGCCTGTCCGCTCGACCTCACGCCGACCACCAGCATCACGCTCACGCAGGTGATGGGCGACTGCCTCGCGGTCGCGCTCATGGAGCAGCGCGGATTCGCCGCGGAGGACTTCCGGTTCCTGCACCCCGGCGGAGTGATCGGTCACGCCGCCGCGCGGCGTGTGGGCGAACTCATGCACGCGGGGGAGGCGCTGCCGCGCGTGCCCGAAGGCGCGTCGCTGCGCGAGGTGATGCTCGAGATCATGAACAAGCGTCTCGGCATCACGACGGTCGTGGACGCGTCCGGAGTGCTCGCGGGTGTCGTCACCGACGGCGACTTCAAGCGCATGCTCATGAAGCACTCGGACCCGTGGGGGCTCAAGGCCGCCGACCTGCTGTCGCCGAAGCCGAGCACGATCGGCACCGAAGCGCTCGTCGCGAGCGCCGTGCGCCTGATGGAAGAGCGCCTCGAGGGGCCGATCACCGCGCTCGTCGTGGTGGACGAGGCCCGCCGCCCGCTCGGCGTGCTGCACCTGCACGACTGCCTGCGCGCGCGCTGAGGCGCCGCGCCGGGCCGAAGCGCGGCTACTTCTCGGCGAGGAACCGCAGCACGCGCGGATTCACCAGCTCCGGCTTCTCGAGCATCGCGCCATGCGAAGCGCCGGGCACGATCCAGAGCTTCGCGCCGGGAATCGCGCGCGCGATCGACTCCGTGTGGTCGCGCCGGATGAGGTCGTGTTCGCCCGCGCACACGAGCACGCGAGCGCGAATGCGCCCGAGGTCCGCGGTCGTCCAGCGCGGCTGCGTGCGCCACAGCGCGAGCACTCGCGTCATCGCGTCGACGTAGCGCGTCGAGTCCGGCGCGAGCTCGATCCAGCCGGCGCGCATGCCCGGGCCGAGACTGTCGGGCGTCGCGGTCGCGGCCCAGCGCTGGTCCGGCTCGTTCAGTCCCGTGGGATCGAGGTTGGCGCCGAAGGTGACGAGCCGGCGAATGCGGTCGGGGTGGTGCATCGCGAGGTCGAGCCCGATGTCGCCGCCGTCGCTCCAGCCCATGACGTCCACCTGCTTCACGCCGAGGTGGTCGAGCAACGCGATCATGTCCTCGGCCATCGCGTGATAGGTGAGCGAGTCTTCGCGGCACGTCGTGCGGCCCTGGCAGCAGCAGTCGGGAACGATCAGCCGGTGCTCGCGCTCGAACGCGCCGACCTGGTGCTCGAACTGCTTCCCGTTGCCGGCGCCGCCGTGCAGGAGGAGCAGCGGCGAGCCGGAGCCGCGGAGTTCGTAGTAGGTCCGCAGGCCGCGAGCCTCGAAGTACGCGGACACCGGGCCGGGGGCGGGAGCGCTCGCGGCGGACAGAGGGGCGGCGGAGACCAGGAGGGCGGCCAGCGCGAGCAGGGTGGAGCGCAAGGCGTGCATGCGCGGCAATCTCGCACGCGGTCCCCGGGCTGGCCAACCGGGAAACGAGCGCGCTTCCGCGGGGAGGCTCCGGGCCCGGATCGCCCCCGCCGGTGAGCGTTCGAACCGGCTCGGGCGGAGGGGCGTCCAACGGGAGTGACGCCGGGGCGACGCGCCCGGCATTCACTGGTCAAGAGAACGCCTCGAAAGCCCGATAAGTCCAAGTGTGCCCCGAGGATGTCCGTGGCACATGCCGTGCTTGCACACGCCGTGCCCGATTGCTAGCGTGCCCCACGTGGCACGGAAGCCACAGTCACAGGCGCAGTTCACCCGACGGATCCCCCCAGCCATGACCCTTCACCCAGCCCTGAGAAGTCTTCTGGGCGCCGCCCTGCCTCTCGGCCTGCTGGCCGCGATGGCGGCGGGCTGCGCGCCCGGGCGGGAGAGGAGCGCGGTCGGGTCGCCCGCCGAGATGCCGGACCAGGAGGTCACGGACTTCGTGCTGACGGAGACCGATCAGGGCGCTCCCAAGTGGACGCTCCACGCCAAGTACGCGGCGACCTACACGTCGCGCAGCCTCGTCGTCGCGCGCGACATCCGCGTGGACTTCTTCGACGAGAAGGGCGCCCGGTCCTCCGAGCTGACGGCGCGCGAAGGCGAGATCCAGCAGGACACGCGCGACATGACCGCGCGCGGGAACGTCGTGCTGACCACGTCCGAAGGCACGCGCATGACCACGCAGGAAATGCGTTTCAGCAACACCGCGCAGCTCATCACGAGCACGAAGCTCGTGCGCGTCGAACGCGAAGGAAGCACGCTCGAAGGCGTCGGCTTCTCGAGCGACACCGACCTGCGCCACTTCGAGTTCAAGTCCCAGGTGGACGCGCTCGTGCGCACGCGCAACGGCGCCATCCTCGAAACGCGGCGGAAGCCATGACCGTCCTGCCCATCGTCGAAGACACCACGCGCGAAGCGACCGCGACCGAAGGCCTCGTGGCCGAGGGGCTGGTCCGCTACTACGGCAAGTGGCGCGTCGTGAGCGGCGTCTCGCTGCAGGTGAAGCGCGGCGAAGTCGTGGGCCTGCTCGGCCCGAACGGCGCGGGCAAGTCGACGACCTTCCACATGATCGTCGGCCTGCTGCACCCGAACCAGGGCGAGATCCGGCTCGACGGCAAGTCGATCACGGGCGAACCCGTGTTCCGGCGTGCGCGACTCGGCCTCGGCTACCTCGCGCAGGAGCCCAGCATCTTCCGGCGGCTCACCGTGCGCGAGAACGTGCTCGCCGTGCTCGAGACGATGAAGCTCACCGCGGCGGAGCGGAAAGAACGCCTGCACCAGCTGCTCGAGGACCTCAATCTCTCGCACCTCGCGGACCGGCAGGCGACCAAGCTTTCCGGCGGCGAGCGCCGGCGCGTCGAGATCACGCGCGCGCTCGCGCGACGCCCCTCGTTCATGCTTCTCGACGAGCCCTTCGTGGGCATCGACCCGATCGCGGTCGAAGAGATCCAGGAAATCATCCACCGGCTCCGCGATCGCGGGCTGGGCGTGCTCATCACCGATCACAACGTGCGCGTCACGCTCAACACCACCGATCGCTCGTACATCATGTTCGACGGCCGCATCCAGCTGTCGGGCACTGCCGAGGAACTCGCTGGGAATCCGCTCGCGCGGCAGTACTATCTCGGCGAAGGCTTCACGCTCTAGGGACGGATCGCCATGGAAATGAAACACTCGCTCCACCTGACGCAGCGGCAGTCGCTCATCATGACGCCGCGCCTCCAGCAGGCGCTCAAGCTGCTGCAGGTGCCGACGCTCGAGCTGCAGCAGCTCCTGAAGCAGGAGGTGCTGCAGAACCCGCTGCTCGAGGAAGTGGACGAAGTCGAGGACCAGGAAGACCTGGCTCGCGAGGATTCGCCCGAGGAACAGGCGAACCAGGAAGCCGCCGATCCCGCCGAGGACGACTCGATCGACTGGAACGAGTACATGTCGGACGGCTCGCTCGATCGCACCTTCGTGCCGCAGAGCGAGACGAGCATGGAGTTCCTCGAGAAGGTCCCGGTGACGCGCACGACGCTCGCCGAGAGCCTGCTCGAGCAGCTCCACTTCCTGAACCTGCCGGAAGCGCAGATGCGCATCGCCGAGTTCCTCGTCTGCTCGCTCGACGATCGAGGCTGGCTCGTCACCACGATGGAAGACATCGTCGACTCGCTCCAGGTGCCGCAGGAGGACGTCGAGAAGGTGCTGCTCGTGGTGCAGGCCCTGGAGCCCGCCGGCGTCGGCGCGCGCGACCTGCGCGAATGCCTGCTGATCCAGCTCGACGCGCGCGGTGACCGCGACACGATGCCGTGGCAGCTGATCCACGACCATTTCGACCATCTCGTGAACCGGCGCTTCCCGGAAATCGCCCGACTGCTCAAGGTTTCGGGCGAGGACGTGCAGGCCGCCGCCGACGAGATCGCGACGCTCAACCCGCGTCCGGGCACCTCGGTGTCCGCCGACGATCCCAAGTACGTCACGCCCGACCTGCTCGTCGAGCGCGTGGACGAGGAGTACGTGGTCATGCTGAACGACCGCAACGTGCCCCGTCTCCGCATCTCGTCGGCCTACGAGAGCGTGATCAAGGAGAAGAAGCGCGCGGACGCGAGCAGCGAGGAGAAGCAGACCCGGGAGTTCATCCAGGGCAAGCTCAACGCCGCGAAGTGGCTCATCTCCACGATCGAGCAGCGCCGTCGCACGATGATCAAGGTGATGAACTGCATCGTGCGCGAGCAGCGCGAGTTCTTCGACAAAGGCATCGCTTTCCTGCGCCCCCTGACGCTCGCGGCGGTCGCGCGTCAGATCGACATGCACGAGTCCACGGTCAGCCGCGTGTGCAGCGCCAAGTACGTGCAGACCCCGCGTGGCGTGTTCGAGCTGAAGTTCTTCTTCTCGAGTGGTCTCGAGACGGACGACGGCGAGGACGTGTCGGCGCGGACCGCCAAGAACATCATCAAGACGCTCATCGACGAGGAGGACAAGAAGGAACCATTGTCCGACCAGCGCATCGCGGAGCTCCTTCACGAGAAGGGGCTGCACATCGCCCGCCGGACGGTGGCGAAGTATCGCGAGCAGCTCAACATCCTGCCGGCTCGTTTCCGCCGGCGGGTGGCCTGATCACCAGCATCGTCCCTCACGCAAGTCGCGTACGCGAGGAGGAGCACCGTGCAGATCAGCATCACGGCCCGTCAGTGCGAAATCACCACGGGCGTTCGTCAGTTCGCCCAGCAGCGCATCGAGAAACTCGAGAAGTACGCCTCCGACATTCACGGCGTGCACGTCATCGTCACCCAGGAACATGGTGACCACGTCGCGGAAATAACGCTCCGGCTGAACGGCACGGAGCTCGTGACCAAGCAGGAAGCGGCCGAAGCCGGCGCCGCCATCGAACTCGCGGTCGACCGCATGGAAGAGCAGCTGCGCCGTCACAAGGAAAAGCGCACCGAGCGGAAGCACCGTGGCGTCAAGGCCCCCGTGGTCGACGGCGCCGTCACCGACGACGACGATCTCGACGAGGACCTCGACTGACGTGAAGACTCTCGGCGTCGCCCGGCTCTACGAGGACCAGCGCGAAGACCTCCAGCTCGATCTGCTGACCGAGTCGCTCGCCTCGAAGCGCGAAATCACGGTCAGCGACATCAATCGTCCCGGCATGGCCCTCATGGGCTTCGTGGAAAACTTCCTGCCGGAACGCATCCAGATCCTCGCGCAGACCGAACTGACCTATCTCGCCACGCTCAGCCCCGAAGGGGTGCGCGAATCCCTCGATCGCCTGTTCCGCTTCACGATGCCTCTCATCGTGGTGTGCAAGGGCCTCGAGGTGCCGCCTTATCTGGTGCATCGCGCGAACGAGTGTGGTGTCCCGGTGCTGCGGACCCCGCAGAGCACGACGCCGTTCATCCACTCGCTGACCAGCTACCTCGATCACATGTTCGCGCCCACGGTGAGCGTGCACGGCTCACTCGTGGACGTGTACGGCTGCGGCCTGCTGTTCACGGGACGCAGCGCCATCGGCAAGTCGGAGACCGCGCTCGACCTGGTCGAGCGCGGCCACCGGCTCGTGGCCGACGACGTGGTGACGATCACGCGCCGCCACGGCGACGTGCTCATCGGCCGGGGCAACCAGCTCCTGCGGCACCACATGGAAATCCGCGGGCTGGGCATCATCGACATCCAGTCCATCTTCGGGATCCGCTCGATCCGTCTCCAGAAGCGCGTCGAGGTCGAAGTGAACCTCCGCGAGTGGTCGGACGAGGAGGAGTACGAGCGCGTCGGCATCGACGAGAAGAAGACGACGATCCTCGGCGTCGAGATTCCGCTCGTGCAGGTGCCCATCACGCCCGGCAAGAACATCACGGTGATCGCCGAGGTCATCGCGCTGCACTACCTCGTGAAGGTCTACGGGGGCTTCTCGCCGGCCGAGAAGCTCAACCAGCACATGCTCGAAGTCATGAAGCGCAAGAGCGCCGCGCGCGCCTGGGTCCGGGAGGACACGGAGTGAGCGCCGGCACTCAGGGACCCGCCGGCGGAGCGCCGGACACGAGCACCGTTCCCGCGCTGCTCGTCATGCACGCCGATCTCGCGGAGGCGCTGCTGCACGCTGCGGCGGCGGTGTACGGCCCGATCGAGGGGATCGAAGTGCTTTCGAACTCGGGGCTGTCGCGCGAGGCGCTCGAAGCCCGCATCGCCGAGCAGGTCACGCACTGGCGTCACGGCGGTCTCGTGCTCACCGACTTCTGGGGCGGTTCGTGCCACACGTGCGGCCTCAAGGCCACGCGCGGGCGCGGCGAGATCCTGCTGCTCACGGGTGTGAACCTGCCCGTGCTGCTCGACTACCTGCACAACCGCGACCGCTTCACGGCGTCCGAACTCGCGGAGCGCCTCCAGACGAAGGGCCGAGAGAGCATCCGCGCCCAGCGCTGCTCCGAATCATGAGCTGGGTGCTCCATCGGTTGGACGACCGGCTCATCCACGGTCAGGTGCTCGTGGCGTGGGGCCAGCGGCTGTCCCCCCAGCGCATCGTGATCGTGGACGACGCCGTCGCCGCGAGCGAGTGGGAGCGGCAGCTCTGGTGGACTCCGCGCCCGGCATCGACGTGCGCGTGCTTTCCGTGGCGGAGGCCGTCGGCGCGTACGCCGCCGAGGCCGCCGCGCCGGGCACCGCCTTCCTTGCTGCTGCGCGACCTGCCGACCGCGCTCCGCCTGGTCGAGGCCGGCGCGGAGATCGCCGCCTTCAACGTGGGCGGACTGCACCACGCGCCGGGGAAGGACAAGGTCGCCGAGTACGTCTATCTCGACGACGCCGATCGCGCCGCCGCGCGGGCGCTTCACGCGCGGCACATCGGGCTCGACGTGCAGGACGTGCCCGCGAGCCGCGCCGTGCCGCTCGCTTCGATCGAGCCGCTGGCGTGAGTTCCGGAGCCGCGTTCCTCGTCACCGTCCTCCTGGGCGGTGTGGCCGCGCTGGACGCGACCCCGGTCGCGCAGACGCTGCTGTCCCAGCCGCTCGTCACCGCGACGATCCTCGGCTGGGTGTGGAACGACTGGCACACCGCGCTCGCCGTCGGCGTCGTGCTGCAGCTGCTCGCCGCGAGCACGCTGCCCGTCGGCTCGCGCACGCCCGAGGACTACGCCATCGGCGGTGTCGCCGGCACCGGCGTCGCGCTCGCACTCGCGCACGGCGTGGCGATGCAGCCGTGGCGCGACGCCGCGCAGATCGCCGGCGTGATGGTCGGCATGATCTCCGCCACCGCGGGCGTCCCGCTCATCCGCTGGCAGCGCCGCCGCAACGAAGGGCTCAGCCGCTGGTGCGAGTCCGAACTGCGCGCCGGGAACGAAGGCGCGCTCGGACAGGCGCACGCCGCCGGCGTGTCGCTCGCCTTCGCGGTCGGCGTCGCATCGGTCGCGTTCTGGCTCGCCGCGGGAACGCTCGGCCTGCGCGGCATCGTCGAGCACGAGTCGCTGCGGTTGTCGCGCGCGTGGACCGTGCTGCAGCCGCTGTGGCTCGGCTTCGCGCTGGCGCAGCTGCTGTCGGCCTTCGTGCAGCGCCGCCTCACGCGTGCCGCCATCTACGGTGCGGCGATGATCGGCGCGTGGCTCACGCTCGTGATGGGGATGCCCTGATGGCCGCGCCGATCCGGAACCAGTTCTGGAAGGTGGCGCTGCGCGCCAACCTCCTGCAGGCGACGTGGAATTTCGAGCGCCAGCAGGGGCTCGGCTGGGCGTTCGCCCTGCAGCCCGTGCTCAAGGCGCTGTATCCCGACGCCGCCACCCGGCGCGCTCGGCTCGCCGAGCACACCGCCTACTTCAACACGCAGCCGACGCTCGCCTCGCTCGCTCTCGGCGCCGTGGCGAAGCTCGAGGAGCTGCGCTCGCGCGGGGAAGGCCCGGACGCCGCCTCGATGGGGCGGATGAAGGGCGTGCTCGGCTCGACGCTCGCGGCGCTCGGCGACCGGCTGTTCTGGTTCTCGCTCCGCCCGTTCGCGGCGTCGCTCGGAGTGCTCGTCGCGCTCGCCCGTCCCGAATCGCCGGCCGGCGCGATCGTGCTCTGGTGCGCGTACGCGCTGCCTCATCTCGGCATGCGCCACGTGGGCGTCTCCCTCGGGTACGAACGCGGCGCCTCCGTGCTCGGCGGCCGCCTGCGGGGCGACCTCGAGAACGCCGTCACCCTGCTGGCGTACGCCGGCTGCATCACGCTCGGCGTGGCCACGGCCGTCGCCCTGGCCCCGGGAGGCGAACCGCGCTCGATCGCGGTACAGTCCGCGCTCGCTGGTGGACTCGGGATCGGCCTGCTTTCGGCGCAGCGCGCGCGTCCTTCACCGACTCAATGGGCGCTCGGCATGGGCGTTCTCGGAATCGTCGCCGCCTGGCAGCGGCTGGGCTGACCCACCCGGAGGAGATCTTGGCCGAGATTCAACTGGTGATCCGCAATCAACTGGGGCTTCACGCACGCGCCTGCGCGCTGTTCGTGAAGGCCGCATCCCGGTTCAAGTCCGAGATCCTCGTGGCGCGTGACGACCTCGAGGTCAATGGCAAGAGCATCATGGGCGTCATGATGCTGGCTGCGGAGGAAGGCGCCACCATCCTGGTGAAGGCGCTCGGGCCCGACGAGGACGCGGCGCTCGAATCCATCCGTGAACTCGTCGACGGGAAGTTCGGGGGAGAACCTTGAGATTCGAAGGCATCGCGGCATCGCCCGGCATCGCGCTGGGGCCGGTCTACCGGCTCGAGCGCGAGCATCTCGCCGTGCGCGAAGTGGTGATCGCCCCCGAGGACCTCGTCGCCGAAGTCGAACGCTTCCGCGCGGCGCTCGATTCCGCGCGTCGCGACCTCACGGGCATCCGTGACGGCATCGCGTCCGAGCTCGGCGAGCACGAGGCGCACATCTACGACGCGCACCTCATGATGCTCGACGATCCCGATCTCGTGAACACCGTCGAGAAGGGGATCCGCGAGGACCGCCGCAACGCCGAGTTCGTGTTCCGCGCCTACATGGGACGCGTCGCGGCGCACTTCGAGAACCTCGAGAACGAATACCTGCGCGAGCGCCGCGACGACATCGTCGACTGCGAGCGCCGCGTGCTGCGCGAACTGCTCGGCGCGGCGTCGGGGCAGGCGAGCGACCTGCGCGTGCCTTCGATCGTCGTCGCCCACGAACTCGGACCGAGCGAAGTCGCGATGCTGCAGCGCGACCTCGTGCTCGCGTTCGTGCTCGAGGTCGGCGGCCGCACGTCGCACGGCGCGATCGTCGCACGCGGGCGCGGCATCCCCGCGGTGGTCAGCGTGCGCGAGGCGCTCGCGAAGCTCGAGCGCGGCTCGACCGCGATGGTGGACGGCTTCGAGGGCATCGTCATCAGCGAGCCCGACGAAGCCGCGCGCGAACGCTACGAGGCCCGCCGCATCCGGCTCGAGGCGCGCACGCGCGCGCTCGCGACGATGCAGGCCGAGCGCGCCGAGACGCGCGACGGGCATCGCATCGAACTCGCCGCGAACCTCGAGCTTCCCGAAGACGTCTACGGCGCCGAGGCGTCGGGCGCCGACGGCATCGGGCTCTTCCGCACCGAGTTCTTCTATCTCAACCGCACCGACCTGCCGAACGAGGAAGAGCAGTACGCGGCCTACCGCATGGTCATCGAGCGCATGCAGGGCCGGCCGGTGCTGTTCCGCACGATGGACCTCGGCGGCGACAAGGTGGCGTCGTACCTCGGCGTCACGCACGAGACGAATCCGTTCCTCGGCATGCGCGGCATCCGGCTCGCGCTCACGAGCCCGGAAATGTTCCGCACGCAGATCCGCGCGATCTACCGCGCGAGCGCGCACGGCAAGGCCCGGCTCATGTTCCCGATGGTGTCGAGCGTGGACGAACTCCTGCGCGCGCTGCAGCTGCGCGACGAGGCGATCGCCGACCTGCGCGCACGCGGATGTGACTTCGATCCGAACGTCGAGGTCGGCATCATGATCGAGACGCCGAGCGCCGTGTGGATGGCCGACGCACTCGCGCAGCACGCGCAGTTCTTCTCGATCGGCTCGAACGACCTCATCCAGTACACGCTCGCCATGGACCGCGACAACGAGCGGCTCTCGCACCTGTACGAGCCGCTCGACCCGGCCGTGCTCCGCGGCATCCACCACACGATTCGCGCAGCGCACGACGCCGGCCGCTGGGTCGGCGTGTGCGGCGAGATGGCGGGAGACCCGCAGACCGCCGTGCTGCTGCTCGGCCTCGGCGTGGACGAACTTTCGGTGTCCTGCTTCGACGTGCCGCGCATCAAGGCGGCCATCCGCTCGGTCCGCTACGAAGCGGCGCAGGCGCTCGCCTCCGAGGCGCTCGCGTGTCACACGGCCGTGGCCGTGCGGCGGCTCGTGCGCGATCGCGTGAACGCCCTGCTTCCCAGCTTCCTCGCGCCCGAACGCGCGGGCGAAGCGCAGTGATCCCGGCTTCGGAGTCCGCATGAACCTCGCACACCCCACGCTCGAACCTCCTTACGGCGCCCGCGACGCGCACGGCATGGCCGCGCTCGTGGACGCGATTCCGGAACACGTACACGAGGCGCTGCGCCGCACGAGCGACGCGCCGTGGCAGCTGAACGGCGCCGCGCCGGACCTGGTCGCCGTCGGCGGCATGGGCGGTTCGGCGATCGCGTCGGACCTCACGAGCGCGATGTACGCCGACGTGATGCCGCGACCGTGGCTCACCGTGCGCGACTACGCGTGGCCGGCCTGCGTGAATCCGCGCTCGCTCGCCGTGCTCTCGTCGAACTCCGGCAACACCGAGGAAACGCTCTCGCTCGAGGCGCAGACGGTCGCGCGCGGCATTCCTGCCGTCGCGCTCACCTCGGGCGGGGAGCTTGCCCGTCGCGCCGAAGCGCGCGGCCTGCACCGCCAGACCGTGCCCGGCGGCATGCCGCCGCGCGCGTCGCTGTTCCACGCCTGGGTGCCGATGACGCGCCTCGTGGGCGCGCTCGGCTGGGCGCCGGACTCCGGGGCCGACTGGGCCGAGGCCGCCGCGCTCATGACGACCCGGCGCGGGGCGCTGGGCACGGCCTCACCGGAACCGGCCAACGCCGCCAAGCAACTCGCGCGCGCCTCGCACGGCCGGCAGGTTTTCGTGTACTCCTCGGCCGGTCCCGTGGCCGCGGTGGGGGTGCGGTGGCGACAGCAGCTGAACGAAAATGCTAAACTGCTCGGCCATTCGGCGGTGGTGCCCGAGTTGAACCACAACGAAATCGTGGGCTGGCAGGCGGCGGGCGACATGCACCGCGGCATCTCGGTGATCGTGCTTCGCGATCGCGAGGATGCGGCGGAGCACGTCACGCGGCTCGATCTCACCGCGCAGTACGCGGAAAAGCAGGGAGCATCGGTGCACGAGGTGCATTCCGTCGGCGAGAGCCGGCTGGCGCGCCTCGCGTCCCTGGTGCAGTTCGGCGATTACTTCAGTCTCTATCTCGCGCTGCTCGGAACGGTCGACCCGACCGACATCTCGAGCATCGACGATTTCAAGCGGCGGCTTGCGGAGCGGGCAAAGGTCCGCTGAGCAGTCCCCCGACGGTGCCGGAAGCAGTCGCTCCGGTCCGGATCAACCCAGAGGAGTCATCGATGGCGTCGCGTCATCTCTTCACTTCCGAGTCCGTCACCGAAGGACATCCCGACAAGATCGCCGACCAGATCTCCGACGCGGTCCTCGACGCCATGCTGGCGCAGGACAAGTGGAGCCGCGTCGCGTGCGAGACCATGGTCACGACCGGTCTCGCCGTGGTCGCGGGCGAAATCACCACGAAGGCCTACGTCGAGCTTCCGAAGCTCATCCGCTCCGTGATCCACGACATCGGCTACAACGACGCGCTCTACGGCTTCGACAGCCACACGTGCGCCGTCATGGTGACGCTCGACCAGCAGTCGCCCGACATCGCGATGGGCGTGAACACCGGCGGCGCCGGCGACCAGGGCCTGATGTTCGGCTACGCGTGCAACGAGACGCCGGAACTGATGCCGCTTCCCATCATGCTCGCGCACAAGATGGCCATGCGCCTCTCGCAGGTCCGCAAGAAGGGTGGCGTCGACTACCTCCGTCCGGACGGCAAGACGCAGGTCACGGTCGAGTACGACGGCGACAAGCCGGTGCGCATCGACACGGTCGTGCTCTCCACGCAGCACTCCGACAAGGTGTCGCAGAAGCAGATCCGCAAGGACATGATCGAGAAGGTCATCCTTCCGCTGCTTCCGAAGCGCCTGATCAGCAAGTCGAAGCCGGTCACGTTCCACGTCAACCCGACGGGCAACTTCGTCGTCGGCGGCCCGATGGGCGACTGCGGCCTCACCGGCCGCAAGATCATCGTGGACACGTACGGCGGCATGGGCCGTCACGGCGGCGGCGCCTTCTCGGGCAAGGACCCGTCGAAGGTCGACCGCTCGGCGTGCTACGCGGCGCGCTACGTGGCCAAGAACCTGGTCGCGTCGGGCCTGTGCGACCGCTGCGAAGTGCAGGTGGCGTACGCCATCGGCGTCGCGGAGCCGGTCAGCGTCATGGTGGACAGCTTCGGCACGGGCAAGGTGAGCGACGACAAGCTCACGAGCCTCGTCCGCAAGCACTTCGACCTGACGCCCAAGGGCATCATCGAGTCGCTCAAGCTGCGTCGTCCGATCTACCGCCAGACCGCGGCGTACGGCCACTTCGGCCGCCCGGACTTCGAGTGGGAGAAGACGAACAAGGCCAAGCTGCTCGCCGCCAGCGTGCGCTGAGCCACGCCACAAGAAACACGCGAAGGGCCCCGGTCGCAGCCGACCGGGGCCCTTTCGCATGGAGGCCGCGGGCGGGCGGCGTGCACCGCGGCCGTGGGCTTCCCACGTGCGTTCGTCGTCGGGGGAGTCGTGCCCGATTGCCGCCTCTCAGGACGCGTGACATATTCCGCGCGCTTTCCCCAAGCCGCCGTTTCCCGACTTCCATCGGAGGTTTTCATGTTCCGCTTGCCGCCCCGCGCGAAGCTCGTGCTCGCGCTGGCGATGGCCGGAGCGCTGACGCTGGGCGCCGCTGCCTGGGCCGCCCCGGCACCCGCTCGCCGCGCCGCTCCCGCCGTCCGCACCGGGCTCGAATCGCTCGAGAAGCAGGTCCAGGAGTTCACGCTTCCCAACGGGCTCCGCTTCCTCGTGGTCGAACGCCATCAGGCGCCGGTGTTCAGCTTCTTCACGGTCGTCAACTCCGGTTCGGCCAACGACGCCATCGGTACCACCGGTATCGCGCACATGATGGAGCACATGGCGTTCAAGGGAACGTCGCAGGTCGGCACGACCGACTACGCCGCCGAGAAGCCGCTCATCGCGGCCGAGGAGAAGGCGTGGGAAGCGCTGCTGTCCGAGCGCCGCAAGGGCCCGAAGGCCGACTCGGCGCGTCTCGCCTCGCTCGAGAAGACGTTCGCCGACGCGCAGGCCGCCTCGGTGCGCTTCGTGGCCTCCAACGAGTTCACGCAGATCGTCGAGCAGGCCGGCGGCCAGGGCGTGAACGCGTTCACGGCCGAGGACATCACCGCGTACTTCTACTCGCTGCCTTCCAACCGCCTCGAGATGTGGGCGGCGCTGTTCTCCGGCGCGATGGTGGACCCGGTGTTCCGCGAGTTCTACAAGGAGCGCGACGTGGTCTACGAGGAGCGCCGCATGCGCGTCGAGTCCTCGCCGATCGGCCGGCTCCTGTACGAGTTCATCACGACGTCGTTCAACGCCCATCCGTACGGATTCGGCGGCATCGGCTATCCGTCCGACCTCAAGACCTTCAGCCGTACGCAGGGTGAGGAGTTCTTCCGCCGCAACTACGTCGCCAAGAACATGACGATCGCCATCGTGGGCGACGTCACGCTCGCCGAGGTGAAGCGCCTCGCCGAGAAGTACTTCAGCGCGATCTCCGACGCGCCCGCGCCGCCGCCGATCGACACGGTCGAGCCGGTGCAGATCGCCGAGCGCCGTGTCGTGATCGAGGACAAGGCCCAGCCGATCGTGCTCGTGGGCTGGCACATTCCGGCGGCCAGCGATCCGTCCTACCCGGCCTACGAGGCGGCGGCGGACCTGCTCGGCGGTGGCCGGTGGTCGCGCCTGTACAAGGCGCTCGTGAAGGACAAGAAGATCGCCGTCCAGGTCGGTACCGGCACCGGCAACCCCGGCGAGAAGTACCCGAACCTGTTCACGCTGTTCATCGTGCCCGCGTCCGGCCAGGACCCCGAGAAGGTCGAGCAGGAAGCGTACGCGGTGATCGAGGACGTGCTCGGCGCCCACCCGTTCACGCAGGACGAGTTGAACGGTTACAAGGTGCGCGTGCGCGCGCAGAAGATCGGCTCGGTCGAGGACAACGTCGAACTGGCCGGCGAACTCGCGCAGGCGCAGGCGCTCTACGGTGACTGGCGTGACTACTTCCGCGAGCAGGAGCGCGTGCAGTCGCTGCGTGTCGAGGACCTGACGGCGGTGCTGCGCGAGTCGCTCGTGCGCAGCAACCGGACCGTCGCGATGACCAAGGCGCCCGCGGCCACCGCCACGGCGACGCCGGAAGGAGGGCGCTGAGATGAAGAGCACGACCCGAGTGGCCGTCGCCGCCTTCGTCGCGGCCCTGTCGCTGTGCGCTTCGCTCGCGAGCACCGCGGGCGCGGCGATCGACGTCACGAAGTACGACCCGCGCAAGCTGCCCGTGCCGGCGATCGGCCGCATCCCGGCCGTAAAGCCCGAACGCATGGTGCTGCCGAACGGCGTCGTCGTGTACCTGCTCGAGAACCACGACCTGCCGGTCGTGAAGGGCGCCGCGTATTTCGCGATGTCCCCGAGCCTCGTTCCGATGGATCGCGCCGGACTGCCGGGACTGACCGGTGAAGTCATGCGTTCCGGCGGCAGTGTCGCGCACGGCGGCGATTACCTGGACGATCATCTCGCCGCGATCGGCGCGAGCCTCAGCGCGAACATCGCGCTCGGTCAGGCGAGCAGCGGCTTCCGCTGCCTGAGCGAGAACACGGCGGAAGTCGTGGGCCTGTGGAGCGAGATCGTCCGGACGCCCGCGTTCCCGGACGAGAAGATCGAACTCGCGAAGGTCGGCCTGCGCCGCAGCATCGCGAGCCGCAACGACGAGATGATGTCGATGCTGTTCCGCACGGCCTCGCAGGCCGTGTACGGCTCGAAGAACCCGTGGGGCATGCAGGCCGAGTACGCGACCGTCGAGCCGATCGGCAAGGCGGACTGCGTCGCGCTGCACGGCAAGGTGTTCGTGCCGGAGCGCATGATCGTCGCGGTCTACGGCGACTTCCGCACGGCCGACATGAAGAAGCTGCTCACGGCGAAGTTCGCGGACTGGAAGAAGAGCGCGACGGCGGCGCCGGTCCTGCCGGCCATGCCGACGAGCGTGACGCCGAAGCTGTACTTCGCGCCGAAGGAAGACGTGACGCAGTCGGGCATCGTCGTGGCGCAGGTCGGTTCGCGTGCGAACGATCCGGATTACGCGGCGATGAGCGTGCTCGAGCAGGGCCTGGGTGGCGGCTTCTCGTCGCGCATGTTCAACCACATCCGCACGCAGCGCGGACTCGCCTACGCGGCCGGCGCCAACGCGGGCACGGACTTCCTCAAGCCGGGCGTGTTCATGGCGTACACGCTCACGAAGAGCGAATCCACGATGACGGCCCTCGGACTCGTGCGCGACGAAGTGCGCGCCGTGACCGAGTCGCCCTTCACGGACGCCGAGTTGGCGATCGCGAAGCAGGCCGTGGTCAACGGCTTCGTCTTCAACTTCGAGGATCCCAGCCAGACGCTGTTCCGCGCCGCGTATTACGAAGCGGTCGGGTACCCGGCGGACTTCCTGCAGGTCTACCAGAAGGGCCTCGACGCCGTGACCGCGCAGAGCGTGCTCGAGGCGGCGAAGCGCAAGATCCAGCCGGCCCAGCAGGCCGTGATCATCGTGGGCAAGGAGAAGGATTTCGATCGTCCGCTCGAAAGCGCCGGCCTGCCGGTGGAGCGCGTGGACATCTCGATCCCGCCGCCGCCCTCGAAGCTCGGCAAGGTCGCGGAGACTCCGGCCGCGCTCGCGAAGGGCGCCGAGTGGCTCGCCGCCGCGGCGAAGGCTGCGGGTGGCAGCGCGGCGTGGAAGGGCATCCGCTCGGTCGTGCTTTCGACCGACGCGACGCTTTCCATCCAGGGCCAGTCGTTCAGCATCACGGGCGAAGAGTCGTGGCTGTTCCCCGACAAGCAGCACTCGTCGCAGAAGCTGCCGTTCGGCGAGATGAAGCAGGCGTTCGACGGCACGAACGGCTGGATGAGCGCGATGGGGCAGCTGCAGGACAACCCCGAAGCCGGCGCCGAAGTGGCGAAGGACTGGGACAAGTCCCTGTGGCGCCTGTTCGGGCATTCCGACCAGGTGCAGCTCGTGGCGCTCGACAAGCCGGAGAACGTGAACGGCACCGACTACCGCGTCGCGCAGATGAAGGGCGCCAAGGCGGCCGACATGGTCGTGCTCTTCTCGGCCGACGGCCATCTCGCCGGATTCGCGTACCAGGACACCGGCAGTGGCCGGATGGGTCCGGCGCGCGTCGTCGAACTCTTCGGCGCCTGGGCGCCGGAAGGTCCGATCCAGTACCCGCACACGATCCAGGTGTACCGGGACGGCAAGATGATGGTCGACGGCAAGGTGACCGGGCTGAAGCTCAACGCCGAGCTTTCGGCCGACCTGTTCAAGAAGCCGGCGCAGTGATCGCCGGCGCGTGATCGAATCGGGCGGCGGAGGCTTCGGCCTCCGCCGCTCGTTTCACTTTCGGGAGGCACGATGGACCTGCTGCTGTTGGGGGGCACCCGCTTCTTCGGACGGTTCCTCGCCGAGTCCGCGCTGGCCCGCGGCCACCGCGTCACGCTCTTTCATCGCGGCCAGACCGGCGCGGAACTGCACGCGGGCGCCGAGCGCATCCTCGGCGATCGCGACGGCGGCATCGGCGCGCTCGCCGGGCGGCGCTGGGACGCGGTCGTGGACTGCTGCGGCTACGTGCCGCGCGTGGTGGGCGCCTCGTGCGACACGCTGAACCACGGCGTCGGCCGCTATCTCTTCATTTCGTCCATCTCGGTGTACGCCGAGCCCACGCCGAGCGGATCGCGTGAGGACGCGCCCCGCGCGAAGCTTGCCGATCCCGCGACCGAGGTGATCGACGGCGCCACGTACGGCGGGCTCAAGGCGGCCTGCGAGGACGTCGTGCTCGGCGCGTTCGGGGATCGTGCGACGATCGTGCGCCCCGGACTCATCGTGGGGCCGAACGATCCGACCGATCGCTTTCCCTACTGGCCTCGTCGCATCGCGCGCGGGGGAGAAGTCCTCGCGCCCGGCGACCCGTCGCAGCCCGTGCAGTTCATCGACGCGCGCGATCTCGCCGCGTTCGTGCTGCAGCTCGCCGAGCGGGACGTCGCGGGCACCTACCACGCGACCGGGCCCGACGCTCCGCTCTCGATGGGCGCATGCCTCGAAGGCATCCGCGACGCCGTCGGCTCGGACGCGCGCTTCACGTGGGCGGACGAGAAGTTCCTGATCGACCGCGGGGTCGAACCGTGGATGGGCCTGCCGCTGTGGATCCCCGTGTCCGAGGGAGGCCTCCAGGATCTCGACCTCACGGCGGCGCGCGCGGCGGGCCTGCGCTTCCGTCCGCTCGCGGAGACCGCGCGCGACACGCTCGCGTGGGATCTCGCGCGGCCCGACGAGGCGCGTGCCGCGAGCCCAGCCCTCAAGGCGGAGCGCGAGGCGGAAGTGCTCGCGGAGTGGGCGGCGGCGCGCGAGTAGCGACTACGCTTCGCCGGGCTCCAGTCCCTCGCGCGGGCTGCCCGCCATGGTGTACGCGCGCTCGACGCGGGCGACCCGGACGACGAAGTCCTCGTACCAGCGCTCGTGGCCGGCCTGCTGGGCCGCCACGTGCGCGGACAGGCGCTTCCACGCGGCGATGCTCGCCTCGTCGCGCCAGTAGCTCACGGTGATGCCCACGCCGTCGGCGCCGCGCACGGACTCGATCCCGAGGTAGCCGGGTTGGGAAGGCGCGAGCGCCGACATCGCGTCCGCCATGCGCGCGTAGCCTTCGGCGTCGCCGGAGTTGCGGCGGGAGGTGAAGAGGACGGCCCAGTAGGGCGGCGCGGGGGTGTCGGCGAAGGCCATGTCGTGCTCCGGGTGGAGGGAGGAGGGTGTCAGCGGCGGCGGGCGGCGAGTGTGCGGTAGCGGCGCGCCGGGCGTTCCTCCGGCGTCCACAGCGCGCCGTGCACGGGGTCGCGCACGTCGAGGAATCGGAAGCGGCGCATGCCCGCGTCGCACGAAAGCAGCTCGCGCACGCCGTGCTCGCGCAGCACCACCGCGAGTTCGAATCCGGGCGGAAGACCGGTGAAGTCACCCTTCGCCAACTCGAGGACTTCGGCCGCGACCGCGGCATGGCGCGGCGTCGCGCCGAGCAGGCGGGCGCCCGCGCTGCGGGTGAGTTCCTCGACGAACGCCCACGCGTCGGCGGGGCGCAGCGCGCGCGCCACCTCGTGACGGTGCGTGACGCGGACGAGGAACTCGTGCACGGCGGGCCACGGCAGCGCCCACGGCCGGTCGCCGTTCGCGAGTTCCTCGAGCGACTGCGCTGCGCGCGCGTGTTCCGGCGCGCCGCGATTGACCGCGTAGGCGAGCACGCTCGTGTCCACGGCGCGCATCAGGCGTCCTCCTCGGAGGGAGCGCCGGGCATCGTGTCGCGACGCGAGGGATCGGAGAGGAAGGGGCCGAGATCGTAGGAGGGGAGCTGCACACGGGCCCGCCTCGGCGCGTCGAGGTGCTCGAGCCCGATGCGAAGTGCCCGTTCGACGACGGCCGTGAGCGTGGCGCCCTCGAGCGCCGCGCGCCGTTTCAGTTCGCCGTAAATGGCGGTATCCAGGAGCAGGGTCGTTCGCTTCATATGCGTATGCATAGCATTGTCGGCAAAGGAGCGCGAGAGCTGAATTTCCGTTTGAGCCCGGCCGATGTCTCGGGCACAATCCCTCGCGTTTGCGCAACACCCCTCCCGCAGTTCCCCGACCCTCCTCAGGAGAGTGCATGGCGACTCGCAAGCAGAACAAGGCCGCGACGACCGAAGCCGCGGCGACCCCCGGCCACGTGAAGGACATGAAGCTCGCGCGTGAAGGCCGCAACCGCATCGAGTGGGCCGATCGCAACATGCCGGTGCTCCGCGCCATCCGCGCCCGGTTCGCGAAGGAAAAGCCCCTCAAGAAGCTTCGCATCGCCGCGTGCCTCCACGTGACGACCGAGACCGCGAACCTCATGCGCACGCTGCAGGCCGGCGGCGCGGAAGTGTTCCTCTGCGGCTCGAACCCGCTCAGCACGCAGGACGACGTGGCCGCCGCGCTCGTCGCGCACTACGGCATCCCGACGTTCGCGATCAAGGGCGAGGACCACAAGACGTACTACTCGCACATCGTGTCGTGCATCGAAGCCAGCCCGAACATCACGATGGACGACGGCTGTGACCTCGTGACGGTCATGCACACCAAGATGACCAAGTACCTCAAGAGCGTCTTCGCCGGCACGGAAGAGACCTCGACGGGCGTCACGCGCCTGCGCGCCATGGCGGCCGACAAGAAGCTGAAGTTCCCGGTCATCGCCATCAACGACGCCGACACCAAGCACCTGTTCGACAACCGCTACGGCACCGGCCAGAGCACGCTCGACGGCGTGCTGCGCGCCACGAACATGCTGGTCGCCGGCTCCACGGTGGTCATCGCCGGCTACGGCTGGTGTGGCCGTGGTCTCGCCGCGCGCGCGAAGGGCATGGGCGCGACGGTCATGGTCACGGAAGTCGATCCGCTCCGCGCGCTCGAAGCGCAGATGGACGGCTACATCTCGTGCTCGATGGAAGAGGCCGCCCCGAAGGGTGACCTGTTCATCACGGTGACGGGCAACAAGTCGGTCATCCGCAAGGAGCACTTCGCGGCCATGAAGGACGGCGCGATCGTCTGCAACAGCGGGCCACTTCAACGTCGAGCTCGACATCCCGTCGCTCGAGCGCATGGCGGTCAGCAAGCGTCAGGCGCGTGCGTTCGTGGACGAGTACAAGCTCAAGGGTGGCAAGCGCGTCTACCTGCTGGGCGAGGGACGGCTCATCAACCTGGCGGCGGCCGAAGGCCACCCGGCCATGGTGATGGACATGTCGTTCGCGAACCAGGCCCTCTCGGTCGAGTACCTGACCAAGAAGGCGAAGACGCTGAAGAACGACGTCTACGTCGTGCCGAAGGTGATCGACAAGGAAGTGGCCCGCCTCAAGCTGAAGAGCATGGGCATCGAGATCGACACGCTGACGGCCGAGCAGGTGAAGTACCTGGCGTCGTGGAGCGAAGGCACGTAGGCCGTACGAACACCCGAAGCATCGTCGAAGCCCCGGCGCCTTACGGCCGGGGCTTCACGCTTGCGCCCCGGAGCGGGCGGGGCCTAGCCTCGCCGCATGTTCTCCGCGCGCACACCCCGATCGTTCGCGCCGAACGCCTGGACCGAGCTCCGGATGAAGCTGCACCTCGGCGGCTACGGACCCGCGTGCGACCTCATGCAGACCGACCCGACCGTCCTGGGCCTCGCGCCGCTGGCGGAGGGGGCGATGGCGCTCGCGCTCGTCGGACCGGTCGCCTACGCGCCCGAGCCGCTCGGCCTTCCCTCGGCCCGCGCGGCCGTCGCGGCGATGCTCGAGTCGGAAGGGGCTCCGGTATCACCGGAGGCGATCGCTCTGAAGCCTTCCACCAGTGAGAGTTACGCGCATCTCTTCCGGTTGTTCTGCAACCCCGGCGAGGCCGTCGCGATCCCGCAGCCGGGCTACCCGCTTTTCGAGCCGATCGCCCGGGCCGAGGGCGTCGAGACCCGCGGCTATCGCCTCCTCTGGGACGGCGCGTGGCACCTCGACCGCGACTCCTGTTCCCGTGCGCTCGAGGGCGCGCGACTGCTCGTGACGGTCGAGCCGGCGAACCCGACCGGCATGGTGCTGGGCGCGGACGACCGCCGGTGGCTCGAACGCGAATGCGAGCGGCGGGGCGTCGCGCTCGTGGCCGACGAGGTCTTCCGCACGCCGACCACGCCGGGGACGAGCTGGCTCGCGGGCAAGCGGCGCGCGCTCACGATCGTGCTCGGCGGGCTGTCGAAGACCTGCGGCCTGCCGCACCTCAAGCTGGCGTGGGCGGCGTTCGCGGGGCCCGAGGAACTGCGGAGCGAGGCGCTCGTGCGCTTCGAGTGGCTCGAGGACCTGTTCCTCGGCGTCGCGTCCCCGGTGCAGCTCGCGCTGCCGCGCCTGCTCGAGCTGCGCCACGTCTTTCGGGAGCGCGTGAACGCGAGGATCGCGGAGAACGGGGCGCTGCTGCGCGCGTTCTCCGCCGCGCATCCGGAGGTGACGCTCGTCGAGCCGCAGGCCGGCTGGATGCAGCCCCTGCGCATGCCCGGAATCCGCAGCAGCGAGGACTGGGCGATGGCCGGGCTCGACCACGACGTCGCGCTCTACTCCGGCGACAGCTTCGACTTTGACGGCGGCTCACACGTCGTGGTGAGCCGGATCGTGCCGCCGGAGACGATGGAGCGCGGGCTGCGGATGCTCGGCCACGCGCTGGACGATCAGCCCGCCTGACCGCGCACGAGGTTGGCGAGCATGAGCAGCTGGCCGAGGTGGCCGGAGGTGTGCTCGACGATGTGCCACAGCGCCCAGCGCTTGTTGAAGATGCGCTGCGTGCCGTCCGGCCGCGGCGGGCGCACGACGTCCTGATCGAGATCCTCGTCGGTGAGCTGCGCGGCCGCGGTGCGCAGGTTCGCAAGCGAACGCGCGAGCAGGCCGGCGAACCACGCCGCGTCCTTGTCGCGCAGGATCGCCGGCGGCAATCCGTCGGGATCGAGCGGCATGCCGTCGTCGTCCTCGCGAATGCCGATCACGTCCTGCACGTGCCCGGACGTCTCGCCGAGCAGGCCGACCTGAGTGAGGTGCGTCTCGGCCACCGCGATGTGGGCGAGCAGCATGCCCGGCGTGCTCGCGCCGGGGCGCGGCTGCCACGCGAGCTGGCCCGGCGAGAGCGGCATCGCGGCGAGCACGATGCGTTCGTGCAGCTCCTCGAGCTGGGCCATGGAGATCGCGACTTCACGCGAGGGATAACCGGGTGCCGGCACCAGCCGGTCGATGCGAGCGCGGCTCACGAACGCTTCCTCCGATCCGCATACAGGTGACGCAGGAGCAGCATCTGGCCGTAGTGGCCGGCCTGGTGCTCGAGCACGTGATAGAGAATCCAACGGACGTTGGAATCGTGGCGCGACCCGTCGCGGCGCGGTCGCTTCACGATCTTCTCGAGCGTGGCGGCGTCCATCCGCATGAGGATCGGCGTCGCGAACGCACGCGCGCGATCGTGGAGCTTGCGGTACCACGCGAGCGAGCGGCCGCGCAGGTGCGCGGGCCCTTCACCGGACTCCGGCATCGGGATGCCGTCGCCGTCCATGGACAGCCCCAGCACTTCCTCGAGGCGCTCGCCCTTGAGATCGCCCGTCGCGACGAGCATCCAGTACACCTCGACGATGGCGTTGTGCGCGAGCAGCATGCCGATCGTGTTCGCGCCGCGGCGCGGCTGCCACGCGAGCTCGGCAGCCTTGATCGAGGCGAGGTCGTCGAACATCCGGCGGCTGAGGTCGTCGAGCTGCGCGAGGAAGGAAGCCGCCTCCGCGTTGCGGGCGCGCTTCGGGACGCGCAGGATGTTCCGGTCCACTCGAACAGGCATGGGTCTCTCCGAGGATTGAGGCTGGCCACCGAGCCGGGAATCGCCGATAAAGGACACGGTTTCAGGTCAGGGGTAGCGAGCTTGGAGCGATCCGTCAAGCGGCCGAAGCCGCCGGCGGAGCCGGACACGGAGGAGCGGCGGTGGGGCACGGAGAGACGAACGAAAGACCGGCACGAGTCGAGCCGCGGGCCGGCATCCACTCCGCGAACTTCCGGTTCCCGCAGGGCTTCCTCTGGGGCGCGTCCACGTCGGCGCACCAGGTCGAGGGCGGCAACACGCTCAACGACTGGCACGACTGGGAGCAGGCCGGCCGCGTACCCGAGAAGTCCGGCGCGGCCGCCGAGCACTGGACGCGCTTCCGCGCGGACTTCGACCTCGCGAAGTCGCTCGAGCACAACGCCCACCGTTTCTCGATCGAGTGGAGCCGCATCGAGCCCGAGGACGGCGTCTGGAACCCCGAAGCGATCGCGCACTACCGCGAAGTGCTCGAGGCGCTGCGCGAGCGCGGGATCGAGCCGGTCGTCACCCTCTTCCACTACACGATGCCGCGCTGGATGGCCGCGCTCGGCGGTTGGGAGAGCCCGGAGATGGAGAAGCGCTTCGCGCGCTACGTGCGCAAGGTCGTCTCCGAACTCGGGCCTCGCGCGCTGGTGGCTCACGCTGAACGAACCCATGGTGCAGATGTACAAGGGCTGGCTGCTCGGGCAGTGGCCGCCGGGGCGCAGCGACTGGGGCGCCGCCGTCCGCGTGCTGCGCCACATGATGCGCGCGCACGTGATCGCCTATCACCACATCCACGAGCTGCGTCCCGACGCGATGGTGAGCATCGCCAAGCACGCGCTCGCGTTCTCGCCCTGCGATCCGACGCGTTGGCGCGACCGGCTGTCGGCGCGCATGCGCAGCTACGTCTTCAACCAGCTCATTCTCGACGCGCTGCACACGGGCATCCTCTACGTGCCCGGACTGTTCTGGGAGCGGCTGCCCGCGGGGCGGACGCTCGACTTCATCGGCGTGAACTACTACACGCGCGATTTCGTCCACAACACCGGGCTCGATCTTCCGGGCTGGATGGGCGGCTCGTGCGGCAAGGACCACCGGTTGCAGGTCGGCAAGCTGAACGACCTCGGCTGGGAGGTGTATCCGGAAGGGCTCGCGCAGTTCCTGCGCGACTACTCGCGCTTCAAGCTGCCCATCCTGATCACCGAGAACGGCGTGCCCGCCGCGGACGACGACGACCGCTGGACGTTCCTGTTCATGCACCTCTGGCAGGTCGCGCGCGCGATCGCGGACGGCGTGCCGGTCGTGGGCTACATGCACTGGTCGCTGCTCGACAACTTCGAGTGGGCCGACGGCTATCGCGCGCGATTCGGGCTCATCGAGGTGGACTACGCGACGCAGGAGCGGCGCGTGCGGCGGAGCGCGCAGAAGTACGCCGACATCATCCGGCGGAACGAGCTGTAGCGGTCCGCGGTCCGCGCGTCGGCCGTACGGGCGAAACGAGAAGCGGCGCGCCCCGGATCCGGAGCGCGCCGCTTCTCGTTTCGTTCGACGTCAGCGGACGACGACCACGCGTTCGACACCGTGCGCCGCACCCTGGCGGGCGGAGCCACCTGCACGCGGCCGGTGGAGGGCCACGCGAATCGAACCGCGGTGCGGTTGCGCACGGGATCGACGAGAGTGCGATGAGCGGTCGCTTGAACCTGGCGCCGTAGGTCCGACGCCCGCGATCGTCAGCGGCTGGATGATGACGCGCGTGCCCGCGGGAGTGACGGGAACCTGGGGCACCGTGAGGATTGCGAGGCTGTCCGCCTGCAGGTCACCAGACGCCACCAGGGCATGTGTTTCCTGATCGTAGGCGTCGAAGTGATAACCAACGCGCGTGGTCACGAGAAACTGCTGCAGGCGGCGGGGAGTCAGGTCCACGTGCGCGAGGGCCGGAGCTTCGATCGTTCCGGACAGCGCCTGCAATGACCGGGTTCGGAGCGTGATCTCGTACCGTGCGGGTTGGTCGAGAATATCGTCGTCCCAGATGATCGCGCCGTTGACCGAGCCGGTGGCGTCGCCCGTGGCCGTCGTGCCGTCGCCCGGATCCTGATTCGCCGTGCAGTTGGAGAGGGCCGGATAGCTCTGGTCGAGGGAGTAGCGATAGAGCTGCTGCCAGTCTCGCTGCACCGGCCACCAGTCCGCGGTGTTCGACCCGTCGTAGTGCGATCGGGCGTCCCAGTACCAGGTGCCGCCCATGCGGTTCTGGTTCATGGCTTCGAAGAACGCGATCTTCTCAGGCCAGCCGACGACGACGTCGTTACGGCCGACGAAGCCCATCACGGGGGAGGCGCCGCGACGATACAACTCGCGCGCCATGAACCGCCCGTCCATCCAGTCGAAGATGCCGAAGCCGTTCGTGGTCGGCAGGTTCGTGTTCAGCGTGCCCCACAGCCGGTCGAACGAGATGCGAAGGTTCGGGTAGGAGTCCGGAGTGAATCCGAAGCAGACCTTCGGGACGAACGCCATCGCCGCGGCGATACGGTCCGGGTGGTGCCAGGCGAGGAACGTCGCAAACGAGCCGCCCATCGAGCCGCCCATCGCGTACACGCGCTTGGAGTCGTGCCCGACTTCACGCTCGGCCCAGTCGAGCAGGAACATGACGCCGCGGTCGGTGTAATCCACGACGCGGCCCCGGCGCGGGGCGGGGTTCGAGGTCGAGCCGAGGTCGTAGGCCTCGGCGAAGCCGTAGTAGAAGTCGCCCACGTCGTCGGTCGGCAAGTAGTCGTCCATCGCGATGACCCACTCGCCCGGCCTGCCGGTACCCGACATGGCGCTGAAGAAGCTGCCACCCCGCCCATGCCCGTGAAGCAGGAGCGCGCCGCCCGGCGTTCCACGCTTCAGGCCGAAATGAAGCGTTCGCGTGCCCCGTGGCGTCATGGCCGGGAACGCTGCCATTCGTTCGAGGAGACGTGAACAGTACGTACAGGTCGCCGGTCACCGGGGACGTGAGCGTCCGCTGCCACACCGGCCGCGGAGTCGCGCGACGCTCGGTGATCGGGGCGGTCAGCGAGCTCTGGCCGGGCTCGATGTCCATCGTGATGTTGGCGCCGATCGAGTCGGCGATCACGAGATAGTAGGTGTCACGAGTGCGCAGCGACGTGTGCACATACAGCCCCTGAGAAGGGGCAAGCGGGGCCGCAGCACTGTCGGGACGGTAGGTGCAGATCTCACCGAGCAGGTCCGAGAGCCGCTGGTCGATGCCACTGGAGTCGCCGATGGCGCCGACTTCGGTCGCGTAGATGATGTCCGCTGGCGTGTTGACGCGGACCGGCGATTCGAAGATGTGATAGATCCAGTTGGTGCCGGCGATGTTGTCCCAGGTGAGGAACGTCTGGCCGTCACGGTGCTGCACCTGCAGGTTCTTGACCGAGGCGGCGTGGGAGGGCGGGCTCGTGAGCAGGGCAGTCGCGGTCAGGGCGACGAGAAGAGCCAAGCGTCGGTAAGGCATCGGGGGATTCCTCGCGTGACGGTTCTCTTTGGGTCCAGTCCGTGGAGGGGGAGATCCTAACGGCTGTCCAGCCCTTGTGAAACGGGAAACTGCGGACTGGTTCAGCAATTTTCTCGGGACAGCGTCGAGGGCAGTACCACCGAACGTCGTTTCCCCACGCGAAAGCCCCCCGCCGGTGACCCGGCGGGGGGCTTCGGACTGCCCGGCAGGCGTCAGTTCGACGCGATGCGCATGTTGTAGAACGAGCGGTACACGAACACGAGCGCGATCAGCATGAACACGCCGGCCACCGGCATCGCGATCGCCGGGTTCGCCACGCCCATCTCGACCGCCAGCAGGCCGAAGAGGGTCGTGAACTTGATGATCGGGTTCAGGGCCACCGAGGAGGTGTCCTTGTACGGGTCGCCGACCGTGTCGCCCACGACCGTGGCCGCGTGCAGTTCGGTGCCCTTCGCGTTCAGCTCGACCTCGACCACCTTCTTCGCGTTGTCCCACGCGCCGCCGGCGTTCGCCATGTACACGGCCTGGAACAGGCCGACGACGGCGATCGAGACGAGGTAGGAGATGAAGAAGACCGGGTTGAAGAACGCGTACGCGATCGTGAGGCAGAAGATCACCACGAAGATGTTGAACATGCCGGCCTGCGCGTACTGCGTGCAGATGCGCACGACCGTCTTGGAGGTCTCGATGTTCGCGGCCTCGGCGGAGTCCAGCTTGATGTTCTTCTTGATGTACTCGACCGCGCGGTAGGCGCCCGTCGTGACGGCCTGCATCGACGCGCCCGTGAACCAGTACACCGTGCCGCCGCCCATGAGGAGGCCGAGGATGACGTACGGGTTGAGCAGGTCGAGCGAGAACGTCTGGCCGAGCTCGGCGTAGTGCTTGGTCAGCACGAGCACGATCGAGAAGAGCATCGTGGTGGCGCCGGCCACGGCGGTGGCGATGAGCACGGGCTTGGCGGTCGCCTTGAACGTGTTGCCGGCGCCGTCGTTGTCCTCGAGGAAGTGCTTGCCCTTTTCGAAGTCGGGCTTGAAGCCGAACTGCTTCTCGACTTCCGCCGCGGCGCCGGGCGTCGTCTCGATCTGCGAGAGCTCGAAGATCGACTGCGCGTTGTCCGTCACCGGGCCGTACGAGTCGACGGCGATCGTGACCGGGCCCATGCCGAGCAGGCCGAAGGCCACGAGGCCGAACGCGAACACGGCCGGGTACTGCATGTACTGCTCGAGACCGTGGCCCGAGAAGTAGTAGGCCGCGAAGAGCAGCACGGCGAGCGTCAGCGCCTTCCAGAACACCGAGAAGTTGCCGGCGACCATGCCCGAGAGAATGTTCAGCGAAGCGCCGCCTTCCTTGGAAGCCGCGACGACTTCGGCCACGTGGCGCGAGTGCGCGCTCGTGAACACCTTCGTGAACTCGGGGATGACGGCGGCGGCGAGCGTGCCGCACGAGATGATCACCGAGAGCGTGAACCAGAGGTCGCCGCCGAGAGGAGCGAGCAGCCACTTCGACGCGGCGAAGGTCACGACGATCGACAGGATCGAGCACACCCACACGAGGCTCGTGAGCGGCGCCTCGAAGTCCATCTTGTCCTTGCCGTGGTTCATGCTGTGCGACACGGCGGCGTTGCCCATGTACGACACGATCGACGTGATGATCATGAGGACGCGCATCACGAAGATCCAGACCAGGAACGTGGCCTTGTGCTCCGGCATCACGGCGAGCGCGATGAAGGAGATGAGCGCCACGCCCGTCACGCCGTAGGTCTCGAAGCCGTCGGCGGTCGGGCCGACCGAGTCGCCGGCGTTGTCGCCGGTGCAGTCCGCGATCACGCCGGGGTTGCGCGGATCGTCTTCCTTGATCTTGAACACGACCTTCATCAGGTCCGACCCGATGTCGGCGATCTTCGTGAAGATGCCGCCGGCGATACGCAGCGCGGAAGCGCCGAGCGACTCGCCGATGGCGAAGCCGAGGAAGCAGGCGCCGGCGTTCTCGGGGCGGACCCAGAGAAGGATGCCGAGCATCATGATCAGCTCGACGCAGATCAGCAGCACGCCGATGCTCATGCCGGCCTGGAGCGGAATCTCGCAGACCGGAAGCGGCTTGCCCTTCAGCGAGGCGAAGGCCGCACGGCTGTTGGCGAACGTGTTCATGCGGATGCCGAACCACGCGACGCCGTACGAACCGAGAATGCCGAGCACCGAGAACGCGAGGATCGTGATCACGCGCACCGCGTCGAGGTGCTGCAGGAAGCCGAAGTAGTAGACGATGCACGCGCCGATGAAGAGCTCGAGCACCATCAGCAGCTGGCCCTGCTTGAGCAGGTACGCCTTGCAGGTCTCGTAGATGATGTGCGAGACGTCGAGCATCGACTTGTGCGCCGGCATGTTCTTGACCTGGTTGAACATCATCAGGCCGAAGGCCATGCCCGCGACGCAGACGCCCATGCCGATGTACAGCAGCTGCCTCTGGCTGGCGTCGAGCGTCGGGAGCTGCAGGTCCAGCTCACTGGCGAACGAGAGCGCCGGCATCAGCATTGCCGCAAGCATCGCGAGCAGGCCGGGCACGGTGAGTTTCCGCAGGGCGGTTCCCGCGGTGCGGAACAGCTTCATCGGGTGCTCCTCGGTTGGTCAGGCGACCGGCGGACATCTGCCGGAGGTTTCCAGTGCGGGGCAGCTGCAAGGCTGCAGATGGGGAGGCGGCCCTCGCGCCGGTGGGTTGGTGCTTCCGGAACCCCTGCTGAAGCGGTTCGGAAGGCGCGGAAGAATAGACGAAACGTCAGGGATGAAACAAGCACTGCCGAGGGGCCTCATTTCCCCGGAGGCGGCCGCGGAACCGGACCTGGGAGACGGCATACGCGAACGGGGCCGGACGATTCACCGTCCGGCCCCGTTCATTCATCCGAGTTCCGCGATCAGCCTCGCCGAGCGACGGCTGGAGACGCCGAGAGCGAAAGCAGCAACCCGACGAGCGCGACGATGGCTGCGATCCAAGCGAGTTCGAGGGCGGGCCGAAGCCGGATGTCCACGAGCGCGACGTGTGACGCCGGCGGTTCGACGGAAGAGAACATGAGAGCGACGCGGCCGTTGTCGGCGTCCATACCCGCGACCGAGATCGGTCCCATGGCCTTGGACGCGGCCGCGAACGGCACCTCACCCTTGTCGTGCGCGGTCCAGCCGGGCGACAGCGTTTCCGTGCCCTGGTCCGAAGTGACTTCGATATCCGCGTAGACGCGCACCGAGTCCTCCATCTCGATTCGGTACTTCAGGAACTTCACCCGAGCGCGGCCGGCGTCGAAGGACTCGCCCTTCTTGATCCACGCGATGCCGTGCGGCTGCTTGCGGCGCATCTCATGCAGCGCCAGCGGAACGATGACCGGGCCGCCGAGCAGCTTCGCGTCCGCCACGGACGTGAGGGAGTCCGAGGCGCCACCGCTCATCATCGGGCGGAGCACCGTCGAATCGGCCCCGACGGCGATCAGCAGCTGGCGCGAACCCTTCGCGGGTTCCTGGGTGCCCGTGAACGCGAAGTGCAGCCCGAGCGTGTCGAGCGTGCCGCCCTGGATGATCTGCGTCTCCGGCGCGCGCGCGCCGTGCAGCGAGAGCATGCCCGCCCCGACGAGGAGCGCACAGCCTGCTGCGAGCACGAGGGTGCCGACCATCCCGCCCAGTCGCATGAGACGCGGGGCCAGGCCGACGATCTGCCCGAGCGTGAGCCCGGCCAGGAGCAGGCCGCCCCACACGAGGGGGGACCGAACCTGCATGAAGTAGAAGAGCGAGACCGCCACGCCTCCGATCGCGAGGCCCGGCAGCAGCGAGCCCACGAAGCCCAGCGCAGGAAGCTGCAGCGACTGCAGCGCGGGGAGCAGGGCGAGGTAGGCGGCAAGTGCGAGCGCCACGGCCCCGACGATGCGCGGGTCCTGGCTCGAGCCGTTCGCCTGCATGGCGATCGAGCTGGGGGGAAGCAGCGCCGGATGCGCGAGCGAAACCACGAACGCGGCCGCGGCGAGGAACAGTGCGACGTGGGCGAAAGACTTCAGTCCGTTGCGGCCGCCGGGAGCCGGCAGCAGGGAAGCCACCGAGGAAAGGGCGGACAGCGCGACGACGACGTAGGGAAACCATTCATTCAGGTGGGCCATGAGTTACCTCCACTGGCGCTCCAGCCAGTTCCATGCCGCGAACGCGCGCTCTCTCATCGGGGCGCAACCGCCGGCCCGCAGAGCCTTTCCCCGCGCGGCTTGCCGCGATTCGGGCCGGGGAGGTGTCCCACTCCCTGACGAAATCGGCAAATGACTGCAATCAAGTCAGGATGTCAGCCTCCTCCGTAGTTCTACTGACCAACTGGCAGATGCGTCACGAAGTCCCAACGAGGCAGCCTTGGAGCGCCAAAATGGCCGATCCTGCAAAGCGCTTGTGAGCAAGGAGATGGAGGGTTCATGCAAACAGGGCCAAACATGTGAATCGTGGCACAAGCATTGATATGTAATCCCTACGAGAGAAGGCGGCGGCTCACCACCTGAGCCACCACCTCTTCTACTTAAGGAGACGGCAGACACCATGGCCCCGACCACCACGAATCCGCTCCCGCGCAGGATCCCGGCCCCCGCGGCCCTGATCCTCCCTGGAGTCGTGCTCGTGTTGAGCCTGTTCAGCCCGGTCGGCCACGCCGTCCCCGTCGCCAGCGCCCTCGGTGAACCGTCCGAGCCCCAGGTCGACTCGATGTTGATCCAGGCGGACGCGAACGGCGGCCGCGAGTTCGAGTCCCCGCTCGGCGTCGCGATCGACGCTGTCGCCCAGGAAATCGTGGTCGCGAACTCCGGCCTGAACCGCATCGAGTTCTTCGGAGCCGACGGTCACGCCCACGGGTTCTTCGTGCACCGCATCTTCGATGCGACCGGTGTCGAGCGCGACGGCCTCCCGAAGCATGTGGCCGTCGACGCGCGTGGCCGCGTGCTCGTCGTGGACGCGTTCGCGTCCTACGTCAACATCTGCGACTTCCGCGGCCGCAGCGTCGGCCGCATCGAGATGCCGGCGCCGGACAACGATCTCGCCAGCGGGCACGGCCCCGGCCCGATCGCCATCGGTTTCGACGGTCGTATTTATGTCGCCGCTCGCGGCAAGCAGGGCCGTATCCACGTCTTCGACGCCGACGGCAAGTGGCTTTCCACTTGGGGCGAGACCGGCAACAAGCCGGGGCAGCTCGCCGCGATCACCGGACTCGGCGTCGCGCCGAGCGGAGAAGTTTTCGTCTGCTGTGTTTCCACCGAACTCGGCGTGCAGGTGTTCGACGCCAAGGGCGCGTACCTGCGCGGGTTCGGCGTGCACGACATCGGGCCCGGCCGGTTCTCGCAGCCGACGGGCCTCGTGGTCACCCCAGAGGGCCGCGTCTGGGTGACGGACAACGTGCGGCACAACATTCAAGTTTTCGATATCACCGGGAAGTTGCTGGGGGTTTTGGGTGGTGGGGACGGGCCCGGTGCAATCCTTTACCCCAGCGCGCTGGCCAGCGATGGCAAGGGGATGTTCGCCCTTGTCGAAACGGGAGGGAAGCGATTGAGACTCATGTGGGTTCGATGAGAACCCCTTGATCCCTCTGGTTCGCACCAGCTTGAGGAGGTGAACCGGAAAAGCAGCACGTTGTAGTACCACCCGACACTTTCCACCAACCCCAGAACATAGATGGAGTGACCCCATGAAACGCCTGACTCTCCTCCTTGCCGCGCTGTTCGTGGTCGGAGCGGCCTCCGTGGCCGTCGCAGGCGACTTCCATACGGGCGTGACGCTTGTCTGCTCGGATTGCCATGTCGCCCACTACTCCCAGTCGCATGGTTACACCCCCGGCGGTTCGATCGGCCCTCTCGGCGCCGGCGGTCCGCACGAAGACCTGCTTCGTGACGAAGAAGTGAAGCTCTGCCTCTCCTGCCACAACAACATCGCGTGGGCTCCGGACGTGTTCGGTGCCAACGGTGGCGCCCCTGGTCTCCGCCAGGCGGGCGGTCTGAACGCTGCGGCCGGTCACGGCCTCACGAACGACGCCGGCTACGACGAGATCAACGGCCACACGCTGTACTCGACGGCGACGCCTCCGGGCGCCGGTGCCTCCGCGTACGTTCCTGGCGCGGACGGCCTGATCTGCACGAACTGCCACGCTCAGCACGGCAGCGCGACGCAGTATCGCAACCTGCTCAACCGTGGCCTCTTCACGGGTGACAACCTCACGTACGCGGTCGGCACGAACGACCTCGGCAAGGACGTCTTCGAGCACGCGGCCGCGTCGTACACGGAAGCCGACGTGGACTTCAACGAGCCCGACATCCGCAACAGCTCCTATGGCAAGTGGTGCCAGAACTGCCACATGGACTTCCATGGTCAGGGCGGCGACGCCAACATGGGCGGTATGGCTGGTGGCGTGACGGCCTCGAACACGAACCCCTGGAAGCGTCACCCCGTCGCCGACGTGAACATCGGTACGGTGGGCGCCACGTTCATCTCCAGCCTCGCTCGTTACGCTGGCGTGACGAACAAGGTCAAGGTCATGGACTCCCAGGGTCTGTGGCTCGGCACGACGCCAACACGACCGTGACCCCGTCCTGCATGAGCTGCCACAAGGCTCACGGCAACAAGAACGCGTTCGGTATGATCTTCATGAT
>JADJLL010000018.1 GCA_016710095.1 Candidatus Eiseniibacteriota bacterium | reverse complement strand
CGAGATCGGCGAGCATGCTCGGCCGGTCCGTGCCCGAAACCACGAGCCGCACCGGGAACGTGTCCCCCGTGCGCGCGTCCCACTCGACCGCGACGCGGCGCTCGACCGGCACGCGGTTGCTGAACGTGTTCGGGCAGTCCTGCCGGTGCAGCGACACGCCGCGGCCGATCGTGACGATGCCCACGACCGGGTCGCCCGGCACCGGCTGGCAGCAGCGCGCGTACGTCACCATCACGTTGTCGATGCCCTGGATGCGCACGCCGCCCGTCGGCTTGCGCACGGGCGTCGTGTCCTCGACCGGCCCCTTCGCGAGACGCTCGGCGAGCGTCTCCTTTTCCGGAAGGAAGCGGCGCAGCACGACGGTGATCGAGATCTGCCCCTCGCCCATGCGCGCGTAGAGCGCTCGAGATCCTCGCACTCCTGCTCCTTCGCGGCCTTGGCCAGCTGCTCCTCGGTGATCTTCAGGCGCGCGCGACGCATTTCGCGCTCGAGCATTTCCTTGCCCAGCGCGACGCTGTCGGCGAGCCGGCGCTGGCGCAGCCAGTGCCGGATCTTGCCGCGCGCCTGCGCGGTGCGCGCGATCTTGAGCCAGTCCTCGTGCGGCTTCGCCTGCGCGGACGTCACGATCTCGACCGTGTCGCCGTTGCGCAGTTCGTAGCGCAGCGGCACGAGTTCGCCGTTCACGCGTGCGCCCACCGTCTTCTGCCCGACCTCGGTGTGGATGAGGTAGGCGAAGTCGAGCGGCGTCGCGCCCTTCGCGAGGCGCTTGAGCTCGCGGCGCGGCGTGTACACGAACACTTCTTCCTGGTGCAGCGCCGTGCGCAGGAAGTCCATGTACTCGTCGTCGTCGGTCTCGCGCTGCCAGCCCGCGATCTCGGCCACGAAGCCGCCGAGGCGCTTGTCGAGTTCCTCGTCGACGTGCCCGCCCTGCTTGTAGACGTAGTGCGCCGCGACGCCGGTCTCGGCCGTGCGGTGCATGTCCCACGTGCGGATCTGCACCTCGACCATCTCGCCGTCGGCGGTGAGCACGGTCGTGTGCAGCGACTGGTACATGTTGCTCTTCGGCGTCGCGATGTAGTCCTTGAAGCGGTCCGCGACCGGATCGAACAGGTCGTGCACCACGCCGAGCGCGCGATAGCAGTCGTTGCGCGTGTGCGTGATGATGCGGATGCCGAAGAGGTCGTACACCTCTTCGAGCGCGCGGCCCGCGCCCATCTTGTTGTAGATGGAATAGAAGTGCTTGGGCCGGCCGTTGACTTCGGCCTTGAGGCCCGCCGCCTTGAGCGCGTCGCGCAGCTGCTCCATGACACGGTTCAGGAACGCCTCGCGCTCCTTCTTCTTGGCCTGGATGCGCTGCGAGAGTTCCTGGTAGGCGTCGGGATCGATGACCTTGAGGCTCAGGTCCTCGAGCTCGCGCTTGATGTTCGCCATGCCGAGCCGGTGCGCGAGCGGCGCGTAGATGTCGCGCGTCTCCATCGCGATCCGCTGCCGCTTGTCCTCGCGCTTGAGGAACTCGATCGTGCGCATGTTGTGCAGCCGGTCGGCGAGCTTGATGAAGATGACGCGCAGGTCCCGCGACATGGACAGCAGCATCTTGCGGAAGTTCTCGGCCTGCGCCGCCTCACGGCTGTCGAAATGCATCGACGAGAGCTTGGTCACGCCTTCGACGAGCGAGGCGACCTCGCGGCCCCAGTGCTTCTCGATCTCCTGCGCGGTGACGGACGTGTCTTCCGCCACGTCGTGCAGCAGCGTCGCGCACGCGAGCGTCGTGTCCATGCGCGCTTCGAGCAGGTCGAGCAGGATGCGGCACACCTCGACGGCGTGCGACACGAACGGCTGGCCCGACGAGCGCCGCTGATCGGCGTGCGCGGTGGCCGCGTAGTCGAAGCACGCGGCGACGCGGTCGCGGTCGACCTTCGGCGCGCGTTCGGCCACGGCGCTCATGAGCGCCGCGCGAAGTTCCGGATGCGCGCTGCCGCTGGTCACGACGGTCGTCCTTTCCGCCGGATCAGGCGAGCCGGATCTCGCGCAGCTTCAGCTGCACGCGCGTCTCGCCGTTCCACTCGTTCCGCGTGGGCGTGAACGCGAGGTCCGCGGTGCGGCCCGAGTCCACGCGCAGGTGATGTCCCATGTGGAAGCCGATTGCCTGCAGCTTCGCGTCGCGCTCACCGAGCTCCAGGCGCCGGCGTGCTTGTCGCTGCCCGACCGTGCGCGCGTTCTCGACTCGGCGCCGAGCATCTGGAAGAGTGGCTCGCTGTTGTCCAGGCCGTGCGGCGCGAGCCGCTCGAGCCAGGCCAGCGGTGGAGCGTCGCATCGACGGCGAGGTCGGCGTCCATCTCGACGCGCTGACGAACTCCGCCGCCGGCGGCGTGGTCCTTCGCGCACGAGCTCGCTCGAATCGCTCGCGGAACTCCTCGAGCCGTCCGACGGGCACTTCGAGGCCCGCGGCGAACGCGTGCCCGCCGTGGCCGAGCAGCATGTCGGAGCAGCCGTCGAGCAGCCGCGTCAGGTCCACGCCCGGCAGGCTGCGGCCGGAGCCGCGCCCGCGATCGCCATCGAGCGCCAGCAGCAGCGTCGGCTTGGGCGCCTGTTCGAGCCGCGTCGCGACGATGCCGATGACGCCGGGTGCCACGAGTCCGCCCACAGCAGGATCGCCGAGCGGCAATGCCGGAACGAAAGCTCCATCTCGTACATCTGGCGCGCCATCGTCTGCGCCATGTCGCTCTGCGCGCGGCGTTCGTCGTTGCGCGTCTCGAGCTGCGAGGCGATGCGCTCGGCCGTGACGGCGTCGGGCGCCTGCAGCAACCGCAGCGCGTCGGACGCGTCGCCCATGCGGCCGGCGGCGTTGAGCCGCGGCGCGAGGTTGAACGCGACACGCGTCGCCGTGATCGGCTTGAGTGCGCCGTGGTGCTCGCGCAGTCCCGCGCGCGACGCGAGCGCCCGCAGTCCGGGGCGCAGCTTGTGGTTCATGCTCTCGAGGCCGAGGCGCGCGAGCACGCGGTTCTCGCCCACGAGCGGCACGACGTCCGCGATGGTGCCGAGCGCGACGACGTCGAGCCAGTTCGCGGCGTGCTCGAGTCCGCCGGCGCGGCGGAACAGCCGCTCGACCAGCTTGAACGCGACGCCGACGCCGGCGAGCGACTTGAAGGGATAGCGGCAGCCGGGCTGCAGCGGATTCACGATCGCCACGGCGTCGGGCAGCTTCGCCGGCGGCTCGTGGTGATCGGTCACGATCGTGTCCATGCCGAGTTCGCGCGCGAGCGCGATCTCCGGCACGGCGGTGACGCCGCAGTCCACGGTCACGAGCAGCTTGCAGCCCGCCTCGGCGGCGGCGCGGACGCCGCCTTCCTTGAGGCCGTAGCCCTCGTTGATGCGGTGCGGAATGTGATAGACGACGTCGGCGCCGAGTTCGGCGAGCGCGCTGAACATGAGGAACGTGGAGGTGATGCCGTCCACGTCGTAGTCGCCCTCGACCGAGATCTTCTCGCCCGCCGCGATCGCCTTCGCGAGGCGCTCCGCGGCCGCGTCGAGTCCGAGCATCTCGCTCGGGATCGTGCAGGCTCTCGAGTTGCGGGGACAGGAAGTGCTGCGCGGCTTCGAGACTCGAGATGCCACGGTTCACCAGCACGTGCCCGATGGGCAGCGGCGCGCCGAGCGCGGCGGCGAGTTCGGCCGCCTTGGCCGCGTCATGGCGCGGGTGCAAAACCCAATTGGACATCGTCGAGGTCATGGAGGCGCGGGAGTCCCGGGTGGTGGGTGATGGGAACTGCGGAACGTGGAATCTAGCCGCGCGCCCCCGCAGCCGTCCAGCCTCCGCTCGGGCGTCGCCCGGCGCGAAGCCCGATCAGCGCGCGACGGCCATGCGGGCACGCAGTTGCGCCACTCTCCCGTCGGCCGACTCGGGCAGCGACTCCGCCTTCGCGAGCGCCGCATCGCGCGCCGCGAAGTCCCCCATCACGTGGCAGGCGGTCGCGAGGCGCAGCCAGCCGTCGTACAACGCCGGGTCCACGCGCAGGCATTCCTCGAACGCCGCGCGCGCGGGCGGCAACTGGTTGAGCATCGCGTGCGCGAGTCCGAGCGCGTAGAACAGGTCCGCGTCGTCGTGCAGGTACTCCACGGCGCGGCGCAGGTACGGCAGCGCGTCGGCGGGACGGCGCAGCGCGAGCAGGCGCTGCCCCTCGAGCGACGCCACGGTCGAGTTCTCGGGCAGCATCACGTTCAGCTGCGCGATCGCCTGCTCGGCCTCTTCCATGCGGCCCATGCGCAGCAGCGCGGTGGCGCGCGCGAGCCGCGGCTCGCCGAGCGTCGGGTCGAGCGCGAGATACAGCAGCGCCTCGACGCTGAGCATTTCGGGGCGCGTGCTCTCGAGACCGTCGAGCATCTTCAGCGCATGCTCGGCCGCGGCTTCGTCGCCCTTCACGAGGCGGTGCCGCGCGAGCAGGATCCAGCCCATCGCGTTGCGCGGCTGCTTCTCGGTCATCGAGCGGTACAGCGTGTCGTCGTCCTTCCAGTCGGGAAGGATGCGCGCGGTCGCGACCGCCGACGCCACGACGAGCGCGGCCGCGGCGGCGGCGCCCGCCCATCGCATCGCGGCGCCACGCGTCGCGAGCGCGCCGAGCGCGAACGCGAGCAGCCACGCCGCGCCGATCGACGGCAGGTACATGAAGCGCTCGGAATAGAGCAGGTAGGTCTGGAAGAGATTGGCGAGCGTCGTGGGCAGCAGCGTCACCCAGAGCACGAGCAGCGCGAGTCCCCAGCGCGAACGGCGGCGCGCGGCGAACGCGAGCGTGCCCACGAGCGCCACCTGCATCACGAAGCCGGCGATCACGAGCACGTCGCGCCACGACTCCGGCATGCGCACCACGACCGCGGGCGAGTGCGGATAGAACGGATTCAGGAACGACAGGTAGCCCGGGAACATCGCCCACGCGGCGAGTCGTCCCTTGCGCAGCGTCTCCGCCGACAGGTACTGCGGCGGCGGCGCGGCGGGCACCCACCAGAAGTGCAGCGCGAGATACACGACCGTCACGGCGAGGTACGGCGCGGTCCAGCGCAGCGCGTCGGCGAACGCGCCACGGCGCTCCTCGCGCTCCGTCCAGCGCCATGCGAACGACACGACCACGAAGAGCAGCGACGCTTCCTTGCACAGCAGCGCCGCGCCGAACGTGACGAGGGCGAGCACGCCGGGCCCCTTCGCGTCGGCATCCGCCGCGCGCCGGTCGAGCCAGAGCGCGAGCAGGAAGAAGAACGCGCTGTAGAGGTCGGTGCGTCCGGCGATCCACGCGGTGGACTCGACGTGGTGCGGCATGAGCGCGAACCACGCCCCCGCGGCGAGCGCGGGCCAGCGCCCGACGCGCAGCCGCATCGCGAGCAGCGTGACGAGCGACGCCACACCGGCGGCCGACAGCGTGTTCATGAGGTGGTAGCCCCACGGCTGCCAGCGGAAGAGCAGGCCGTCGGTGGCATAGGACAGCGTGATGAGCGGACGCCAGAAGCCCGAGGCGTTCTGGCCCACCGTGAGCCAGAAGTCCGAGCGCATCGCGCGCAGGCAGGCCGTCGGTCGTGCGCAGCAGCGCGTTGTGCGCGCGATGAGCCGTTCGTCGTCCCAGACGAACGCGTAGCGCAACGCCGGCGCGTAGATGGCGAGCACGAGGATCGCGGGCACCACCGCGAGCCACCATCCCGCCGGAAGGACAGTGCCCCGGCGGCCTACCGCCGCCGGGGCCGTCTGCCGTTTCATACCGAGTCTCCCGTAAGCCGAATTCTGTACGGATTGCTCCGTGGTGATCATTTGACTGGGATGGTGCTCTCTCACCACCTCGATGCGACCGACCCTGGGGTGTTGACGGAGCGGGTCACACTCCTCCCCCTCTATTCGGTCTTGCTCCAGGCGGGGTTTACCGAGCCAGTGATGTCGCCATCACTGCTGGTGAGCTCTTACCTCACCGTTTCACCCTTGCCCGCAGCGGCGGCACCTTTCGGCGCGCCGCCCGTTGGCGGTCTGCTCTCTGTTGCACTTTCCGTAGGCTCACGCCCCCTGGGGGTTACCCAGCGCCTTGCCCTGTGGAGTTCGGACTTTCCTCACGTCACGGCCTCGGCCGCCGCTTGCGCGGAGACGTCGGCGAATGGCGCGCGATCACCTGGGAGACTCGGTTACTTCTTTCCCGTCGCGAGGTCGAGCGCCTCGTTGACGAGACCGTCGGCCCGGCCGTTGTCGGCTCGTCCGACGGACGAATACGTCACCCGCGCGAGTTGGAGCGCCGTCTGCTTCGCCTCCTGGTGCAGAGGCTTCAGGCCCTCGTTCTTCACGCGGTACTGCCCGGTCATCTGACGGATGACCAGTTCGGAATCCATCACGACGGCCAACGGCGCCGCCTGATGCTCGATGGCCGCCGAGAGTCCCGCGATCAGGCTGCGGTACTCGGCGACATTGTTGGTGGCGGTCCCGATGTATTCGCCACGGGCCACCACTTCCTCGCCTTGCGGGTTCGTGAGAACGAAACCGAAGGCCGCCGGGCCCGGGTTGCCCCGGGAGCCGCCGTCACAACGCAGCGTCCATGTGCTCATGCGCGAGGTGCTCCTCCTTGCGCGCGCAAACTAGCCGCAAGGGCCGCGCGAAACAAGCGCGGCGTGCGCGTCGATCAACCGCGGTTCGGCTCGCCCGGCTCGAGCCAGCCGGCGCGTTCGAACGCGGCCCACGCGTCCACTTCGCCGATGCCGATCAGTTGCGACGCCTGCTCGGGGTCGAACCCGAGCACGCTTCCGGGCAGCGGGCGCTGCGGCTCGATCACGCACACGCGCGCGGGATCGCCCTCGCGGCTCCAGCCCTCGGGCAGCTGGCGCAGTTCCATCTGCAGGTCGCGCCAGTTCGCGAGCTCGAGCAGCCGGCCCGCGAGCGAGAAGAGTCCGTCGGGCGGTGGCGCGGGCGTCGGCGTATGGCTCGGCGTGAGCAGTACGACGATCACCGCGTCGGCGCCGCCGGCGAGCGCGACGTGCAGCGGCTGGTTCGAGAAGCCGCCGGCGTCCACGAAGTCGCGGCCGTCGATGCGCTCGGGCTCGAACACGCCGGGGATCGCCGACGAAGCGACCGCGGCGCGGATCGCGTCCTGCGGCGTACGCATGGGCACGACCTCGCCGAGTTCGGCGCGCACGCGCTCCTCGAACTCGCGGTTCGCGCCGGGCCAGCTCACGAAGTGGCAGACACGGCCGCTGTCCACCGACAGCGCGCCGATCACGAGCCCGGTGTCGGGTCCGACGAGCTTCGAGGGATCGCCCGCGGCCACGAGTTTCTCGATCACGCGGCGGCGCGGCACGCCGCCCCAGAGTCCGCGGCCACGCGTCTCGGGCATGAGCCCGAGGCCCATGCGGCGCAGCGCGTGCGCCACACCGCCCTCGCCGCTACCGAGCCAGGCGATGCCGAGCAGCAGCACCATGCTCGCGCTGAAGCGGTGCGGCCACGGCCACGCCATCACCCACACGAGGGTGTGCACCGCCAGCGCGCCGAGCGCGACGCGGCCGAGCAGCTGGCGCGCGCGCTGCGGATCGCCGCCGGGCACGCCGCGCGACAGCCAGCCTTCGATCGGGCGCGACAGGAAGACGAGCGTCGCCCCCACCGTGGCGGCGAACACCCACGACCACACGTCGAGCTGGGTCGAGACGAGATCGATGCGCGCGCTGGACTTCTTCCAGATCCAGTACGAGCCCGACAGTTCGCGCGAGCCGATGAACGTGAGGAGGATCTCGAGCAGCGCGACCGCGACGGCGAACGAACCCGCGGCGCGCAGCGCGAGCGCGACCCACTGCAGGCCGATGTTCGACGGGCGCATCTTGCGCCACGTGTCCTCGAGCGCCGCGGTGTCGCGACCGTGCGCCAGCCAGACGACGGCGTTGATCGCACCGATGCTCACGCCCGCCACCAGCGATGGCGCGAGGTTCAGCGCCTGGAGCACCTTGAGCACGCCGGCTTCGTACGCACCGAGCGCGCCGCCGCCCGAGAGCACGAGCGCGACGCGGCGGAACGGCAGGTCCGCGCGCAGGCGCTTGCCGTTCACGCGGACGCGGTCCCTTCGGGCGGGAACATCAGCAGGCGGCCGCAGCCTTCGCACACGACGAGCTTCTCGCGGCGGCGGGCGTCGCTCGCCGCGCTCGGCGAAAGTCCGTGGAAGCACGTGCCGCAGGCGCCGTTGTCGATCGAGGCCACGGCGCGGCCGGCGCGGCCGGAGTGCATGCGCTCGTAGCGCGTGCGCGAGGGCGCGTCGAGCTTCGCGACCGTCTCGGTGCGCCGCGCGTCGAGAGAGGCGAGCTTCTCGCGCAGCGAGGCTTCGGTCGCGGCGAACTTCTCGTGCGCGGCGGCGCTCTCCTGCTCGGCCTTCGCGAGCGCGGCGGCGAGCGCGGGATGCGCGCCGGCGAGCGCCTCTTCTTCGTCCATCAGCGTGAGCACCTGCGTCTCGAGTTCCGAGCGCTTCGCCTGCACACCGGCGATCTCGTGCTGCTTCGCCTCGAACTGCTGCTGGTTCGTCACCGCGTCGAGCTGTTTGGTGTCGCGCGCTTCCTGCTCCTCGAACGCGGCGATGTCGCGCTCGAAGGCGGTGCGGCGCTTCTGGCGGTCGGCCTGCGCAGCCGCGCTCGCGTCGACCCGGCGCTTCTCCGTGGCGACGCGCGTGTCGTACGCGCGGCGCTGCTCGGGGAGCTTCGCGAGCTCGGCCTCGTGGCGCACCGCTTCCTCGTCCAGCTCGTGGAGGATCCAGTGCAGCGGCAGATCGTCGGCCATGGCGCGCGAGATTCTTCCGGAAAATCGTAGGGGAAGAAGATGGTGGGCGAAGAGGGACTTGAACCCCCGACCCTCTGGTTGTGATCCAGATGCTCTGCCAGCTGAGCTATTCGCCCATCTTAAAGTCGCGTGACGCAGGAGTGAGTGGGCCCACCTGGATTCGAACCAGGGTCTTACCGGTTATGAGCCGGCGGCTCTGGACCACTGAGCTATGGGCCCAGCGCCTTGCCCAGCACCTGCGACGAAAGCCGGGTGTTTATATCCGCGCATGGCATGCGTCAAGCGCCCCCCCCCCCCCTCCCGCCCGCCGGGGGGGGGGTGTGCCCCCCCGCCCCCTGGGGCGGGCCGCTGCGGCGACTTCGCGAGCGTGGTCGGCACGCTGCGCCGGCGGACGTTCGATACGTGCGCGCCGCCGCTCTCCGACTCCCCGGGCCCCCGGGCCTCGTTTGCCTTCGCCTCCACGCGCCGAATGCTCGCCGCAGCAGCGCTCCTCGCCGCCGGGCTGTTCCGCTTCGCGTTCGACCGCGCCGCGCGTCGCGATCGTGAGCCGAGGTGACCGTGCTCGTGACGGACAGTCTCGGCTCTCCCGCCGCCGGGCTTTTCGTGCGGGCGACGGCCCTGCCGGACTCGGGAGGCTTCGGCGCGCTCACCACGGGCTCCACCGACGAGAGCGGCGCAGTGCGCTTCGCCGCGCTTACCGAAGGCGCATGGGCATTCGCGTGCGCGAGCGGCGCCGCGCCGGGCCTGGCCGCGGGCTCGACCGCGCTCTTGCCCGGCGCCGCGCGCCCGGCATCCGACACGATCGTCGTCCGCATGGCGCTGCGTACCGCATCGTCGGTGCGCACCCGGCGCACACTCTCCGACTCGGCCGATCCGGCGGGAACCTTCGTGCAAGTGGTCGAGACCGGCGCGCTCGCCGTCACGGACGCCGCCGGTGATTGCACGCTCGCCGCGCTTCCCGTCGGGCGATGGACGCTCGCCTCGATGCGGCACGGCTACTCGACGCCCCGTTCGAAGTGACCACACCCGGCGAGGCGATCGACCTGCCCGGCGTCACGCTGCGCTGGCTCGACCTGCCCTCGGACACGAGCTCGGGGCACCACTCCTGAGTGTGCCCGCGACTCAGGGCCGGAAGTTGGAGACGTTGCCCGTCCGCCACCAGCGGCCGTCGCGCCGCTCGTAGAGTTCGATCCACGCGCTCACGAACTTCACCTCGGCCGAGCTGCCGTCCTCCTGCGCCTGCGTGCCCTCGGCTTCGACCTGCACGATCACCCAGCCCTGCCGGCCGTCGGGCGAAACGGTCACCTCCGGCGGGACGCGGTCGCGATAGACGCGAAAGCGCGTGCGGCCGAGGTACGGCCCCATGCGTGCACGGCGCTCGGCGAGTGCCGGGTGCGTGATCTCGCCACGGTTGGCGACCGTGTAGCCGTCGCCCTCGTCGGCGAGGATGCGCTCGACGTCGCTCGCGCGGTGCGCGGCCATCACGCGTTCGTGCAATGCGAGCAGGACGGGCCGCGCTCCCGCGCCGGGATCGGGCGCGAACCATCCGGCGCCGGGATCGATCGCTTCGACCTCGCGATAGACGTGCTCCCAGCGCTTTCCTCCCTGATGAAAGACCGCGCGGCGGAACCACCTCCGACCATGCTCCGCGCGCCAGTCGTGCCACTCGACCACGATCTTCGCGCCGTCGCGCGTGCTTTCGTCGGGCAGCACGAAGCCCAGTGGGAGCGAATCCTGCCGTGCGTGGAAGAGCGACACGGCGGCGCCGCGCTCGTCCTGCATCGGCGTGAGCCACGCCCGCCGATCGCGAAAGAGCGTGTCGCGCACGGGACCGGCGACGCGCCAGCGCGCGGCCGGGTTCCATGCGAGCAGGTGCAGTTCGTGCCCGCGCACCACCGCGGCGGTGCCGGGATCGGCGCTCACGCGCCGCCGCTCGGCTCCGTCCCAGCTCCACGCCCCGAGCGAGTCCACGCCGGCACGGAAGGCGTCGCCCTGCTCGAACAGCGCGCGCCGGTCCACCGCGGACGTGACCGTGGTCACCCAGCTCCGGCCGCCTTCGTTCACGTCGGCGACCGAGCGCACGCCCGAGAGCGGAGCGCCGCCGATGTGGGCACGGCCGCGCGCGAACAGCGCTTCGGGATCCACGGGGATGCGCGCCGCGCCGGAGGCGCTCGGGGGAATCGCGGCGGGAACGATCGCCACGGCGACGGTCAGGGCGAGGGCGAATGCACGCATCGTTCGATCCTCCCCGGTCGAGGTGGCGGAGCGAAAACGAAAGGAGGTGGCGGGTCGTCCCGCCACCTCCCCCGCGATTCGTCTACAGCAGCTCGGTGTACGCCTTCAGCCTGCGGCTGCGCGTGGGATGCCGCAGCTTGCGGAGCGCCTTCGCCTCGATCTGGCGAATGCGTTCGCGCGTGACGTTGAAGAACGCGCCCACCTCTTCGAGCGTGCGCTGCGCGCCGTCGTCGGTGAGACCGAAGCGCAGGCGAATGACCTTCGCTTCGCGCGGCGTGAGCGTCTTGAGCACCTCGCTCACCTCGTCGCGCAGCATGGCGGACGCGGCCGAGTGCGCCGGCGAAACCACGCTCGTGTCCTCGATGAAGTCGCCGAGGTTGCTGTCGTCGTCCTCGCCGATCGGACGGTCGAGCGAGATGGGCTCCTGCGCCGCCTTGATGATCGCCTTGACCTTGTCGACCGGCAGCTCGAGCCGCTCCGCGATCTCTTCCGGCGTGGGTTCGCGGCCCAGCTCCTGCACGAGCCGGCGCGACACGCGCACGACGCGGTTGATGTGCTCGATCATGTGCACGGGCACGCGGATCGTGCGGGCCTGGTCGGCGATCGCGCGCGTGATGGCCTGACGGATCCACCACGTCGCGTAGGTCGAGAACTTGTAGCCCTTCGTGTAGTCGAACTTGTCGACGGCACGCATCAGGCCCGAGTTGCCTTCCTGGATCAGGTCGAGGAACTCGAGTCCGCGGTTCGTGTAGCGCTTGGCGATCGAGATCACGAGACGGACGTTCGCCTCGATCATTTCCTTCTTCGCCTGACCGGTGGCGCGCTCGCCGTCGCGGATCTGGTGATAGATCTCGAGCAGGTGCTCGCGCGACATGACGGCCTCGTCCTCGATGGCCTTCATGTTCTTCTTGATGAGCTTGAGCTCGTTCTGGAAGTCGGCGATCTGCGCCGGCTGCAGGTTCGAGTCGCGCTTCACCGCGCGCAGTTCCTTCGGGCCCTTCTTGAGACGGCGCGCGAACGCGTTCATCTCTTCGGTGCCGTGACCGTAGCGGCGCTCGAGCTCGGCGACCTGCTCGTCGTACTCCATCATGCGGTCGGCGAGCGCCTTCACCGGCGAAGAGAGCCCTTCAACCATGCGCGAGTTCATCGAGAGCTTGTGCAGCTCCTGCTGGAGCTCGGCCTCGGTCTTCGCGAACGTGCCCTGGTAGTGCGCGCGCGCCTTGTCCGTCATCTTCTCTTCGTAACGCTCGAAGAGTTCGTTGTAGCGCTTCTGCCGCGCGAACACGCTCTCGAGGATCTTCACGGCGCGGGCGCGTTCCTTGTCGAGCGCCTGCTCGGTGGCCGCCTGATCGTCGACCTTGATGAAGTCCTCGATCTTGAGCTGGCCTTCCTTGAGCCGCTTCAGGAGCGCGCGGATCTCGCGCACGGACGGCTCGGCGCGGAACAGCGCGGAGACGACCTGGCGTTCACCGGCCTCGATACGGCGCGCGATCTCGACTTCACCCTCGCGGGTGAGCAGCGGCACGCGGCCCATTTCGCGCAGGTACATGCGCACGGGGTCGTCGTAGCGCACCGGAGTCGGGCGGCGCGGCCTTGGTCGAAGGCGCGGGCTTCTTGTCCTCGAGCTTGCGGAGCTTCTTGGCGCGCTCGTGCGCCTCTTCCTCGCTCGCGAACACCTCGATGTGCATGGTGTTCAGCATGGAGTGGATTTCCTCCATCTGCTCGACCTGCTTCTCGGGGTCGAGGTCGTCGTCGAGGAGCCAAACGATCTGGTCCTCGGTGACGTACCCCTGGCGCAACGCGAGGACCTTGATCTCCTCGAGGCGCTTGCGGGTCTCGGCCTTCTCTTTTTCCTTCTGGGCCTTCTTGGTCGTGGCTGCCGACATGAACGGGCTCTCCTATTGCGTGAGCTCGAGGATCTGCTTGGTGATGAGATCGATTTCCGCCATCAGGCGGTGGGCATCGTCGCCCTGAGCGCTCCCGAGGCGCGTCCGGCGCTCCCGCCGGGAGCGCTCGAGCGCGCGAACCTTGAGCATGCGGACGGCACCTTCGGCTTCCGCGTGCCAGTCGTACTCCTCGGGTGAACCGGCGAGCAGCTCGCGCACGAGCCCCGCCGCGTTCCCTTCGAGCGCCATCGGGTCTTCGCCCTCCCAGAGCGCGGCCACCAACTCCTGCGCGCTCGGGGCATCGAAGTCCTCCGGCTGCAGTTGCCCACGCGCCCAGTCCACCAGGTCCGGGGAGTGGAGCAACGACTGCAGTGCCTTCCTTTCCAATTCGTTCGTGAGCTTCGCCTGCGTGTTCAACGGCGCCGCAATGGGCTGCTGCGACTGCTGCCCCGTGCCCGCGAGCCGAACGGCACGCGCGATCACGGCTTCCGACAACGCGAACACCTGGCTCGCGCGCTCGATCAGGAGCCGCTGCCGGATGGTGTCCTGCACGAGCGCGGCCATGCGCACGACGGACTGGAGCGCCCGCTCGCGCGGATCACCACCGCCCCCCTTGCGGGCCACGTGTCTTTGCACGAATTCGACGGCATCGTAAGCCGAACCTCGCGTCTTCTGCCAGCCGTCGAGACCCTCCCGCCGGATGAGCGTGTCCGGATCGTCCCCGGCCGGCAGTTCGACCACGACGACGTCCAGCCCTTCGGCGAGCAGCACGCCCAGCGACCGCAGCATGGCGTCCTGCCCCGCCGAGTCGCCGTCGTAGGTCAGCGCCACGCCCCGGGCCATGCGGCGGAGCTGCTTCGCGTGATCGGCGGTCAGCGCCGTTCCCGAGGTGGCCACGGTGTTCTTGATGCCGGCCTGGTGCATCGCGATCGCGTCGAAATAGCCCTCGACCACCACGATCTCGCCCTCGGACTTCACGTGACGGCGGGCCTGCTCGAGCGCGAAGAGGAACTGGCTCTTGTGATAGACGTCGGATTCGGGCGAGTTGAGGTACTTCGGGTTCTCGTCGCCCATCGTGCGGGCGCCGAAGCCGAAGACCGCGCCGCCCGGCGCCACGAGCGGCACCATGAGGCGGTTGCGGAACCAGTCGTAGAGCGAGCGCGCGCCTTCCTTGCGCCCGGCGAGCCGGGCGTCGAGCAGCACCTCGTCGCGGAAGCGGCCCTTGAGCTTCGGCACGAGGTTGTCCCAGCCGGGAGGCGCGTAACCGATGCGGAACTCGCGCTGGGTCTCGCGCGTGATGCCGCGCTTGTCGAGATACGCGCGCGCCACGCCGCCCGTGCTCGGATCGCCGAGCCACGCTTCGTACGCGGCGGCCGCGGCCTCGAGCGCCTCGAGCAGTCCCGCTCGCTTGCCGCCCCCGGCGCTTCGGCGCTCGGGAATGGCGATGCCGGCGCGGCGGCTCAGCATCTCGACCGCTTCGAGGAAGCCGACCTTCTCGGACTCCTGCACGAACTTGAAGACGTCGCCGCCGGCCTTGCAGCTGAAGCAGTGATAGAACTGGCGCTCGGCGTTCACCGAGAACGACGGCGTCTTCTCCTGGTGGAACGGGCACACGCCCATCCAGTTCCGCCCGGAGCGCTTGAGCGGCACGGTCTGCCCGACCACCTCGACGATGTCGCTCGCCGCGCGCACGCGTTCCACCCAGTCGTCCGAACCGCGGGGCGCGTTCATCGCAGCCTCGCCACGGTGACGCCCCGGCCGCCTTCGTTGCCCTCGCCCATGCGCGAGGACTCGACCTGTGCGTGTCCGCGCAGGTGGCGTTCGACGGCCGACTTGAGGATGCCCTTGCCGATGCCGTGGATGATGCGCAGCTCGCCGATGCCCGACAGCACGGCGCGGTCGAGCCCGTGATCCACTTCGCGCAGCGCGTCGTCGACTTCCATGCCGCGCAGGTCCACGTCGAGGCGCGGCGATTCGTCGGCCGGCGTGTACGTGGCGACCGGCGTACGCGTCGGCGCGGCGGTCTGCTCGGCGGCGGCGAGACGATTGACGTGCGACGTGATGGTCATGAGGCCACGGCGCAGCTTCACGCGTCCCTCGCCGTCCGGCAGGCTCAGGATCTCGGCCTCGAGGTTGAGGTCGAGCACGCGCACGCGGCGTCCGACCGCGATCTCGAGCGGCTTCGACGGGCTCGCGGCCTCGGTGCCACCGGCCTCGCGCGCTTGTGCAGCGCTTCGCTGTCGCGCTCGATCGCGGCCATGCCCTGCTTGAGCGCCTCGGCGCCTTCGCGCGACTTCTCGGCCTTGCGCGCCTCGCGCTGCACGTTCTGCCACAGCTCGCGCGAGCGGGCGAGAATCGACTCGCTCTCGGCGGTGAGCCGGCGGCGGAGATCGGAGAGCGTCTTGCGCGAGTCCTCGGCGGCGGCGCGATGCGACGCGGCGGCGGCTCGGCCTCCGCGCGGGCGCGCGCGAGGTCGGCGCGCTCGGCCTGCATCTGCGACAGCGACGCGCCGACTTCCGACAGCAGCTTCTCGAGCGCGTGCGTCTCGTCGGGCGTCAGCGTGCGCGCGCGGTCGAGCAGCGCCTGCGGGAAGCCGAGGCGCGAGGCGACCGAAAGCGCGTGGCTCGCGCCGGGGATGCCCGGCAGGAAGCGATAGCGCGGCGACAACGTCTCGAGATCGAACTCGAGCGAACCGTTCACGACGCCCGCGACTTCGGTGGCGACGCGCTTGAGGCTGCCGAGGTGCGTCGTGAGCACGCCCCACGCGCGCTTGTCGGCGAAGTGTTCGACGAGCGCGCGCCCGAGCGCGGCGCCTTCTTCGGGATCGGTGCCGGCGCCGAGTTCGTCGGCGAGCATGAGACTGCGCGGGCCGGCGGCGTCCGCCATCGCGCGCAGGCGCTGCAGGTGCGCGGCGAAGGTCGAGAGCCCCTGGTCCACGGACTGCTCGTCGCCCAGGTCCACGACGATCTCGTCCATCGGCGGCACGCGGCTGCCTTCGCGCGCGAGCACGGGCAGCGCGGCGTGCGCCATCGCGACCGCGAGGCCGACCGTCTTCAGCAGGATCGTCTTGCCGCCCATGTTCGGACCGCTCACGAGCAGCATGCGGCCGGAATCCTCGAGCTCGAGATCGAGCGGCACGATGGTGTCGCGGCGCTCCGACAGCGCGAGCAACGGATGGCGCGCGCCGATGAGGCGCATCGACCCTTCCGTGGGCTCGAGCGCGCTCGCGCCGAGTTCGTTGCCCCAGCGCGCGCGGGCGCGCAGCGCGTCGAGCTGGGCGAGCACTTCCTCCGTGCCCACGAGCGACTCGGCGGAAGCGGCGACGGACTCGGCCAGTTCGCGCAGGATGCGGCGTTCTTCCTCGAACGCGATCGCGCGCAGTTCGAGCAGGTCGTTGTTGCCCTCGCACGCCTCGAGCGGCTCGACGTACAGCGACTGCCCGCTGTTCGACGTGTCGTGGACGATGCCGCGCTTGCGCGAGAAGCCAGCCGCGGGCACGCACGCGACGTAGCGGTCGCCGAAGCGCGTGACGAACGCGCCTTCGCCGAACGGCGCGGCCCAGCGTTCGAGCTGCGCGTGCAGGCGGCGCTCGCCGTCGAACACGCCGAGGCGTGCGCGCTTGAGCGCGGGCGAGGCGGAATCCTTCACCGTGCCGTCGGAATCGAGCGAGCCTTCGAGCCGCTCGCGCAACGCATCCAGGTCCGGCAGCGCGCGCGACGGCTGGCGAGTTCGCAAGGCGCGCTCGCACGACTCTTCGCTCTCCCAGGCTTCGAGCGTGATCGCGGCGGCGGACAGCCAGCTGAGCACTTCGACGAGCGCGGGTCCGTCGAGCGGGTCGTGCTTGGCGGATTCGAGCAGCGCTTCGAGCGCGCCACGTCCGACCGCGCACCACGCGCCGGGTTCGGCGTTGCGGCGCAGGGCCTCGTGCAGGCGCGCGCATTCACGCGCGAGCTTGGGCCCGTGCGTGTATGGCCGCCAACGCGCGAGGGATTCGCGCGCGCGGTCGCTTTCGGCGCGCGTGGCGATGCTGCCGCACACGCGGTCGAACTCGAGAAGTTCCAGTGAATGCCAGTCCACGCCAGTACCACCGAGCGTCCGCGAACGAGGCAGGCGTACCCGCTGCGCCGTCGTCACTCCTGTGCGACCCGATTGGGCCGCGAGAACCCGGGAGCGCTGCAGTTCCCCGAAGGGCCCGCTAGCGTCCGAGGTGTTGTTGCGCCGTCACGTACTGTTGATGCAGCCAGCGCACTCCGGGGACCGGAAGTGTGCGCCAGCCCGTCACGCTCGCACCCGCTTGGAGCAGCGGCCGCGCCACCACGCCGCGCTTCGCGTCTTTGCGCGCGAAGCTCAGCAGAGGGGCCTGGACGGCCAACAGCACGAGCAGGCTGGAAAGCAGGACGGCGATCGAAAACCCGACCAGCCCGCCGACGAGTCGGTCGAGCCAGCCGAACGGCCCGTCATGCGCCGCCTTGGCGACGAGTTCTCCCCACCAGTGGAACAGCGCGGAGATCGCCATGCCGGCGAGGATCGCGACGAGCCAGCGCAGCCAGAAATAACAACGAGGCCCGGCGGGCCTTCCAGTGCGGACCGACCCACGCCGCCACGGCGACCGAGGCGGCCCGGCGAGCAGACCCGCAAGAACGCGAAAACCTGCGCGATGGTGCCGCGCAGGATTCCGCGAATCACGAAGACCAGCACGAGGACCACTGCGATCCAGTCCAGTCCGGTCATTTGATTCAAGCTCTGCAGCGTCGTTAGTTCTCCGCAGCCCTGCGGGCGGTGTTTTTCCGCTTGGCGGCGTTCATCTTGCGCTTGCGCCGCTCACTCGGCTTCTCGAAGTGCTGATGCCGACGAAGGTCGGCCATGATGCCAGCCTTCTCACACTTCTTCTTGAAACGACGCAGGGCGCTCTCGAAGGACTCGCCTTCCTTCACCCTGATACCAGGCAATAGATTCCCCCCTCTCGCAACCACGGATCTTCTTTGGAGGAGAAGAGATTGGGATGGAATGTCGAAAGGCACGGGTCGACTCGCAAGAGGCGGCGGCAGTATGTGGCCGGGCCCCCGAAGGCGCGTCAAGCCAGGCCCGCCATTCGGCCCGGCGAGCCCGGCCGGGCCGCCGGCTCCTGCCCCGGCGGTTTCGGCCCGAGGCGCGCGGTCTCGGTCCGGAGCCGCGCGGGCCCCAGACCCGCCGGGGCGAACCCGCTCTCCTGCAGCCGCTTGACCTCGCCCTCGGAGAATCCGGGCGAGGGACCGATCACGCACCAGGACGCGCCGGCCCTCCCGGCGGCGCCGGAGACCGCCGCCCGGGCAGGCGACCAGCGCGCGGCGGCCCGACCCCGCGACGCCGTCGCGAGCGCCAGCGGCCCTTCGATGCGCAGGCGCCAGGCGGACTGGGATTGCCGCAGCGCCGCGGCCGCGAGACGCGACCAGCGCTCGAGCTTGGCTTCGGCCCGCTCCCACTTCGCGCGCTCGCACTCGACCAACACGAGCCGCCCCACACCGAGCTCGGCGAGCTTCTCGACCATCCAGTCGGCGCGATCGCCTTCCGGCGCGCCGCACAGCAGCACGCGCTCGGCCGGGCGCTCGACGATCCGGTGCTCGCCACCGATCACGCGCACCGTCGGCCGCGACTCGATCACCTCGAGCGTCGCGACCGTGCCCGCGCCGTCGGTCGCGGTGACGCGCTCGCCGGGGCGGGCGCGCACCACGCGCGACAGGTAGTGCGCCGCGTCGCCGTCGAGGAGGACTTCCTCGCCCGGCGCCGGCAGGCGCTCGATGAGCACGAACGCGGGAGCGGCGTCAGCCGCCAAAGGCGTCCTTCACGCGCTCGAAGAGCGAGCGCGCGGCGCGGGGCGTCTTCATGCCCTCGGCCTTGCGCAGTTCCTCGAGCAGCTTCTTCTCGGCGCCCGAGAGCTTCGTCGGCACCCAGACCATGAGACGCACGATCAGGTCGCCCTTGCCGCCGCGCAGGCCCGGCAGGCCGCGTCCGCGCAGCCGTGCGCGATGCGCGCTCGGCGTGCCCGACGTCACGTCGAGCGTGTGCGTCTCGCCGCCGACGAGCGGCACCTCGACCTTTCCGCCCAGCGCGAGCGTGGTGAAGCTCACGGGGATGTCCACATGCAGGTCGTCGCCGTGGCGTTCGAAGAGGTCGTGGTCCTTCTCTTCGATGAGCACGATGAGATCGCCCGCGGGGCCGCCGCGGCGGCCGGCGTCGCCCAGGCCGCGCAGCGGAATGTAGTTCCCGCTCGCGACACCGGCCGGCACCTTCACCGAAACGGTCTCGGTCTCGCTCACGCGCCCGTCGCCACCGCACGCCTTGCACGGATCGCTCACGATGCTGCCTTCGCCGTCGCAGCGCGGGCAGGCCTGCACGCTCACGAACTGCCCGAGCATGGTCTGCTGCACGCGGCGCACCTGCCCGCGGCCGTTGCACTGCGAGCACTGCTTCTCGCCCTTGCCGCCTCGGCCGTTGCACGTGCCGCACTGCTTCAGGTGCTTGACGCGGATCTTCTTCTCGACGCCCGTGAAGATCTCCTCGAGCGTGAGCACGAGGCGCACCTGGAGGTCGTCGCCACGGCCGGGGCCGCGCGATCCACCGCCGCCGCCTCCGCCGCCGAAGAAGCTCTCGAAGCCGCCCTCGGAACCACCACCGCCGAAGTCGCGCATGAACGCGCGCAGCGCGTCCGCGAGATCGAAGCCCGCGCCGCCGCCGAAGTCGTAGCCTCCCCCGCCGGGCATGCCGGACGGGCCGGACGCGGCGTGGCCGAACTGGTCGTAGCGCGCGCGCTTGCCCGAGTCGCGCAGGACTTCGTAGGCCTCGGTCGCTTCCTTGAACTTCGCCTCCGCTTCCTTGTCGCCGGGATTGCGGTCGGGATGGAACTGCATCGCGACCTTGCGGTAGGCCTTCTTGATCTCGTCCTCGGTCGCGGTCTTCGCGACGCCGATCACTTCGTAGTAGTCGCGCTTGGCGGCCATGTCAGCCTTCCGACCCGGCGCGGGCCACGACGACGCGCGCGGCGCGCAGCGCGCGCTCGCCACGGCGGTAGCCCTTCGCCACTTCCTGCGCCACGCAGCCCGGGGTCACGCCTTCGGGCGCCGGGATCTCGAGCAGCGCTTCGTGCACGAGCGGGTTGAACGGCTCGCCGACGGAGGCGACGGGCGTGACGCCGTTGCGGGCGAGCATGTCGCGCATGCGCTGCGCGGTCAGCGCGACGCCCTGCGCCCACGCCTCGGCTGCCTGCTCGGCGGTGAGCACGGCGAGCGCGCGATCGAGATCGTCGAGCAGGCCGATCACGTCGAGCAGCACGGAGTCCTCGGCACGCTGGACGGCCTCCTCGCGTTCGCGCGCGGAACGGCGGCGGACGTTCTGGAGGTCGGCCTCGGTGCGGAGCCACCTGTCTTTATAGTCCACGGCCTCCGGCCGTGGTTCCGATGAGGCCTGCGGAGCCGTCGACGAGTCCGCCTCCGCAGGCGCGTCGCCCTCGGGGTTCGGGGTGGCGGCTTCCTCGGGAGTCGGCTCGGGCAGTGGCGTCGTGCTCGCGTCGGGCGATGCGTTGGCCGCGTCGCTCGCGACGGTGTCGCGGACGTCTTCCGTCATGTGCAGCGATGTCCTTTCGATCTGTCTTTCGGATCAGGCCGACAGAAGGTCGGCGATGCGCGTGCCCACTCTCTCGACCACGGCGAGAGTGAACGCGTAATCCATGCGCACCGGGCCCAGCACCCCGACGGCGCCGGGGATGGCTCCGGGCAGCGAGAAACTCACGAGACTGCAGCCCGCGAGCGCGGGCGATTCGCCGAGCCCGATCCGGGCCCCGGCCTGTCCCGGGATGCCGCGAACCATGAGCCGGTTCAACGGATCTCCGGTCTCGACCGCGTGCAGCACGCCGCCGAGATCGTGGGGACTCGCGAACTCGGGCTGTTGCGCGATGTGCCGCGCGCCCGAGCTGAGCAACTGTGTGTCGAGCGGCCGCGTCCAGGACGCGGCGGCCGCGCGCGCCACGATGCGGACGGCCGCGTGACGAGCGAGTTCGGGATCGCCGTCGAGGCGCTCGCGCACCTGCGCGAGCGGACGGCCGAGCAGCCGCTCGCGCAGCACGCTCTCGACCTGCTCGAGCGCGGCGCGTTCCAGCGGCGTCTCCAGTTCCAGCACGAGCGAGCGGGCCGAGTGCCCGCCGAGCCCGAGATGCAGCAGCACGCGGCGGTCGCTGAGCGGCTCGACGTCGAGATGCTCGAGCACCTCGCGGTCGAGCGACACGGCGAGCGCCAGCCCGAGCTGGTGCGTGAGCGAACCCAGCAGGCGCGAGGCGTCCTGCAGCATGCGCTCGACGTCGTGCGCCGACGCGGCGAACTGCGCATCGATCGCGTCTTCGAGTTCGGCCGGGAGCACGGCGGGCTCCAGCAGCGCGCGCACGAAGTAGTCGTAGCCGTGCGTCGTCGGCACGCGCGCGGTGGAGCCGACGCGGCGTTCGAGCAACCCGAGGTCCTCGAGATCGGCGAGCGCGGCGCGCACGCTGCCGCCGGAGAGCCGCAGCCCTCCGTCGCGCGCGATGCGGTCCGCCCCCACGGGGCGACCGGCGCCGCCGTGCAGGTGCACGAGCGCCGCGAAGACCACACGCTGGCGTTCGTTGAGTTCGGGATCGCCGGACAGCCGCCGGCCGGGGAAAACGGTGTCGAACATGGGCGGGAATTTAGGGAGCACGCCGAAACCGTGTCAACCGCGAGCCCGGGCGGCGAGCCACGCGATCGTGTCGTCGGCGAGGAACCGGTGCGCGCGCGGGATGCGCCAGCCGCCGGGCACGGCTTCGAGGCGGCCCGCGTCCCGCGCGGCCGCGAAGGCCTCGCCGAACCGGCGCTCGACCCCCGCCCATTCCTCGGTCGTGTAGTCGGCGGCGAGCAGGCCGCTCGAAAGACGTAACCCGAGCATGACGATTTCTTCGGAGATGCTCGCCTCCGGCGAGCGCTCCCGTTCGGACGCCGGGTCTTCGCCGCGCTCGAGGGCGGCGGTCCAGTCGGCGGTCGAGAAGCGGTTGCCCCAGCGCTCGCCGCGCCAGCAGGCGTGCGCCGAAGGCCCGAGCGCGAGGTAGTCACGGCGCAGCCAGTACGTGAGGTTGTGGCGCGACTCGGCGTCCGGGCGGCAGAAGTTGCTCGTCTCGTAGCACGCGAGCCCCATCCCCTCCATGGCGGCGCTCAGCTGTTCGTAGAGCGCGGCCTGCGCCTCGTCGGGCACCGGCGGGCCGCCGCTCGCGAGCGCGCGCTCCCCTTGCGGCGTCACGCCCTCGGGGATGTAGCAGTAGGCGCTCACGTGCTCGAGCGCGAGCGAGCCGACGCGGTCGAGCGTGCGCGCGAAAGCGTCCGGCCGGTGGCCCGGGTAGCCGTACATGAGATCGAGGCTCACACGCTCGAAGCCGTGCGCGCGTGCGAGCGCCACGGCTTCGACGGGCCGCGCTTCGTCGTGAATGCGCCCGAGCGAGCGGAGTTCCGAGGGCTCGAAGCTCTGCGCGCCGAACGACAGGCGGTTCACTCCCGCCTCGCGCCACGCGGCGAGCAGCGGCGCCTTCGCGCTCTCGGGGTTCGCCTCGAGCGTCACTTCGGCGTTCGGCGCCAGAGTGAAGTGCGCGCGCAGCAGGTCCCACAGCCGGCGAAAGTGCCGCGACGAGAGCGCCGAGGGCGTGCCGCCGCCGAAGAACAGCGACGTGAACGCGACGCCGCCGGCGAGCGGGGCGCGCATCGCGGCCTCACGCTCGATGCCGGCGAACCACCGCTCGACGGCGTCGCCCGAGAAGGCGGCCGTCGAGAAGTGGCAGTAGTGGCAGCGCACCGCGCAGAACGGCACGTGCACGTAGAGGCCGGTGCGCGCCTCGCGGCGCGCGGCCTCGCCGGGCCCCTCGCGGTTCAGCGAATGGGCCGGAACATCCGGTTGAAGCGGATGTTGAACAGGCCGTTCCACCACTTGTCGCCACCGGTCGAGAAGTAGATGAAGAGCGCGCGGCCCTTGACGAGGTCCATCTTGACCGTGCCCCAGAAGCGGCTGTCGTACGAGTTGTCGCGGTTGTCGCCCATCATGAACAGCTGATTGGGTCCGACCGTGACGAGCTCGGTGTTGTCGCGATCCTCGTAGCCGCGGTAGTCCATTTCGCGCGGGTCCACGTGCTTCACGTAGGGCTCGGCGAGCTTGCGGCCGTCCACGTACGCGTCCTTGTGCTTCACCTGGACGGTGTGGCCGGGCGTACCGATGCAGCGCTTGATGAAGTCCTTGCTCGGATCGGGCGGGTACTGGAACACGATCACGTCACCCTGCCGCGGCGGATGCAGCCCGGGCAGTCGGATGTGCGTGAACGGGATCTTCGGCCCGTACTCGAACTTGTTCACGAACAGGAAGTCGCCGACCAGCAGCGTGTCGCACATGGATTCGGACGGAATGCGGAACGCCTGGATGACGAACGCGCGCAGGAAGAACGTGAGCACGACGGCCCAGAGAATGGCTTCCGTGTATTCCCGGACCTGCGACTTCGGTGCGCTGCTGGACATGGCTCTCCTTTGGGAGCGTCAGCTCCGGTCCACCTTGAGTACGGCGAGGAACGCTTCCTGCGGGACCTCGACGGTTCCGATCTGCTTCATGCGCCGCTTGCCCTCTTTCTGCTTCTCGAGCAGCTTGCGCTTGCGGCTGATGTCGCCGCCGTAGCACTTGGCGATCACGTTCTTGCGCATCGCGCCGATGGTCTCGCGCGCGATGACCTTGCCGCCGATCGCCGCCTGCACCGCGACCTGGAACATCTGCCGCGGGATGAGTTCCTTGAGCTTCTCGCACAGCGAACTGCCGTACGTGTACGCCTTCGAGCGGTGCACGATCGCCGAGAGCGCGTCCACCATCTCGCCGTTCAGCATGATGTCGAGCTTGATCACGTCCGACTGCTGGTAGCCGACGATGTCGTAGTCGAGCGACGCGTAGCCGCGCGACACGCTCTTCAGGCGGTCGTAGAAGTCGAGCACGATCTCGCCGAGCGGCAGCTTGTACGCGATCCGGACGCGCGTCTCCTCGATGTACTCCATCCCGTCGTGCTCGCCGCGGCGCTCCTGGCAGAGCTTGAGGATGTTCCCGAGGTACTCGGTCGGCGTCACGATGTGCGCGAGCACCATGGGCTCTTCGATCGCCTCGATGTTCTGCGGCGGCGGAAGGTTGCACGGGTTGTCCACCTTGAGGAACTCGCCGTCGGTCTGCAGCACGTGATAGACCACGCTCGGCGTCGTCGCGATGAGATCGATCATGAACTCGCGGCGCAGACGCTCCTGGATGATCTCGAGGTGCAGCAGGCCGAGGAAGCCGACGCGGAAACCGAAGCCGAGCGCGACCGACGTCTCCGGCTCGTACATGAGCGAGGCGTCGTTCAGGCGCAGGCGCGCGAGCGCCTCCTTGAGGTCCTCGTACTGCTCGGCGTCGATCGGATAGAGCCCCGAGAAGACCATGGACTTGGTCTCGCGGAAGCCCGGCAGCATCTCCATGCCGGCGATGTCGTCCGCGACGATCGTGTCGCCGACTCGCGCGTCCGCGACCGTCTTGATGCCGGCGACGATGTAGCCGACCTGTCCCGCGTGCAGTTCGCTCGCGGGGTCGAGCTTCAGGCGCAGCTTGCCGACTTCCGTGACCTCGTGCATCGCGCCGGTCGACAGGAAGCGGATCTTCTCGCCCGCGCGGATGCGGCCGTCCACGACGCGCACGAGACACACGACGCCGCGGTACTGGTCGAACTTCGAGTCGAAGATGAGCGCGCGGAAGGGCGCGTCGGGGTCACCCGACGGCGGCGGCACGTCCGCGATCACCTGCTCGAGCAGCTCCGGCACGCCGAAGCCCGTCTTCGCGCTGATGCGCGCGACATGCTCGGCCGGCACGTGCGCGTAGTGTTCGATCTCGAGCGCGATCTCGTCGGGACGCGCCGCGGGAAGATCGATCTTGTTCAGCGCGCCGACGATCGTGAGTTTCTGGTCCGCGGCGAGGTAGTAGTTCGACAGCGTCTGCGCCTCGATGCCCTGCGACGCGTCGACCACGAGGATCGCGCCTTCGCACGCGGCGAGCGCGCGCGAGACTTCGTACGTGAAGTCCACGTGCCCGGGCGTGTCGATCAGGTTGAGCTCGTACGTCACGCCGTCCTTCGCCTTCCACTCCATGGCGATGGCGTGCGACTTGATCGTGATGCCCTTCTCGCGCTCGAGGTCCATGTCGTCCAGCACCTGCGCCTTCATCTGCTGGGGCGTCAGGGTATGGGTGACCTCGAGCAGCCGGTCCGCCAGCGTGCTCTTGCCGTGATCGATGTGGGCGACGATGCAGAAGTTGCGGATGTTCTTCAGCCGAGGATCACTCAAAAGTGCCACCGAAGTGCTGCGCGCACGCCGACGCCCCGCGTTCCGCCGCCCCGCACGGGGCGGGCATCGGAAGGCGGGATCCCGTCGGGAAGCGCGGGGTCCGTTCGAAACTCGATGTCGAAGTCGCGGAAATGCGCGTCCACGTACGCGTCCACGAGCGCGTAGGCGATCACACCGCCGAGAAGCCACTGATGCCCCACCAGGCGGTCGAGCGCGGCATTGTACTCGGTTGCGGCCGCCGCGTAACCCTCGGCGTCCTCGTCCCGGGCGGCCTGGTCGACCCGGGCTCGCCAGGTCGAGAGGTCCTTGCCGTCCTGCGACAGCCGGGCGATGAGCACGCCCTCGCCCGCGGCGACGGCCACGGCCTTGAAATACGCGCGATTGTGCAGCTGTCCCCAGCCCGGAACGAGCAGCGAGCGCAGCATGACCACGCGCGGCTGCTCGTGCCACGCCTCGTGACGCTGGGTGCTGTCACGGCGGGCCGGCGCGGCGTCGGCCGAGCCCGCTCCCGCGACGATCAGCAGGACCGCGACGAGCGTCGCGAGAAGTATTGGCGGGAACGCGTGGGAATCGAACCCACCCCGGACACCAGAGGCGCCCGGCAAAAGGATTTGAAGTCCTCGGGGACCACCAGATCCCATTCGCTCCCGCACGAAGTCCTTTCTCACGCCGACGGAGACAGCACCACGAGGTGCTCCCCCGCCTGCGTCGCTTCACCGGCCACCACGTGCCACACGCGGCGGCGCTGCATCGCCGCCTCGAACGCCTTCGCCTTGCGCGGAGGAATCGCGACGAACAGCCCGCCGGACGTCTGCGGATCGTAGAGCGCGGTCATCGTCTCCTCGTCCACGCCTTCGGCGAGGATACGCGGCGCGTAGAACTCGCGGTTGCGCGCGAGCCCGCCCGGGACGACGCCCGCGGCGACGAACTCACGAACGCGGGGAAGCAGCCACCCGGCGGACGGGCGCAGTTGCAGCGTCACGCCGCTGGCCTGCGCCATCTGCGAGGCGTGCCCGAGCATGCCGAAGCCCGTGACGTCGGTCGCGGCGCGGGCGCCGAACTCGACGGCCAGTTCCCCGGCCGCGCGATTGAGCGTGGCGAGCTGGCGCGTGAGCCGTTTCGCGTGCGAGTCGTCGAGCTTCCCCTGCTTGAGCGCGGTCGCGAGGATCCCGGTGCCGATCGGCTTCGTGAGGTACATGCGATCGCCGGGGCGCGCGCCGCTGTTGAGCAGCAGGCGCTTCCGCTTCGCGATGCCCGTGACGCTGTAGCCGAACTTCAGTTCCTTGTCGCGCACCGAGTGCCCGCCTACCACGCTGACGCCGGCCTCGTGCATCTTGTCGAGGCCGCCCTGCAGGATCGCGGCGAGCGCTTCCGCAGGGAGCTCGGTTTCGGGCGCGCAGAGCAGCGCGAGCGCGGTGAGCGGCGTGCCGCCCATCGCGTACACGTCCGACAGCGCGTTCGCCGCGGCGATCTGCCCGAAGTCGTACGGGTCGTCCACGATGGGCGTGAAGAAGTCCACCGTCTGCACGAGAGCCTCTCCCCGGCCGTGCGCGAACACGCCGGCGTCGTCGAGCGTCGAAGCGTCGACGAGCACACGCCGGTCCTTGCGAGGCATGTGGAGCAGCTGGAGCGCCTGGCGCAGGTCCCCCGGACCCAGTTTGGCCGCTCAACCCGCGCAGGACACTTGCGCGGTCAGCCGGATCTCGATCCGACGCTTCTCGCTCAAGGCTCTCCCTCCGATCGCCCGGAAAACCGCGCCCGAGCCGTTCTAGAGGTCGCGGCCGACCGCGACGATGTCGATCTCGACGCGCGCGCCCTTCGGCAGGCCCGCGGCCGCGATCGTCGTGCGCGCCGGCAGGCTCTCGCCCAGGTGCCGCGCGTAGACCTCGTTCATGGTGGCGAAGTCGGCCATGTCCGCGAGGTACACCGTGGTCTTCACGGCGTCCGCGAACGAAAGGCCGGCGCCTTCGAGCACCGCGGCGAGGTTCGCGAACACGCGTTCGCACTGCTCCTTCACGCCACCCGCGACGATCTCGCCCGTCGCCGGGTCGAGGCCGATCTGGCCCGAGGTGAACACCATCTTGTTGCCGCCGTGCAGCCGCACGACCTGCGCCTGCGCGTACGGTCCGATCGCCTTCGGCGCACCGGTCACGTTCAACGGGGTCTTCACTGGGGCCTCCTTGCCCGTCACTCGACGGTGACGCTCTTGGCGAGATTGCGCGGCTGGTCCACGTCGCAACCGCGCTGCACGGCGACGTGATACGACAGCAGCTGCAGCGGAATCACGGACAGGATCGGCTGCAGCATCGGGATGCTCTGCGGAACGTACAGCACGTGGTCGGCGCGCGACGCCACTTCGGTGTCGCCCTCGCTCGCGATGGCGATGATGCGTCCCTTGCGGGCGCGCACTTCCATCATGTTGCTCACGACCTTCTCGTACGCGCTGTCCTTCGTGCAGATGAAGACGACCGGCATGTTCTCGTCGATGAGCGCGATGGGACCGTGCTTCATCTCCGCCGCCGGGTAACCTTCGGCGTGGATGTACGAGATCTCCTTCAGCTTCAGCGCGCCTTCGAGCGCGACCGGGAAGTTGAAGCCGCGGCCGAGGTAGATGAAGTTGTTGTGCTGCTTGTAGAGCTCGGCCATCTGGCGCACGAGGTCGTGGCTCGCGAGCACGCGCTCGATCTTCTCGGGCAGCTGCGCCATCTCGCGCGCGATCTCGACGCCGTAGTCGCGCGACATGCCGCGGTGACGGCCGAGCGCGAGCGTGAGCAGCGCGAGCACGGTGACCTGGCTCGTGAACGCCTTGGTGGACGCGACGCCGATTTCCGGACCCGCGTGGATGTACACACCGCCGTCGGATTCGCGCGCCATGGTCGAGCCGACCACGTTCACGATGCCGAGCGCGCGTGCGCCCTTGCGGCGCGCTTCACGCATGGCCGCGAGCGTGTCGATGGTCTCGCCCGACTGCGAGATGACGAGCACGAGCGTGCCCTCGTCCACGATCGGGTTGCGGTAGCGGAACTCGGAGGCGTACTCGACCTCGACGGGAATGCGCGCGAACTCCTCGAGCATGTACTCGCCGATCAGTCCGGCATGCCACGACGTGCCGCAGCCGAGGATGATGATGCGGCGGATCTCGCGGAGCTGCTCCGGCGTCATGTTGAGGCCGCCGAGACGCGCGAGCCCTTCCTCGACGTTGAGCCGTCCGCGCATCGCGTTCCGGACCGCGTCGGGCTGCTCGAAGATCTCCTTGAGCATGAAGTGCTCGTAGCCGCCCTTTTCGATCTGGCTCAGGTCCCAGTCCACGTCGTGGACTTCCTTCGTGACCCGCTCCAGCGCGACGGTCGCCGTGTGGAATCCCTGCGGGGACAGCACGGCCATTTCGCCGTCGTCGAGGTAGATCACCTGGCGCGTGTGCTCGACGATCGCGGCGACGTCGGACGCGAGGTAGTACTCGCCGTCCGCGATGCCGACGACCATCGGGCTGCCGTGACGCGCGCCGACGAGCACGCCGGGCTCGCTCTCGCACATGACGGCGATGCCGTACGTGCCTTCGACGTCCTCGAGCGCCTCGGCCACCGCGCGCTCGAGCTTGAGGCCCTTGCGCAGGTACTTCTCGATCAGGTGCGCGAGCACTTCGGTGTCCGTCTCCGTCTTGAAGACGTGACCCTCGGCCTCGAGCGCCGCCTTGAGCGTGCCGTAGTTCTCGATGATCCCGTTGTGCACGAGCGCGACGGTGCACTTCTCGTCGGTGTGCGGATGGGCGTTCAGGTCGTTCGGCTCACCGTGCGTCGCCCAGCGCGTGTGCGCGATGCCGAACGTGCCCACGGGCGCGCCGGTCTGGAGCTTCGCTTCGAGCGAGCGGATCTTGCCGGCGGCCTTGACCACCTTGAGGCCCGTGCCGTCTTCGACCGCCACGCCCGCCGAGTCGTAGCCGCGGTACTCGAGCCGCTTGATGCCCTCGATCAGGATCGGAAGGCAATCACGGTGCCCGACGTAGCCGACGATTCCGCACATGCAACGTTCCTCCTGCGGTCAGGCCTCGACGGCCTTCCGCGCCACTTCGACGATTTCGCGGGTGCGAACGAGGGCCGGTGTCTCCGCGATGACGCGAACGACCGGCTCCGTACCCGAGGGACGTACGTGGACCCACTCTTCTCCGCGGGCGAATCGCATCCCGTCCACGGTATCGAGTTCCCAGTCCGCGAAGACCGACCGAAGGCGATCGGCTGCGCGCTCCCACGGTTCATCGGGCCGCGCCAACTTGTCCTTCACCATCGCGTACTGGGGCAATCCGGTAGCCAGTTCTCGAAGCGTCGCTCCTCGGCTCATGGCCTGTGCGATCAGGGCCACCGCGACCAGGCCATCCCGGCCGCAGTGGGCCGCCGGAAGGATCATGCCGCCGTTGCCCTCGCCACCGGCGATCGCGCCGACAGCGTGAATGGCCGCAACGACATGCGCCTCTCCGACAGGGGTGCGGTGCAAGGCGACTCCGGCGTCCTGACAGACGCGTTCGAGCATACGGGAGGTCGAGAGGTTTGTCACCACCGGGCCCTTGTGGACGGCCAGCACGACCTGCGTGCCGAGGGCGACCGTGAACTCCTCCCCGAGCGGCACGCCGTCGGCGGCCACGAAGGCGGCGCGGTCGGCATCCGGGTCGAGCGCGACGCCGAAGTCGGCCTTCGCCTCGAGTACGGCTTTGCCCAGCGCTCCGAGGTGCTCGGGCAGCGGCTCGAGGACGCGCGTGAAGGCGCCGTTCGGCTCGCAGTCGAGCTTCACGACCGTCGCGCCGAGGCGCTCGAGCAGGGCGGGAACGGCGACGCCGCCGACGCTCGCGCAGCCGTCCACGACGACCTTCAGCTTGCGGGCACGGATGGCCTCGACGTTCACGTACTCGAGCCCGAGGACGCGCTCGAGATGCCACTCGAGGGCGCCGGCCTCGGTGCGGACCGAGCCGAGCTTGTCCCACGTCGTCCAGAGGTCGCGGTTCTGCTCGAAGCGCTCGCGCACCGCCTTGCCTTCGACGGGCCCGAGGAACTCCCCGCGCCCGGAGAGGAACTTGAGCGCGTTCCATTCCGCGGGGTTGTGGCTGGCCGTGAGGATCACGCCGCCCGCGGCCTTCAGGTGTTCGACCGCCATCTGCGTGGCCGGCGTCGTCGCCAGGCCGATGTCCACGACGTCGCGGCCGGCGGCGGTGAGGCCCGCGCACACGGCCTGCAGCACCATGGGCCCGCTCACACGGGCGTCACGGCCGACCACGACCGGGCCTTCGCCCAGCGCGTGCGAGAACGCCGCGGCGAAACGCGCGACCACGGCGGGGTCCAGCGACACTCCGACGATGCCACGCACTCCCGCGACGCTGATCATCAGGGACGACGACATGCGGCTCCCTCCGGCGCCGGGCGCGAACGCCCGCACACGACAACGGACCGACGCGCGGCGCGAGGACGCGCCCGGCATCGGCCCGGACTTTCCGGCGCGAACGACACGCCGGCTTGCTGCCTGGGTTTTTGAAATGGAGCTGGTGACCGGAATCGAACCGGTGACCCCGTCATTACGAGTGACGTGCTCTACCAGCTGAGCTACACCAGCTCCTCGTACCACCCGGCCCGTGTATCGGCCGGTCCCACATGGTGCCACCCCCCAGAATCGAACTGGGGACACCACGATTTTCAGTCGTGTGCTCTACCAACTGAGCTAGGGTGGCGAAATCTGGAGTGACCCACTGCGGTCACAGGGCCGGGATTTTTACCACGCGTTCCGAACGGCCGTCAACTTCCGCGCGAGGGATCGTCGTCCTTCCGCCGCCGCCGTTCACCGCGCACCGAACGCCGGTCCTGCGCCTTCCGCCGATCCTCGTTGCCCGCGATCGGCAGCGTGAACGAGAAGATCGTGCTCCACTCCCCGTCCGCGCGCAGCCGCACCTCGCCGCCGTGCTCGCGCACGATCTGCTGGGCGACGCCGAGCCCCACGGCCGCTCCCGCGGTGCCGCCGGACGCGAACGGCACGAACAACTGATCGAGCAGGTCACCGGCCTTTGATGCGGTGCTCGTCGAGCAGCAGCTCCGGCAGGTCCCCGGCGAGCTTCTTGAGCAGCCGCACGCGCCGGCGCACGAGCGATTCGCTGAATCGCTGCAGCGCCTCCTGCACGACGCCGTTCAGGTTCTGCATCTCGAGGCTCGGGCGCTGCAGCCGCGAGTATTCCATCTGTTCGCCGAGCATCGCTTCGAGGCGCTCGGCCTCGCGCAGCACGATCTCGAGGTACTCGCGTCGCGCGTCGTCCTCCGGCAGTTCGCGGTGCGCGCGCTTCACGAACGCGGCGATCGACGCGAGCGGGTTGCGCGATTCCTGCGCGACGCGCACGGCCATCTCGCCGATGGCGGCGAGGCGATCGAGTTCGCGCAAGCGCGCCGACTGTTCGGCCAGCTGCTGCTCGTGGCGGCGCGCTTCGTCGCCCAGTCGCGCGTGCTCGAGGACGAGCGCGGCGTGGTCGGCGAGCGCGGAAAGATGTTCGAGGTCGGAGCGCTCGAATGCGCCCGACGCCGGATGGCGGTCGAGCCCGTCGTACACGACGATCGCGCCGAGCCGGCGGCCGTACGCGACGAGCGGAGCGATCGCCCACACGCTGGTCTCACCCGAGACACCGGGCGGCAGCTGCGGCGCTTCGTCGCCCGCGCGCGCCGGTGAGTGCCTGCCCCGAGTCGCACACCTGCTGCGCCGCGGCGAGGAAGCCGCGCGCGAACGTGTCCCGCATGACGGGGTGGCCGTGCGCCACTTCGACCTTGAGCGAGCCGCGCGGATCGGTGCGATACAGCGCCGCGCCGCGAGCCGCGAGCCCTTCGGCCGCGTGCTTCGTGACGAGGTGCAGCACTTCGGCGAGATTCACCGCGCTCACGCTCGTGCGCACGAGCTCGGCGATCGCCTGCGCCTGGCGTGAAAGCCGGCGCGCCTCCGCACCGCGCCACTGCGCGCCGAACGCCGCCTCGGCCGCCGCACGCAGCCACTCGAGCGCGGCCGCCTCGCGCGGCGACGCCGCGTTCCACGCACACACGAGCACACCGTACGCGCGTGCTCCGCGGCGCAGCGGCACCGCGCCGACGCGCGCGCTCGCGGACCACGGCGCGCCGGGCTGTTCACCGCCGTCGCCCGCGGCGCACGCCTGCGCGCGCCACGCGTGCGCGGCCGGTCCTTCGAGCCGCTCGGGTTCCTCGGCCCACGGATGAAAGCGTTCGCTCGCGCCTTCGGCCGAGCCGATGCGCCGCGCCCGGCAAAGCGCGTCCTCGAGGGTCAGCGACGCCGAGGCGCCCGCTTCGCGCCAGCCTTCGAGCAACCCGGTGCGTGAGTTCCAGAGCAGCAGCCAAGCCTGCTGGCCGCCGGCTCCGCCGGGATGCGTGGCGAAGGCGAGCAGGGTGCGTTCGATCGCCCCCAGTTCGGCGTCACCGTCGAAAAGCGCGGTCGGCGCGGGCCATCCCGGGTGCGAAAGTGTCGCCGGGCGCGGCCGCGTGCGGCGCGCTCGGCTGCTGCGCGTGATCCATGAAGTCCCCGGGCGGGTCGGAAGAAGTGAAGTTCGGGACCACGGGCACGAGCCCCTCGGTCCGCCGGGGTTTTCGGCATCGCGGACCCCTTCCTTGACCGCCCATCTCGGGCTGCCTACGGTCCCCGCCCGGACACACGCACGCCCCAAACCCCGCACGCACCGGAGATTCCGTGGACGCACCTCAGGGCCAGCCCATCGAAGTCGGCCTCGGCGAGAAGGAAGCCGAAGGCATCTACGCCAACCTCGTCTTCATCACGCATTCGCAGGCGGAGGTCGTGCTCGACTTCGCGCGCACGATGCCCGGCCTGCCCAAGGCCCGCGTGTTCTCGCGCATCATCATGACGCCGACGCACGCGAAGGGGCTGCTCGTCGCGCTCGAGCAGAACCTCAAGAACTACGAAGCGAACTTCGGACCGCTCAAGACTCCGGGCGAGCCGCCCAAGCCGAAGGAGCTCGGCTTCACGAGCTGACGCGCGTCAGAGCGCCTCGATCCGCGCGCGCAGTGCGTCGTCCACCTGCGGCGCGCGGTCGAGCAGGCTCACGAGACTCGCCGGCGGACGCACGAGCTTCGCCTCCGGGCTCGTGAAGCAGTGCTCGGTGTAGCCGATGGCGCACAGCGTGCCGTCCTCGCCGACCACGCGGTAGCCGAAGCGCATCTTCGCCCGCGTGACGCCGAAGACGCCGGTCTCGATCGCGACGAGTTCGTCGTAGCGCGCGCCGTGGTGGTACCGGCAGCGCGCCTCGAGCACGGGCATGAGGATGCCCTCCTTCACCTCGACGTCGCGATAGGTGTGCCCCAGCGCGCGCATCATCTCGGCGCGGCCGATCTCGAACCAGCGGAGATAGTTCCCGTAGTACACCCAGCCCATCTGGTCGACGTCGCCGTAGCGCACGCGCAGCTCGAACCGATGCATCGTCAGTCCTCCGTCGCGCCTTCCGGGGGCGCGGTCTTCCAGCGGCGATGCAGCCAGAACCAGTGTTCGGGCTGTTCGCGGATGATTTCCTCGAGCCTCGACGTGTACCACGCGACGAGCGCGCGGACGTTCTCCTCGGTCGGCGGCAGCGTCGCCTCGCGCGGCGGATCCAGGAACACGTCGTGCCGTCCGTCGGGCCGGCGGCGCACGTGGCCGAACAGGATCGGCGCGCCGGTCTGCAGCGAGATGCGAGCGGGCCCTTCGGGCGTGCTCGCGAGCCGCCCGAAGAACGGCACGAACACGCCGTGACGCCGCGCGTCCTGATCGGCCGCCATCGCGATCCATCGGCCCGCGCGCAGCGACTTGAAGATCTGCTTCACGCCGCCCCCGGTCGGGATCACGCCGACGTCGCACTGCTTGCGCAGGTTCACGATGAGGTCGTTCACGAGCGGGTTGCTCTGCGGCTTCACGAGCAGGTCCACGGGGTTGTACTTCGCGACGTGCGCGGCGAAGAGTTCGAGATTGCCGTAGTGCCCCGAGAACATGACCGTGCCGCGGCCGACGAGCGCCTTCGCGTGCTCCTCGCCGTCGATGCGCTCGAACACGCGGTCGGTCGGCTCCTTGGCGAGCTGCGCGAAACGGCCGTACTCGATCGCGATGCGCCCGACTTCGCGGTACGTGAGCCGCAGGATGCGCTCGCGCTCCTGCTCCGGCATCCCGGGAAACGCGAGCGCGAGGTTCGCGCGCGCCACGCCCACACGCATGCCGAGCCGGCGCACGACGTCACCGAGCGCGGCCCCGAGCGCGAGCGAGCGCTGCCAGGGCAGCAGCCCCGCCGCGCCGAACGCCGCTCGCACGAGCGCGTACTCCACGAGGTGCTTCGGCTTCATGCCGGCATACCCCCTGCCCGCGCCCAGCGCTGGCCGGGCAGCGCGCGCGCGAGTCCCGCCCACTCCATCTGCACGAGTTCGGCGCCCGCTTCCTGCTCGCGCAGTCCCGCGGCGGCCGCGAGTTCGGCGAGCGTGCGCGGCGTGCTCGCGAGCGCGGCGAACAGCCGCTCGCGCGGCGATGCGTCCGCGCCGGGAGCGCGCGGCGGAAGCGCGGCGAGCACGTCGGCGATGCCGCCACACACGCGCGCGCCTTCGCGCAACAGCTGCAGCGTGCCGCGCGACGACGGGCGGTCCACGTCGCCGGGCACCGCGAGCACGGGCCTTCCGAGCGCACGCGCGGCCGTCGCCGTGGACAGCGCCCCGCTGCGCTCGGCCGCCTCGACGACGACGGTCACCGCGCTGAGCGCGGCGATCAGGCGATTGCGGCGCACGAACGCGCCGGGACCGAACGGCGGGCCGGACTCGCGCTCGGTGAGCAGCGCGCCGTTCGACTCGATGCGGCGTGCGAGCGCGACGTGCTGCACCGGCGTGATGTGATCGAGTCCCGCGGGCACGACACCGACGGTGCGGCCGCGCGCTTCGAGCGCGCCCGCGTGCGCCGCGGCGTCGATGCCGTGGGCGAGTCCGCTCACGACGACGAATCCGGCCTGCGCGAGATCGCCCGCGAGCCGGTGCGCGAACGCCCGGCCGTACTCGCTCGCGGCGCGCGAACCCACGATCGCCACGCAGCGGGCGACCGGCGCGTCGAGCGCGCCCGCGACGAACACGCGCGCGGGCGCGTCCGACAGATCGCGCAGCCCCGCCGGATACGCGGCCTCGTCGCGGTGCCGCGCGTGCGCGCGGATCCGCGGAGCATCCGCGACGCCGGACGGCGCGATCACGGCTCCGGCGTGGCCGGAGGCGGTGTAACGGTGGCGCGGGCCTGCGGCGGACCGGTGAGCACTTCCCATTCGACACCCTCCTCGCTCGCGCGCACGAGATCGCTGTCGTCGCGCAGGTCGTCGGGGTCTTCGTTGGTCATGAGCTCGTCGTTCTGCATCATCCGCGAGAGCCGCTCGTACAGGGGACGGTCGATCGTGCCGAGCTGGTCGAGGCGCGAGCGCCGGAACTCCGCCGGCATCCGGTGCAGCTCCCAGCCGATCCGCACGGAACCGCCGCGGTGCGCGAGCTCCTGCAGTCCGGCGTACGCCGCCTGCACGACGGTCGAGTTGCTGTCCGTCGTCAGGCGCAGCAGCCCCGCCGCGGCGGGACGGTGCCCGAGGCGGCCGAGCACGCGAGCGGCGCTCACGCGCGAGAACCACAGCCCCTGCTCGAGCAGCGGCAGCAGCGTCTCGCCGGCGCGATCGCCCAGTCGCAGGAGCGCGCTCTCGGCGAGTTCGCGCAGGTACCACGATTCGTCGCACAGGCACTCGACCAGCAGCGACATGGCTTCTTCGTCGCGGCGCTGCTCGAGCGAGCGCACGTAGTCGCGCTTGCCGGCGAGTCCGCGCGCGTTCATGGCGTCGAAGGTCCGCCCCGGTCCGTACTTGTCATCCGACATCTTCGTTCTCCCGGTTCGTTTCCGCGGCGCTCTCGGCGGCGATGACGCGCCACAGATCCTCGAGCAGTTCCTTGAGTCCGTCTCCGGTGTGCGCGCTGATCACGTGCGCCTGCGGCAATCCCACCACCGCGCCACGTCCCTCGCGATCCTCCGGAGCCAGCGTATCCGACTTGCTCAGCACCACGACGCGCGGCTTCTCGCCGAGCGTGGCGCTGTACTGCGCGATTTCCTTCTCCAGCATCGCGAGCACGCTCGCGGGATCCTCGCTGGCGGAGTCCACGAGGAACGCGAGCACGCGCGTGCGTTCGACGTGACGGAGAAACTGCAGACCCAGCCCGCGCCCTTCGCTGGCGCCTTCGATGAGGCCGGGGATGTCCGCGACCACGAACGTGCGCTCGGCGTCGAGCGCGGTGATGCCGAGGTTCGGCTCCAGGGTCGTGAACGGATAGTCGGCGATCTTCGGACGTGCCCGCGTGATGCGCGAGAGCAGCGTGGACTTGCCCGCGTTGGGCAGTCCGACCAGTCCCACGTCGGCGATGAGTTTGAGCTCGAGCTCGAGCGTCCGCTCTTCGCCGGCTTCGCCGGGATCGGCGCGCCGGGGCGCCTGGTTCGTGGCGGTGGCGAATCGCGAGTTGCCGCGGCCACCGCGTCCACCGCGAGCGGCGAGCCACTGGTCGCCGGCCTTCGTCAGGTCGGCGAGAAGCTCCTTGCTCTCGGCGTCGCGCACCACGGTACCCGGCGGCACGCGCACGATCAGGTCGTCTCCGTCGCGGCCGGTCTTGTTGCTGCCCTGGCCCGCGCGACCGGAATCGGCACGGTATCGGGGCTGTTCACGGCAGTCAAGAAGTGTGCGGACGTGCGGATCCACCGCGAGCAGCACGCTGCCGCCGCGTCCTCCGTCGCCACCATCGGGTCCGCCCTTGGGCACGTACTTCTCACGCCGGAAGCTGATGCATCCGGCTCCGCCCTTGCCGGCGACGGCGTGAATCTTCGCGTAATCGATCAACATGTCCATTCTTCCGTTCGTGCATTCGCTCGCGCGCTCGTCGCGCTCGCGCTGCTTCTCACCGCATCGCCGCGTCGCGCGCATCGTCGCGCGATTCCGCGCGCGCGTGCGCACGCGCGCACCAACCCAGCAATCCCCCGGCGCGCACCACTTCGAGCGCGCGCGGATCGAGATCGTGTCCCACGTCGAACTGCCACCCACCGGTCAGGTGCCGGATCGCCACGCGTCGGGCGCCGATCGCTTCGGCGACGTCCACGATTTCGATCTCGTCCCCGGCCCGCAACGGCGGGTCCGCGGGCGTCCCTCGCCAGACCAACGGGAGCACACCATACGACGCGAGGGCACGAGCGTGCCTGCCCGCGAAGGATTGCGCAATCACGGCACGGATGCCCAGGGCCGCCGTGACCCGGGCCGCGTGCTCGCAGGGCTCGCCCGCCCCGTACTGGGTGCCGGCCACGACCACACCCCCACCGTGCGCCGCGCAGCGGGCCGGAAAGCCGTCGTCGAACGCCCGGAACGCGTATTCCGCCAGCGCCGTCGCATCCCCGCGCAGCGACGCCGTGCGCGGCCCCCACGCCAGGATCCGGTCGCAGCGCGCATGATCCCCCGCCTCGAGCAGGACCGTCGAACGGTGCGTTCCGGACAGCGCCGAAGCCTGCGCCGGCACTCGGTGCCTCGGGGCGCGCTCGATCTCGGGCGCCACTGCGGGCGCGGCGAGCAGTTCGTCGTCGTCGAACGCCCGGGCACCGGGCGCCGTCGGCGCGTCCACCTCGCCGGCCTCCCCTTCCACCGCATGCGAGAACGCGCGCGCGGAAAGGAAGCGCTGGCCGGGCTGCACGAGCGGGTCGTCGCCGATCACGAACGTCGCCGCGCTCGGCGCCTGCGCTTCGGACGATTCGGGCGCGAAGATCGCCGCGCCCGCCTCACGCAGCCGCTCGAGCACGCCGCCTCGCTCGAGGACCGACTGCGCCGCGCGGCCGCCGAGCACGATTTCGATCGCGGGGCGCACGCGGGCCGAGACGGCCGCACGCGCCACGAGCGCGACGTCGTCGTCCTCGGCGAGCGCGCTCACGCGCACGAGCCCCGGCTCCGCGGGAGGCGCGGCGAGCGAGGCCGCGGTGAGCGTGATCTCGTCGTCGAAACCTGCGCGAGCACCTTCCGCCGAACGCCAGTCGGGCTCGCGCCCGAGCCCGCGCAGGTTCGCGCGCGTGCGCGCATCCGAGGGAACACCACGGCGAACGCGCCGAGCAGCGCCGGCGCGAGCGTCGCGACCGCGATGCGCTCGGTCATCGGCATCGAGGCGAGGCCTCGCCCGTGGAACTCGAGCACGGCGCCACGACAGCGCCGCGCGTGATCGGCCGCGAGCGCGTACACGATCTCGGCGCCGCCACGGTCGAGCGGCAGTTCTTCGTCGAAGCACACGCCGACGACCGGCGGACGCGCGAACACGAGCGGCTCGCCCGCGAGCGCGGCCGCGAGTTCGACACGGTCGGCATGCAGCACGAGCATCGCGAAAGCACCCGCGCCCTCGCAGCCCGGGGACGCCGCGGCGAGCGAGCGGCCCGGCGCGGCGAAGCGCCGGCGGTGCACGGAGGCGGCCGGACCCGCTCCGGGGCGCACGAACGTCGCGCCCGCGGCGGCGGCCGCGCTCATCAGGTAGCGCTGGTCCTCGTGCGCGTCGGGCCCCGAGGCCTCACGGGCCGGCGCGACGAGCGCGAGCTCGCAGCGGTGCCGGGCGTGGCGCAGCGACTCGAAGCCGAGCAGCGCCTCGACGCCGTTGTCCTCGTCGAGCAGCACCTGGTCGGCGCGCACGGCGACGGGCTGACCGGGATCCGGCCAGCCCGCGCCGTGAGACGTGAAGAGGAATCGCGTGAGATGCGGTCCCAATCGTCCCTCAGTCGCCCTTCGACGGCTTCGAGTCCCCGCCACCGGACGACGGCTTGTCCGCCTTCGCGCCCTCCTTGTAGGAGGAGCTCCGGTAGTCGGTGATGTAGAAGCCCGAACCCTTGAAGAGGAATCCCGCGCCGCCACCCGGCACCTTGCGCGCGGGCGCGCCGCACGTCGGACAGACGCGCGGCGACTCGTCGCTCATGCTGTGGAACTCCTCGAACGTGTGCTCGTTGTCGCAGCGATAGTCGTACGTCGGCATCGCGTCCGCGTCCCCCTTCGTCCGATCAGAGCGCGCCGGCGGCGAGCACGCACGCCACCGTCGCGGTGTCCACGACCTCCTCGACGCTGCATCCGCGCGAGAGGTCGTTCGCCTGCTTGGCCAGGCCCTGCAGCATGGGTCCGATCGCCGCGGCGTTCCCCAACCGCTGCGCGAGCTTGTAGCCGATGTTGCCGGCGTCGAGATCCGGGAACACGAGCACGTTCGCGTGCCCGGCGACCACGGAGTCCTTCGCCTTGCGCTGCCCGACCGACGGCACGATCGCGGCGTCGAGCTGCAGCTCGCCGTCGATGTGGAACTCGGGGCGGAGCGCCTTCGCGAGCGCCGTCGCCTCGCGCACCTTGACCACGTGCGGATGCTCGGCGCTGCCGCGCGTCGAGAACGACAGCATCGCGACGTGCGGCACTTCCTGCGTGAGCTTCTGGTGATGTTCGGCCGAGAGCACCGCGATCTCCGCGAGCTGCTCCGGCGTCGGATCGGGCAGCACGGCGCAGTCGGCGAACGTGAGCAGCCGCTCCTTGCCGCCTTCGCCCGGAAGCACCATGAGGAAGAACGACGACACGCTCTTCACGCCGGCGCGCAGCCCGATGAGCCACAGCGCGGCGCGCAGCACATCAACCATGGTGCGCGAGGCGCCCGCGACGAAGCAGTCACCGAGGCCGTCGCGCACGCGCGCGGCCGCCTGGAACACGGGATCCGCGGCGTACTTCTCGAGGTCCGCGGCGCCGAGTCGCTCGCCACGCGCGGCCTTCAGCGCGGCACGCGTGCGCGCGAGCGAGTCCTCGGAGCCCGACTCGATCAACTCGACCGAGCCGAGGTTCACGTCGGCCTTGCGCGCCGTCGCGCGCGCTTCCTCGATCGAACCGATCAGCGTCACGTGCGCGATCTGGTCGCGCGCCAGCTTCGCCGCGGCCGCGACGATTCGCTCGTCGTTCGCTTCGGCGAAGATCAGTCTCTGCTTTTTCGCAGCCGCCATGCGGCGGATGCGTTCCATGATCTGGCTCATGCCTTCTTCTTCTTTCTCGCGGCGGCGGGGCGAATACGGCCGAACTTCGCCAGCAGCCGCTTCTCGACCGGCGGAGGCACCAGCCCCCGGATCCGGCCACCATGTTTGGCGACTTCCTTGACCAGCGTGGAGTTCAGGTACGTGTACTCCTGGCTGGGCATGAGGAACACGACCTCGAGGTCGGGCGACAGGCGGCGGTTCATCAACGCCATCTGGAACTCGAACTCGAAGTCACTGACGGCCCGGATGCCGCGGATGATCACCTGGGCCTGGTACTGCTCGGCGCAATGCACCACGAGACCGGCGAAGTAGATCACTTCGACGTTCGGCGAGGCGCGCCACCGATTCGCGGATGAGCTTCACCCGCTCCTCGGGAGTGAACAGCGAAGTCTTCGCGGGGTTGTGCGCCACCGCCACGATGACCTTGCCGACGAGCGCCGCGGCGCGGCGCACGAGATCGAGATGCCCGTTCGTGAACGGGTCGAAGCTGCCCGGAAACAACGCCACGCGGTCGTGCTTGACCTGCTTCATGATGACGAGCCGTCCTCCGGCGCGTGCGGCCGCGCCCCGTAGAGAGTGACCACCGTCTCGCCGTAACGGCGCTCGCGCACGAGCGTGAGCGCTCCGGCCTCGGACGGCACTTCGTCCTTCTGGTGACGTTCCAGCGCGACGACCACACCGGCCTTGAACCGGCACTCCCCCAGCGCGGCGAGGATCGCCCGCGCATCCTGCCCTCCGTACGGCGGATCCGCCAGTACGAGGTCGCACTCCTCGACGATCGCGCCCAGCTTGCGCACTCCGGCCGGAAGCCCGATCGGCCACACCCTCGCACGGTCGGCCAGCCCGAGCGTGCGGAGGTTGGCGGCGATGCACTCGAGCGCGGGGCGGCCGGAGTCCACGAAATGGGCGAACGCGGCGCCGCGCGACAGGGCCTCGATGCCCTGCGCGCCGCTGCCGGCGAACAGGTCGAGCACCGTCCAGTCCGTCATGTCGCCGAAGGACATGAAGAGCGCCTCGCGGACACGGTCCGACGTCGGCCTCGTCTTCAGCCCCTTCGGCGCCTCGAGCCGGCGCCCTCCGAACTCCCCCGAAATCACGCGCATGTCGGGCGGCAGCATGCCGGAGCGCGCGAGAGAGCGTCAAGAAGGCGGCGCCGCTTTCGCTCTCGGGCGCAAAGAGTTGCGCGTCGGACCGCAGGCGGAGCGCGAAGCGACTCGCTCCGGGCCCGGCGGCCGGGCCGCGCCGCGTCAGGGCAGCGCGACGACCTCGTAGCCCGCCGGGGCCGTGAGCTTGAACGCGGCGGCGCCTCGCGGCCGCATGAAGCGCCAGCCTTCGAGGCGGTAGACCTGCGCGTCGCGCGAGCCCGCCGGGGCGGACAGCCGCAGTGGCAACCCGCGCGAGTTGAGCGTCACCTCGGCGCTGTCCTCGGGCGCGCCGCCGGGTCCGAGCAGCGTGACGACGAACGTGTGCTCGCCGGTGCGCCGCTCGCGCGCGCGGCCGTCCTCGCCGAGCAGCACCTTCCACCAGCGCAGCGCCGCGGCGGCCTGCTGCGGACGGAACTTGAGCATCTGCTTGAGCCCGGGCTGCAGCCACTCGCCGCCGTCGGGGCGCGAGACGATCTTCTCCCCCGTGCTCGTGACGTCGAGCCGCGCGCGCTCGGGAAGCTCCAGCGCGAGCAGCGCGTTCACGGTGCGGGCGGAGCCGCCGGTCCCGGCGGTCACGTAGCGCAGGTGCGCCTCGGCGCGGCCGCTCGTGCCCAGTTCGCGTTCGAGCACGCGCGAGGTTTCGAGCGCGCGCGCCGCTGGCGCGAACGCCGCGCACGCGAAGCACATCGTCAGGACGATCGTCACCGGACGCTTCATGGCTCCTGCACCTCCCGACGGAGTGATTCGCGGATGTCGCTCCATTTGAGCACGCGTGTGGTGGAAGGCATACGCCAGTCGAACCAGTCTTCTTCCGCGCGGGCCGAGAATCGCAGATCCTCGACCGTCACGCGCGCGGCGACCCAGCCCTCGTCGTCCCGCACGGAGATCGCGGTCGGGAACTCGCGCCCCCGGACGTCCTCCCAGCGTTCGTAGCGCACGCGCACGACGTGACCGGCGCGTTCGAGGCGGACGACGCGCGGCAGTCCCTCGCGATCCACCGCCATCTCGAGCGAGTCGGCACCCTCGCGCCAGGCGATCGTGCAGCCGGAGGAGTCGGCGACCGAGAGCGGCCACGCGGCGGCCGGCGGACGCCACGTCGCGGCGAACACCTGCGCGAGGAACGCGACGGGCCGCGTGACGCCGAGCGACTCTCCCGCGCCACCGACCAGGTACGACGAGCGCTCCCCCGGCAGGCGCACGAGCACGGAGTCACCGCGCAGCGACGCGTCGAGCACGACACCCAGCAACGCGTGCGCCTCCACGCGGGCCCGATCCGGTGACGCGATCGCGACGCTCGCGGCGAACGCGGGCAGCCGTCCGGTGGCGCGGCCGTCGAGACGCAGCACGACGTCCGCGCGCATCGCGTGCAGCACGGCTTCACGCCGCGCGCGTCCCTCGGCGTGCTTGACCGAGAGCGCGTCGAACGACGGCACGCCGCGCGGTGCGTGCGCGCAGCCGCTCGCGAACACGAGCGCGATCGCGCACGCCAGCGCCGCCCGGAGGCGTGCGGACGTGCGGACGCGCCCGGGGTTCGTCACGCGCGCTTCGCCAGCCCGGCGAGCACGAGCTCGGCCACTTCGACCGGCGTGCGGCCGTCGGTGTCCACGCGAAGCGAGGCGACCTCGGCGTACAGCGGCGTGCGCTCGGCGAGCAGCGCGGTCAAGCGCGCGACCGGCTCGGCGCCGGCGAGCATCGGGCGCGTGCCCGGCGCGGAACCCACGCGGCGCGCGGCCTCCGCCGGCGTCACCTCGAGCCACACCGTCTCGCAGTCGTCGCGCAGCGTCCGGCGCCGCTCGGGATCGAGCACGATGCCGCCGCCGCACGCGATCACGTGCACGCGTTCGGAGATCGCCCGAGCGAGCACCTCGCTCTCGCGGCGGCGGAACCAGGCTTCGCCCGAGCGCGCGAACAGTTCGGAGATCGTGGCGCCCTCGATGGCCTCGAGCATGGTGTCGAGGTCCGCCATGGACGCACCCAGCGCCTGCGCGAGCGCGCGGGCGGTTTCGGTCTTGCCGGAGCCCATGAGTCCCACGAGGGCCAGCGGCTTCGTCTTTCCCAGCTTCTTCATATGGGCGAGCCTAGCCCGGCGGCTTCCCGTGCGGCAACCGCCGGAGCGGAAACGGCGGCCGCCGGTCCCTGTTGAGGACCGGCGGCGCCGGATGACGGAAGGAATGCGGGAGGTCAGTTCGACGCGAGCGTCGTGATCAGGCGCGGAGTCACGAAGATGATGAGCTCGCGGTTCTGCTTGACGGTGCTCTCCGAGCTGAAGAGATACCGCAGGAGCGGCATGTCCTTCAGGAACGGCACACCGCTGCGGACCGTGGACTCGTTCGTGCGGATGAGGCCGCCGATCACGGCCGTCTGGCCGTCGTCCACCATCACGCGCGTGTCGGCTTCGGACGTGTTGATGATGATGCCGCCCTGCACCGTGGACTGCGTCGAGAGGTCGCTGACCTCGGGATGCAGGTCCATGATGATCTTGTGGTCCTGCGTCAGGTGCGGAGTCACCTTGAGCTGGATGCCGATCGTCTGCAGCTGCGACACCGGGTTGCCGGCGACGTCCTGCACGATGAGCGGAATCTTCTGGCCCACGACGATCTTCGCCTCACGGTTGTCCACCGTGGTGATGCGCGGGTTCGAGATGATGTTCGCCTTGCGGTTCTCTTCGAGCGACTGGAGCTGGGCTTCGACGAAGCCCCAGTTGCGCGAGATGCCGTAGGTCAGGCGGTTCGCCGGGTTGGCGATGCCCGTGTTGTTCTCGGCGCCCAGGGCGTTCTGGTTCGAATTGCCCGGGTGCAGGTAGTCCGGCGGGTTCGGGCCGGTCGACGAGAAGAACTCGGCGTCCGCACCGTCCGTCGGTCCGATGTTCCATTCGATGCCGAGCGCGCGGGCCGACGAAGCGTCCACGTCCACGAGCTTCGCCGTGATCTCGATCTGCGGCGTCGTCGAGTCCAGGTCCATCGCCATCTTCACGACCGCGTCGAGGTTCGACGAGAGGTCCGTGATGATGAGCGAGTTGGTGCGCTTCTCGACCTGGATCGAGCCACGCTTGGTGAGCGCGGGCTGAAGCGGCGTCGCCAGTTCCTGCGCGTTCGCGTAGTTCAGCTTCACGATGCGCGTCTCGAGCGGCACGAGCTCGAGCGTGCGGGCGTTCGCCGTCTCACGCTCGACCTTCTCGGCGTTGAGCTTGGCGGCATCGTCCACACGGATGACCGAGCCGTCCTCGACGTAGTCGAGACCGCTCGCGCGGAGCACGGCCTTCAGGGCGTCCTGCCACGCGACGTTGCGCAGGTTGATCTTGACGGTGGCCTTGACGTTCTGGCCCATGATGATGTTGCGGCCGCTGAACTCCGAGATCGCGCGAAGCACGGTCCGCAGGTCGGCGCCTTCGACATCGAGGCTGAAGCTGCCGCTGCCGGTCCGCACCAGGCCCACCTGAGAAGTGGCCGTGGACTGCTGCGCTCCGGCCGAAACCGGAATCATGGCCAGCACGAGGCCGGCCGCCAGAACGAGGCCGAGGATGGCCTTCTTAGCGAGCATTCGAATCTCCCTTCCGCACCAGGGGAATCACCACCGACTGAGTCTGCCCTTCCGCCGTCAGGTTCACGACCACCGCGTCGCGCCGGAGCGCTTCGACGTAGCCGTTCTGCACCTTGTCACCCTTGCGAAGCACGAAACTGTTGCCACGCACGTCCTCGGCCAGAGCGAACTGGTCCGTGGCTCCCCACACCACACCGACGACCTTGATGCCGCCGACGTCGAGCGGAGCGTCTCCACCCACGTCCTGGCCGACGAACTCACCGTCCACGAGCGACTGGAACGGATCGCGACGGCCGAGCGCGTTGTACTGGTACGTGAGGTGATCCTCCATGTGCGCCGGCTCGGCCGGCTGCGACACGGGATCCTGCGTCACCGCGTGCACGACCGCGGCGCCGCCCTCGGTGGCGGCCGGCTCGGCCGGCACCGCCTGCTCCGTGGGCGCGGGCGCATCCGTCGTGGCGACGTTCGCCGGCGCGGGCGCCGACACGTTCGCGACGGCCGGCGCGTTCTGCGCCTGCGAGCCACCCGTGACCATCTTGATCGCGTAGCTGGCGCCGCCGATCAGCAGCACCGCGACGAACGCGATCACGCGATTCACGACCGAGCGCTTCACCTGCTCGACGATCTTCGCGACGAAGTTAGGACTTCCGGCCATGCGCACCTCCCTGGTTCGAAGCCGCCGCCGGAGCCGTGTTCAGGCTGTAGGCCGACGCCACGAAGTCCGCCGTGGTCGAGCCGTCGTCCGACTTGAGATTGGTCGTCAGCTTGAGATTCGAGACCGTCACGATCCGGCGAAGGTTCGAGAGTTCCGCGAGGAACGAACCCACGTCGTGGAAGTTGCCCGTCACCGAGATCTGCACCGGCATCTCGGTGTGGTACTCGGACGGCTTCTGGCCCGCGGGCTTGAACATCACGAACTGCACACCGGTCTGCTGGCCGGCGAGCGTGATCTTCCGCAGGAGGACCGAAAGCTGGCGGTCGGCCGGCAGCAGTTCGGACGCGAGTTCCCAGCGCTGGTGCAGCTGGTCGTACTCGGCCTCGAAGCGCGGCAGGTCGGCCACCGAAGCGCGAGCGCGGGCGAGCTCCGAGGACTTCTTCTCGTAGTCGGCGCGCAGCGTGGCGATGTGTTCCTTGCCGTTCTGGAATCCGAACGGCAGGAAGTGCGTGAAATAGAAGAAGCCCAGCGCCGCACCCGCGAGGAAGATCGCGAGGAACAGCTTCTGCACGGCCGGGCTCTTGATGTCCAGGTTGGCCATGTCGCGTTCCCTTCTAGTTGGCGCTCGGGTCCGGGGTCACCTGGCAGGTGAGCCGGAACTTCACGACGGTCTTGTCGGTGACGTTGCCCTTCTCGGCCACGGAGAGCTCGACGTTTCCGAAGAGATCCGAGCGCTCGAGACGAGCCATGAAGTCCGACACGACCAGGTTGGAATAGGTGACCCCCTCCAGACTGAGGGTGGAGCCCGCATCCTGCGTCGCCCCCGTCAGCCAGAGGTGGTCCGGAACGCACTTCGCGAGCTCATCCATGAGCCGAACGCTCTGCGTACGTCCCGCTTCGAGGCGGTGAATGATGCCCATGCGCAGGTCGAGCTCCGCTCGTTCCTGCGCGAGCTGGTTCACACGCGCGATCTGCGGCGCGAGCGCACGCGATTCGTTGTCCACCTGCTCGATCGACTTCTCGAGCCCGGTGGTGGCGGTGCGCTGCGACATCACGGTGCCGGCGATGACCAGGGTGGCGAGTCCGAGAATCGCCCCGGGGAGCACCATGTCTCCCATCTTCAGGTCGATCGAGAAGGACTTGCGCTGGGCCTTTTCCTCGCGCGGCAGGAGATTGACGCGAATCATTTCTTGTCCCCCTGTCGGCGCAACGCCAGACCGATACCGACCGTGAGAAGGGGCGCCACCTTCGCCACGTCCTGCCCCGCGAACAGGGCCGGGTCGTACTGCACGCGCGCCAGCGGATTGACGATCTCCGACGGCACGCTGAATCGACGGTTCAGGAACTCGGGCACACCCGGCGTGAGCGCGCTGCCGCCACACACCAGGATGCGGCTGATCGCGCCCGCTTCGCCCGACGTACGCAGGAAGGCCTGCGCGCGCTCGAGGGCGGTGGCGATGCCTTCGCAGGCCTGCTCGATGACCGGCGCGACCTCGAGACCCGGGCCCGACTCACCGCGCACCGCGGCGGCCGCTTCGGCCTGGCTGAGGTTGAACTTGCGCTGCACGGCCTCGGTGAACGTGTTGCCGCCCACCTGCAGGTCCTTCGTGAAGTACGGCACACCGGACTGGATGATGTTGATGTTCGTCATTTCGGACCCGATGTTCAGGACCGCGACGACTTCGTCCGGAGCGAACTCGTAGTTCGCTTCGATGGCGTTCTGGGCCGCGAAGGAATCCACGTCCACGACCGCCGGCGTCAGGCCGGCTTCGCGGATGAGGTCGCTGAAGGACATCACCATGTCCTTCTTCGCGGCGACGAGCAGAACCTGCATCTGCTTCGGATCGGCAGGAGCGTCGCCGAGGATCTCGAAGTCCAGCGAGACGTCGTTGATGTCGTACGGGACGTGCTGCTCGGCCTCCCAGTAGATGGCCTGCTGCGCGTCGTCGGCCGACAGCTTGTTCATCAGGATCTTCTTCACGATCACGGCGCGTCCGGAGACGGCCGCGGCGACCGTGCGAGCCTTGATGCCGCGCGATTCCAGCAGATTGGAGATCGCGTCGGTCACGAGCTGGCGGTCCATGATCTCGCCGTCCACGATGGCCTCGGCCATCGGCTGCGAGATACCCCAGTTGACGAGGCGGAACGTCTTGTTGGACTGGGCTTCGAGCTCGACCACCTTGATGCTGTGGCTGCCGATGTCCAATCCGACGAGCGACTGCTTCTTGCCGAAGAGCATGGGTTTCACTCCCTGAAAGCGGTGCGGGTCCTGGCCGGCATGCTCGACGTCGCCTGTGACGACGCATCCGTCCTCGACCTGGAGAGCGACAACGACTGGCACACTTCGCTCTGCCTGCCGTGCCTTGAATCGTCAGACTCGGTGGGAATCTGAAGTGCGTTTTTCACGGCGTGTTGCATGTCCCTTCCCTCCGGGTCCCGGACGTTGCGCAGTGCGCGACTCAATGAAGGACGACTCGGGGCGTGCCGAGGCGGGCCTTCACCAGGTCCGTGCGCCCGGTTTCGAGCGCCGTCTGGATGCGGGTCATCTCCTTCTCGGCCAACTCCTTCAGGTACTGGTTGCCGGTCGTTTCGCGGATCTGCTTCCACAACTGCCAGGCCACCGCGAGGCTTCCCGTGTTCTGGTGGCTGAAGGCGGCGAACTCGCGGGCACTTGCGGGCGCGCCGGGCAGGCGCGAGGCGAGTTCGAAGTACTCGGCGGCGTGCGGGAGGTCGCGGCCGTTGGGCTTCACGTAGTAGAGAAAGCCGGCCTCGAAGGCGAGGCGTCCGCTGCGCGGGTTGTTCTCGAGGCCCTTGCGCAGGAGCCGCTCGGCGGCCGGGAAGTCCTGGCCTTCCTGGGCGAGCGCGAAGGCGCCGAACACGTAGGCGCTCTCGAAGCGCGGCGCGAGCGTCGTGAGGATGTCGAACACGTGCTCGAGGTGTTCGAACCGGTTGTCCTTCTTCCGATGGGCGCCGTAGTACTGCACCGCGCGGAGCCACGCCATGTCGGCCGCGACTTCCCCGTGCCCGAGCGCGGCGACCCGCACGTTCCTGCCCGACGGGTAGTACGCGAGCTCCTCGAGCGGCGACGCGTGCGGCAGCACGTTCGCGGCGAAGTTCGCGAGCTGGAAGACGGCCGTGCCGAGCACGAGCGCGACCGCCCACGCCACGATCATCCGCACGCGCAGCGGGCGGATGGCGGCGGGACGCGCGAGGGCGACGCTCACCGGAAGTCCCTCGACTCGAACGCCGCGGCGCCGAGCGCGAGCACGCAACCGCAGTAGAGCAGCGCGTAGCCGCTCGCGAGCGACAGGTGCAGCGCGGTCGTGGTCTCTCCCACGGCCGCGAGCGTGCGCATGTTGAAGAGCGACAGGTTCGGCAGCACGTTCGCGACGAACTCGAGCAGGTTCCGCAGCGAGTCCGGCGCGTGCTGCGCGAACGTGCGCAGGTCGTCGCACCACTGTCCCGCGAGGAAGAAGCCGAGCGTGTACAGCGACGACAGCACCGGCGTGGAGAGCGCCGAGAACATCACGGCGAGCGCGGTGACGACCGTGAGCTCGAGACCGGCGAGATAGACCGACTGCGCGATCGGCGCCCAATAGGCGCCGCGACCGAGCAGCGCGAGCACACCCCAGAGCGCGAGGCCGAGCGTCGCCGACACCACCCACAGCGCGCCGCTCAGGCCGGCCCACTTGCCGATCAGGTACACGGGGCGCGGCAGCGGACGCGACAGCAGGTTGAAGATCGTGCGCCGCTCGATCTCCTTGGCGACGAGGCTCGTGCCGACGAGCAGCACGACGAGCAGTCCGAGCATCGTGATGGACGACAGCCCGAGGTCCACCGTCAGCCGCAGGCCCTCGCCCATCGCGAGCGGACGCGCGACCTGCGCGAGGCCCAGCAGGACGAGTCCGGCGATCACCATGCCCGCGAGGACGCGATCGCGGATCGCCTCGCGGAACGTGTTCTGCGCGATCAAGACGGCGTTCATGCCGACCTCCGTTCGCTGGCCGCGTGAATGGCCGACGACTCCGCCGCCGCCATGAACAGTTCCTCGAGCGTGTTCCGCTGCGGCGTGACCGCGCGGACGTCCACGCGCTGCGACACGAGCCACGCGAGCACCGCCTGCTGCTGCGACGCGTCGGTGAGCGTGAAGAGCGTCTCCTCGGCGCGCTGCGTGCGCGTGAGGCAGTTCGACCAGGCGGACGGCAGCTCGACGAGCGGCGCGCCCGCGCAGCGGAACTCGATGCGCGCGCCGGCGCCGTCGACGAGCTCTCCCACCGTCGCGACGCGCTCGAGGCGCCCGCGCAGCAGGATCGCGACGCGATCGCAGAGCATCTCGACGTCGGGAAGGATGTGCGACGAGAACATCACGGTGACGCCGCGCTCGCGCTGCTCGAGGATCAGGTCGCGCACGTCGCGCCGGCCGAACGGATCGAGTCCGCTCATGGGCTCGTCGAGGATGATGAGTTCGGGTTCGTGCACGACGGCCGCCGCGAGGCCGAGGCGCTGGAGCATGCCCTTCGAGTACTTGCGCAGGACCAGCTTCTCGCGATCGCCGAGACCGACGCGGCCGAGCCAGTGGCGCGCCGCCTTCACCGCTTCCCTTCCCGCGACGCCGGAGAGACGGGCGACGAACTCGAGGTACTCGACACCGTTCAGGTAGTCGTAGAAGTACGGCTGCTCCGGCAGGAAGCCGAGGCGCACGCGGCTGCGCACGTGTTCGATCGGCTCGCCGAGGAGCCAGGCCGAGCCGCTCGTGGGCTTCAGCAGGCCGGTCAGGATCTTGAGCGTGGTGGTCTTGCCGGCGCCGTTCGGTCCCAGGTAGCCGAAGACCTCGCCGCGCTGGACTTCGAGATTCAGGTCCTCGAGCCCCCGGGTGGTCTTGAGCGACCAATTGCTCCGATAAGTCTTCGTGAGACCGGCGATCCGCACGGCGCATTCCGCGGCCGGGCGTGCACTTCGCCCTGCGGAACGGCCAGCTTCCGGCCGGACTGCAAGGGCGTTGGCCGCGTCGGGCGCGGCCTCCATGTGCGAGCGGGAGTCCATGTCTTCTGGGAATCCTTTGGCGGGCTTGACGTTGCGACACCGGCGCGGGATTGCGCCGAAACCACCGCGCTCCGGGATTGCAACGCGTGTGCCGCACGACGCACCGCAGGTCGCACGTTGGTGGGCATTTTGGTATCGCGGGCCCACCGCCCGCGGGAGCGGCCGAGGAACTAGCGGCCGCTCGTCAGCACGATCGAGATGTCGCTGACCTTGCCGTGACCGGCGATCTGGTAGAGCTGCGCCGCGGAATCGGCGTAGGTCACGATGCCGCGAGCGCCCGACGTCACGAGGGGCACCGCCCAGGCGCCGTACTCGTACGCGCCGCCGTCTCCCGTGTCACCCGTGAACGGGTTCCGGAAGTTGCCGCCGTTGTTCGGCAGACGCGTCGCCACGTCCGTCGCGGCCGTCGCGTAGACGCCGTCGTTCTCCACGCTGTAGTCCTCGGCAGCGATCTGGAAACCGTGCATGTTGGACTTGGTGGTGCCTTCGCGTGCGCGGTCGGTCATCGCGATGAAGTTCGGAATCGCGATGGCGGCGAGAACACCGATGATGACGACCACGATCATCAGTTCGATCAGCGTGAAGCCACGGCTGTTGCGACGCATTTCGAGATCTCCTCCGCGGGGCCCGAGGGTTGCGACCCGGGATCGATGTGCCACGAGTCCATTCGCGACTGCCCGCGACTTCGTGCGCGGGAGGCGGCGGGACGGCCGAAGCCGTCCCGCCACACAGGAACTACTGACCGCTGGTGAGCGTGATGGGCAGGTCGGCCGTCTTGCCGCGGCCCGAGATCGCGTACTGCGCGTTCGACGTGTCGGCGTAGGCGACGATGCCGGCAGTGGTCGAACCGGTCGGGAGCGGATCAGCGAAGGTCGCGACGTCCGCCCAGGCGTTGCCCGAGCCCACGGTGCGATCGAACGGGTTCTTGAAGTTGGCGCCACCGGCCGGCAGCAGCGAAGCGACTTCCGCGGCCGTGTTCGCATACGCGCCGTCGTTCTGCACGGCGTAGTCCTCGGCGGACAGCTGGAACGTGTGCATGTTCGCCTTCGTCGAGCCTTCCTTCGCACGGTTCTGCATGGCGATGAAGTTCGGAATCGCGATGGCCGCGAGGATACCGATGATGACGACGACGATCATGAGCTCGATCAGCGTGAAACCCTTCTGCGTGCGCTTCATCTGTGTCGCCTCCCGTTGATGGTGACTGGCGCGTTGTGCGCCACTTCCAACGATCCATCCCTGCACCCCTCGTGCCACCGAAGTGGCGACGAGCGTGGAAGGGCCGGAGCCCGTGAAACTGGCGGGTTTATCGGCGCTCCCCGCATCGCACTTCACGACGAAGTGATTCCGGTTCCTCGCGAAACGCGAAAAACTTCGCGCGACCCTCGTTTTCTGCACGGCCGCCACGGCCGTAAGTGCCGGAAAAGAAGCGGCGGAGCCGGACCGAAGTCCGGCTCCGCCGTCGAACTGCCGTGCGGACTACTGGCCGCTGGACAGCGTGATGGGCAGGTCGGCCGTCTTGCCGCGGCCCGAGATCGCGTACTGCGCGTTCGACGTGTCGGCGTAGGCGACGATGCCGGCAGTGGTCGAACCGGTCGGCAGCGGGTCCGCGAAGGTCGCGACGTCCGACCAGGCGTTGCCCGAGCCCACGGTGCGATCGAACGGGTTCTTGAAGTTGGCGCCACCAGCCGGCAGCAGCGAAGCGACTTCCGCAGCCGTGTTCGCATACGCGCCGTCGTTCTGCACGCCGTAGTCCTCAGCGGACAGCTGGAACGTGTGCATGTTCGCCTTCGTCGAGCCTTCCTTCGCGCGGTTCTGCATGGCGATGAAGTTCGGAATCGCGATGGCCGCGAGGATACCGATGATGACGACGACGATCATGAGCTCGATCAGCGTGAAACCCTTCTGCGTGCGCTTCATGGTGCTGCTCCCTTCGTTCGGTGGCGTGGGCACGGCCCGACGCCGTGCGGTGACTCATCCGTGCATCCCGCGTGACAAGTGAGCCCGTCCGCTCGGAGCCGTGAATCTCCGTAGGCATCGGCTCCCGCCCCACCCGGCTTGAGGGGCAATCCCCCGGGCCGGAAAACGCGAACGGGGCGCCCGAAGGCGCCCCGTCGAGTACTTCCCCAGTCCCGTGCGGAACTACTGGCCGCTGGTCAGGGTGATGGGCAGGTCGGCCGTCTTGCCGCGGCCCGAGATCGCGTACTGAGCGTTCGACGTGTCGGCGTAGGCGACGATGCCGGCAGTGGTCGAACCGGTCGGCAGCGGGTCCGCGAAGGTCGCGACGTCCGCCCAGGCGTTGCCCGAGCCCACGGTGCGATCGAACGGGTTCTTGAAGTTGGCGCCACCGGCCGGCAGCAGCGAAGCGACTTCCGCAGCCGTGTTCGCATACGCGCCGTCGTTCTGCACGCCGTAGTCCTCAGCGGACAGCTGGAACGTGTGCATGTTCGCCTTCGTCGAGCCTTCCTTCGCACGGTTCTGCATGGCGATGAAGTTCGGAATCGCGATGGCGGCGAGAATACCGATGATGACGACGACGATCATCAGCTCGATCAGGGTGAAGCCCTTCTGCGTGCGCTTCATGGTGAACTCCTCCCTTGGCGGGATTGCTCCGGCGCCGTGTGGCCCCGGCGGGTGACTTGGCTCTTGTCCATGACTCTTCGCAACCGATGTGCCATCCGTGGCCGGCGTCACCTCGTCCTGCGCGAGTCCTGTGTTGCCACCGACTTAGCCCCCTCGGCACCGAACCGTGGTGATGGCGCCCACGGCCCGGCACTGTGCAACTTTCCACCACTTCGGCCGGGAATCGTGCAGTTCGCATCCCGGCGTGCAGAACTCATGCAGCCGCTTCACCGGAATCGGACAGGATGTCGTCACCTTCGTCACGCGCCCCGGCCGGCTTCTCGATGCCGTAGTTGATGAGCTTGCGGTAGAGCGTCGAGGCGTTGATGCCCAGCAGCTCGCTCGAGCGCTTCTTCTGCCACCGCGTGTAGTTCAGCACCTTGAGGATGTACTCCTTCTCGAGCTCGTCGAGCGTCATGTTCGGCGAGTCGATGACGAGGCTCCCCTTCTGGCTGTGGCCGAAGCGGATCTTGTCCGGCAGGTCCTCGGGACCGATCGAGCCGCCCTCGTCGAGAATCATCGCGCGCTCCATGACGTTCTCGAGTTCGCGGACGTTGCCCGGCCAGTCGTACTTCATGAGCAGCTCCATCGCTTCCTTCGTGACGACCTTGCACGTCCCGCCGCGCGCGTGGCGCTTGAGGAAGTGGTCCACGAGCAGCGGGATGTCGTCGCGGCGCTGGCGCAGCGCCGGCATCCGCAGCGGAATCACGTTCAGGCGGAAGAACAGGTCGGCGCGGAAGCGGCCCTCGGCGACTTCCTTCTCGAGATCCACGTTCGTCGCGGCGACCAGGCGGCAGTCGATCTTCACCGGCTGCGTGCCGCCGACGGGGATGATCTCGCGCTCCTGCAGCGCGCGAAGCAGCTTCACCTGCGTCGCGAGCGGCATTTCACCGACTTCGTCCAGGAAGAACGTGCCCGACTCGGCGACCTGGAACAGGCCGGGCGAGTCCTTCACGGCGCCCGTGAACGAGCCCTTCACGTGACCGAAGAGATTGCTCTCGAGCAGGTCGCGCGGGATGGCGCCGCAGTTGATGCTCACGAACGGACCCGTGGCGCGACGGCTGCGGTAGTGGATCTCACGGGCGATGAGTTCCTTGCCCGTGCCGCTGTCGCCCTGGATCAGGATCGTGGCTTCGCTGTCCGCGACCTTGTCCACCATCTTGAAGACGCGCGTCATCTCCTCGGACGAGCCGATGATCGTCTTCTCTTCGTGACCGCGCTTCAGTTCGCGCTTGAGGAACTGGTTCTCGCTGCGCACGCGGCGCATTTCGAGGGCGTTCCGGACGACGAGCTTGATCTCGTCGTTCTTGGCGTTCTTGAGCAGGTACTGGAACGCGCCCAGGTTCACCGCGTCGATCGCCGACTGCTGCGAGGCGTAGGCCGTCATGAGCACGACCGGGACGTTCGCGTCGTGCTTCTTGATCTCCTGCAGGACCTGGATGCCGTCCATGCCCGGCATCTTGATGTCGCTGATCACGGCGTCGAAGGTTTCGGCCTTCACCTTCTCGAGCGCTTCGCGACCGCTGTTCACGGTGACGACCTGATAACCCTCCTTCCTCAGCACGATGCCGAGGAACTGGGTCATGCTCTGCTCGTCGTCCACCACCAGGATTTTTTCGCCCGCCATCTGCTCCACCTCGTTCCGGTGTCCCGAAGGGTCCCGATCACGCGACCTGCGCCACGGGTGCGGCAGCGCCGGGCAACGTCACCCGGGCCGTCGTACCGCGACCGGTCTCGCTCTCGAGGGTGAGCACGCCGCCGTGTCGCTCGACGATCCGCTGTGCGATCGCGAGTCCCAGGCCCGTCCCTCCCCGTTTCGTCGTAAAAAAAGGCTCGCCGACCCGCGGCAGGTCTTCCGCCGCGATGCCGGGACCGCTGTCCACGAAATCCACCACCACACCGCCGTCCGCCTGAGCGCTCCAGCGGATGGTGAAAGTCCCCCGCTCCCCGACCGCTTCCATCGCGTTCGAGGCGAGGTTCAGCCACACCTGATGCATCTGTTCGGGATCCATCGACACCCAGGCCGCGCCCGGTCCACCCTCGAGGGTGACGTGCATGTCGGAACCGCGGCGCGGGTCGTGCGCCAGCGTGTTCACGACGTCGCGCAGCTGGTCGTCGAGGTCCACCGGCACGAGCGCGAGATCGCGTTCGCGCGAGTAGGCCAGCAGGTCCGTGACGAACTTGTTGAGACGGCTCGATTCGCGCGCGATGAGGTCGATCAACTGAGCCTCCTCGCCTTCGAGCTGGAGTTCGCGTTGCAGGTATTCCACCGAGCCGGCGATGGGCTTGAGCCCGTTGCGCAGCTCGTGAGCGATGCCGGCGGCGAGCGCGCCCACTTCCGCGAGCGTCTCGTTGCGGCGGGCGCGGCGTTCCATGTCGCGCACTTCGGTGAGGTCCTGGAAGACGGCGACGACACCCGTCATCTCGTCCTGGTGCATGAGCACGTTGGTCGAGATGCCCACGGGCAGCGCGCGGCCCGAAGCCGTGCGCATGAGCAGTTCGGCACGCGCGCGGCCGCGGCGCGACTGCAGCGTTTCGATCACGATGTCGCGGGCGGCGCCGAGCCGTTCCGGCAGCGCCACGCTGACGTGCCGGCCGCGCGTCTCCATGACGCGCAGTCCCAGCACCTGTTCGGCCGCCGGATTGAGGTAGCCGACGACGCCCAGGCGTCCACCGTGAAGACACCGGTCGCCAGGTGCCGCAGCACGACGTCGTTGTCCACGCGCACCCGGTCCAGCTCGCGCGCGGTGCGCTCGAGGTCGCCGCGCGTGCGGTACACACGGTCACCGAGCACGCCCGAAAGCACGCCCACGATCGTGAGGAACGCCACGAGCATTTCCGGCCGCGGCTGGCTCGCCACCGCCGGCTCCGCGCCGACGAGATGCGCCAGCTGCGGAAGCGCGAGGAACCCGATGCAGGAGCCGCCGGCCGCCATCAGGCCACCGGTGAGCCGGCCGAGCACGCCGCCCGTGATCACGACCAGCGCGTAGAACAGCACGAACTGGCTGTCGCGGCCGCCCGTGTGCGCCGCCAGCGCGCTCACGAACAGCAGGTCCGCCACCAGCTGCGCGGCCGTCTGCGCCTGCAGCCCGCGGCGCCATCGTAGACCGCCGAAGACCACGGTCATGAGCATGACCGTGCCGAGTGCGTTCACGAGCAGGTGCACCGGGCTGGACGACACCTCGGGACGCAGCAGGATGCCGAACGGGAGCGCGAGTGCGGCCACCAGCAGGCGCGCGAGGACCAGGTGCTGGAGCGCGCTCCAGCCCTGTTCCTCGTGGGCGGCCGGATCGAGTCCGGTCCCCGCCCTCACGCCCATGCCGGTGGAGAGCGTCATCAGTTGCCGCCCGCCACGACGCTGATCAGCTTGAACATCGGGAGGTACATGGAGACGACCATGCCGCCGACGATGCCGCCCATCACGACGATCATGATCGGCTCGATGATCGAGGTGAGCGTGTCGACGGCCGTGTCGACTTCCGCCTCGTAGAAGACGGCGATCTTCGTGAGCATCTCGTCCAGGGCGCCCGTCTGCTCACCGACCGAGATCATCTGCGTGACCATGGGCGGGAACACACCGGAAGCCTTCAGCGGCGCGGACACGGTCTCGCCTTCGCGGATCGAGGCGCGAGCGCTCATGATCGCTTCGGCGATGACCTTGTTGCCGGCCGTGCGGGCCGTGATTTCGAGGCCGGCCAGAATCGGCACGCCCGACGAGATCAGCGTGCCCAGCGTGCGCGTGAAGCGCGCGACGGCGCCCTTCAGCAGCACGTCGCCGAGCACCGGCATGCGGATCATCATGCCGTCGATCTGGCGCTGGCCGTTCTCGGTCGCGTAGTAGCGCTGGAACGCGATCACGGCCGCGATGCCGCCGAGGATGAGCGTCCACCACCAGCTCGTGAGGAAGTTCGACATGCCGAGCACGATCTTCGTCGGCAGCGGCAGCTCGCCGCCGAAGTCCGTGAACATGCGCGCGAACGTCGGGATGATGAAGATGAGCATGAACGCGGTGGCGCCGAGCGCGACCGTGAGCACGACGCCCGGGTACACCATGGCGCTCTGGACCTTGCGCTTCAGCGCGTCGGCCTTCTCGATGTACGTCGCGAGGCGCATGAGGATCTCGTCGAGCACACCGCCGGCCTCGCCGGCCGCGACCATGTTGCGGAACAGGTCGTCGAACACCGACTTGTGCTTGCCGAGCGCGTCGGACAGCGTGGCGCCGGCTTCGACCTCGCGCGTGACCTCGCTGATGACCTTGCCGAACGCCGGCTTGCTCGCCTGCTTCGCGAGAATGTCGAGGCACTGCACGAGCGGAAGACCCGCGGAGATCATCGTGGCGAACTGCCGCGTGAAGATCGCGAGATCCTTCGTGCTGACGCTGACACCGCCGCCGAACTTCGGCATGGAGAGGCCGCCGCTCTTCGGACGCAGCGACGTGACGAGAATGCGCTTCTTGCGCAACGCGTCGAGCGCGTCTTCCTGACGCGTGACCTCGATTTCACCCGCCTGCGCTTCCCCGGCGAGCGTCCGTCCCTTCCACACATAGACTGCCATGGGAGTCCTCCTAGGCTGCCGCGCGCAGGACCTTCTGAAGCATCTGCTCCAGTTCCACGCGATCCATACTGCGTTCGAGCGCGTCCTCGGCGGTCAGGTGCTTGTCGAGCACCGCCGTGAGGAGCGCCTGGTTCATGGTCTGCATGCCGTACTTCTGGCCCGCCTGCATGAGGCTGTAGATCTGGTGGATCTTGCCTTCGCGGATGACGGCCTTGATCGCGGGCGTGCACACGAGCACCTCCGCGCAGAGGATCCGGCCGGTGCCGCGGCTGCGCGGGACGAGCTGCTGCGTCATCACGCCTTCGAGCGTGAACGCGAGCTGGGTCAGGATCTGCTTCTGCTGGTCGGACGGGAACACGTCCACGATGCGGTTGACCGCCTCGTACGTGGAGTTCGTGTGCAGCGTCGCGAACACCAGGTGGCCCGTCTCGGCGATCGTCAGCGCCGCCTCGATCGTCTCGAGGTCGCGCATTTCGCCGATGAGGATGATGTCCGGGTCCTGGCGCAGCACGTACTTGAGCGCGGTCGGGAACGACGCGGTGTCCGCGCCGACTTCGCGCTGATTGACGATGCACTTCTTGTGGTGGTGGATGTACTCGATCGGATCCTCGATCGTCATGATGTGGCTCTGACGAGTCGCGTTGATCTTGTCGAGCATCGCCGCCAGCGTCGTGGACTTGCCGCTGCCCGTGGGGCCGGTCACGAGGATCAGGCCCTTCTGGCGGTTCGTGAACTCACGCACGACGTGCGGGAGCCCCAGCCCTTCCATGGCCAGGATCTCGTACGGAATCTGCCGGATCGCCATGGACACGACGCCGCGCTGCAGGAACACGTTCGCGCGGAAGCGCGACAGCCCCTTCACGCCGAAGGAGAAGTCGAGCTCCTTCGTCGTCTCGAAGCGCTTGCGCTGCTCGTCCGACAGCACGCTGTAGGCGAGCGACGCACACTTCTCCGGCGACAGCACCTCGTACTCGGTCGGCGTGATCGAACCGTCGATGCGCAGTTCGGGCGGCACGCCCGCCGTGACGTGAAGGTCCGACGCTTTGCGCTGGACCATGTCTTCGAGCAGCTGCCGCAGAGTCAGTTCCGGCATGTGTACCTCGGGTTTGTGGGGCTTCCGTCGGCCTTACAGCTTGTCGGCAGCGGTTTCCTTGAGTACTTCCTCGACGGAGGTGATCCCCCGCTTCAACTTCTGCAATGCGTCGCGGCGCAGCGTGAGCATTCCGCCCTCGATGGCCGTGCGCTTGATCTCGATGGACGACGCGCGCTGCAGGATCAGGTCCCGCAGCGCAGGCGTGATCGCCATCACTTCGTACACGCCGGCGCGGCCGCGGTAGCCGGTGTTGTTGCACTCGACGCAGCCCTCGCCCTCGACGATGTTCGCGCCCGCGAGATCCGCCGGGTCGAGCTGCAGTTCCTCGAGGATCTCCTCGGTCAGCACGGCGGGCTTGCGGCACGACGCGCAGACCTTGCGCACGAGCCGCTGCGCGAGGATCAGGTTCACGGACGACGCCACGAGGAACGGCTCGATGCCCATGTCGATCAGACGGCCGATCGAGCTGGGCGCGTCGTTCGTGTGCAGGGTCGAAAGCACGAGGTGGCCCGTGAGGGCGGCCTTCGTGGCGATGCCCGCGGTGTCGATGTCGCGGATTTCGCCGACCATGATGATGTTGGGGTCCTGCCGCAGGAACGCCTTGAGCGCCGCGGAGAACGTCAGGCCGACGCCGTCGTTCACGAGCACCTGGTTGATGCCGTCGAGGTTGTACTCGACCGGGTCCTCGGCGGTCATCACGTTCACTTCGGGCGTGTTCACGCGCGACAGCGCCGAGTACAGCGTCGTCGTCTTGCCGGAGCCGGTCGGGCCGGTGACGAGCACCATGCCGTAGGGATTGAGAATGGCCGCGATGAAGTCCTTCATGGACTTCGGTTCGAAGCCGAGCTTCTCGAGATCGATGTTGAGGTTCGTCTTGTCGAGGATTCGCATGACGATCTTCTCGCCGAAGATCGTGGGCAGCGAGTTCACGCGAAGGTCGATCGTGCGGTTGATGACCTTGATCTTGATGCGGCCGTCCTGCGGCACGCGGCGTTCGGCGATGTCGAGGTCGGCCATGATCTTCAGGCGCGACGTGATCGCCGCCTTGAACTTGTACGGCGGCGCCATCATCTCCTGCAGCGAGCCGTCGATGCGGAAGCGCACGCGCATCGTCTTTTCGTAGGGCTCGATGTGGATGTCGGAGGCGCCCTTGCGCACCGCGTCCGCGATGAGCGAGTTCACGAGCTTGACGATCGGAGCGTCGTTGACCTGGCCGAGGCCCGCGTCGTTTTCCGCGGCGGAGTCGTCCTCGTCGACGACGTCGAGGTCCTCCTCCATGTTCTTCATGACGTCGGCCATGGTGCCGGCCGAGTCGTAGGCGCGATCGAGCGCCTTCTTCACCGCGGCTTCCGAGGCGACGTGCGGCTCGACCTCGTAGCCCGTGATGAACTTGATGTCGTCGATCGCGAAGATGTTGGAGGGATTCGCCATCGCCACGACGAGGCGGCGTCCCGACTTGGACACCGGCAGCGCCATGAACTTGCTCGCGACGTCACCGGGAATCAGGCGCGTCAGAGCCGGGTCCGGTTCGAACCCTTTCAGGTCGATCGCGGGCACGTTGTAGTGCTTCGACAAGAAGTCGAGCAGCGTCTCTTCGGAGAGCGCTCCGATCTTCACGAGGTTGCCCGTCACGGTGCCGCCAGCCGTCTTCTGCTGGAGCGCCGCCTTCTGCAGGGCATTCCCGTCGATCAGTTGCGCTTCGAGGAGTTTTTGTCCGATGTCTTCGACCAAGTGTCCATCCCGAGAGAGAGACCGGGCAACGGAGCGTCCATGCACACGGTGCGCGCTCTCGCGCGCGGGCCGCGGGCCCGTCCGCAATCGGCATGCCGTGCAACCTGCCCTCGAAAGCGCGGGCGCAACTGCATGCATGGCATGACCCGACGGGGTTATCGGGACGGCCCTCTCTCGGACTGAAGCGAAAACTGCAAGGTCGGTGCACGCGTCAGCGTGCGAACTGCAGCGACTCGGCGGCGGCCGTGCGTCCCGCCCGCTCGCACGTCACGAGGGGACGGAGCCGCTCGAACAACCGCGGACCGATGCCGCGGACGGCGAGCAGTTCGTCCACCGACCGAAATGCCCCCTGCTTCGCCCGTTGTTCGACGATCCGGCCGGCGAGCACCGGGCCGATGCCGGGCAGGGCGTCCAGCTGGGACGCGGTCGCCCGGTTGAGGTCGATCGGCCCGGAGGGCGGGGCGACCGGCGGGCGCCCCTCGCCAGCGGAACCGGGCGCGGGGCCGTCGGTCACGGCTCCCGCGGCGGCCGGGCGAGGCTCCGGCCCGAGCTCCGGCGCCGGGACCGCCTTCAGGTGCGCCAGGTCCCAGCCCGCCCCGAGGGCGGCCAGCAGCAGGAGCACGAGCAGGCCACGCCGTTCCGAAGGAGTGAGATCGAGCATGCGACATCCGCGGGGGCGTGAGGGAAGCCGGGCGACCACCGCGCGGCCGGAGGCCGCGACCGCTAGTTGAGCAGCGGCCAGCTCATCTCGAAGCGAAAGCGCCGGCCCGAGTCCCGCGCGAGCACGAGATCGGGAGACGCGCCCTGATCGAGCCACGGCAGCGGGTGGCGTTCGTTCTCGAGCCCGTCGAGGCGGAACAGCATCGTCACGTCCCCGACTCCGACACGAGCTCCGACGCCGAACGTCGCGTAGCCCGGAAGCGCGCGGTCCTCGAAGCCGGGCACGAGCGCCTCCGTCCATCGTTCACCGACCCACGCGGCGTCGGCGCGCAACCGCACCGCGAGATCGCCGGTGAACAGCTTGAACGCGGCGGTCGCTCCCACCACACCGCCGTACGCCGGATCCACGCTCGGCTGCTCGGTGCTCTCGTCACGCACCATGGCGTAGCCACGCGCATCGCCACCGAGCGCGCGCCACCCCCACGTGCCCGACGCTTGCGCGAGCGCGAACCCGTAGCGCTTCGAGTCCGCAAGCCAGCCGATGCGCATCGCGACGTCGCGCACGGGATACCGCGCGGCCAGCGCGCGCCCTCCCACGCTGCCGGCGGAAACCCCCGCCTCCCACGTGCGCCCGTGGGTGCCCGCTCCCGCTTCGATGCCGCCGACCCACACGTCCTGCATGAACGAGCGCTGGCCCGAGGCCGCGTCGAGGTCCGTCCAGATCGGCGTCAGCGCACGCTCGCCGAAGGCGCGCCAGCGCACGCGCTCGCCACGCCGCCACGCGGCCGAAGGCGAGAGCTGCCAACGTTCCGCCTTTCGCGACATGGCGCCGTCCCAGCCACCGCCCAGCGCGACTTCTCCCTGCCCACCGAGCACCGGCTGGCGCGCACGCACCGCGGCCCACGCCGTGTGATCCCAATCCGACGCACCCGCCACGCGATTCGTCGCGCGCCGTGCGTGGCTCTCGCTCCAGGCGACACGTGTGTCGAGCGTGCGTCCGCCCCGCGCGTGTTCGGCCGTCCACTCGGCCGAGTTCGTCCACGAATCGCGCACGGAGAACGTGCTGCCCCCTCCGAGCACGAACGACGTGCGCTGGTCGTACGCGCGCGACACCTTCACGCCCTGCGCCCAGCCTTCACGGCGCCAGTCCCACGCGAACGAACCGTTCGCGCCGCGGCCGCTCTCGCCGAGGCCGGCCTCGCTCGAGCGCTGCGACTCCCCCAGCCCGCGCTGCGCGAAGCGTGCGGTGAACACGTGGTCGCCGCGTCGCGCGCCGGCGTCGAAGCCCCAGAGGTGATCCGCGCCCGGCCCCATGTCGGCGATGCCGCCGCGGCGTCCGGTCGAGGTGCCCACGCGCAGCCACGACCGCTCGTCGCCGCGTGAAAGCAGGATGCCGTTGCGCTCCACGCCGCCGTCACCGTTCGCGAGCGTGAACACCGCGCGCGGCTGCTTCGTGCTCGGCGGACGCATGCCCGCGTCCGCGGTGACGACTCCGGCGCCGAAGCCCGTCCACGCGCCGCCTTCGCCGATCGACACGCGCACCGTGTCGTACCAGGCGATCGGCGCCTGCGCTTCGGGCAGTCCACCGAAGTGCACCGCGGCCGGCGCGAAGGGATCCTCGATGCGCCACGCGCCCGCGGTGATCCCGGCGAAGGTCCACGGCATGCCGCCGCTCTGCACGGCGTCGGGTGTCCATCCCGCACGGCCCGGCGCGGACCACCACGCGGGAAGCGATGAGACCGTGGAACCGGCCGCGGGCGATTCGGCCGACGCGACGAACGGCGTCAGCGACAGCACGGCGGCGGCGAAAAACGCGGAACGCAGGCGAATGGGATCGCTCTCCGACGGGGTGGGAACGGGGACGAGCGGCAGGTTAGTCGCGCCGCTCTCCGCACGTCAACGCCGCGACGCCGCCTGCAACTGTTCGACCGTGCGCTCGGGCACCGGCATGTCGCCGAGCCCCGCGCCTCGGTGCGTGCCGTGGAAGTCGGAGCCGCCGCTCGGGATGAGCTGCAGCCGCTGCGCGACCTCGCGCCAGTGCCTCACGGCGTTGCCGCCGTGCACCGGATGCCACACCTCGATGCCGTCGAGACCGGCGTCCTTCAGCCGTTCGACGATGTGTACCGCGAGATGCGCGCCGGGATGCGCGAGCACGCTCGCCCCTCCCGCTTCGCGGATGCACGCGATCGCTTCCTCGGTGTGGAACGCCGGGCGCTGCACGAACGCGCGCCCGCGCGGCCCGAGGTACTGCTGGAACGCGGCCTCGACGCTGGGCACGTGCCCCGCGCGCACGAGCGCGTGCGCCACGTGCGGGCGGCCGACCACGCCGGGCTCCGCCGCCGCGAACACCGCGTGCTCGTCGACCGGGCAGCCCAGCTCGCGCAGGCGTTCCATGATCGCCTGGGCGCGCTGACGGCGTTCCTCGCGGAACGACGCGAGACGCTCGAGCAGCGATTCGCTCTGCGCGTCGATGAAGTAGCCGAGCACGTGCAGGTCGTGGCCGTCGAGCGACGAGGAGATCTCGATGCCGGGCACGATGCGCACGCGGCCCTCACCCGCCGCCAACGCGCGGGTGATGCCTTCGACGGTGTCGTGGTCGGTGACGCCGAGCGGACGACCAGGCCGCGAGGCCGCCAGTTCGACGAGCTCTTCCGGCGAGAGCTGGCCGTCGCTGAAGATCGTGTGCGCGTGCAGGTCCACCCTGCGGCCACCCGTGTGGGCAGGCCGCGCGCTGGTCATGCCTGCCCCAGCACCCGGCGAAGCGCGACGATGCGATCGTCCACGTCCTCGAATCCGGGCATCGCGGTGGTGACTCGTTCGTACTCGCCGAGCGCCTCCGCCAACTGCCCGGACTCCGCGAGCGAGTGACCGAGGTGGAAGCGAAGCTCCGCATCGTTGTCGGGACCGACGCCCGGCAACGCCAGCGCGCGGCGGAACTCCCCGCACGCTTCGTGGTGCCGTCCCTGGTCGGCCAGGCATCGCCCAGCCATTTCGAGAGCGCGCGGTGCGAGGCGTGGATCTTCCTGCGCAACGCGGAACGATTCGATGGCCTGATCGAGCAGGCCCATCTCGCGATAGGTCATGCCCAAATCGTAATGGCTCTGCGAGTCTCCGGCCAGTTGCGCGGCCACGCCCTTCTGGAACTCGGACAGCAGGCCGGCCAGATCGAAGGACACGGCCTCCGCACGGCCGACCGCCACCTCGACCCGGCCCGCCTCGATTGGCGGCGGCGCGTCCGTGTTCGCCGGCGGCGGAGGCACCGCCGCGGCGGACGCGATCGCGATGCCGCCCATGTTCGGGGCGCCGGCCCCGGCCAGCCGCTGCAGCCGGCGGCGGGCCGTCTCGTTGGCCGCATCCAGGGTGATGGCGCGCTCGAACCAGCTGCGTGCGCGCGGCTCGTCGCCGTCGTTGAGTGCGCGGTCCCCGAGCTCGCAGGCGACCTGCGCGGCTTCGGCGGCGTCGCGGCGCAGCTCGCAGTTGGCGAGCCAGAGTTCCATGAGGGCCGGCGACGCCTGCGCGCCGCGGCCGAGACTGCGATAGATGGTGGCGGCACTGTCGAACCGGCCGAGGCGTTCGTACGCCTGGGCGGCCTCGGACAGCGTGGCGGTGGCCAGGTCGCGATCGCCTGAGCGGAAATGCTCCTGCGCGCGCGCGAGCAGCTGCTCCACGTGATCGAGCGGCGTCGGCGAGTGCACCGACGGTGGGCATGGGCTCCGACGTGGCCGCGAACGACAGGCCGGGCGACTCGGCCGACGCGGCACCCGGGGCGGACGGCTCTCGGCGATCTCGTAGGTGGGTTCGGCCTCGCCCTCGACCGTCTCCGTCGATGTCGATCGCGGGCACGCCGCGACGGACGTCTCGTCCAGCGTGATCTCGTAGACGTCGGCCGCCGGCTCGGGCGCCGCGTCGGCGGGAATCCCCGCGCTCGGCCGCCATTCGGCCGGGACCACGTCGAGGTTCGTGCTCCGCGGTCTCGTAGACCGGCTCCTCGGCGTCTTCGCCTGTTTCTTCGCTCTCCGGCGCCGCGGCCTCGATGGCGCCAAAGCTCGCCTCGGCCTCCGCCTCCGTCACGGCGAAGTCGTCTTCGCCCGTCGCGGTCGCGTCTTCCTGCGGTCGGCACGTCCTCGCCGGGCGCGTGCAGCGTCGGCTGGACGGGAGCTCGAAATCGTGGCGTCCGGCAGTTCGAACCCTGCCAGGCCGCGTGATCGTCCACGAACGCGGGCCGCGCCATCCGGCGCGGGTGCGACTCGAACTCGGCGCGGCTTCGAGCCGGGGCGCTCCCGGCGGTCTCGGCAGCCGGGCTTCGGCCACCGGCGCTTCGTACGGCGAACGGCTTGCGCGTCGCGATGTGTTCGCTGGCGATCGGGGCACCGGCGCGGGTGAAGCTGCCGGCCCCTGGCACTGAGCGCCGCCACGGCGGGGCTCGGCTCCACATCGCACGGTTTCGCTCACGGCCGCCTGCGGCGCGGGTGCAGCCGGCGCGACGGGCGCGGCCGGAGCGGCCGCCTGCACCGGCTCGGCCAGGGCCGGAGGGCCGCGCTCGCGCAGCGTGCAGCGCGCGGCGTCGGCCTCGAGACCGCGCGAGCGGTAGTGGCTCGGCGCCTCGAGCATCACCGACGCGGCGCGCGGGTTCTCACCGGCCAGCAGCCACGCTTCCGAGAGCTGCTCGAGCACCTTGAGGTTGTCCTGGCAGGCGTCGAACGCCTTGCGGAGCGCCTCGGCGGCCTCGGACGGCGCGCTCGAGCGCACCATGTGCTCGGCGTACTGCACGTAGTAGAGGGCCGCTTCGCCGGCGAGTCCGTCGAGCAGGTGCAGCTGCGCGAGGGAATTGAGCACCTTCGCGGGAGAAAGCGACAGCCGCAGCATCTTCTTGCAGACGGCGATCGCGTTCTTGAACAGCGACGACTTCTCGTACGCCGCGACGGCGGACAGATAGCGCTCGGCAGCGCCCGTCTGGTCCCCCTTCTTGTAGAGGAGGTCCGCGAGGAGCACGAAGTTGTAGGGGTCGGACTCTTCACCGCCGACGAGCTTCTCGTATTCGGTGAGCGCGCCGTCCAGATCGCCGTTCTGGATGCAGCGCTGTGCCCGACGCTTGATGTCGATCGCCTTTTCCAAGTTGGCTGGCTCTCCCCGGCGTGCCCCTCGTTGCCGGCAAAGGTCTGTCCCTGATCAAGCGTTCATGGCTGCACTCACGGCCTCCCGGCATTTCGCCGCCGCCGCCTGCAACGCGGTGCGCGCCGACTCGAGGTCCGCTGCCACGCCTTGCTTATCGGCGCCGTCGGCCAGCGACTTCAGGTTGATTTCCACGTTGAGGATCGCACCCTGCCCGGCGGCCTCCGCCAAAAGCCCCGCGACCCCGGCGTCGGTCACGGCGTTCGTGTTGCCCTTCTGGGCAGCGATCGCGGCCAGGGCGGCGACCCGGGCACACGCTTTCGCGGTCTCGACCGGCACGCGGGCCGCGGTCAGGTCGGCGGCTCGCATGGCCGCCTCCCGCTCCGCCTGCTCGCCCGCGGTGGCCTGCGGCAGCTTGCGGGCCTTGAGCACCTGGTCGAACGCCTCGCTGTCGCGACGGCCGAGCGCCAGCAGGTCGCGGCGCAGCTCGGCGGCTTCGCGCTTCAGGTCCACCATGGCCGGTTCGCTCGCGGCGTACTTCTTCCGGCCGATCGTCAGGTTGGCGACCATGGTCGCGAGGCACGAGGCGAGCGAGCCGACGAACGCCGCGACCGTGCCGCCGCCCGGCGTGGGCGACGGACCGGCGACCTGGTCGAAGAAGGTCGAGATCGGCACCGCCTCGGTGAGCGGCGGCTGCTTGAGCCGCAGTTCGAGCACCTGGTCGCGGCTGAACCCCTCGAGCTGGATCGCGTGCTCGGCCGCGTCGAGCAGCGCGGCCTCGGGCACGAGCCCGACCACTTCGCAGCCGGAGATCGCGGCGCCGTGGCGCGCGGCCTCGGCGCGGACGAGCGCGAGCACACGGTGGATCGGCGTCGCCTCGACGTTCACGAGGTTCATGCTGATCTGGGCGCGGCGTCCGCCCTCGATCGAGAAGCCGAGCGCGCGCACGTTCTTGAGCCCGCCGCTCTGCTCGCGGATCGCCGCGGCGACCGCCTTGGCCACGCGCACGTCGGACGTGTTCAGGTTGGCGTTGAACGCGACCAGGAAGCGCCGTGCGCCGACCGCCGTGGCGCCGGCCGTCGGGTGGATCTTCTCGGGACCGAAGTCCGGCTTGCGCGCGGGGTCGGTGCCGATCGCCTCGCGCAGCCCCTCGAACTCGCCGCGGCGGACGTCGGCGAGCGACGTGCGGGCGGGCGTGCTCGCGGCGGACTCGTAGAGGAACGCCGGAATGCTCAGCTCTTCGCCGATCCGCTTCGCCACGACGCGCGCCATCTCGGCGCAGTCGTCGAGCGTGCAGTTCTCGACCGGCACGAACGGCACGACGTCGGTCGCGCCCATGCGCGGGTGCTGGCCCGAGTGATGGTTGAGGTCGATGAGCGTCGAGGCGCACTGCACCGCGCGGAACGCCGCTTCCATGACCGGTTCGGGCTCGCCCGCAAACGTCACCACGGAGCGGTTGTGATCGGGATCCAGCTCCGCGTCGAGCAGCGTCACGCCCGGCACGGCGGCGATCGCGCTCAGGATCTGGTCCACGACTTCACGACGGCGGCCTTCGGAAAAGTTCGGAACGCATTCGACGAGGCGGGACATGAAGGAACACTCCGGAAGAGAGTGAGAGTGGCGTGCGAAAGGTGCGGCGTCGGGAACGCGGCGCATGCTACCCGAGCGGCGCGCGGCGCTCCATGCGGGCGCGCGGCGGCCCCCCGCCCGAAACGAAGCGAGGATGCCCAAGGGGCATCCTCGCCTGCCTCGTCCGGCGGCCGGCTCAGGCCACACTCCGCTCGACCGACGGCAGCGCGAGATCCGCGCCGCGCATGAAGACGGTATCGGGGCGCACCGCCGGCATCCAGTACGGCAGCTCCTCGAGCGTCTCGCACTCCCACATCACCGCGTCGCCCCACGCGCCGGGCGTCAGGTGGCCGACCTCCGCCTCCGCGCCGAGCGCCTTCGCGGCGTTCCAGGTGACGGCGAGCAGCACTTCCTCCGCCGTGAAGCCGCACAGCCGCGCGGCGAGCGCGGCGCACTCCATGAGGCTCTGCGCGGGCGCGGTGCCGGGATTGAAGTCGGTCGCGATCGCGAAACGCGCGCCGCTCGCGCGGATCATCGCGGCCTCGGGCAGGCGCTGGCGCAGCGTGAGCGCCGCCGCGGGCAGCAGCACGCCCACGGTGCCGGCGTCGGCGAGCAGCTTCCAGTCCTCGTCGATCGCGCTCTCGAGGTGGTCGGCGCTGCGCGCGCCCAGTTCGGCCGCCAGCGCGGCGCCGCCGAAGTGCGCCATCTGCTCGGCGTGCAGCTTGACCGGAAAGCCCAGCTCGATCGCGCGCGTGAGCACGGCGCGGCACTCCTCGACCGTGAACGCGACCGGATCGCAGAACACGTCGATCGCGCCCGCCATGCCGCGGCGGTGGATCTCGGTGAGCACGGTCGTGCGCACTTCCTCGACGTACTCCTCGCGCTTGCCCTCGAACGACTCGGGCAGCGCGTGCAGCAGCAGCGCGGTGCGGTGCACGCGCACGGGCACGCGAATGGCCGCGCCGCCCATGAGTTCGAGCAATCGCAGTTCGCGGCGCGGATCGAGTCCGTAGCCGCTCTTCACTTCGACCGTCGTGCAGCCGTTCGCGCGCCAGCGTTCGAGCCGGTTCGCGAGCACCTTCTCGAGCACTTCGTCCTTCACGGCGCTCGTCGCGGCGACGGTCGAGCGGATGCCGCCGCCGGCGGCGGCGATCTCGGCGTACGGCTTGCCGGCGAGCTTCATCTGGAACTCGGCCGCGCGGTTGCCGCCGAAGATCATGTGCGTGTGGCAGTCCACGAGCCCGGGCGTGACCAGCTTGCCGTTGCGTTGAGCGGGCGCGCGTCCGGATGCCGGCGCGTCAGCTCGCCGACCGGTCCCACCTCGAGCACGCGGCCGTCGCGGAACACGACGGCGCCCTTCGGGTAGCGCAGCACCGCGCGCCCGTCGGCGTCCGGCGTCACCACTTCGGACGTGTTGTGCAGGATCAGGTACGCGCTGCGCCCGGCGACGGGCTTGCTCGACGGATCGTTCGCGGCCCAGTAGGTCATGTGGTCACGCCCGGCAGGTTCATTCCGGTCTTCCTCGCATGTGCGATGGCTTCCGGGTAGCCCGCGTCGGCGTGACGCATCACGCCGGTTCCGGGATCGTTCGTGAGCACGCGACGGATGCGTGCGTCGGCTTCGGCCGTACCATCGCACACGATCACCTGGCCCGAGTGGATCGAGTTCCCGATCCCCACGCCGCCGCCGTGATGCAGGCTCACCCACGACGCGCCGCCCGCCACGTTGAGCATGGCGTTGAGCAGCGGCCAGTCGGCGACGGCGTCGGAGCCGTCGCGCATCGCCTCGGTCTCGCGGTACGGCGAGGCGACCGAGCCCGTGTCGAGATGATCGCGCCCGATGACGATCGGCGCCTTGAGCTTGCCCTCCCGCACCAGCGCGTTGAATCGCAACCCGAGGCGGTGCCGCTCGCCGTAGCCGAGCCAGCAGATGCGCGCGGGCAGACCCTGGAAGTGCACGTGCTTCCGAGCGAGCGGAATCCAGCGGTGGAGCCGCGCGTCGTCGGGGAACTCGGCGAGCGCCGCTTCGTCGGTGACGCGGATGTCGTCGGGGTCGCCCGAGAGCGCCGCCCAGCGGAACGGCCCCTTGCCCACGCAGAACAGCGGGCGGATGTACGCGGGCACGAAGCCCGGGTACGAGAACGCTTCCGCCTCCGGCACGCCACCCTTCACGGCTTCGCCGCGCAGGTTGTTGCCGTAGTCGAACAGCACCGTGCCCTTCGCCTTCATGCCGAGCAGCGCGCGCACGTGCACGGCCATACTCTCGCGCGCGAGGCGCACCATCTCGTCCGGGTTCGACGCGCGCAGCGCCGCCGCCTGCTCGAGCGACAGTCCCGCGGGCACGTAGCCCGTGAGCGGATCGTGCGCGGAGGTCTGGTCGGTCGCCACGTCGGCAATCACGCCGCGTTCGAGCAGCTGCGGCACGAGCACCGCGGCGTTACCCACGAGCGCCACGGACAGCGGCTGCTTCGCGGCCATCGCCTCGCGGCACCACGCGAGCGCCTCGTCGAGCGAGTGCGTGAGCTTGTCGCAGTAGCCGGTCTCGATGCGGCGCTGCGCGCGCCACGGATCGACTTCGATCCCGAGGCACACGGCGCCGTTCATCGTGGCGGCGAGCGGCTGCGCGCCACCCATGCCGCCGAGTCCGGCGGTCAGCACGAGACGGCCCGCGAGCGTGCCGCCGAAGTGCTGCTCGGCGCACTCGGCGAACGTCTCGAACGTGCCCTGCACGATGCCCTGCGAGCCGATGTAGATCCACGAGCCCGCGGTCATCTGCCCGTACATCATGAGGCCCTTCGCCTCGAGATCGCGGAAGTGTTCCCACGTGCCCCACTTCGGCACGAGGTTCGAGTTCGCGATCAGCACGCGCGGCGCGTCGGCGTGCGTCTTGAAGACGCCGACCGGCTTGCCCGACTGCACGAGCAGCGTCTCGTCGGTCTCGAGCGCGCGCAGCGCGGCCACGATCCGGTCGAACGCTTCCCAGTTGCGCGCGGCCTTGCCCGTGCCGCCGTACACCACGAGATCCGCCGGGCGCTCGGCCACGTCGGGATCGAGGTTGTTCATCAGCATGCGCAGCGCGGCTTCCTGCACCCAGCCCTTGCAGCTGAGTTCGGTTCCGCGCGGGGCGCGCACGACGCGCGCGGCACTCGCGGTGGTCATGACTCGAGCACCTCTTCGGCGAGCGTCACCGGCGCGCCCGACAGCACCCAGCGCGCGACCGCTTCGCACGGTCCGGAGATCGGGCGGTCGCCCTCGGGCGCCGCGGCGATGCGCCGCACCTGCCCGTAGAGCATCTCGCTGCCCGCGCCCGCGCGGAGCGGACGGCGGAACTCGAGCCCGCGGCATGCGCACAGCAGTTCGAGCGCGACCACGTTCGCGGCATTCTCGACGATCCGGCGCGCGTGACGGCCCGCGATCGGCGCCATGCTCACGTGATCCTCGATGCCCGCGCCGGTCGGAATCGAATCCACGCTCGCCGGATGCGCGAGCGACTTGTTCTCGGACACGAGCGACGCCGCCGTGTACTGCGCGATCATGTAGCCCGACTCGAGGCCGGGATTCTCCGCGAGGCACGCCGGCAGTTCGGAGACGCGCGGATCGATGAGCCGGTCGATGCGGCGCTCGGAGAGCGACGCGACCTCGGCGACCGCGATCTTGAGGTAGTCCGCCGCGAGCGCGACGGGCTGCGCGTGGAAGAGACCGGCGGAGATCGCCTCGTCCCCTTCCGCGAAGATGAGCGGGTTGTCGTTGACGCTGTTGAGCTCGATCTCGAGCTGCGTCTCGACGTGCACGATCGCGTCCCACGACGCGCCCATCACGTTGGGCACGCAGCGCAGGCTGTACGCGTCCTGCACGCGGCCGCAGTTCGCGTGGCTCGCGACGAGCGCGCTGCCCTCGGAGTACGCGCGCAGGCGGCGCGCCGCCTCGAGCGCGCCCGGGTACGGGCGCAGCGACTGCACGTCCTCGCGCGCCGGCGTGAAGCTGCCGAGCAGCACTTCGGTGCTGAGCGCCGCGGCGGCGAGCGCCGCCTCCCAGACGCTCTGCGCGTCCGCGCAGGCGAGCGCGGCGAGCGCGGTCGAGAACTGCGTGCCGTTGATGAGCGCGAGTCCTTCCTTCGCTTCCAGCGTCAGCGGCTGCAGCCCCGCGCCGCGGAGCGCGAGCCCCGCGGGCATGCGCTGGTCGCCGAGGAACGCTTCGCCCTCGCCCACCATGACGCACGCGAGGTGCGCGAGCGGCGCGAGGTCGCCCGACGCGCCGACCGAACCCTGCAACGGCACGATGGGTGTCACCTGGCGGTCGAGCATCGCGATCAGGAACTCGACGATGTCCGGCCGCACACCGGAGCGGCCCTGCGCGAGCGAGTTCGCGCGCAGCAGCAGCATCGCGCGCACGACTTCGCGCGTCGCCGCGGGACCGACGCCCGCGCTGTGCGAGCGCAGCAGGTTCAGCTGCAGCGCGCGCGTGTCCTCGGGCGGGATCCGCCGGTCCTTGAGCTCGCCGAAGCCGGTCGTCACGCCGTAGACCACGCGGCCCTCGCTCACCGCGCGATCCACCACGGCGCGACTGGCCCGCATGCGCACGAGCGCATCCGGTGCGATCTCGATGCGCGCTTCACCGCGCGCAGTCTTCACCACGTCGTCGAGGGAAAGCCTCGTCTCACCCAGCCGGATCACACGTCCTCCCGCGCCACTTCGTCTCGTTCCGTCAGGAAGCGCGCGGCCTCGGCTGCGAGGGCGCGCGCGTCGCGCCACAGTTCGGGCTCCACCGGCAGCGCCGCGCGAAAAGGCTTTCGGTACGACGCGTTCGCGAGCCTGGGGTCGCAGACCACCAGCACGCCGCGATCGTCCGAACGCCGGATCAACCGGCCCACGCCCTGCCGGAAGCGCACCACGGCTTCGGGAACGGCGTCGGCCCGGAAGGGATCCTGCCCGCGTTCGCGCAATCGCTCCCCGCGCGCTTCGACGATCGGGTCGTCCGGCACGGAGAACGGGAGCTTCGCGACCACGAGCATCTCGAGCGTCTCTCCCGGAAAGTCGACACCTTCCCACAGGCTTTGCACCCCGAGCAAGACCGCGCCCTTCGCCTTGCGGAAGCGTTCGACGAGCAGCCCCGCGGGGCCGTCCACTTCCTGCGCGAGCAGCGTCCGCCCGGGCGGCAGCAGCGTCGCGAGCCGGGCCCGCGCGCGCTTGAGCCGCTCGTGCGACGTGAACAGGACGAGCGCGTTGCGCTCGGCCGCGCGCGCGAGCTGCGCGACGACCTCGGAGACCGCGGCGGCCTCGTCCGGACCGCCGTCGTAGACGTACGCGCGCATCTGCTCGTGCAGCGGGAACGGCGACGGGTAGCTCGCCACTTCGCAGTCGGGCGAACCGCCGCGCGCGAGCCCGAGCCGCTCGGCCGCCCAGGAGAAATCGCCCGCGCTCGACAGCGTCGCCGACGTGAGCACGGCGGCACGCGCGCGCGACAACAGCTGCTGACGCGCGAAGCCGCCGATCATCACGGGTGAGCCGCGCAGCTCGGCCACCTTGGAATGCGGCGACTGCGACTTCCAGTACACCCAGTCGGGATCCACGGCTTCGGACAGCGTGAGCAGGTCGTCGCGCACGCCGGTCCAGCGCGCGGACACGAGTTCGAGCTCGGCCGCGAGCTCCTCGCCCGGCGCGCCGGCTTCGGCGGAAATCACGGCGCCCGCCGCGCGCCGCAGCGCGTCGGCGAACACGTCGCAGTGTTCGAGCACGATCTGCAGTCCCTGCAGCTGGCGCCCGAACAGTTCGTGCTGCGAGCGGAAGCGCTTGCGCGTGCCGTAGGGCGATCCGCCTTTCGGCCCGTCGTCGCCTCCGGCGACCTGCCGGAACAGCGTCTCGACGTCCTCGCGCGCTTCCTCGGCGCGGCTCGACAGCCGGTCGAGGTCGCCGACGATGCGCTCGCGCGTCGAATCCGCGAGCAGCAGCGGCAGCGCCGTCGAACGGATGCGCGACAGCAGTCCCGAGCCGCGCCGCCCGCCACGCAGGCTGCCGGTCTGGCGCAGCAGGTCGTCGATGCGATGGCGCGACACGCTGCGCTCGAGCTGGCTGAGCAGCACGCCTTCGAGCCGGTGCGCTTCGTCCACGACGAGCACGTCGTACTCCGGCAGCAGCCCTTCGATCTCGGCCGCGCGCGCGAGCAGCGCGTGATTGACGATCGTGATGCGCGCCTCGCCGGCCGCGCGCCGCGCGCGCGCCCAGAAGCACTCGCGTCCGCGGCGGCACACCGCACCCGAACAGTTCTGCGGATCGGCCGCGACGCGCGGGCGCACGCGGCGCCACGCCTCGGCGTCGGGCGCCTCGAAGCGGTCGAGGTCGCCGAACGCGTCCCCGGCCGCCCACTGCTTGAGCGCGTCGATCGCCTCGGTCTCCTCGTCGCCGTTCGCTTCGGCCATGTCGAGCAGGCGCGGGCAGAGGTAGTTCGCCTTGCCCTTCAGCCGCGCGATCGGCACCGACACGCCGAGCGCTTCGAGCACGGCCGGGAGGTCGCGCTCGAAGAGCTGGTCCTGGAGCGACTTCGTGCACGTCGCGACGACGATGCGTTCGTTCGTCTCGACCGCGTGCAGCACGGCCGGCAGCAAGTAGGCGACCGACTTGCCGACGCCCGTGGGCGCCTCGGCCATGAGGATGCCGCCGCGCTCGAACGTGCGCGCGACGTCGCGCGCGAGTTCGACCTGCGCATGGCGCTCCTCGTAGAGCGGCCAGTAGCGCGCGAGCGCGCCGCCGGGCTCGAGCGCGGCGCGGACCTGGGTCTCGAGCGCCATCAGAAGGCCGTCACCAATCGCAGGTGCATCTTCCCTTCGAGCACGCCGTTGCCGGGCGCGAGGCCGTAGTCGAGTTCCACGTGCCCGCCCGCGGCGGGAAGACGAAGGCCGAAGCCCAGTCCGTCCGCGGCTTGTTTTTCGTGGCGGGTGCCGGCGCCTCCGGCGCCGTTCGTGGTCCGCGTCTCCATCTGCGCGTGATCCCAGAACAGCGCGACGCGCTCGCCGGCGTCCCCGAGGAACCAGCGGTATTCGAACCGCGTGAGCGCGTAGCGGTCGGGGCGGAACGCCTCTTCGTCGTGGCCGCGCAGCGTCGCGGCGCCGCCGAGCGCGAAACGCTCCCAGTCGGCCAGTTCGGTCTGCGTCGTGAAGCGCCCCGCGACGGTCGCGTCGAGCCCGAGTCCCGATCGGCGCGAGCGCGCGGTGCCACTCGACCGTCATGTCGGCGCCGCTCAGCCGCGCGCTGCGCGTGCTCGACGAACCCGCCGCCGCGCCGCGCAGGCGCTCGCGCTTGAACGATTGCGTCGCGCCGACGCGCACGCGCGTGCCGCGCCGGGGCGCGAGTGCGTCGTCGCGCCCGTCGCGCTCGAGCGCGAAGCTCGTCTCCTGCTGATCCGCCGACTGCACCGTTCCTCGTGACTGCGCCACGCGCTCCTCGCCGAAACCCGCCTCGATGCGTTCGCGCTCGCCCACGGCGGCGCTCAGCCGCGCACCATAGCGGAAGCGAGTCCACGACGTGTCCTGCACCTGTTGCCTCATCTCGCCGCTCAGCCGCAGCGCGCGCCCGAACAGCATCGGTTCGGTGTAGCGCGCCGAGAAATCCGCGAGCCCCTTGCCGCGCGACTGCCACGACAGCCCCACCGCGCGCGCGGTGCCGAGCAGGTTGCCGAGTTCGAGCCGCGCGAGGCCCGCGACGCCGGCCTCGCCCTGCACGCCGACCGCGCCCTCGAACTGGTTGTAGCGCGGTTCCTCCACGCGCCAGCGCAGCACGCCCTGCGCGTACGCGCCGCCGCCGGCGAGGCCCGCGTACTCGACCTTGCGGAACACGCCGAGCTGCGCGAGCCGCTGCGTCGCGAGCGCGATGCGTGACGGGTCGTAGTCCGTGCCGCGCAGCCGCCCCATCGCGCGCTCGGCCACTTCGGGCTGCGTCACGCGGATGCCTTCGAGCCGCACGTCGAAGATCTTCACGAGCGGACCGCGCGTGCCCGAGAGCCGCACGTCCACGCGCCCCGAGTCCTCGCTCCAGCCGCTCACACCCAGCTGCGCCCAGGCGTGGCCCTCGCGCTCGGCGCGCGTCACCGCGCGTTCGATCGCACGCGTGAGCGCGGCAGACGCCGCGGGCTCGCCCGAACGCCACGCGAGGTCGGCCGCGAGCGCCGCCGAGTCGGCGGCCGGGACGTCGAGCGCGAGCGTGCCCCAGCGCCGCTGCGTCCCCGGCGCGACGCGCACGACGAGCCGCGGCGGGGTTCCCGCCCACTCGCCCTCGGCACGCGCGTCGAGCCAGCCGTCCGCCTGGAGCGTGGCGACCAGCGAGCCGAGCGAGCGCGACAGCGACACCGAATCACCCGCCGCGGCGAGCGCCGGAGCGAGCATTCCCTCGGCCCGGCGCGACGGCCCCGGCCAGCCCTTCAGGTCGAGCTCCGCGGCCCCGGACGCGATCGCGCAAAAGCAGCCCATCGCCACGGCGCACGCGCGCAACAGCTTGACCACGCCACCTCGCGCGATGCGCGAGTGGGTGCGAGAACCCAGCGGCGCGGAAGCGCCCGCCGGCCCCGCGGAACACGCGAGTGCCCACGGTGCCGCAAGCCGACGCTCCGGCTTCTCCGCGCCCAGGCATCTTCTCTCAAAAGAAGGCCCTCACTTCCGCCCTGCCGGTCGTGAGCGTCTTGTGCCCGGGGCGCTCCTTCACCCCGGCCGAGAGGCCGAAGGTCGTGCTCTCGTGCAGCCGCAGGTCGAAGCGTCCGGTCGCGTCCCAGCGCGCGGCACCCGCGGGATCGGCGCTCGGCAGCAGGTTCACCGAAGGCGGGCCGGAGACGAACGCGCGGCGCACCTGCGCCTCGACGCGTCCCCGTGCGCCGACCGAAAGCCCGAGATCGGGGCCGAGGCGAATGGTGCGCGTGAACTGCTTCTGCCCGAGCGGTCGCGACCACGTCGCTTCGCCGGTGCCCGTCGCGCGCACGCGCGGGTTCGGCTGCCACACGAGCTGCGAGAGCGCCGTCTGGTCCACGACCGCGCGCGCGAACGCGGCGCCGTTCGCGAACGCCTGCGTCGCGCGCTGCCACTGCACACGCGCTTCGCTCTCGATCACGACCGCGGCGCCCGAACGCGCGCGCCAGCGCAGCGAACTCGTGCGCTGGTCGGTCGTCTGCGCGAAGTTCTCGAAGCTGCGGTCGGCGTTCACGCGGCGCTCGGCGCGCATGCGCAGCGCGGCCAGGCGCGATCCCGGCGCGAGTTCGGCCTCGAGCCGCTGCGCGATCGTGCCGCGCGCGAGCCCCGGATCCACGAGCGCGAGCCCGGTCGAGAGCAGCACGTCGGTGGGATCGAGCTCGCCGCGGCGGCGCGCTTCCGTCTCGAGCGCGAACTCGACGCGCGAACCGCGCCAGGCCTCGGACTCGCCGAAGCGCCAGCCCGAGCGCAGGCTCGTCGCCACGCGCGCGAAGCGTTCGAGCTCGGGGCTCACCGTGAGCACGAGATCGTAGTCGCCGGTGCCGACGAAGTTGCCGAGCGCGTCGTACGAGCCGCGCCCCGCGCCGACGAAGCTCAGCGCGCGCACGCGGCGGTTCTCGGCCTCGCCCGTCACCTCGACGTTCGCCTCACCGGAAAGCCCCCACGCCGGCTTGTCCGCGCGAATGCGCGCGCTCGCGAGGTCGGCGCTCGCGCGCGCGCCGGTGGCTTCGTCGCGCGTGACGCGCCGCTGCACCTGTGCGCTCGCGCCGAGCGCACGCCCCGCGGGCGTTTCGCCGCCGGCGCGCAGCACGCGCGCGCGCGTCACCGTGATCGCGCCCGCCTCGTGACGATCGCGCCGCTCGCCGAAGCCCGTGCTCCAGCGCCAACGTGCGCCGGCACCGCTCGCGAGGTCCGCGCCCCATTCGTCGCCCGTGTCGCGCGTGATCGCCACGTCGGACGGCGTCCGCCGCACGTCGTGCTCGAGCTTGAACGACGGCACGGCCGTGCGTCCCGGCCACTTCGCCTCGAACAGCGCGCGCTGCCGCCCGCCGTCACCGAAGCGCCGGCGCGCGAGCGTGCCGTCGGCGTCGAGGTACGACGCGCGCAGCGCGAGCAAACGGTCGCTCGTCCACTCCGCACGGCGCCGCCGTCCGTCGAATCCGTCCGCGGTCGAAAGCGCCGCGACTTCGCCGCGCAGTTCCATGCGCTCGGCCGGACGCCACCACGCGCTCGCATCGCCGCGGCGCTGGTGCTCGAGGTCCGCGCCCACGGGCAGGCCCCAGTCTTCCTCGGCGAACGGGCGCTCGAGCGTCGCGAACGAGGCGAAGCGCTTCTCCACCGAGCGCGCCGCCAGCTGGATCCCCGCGCGTCCCGGCAGGCCCGGCGCCGCGCCTTCGAGGCTCAGCCGTGCGCGGCCCGCGCCACCGACGTTGTCTCCGTCGTCGCGCGCCGAAGCCGTGTTGAGGTCGCGCTTCGACATCGCGCCCTCGGACTCGAAGCGCAGCGCCCCGCGCCCGACGCTCACGCCGAGCGCGACCAGCTGCCGCTGTTCCGGAAGCGGCAGCGCGCGGCCGATCGCGAACGAGCCGCGGCCCGCACCGACCCAGCGGTAGGTCGTGCGCCCCGCGACGATGCTCGAGTCGGCGTAGTCGCCCGCGCCCGCGTTCACGCGCACGAAGCGCACCGTGAACGCGCCCGAATCTGGCCCGGCGTAGGCGTACGCGAGCGTGTCCCCCGCGACGCGTACGCTGTCGTAGTCGCCCGAGCCGTACGTGACGCCGGGCCCCACCGCGAGCGCCGCGGCATCGCCCGCCGAGGCGAGCGCCTGCCGGTCGGTCGCGTCGAGCGTCAGGTCGAGGGCGCGGCCACGGTCGTCGGACTCCGTGATCGCCGACACGAACAGCGAGACCGGTCCGCGTTCCGCGCCCGCCGAAGCCGCGGCGATGTTCCGCTTGTACCGCGTGAGCGCGTACTGGTACTCGACCGTGATGCGCGACGCGTTCGTGATCGCGCGGCGGTTCGAGAACGTGAGGCGCGCGCGTTCGTAGTCGAGCACGTAGTCCGCGCCCTCGCCGCGCGTGAGCCTGAGTCCGTCGAGCGTCACGACTTCACTGCCCGCGACCACGGTGATGCCCGTGCCGCCGTCGCGGTCGGTGAGCGTGTACGGCCCCTGCAGTCCTTCGAGCCCCGCGAACTGCATGCGGTGGAACTCGCCCTGCGCGCTCGCGGCGGCGGCCGAACCGCGGAACGCGCCGCTCGTCCACTCGCCGCGCACGCCCTGCACACGGCGGTCGAGCCGCCCGAACTCGCCCGCGGTGAACGTGAGCGGCACGTCGCCGAGACTCGCGGCGAGGTGCGGCGCCTTGAGCTCGATGAGCACGCGGTCGAGCGATTGCAGGTCCTGCGTGCTGCCCGCCGCCGACAGCGGCAGGTTGCGGTCGGTGAGCACGCCCGTCAGCTCCACACCCGGCGCGAGCGTGCCGCTCACCGCGAGATCGAGCGACTGGCGGAGCGCCGCGTCCTGCGACGAACCGAACTCGACGGCGACCGTCTTGTTGCCCGTGACCGACAGCGACGCGCCACCGGGCGGCTGTGCGAGGTCGCGTCCCGTCGAAGGCCGAGCGACCGCGGCTGCCGCGCCGGTGTCGGCGGGCGCCGGGCCCGCGGGCGCCACCTGCGGCGCCGGTGCGTACACCTGGCGCGCGAACGACTGCGGCGGCGGATCGACGAGCCAGCACGTGCGCACCCACAGCGACTCCCCCGGCGCGAGATCCGTGAGCACGCGCAGGTCGCCGCGCAGCGGATCAATCAGGTAGTCGGTCCCGCGCACGAGCGCGCGACGGGACGTCCATACGGAGTCGCTGCCGGCGCGGAGGGCGGTGTGCGGCAGGCGAAATCTCCGCGCGCCCTCGCCCACCACGAACACGGCGTCACCGCACGCGGGATCGCGCACGACGGCGGCGTCCGCGAACGCGACGAGACCGAGTGCGAGCGCCGCGGCGCCCAGCGCGCTCCGCGCGCTTCGCGCGCTCAGCGTCCGAGCGGCCGGGGTTCGCACGAGCCGTCCCACTGGGGCGCGAACCGCAGCAGCCGGCCCGGCTCGGCCACGAAGAGCGCGCCGTCGCTCGAGAACGCGACCGCCGAAGGACGCGTGCGCTTCGTGAGCGGGCGCGGCTGCGCGCCGGCCGCCATCGCGATCTGCCACAGCTGCCCGCTCGCGCCGTCGGCGACCACGACGCGCGCGCCGACGGGATCCACCGCGAGCGACCATTGCGCGGATGCGCCGCCGGGCCATTCCCAGTGCCCGAGCGAAGCGCCGGACGCGTCGAGCCACTGCACGCGCACCTGCGCGGCGCGCACGCTGTCCGGCGCTCCGCCCTTGCCGCGCACCTTGCCGCCCGCGAGCCATTCGAGCGTCACGAGCGCGCCGCGCGGAGCCGACGCCACGGCGAGCAGGTGGCGGAACGCGCCCGCGCCGCTGCCGTAGCCGCCGATGGCGCGCTGGAACGCGCCGGAGAAGTCGAACACGAGGATGCGGTCGCGGTCGGCGTCCGCCACGTACAACGCGCCGCCCACGTCCGAGGCGAGCGACACGCCGTCCACCCGGCCGACCGCAGCGTCGAGCGCCGGCGAGGCGAGGTCCACCACCACCTGCGCGCCGCGAGCGTGCGTGTCGTAGCCGACGATGCGGCGATTCTCGCGATCGAGCACCGCCATCGCGCTCGCGCCGTAGGGCGCCAGCGCGCCGGGGCGTCGGAACTGCGCGACCTCGCTACCGAGCGCACCGGTCTCGTCGAGCCGCGTGCCGTGCACGTCGAAGCGCAGCAGCCGGTGGCGCGCGGCGTCGGTCACCCACGCGCGGCCGAACGCGTCCACCGTCACGCCGGCGGGTTCGACGAGCACGCCGTCGGCGCCCGCGAGGACCAGCGTGTCGCCACAGGCGGCCGGTGGCGCGGCCGTCGCTTGCGCGCGCGCGGAAGTCGTCGCGACGCCAAGCAGGAGCGACGGCAGCAGCAGCATCGCCGCCAACATCCCGACGGCCGGCCGCATGCGGTTCTCCTCCCGCGTCAGAAGGTCACGCGCACCCCCGCGCGCACGGCGTCGGCGTCGCGAGGGTCGGGCGTCACTTCGAGGTTCCAGCTGCGCGGCTGTTCCACCGCGGGTGCGCGGCCCGCGGCGCGTGCCGCATGGATCGCGCTCGCGATGCGGTTGGCGATGCCGACCGCGATCGCGGTGTTCGCGCGAAGGCCCGCGCGATGCGCGTCCTTGCGCTGCGAGGCGTACTTGCGGAACGACTCGATCGACGACCAGTTCCACGAGTCCGAACCCGACAGCGAGTGCGCCGCGATGTACGCGCGGTAGCCCTCCATGTCGGGATTGTAGGGATCGAGCAGGTAGAGGTTCGCGGCGTCGCGCGCGACGACGAGCAGGTTGTACTCCTCGCTGCTCACGAACGAGCCCACGATGCGCTTGAACTCCTCGTCGCGCCCGCGCAGTTCGATGCCGGCGCCGAGACGCGCCGTGCGCATCGACGTCTCACGCCGCAGCACTTCCTGCACGCGGAACGCACCGAACGCCGTCCACACGCCCGCTTCGGCGGCGACGAACCACTTGGCCGACGTGCGCCGTCCCATGGACGCCTGTCCCCAGCCGGGCACGGTGAGCGAGCGAAGCAGGATGCGCGCGCGCTCCGGACCGAGCGCCATGCCCGCGGGCTGCACCGGCTTCGGCTTCTCTTCCTTCTTCTTCTTGCCCTTCTTTTCCTTCTTCGGCTTCGCCGGCTTGTCCGAACTCAGGCTGCGCACTTCGAGCGTGAGCGGCGAGAGCATCTCGGGCGAGACCGACGTGGCGAGCCATTCGGGGGCCGCCATCGCTTCGGATTCGAGCGGCACCGAGAACGGCGACACCGGGCGCGGACCGAACGGCGAAAGCTCCTGCGCGAAGGACGCGGCGGGAACGGCGACGAGAAGCAGCAGGGCGAGCACGCGACGCACGATCAGAACCTCCGCACCAGCGTGGCGTGGTATTCGCGCTGGCCCTCGCGCATGCGCTGGCCGAGCTGGAGCTGGTACTCGTTCCGCAGCGGCAGGTTGTGCAGCCGTGCGGCGCGGACCGCGTCGATGGCGGCCGCGACGTGATTCACCCACAGCAATCCTTCGGCGAGGTGCGCGCGGCGCAGGTTCGTGTCGCGCGTGTTCCGCAGGTCGCGGTAGGAACGATACATTTCGTCGGGCTGCTGCCCGTTGAAGCCGCCCACGTACTGCGGATCGGAGCGCAGCGCCTGGTAGAAGGCTTCGCGGTCGTACAGCCACAGCGTCTCGAGCCGATCGGCGTCACCGCCGGTCGTACGCGACCAGCGCTCGAAGGACCAGCCGGAAGTCGTGTCGTAGGGATTGCCCACGAATGCGCGCGCGTCGCGCGCGGACTGCTCCGCCTCGCTCTTCGTGAACGCGCGTCCTGCCCAGCCCAGTGCCTCGGCGAGCAGGAACGCCCAGCCGCTTCCCTCGCCCACATACAACTGGCCGGCGCCGGGCAGCCCGGCCGACAGTGCCATCGCCACGCCTTCGCTCTTCCAGCCGGGCACACTCACCTCGGCGTAGACCGAGTCCTCGGACAGTCCCCATTCGCGGTCGATCACGCGCTGCGCGAGCAGGTCACCCGAACCCGCGGGCGCCACGTCCACGACGGGCAGCGCCAGCTCGGACCAGGCCCGGACTTCGGCATGGGCGGCGCCGGCGCAGACGAGCGCCGCGACCAGTGCGAGTGCGAGACGGAGCCGCTTCATCGGATCAACCCCACGGGGACGGTCGCGACCTGCGAACCATGCGGGCCCGAGAACTTCAGGCGCGCCACGTACAACCCCGCAGGCACCGCTCCGGGTTCCCAAACCACGTTGTTCTCGGCGCGGTCGCCGTGCCGGGTGAACGACGCCACCTCGTGTCCCGACGCGTCGAGGATGCGCACTTCGACCGACGCGGCCTCGGTCAGCGAGAACGCGAACGTGACCGGCTTGAGGCGCGCGGGATTCGGGAAGGCCTTGAGCGTGCCGGAGACGAGCGGGCCCGCGGCGCTCGCGCGCGCGACGGGCGTGCGGACGTCCGGCAGGGCCGACGAACGGCCGGGATCGCCGCCCGGCATGGTCCACGAGCAGGCGACGAGGTCGCTCAGCGCGACCGGCAGGCGGTAGGCATAGAGCAGCGTGTCGCGATCGGGCGCGACGAGGTCGAGGTGTCCGTCGCGATCGAGGTCGGCGGCGAGGGCGCTGCCCTTCGCGCCGGCGCCCGTGGCGAGCGGCCAGCCGACGATGCTGCGGCCGCTCGTGCCGAGCGCCGTGAGCATGCCGCTGCCGTTGAGCACGACGATCTCGGAACGCCCATCGAGGTCCACGTCGAGCGCGAGCGCGCCGGAAGCGGTCGGGAGCGCCTCGCTCGTGCTGGCGCGAGGCCAGCCGGGCGACGGCGAGCCGTTGCGGTTCACGAACGCGACGCGCGAATGGATCGTCTGCACGAGCACTTCGGGGAAGCCGTCGCCGTCCGGGTCGCCCGCGCCGAGTCCCGCGACGAGCGTGTCGCCGAACGAGCCGCCCCAGCCCGCGAGCGGAGCGCCGGTGCCGCAGAACGCCCAGAGCTTGTCCGCGTGATGGGCGACGAGCGAGGGCAGGCCGTCGGCGCAGTTGCCTTCGGCGTTCGCGCCGGTGCCGCCGAACTTGAGCCACAGGAAGTCGGGCGCGAAGCCCGCACCGCCGATGCGCTGCGGCCAGCCGACGATCGCCGTGCTGAGAGCGCCGTCGGTCGCGACGGTCACCGCCAGATCGCCGGCCGCTCCACCCATGGCGAGGTAATAGAGGAAGCCGCTGCCGATCGAGCCCGTCGCACCGCTCGGCGCGACGGCGGGAGTCACGGGCCCGGCCACGGCGAGCCGCCCGCTCACGCCACCTTCGAGCGCGAAACTCGTCTGGCCCAGCACCTGCCCCGCGTACGAGAGTCCGTAGACCTTGCCGTCGGCCGCGCCGACGTACACGACGAGGTTCGGGTACGTGCCGACGATCACCGGCGGCGTGGTCGCGTGCGCGGGCAGGCGCACCGGCCAGCCGGGCAGCGCCGCGCCGGACTGGTCGAGCAGCCACACGCGGCCACCGAGCGTGTCGGCGGCACTCACGGGACGCGTCGTGATCGCGAAGACGGAAGGACCGGCGCCGAGATCGGGATCACCGACCAGCGCGGCGGCCATGAGCGGCAGCGGCCGGCGGTCGAGACGCGCAAGCACGGGCGACGTGCCGAGCAGGCCGTTGCCGTTCGTGCGCACGGCGAACACCGCGGCGCTGTCGCGCCCCGTGGTGTCCCCTCCCGCCCAGCAGACTTCGAGGTTGCGGTCGCCGTCGGCGTCGATGGCGAGCAGTTCGGGGCCGCCCGGCGGGAAGCTCGCGATCCGCGGGAACGCGGCGAGGTTCCAGGTGCGGTTGGCCGAGAAGTGCATGGTCTCGGCGGCATCGTCGAGGAAGTCCACGCGCACGTGCGGCCGCGTGCCGGTGTTCGCGATGAGGCTCGGCGACGTGGTGTCGGACAACGACGGATTCACGCTGCGCTGCCAGGGATCGAGCGGACTGCCGAGCAGGTACGGCGAGCCCGGATCGCCGAGATCGTCGAGGCCGTCGGCTTCGAGGATCTGGAGTCCCTGGCGCGAATAGTTCGTGTTGAGGCCGTAGTCGGGATTCGTGCGCAGCGACCACTCGAACGGCACGACGCTCTCGTCCACGTGCCACGCGAGAATGCCGCCGCCCGGCTCGAGCGCGTCGTACTCGAAACGATCGGGCAGCTCCGGCCCGAGGATCACCTTGCTCACGCTGTCGGAGGCGAGCTTGAGCAGCGTGTCGGCCGGCGACAGGTAGCGGTTCTCGAGCAGCACGTACTCGTCGCTCGAGAGCGGCAACTTGTAGAAGAGGTTGTGTTCCTGGTTGCGGCGCAGCGCGAGCGTGTCGCCCCACGCCGGAACGCGGATGTCCATGCCGTCGCCGATGAAGTTGCGCTGGAACGGATCGACGCTCGGCGGCAGCAGACCCACCGCGTAGATCTCGGTCGCGTCCGCGAGCAGCACGCGCGAGCCGAGCAGGTTGCCGCTGTCCATGAGCGACCAGTAGCCGCACATCGGGTAGCCCGAGTCGATGTTGTAGACGTCGAGGAAGCCGAAGATGTTGTGACCGTTCTCGTGCGCGATGACGCCGTTGATCGCGCCGAAGTAACCGTCCTGGTTGATCGTCTCCGGAATGAACGCGGCGCGGTCGATCGGGTTGTCGCGATTCCACTCGGACGAGTCCGGGAACACGACGCGGTCGGTGTCGTCGAGGAACACCGTGAACGACGGGATGTCCGACGGCGAGTCCTGACGCAGGTCGGACTGCAGGTCGCCGCCCGCGTGCACGATCGTGTAGCGGTCGTACGTCTCCCACGGAATGCGCTGGCCGTGCGCGGTGGACTGCGAGTCGGCGGCGAAGAACATGAGCCGGAACATGTCCACGGCGGCGCGGTACACGCCCTGCCCGAAGGCCCAGGGACCGAGGTCGGCCATGTCGTTCAGGTGGTACGCGCTGTCGGACTCCGCGGGCCACACGTCGATCTTCAGCACGACGCGGCCGTACGACTGCACGTCGTAGTAGCGCTCCATGGCGCGCGCGTGCGCGTCGTAGAACGACTTGTTGTGCGGTGCACGGTCGATGGGCGGCAGCAGCGTGTCGGGGCCGGTGAGATCGAACTTACCGTCGCCCGTCGAGGCGCCGCCCCGCGATCGTTGAGGGAAGTCGATGCGAAGGAGCGCCATGCGGACGGTGTCCGGCGGCGCCACACCGAGGGCGGAGAACGGGCCGTTCGCGCCACGCGGCGAGCCCGATGGCGCGCGCCAGCCCTTGCGGCGCGAGGCGTTCAGCGTGCGGTCGATGTCCCGGCCGGCCGCCATCGCCTGCTGCTTCATGGGCAGGAACTTGCGCTGGCGCTCTTCGCGGAGCTTCGCGATGCGCAGCTCCTCCGCCGTCATCGAGCGGGCGGGAACGCGGGCGCGCGCGGCGGCCGCGGGAGGAAGCACGCGGCGGACTTCCAGTGCATCATGCGCTGCGGCCGCACCAGCCGTGAGGGCCAGCGCGGCCGCAGCGAGAACCAGGAAAACGCGGCGAAGCGTCGAGTGAGTGCGCACGCGGCTTTCTAGAAGTGGTAACCCAGGGTGATCTTGTTCACGTTCGGCAGGCCCGAGTCACGCGCCTGCGGAATGCTCGCGTAATCGAGGCTCACGGCCTTCCAGCCGATGCCGAGCCCGTACGTGAGGTCCTTGATCTCGCCGAGCGGATCCGAGTAGTAGCCGATGCGGCCGGCGATCTGGTCCGTGTACTGCAGCTCCATGCCGGCGTTGTACGTGCGGAACTTGTCCGTCACGAGCGACTGGTTGAAGTCGGCGACCACCAGGAGGCTGAAATCCTTGCCCGTCATCGCCTGCCACGCGGCACCGACCTTCAGGTTGCGCGAGAGCGGGCTCTTCTGGTCCTCGTTGAGGAACGTCACGCTCGGCCCGAAGTTCTGGAGGTTCATACCGAGGCGGAGCTTCGCGGCGGGAATGCGGTAGAGCGCGCCCACGTCGAGACCGAACGTCGAGCCGACGCCCGAAAGGTCGTCCGGAGCGAGCTGGATGCGGATGAACTTGAGCGAGGCCCCCACGGACATCTCGGGCAGCAGCTTCAGCCCGTAGTAGATCGCCGGCGAGACTTCGTTCGAGCCGAACTGGCCGAGCACCGTGCCCGACTCGTTCGTGCGGTCGGACTGGCCGTAAGACAGGAACACGAGGCCGATGCCCCACGCGCCGCCGCCCGACATCGGATGCACGTAGTTCGCGAAGTTGTAGCTCACGTCGCTGGCGAGGCCCGGCACCAGCTGCGCGTAGGTCACTTCGACGGCGGACTTGTTCACGAAGCCCAGTCCGGCCGGATTCCACCAGGTGACGCCCGTGGCGTCCTCGTCGAGGGCCACTCCCGCGGCGCCCATGCCGTTCTGTCGCGCACCCGGCTGAATGTCGAGCGAGCGACCGGTGCCCTGCGCGAACGCCGTACCGGCGACGCAGGAAGCCAACAGCACGGTCAGCAGCAACGAGTTGAACCTACGCATGGAAAACTCCTCTGGTGGGCACTGCCCCGCCGGGCGGGATTTCGGACGCGGCATACTACACCGGCCCCACCCCGGCAGTTCCACTTTTCTGTAACGAGCGGCGGCGCCCGCGGGGCGAACGCGTCCGCGGGTCAGCGGCGATTGACGACGACGAACCGGCCCTGGGCCGATGCCTTCTGTGACGCGCTGCTGCTTCCATCGGCCTCTCGGCCGTTCGCATACACCTTGAAGAGATAGGTGCCGTTGGCGAGCGGCTCGCCCTCGGCGTCGAGCCCGTCCCAGCTGAGCTGCACCTGGCCGAGCGCTCCCCGGTCGGTGAGCGTGCGGACCAGCCGGCCGCTCACCGTGTAGATCTTGACCAGCGTGTTGACCGAGTCTCCGGGGGCATCCACGACGAAAGTACCGCCACTTCCCGTGCCCCCGGAAGCGATGGGGTTCGGGAACAGGTACGCCCGGGTGATGCTCAACCGCGGCGTCTCGACGACGTCGAACTCGAGTTCGGCGCTCGCCCGGTGCTGCGACGCGGTGATGCCGGTCGCCAGGTTGTCCGCGGCGCTCACCTTGATCTTGTGGTGGCCGGTCGAAAGGTTCGGCAGCGTGTAGGTCGCCGTCCCCTGCTGGTACGAGTCGGCGGCGTAGCGGAAGCTCGAGGTGATGTCCACGCGCGACGTGGTGTTGTCGTCGATCGTGACGACGATCGAGTTCTGCAGCGCGTGGCCGGTGGTCATGATGCCGCTCTCGTCCGAGAGGTCGGCGCGCAGCGTGGCGTCGGGGCGCACCGCGGACGCGCCGCCCAGGAACGAAGCGTGATGCGCGGCGGGGTGTCGTTCGGGTTCGGCGTGCCGGCGAGGAACGAAGCGTCCACCGCGCCCGCGCCGTCGAGCGCCACGGCGCTCGCGCCGGAGGTGCCCTGCAGGTAGACGCGCACGCGGCCGGTCGGCGCCGACGTCGGCGTCCATGGGCACCACGAACCGCCCTTCGAACAGGCCGTTCGCCACGGTCACGTCGCCGTGGTAGATCAGGCCCGCCGGTAGCGGTAGTCGACGCCGTAGTAGGTGCACGGCGGTTCGGTGCCCGTGTTCGGCGGCGGGCGCCGAATCCTCGATCCGCAGGCTCGCCAGGCCTTCGAACGGCATCGCGCTGCCGCCGGGCGCTCGAGCACGCGGCCCTGGAACGTGACCGTCTGGCCGCGCTGCAGCTTCGTGATCGGCGCGCCGCCCGCGTCGGTCAGCGTCACGTCCGCCCAGAGGCGTGGCGTGTTGAGCACGGTCGCGGCGTCACCCATGAGCTGGTACTTCGCGTTGTTCGTCGGGCCCGTGCCGGGCGCGCTGATCTTCGCCGACAGCAGCGCCGCCGAAAGCGGCACGTGATACTGGCCCGCGCCCGTCAGCGTGATCCGCGACCCGGTCCACGATGTCGAAGATCTCGAAGAGGGCGTCGTACAGCGCCGGGGAGGTTGCGTTGGGACCGCTGAACGCCTGCTCGGTCGCCGAGATCACGGCCACGCAGCCGCCGGTGCCGGTCATCACGAGCTGCTCGCCGAGGCTCTGCACGGTCGGATCGTTGAACTTGCCGACGTCGCACGACGCCGCGACGAACACCGGCATGCGCATGCCGTTCGTGAGCGTGCCGGCGTCCGAGTCGATGAACACGCTCTCGTCCGTGATCTTGAACGGACTGCCGTGGCCGACGTAGTTGAACATCGCGATGCCGCGATCGAGGTGGAACGGATCTCCTCGCGGGCGCCGGGGCGCGAACCGCCCGGGCCGCTGGGATACGTGTGCAGGTAGACGTAGTCGCGATCGATGTGCAGCGGAATGTGGTGGCGGTTCAGCTCGTCCGTCTGGGAGGTGCGCCAGTCGAGTATGTCGCAGTTCTCGCCCTGCAGGTCGTTGTCGGCGATCAGCATGACGTCGTTGCGGTACTCGCCGTACGGCGCGCTGGTCTCGTAGAGCAGCACCTTGCGGCGCACGACGTCGAGCGCCGTCGCCGCGTCGTTCGCGGGCAGGCGGCCGCCGAAGAACTCCGGAATGAACAGCGTCGAGCTGGCGGCGTCCACGTTCAGCAGCCAGTCGTCGGTCGCGAACTGGCGCTTGAGGCGGTAGTTGTCGTCGAAGCCGTTCTCGTACGTCGGCACGAGCGTGCCGGGCTGCCCCGCGGGCGCGCGGCCCGAGAGATCCTTGAAGTCGTACGACGCGTCACCGAGCAGCGTGACGAACGTCGGCCGCGTGGACCAGTTGTAGAACGCCGCGCGCAGGAAGTTGCGGATCGCGGCCGGGTCGGTGCGTCCGCCCGAGAACTGGTCGAACAGCGCCGACACCGGGATCGTCGTCGCGAGGAACGGTCCCGTGGTCGCGAGCGGCAGCCGCGTGCGGCGCGCGACGGCGAGCGACGTCGCGGCCGCCTGAAGGCGTCGTAGTAGATGATGAGGTAGTCCGCGCCGTTGGTGGTGGCGCGCAGGTTCTGAAGGCTCGTGAATGGCGCGTCGGTGATGTTCGTGCGGTTCATGCGCGCGAGCGTCACCATCGAATCGGCCAGCACACGGTAGCGGCGCGCGGCACTCTGGGTGCGGTCGAACGCGAGATGCCAGCCGTCGCTCGACGACGTCCACTGCCCCGCCGGAACGTTGATCTCGACCGGAGCCAGCGGGTCGGTCACGTCGAACAGGCGCGGCATGAGGGAACGCACGAACGGGCCGACCTCGTAGTGGAACGTGCCGGCGGACGCGGGCGAATGAAACTCGAGCGCGTCGTTCTCGGGCTTCAGGAAGCGCTGGTAGTGGATCTCGAACCAGGCGAGCGCGCTCTTGTCGACACGTCCCGGGCAGCCGGGCGTGGAGACGGACGGCACGTTGATGTTCACCGCGTTGCCGAGGCGCCGAAGGAACGTGGTCGTGGTGTCGAGCGTGACCTGACCACCGCGGCGCGCGAGGAAGCTGAACCAGCGCGCGCGCGGGAACACGAGCGCGCTTCCGTTGACCGTGACGTCGAGGTAGTGATCGGGCTCGTCGTCCGGGCAGTTGCCGAACTCGGCGTTGTCCGTGAGCCCCCACTGGCGCAGCCGGAACCGCGCGGCCTGCGTCGTGTCGGCGTACGGGAGATCCACGGTGACCGGCAGCGAGTTGCCCGGCGCCATGATCGTCCAGAACCACTTCTCCCAGAACAGCGTGCTCGTGCGCGGCGTGGCGTCCGGCGCGTACGTGAGGTCCTTCTCGAGGTGCACGCGCTCGAGCGTCGTCGTGACCGGCACCGGGTTCGCGCCCGGATTCAGCGAGCCGTCCGCGGTGGCGATGCGCAGCGGTGTGCCGAGCGTCGTGTCGCCCGCAGCGACGAACGTGAGGTAGTAGTAGTTGTTCTTGTCGTAGGGATGGTTCAGGTACAGCGTGTCCGAGAGCGACGCGTCGAAGTCGTTCGCGAAGCCGTTCGGTCCCTGTGCGAAGAAATAGAAGTAGTCGTCGTTCCACGAGAACTTGCCGTCGGCCGCGGCGCTGGTCGGCGGGCCGGGTCGCTCGTGTCGAACGTGCCGATCGCGACCTGCTGGTAGTCGCACGTGTCGCAGTAGCTGTCCTGCGGAATGATCGGGTAGCCCGGCAGCGTGACGACGCGCAGCTGGTCGAACGACACCTCCCCCGGCTCGCTGAAGAGCGCGAGGCTGCGCACGCTGGAGAAGTCCACCGTGTAGAAGCCGGCTTCCTGCACCGCGAACTTCACCCACGTGTGCCCGGCGAAGCGGCTCGTGGTGGGCACGCTGACGGCCTGCGCGGACTGCGGGGTGATCCCCATGCGGCGCGCGGCGGTGGCGAGCGTGCGCGTGTCGGTGCGGCGCCACGCTTTGCCCTGCTCGTAGTTCACGAGCGACTGTCGGTACACGCCCTCGAACGGATCGTTCGGCTCGATGGGCTCGCCGAGCGCGCCCATCGGCTGCACCTGCACGTCGACGTCCACGCGGCGGCGCGCGACAGTAGGCGACGCGGCGGGCTCGTAGGAGGCCGGCTCGATCGCGATGCGGGCGATGCGCTGGTTGCGCATCCACGACACGTCGATCAAGCGCGCCGCGACGGGCGTGGCGCTACCGGCCACGCCGTAGCGCGACAGGTTGCGCGCGGGAATCTCGGAGTGCTCTCCCACCGGCTGGGGCGAGAGCGTGACGTCCGCTTGCGTGACGAGGTCGCTGGCGACGGCGTTCACGCGAACTTCGCCGAGCGGCGGCACCGCGACGGTCAGGATGCGGACCGGAAGCGCCGGCCCGCCCATGTCGCCGCGCAGCGCGAACCCGTCCAGGTCGAGGCGGACGAGGCGCTCGCGCTCGTCCAGCGTGACGAACTGCGGATCGGGGACCGGACCGTGAACCGCACCGAGCCGGGCGTGGCCGGCGCGAGGCGCGTCGGCGGCCGCGAAGCCGGCGGCACGACGTCCCGGCCGCGAGGCCTGCGGCGCGAGGAGCGTGAACAGCACGACCGCGAGCGCGGACGCCGCGAACCGCGCAGAGCTTCGGAGCATGTCGGGACCCCGTCCGGGTTTCAGAACTTCTCCGCCTCGTCCACCAGCATCACGGGAATGTCGTCCACCACCTTGTACTTCAGGCGGCAGGCGTTGCAGGTCAGCGTGTTGGCGGATGCGTCGTAGGCCAGGTCGCCCTTGCAAGCCGGGCAAACCAGGATGCTGAGCAGATCGTTACTCAGTGCCATGCCACTCCTCGGCGGATACGGAGGGAAGCCAATCAGGGGGTCACGACGAGCGCGCGGACTCTAGCAACCGGCAATTTCGAGGGTCAAGCCGTGCTCTCGTGGTAGACGCCGATGCGGCGGAAGCGGGCCGCCCGGGTGCGAATCAGTTCGTCCGGTCCTACACCGTCGAAACGCGCGAGGTTCTCGCGAAGTGCCGCGGTCATCGTGGCCGCGGTCGTTTCCCAGTCGCGATGGGCCCCGCCCACCGGTTCCGGGCAGCACGCCGTCCACGATGCCGAGCGCGAGCTGGTCCTGGGCGGAAAGGCGCAGCGCCTCGGCGGCCTTCGCGCCCTGCTTGCCGTCGCGCCACAGGATGGCCGCGCAGCCTTCGGGCGAGATCACCGAGTACACCGAGTTCTCGAACATGATCACGCGGTCGGCGACCGCGATCGCGAGCGCGCCACCGGAGCCGCCCTCACCGATCACGACCGTGATGATGGGCACGCCGAACGTCGCCATCTCGCGCAGGTTGACCGCGATCGCCTCGGCCTGTCCGCGCTCTTCGGCGCCCAGGCCCGGGTAGGCGCCCGACGTGTCGACGAGCGTGACGACGGGCACGCGGAAGCGGTCGGCCAGCTGCATCAGGCGGAGCGCCTTGCGGTAGCCCTCGGGGTTCGCCATGCCGAAGCGCCGGAGCAGGTTCTCCTTGGTGTCGCGGCCCTTCTGCTGCCCGATCACCATGACCGCACGGCCTTCGAAGTACGCCAGGCCGCCGACGATCGCGGGATCGTCCGCGAAGTGGCGGTCACCGTGCAGCTCGCGGAAATCCGTGAAGCAGCGCTGGATGTAGTCGAGCGAGTACGGACGGCGCGGATGACGCGCGATCTGCACGCGCTGGTAGCGCGTGAGGTTCGCGTAGATCTCGCGGCGCATCTCCTCCGCCTTGCGTTCCAGCTCGTCGAGCTCGCCGCCCGCGGACATGCCGCGCTCCTCGGCGCTCGCGCGCAGCTCCTGGATCTTCTGCTCCAACTCCAGCACCGGCTTCTCGAAATCCAGCCAGACCGTCACGAAGCCCCCTTTCCCCAGCGCACGCGGCACATGGGTGCCCGTTCCTTGATGCGCGGGATCAAGCCATCTTGCGAGCCGACGCGCAAGCGGCGCGAACGCATCGCGACGCGCGAGTGGTCGGGACGCACGATGTGCAGGTACACCTCCGCCTCGCCCGGGAAGGCCGACAGGGCCTCGTCGATGCCCGCGAGACGCTCTTCGGTGATGTCCTCGGCGCGCAGTTCGACGTGCAGCGCCGGGCGGAACTGCTCGCGCCCCTGTTCCCACGGGCGCACTTCGGAGACCAGCAGCTGGGGGCCGCGCTCCTCGCGCACCTCGATGCGGCCGGAGACGACGATGATCGCGTCGGCGGTCACCATCGGCCGCGCCTGCTCCCAGGCCTCGGGGAAGAACGTGCACTCGGCGCGCCCCGCGAGGTCTTCGATCGCGACGATGGCCATGAGCTTCCCGGCCTTCGTCGTGATCGGCTTGATGTGGCTCACGATGCCCACGATGCGCACGTCGGAGCCGTCGCCGCGTTCGAGCGCCTGCGTGATGCTGCAGGTCGCGATGCGTTCGATCTCCTCGCGCAGGTGTTCGAGCGGGTGCCCGGAGATGTAGAAGCCGAGCACTTCCTTTTCCTTCGCGCCCCGGTCGCGCTGTTCCCACGCGGGCACGACGGGAAGCGCCGGCGCGGCGACCGCGAGCGGCGAGCCGGAGTCGTCGCCGCCGCCGAACAGGCTCGACTGCCCGCTCGCCTTCTCGCGATGCAGGGTCGAGGCGTGATCGAGCGCGAGCGCCGCGCCCGCGAACAGCGATTCGCGCGACGGGTTCAGCGCGTCGCAGGCGCCGGCCATGACGAGCGACTCGAGCACCTTGCGGTTGAACGAGCCCGGCGCGACGCGCGAGGTGAGATCGAAGACGTCGCGGAACTCGCCGCCCTCGGCGCGCGCGGCGACGAGCGCTTCGATCGCGCCCTGCCCCACGTTGCGCACGGCGCCGAGACCGATGCGGATCTTGCCGTCCTCGAGCGTGAACTTGTAGTTCGACTTGTTCACGTCCGGCGGCAGCAGTTCGATGCCGAGGCGGCGCACTTCCTCGATGAGTGTCAGCACGCGGGCGCTGTCGCTCATTTCGGACGTCATCGTGGCGGCCATGAACGCGGCCGGCCAGTGGCCCTTGAGGTATGCGCACTGGTACGCGACGAGCGCGTACGCGGCCGAGTGCGACTTGTTGAAGCCGTACCCGGCGAACTTCTCCATCGTCGTGAAGATCTTGTCCGAGACCTTCTCGGCGATCTTGTGCGTCGTCGCGCAGCCCTCGATGAACTGGATGCGCTTCTTCGCCATCTCCTCGACGATCTTCTTGCCCATGGCGCGGCGGAGCTCGTCTGCCTGTGCCATCGAGAAGCCCGCCAGATCGTGTGCCGAGGCCATGACCTGCTCCTGGTACACGAACACGCCGTACGTGCCCTCGAGAATGGGCTTCAGCTTGGGATGGTCGTACTTCGCGACCTGCCGGCCGTGCTTGCAGTCGATGAAGTACGGGATGTTCTCCATCGGACCGGGGCGGTAGAGCGCGTTCATGGCGACCAGGTCTTCGAACACGGTCGGCTTGAGCTTCTTCATGTAGTCGCGCATGCCCGCGGATTCGAACTGGAAGATCGCGACCGTGTCGCCGTCCTGGAACACCTTGTAGGCGGCGGGGTCCGTCAGTTCGAGCGCATGCCAGTCCACCTCGGTGCCGTGGTGCTGCTTCACGAGCCGCACGCATTCGTCGAGCACCGACAGCGTGCGCAGGCCGAGGAAGTCCATCTTGAGCAGGCCGGACTTCTCGACCGACTTCATGTCCCACTGCGTCGTGGTCGAGCCGTCCTTCTGCCGGTACAGCGGCACGTAGTCGAGCAGCGGGCCCGGCGTGATGAGCACGCCGGCCGCGTGCGTGGACGCGTGACGCGCGAGGCCCTCGAGCACCTGCGCCGACTTGAGCCACTTCGCGTAGTTGCCGCCCTTCTCGGGCAGCGCGCGCAGGTCGGGCGTCTGTTCGAGCGCCTTCTCGAGCGTCATGCCGAGACCGTCGGGCACGAGCTTCGCGACGCGATCGACTTCGGCGACCGGGAAGCCGAGCGCGCGGCCGGTGTCGCGCACCACGCCCTTCGCGCCCATCGTGCCGAACGTGATGATCTGCGTGACGTTCGTCTCGCCGTACTTGCGCTTCACGTACTCGATGACTTCGCCACGCCTCAGATCGTCGAAGTCGATATCGATATCGGGCATGGTCACGCGCTCGGGATTCAGGAAGCGCTCGAAGATCAGCTGGTGCTTGAGCGGGTCCACGTCCGTGATGCGCAGCGCGAAGGCCACGAGCGAACCGGCGGCCGAGCCACGGCCCGGTCCGACGCCGATGCCGTTCTCGCGCGCGAACGCGATGAAGTCGCGCACGATCAGGAAGTACGACGCGAAGCCCATCTTGCAGATGACGTCGAGCTCGTACGCGAAGCGCTGGCGGCACGCGTCGCCCAGCTCCGAGCCCATGCGCTGGTGGAGTTCCTTCCACGCGAGATCGCGGAAGTACTCGTCGGTGTTGTTCCAGCCCTCGGGCAGCGGGAACTCGGGCAGCAGCGGCTTGCCGAAGTCCATCTTCAGGTTGCAGCGCTCGGCGACCGCCAGCGTGTTGAGCAGCGCCTGCGGCTGGTCCGAGAACACGTGCTTCATTTCGTCGGGCGAACGGAAGTGCAGTTCGGAGACCGCGCGCATGCGCTGCGCGTCGTCCACGTTCTTGCCCGTCTGGATGCAGATGAGGACGTCCTGCGCCTCGGTGTGGTCCTTCTCGAGGTAGTGGCAGTCGTTCGTCGCGACGAGCGGCAGGCCGGTCTTGGTCGCGAGCGCCGTGACCTTCGAGCGGATCTTCGTCTCGATGTCGAGCCCGTGGTTCTGGATCTCGAGGAAGAAGTTCTCCGCGCCGAAGATGTCGCGATACATCATCGCGGTCTTGAGCGCGTCGTCGTCGCGGTCCTCGAGCAGGTCGTGCGCGATCTCGCCCTTCGGGCAGGCCGACAGCGCGAGCAGTCCCGCCGAGTACTTCGACAGGATCTCGTGGTCCACGCGCGGCTTGTAGTAGAAGCCCTCGAGGTACGCGAGCGAGGAAAGGCGCATGAGGTTGCGGAAGCCCGTCTCGTCGCGCGCGAGCAGCACGAGGTGATGCGCGATGTCGCCCGGCTTGCGGCTCGCCCGGCCGTTGCGCGTGACGTAGGCCTCCATGCCCACGATCGGCTTCACGCCGGCCTTCTTCGCGTCGTTGTAGAACTCGACCGCGCCGAACATGGCGCCGTGGTCGGTCAGCGCGAGCGCCGGCATGTTCAGCTTCGCGGCCTTCTTCACCATCGCGGGGATGGCGGAAGCGCCGTCGAGCAGCGAATAATCGCTGTGATTGTGGAGATGAACGAAGTCGGAATGCTTCATGGGCGCGTCCTGCGCGAGGAGTCCGGATGGTGGACGCCCGGATGCGGATCCGGGGCCGGAGCGCTGCGGCGCTGGTGTGCGCGCGCGCTCAGCGGGATGGATTCACTGACGGCCGGAATCTAGCACAAAGGTCCCACGCGTCCGCGTGACGAGTCCGGCCCGGTCGGTCGCCACCACTTCATAAGAGTGACGGCCGTTCGCGGGCAGGTTTCGGGGCCGCCAGCGCAGCTGGTGCTCTTCCGGATCCCACTCGCTCGGGACGGGTTTGCCGTCCACCACGAAGCGCGTCTCGCGCGCCTCGATGCCGCTCAGCGCGTCGCTCACGTGCGCGACGAGCTGCCAGCGCGGGTACGGTCCCGCGGGCGCGCGCTTCGCCGGTTTCGCGAGACGCACGACCGGCGGCGCGGCGTCGCGCAGCAGCGCGAACTCGCCGAGCGTGCTCGTCTCGGCGCGGAACCAGCGTTCGGTGGAGTCGAACTTCGCGCGCTGGAACTCCCAGTCGCCGTCGGACGCACGGCGATAGAGCCCGACGCCCTCTCGCGGATGATGCGAGCGCAGGCGCATCGCGATCGTGGCCGGCGCGGCGAGCGGAAGCCGTCGCGGCTGCACGCGCAGGTAGTTCAGCGTCCAGCGCCGGTCGGACTCGCGATACGGCAGGTACGACGTCACGATCGCCGCGGGCTCGAACACGTTCGCGGGTGGAATCGCCAGCTGCGAATCCTCGTTCGGCAGCAGCAGGCGATCCTCGCCCGCGCGCCAGGTCATCGAGCGGAATCCCCGCGAGAGCGCCGATCCGTCGCCACGCGTGCCGAGCATCCAGAAGGTGTCCTCGTTCGGCACCGTGCCCGCGGGCACGATCGCGCTCCACGCCTGCCCGTCCCACGTCGCGCGCTCGCCCGTCGAGTCCGGCCAGCCCGCGTGCGCGATGCGCGCGTCGCGCAGTCCCGCCGGAACGCCGCTCACGCGCGCACGCAGCAGTTCGCCGCCCGGCAGCGGCGAGATCTCCCAACCGAAGAGTTCGCCCGGCGGCGCCACGCTCTCGACCTGCGTCCGCGTGTCCACCGCATCCGCGAACTCCTCTCCCACGCGCGGCGCGCGCAGCCACAGCGTGCGCGTCACCTCGCGCCCGTTCAGGTCGCGCGCGCGCACGAGCAGCGGCCGCGCGGTATCGCCCGGCGACACGACGAGCGTGCCGCCCGCGGAGCCCGCGGGAACGTTCGTGCGCAGGAATCTCGGCCGCGCACCCGGCGGCGCCCACAGGATCATGCCGCCGTTCGCCGCGGAGCCGTTCACTCGGCCGCGATCCACGAGCCAGTCGAGCTGCGACATTTCTCCGTCCCACGAGATGCTGTCGAGGCGCGCTTCGATCGTCCATCCGCTCCACTCGATCGCCGTGCTCCACGCCGGCACGTCGCCCGCGCCCGCGATGCCGGATCGCGCACGCACGATGGCGCGCGCGGCGCCGCGCATCACGATCGTGTCGCGCATGCCCGGCCGCCACGTGAAGGGCGAAGCGCGCCGCTCGACGCGCGCGCCGAGCGAGATGGGCTCCAGCACGACGGACTCGATCACCGGCGCGCCGGCGTCGTTCAGCGAAAGCCCCGCGCGCAGCGGCGAGAGCGCGAAGTCGCCGTGCCGCACTTCGACGTGCAGATGCGGTGCGCCCGCGCCGGACTCACCGCTCCACGCGAGCGTCTCGCCGGAAGCGAAACGGAAGCGCCCGACCGGCGGCCACAGGTCCTGTTCGTACTGCGCGCTCGCGCGCTGCACGGAATCCACGTACGCCGCGAGCGCGGGCGCGAATGCGTCGAGATGCCCGAACACGAACAGCCGTCCGTCGCGCGCGCGCACGTACAAGGAGCGCCCGTAACCGACGCCGCTCGCGCGCACGCGCTCGACCGTGCACGAAAGTGGCGCGCGCACCGCCGCGCCCACGCGTCCGCCGGTCGAGAGATCGAGCCCGGCGTGGAAGTGGTTCGAGCGCAGCTCGCCGTAACCGCCCGTGAGCCTCGTGGAGGCGAGCGGCGCGACCTCCACCGGACGGTCGAGCGGGGTTGCCAGAGGGTCCGCAACGCCCTCGGCCCGCGCTTCGGTCACACCGCAGTAAGCAACGGCGCACGCGAGGAGCCATTGCATCGCGCAAGTGCGAAACGCGAACGCGCTACCGGGCGTCATGCCGCTTGCCTCCTTAGTGGTTGCCAATGCGTGTCTCCGAGACCCGGCCAGGGCGCTCCGGACGAATGGCACCGGGGTTGCTGACTCCATACGCAGACCGACCCGGGCTCCTGGCTTGGAGGCCCGCACCCCCTCGGCAATCGCATCAAACTGGAGGCCATCCATGAAGTCCAACAAGATGATTGCTTTTGCGCTGATCCTGGGCGCCACCGTGTTCGCCCTCTCGAGCTGCGGCAAGACCACCTCGAGCGTTTCGACCGTGACTCCGCCCCCGACGCTGGACACGACGCCTCCGACCGCCCCCACCGGCGTGCACGGCTGGTACGACCTCGCCGGCGGCCGAGACTACCTCAGCTGGACGCTCAGCTCGTCCGCGGACGTCGTGGCGTACGAAGTCTACGTCGTGCCTTCGGGCGGCTCGCCCTCGCTGATCGCGACCTACGACGCGACCATCGACGTCATGGCGCTCCCGATCGTCGGCGCCGACGGCTCCGAGGTCTATCGCGTCCGTGCGGTCGACGCCGCCGGCAACACGTCCGCCTACTCCTCGAGCGTCATCGTCGAACGTCACGGCTGGGACGGCGGCGGCTCGATCGACACCGGTGACCGCGGCAAGGGCACCGTCACCGACTGATCGAAGATCAACGCAACAGTACGACGCGCGTCTCGACGTGGCGGGATCCATCGTCGAGGCGCGCGAAGTACAGGCCGGCCGGGACCAGACGACTCTCTGCGTCCCGGCCGTTCCATTCCCAGGTACCGCCCAGCTCGTACCCGAAATGCACGCGCAGCAGCTGACGTCCGCCGAGGTCGTAGAGCCTGAGCGTCACGGGATTGCTCGCCCGCGTTCGCCCGCTGCCAGGTGAACGTCACCGGGAGCCGTGAGGGTCGCGCCGACGGCGCGATTGCCATCCCCGTGCGCACACCGAGCGCGCCGCCCATCGGCGTCACGGCGCTCGGCACGTTCGAGATCTCGGACTGCGTGAGCGCGGCGTCGGTCGCACGCAGCGCGAAGAACCAGCGTTGCCCGCGCGACAGTCCGGTCACGACGAGCGACTCCGGCGCGCCGGCGTCGGCCGTCGCGGCACGCTCCCAGAGCAGCGGCGAGTTCTCGAAGTTCGGCTCGAACGGCGGGATCGTGTTCGCGACGATCGTGTAGTGGTCCGGCCGCCCGGTCGCGCCGTCGTCGCCCGTCGCGGTCCAGCGCAGCGTCACGACCGTGTCGCGCTGCGACGCCACGCGCAGGTCGGTCACCGTGCCGGGCCGCTGGCCCGGCGATCGGGTCGTGTCCACATTCGAAATCGCGCTCCAGTTACCCGCGTCGTCCTGAACGCGCAGCGCGAAGTAGTACGTGCGTCCCTCCTGCAGCCCGGTGACGTCGGCCTGCATGATCGCGCCGCTCGTGTCGGGCACGCCGACCGGCCACTGCGCCGCGAGCAGGAAGCTGGTCGCGTCGAGCGGTGCGGTCGTGTAGCGCAGGTCCACGACCGAGGCGCGGCCCGTGAGGCTGTCGTCGCCCGTCATGGTCCAGGTGACGTGCGCGCTCGAGGTGCCGGATGACGTCGCGAGCACGTCGGTCACGGGCGCGGGACGCGTGACGTCGAACGGCGCGAGCGTGGCCGGCGCGCTGCGGTCCGCGGTGCGCGCGTCGTCGCCTCGCACCGTGCGCCAGTAGACGTGCGCGGGATTCCAGGACGTCGCGCCCGCGTCGAACGCGTAGAACGAAGAGTCGGAGTTCGAAACGCCCATCGCGATCTCGGTCGCGCCGTCGCCGTCGAGTTCGGAAATGTTCGGCGCGGCGCCCGCGAGTCCGGGACGCGGGAAACCGAACACGGTGCGTGCGCTGTCGTCGTACGCGACGAAGCCCGCGCTCGTGAACCAGCCGACGCACGTGCGGCCGCCGCCCGCGAGCGGACCCATGACGAGCGCGCCGAGCGGCGCGGCCGTGAGCGTGAGTGGCCAGCCGAAGCGCGTGGTCGCGACGCCGCTCGAGTCCACCGCGCGCAGCTGCAGCGGGCTGGTCAGCGGCACGAGCACTTCATCGACGCCGTCGCCGTCGAGGTCGCCCGCGATCGGGTCCTGCGACGGATTGCCGGCGTAGGTGTTCGACCAGCGCACGTTGCCCGCGGCCGTGATCGCGTCCATGCGGCCGCTGCCCGCGACGACGACCGCGGTTTCGCGGCGCGTGCCGAGCGCGACGACGATGGGCGCGCGCGAGTTGGTCGGCGCCGCGACGGGCCAGCCCTGCAGTTCGGCGCCGTGCCAGTCGTAGGCGTGCAGCCCCGCGTTGCCGTCGAGGTACACGATCTCGCGCCCGGGCAGGCCGTCGAGATCGGCGAGCGCGACCGAGCCGCCGAGCACGCCGCTCGTGAGCGGGAACGGCGCGAGCGTCGCGCCGCTGAGACGGAACGCCCACAGCGTGCCGTCCGCCGCCGCGCCGACGATCTCCGCGGCGCCGTCGCCGTCGAGATCGCCCGTGCTCACGGCGAGGCTCGCCGAGGCGGTGCTGCGCGGCCAACCGGGAAGCGCGATGCCGTCCGAATCGAACGCGTGCAGCGTGCCCGTGCCGCCGCCCGCGAACACGCCGACGCGGCCGTTGCCGATCGGCGCGGTCGCGATGCTGCCCGACAACGCGCTCGGCACGGTGACGCGCCACAACGTGTCGCCGCGCACGCCGTCGAGCGCGATCAGCTGCCGGTCGGTCGTCGCGTACACGATGCGCGACGAGCCGTCGCTGAAGCGCAGCACGACCGGCGCGCCGAGTGAGCGCGCCTTGGTGCGCGTCGCGAACGACGTCGGCGGATCGGTGAGCGCGCGCGCCACGTTGAGCCGCCCGGTGCCGATCGTGTTGGGCAGGTAGAGCGGATTGAGCGCGTGATGATCGTCGGCCGTCTCGCGCAACCGCAGCGCGGCGCCGATCGGCGTGAGCGGATCGCGCCCCTCGGCGCGGCGCTGCGCCTGCATCAGCGCGACGGCGCCCGTCACCTGCGGCGCGGCGAACGACGTGCCCGCGAGGCCCGCGCGATAGTCGGGCTGGCGATAGCCGAGCGAGTCGGGCCCCGTGCCCTGCACGAACGTGCTCGTCACGCCGACCGCCTGCGCGCACAGGTCCACCCACGTGCCGCGCGTGCTCGGCGACCAGATGACGTCGGACGTGTCCACGCCCGCGACCGCGATCACGTCCTCGCGCTGGCCGAGGTAGGACGCGGACGACACGCGATTGCCCGACGCGTTCACGAACACGACGCCCGCGCGCACGGCGTTGTTGACCGCGGCGCCGAGGCCGTTCTGGTCGAGCGACTCCCACGAACAGTTGAGCACGCTCGCACCCATGCGGGTCGCGTAGGCGATCGACCGCGAGGCGGCGAGCATGTCGACGCCGGCGCCCGGGCGTGCGCCCGTCGCGTACGCGCAGCGCACCGGCAGCAGCCGCACGTTCGGCACCATGCCGGCGACACCGCTCGTGTTGTTCACGATCGCGCCGACGATGCCGGACACCGCGGTTCCGTGTCCCGCGACGTCGCTCGGGTCGTTGTCCTTGCCGCGGCCGTCCTCGCCCGTGGGCACGGTGAGCGAGTCCACGAAGTCCCAGCCGCTCACGTCGTCGACGAAGCCGTTCGCGTCGTCGTCCACACCCGCGACGCCGGCGGCCTCGGCCCAGTTCACGAACAGGTTGCCGTGATCGGCGCCCGTGCCGCCCAGGTCGGGGTGCCACGCGAGCAGGCCGGTGTCGAGAATGCCGACGACGATCGACGTGTCGCCGCGCTGCACGTCCCACGCTTCGAGGATGCGATCGTCCGCGCGCGGCGCGGTCCACGCGTACATCCACTTCTGCAGCGTGAACAGCGAATCGTCCGGCGGCGCGGCGGACACCGGCAGCACCGCGATCGGGTTCGCGCTCAGCACCTCGGGCAGCGCGCGAAAGCGATCGAGCGCGTCGGCGAGCGAGACGTTCGGCGGCAGGTACACGACGTGGAAGGCCGTGAGGTCGTCGCCTTCGGTCGCGGGGCTCTCGCCCGCGAACTCGGGCTCGAAGCCGATCGCGCCGAGCGCGCTCGCGAGCGCGTCGACCGACGGCACGCCGAGCTGCGGGCGCATGTCGTCGCGCGCGCCGGAGACGGTGTTGCGCGCGGCCGCCGCGCGGGCCGAAGCCGCGGCGCGCGGCGCGAGCCGCAGCGTGATCACGTCGCCGCGATAGAACGGCGGCGCGAGCGCTTCACCGGGACGCGCGACGGGATAGTCGAGCGTCGCGGCGCTCACGGCGCCGGAGGCGCCGACGACGGTGAAAAGCACCAGCAGCACGAGCGTGATCGAGCGAAGAAAAAGGCGCATGGCTCCGGACCGGATAAAGACGCGCGACCATGCGTCGCCCCAATGGCGCCGCTCCCGGTCGCGTGCGGGCCGGAGTGTAAACCCGCCGGAGCGGCCCGCGCCACGACGGAAGCGACCCGGCCGCGAGCCTTGACGCCCCGCCGAGCGCCGTGCCCAGATGCGGCCATGCGACTTCCCTTCTTCGCCCTCACCGCCCTCGCCCTCGTGCTCGCCGCCGGCGCTCCGGCCCGCGTGGCCCGCGCCGCCGAGCCCGCTCCCGCGATCGCGTTCACGTTCGACGACGGCCTCGATCCGGCGGCCGAACCCGCCGCGGCCCGCTGGAACGCGGAGATCCTCGCGGCGCTCTCGCGCTCCGGCGTGAAGGCGATGCTCTTTCCGGCAGGCCGCACCGGCGGCACGCCCGGCGGCCTCGCGCTCACGCGCGCCTGGGGCGACTCGGGGCACGCGATCGGCAACCACACGTACTCGCACCGCAACCTCGGCTCGGCGCGCATGACCGTGGACGAGTTCGGCGCGGACGTGATGCGCGCGGACTCGCTCTTCCGCGTGCTGCCCGGCTTCACGCCGATGCTGCGGTTTCCCTACCTCAAGGAAGGCGAGAGCGCGGAGAAGCGCGACGCGTTCCGCGCGTGGATGCGCGCGCACGGCTACCGCCCCGCGCCGGTGAGCGTGGACGCGAGCGACTGGTGGTACTCGACGCGCTGGCGCGAACTCGAGCGCGCGGGCCGCGCGGCCGACCTGCCACGGCTGCGCGAGGCGTACGTCGCGCACCTGTGGGATCGCGCGTGCTACTACGACTCGCTCGCGCGCGCCGTGCTCGGCCGCAGCCCGCGCCACGTGCTCCTGCTGCACACGAACGCGATCAACGCCGCGTGCGTCGGCGACGTGATCGCGCACTTCCGCGCGCACGGCTGGAACGTGATCGCTCCGGCGGAAGCGTTCGCCGATCCGCTCTACGCGAGCGAGCCGGCCGCCGTGCCCGCCGGCGAGAGCATCGTGTGGTCGCATGCCCGGGTCGCGGGCGCGAAGGGCCTGCGTTACCCGGCGGAGGACGGAGAGTACGAAGCGCCGCGCCTCGCGCGTCTCGGGTTGTGAATCGGGTGTAAACGCCGCGAGGGGCCGTTTCCTTGACGGCCCGGCGGCGGCACGGCGACACTGCCGCCGGTTTCGTCACCATCCCACGTGAACGCGGCGGAACCCTTCCCTTCAACCACGCGGATACCATGTCCCAGAACGATCGCGATCGGCTGCGCCAGATGCTCCTCGACCGCTCGATGCGTTTCGGCGAGTTCGTGCTGAGCTCCGGCGCCACGTCCAACTATTACATCGACGTCCGCAAGACCAGCCTGCATCCCGAGGGGCTCAAGCTCATCGCCAAGCTCTTCTGGCAGCAGCTCGAGAACGACAACGTGACCGCCGTCGGCGGCCTCACGCTCGGCGCCGACCCGCTGGTGGCCGGTGTCATGTGGTGGAGCCACGAGATGGGCAAGCCGATGGAAGGCTTCCTCGTCCGCAAGAGCACCAAGGACCACGGCATGCGCGGGCAGGTCGAGGGCAACCTCGCCGGTCACAAGCGCGTCGCGATCCTCGACGACGTGATCACGAGCGGCGAGAGCGCATTGATCGCCGCCGAGGCGGCCGAGTCGTACAAGGCCGAGGTCGTGCGGGTGCTGGCCGTGGTGGACCGTGGCCAGGGCGCGCCGCAGATCTTCAGCCAGCGCGGCTACAACTTCACGCCGTTGTTCGGCATCGCGGACCTCCTTCCCGCGGGCAAGTAGAGCCTTTCCGATCGCGGCGGCCGGGCGCGCGAGCGCTCCGGCCGCCGTGCACGGCCCCCCGTTCTGCACTGCAAAGCGCCGTCCCCACCCGGCCGATAACGTGCGCGGCACGCGCTCACGTTTCCCCTTCCCCGAGCATCGGACACAAGGATGTACGAGACCCACTTCGGCCTGCGCGAAAATCCGTTCCCCGCGGGACACCAGATGCGGTTCCTCTACCCGAGCCGCGAGCATCAGGAAGCTCGCGCGCATCTTCGCTACGGGATCGAGAACCGTGAGCCGTTCGTGCTCATCACCGGCGAAGTCGGCACCGGTAAGACGACCGCGCTCTACGACGCGCTCGCGGAATGGGGCACGCAGGTCACCGTCGCGCTCATCACGAACTCCGCGCTGAGCCGGCAGGAACTGCTCGAGGAAATCTGCCTGCGCTTCGGGCTGTCGACCTCGCCGGGCATGAGCAAGCCGCAGATGCTCGCGGCGCTCGAACGGCATCTGTCCGCCGTGCGTTCGCGCGGCGAGCACGCCGTGCTGCTGCTCGACGAGTCGCAGAACCTGCCCGTCGAGCTGCTCGAGGAAATCCGCCTGCTCTCGAACACCGAGATCCAGGGCGAGAAGCTGCTGCAGATCTTCCTCGTGGGTCAGCCCGAACTCGAGGCCAAGCTCGCGCGCGCCGAACTGCGCCAGCTGCGCCAGCGCATCACCGTGCACTACCGGCTGAACCCGCTTTCGCCCGAAGAGACCGCGGGCTACATCCATCACCGTCTTTCGGTCGCGGGCGGCAACGCCGTCTCGACCTTCCCGCCGGACGCGTGCCGCGCCGTGTACCGCGTGACGCACGGCATTCCGCGCGAGATCAACACCGTCGCCGCGCAGGCCCTGCTGACCGCGTACGCCGACGGCGCGAAGTCCGTGCGTCCCGAGCACGTGACGAACGTCGCGAAGGAGACCGAGTTCCGTAGCGTGCTCGGCGCGCCGACCGAAGTGATCGAGCCCGCGCCGGTCGAGTTGCCGCCGCCGCCCGTCGCGCCTGCCGTCGCCGCGACGCCGCCCGCGCCGATCGTTCCCGAGCCCATCGCTCCCGCGATCATCGAAGAGCGCACGCCGGTGCCGACGTGGACACCGCCCGAACTGGCCGCCGAGCCGATCGCCGAGTTCACGCCGCCCGCGCTGCCGGACGAGCCGGTGAATGCGGTGGCGCCGGAGGCGCCGAAGACATCCCATGGAGACGCTTCCGCACGTCGAGGACGACTCCGAACTCGACGTCGTCGAGAAGCAGGAGCTCGACGCGTGGACGCGCGCCGCGCAGGAGTTGCTCGAAGCGAAGCGGCGCGGAGACGCGGCCGCGGACGCTTCGGCCCCCGCGGAAGTCGAGGCCCCGCGCTTCCCCACCGCCGGCGAGCTCGCCGAGATGGGCGCGACCGCGGACCCGACGCGCGCCGATCTGTCGGGGCTGCCCGCGCGGTTGCGCGAGAAGATCGAAGACGACATCGCCGCCGAGGAGCGCCGCACGGGCGCGATGCCGTGGGTGCTCGGTCTCGCCGCACTCGCCGCGGTGATCGTGGCCGTCGTGCTGCTGCAGCGCTTCCAGGTGATCGACGTGCCGTTCCTTCGTCCGTTGGCGGGCGTGGCGGTGCCGAGCGACTCGCTGAAAGCGCACGTGCCCGCGCCTGTCGCTTCCGCTTCGCCGGCCGATTCGGCGGCGATCGCCGACAGCACCGCCGGTGCGCTGCCCGACAGCAACGCCGTCGTGGTGCCGCACGACTCGACGATCGCGACCAAGAGTAATCCGTTCCGCGTGAAGCCCGAGACCGCCACGACGCCCGCTCCCGCGGCCGCCGCTCCGGCGGTCGCAGCTCCGGCAGCGGCGCCGTCGTCGGTGTTCGGCATCGGCGTGGCGGCGTTCCTCGATCGCGACCGTGCGGAAGCCGAGCGCGCGCGACTTTCGGGCGCGACCGGGCTCGAGGCGAACATCTACCCCTTCCGCGACGGCACGACGACCATGTACCGGCTCGTGCTGGGCCGCTTCACGAGCAACGCCGCGGCCGAGCGCAAGGCGAACGAGCTGATGCAGAAGGATCTCGTGCGCGAAGCGCGCGTGATGGTCGTGGGCGGCGGAGCGCGCTGACGGCGTTCGGCCCTCGCTGGGCGCGGCCCGCTTGAAATGAGGGGCCTGCTCCGGTTATGTTGCGCGCCCTTCCAAGAGTGCCTGGTGCGTCCCTATCGTCTAGGGGTCAGGACACCGCCCTTTCACGGCGGTAACACGGGTTCAAATCCCGTTGGGGACGCCAACTTTTCCAGCAAGAAGCCCCGTTGCGTGAGGTCGCCGCGACGGGGCTTCTTGTTGCCGGGAAAGCGCCCCGCTCACCCTCCCTGCCAGCCCTCGCCCGGCTCGCCTTCGCCGCCCTGCGTCGGCCGGCTCGAGGTCAGCGTCGCCCCCGTGCTCGCGGCAATGACCAGCGCCACCGCGAGGCATTGCTTCGGCGAGAGCACCTCATGCAGGAAGATCCAGCCGGCGACCGCGGCCATCGCGGGCTCCAGGCTCATCAGGATGCCGAACGTACGCGCGGGTAGTGCCTTCAGCGCGACCATCTCCAACGTGTAAGGGATCGCGCTCGACAACAACGCCACGCCGATCGCTGCCGCGACCAGCCCGGGCGTCAGTCGCAGGAACCCGCCCGTCGCCACCGCCGCGGGGACCGCCACAACCGAAGCGATCACCATCCCGATTGCGACCGCATCGCCGCCAGACATCATCCGGGACACGCGGCCGCCCAGCAGGATGTACGCGGCCCAACACGCCCCGGCGCCCAACGCGAGGAGCACGCCCAGCGCATCTACTCCACTGCCCGCCCATGGCGTGATCAGTGCGATGCCCGCGGCGGCCAACAACACCCACGCCACGTCCACCGCGCGCCGCGATCCGAACACCGCCAGACCGAGCGGACCGACGAACTCCAGCGTCACCGCGAGTCCCAGCGGAATCCGCGAGAGCGAAAGGTAGAAGACGAGGTTCATCATCCCCAGCACGAGTCCGTACGGAACCAACACGCGCCATTCCGCCGCGGTGGTTCGGCGTCGCCACGGGCGAAACGCCGCGACGAGGATCAGCGCGGAGAAGCCCACGCGCAGGCCGCACGTGCCGATCGCTCCGAGCACGGGAAACAGGCCCTTCGCGAGCGCAGCGCCGCCCTGCACGCTGACGATGGCGCCGAGAATCGCCGGGATGGGCGGAATGGGTCGATGAGCCGCGCGTGTTTCCGGATTCATCCGTTCCAGATACAGCCCGCCACGCCATCATGCAAGAACTGTCGGTGCATCCCACCCTCGACGAGTTCGCGAACGGTCACTCCCCGGCTGCGACGCGCCAAGTCGAGCGCGTTGGCGCGGTCCATGGTGGATGGCATGCGGCGGACAGCAGGAGTTGAAGCGCCGCGCGCGACTGTTCACCCTCTGACCGGCAGTGGGGCACGATGACGCAGCGAATCCGGGTGATCCTCGAGCGTCAGGCAATCCCTACGCGATCACTCCATGAATGCGTCCGGCTTGCTCCACTGATGCGCCTCCCCGCAGTAGGGGCACGTGACGCTGTTGTTGGTCAGCGTGACGCTCTGGAATGTGTCCAGCTCCATCACGATCCCGGTGGGAACATCCCGCCCGGTCTTCGGACACTTGATCTTCACCATGGGCATGAAGCCTCCAGCACTGTCGTCAGCGAGTTCCCACCCCGCGATCTTGCGCCGCGGAACGCGCAATCGCGTCTGGCCTTCCCACGCGCCAACTCTCGTCGTGTGCCTGCCTTCATTCAACCGTTTTCCCGATCTCTCCATCCGATCGCCGCTCTCGAACACTCTCCAGCCTGCGCCGGCATCACTCCGTCGCGAGACCAGAAGCGGCCACCCTCTCGCGAAGGTGGCCGCCTCTCTTTTCGGCTGGAATACCGATCACCCCAAACTAGCGGTAGATCGTCTTGAGCTTGCCCCAGGTCCCGTGCGTGGTTCCCACCGCACCGCACTCGTAGCTACCCGTCAGCGTCCAGTTCCCGAAGGTGCTGGTGCCGTACGAGTCGAGCACGACGTAGTAGGTGCCCGCGTGGGTGAACGCGTAGGTGAGCGTCTCGGCCTGGCCACTCACGGTTTCGTCCGCGCCGGCGACGCACGTGCCGACCGGGTCGGCACAGTCCGTGACGATGTAGAGCGACGCGTCCGCGCTGGACGTGTAGGTGAGGTTGAGAGACTGGCCAACCGTCGCCGTCACCTGGTAGACGACGTCGAGGCCCGCGGCGGTGTAGCCGGTGCAGCCGCCCGTGCCGGGGTTGTAGTCGTTCAGCGCGCCGGCGGTGGAACCGGCGAGGTTGAGCGTTCCGCAGGGCAGCGCGATGGCGCCGGCGCACTGGTCGTTGGCAGGCGCGGCCGGAGCCGACTCGCACGAGATGAACGCCTGATACGTACCGACCGCGGCAGCGTCGTAGGCGATGATGCCCAGGTAATACGTGCCCGTCGCCGGAGCCGGGAAGCCCGAGATCAGCGAGTAGTAGCCGGGACCACTGTCGTCATCGATGGTCAGCTGCGTGCCGGAAGCGTCGAACAGACCGATGATCGTGTCGTCGATCGGGCTCGCGCCGTCCGCGTCCGTCCCGAGCGTGATGAGATCGCCCGCGTTGGCCGTGAAAGAGATCCAGTCGATGTCGTCCGGAACGTCGATCGCCGCGGGGCGGATGTTGTCCCCGCAGGAGGCCGCGTTCGCCGTGGGGAAGTCGTCGTTCGGCTCCAACTCGGGGACGACGGAGGTCACCGTCAGCGGCACTGCATTCCACATCTTCTCGGTCCTCAGGCCCTTGTTGACGTGCAAGGGGCGGACGAATCGAATCGCCGCGAAGGACGGGGCGCACCACACGATCAGGGCGAGCGCGGTGAACACCAGGGAGTGACGAATGCGCATGGGGATTCAACCTCCGTTTTGGAGAGGCTCGGCCGCAAGGGTGGTCGAGCGCTGCACCGTGGGGTTGTGCTGACCCGAGGATATTTACATTGGCTTCACGCCCTTGCCTCGTGTTGACAGGACCCTAACCTCCCCGGGCCTGCGTGAGAAGCCCCAATGAGCAATTCGGAGGGGGCGCAGTAAAGAAAGTTGAGAGTGCGCCCGCCCCTCGGAGAACGAACATGGGCCCCCTCCCTCCTCCTGCCAGGGTGCGCGCCGCGATGCGATGCCGCATTGTCTGCTCATGACGCCATCCCTTACCGACGCCCTGTGCACGAAGTGCGGACTTTGCTGCGACGGCACTTTGTTCGCCGACGTCGAACTCGCCGGTCAGGCGGAGATCACTCGGCTCGTGAACATGGGGATGGATGTCGAGGTCGAAGACCGGAAGATGGCCCTGTTGTCCCAACCTTGCACAGCGCTGCGCGGCACACGTTGCGGCGTCTACGCCCATCGTCCGAAGTGCTGTCGCACGTTTCAATGCCATCTCCTGCAGAGCGCGCAGCGCGGTGCGGTCACGGTCGAGCGAGCGCTGGAGGAGATCGAGGATGCCCGAGACCAGGTCCGTCTTGTGAAAGCGATCCTCCGGCGTCTCGGAGACCGTCAAGCAAGCCTGCCGATCCGGGAGCGCTGCGCGGAAGCACTCGCCGCGGAAGGCGCTTCGAACTCCAGGACGATCCAAGCGCGCGCCAAGCTCGAGGCCGCCATGCATGCTCTCGAGAAGTCGATCCGGAGCACGTTCCTCGGGAGCGGGCAGCGGCGGGGATGACAGGGGCTGCCGGTGCGGTGGTCGCCCCGCCGGTGCCGGTCGGCTCGATCCTCGCTTCCGCACGCCTGCGCCCATCGCCCGCTTCCCCGCGTCGGCCCCTCGCGCTCGCGCGCTCGTCGCGCACTCGTGGCCCGCGGCGGAAGCGCCGCCGCATCCTCCGCACTCGAGTCCGCGACAGCGACCGGAGCCGCGCGAGTCACGCGCAGCGCATCGAGGAGAGATCATGAACCGCCGCGAGTTCCTCAAGACTGCTTCCCTGCTCGGCGCCGCGCTCGCATTCCGCGTGGAGGACACCTGGGCGTCCGCGCGTGAGTGGCGGGAGCGCCGCGACCTGTACCCCGAAGGCGTCGCCTCGGGTGATCCGTCGCACGACAGCGTGCTGCTCTGGACGCGGCGACCGCCCGTGAACGGCGACACCGCCAGGCGCCTCACGGTCGAGGTCGCCGAGGACGAACAGTTCACGCGCGTCGTCGCGACCGCGCACGTGAAGGTTTCCGCGGCCTCGGATTGGACGTGTCGCGTGCTCGCCGCGGGGCTCGCGCCGGCGCGCGTCTACTGGTACCGGTTCACCGACGAGCGCGGCAGCGGCAGCCGCGTCGGTCGCACGCTCACCGCGCCGGCGGAGAACGATCCGCGCCCCGTGCGCTTCGCGTTCGTCAGCTGCCAGGACGCCAATACCGGCGCGCAGAACGCCTACCGGCGGATGATCTTCGAAGACGAGCGCGCGCCCGAGCACGAGCGGCTCGGCTTCGTGCTGCATCTGGGCGACTTCGTCTACGAAATGGTCTGGTACCCCGAGGACCGCAAACAGGGCTACTACGACCGCCAGATCGTGGACGTCGTCCGCTATCCGCGCGGCGAGAAGATCAGCGACTTCCACATTCCCATCGACGTGGACGACTACCGCGCGCTGTATCGCGGCTACCTGCACGACCCGGAGATCCAGGACGCGCGAGCACGCTGGCCGTTCGTCTGCATCTGGGACAACCACGAGTATTCGTGGCAGGGCTACCAGGGAGTGCAGGTGTTCGGCGGCAAGGTGCGCCCCGCGCAGACGCGCAAGGTGGCGGCGAACCAAGCGTGGTGGGAGTACCAGCCCTCGCGCGTGAGGAAGTCCAGCGGCACGTCGCTCGAGACGTTCGATCCGCCCACGGTCGCCGACGCGCCCATCACCACCTGGGACGCGCACGGGCTCGGGCAGGAGAAGAACAACCTCACCGCGATCGCCAGCCTGCTCGCGTACCGCACGGCGCGATACGGCGCGAACCTCGAGTTGTTCGTCACCGACCAGCACAGCTTCCGCTCGCCCGACGCGACCGACGTGCCGGAGGGCGACGAGTTCTCGGACAAGAACTTCCCCTACTTCGTGCCCGAGGAAGTCTTCGAGATCCTCGACGCCGGCCAGACCTACGACGGCGGCCGTCCTCCGGAGACGATCCGCTTCGCCGGGAAGGACATCCACAACTCGCGCGCCGACAAGCCCGCGCCGTCGATGCTCGGCGCGGAACAGAAAGCGTGGTTCCTGTCCCGGCTCAAGGCCTCGCGCGCGCCGTGGAAGGTCTGGGGCAACTCGGTTGCGACGCTCGCGGAGCGCGCGGACCCGCAGAACCTCCCGGACGGCTCGCCGGCGTGGGGCGGCGCGGGATTCGCCAGCCTCGGCGGCGGTGACTGGAGCACGCTGATGACCGAGCGCAACGAGATCTTCGACGCCGTGCGTGACGCGGGCGTCACCGGGTTCGCGATCGTCGCGGGCGATCGCCATGCGTTCTGGGCCGGCCTGCCGTCGCGCTCGCTGCCGCCGAAGCCGTTCGATCCGGTGGGCGTCGAGTTCGTGACGGGGTCCATCTCGGCTCCGGGCCTGCTCGAGTCCGCCGAACACCGACTGAAGAAGGACGTGCCGATGCGCGGCATGTACCTGGCCGATCGGCCCGGCGCGACGAAGCCCGAGCCCACGATCAACATGATGATCCACCACGGCGTGCGCTCGGCGCTCGAGTACGCGAACTCGGGCGACATCACGAAGGCGCGCGCGCTCTCGAACCCCGACGTCTCGCCGCACCTGACGTTCGTGGACGTCGGCGGACACGGCTACGCGACCGTGCGTGTCGCGCCCGATCTGCTCGAGACGGAGTTCGTGTGCATCGCGCGGCCCGTCGAGCGCAGCACCGCGCCCGACGGCGGCCCACTGCGCTACCGCGTGCTGCACCGCGCAAAGCTCTGGAAGAAGGGCGATCGGCCGAAACTGGACGTGCACGTACTCGAGGGAGCGCCGGACTTGTCGCTCTAGGAACACAGCGCTCAGTCGCCGGGAAACCTTGCGATTCGCCCGACCCGCTCAAGCCGCGCTCCGGTATCCCGAGACTAGAACGGCCCCGCAGTTCGGACCGTTCCGGAGCACGTCGAACGATGCCCGCTTTCCCCCGACAGCAGCCCGCCGACAACGCGTCGCCCGATCATCAGGCGGCGCTGGTGCTCGCGCTCGACCAGGTGAGCGAGTTCGTCTACATGGTCGACGAGAACGCGAACATTCTCTACGCCAACGACGCGGCCCTCGCATCGCTCGGGTACACGAAGGCCGACCTCGGAACGCTGACCGTCTTCGACATCACCGACGAGTTCGACGCCACGAGCTGGCCGGCGCACTGGCGCGAGGTCGCGGCGGCCCGCACGGCGACGGTGCAGGCGATCCATCGCGGCCGCGACGGTCGAGAGATCCCGGTCGAGATCCGGGTCAACTATTTCGAGCACGCCGGCCGCGCGTACCACCTGACGCTCGTGCGGGACACCAGCGACCAGCGACGGGCCGAAACGCTCGCCGACCGCGTGCGCGAGTTCGTCACGCTCGCCGAAAACATGCCCGACAACATCGCGCGCTACGGTCTCGACGGACGGGCGATCTACGTCAACCGCCAGCTCGAAGCCACGCTCGGCCAGCCGCGCGAGAGGCTGCTCGGCACGCGGGCGATCGAGCTCAACCCTCCCGGCGTTTCGATCTTCGACGAGTACGACGCAGGCGTCCTGCGCGCCGTGCATACGGGCGAACCGCAGACGGTCGATCTCGCGTTCCAGACGCCCGACGGCATGCAGTACCACCAGATCCGCATGATCGCCGAACGCGACGAGACGGGCGCCATCACGGGCGCGATCGCGCTGGGCCGCGATCTCACCGAGCGACACCGCCACCTCGAGCAGATCGAACAGGCGCGGCGCGATGCCGAGCGGCACGCGGACGAACTCGCGAAAGCGCGCGACGTCGCGCTCGAGGCGACGCGCATCAAGAGCGAGTTCCTCGCGAACATGAGTCACGAGATCCGAACGCCGATGAACGGCGTGCTCGGACTCGCCGACCTCCTGCTCTCGGGCGAACTGACCGAGTCCTCGCGCGAACTCGCCGAGGGCATCCACCGCAGCGGCGTCGCGCTGCTCACGATCATCAACGACATCCTCGACTTCTCGAAGCTCGAAGCCGGACGCATGACGCTCGAGGAAGTGCCGTTCGACGTGCACGCGCTCTGCCGCGACGTCGTCGGCCTGGTCGCGCCGCGCGCCGAACAGCAGGGCCTCGTCATGCGCGCCGAAGTGCAGAGCGACCTGCCCGCGTGCTGGGTCGGCGACGGCGGCCGCATTCGCCAGGTGCTGCTCAACCTGCTCGGCAACGCGATCAAGTTCACGACGCACGGCGAAGTCGTGCTCGTCGCGCGCACGGTGCCCGGCGCGGTGCCCGAGCTCGTGTTCGAAGTGCGGGACACCGGCATCGGCATCCCGCCCGAGCGCCTCGACGCGGTGTTCGAGAGCTTCACGCAGGCCGACGGAAGCATCACGCGCCGATTCGGCGGCACGGGACTGGGGCTGTCGATCTCCCGCCAGCTCGTCGAACTCATGCACGGCCGCGTCGGCGTCACGAGCGAAGTCGGCAAGGGCAGCACGTTCACGTGCCATCTGCCGCTCCCGATCGCGAGCAGCGACGCGCAGGTGAAAGCCGGCGCATCGCTGGAGAGCGCGCAGTCGCTCGCGCCGCTCGGCTTGAACGTGCTGCTCGTCGAGGACAACACGATCAACCAGCTCGTCGCCAAGCGCCTGCTGCGCGGCTGGGGCTGCGAGGTCACGATCGCCAACGACGGCCGCGAGGGTCTCGCGCAACTCGAGAAGGGCGGCTTCGACGTCGTGCTGATGGACGTGCAGATGCCCGTCATGGACGGTCTCACCGCGATCACGCACTGGCGCGAAACCGAGCAGCAGCGCGGCGGCCACGTGCCGGTCGTGGCGCTGACCGCGCACGCGATGGAGAGCGACCGCGCGAAGTGCCTCGAGCTCGGCATGGACGACTACGTCTCGAAGCCGCTTCGTCCCGCCGAACTGCACGCGACGATCCTTCGCGCGCACGCGAAGGGCGAGCGCCCGCCGGGCGAGGCGCGCGCGGCGTAGGACGACGACGCTCGATCCTCTGGCGCGCGGACTTGCGTCCGTCCGCCGCCCCACGCAGTGTGCGGGCATGCACGCCCGCACCCGCGCCGACGCCCCGCTCTTCACACCCGGACTCGTCCACTCGATCCGGGAGGGCAAGTACGTGCGCTGGGCGGCCCGCCTGCGCTCGGCGCGGCTCGCGCGGCTGTGCGGTGTCGTCGATGCCTACGCGCGGGCGCATGCGGCGTTTCTCGAGGAGCACGGCCGGCCGCCGGAGTGGCGGTGGACGAACGGCTCCTCGGACGAGTTCCGCCTGACGCACGCGCTCGGCATCCTCGCGCTGCTCCCGGGCCTGCCGCCCGGCTCGCGCGAGCACCTGCTCCCGGGCTATGCGCTCGACAACGAGAGACCTGCGCTCCCGTCTCGGCTCCGCGCACGACTCGTGGCGCGCACGCCTTCGCTCGAGTGGGCGGCGCAGCTCACCGAGGCGCGGCTGCTCCAGCTGCTCTGGCAGGCCGGCGAGTACGGCATGCGCGTGCCGGGGCGGCACGACCTGTTCGCGTTCGGCTTCGTGCAAGAAGTGCTGCCCGCGAGCGCGACCGCCACGCGGCTCGAACGCTGCGCGCGATTGATCGGCGAGCTGGTGCACCAGGCGCAGGCCTAGGGCCTCCGCTACTTCGCCACGACCAGCCGCGCGACGCGCTCCCCTCCCGCGAACCGCAGCCGCGCGAAATACACGCCGCTCGCCACGGTGCCCACTCCGCCGCGTGCGCGAAGGTCCCACGCGACGTCGGTGCGGCCCGCGGCCACCTCGCCCGCGAACGGCGTCGCGATGCGGCGCCCCTGCGCGTCGAACACCTCGAGCTTCGCCGCCAGCGCGAGCGGCGAGTCGATCCGGAACTTCGCCTGAGTCGCGCCGGGCGCCCAACCCAGCACCGCGAGCGTCAGCCCGCGCGCGGGCGAACGGTACTCGTCCACGGACGTCACGCTCGGCGCCGCGATCGTGAACGTGTTCCCGTTGTAGACCATGCGCGTGTACGAGATGCCCATCTCGTTGATCGACCACGCCGTGAACCCGCCCAGGTACTCGACGTTCCCGACGCGCAGGTGCTCGCTCCCGCTCCAGCCGTAGGAACTCGGCAGGCCGTTCATGTACTCGCGCAGCACGATCGGCGCGCTCCAGTGTTCCGAGGACGTGTCCGCCGGACTCTCGCCCGGCGCGAGTTCGATGAAGCGAATGGTCGTGCCGCCGTTCTCACCGGGCGGCGAGCCCGCGTTCGTGAACATCAGCCGCCAGCGATTGCCCGTGCCGTTGTGCGAGAACACGTGCGGCCCCTCGAGCTGCGGAATGCCCGTGACGCTGCGGAGCGTCTTCGGGAAGTAGCCGAGGTCGTGCCACGTGTTCACGTCGTCGGGATCGCTGCGCGCCACGCCCACGGCCATCGCGCCGCGGTGCAGCCTCGCGTCGATCGAGTCGTGCGCGCCGAAGTACATCAGCAGGCTGCCGGCGTGCTCCGGGTCGTTCATCACGAACGCGTCGCGGAACTGCGTCTGCCCGCTGTAGACCGGCGGGTCAGGCACGGCCCACGAAGTCTTCGCCGCCTCCCACACCATGACGCGCGTCGAATCCCACTCGGTATTCGACGTGTCGAGCACGGCCGTGGACACGTAGCCGATGCGCTGGTCGTTCTGGTCGTCCACACCGGTGTAGAAGAGGTACGTGCGCCCGTTCCGCTCGACGAGACTGGGCGCCCACACGTGGCGGCGGTTCCACCACGTCGTGTCCACCGCGAACGCGAGCGTGTCGACGGCCCAGTGCAGCATGTCGGCCGTCCACGCGTGGCCGAACGTGGTCTCGCCGCCGTGCGTGCCTCCCGTGCGCTGGTAGATGAGGTGGACCATCTGGCGCAGTCGTGGCGTGATGATCATCGTGTCCGGCAGGAACAGCGTGTCGTAGTGCGTGACCACGTTGTGCATCCACGCGAACTCCTTCGTGGACACGTTGCCGTCCGGGTCGTGGAAGACCGAGAAGCCCGGATGCACTTCCGCGAGCGTGCGGTAGATCGGATCGGTGCTGTCTCCGCGCACGAGGGCGGCGCCGAACGCGAGCGCCAGGCCCGCGAGCACCACAGTCGCGGCGCGCAGGCGAATCCCGCTCGCGAGGGTCACGCGAGCGCTTCGGAGCGTCTTTCCTGCCGGATGCGAAAGCCACGACGGGAAGAGCATGCAGCCGAACCCTCCTTCAATCCCTGAAGGTGATCACCGATCGGGGGGTCGGACGATTGTCTCGATCTTCCTCCGCACGAAGCGCTCGCCTCGTTCGGGAACCGCGACGCGAGCAATCTACTCCAGTGACGCACCGCCGTCGCGCCTGGAGTGACGCGCGCGCACGCGAATGCCCGCCGGGCGGTACGGCCCGGCGGGCATCGTCGTGACGGGACTCGATCAGCTCTTGGGCGCGTTGATCGGCGGCAGTGAGTAGCAGAACGCCGGATAGGCCGGCACCGCAGGCTTCACGCGGCGATAGATCGTCGCGCCACGCTGCGGCGTCTGCTGGAAGTGCTGCACGCGTTCGAAGCCGTTGAGCTTCGCCACGGTGTCGAGCCACGCCGTCGAGATCATGTACAGGTTGGTCGGGTCGTTGTTCACCGATCCGGGCTCGAGCAGCAGCAGGATCGGGTCCGGCACGTCCAGGATCAGGCTCTCGAACGCGGCGATGTCCTTCGACATCTGGAACGCGTTCGTCGCCGCCGTCAGCGGGTCATTGACGTGGTAGAGCACGCCGTAGCAGAGCACGACGTCGAACTGCTCCTGCAGCGGCTGGTAGATCGAGCGCTTCACGAACTCGACCTTGCTCTGGAAGTGGTCGTGCAGGAACTCGAAGCCGTCCATGCCGCCCCAGCGCAGATCGGGATCGTCCATCGCCACGACGCGCGAGGCGCCGCGCTGCTCGGAGCGGAAACTGAAGTACCCGTCCCAGCAACCGATGTCGAGCACGGACTTGCCCTCGAGCTCGAGCGCGGGATACAGGAACACGTCCTCGAGGCGGCTGACGTCCGAACGTCCCGGCGTCACGCGGCCATCGCCCAGCGGCACGATGTGCCACCACTGGATCTCGTCGATTCCCTTCAGCGTGCCCTTCATGCGATCCCCCTCGGACGCGGAGTGACTCCGCGATCGCAGGTCCGGCGGCCGCCGTCGTGGTCGGGCCGGAAACCCGGGGAAGTCTTCGGCGCGTCAGGGACCGGACTGGAGTGGGAATGCCGAGGACACTCGGCGGGACACGGCGCACGGCCGCCGCCTCACGCCGCGCCATTTCGCGGGAACGTGGGATCCGTCCGCGCCGCCAGCCTCCAGAGCCACACGCAGATCAACGCGCACACGACGACGTTGATCAGCGAATCCTCCGGGCCGAAGGCGCCACCGCTCCAGAGCTCGGCTCCCTGGTACCGGCTCACGAGCGGCGCCTGCGCGCGCCAGCCCTCCTGCCCCGAAAGCGGCAAGCCGCTCAGGAAGATCGCGCCGTTCCAGCAGGCGTGGTGCGCGGCGGCGACCCAAACGTTGCGCGAAAGCACGTACACGCCCGCCCACATCAAGCCGCACAGCGGCACGGAAACCAGGCTGATCGCGCTGAAGCCCCCGTTCGCCGCATGCGCGACGCCGAAGAAGAGCGCGCTCGCCACGAGCGCCCACTTCGTGCCCGCGCGCTCTTCGAGGATGCGGAACAACAGCGCACGGAACATGAGTTCCTCGAGCATGGCCGCAACACCGATCTGCGCGAGGACGTCACCGGTCGTCGCGAAGCCGCGCCAGGACAGCGCCACGGCATGCCGCGTCGCGAAGAGAAACCCGATCGTGACGGCGATCGAGAGCGCTCCCGCGACACCGGCGACGAGCGTCCATCCCAAGCGCAGACGCAGTTCGGTGACCGGGCGCCGCTCGTACAGCCGGACGAACGCCCAGTACGACAGCACGCCCGCGACCAGCACACCGAGCCGGCGCGTGATGGTGACGACCGGCTCGTCGAGCGACAACGCCGCCACGATCGCGGGATGCGCGAGGAAGCGCCACGCGTAGAGTCCGCCGACCTGCGCGAGGCCGCCGACCAGAAGCTGCAGCAGGCCGGCCGCGAGCACACGCACGCGCTTCACTTCGTCACCGTGCCCGCGCCATGGCCGCGGCTTCCCGCCGCGAACCTCGTCGAATCCGTGGCGGTCATCTTCAGCCACACCGCCGCCACGTGACCGCGCGCATCGCGCTCGAAGCTGCCGGGAGTGTCGCCGTCGGCGACGAACGCGTCGGCGCCCCGCCAGCGCACCGGCATGTCGTACTCGCCCAGACGCATCGTGACTTCGCGGCCGCGGGCCGCCACGACGACATCGCCCCAGTTCGGGTCGGTGAATCGTCCCGCGTACTCGGCCGCCGCACGCACGGGCACCGTGGGAAGCGTGTCGCTCTCCGCGTCGGAGGAGAACCGGCGCATGACCTGCTCCAATCGTTCCGAGACGTCGGCCGAGCCGCGGCCCGCGGCGTAGTCGTAGGCCTCGATCGCCAGCAGTTCGGAAAGCGGCGGAGCGTTCACGTCCGCCAGCACCGCGACGCCCACGCCACGCGAGGGCACGTAGGAGAAGTGCGCCGCCGCTCCCTGGTACGAGCCCGTGTGCACGAAGATCGTGTCCCCTTCGTACGTGCGCACTTCCCATCCCGCGGTCCAGCCGACACGCATCAGCCCTTCACGCAACGGATGGCGATCGGGAGCCGCGATCGCGACTTCCCGCATGCCGCGCACGACGTCCGCGGGCAGCGCCCGGCGGCCGTCGAGCATGCCGTCCGCGAGGTGCGCGCGCAGCCAGCGCGCGAGATCGCCGATCGAAGCGCCCATGCCCCCGGCGGCATGGAGCGTGCGATCGCTCTTGGGCTCGAGCGGCTCGTAACGCTCGTGCCGCCACGCATACGGCACCGCGACGTCGGCATCGCTCCCCAACTGCGCGGACGTGAACGCGGCGCGGCGCATGCCGAGCGGACGCGTCACGCGCGACTCCACGGCGCGCGGCCAGGTCTGCCCGGTGCGCGCGGCCAGCACCTCGCCCGCGATCTGGTAGTGCAGGTTGTTGTAGGCGAACCGCCCTCGCGGCGTCACGCGGGCGAGCCAGTACCGCAGGCGCTCGGCGGTGAGCTGTCCCGTGTACGCGCTGAGCAGGCCGATCGCCGGAGAGCCCAGCCCGCGCCGGTGCGCGAGCAGGTCGCGCACGGTGAGCGAATCCGTGGCGCCCGGCGTGGCGAGCGCGAACCACGGCAACGATCGTTTGACGGGCTCGTCGAGCGCGAACCCGCCTTCGACCGCCAGCGTCCAGAGCGCCGCGGCCACGAACGGCTTCGTGCAGGAGGCGATGTAGAACCGCGTGTCCACGGTCACGGGAAGATGACGCACGACGTCGCGCTCGCCGAGCGTCGCGAGCGCCACGATGCCGGTGTCGCGCACGAGCGCCACCGTGACGCCGGGCGCGTGCGCGCGATGCTGGTAGCTCTCCCACCGCGCGAGCAGCGAGTCGGGAAACGCGTCCGCTCGCACGGACCGCGTGAACGACGGGATCAGGAAGAGGCAGCACAGCAGTGTCCGGATCATCGGACCGACGGTCATGTCACCCTCGAGGGTCGGGAGCGCGATCGAGGCCGCGGATGGTCCGGCGGCTCTCGGTGGCTTTGACGGCGCGGAGGGGCGTTCCGGTTTCAGGCGCGCTCGCGGCGCTCACGCGTGACCGCGCCGAGACCCTCGCGTATCCTGCCGCCCCATGCGCAACGCGATCATCGCCCTCTATACGCACCGATACGGTCAGGCCGCAGTCCATCGAACGCATCGCCGCGGACGGCTCGCAGCGCGTCTACTGGCGCATGCGCGCCGCGGACGGCGGAACGGTGGTCGGCGGCTTCGGCCCCGACGCCGACGAGAACCGCACGTTCCTCGCCTATTCGCGCGCGTTGCGCGCGGCCGGCCTGCCGGTGCCCGAGATCTACGCCGACGACCTGAACCTCGGCCTGTGGATCGAAGAGGACCTCGGCGACACGACGCTCTTCGCCGCGCTGTCCAAGGCGCGCAAGGGCGCGGCGCCGGGCACGTTCCCGGCCGAGGCGCTCGCCGCGTACGAGCGCGTGGTCGCGCTGCTGCCGCGCATCCAGTCGCGCGGCGCGAAGGCCGTGGACTTCTCGCTCGCCTATCCGCGCCCGGCGTTCGACGAGCAGTCCATGATGTGGGACCTGAACTATTTCAAGTACCACTTCCTCAAGCTCGCGCACGTGCCGTTCCGCGAGCAGCCGCTCGAGGACGACTTCCGCAAGCTCGTCACGCACCTGCTCGCGGCCGACACGGACTTCTTCCTCTATCGCGATTTCCAGTCGCGCAACATCCTCCTGCGCGACGGCGAGCCGTGGCTCGTGGACTACCAGGGCGGACGCCGCGGCGCGGCGCAGTACGACATCGCCTCGCTGCTCTACGACGGCAAGGCCGACCTGCCCGACTCCGTGCGCGATCACCTGCTCACGCGTTACCTCGACGCGTTCGAAGCCGAGACCGGCGGACGGCGCGAGCACTTCCTCAACTTCTATCCGGGCTACGTGCTCGTGCGCGTCATGCAGGCGATGGGCGCGTACGGCTATCGCGGGTTCTTCGAGCGCAAGCCGCGCTTCCTCGAGAGCGTGCCGCACCAGGCGCGCAACATCGCCGGGCTGCTCGCGAAGGGCCTGCCGATCGAGCTTCCCGAGATCGAGCGCGCGTTCCGCCACATCGTCGCCGAGTGGGCCGGGCGCCCGGGGCCGATCGAAGCGACGAAGGGGCTGCGCGTGCACGTCGCGTCGTTCAGCTATCGCGACGGCGTGCCCTCCGACGACTCCGGCAATGGTGGCGGCTTCGCGTTCGACTGCCGCTCGCTGTCGAACCCCGGACGACTGCCCGAACTCTCGGGCCGCATCGGCACCGATCCCGCGATCGCGCGCTTCCTCGAGGCGCTGCCCGAGACCGACAAGCTTCTGGCGCCATGTGTCCGGACTCGTGGACGCGCACGTGACCAACTTCCGAGAGCGCAACTTCACCGACTTCAGCGTGTCGTTCGGCTGCACCGGCGGCCAGCATCGCTCGGTCTACTTCGCCGAGCGCCTCACGCGCTGGCTCGCCGAGCGCCACCCCGACGTGATCGTGGACCTGCGCCACACGGCGGAAG
>JADJLL010000017.1 GCA_016710095.1 Candidatus Eiseniibacteriota bacterium | reverse complement strand
GAAGCCGGAGGTGTAACTCGCCAGCAGGCTCTGCGCCTGTCCGGCCCAGTAGTCGGTGCACACGTTCGAGTTCATCCACGTGAGGTTCGCCGTGGCGGAGAGCGCGGTCTGGCGACAAGCGCCCGTGTTCTTGAACTGCCACCAGTCGGGCAGCAGCGCGAAACAGCGGATCACGTCGACGACGATCTCGACGCCGTTCACCGCGGTCGTGCCTTCGGGCGGGACGACCGAACACCAGAGCGTGAAGCTTTCGCCGGTGTTCGTGTCGCACGCGAAGCCCTTCGAGTCGGCGCCCTCGGAGCCGCACGCATCCCAGCTCAGGTTGACGCCCGCGGCGTGCGCGAACTCCGCCGGCGCGAAGAGCAGCGCGGCGAGCAGGAGGAGTGGTGCGATGCGCTTCATGGATCGAAGCTCCGGTCGAGCGTGCGATGCGGCCCGGGTGGTACTGCGCCACCGGAGAAGTCGGGCGGGGGAGAGGCGAGCTTACGCCCGGCTCTCTCGGGCGCCCTAGCGGAAATTCATACGGGCGGCGGGTCGACAGCCCGCGCCGCCCGGCCTAACCTGCCGCGCACGTTCACCGTCGGCCGAACGCCATGGAGGTGCGCATGTCCCAGTCCCCCGATGCACCGGATCACGCCCGCCGCGAGTTCCTGAAGCTCGCCGGGGCCGCCGCCATCGCCGCCGCCCTGCCGTCCGCCACGCAGGCGTTCGCGCAAGGAACGCCGGCGAAGAAGCCCGCCGCCACGACGACGCCCGCGCCCACCCCGACTCCTGCGCCAACCGCCACGGCGCCAGCGGCGCCGGCCCCGCCCTCCCAAGACGCCCTCGCCCTCGCTGGCGTCCTGCGCCGCCGCGTGAAGGCGCAGCTGACCGACGCGCAGTGGGAGAGCATCGCCCGCGACTTCGACGGCGACCTCGCGATCGGCAAGCGCCTCCGCGCGCTCGGCCTCGCGAACGGCGACGAACCCGACATCACCTTCAAGGCCTGAGGGGCGCATGAGCGATTCCGATCTGCTGTTCCTGCCCGTGCGCACACTCGCGGCCCGGTTGCGCGCGAAGACCGTCACGTCCGTCGTGCTGACCGAGGCGAGCCTTTCGCGCCTCGAGTCACTCGGCCCGAAGTTCAACGCCGTCGTCACGGTCATGCGCGACAGCGCGCTCGCCGAAGCGCGCATCGCCGACGCCGAACTGCGCGCGGGCAAGCCGCGCGGCCTGCTGCACGGCATTCCGTACGGCGTGAAGGACCTGCTCGCCACGAAGGGCGTGCCCACCACGTGGGGCGCGGAGCCCTATCGCAAGCAGGTGTTCGATCACGACGCGACCGTCGTGCGCAAGCTGCGCGAAGCGGGCGCGGTGCTCGTCGCGAAGCTCGCGATGGTCGAGCTCGCGGGCGGCATGGGCTACAACCACGCCGACGCGTCGTTCACCGGTCCCGGCCTCACGCCGTGGAACACGGCGTTCTGGAGCGGCGGCTCGTCGAGCGGGCCCGGCGCCGCGGTCGCGGCCGGCCTCGTCGCGTTCGCGATCGGCTCCGAGACGAGCGGCAGCATCCTCACGCCGTCGGCCTACTGCGGCGTCACGGGTTTCCGGCCGACGTACGGGCTCGTGAGCCGTCACGGCGCGATGGCGCTGTCGTGGACGCTCGACAAGCTCGGTCCCATGACGCGCAGCGCGGACGACGCGGCGATCGTGCTGTCGGCGATGGCCGGCGCCGATCCGCTCGACGAGTCGTGCACGGGCCGCAAGTTCCCGTGGAACGGTCCGGCGGTCTACAAGAAGCCGTGGCGCATCGCGGTGCCGAAGGGCTGCGTGGAAAAGGTGCAGCCCGCGGTGCGCGACAACTTCGAAGCGGCGCTGAAGGCCATGGGCGGCGCGATCACCGTGACGCGCGACGTCGAGTTCCCCGACCAGCCGTGGGGACCCGCGGTGAGCGCGATCGTGAGCGCGGAAGGCGCGGCGGCGTTCGTCGACCTGCTCGAGTCGGGCGACGTGACCAAGCTGCGCTGCCCCGCGGATCACACGGGCGGCTACTCCGGGCTGCTGCTGCCCGCGGTGGACTACATCCAGGCGTTGCGCGCGCGCAAGCCGATGCGTGCGGCGATGGCCAAGCTGTTCCAGACGTACGACGCGATCGCGACGCCCACGCGCGCCACGGTCGCGTATCCGGCGGACAAGAAGTTCGAGGACGCGTATCCGGGCGTGAGCGGTGGCCCCGCGGTGATTCCCGCGGGCAACCTCGCCGGCCTGCCCGCGCTCGCGATGCCCACGGGCTTCGGCGAGAATGGGCTGCCGACGTCCATCGCGTTCATGGGTCCGGCCTTCGGCGAGCAGACGCTCGCCGCGATCGGTGTGTCGTACCAGCAGAAGACGGACTGGCATCTCCGCCGTCCGTCCGGTGTGTGAAAGTCCCCTCGACCATTCGGGAGGTTGCATGAAGCGCTCAAGGACGATCCTCATGCTCGTCGCGGCCGCCGCCATCACGGCCGGTTGCAACGGCGACATCGGCAAGCAGCTCGCGAGCAACGAACTTCTGCGCACGCAGGTGTTCGACGCGCTCGCCGCCAATCCGCAGCTCGCGATGCAGGCGATCGATCGCGTCGTGCAGGGCGACACGCTGCGCGCGCAGGTCGTGGAGCACATGCTCGCGAACGACGACATCGCCAAGCAGGTGCTCGTGCGCATCGGCACGAATCCCGCCGCGCTCGACATGGTGGTGGGCATCGCGGCGAAGGACAGCACGATGCGCGATCACCTCGTCACGCTCGTGAAGGGCATCGAGATGGCGAGCAAGTAGCTTCGGCCGGAAAGCGAAACGGCCCGCCGTGAGCGAGTGCTCGCGGCGGGCCGTTCGTCGTTCCGGTGTGGCGCGAAGCTCAGGCGACCTTTTTCATCGCCTCGCGCGCGTCGCGTGCGTCGGCGAGGTGCTTCGCCGTGACGATCTGCAGCACGATCGGCTTGATGCGCTCGCGGTCGAGCTCCATGTGCTCGGAGGCGAGCTTCGATTCCACGCGGTCGAGCAGGCCCGTGAGCGCCTGAGGCAGCGTCGTCGAATCCCCGCTCCAGTTCGCGCGCAGGTACTGCTCGGCGTCCGCTTCCAGTTCACGGCTCACGCTCATGGCCTGCTTGGGGTCGAACCCGAGCACGCCCGCGATCCCGCCGCGGCGGCGGATCACGTAGAGCAGCACCGCGGCGGTGACGATCATGTCGAAGAGGATGAACGCGGCGATCCAGAGCGAGTTCATGGCGAGTCCTCCGAGGTCAGGAAGCCTTGCGCAGCGTGCGTGTCAGTTCTTCGGCGAGCGCGGCGAACGGATCGTTCGGATCGACCGCGGCACGCGGCGCGTCCGGCGCTTCGTCGGCCTCGCCGTCCTCGACGGTCACCGGTGGCGGCGCATCCTCGGCCGTCGCGTGCGCCATCGCTTCGGCGATCGCGGAGGCGGCAGCGGAGTGCGTCTCGGTCGAAGCGGGCGCGGACGGTTCGGGGTTCGGCACGAGCGCGACGGGAGACTCGTGAGCCGCGACGGCGGCGGCCGGTGACGCGACCGCGGCCGCGACGGCGGCTGCGACGGCGTTCGGAGAGGATTCCGCGACGGGGGACGGCGGCGCGACGGCGATCTGGATCTCGCCTTCACGCGCGCAGCGCTGCGCACGGAACGACTGCCGGCCGTTGGCGCCGGGACGCGACGACTGCACGAGGCCCACGAGCGTCGTGGCGCACAGCGCCTCGATGCCGTCGCCCCAGTGGCGGCCGACGCGCTCGCACCAGCGCTGGAGCAGCGCGCCCGCTTCGGGCGTGACGATCGCGGCGAGCACGAGCGGCGCGGTGTGCATGGCGGCGAGGCTGCCCGCGGCGCCCGCGGTGTCGTACGCGACGACGTCGGGGGCGAGCGTGCGCAGCAGTTCGGCGGCGTCGGTGGCGCTCGCGCGCAGCACCGCGCCCGCTTCGTCGCGATGACGCCAGCGGCCGTGATCGGCGCACAGCACGACGGTGCCGCCGCGCTCGCGCGCGAGCAGTGCGACGCACGCGTGCAGCATGCGGTCGGCGGACTCGGCGTCCGGACCGCCGACGAGCACGAGTCCCGCGGGCGCGTGCAGCAGCGCGCGCAGGTGCGACAGCTCGCCTTCGAGCAGGCCCGTCTCGGGTGGCGACATCTCGGCCGAGCGCACCCACAGCGCTTCGTTCGCGCCACTGACGCGCGTGAGCGTGTAGCGGCGCTGGTCCTCGCCCGTGATCACGCACGTCGCCACGCTCGCGGCGGACGACAGCGACGCGTTCCACACGCCGTCGAAGAGCCGCGTGCGCAACTGGTCGAACGCCGCGGCGTCGAGCACCTGGCGCCCGGCGCTGCGCCAGCGTCCGCCTTGCAGCAATCGCGGCGCGTGGCCGGGACGGAAGAGCAGCGCGTCGGACGCTTCCTTGAGCAGCGCGAACGGCGACTCGCCGGCCTCGGGAATCGAGCCGGCCTGCGACGCGACGAGCTGGAACGCCTCGCGCAGCGCGTCGAGCGCGTTCGAACGGCGCGAGAGCTTGTCCACGACCTTGTCGGTCTCGCCGGCCGCCTGGCCGGCTTCGTCCATGAGCCGCGCCGCTTCCATCATGAGGCCTTCGGTGCCCTCGTGAATGGCGGGGCTGCTCGCGGTGACGTCGGTGCGGAACTCGAACCGGCCGTCCTTGTACGTGAAGATCCGGTACGCGCCCTGTTCGCCCGCGCGGTACGAATCGTCGAGCGCATCCACGATCTGGCCGCGGTCGAAGTAGAGGTACGACTTGCGGCCGTCGCGATGAATGATCAATCCGCCGGTCGCGCCGTTGAGCATGAGCAGCTGTCCGAGATCGAACAGGCTCAGCAGACCGAGCTCGCCGGAAAGGATCGGCGCCGCGGCCATCAGGCGGCCTGTGCGCGCGGGGGAGGAGGCGCCGAAGGCGCCGCGGCTTCGAGCATGGGCATCATTTCCTTGCTCGACAGGTGCGCGATGCCGTCCTCGGGCGCCACGATGCCGTCGCGCACGAGCTGGATCACGGCCTCGTCCATCGTCTGCATGCCTTCCTTCTTGCCGGTCTGCAGCACGGAGGCGAGCTGGAAGGTCTTCTTCTCGCGGATGAGCGCGGACACGGCGGGCGTGCCGATCAGCACTTCCATCGCGAGCGCGCGGCCCTGGCCGTCGCGACGGCGCAGCAGGCGCTGCGCGATCACGCCCTTCAGCGACTCCGACAGCATGAGGCGCGCCTGCGCCTGACGCTCGCCGTCGAACGAGTCGAGGATGCGGTCCACGGTCTGCGTCGCGCTCATGGTGTGCAGCGTCGCGAACACGAGCTGGCCCGTGGCGGCCGCGGTCATCGCGAGCGCCATGGTCTCGGTGTCGCGCATTTCGCCGACCATGATCACGTCCGGGTCTTCGCGCAGCGCGCCGTGCAGCGCCTTCGCGAACGACGGCGTGTTGCGGCCGACTTCGCGCTGCGTGATCAGGCACTGCTTGTTCGGGTGCTTGTACTCGATCGGATCCTCGATCGTGAGGATGTGCTTCTTGCGCGTGCGGTTGATGTGGTCGATCAGCGCGGCGAGCGTGCTCGACTTGCCCGTGCCGGGAGGGCCCGTGCACACGATCAGTCCACGCGGAAGCTCCGTGAGCTTCACGAGGTGCTCGGGAATGCCGAGCTGCTCCATGGAGAGGATCTGGCTCGGCAGCATGCGGAACGCGCCGGCGGGACCCTTGCTCTGCTCGTAGATGTTGCAGCGTACGCGCACCACGCCGGGCACTTCGTAGGAGAAGTCGACGTCCTTGTGCGCGTCGTATCGCGCGCGCACGGGGCCGTCCATGATCTCGAACAGCAGCATCTCGCTCACTTCGCGAGTGAGTGCTTCGTACGGAATCGGCGTGATCTCACCGTTGATCCGGACCATGGGCGGCGACCCGGTGGTCATGTGCAGGTCGGAAGCCCCCTGCTCCTTGACCAGCTTCAGGATCGCGTCGATGCGTGCCATGTGATCGAGTCTCCCGGCAGTTGCGTCGTCGTAAGGCGGTGCCCGCCAGACGGTCAGGTGTCCCGGACGTTTTCGGCCCCGAGGGGGCCGGACTCCAGCCCGGACTTGAAATCGATGCCTCGCCCGCAAGGTCGCCGTAGCGGCGGCCCGGGACTTGCGATTAAAGTCTTCGACCACTCGTCCCTGGCAGGCCCGAAATGGTCGGCCGAGTTCCCGCATCGCCTTCATCGGCGGTTCCAAGTTCCCTTCGAAGGGAAGCTTGGGCACCGGTGTGAGGGCGCCGTCTCTCCCCCCGAAAGGTCACGCACCGCATGCGCCCCACGCACGCACTGCGAGCCCTCGTGGCTTCCTGCAAGCGTTCTCTCGCGCTTTCCGCACTGTTCGCGCTCACGCTCACCGCCACAACGGCTTGGGCCGACGTGGTCATGTACCGCGTCAACGCCGGAGGTCCCGAGATCCCGGCCCTCGACTCCGGTCCGGCCTGGGGCCGCGACCAGAACGTTCCGTTCGCCTCTCCGTACGTGAACGCCGAGGCGACGACCGACCAGATCTTCTCGCGCAGCGCCCCCGTCGGCGCCCCGCACTCCTCGGTGCCCTCGTACGTTCCGCTCTCGATCTTCGACGACGAGCGCTGGGACCCGGGCGACCCGACCGAGATGCAGTGGGAGTTCCCGGTCCCGAACGGCCTCTACAAGGTCAACCTCTTCATGATGGAGGGCTACTCCGGCACGCAGTACGCCGGGGCCCGCAAGATCAACGTGAAGGCCGAGGGCGTCACGCGCCTCACGGACTACGACATCTATGCGCTCTACGGCGGCTACACGCCGGCCATGGAGACGTTCAACGTGTCCGTGACCGACGGCAGCATGTCGGTGATGCTCGAGCACGTCGTGGACGACCCCGCGATTCGCGGCATCGAGATCGTCGCGCTCAACGCCTCGGGCTTCATGGGCGTCGCGCCGAGCACGCTCACGTTCGGCCAGCGTCTCGTGGGAACGCTGTCGCCGCCGCAGGACGTCACGCTGACGAACATCGGCGGTCCCGGCGATCCGTCGCTGCAGATCACGTCGATCAGCATTCCGTCGGGCTTCACGCACAACCTGTCGCCGCAGTCGCTCGCGCCCGGCGAGTCGCGCACGTTCAGGTGCGCTTCGCGCCCAACACGACCGGCCTCATCTCGGGCTCGATGTCCGTGTCGCACTCCGGCTCCGGCGGCCCGGTGCAGATCGCGCTCTCGGGCACCGGCGCGAACAGCTTCCCGGTCGGCTTCGGCAAGAGCCAGCTCGCGGGCGGCCAGCGCACGAACCCGACGTCGCTGCAGTTCGGCCCCGACGGCAGGCTCTACGTGGCGCTGCGTGAAGGCCGCATCTGGGCGCACACCGTCGCGCGCACGTCCGCGAACCACTACGCGGTCACGGCGAGCGAGGCGATCGACGCGATCAACGCGATCCCGAACCACAACGACGACGGCACGCTCGCGCCCTCGATCACGAACCGCATCATCACGGGCATCCTGCTGCGCGGCACGCCGGCGAATCCCGTGATCTGGGTGACGTCGTCCGACCCGCGCATGGCCGTCGCGAACGACACCGGGCTCGACACGAACTCGGGCATCCTGTCGCGTCTCGACTGGACCGGCAGCAGTTGGGCGCGCACCGACGTCGTGCGCGGCCTGCCGCGCTCCGAAGACGACCACATGACGAACGGCATGGCGCTCGACACGCTCACGAACGTCATGTACATCGGGCAGGGCGGCAGCACGAACATGGGCGCGCCCTCGCTCAACTTCTCGATGCTCCCCGAGTACGCGCTCACCGGCGCGATCCTCTCGGTGGACCTCGCGGCGATCGGCAACACGACGTACGACATCCCGACGCTCGACGACGAGGACCGCGCCGGCACGAACGACCTCAACGATCCGTTCGGCGGCAACGACGGCAAGAACCAGGCGCGCATCGTGCCCGGCGGCCCGGTGCAGGTGCACTCGCCCGGCTGGCGCAATCCGTACGACGTGCTGATCCACACGAACGGCCACCTGTACTCGATCGACAACGGCCCGAACGCGGGCTGGGGTGGGCCTCCGTCCGGAGCGGGCTACGGCACGAGCTGCACGAACGACGGCAACGAGAACGACTCGTTCACGTACCAGGACAACATGCACATGATTCCGGGCCCGGGCTATTACGCCGGCAGCCCGAATCCGACGCGCGCGAGCATGGCGAACACGTTCAATCCGACGAACCCGCAGTCGCCGGTCTCCGCGAACGACCCGCGCCAGTGCGAGTACCTCGTGCCGGGCTTCGACGGCTCGATCGCGCGCTGGTGGGCTTCGACGAACGGCATCGTCGAGTACCGCGCGAGCAACTTCGGCAACGGCCTCAGGGGCTCGGTGCTGGCGGCGAGCTTCGACAACTCGATCCACCGGATCGATCTCGACGCCGAAGGCGACTCGGCCACGGCGAGCAACGTGCTGTTCTCGAACGTGGACGTCACGCCGCTCGACGTGACCGCGCAGGCCGACGACCAGGTCTTCCGCGGCACGGTGTGGACGTGCGACTACGTCACGGGGCAGATCTACGTGTTCGAGCCGAGCGACTACGAAGGCGGCGGCACCGTGTGCAACGGCACCGACAGCCCGCTGCTCGACGAGGACGGCGACGGCTTCAGCAATGCCGACGAAATCGACAACAGCACGAGCCCGTGCTCGGCGGGCGACCAGCCGGCCGACTTCGACGGCGACCTGCTGAGCGATCTCAACGATCCCGACGACGACAACGACGGCCTGCTCGACGTGAGCGACGCGTTCGCGCGCGACGCCGCGAACGGCGCCACGACCACGCTGCCGATCGTCTACACGTGGGACGGCGGCAATCCCGGCAACGGCCTGTTCGGGCTCGGCTTCACGGGCCTCATGACGAACGGCACGACCGACTACCTGACGCAGTTCGACCCGGTGCAGATGACGCCGGGCGGCGCGGCGGGCAAGCTCACCGTGGACCAGATCACCGCGGGCGACGCGCTCGAGGGCCGCAACACGCAGCAGTACGCGTTCCAGTTCGGCCTCGCGAGCGACTCGACCACGGCGCCGTTCACCGCGCACACGCGTCTGTCGAAGCCGTTCTTCTCGGGCGCGCCGGCGGACTCGATGAGCGAAGGCCTGTTCGTGGGCAGCGGCACGCAGGACGACTGGCTGTCGGTGGCGTTCGGCGTGCGTGGCGGCCAGACCGTGATCCTCGCGACGCACGAAGTCGGCGGTGTCGCGACCACGACGCAGTACGCCGCGCCGATCACGGGCGCGACGAACTGGGTGGACCTGTTCCTCGACGTGAACCCGGCCGCGAACACCGTGCAGCCGCGCTTCCAGGTCGAGGGCGGTGCGCCTTCTTCGGCGGGACCGGCGATCGCGCTGGTGCCCGGTTCGGCGCTCGAGCGCGCGGTGCGTTCGACGCCGTCGCTCGCGGTCGGCATCGTCGCGACCTCGCGCGGCGCGACGCCGTTCGTGGCGACGTGGGACCACCTGCACGTGACGACGAGCGCGACGACGGGCGTGGAGACCGGCCCGGCGGCGGTGCTCCGCACGCAGCTCCTGCCGAGCGCTCCGCATCCCGCGCGCGGCGGCACGTCGGTGCGCTTCTCGCTCGCGGCCGCGGGTCGCGTGAACGTGAGCCTGTACGGCGTGGACGGCCGCATGGTGCGGCAGGTCGCCGACGGCTGGCGCGGCGCGGGCCTGCACTCGATCGCGTGGAACGGGCGTGACGAGCGCGGCGGCCGTGTGGCGCCGGGCGTGTACTTCCTCCGCATGCAGACGGCGGGTCACCAGGAGACCGCGCGGCTCGTCGTGGTGGAATAGCCGGAGAGCGATTTCGATTCGTGCGGCGCGCGGCGGTCTGGCAGACTGCCGCGCGCCGTTTTCATTTCCGTCGGAAGAGGTCCGCACCCGGAGGAAAGCCATGTTGCTCGAACGCCGAACGATCTTCGTCAAGGAACGCGTCGCGATGTTCAAGATCCGCGACACGTACGACCTGCTCGACCCCGAGTCGGGGGCGACGATCGGACTCGTGAAGGAGGAGACCGCCGGCTGGGCGCGCTGGATGCGCCTGCTGCTGAAGAAGGTCTTCCTGCCCGCGGTCGAACGTGTACGAGCGCGAAGACCAGCCGCCGGTGATCTGGCTGCGCAAGGGGCCCGGCTTCATCCACACGAACGTGAAGGTCTCGAACGGGCGTGGCCAGGAGATCGGCCGCTTCAAGAGCAAGCTGTTCACGCTCGGCGGCGGCTTCCACGTGTACGACGCGACGGGGCAGAAGTTCGCCGAGGTGAAGGGGGACTGGAAGGGCTGGAACTTCAAGCTCCTCGACGCGAACGGTCTCGAGCTCGGCATCATCACGAAGAAGTGGGCGGGGCTGGGCCGCGAGCTGTTCACGAACGCGGACCAGTACGTGATCTCGATGTCGGACTCGGCGCCGTCGGTGCCGGACCGGGCCGCGCTGCTGCTCGCGGCCGCGCTGGCCGTGGACCTCGTGTTCAAGGAAGACCAGAGCTGAGGCCGGCGGGTTCACGGGCGCCCGATTCGCCGGAAAACGAGCGAATCGGGCGCTCAATGCTTCGGGGTGGCGGGCCGATACCGTGGGCGACGACCCTCGGAGGAAAGGCCCTGATGCCTCGCTACGTCGAAAAGCTCCGCGTGCCGATCCAGCTCGCGCTCTCGGGAGAGGAGGGCGTCGCCGGATTCTTCTCGCTGTTCCCGGCCGCCGAGCACCACGAAGGTCCCGAGACCCTGCTCGAGCGGTTGAACGCTCCGCAGCGGATGCTGCCGTTCCATCGCGCCGTCGACGGCGCGTTCACGCTGGTCGTGCGCGAACGGATCGAATGGCTCGCCGCGGGCGGCGACACGGCTTCGGAGCTCCTGCGGCCGCACTGGTTCATTCCGACGCGTGAAGAGCGCGTGCGCGTCCGCACGGCGCACGGCAAGACCTTCGACGGCATCCTCGAGCTCGAGATGCCCCACGAGTTCAATCGCGCGTCCGACTTCCTGAACACCGACTGCGACTTCTTCATGCTCGCGACCGGCCAGGGCACGATCTTCCTGAACAAGGCGATGGTGCTCGACATCCGAGTCTTCGAGGCTGCTCCGGTGCCCAAGGTGGCCTGAGCGCAGCCCGGCAAAGACGAAGCCCCGCGAACTCACGGTTCGCGGGGCTTCTCGTTTCTGGGCGCGCACGTCGCTCAGCGCTTCGTCAGCTCCTCCGCGAGCCCGCCCATGTCGTACACCTTCCGCAGCGACTCGAGCAGCCCGCGGGAATCCACCGCCACCGAGCGCGACTGGTAGTCCGCCGTCGTGAACGTCCACAGGAAGCTCTGGATGTTGCCGTCGAAGTCGAGGCCGACCAGCTCGCCCTCGCGATTCACGAACGGCGAGCCCGAGTTGCCGCCCACGCTCTCGCACGTCGTCACGAAGTTCAGCGGCGTCGCGAGAGCGAGCCGCGACTCCGCCGCACGGATGCGCTTCGGCAGCGTGAATGGATCGCGATCGCCGAACGCGACCGCGCGATCGAACAGCCCGTAGTAGGTGGTGAACGGCGGCACGAACGACTCCGTCTGCGGATAACCCGCGACCTTGCCGTAGGAGAGCCGGAGCGTGCCCGTCGCGTCCGGCGGAGACGTGTGGCCGTCGAGCTGGAAGCGCGCCTCGGCGATGCGCAGGCCCTCGGCGACCTCGACGCTCTCGATCCGCTTCTCCTGCCATGCGCGCATCTCGCGATACGACGCGTCGAGCGAGCGCGCCCACACGATCAGCGGGTCGGTCGACGCCTCGACCGCCTTCCGTCCGCCCTCGAACAGCCGCTGGCGCTCCGCGACGTCGGCGAGCTTCGTGCCCGAGAGCAGCGCGTGCGCGAGTTCGGCCGGCGTGCGGCCGTCGAGCGCGAGCTTCACCCACGGGTCGTTCGCGCCGAGCGAGTCCACCGCCATCTGCAGCTGGTCGGCGAGCACGGTCTCTTCCATGTCCGTGTACACCGGCGCGCGCGAGAAGAGCCGGAAGCGCGTCACGCCGAGCTGGTCGTCCTGGTATTCGCGGAAGCGCTTCTCGTTCGGCTTCTCGATCTCCGCCGTGAGCCGCACGAGCGTGTTCGCCGCGTCCACGAGCGAGCTCACGCGGCCCACCTCGCGCAGCGAGCGTTCGCGCGCGCGCGTGCGCAGTTCGGCCTGCGCGGCCGCCATGCGGTCCCACGCGTCGCCGTACTTCGCCGCGAGGTCGGGGCGCTTCGCGAGGCGCGCGCGCAGGCCGTCCTCCTCGGCGCGCTTCGCGGCGAAGAACGACGGGTCGCGCAGCAGCTGCAGGAAGCCACGCTCGCGCTTGAGGTTGTTCTCGAGGCCGCGCATCGCATTGCGCGAGCGGCGCTCCTGCTCCGCGCCGAGCGCGGCGTAGCGCTGGTACACGGCGAGACGGCGCTCCTGCAGGCCGATCCGGATCGGCCGGTCGAGGTCGCGCTCGAACTCGAGCTGCGCCGCCGTGCGCAGGCGGTTCGTGCGGCCCGGGTGTCCGGCGAGCATCACGAGATCACCCTCGGCGATGCCGCGCTCGGTCATGCGCAGCCAGTGCTCGGGGCGGTACGGCTGGCCGTTCACGTAGACGCGGTAGAACGTGAAGTCGAGGTCGTGACGCGGGAAGCCGAAGTTGTCGGGATCGCCGCCGAAGTTCGCGGCCTGCTCGTCCGGCGCGCACACGAGGCGCACGTCGTCGAACGTCTTGTACGCGTAGAGCCAGTACTCGCCACCCTGATAGAGCTGCACCGTGTCCACGCGCAGGCCCGTCTTCTTCGCGAACGCCGCTTCGAGCTTCGTGAGCAGCGCCTTGCGCTTCGTGTTGCGCTCTTCGGCAGTGCCCGGGCCGTTCATCACCACGCGCACCTGCGCGGTCACGTCCTGCGTCTCCCACAGCAGCTTCAGCTCGAGGCCGGAGCAGCGCAGCTCTTCCTCACGCGTGCGCGCGAAGAACCCGTCGCGGACGTAGTCGTGCTCGGGCGACGAGAGCTTCTCGATCTGCCCGTACGCGACGTGATGGTTCGTGAGCACGAGGCCGTCGGGCGAGACGAACGAGGCCGTGCCGCCACCGGTGGTGAGTACGCTGCGCTGCACGTGCTGCAGCCACTCGCGCGACGGCGTGAACCCGTAGCGCGACTGCAGCAGGCCGGTGGGCGGGTAGTCGAAGGGCCACATGCCTTCGTCGGTGAAGGCGGGCGAGACGGCAGTGACCAGCAACGCGAGCGCGGCGAACAGGCGTCGGAACATCGGGAATCCTCGAACGTACGGCGCCGCGCGCGGTGCGTGGCGCCGGATCAGGCGTCGGCGACGGTCTGCACGGCGATCGAGGGCGGGGCCTCGAAGTGCTTCTTCACCGTGCACTGGTCGGCGGCGCGGACGAGTGCGGCGTGATACTTCGCGGGGAACGTCGGCGGAACGTGAATGTCGATCGAGACGCTCGTGACCAGGTGCGTCTCGGGGTTCAGCTCCATCTTCTGCGTGAGGCGGATGCCGTCGGTCGGAAGGTCGCGGCTGCGGCAGAACTGCAGCACGTAGTAGCCCGCGCACGTGCCGAGCGACGACAGGAAGCACATGAACGGCGTGGGAGCGGAGCCTTCGCCGCCGCCCTTCACCGTCTGGTCCGTGTGGATCGTGATGTCTTTATACTGCGCGTCGACCCGAAGGCCGCCGGGAAACGTGACGACGTATTCCATGTTCTTGCTCCTCGATGAGTCCGGGTGAACCGCGCTGCTTCCGGACTTGTGAGACACGGAGGGCGCCCGAGGATTCGCGCCACCCCGTCCGCGGGGAGAGCCGCGGCCTCAGCGCCTCCGGAGCGCCGCCGTCACCGCCGCCTCGGCGGCGCCGTGCGCGTGCACGAGCTGCCAGCTCGAGAGTTCGGTGCGGAAGACGTAGCCCGGAGACTGCTCCTTCGCGATGCGCGCGTCGAGCGCCGCCCAGGCCGCGGCCGCGCCGCGCGCGTCGCCCGCCGCCTGCAGCGCGCCGGCCCGCACGATGTGCGCGAGGTCGGACCACGCGCCCCAGGCGACCGCCTGGTCGGCGTGCTTGCGCGCCGCCGCCGCGTCGCCGGACGCGAGGGCGACCCAGCCGCGCAGCGCTTCGCCGTCGGGGTGGCGCTCGTCGAGGAGCTTCGCCGCGTCCAGCTGCTCGCGCGCCGCGGCCGTGCGGCCCGCGCGCAGCAGGTCGAGCGCGTACGCGAAGCGCAGCGACGCGATGCCCGTGCGCATGCGCACGGCGGCGTCGTACTGCGCGAACGCCGCATCCCACGAACCCTTGCCGTCGGCGGCCAGCTGCGCGAGCGCCGCCGCGCGGCCGGGCAGGCCCTCGGGGCTGTCGCTCTGGTAGGCGAGCACGGAGTCGAACGCCGCGAGCGCGGCCGCGCCGTCGCCCGCGAGCAGCGCGTACCAGCCGAGCGACGCGTCCACGCGGTAGCGGTCGCTCTCGCGCACCTGCGCACGCGAGGACGCGAGCATCGCACGCGCCGCGGCGAGTCCGCGGCCGGCGTGCCACGCGGCGTCTGCCTGCGCGACGCGCACGGAGCCGCTCGCGGGATGCGCGGCCACGGCGCGCGCGGCGGCCGACTCGGCCTCCGCGCCGCGGCCGGCGAGAACCAGCGCGTTCGTGAGCGCGAGCAGCGCCGTCTCGTTCGTGGGTTCGATCGCGAGCGCCTTGCGGTAGAGCGGGATCGCGGGCGACACCTTGCCCTGCGTGAGCAGGTCGTCGCCGCCGCTCGAGTACGCCACGGGATAGCAGCCGCTCACGTCGCGGCGCATCTCGAAGCCCTCGACCAGCGCGCGCAGCGCCGGGTCGATGCGGTCGAGCCGCTCGCGCACGACGTCGCGCGGGTCGTACGCGTCGCGCATGGGAGAGGCGAGCGCATTCGCGCCTTCGGCAAAGTACTCCCACACGCTGCCGCCGGCGTAGCGCGACAGGTAGCCGTCGCGCGTCGCGTCGTCGCGCTCCTTCGCCTGGCGGTAGTGCTCCTGGATCCGGCGCATGTCGTCCGCGGGCAGCACGCCGTGCACCTGGTGCGTGAGTTCGTGCAGCACGGTGTTGTAGCGGTCGAAGATCGTGCGCTCGACGTCCTCGATGCCGGTCACGGTGTGGAAGCCGCCACAGCCGCGCACGTCGTCCCAGAGCCGCGAGTCGTAGTCGATGCGCGTGTCGCGCAGCGTCTCGATGTGCGGCACGTCGGACAGCAGCATCCACATCGGCTTGATGTAGTAGCTCGCGCCGCCCTCGATCAGCGGAGCGAGGTACGTCGCCCACGGCGCCACCGAGAGCGCGACGCGCTTCTGGTGCCGCGGCGAGAGCGCCTTCCAGTTGGCGACGAACTTTTCGATGCCCGGTACCTCCGGTACCGGCACGGCGGCGAAGCGCGCCTCGTACGCCGCGCGGTGCACGTCGACGACGAAGCGCTGCGCCTCGAGCGCCTTCGCGAGGATCGCGTGGGCGCGCCCGTACTCGGGGCACGTGCGCAGCGCGGCGAAGCAGCCGTCGCGCGACTCGGCGAACCGGCCGTCCTCGAAGTCGAGCGAGGCGAGCCGCGCGCGCGCGTCCACCCAGGCCGGGTGCGCCGCGACCACGGCGCCGTACGCCCGGCGCGCGCCGTCGCGGTCGCCACGGCCGAGCAGCGCGTCGGCGGCTTCGAGCGCCTTGCGTCCCGCGCGATCGGCGAACGCGGCGGGGTAGGCGGCCGCGAGCTGCGTGTAGTTCTTGCGGGCGTAGCCGTTGCCGAGCAGGTAGTGCGCGCTCTCCTTGTAGGGTGAGAGCTTCACGGCCCATTCGGCGGCCGAGATCGCGTCGTCGGTGCGGCCGAGCCGGATCAGCGTCTCGGTGAGCGCCATGAGCACGTCGGAGTTGCCGTCGGCCTCGAGCGCCTCGCGCAGTGTGGCGAGCGAGCCGTCCCAGTCGCGCAGCTTCTGCTGCACGAGCGCGCGACCCGTGAGCATGCCCGCGCGCCGCGCGTTCTCGGCGGAGCCCCACGCGGGTGCGGCGGGATCCGCGGGCGTCACCGCGAGCGCGCGGCGCCACAGCGAATCCGCGAGCGTGTACTTGAGCTGTTCGTATGCGAGCCGCGCGGCCGACACGAGCTCGGGGCGCACGTCCGCGTCGTGCGTGCCCGCGACGGCCGCGCGCGTGAGCGAGTCCACCGTGGCCGCGTTGTCGCGCGAGAACAGGATCGCGTGGCGGAGCGAGCGCTCTTCCTCCGCGCTCCCGAGCGACGCCTCGACGGCGGCGAGCGACGCGTAGTCGAGGCGCGTGAGCAGCGCGCGCCCGCGTGCCGCGCGCTGCTCCGGCGTGTCGAGCGGCAGCGCGGCCGAAAGCGTCGCGGCTTCGTCGGTGCGCCCGGTCGCGAGCAGCAGGTGCACGCGGCCGGCGGACGCGCCGTGCGCGGCGGCGGCGCGCTCGTGCTCGATGCGGGCGGCGTACAGCCGCGCGACGGGAGCGAAGAGGCCCGTGTCGGGCAGCGTCACGGCGGGAGCCGGAGCGGCGAGGGCGGCGCCCGCCGGAACGAGCAGCGCGGCGGCGAGGAACGGCAGCGCGAGTACGCGAAGGCGGGGCATGGGGGAGCACTCCGTGCGAGAGGGAGGACGCGTGTGGGGTTCCGCGGCAGCATAACGCGGGACCGGCGCGGCGCGGCGTGGGGCGGTGCGCCCGGGAGGGGCGTCCGACGCCCCGAAGCCCGCGTTCGTCAGCGACGGGCGTCGCGCGCGAACTGCTCGGCGACGAAGCGCAACAGCACGTCGGGCGTGAACGGCTTCGAGAGGAACGGCGCGCGACGCGACGAGCGTGCGCCCGCGGCCACGAGATCCTCGGAGTAGCCCGACATGAACGCCACGCGCATGCCGGGATACCGGCGCTCGAGCTCCTCCGCCAGCTGCACGCCGCCCATGCGCGGCATCATGACGTCGGTGAGCACGAGGTCGGCGGTGATTCCGGAGTCCAGCTTCGCCAGCGCCGCGGCGCCGTGTTCGGCTTCCTCGACGCGATAGCCGGCGTTGCGCAGCAGCTGCTGCACGACGTGGCGGATCGCCTGCTCGTCCTCGACCACGAGGATCGTGCGGCCCGGCGCGGAGGCCGTGCTCGGCGGCGCCGTCGTCTTGGGCCGGGCCGTCTCGCACTCGGCCTCCGAGGCGAGCGGCAGCAGCACGGTGAAGCGCGAGCCGCGTCCCGGTTCGCTCTCGACGAGCACGTGTCCTTCGCCCTGCTTGATCGCGCCGTACACGACCGCGAGTCCGAGCCCCGTGCCCTTGCCCTGTTCCTTGGTGGTGTAGAACGGCTCGAAGATGCGCGTGAGCGTTCCCGCGTCCATGCCCACGCCCGTGTCCGCCACGCTCACGACGGCGAAGCGCGAAGGATCGAACGTCGTGTCGGCGCGCACCGCGTCGAGCGTCGTCGCGGGGCGCGTCTCGATGCGCATGGTGCCGCCGCTGGGCATCGCGTCGCGCGCGTTGACGACCAGGTTGAGCAGCACCTGTTCGAACTGCGCGCGGTCGGCGGACACCATCGGCAGCGAACGGTCGAGCACGACCTCGACGAGCACGTCCTCGCCCACGAGGCGGCGCAGCAGTTCGAGAATGCGCGACGTGTGCTCCGAAAGATCGAACGCTTCGCGGCGCAGCACCTGGCGGCGGCCGAGCGCGAGCAGCTGGCTCGTGATCCCGGCCGCGCGCTTGGCGGCCTCGATCACGCGCTGCACGTTCGCGTGCTGCGGCGAGCCTTCGGGCAGCGCGCTGCCGACGGCGCCGGCGTAGCCGAGGATCACCGTGAGCAGGTTGTTGAAGTCGTGCGCGACGCCGCCGGCGAGGCGGCCGACCGCTTCCATCTTCTGCGAACGCACGAGGTCGGCCTGCGTGCGCTCGAGCGTCTCGAGGCTGTGCGCGAGTTCGGCGCTGCGCTCGCGCAGGTCTTCCGTCATCAGCGCGTTCGCGATCGCGTGATCCACGTGGTTCGCGAGCAGCTGCAGGTAGGGCAGGTGCTCCTCGGCGAGCGCGCCCTCCGCGAGCGCGGAGATGCGGCGCTGGAACGAGAGCGTCACCAGCCAGCCGCCCTGCCGGTCGTCCACGCGACGCAGCGGCACGCACGCGAGCTGCGTCTGTCCGCCGCGCGGCCGCGTCTTCGCGCTCGCGGGCGCGAGCAGCGCCGCCAGCCGTTCGGCCGGCGCCTGCCCCGCGGCGTCGAGTTCGCCGGCGAACCACGGTTCGCCGCGTTCGAGCAGCCACGCGCGGATCGCGTCGTCCGCGGGAATGGCGCCCACGTGCTGCTCGACTTCCTCGGGCGATCCCACGACGACGAACCCGGACTCGGGGTCGAGCGCGATCACGCCGCACCAGTCGAGCGCGAACTTGCGCCAGAGGATCTCGAGGGCGCGCGACAGGATGCTCGGCACCGGCTCGCCGTCCTCCGTCTGCAGCGCGAAGCGCGCGAGCGAACGGATGCGGTCGAGCTGTGCGTCGATCTCGTTCTGCGAGCGGTAGAGGCGCTGCTCGGTCTGCACGAGCAGTTTGATCTGCTCGTTGAGCGCCTCGTTCTCGCGGACGAGTTCCTGGACGCGCTTCTCGGGATCGAGCGTCATGCGGTCGCGGGTTTCTCGTAGAGCGCGCAGAGCGCCACGGTGAAGTTGTGGTAGTAGGTGCGATCGCCGATCGGCGCGATCTCGCCGTAGGTGTGGAACCCGAGCCACGGTGTGCGGGGGCCCAGCACGTCCTGCAGCGGCGTCACGATCGATTCGGCGGTGCGGGAGCCGAACAGCTGCTTGCCGCGGCCCGCGCAGTCGAACTGCAGCACGAGCGCGGGCGAGCGGCCCGCGTGCCGCGCGACGATCTGCTCGGCGCACTCGCGGGCGCTCGTGCACACGCGCATGGGATCGCGGCGCGTGAGGCGCATGGCGCCGCCTTCGGTGATGCCGCCGCCGGGAAAGAAGAGCGCGCCGGTCGCCTTGTCGAGGGCCATCGGCGTGCGGATCACGAACGACGTCTCTCCGCCGTCGGGTCCCGTGGGGACGTGCTCGCCGACGGAGAGATGAATCGAGCCTTCCGTGTTGAGGTCCTCGGGCGTGCCGTCGAGGTACTGGCGGAACACGGTCCATGCCGGCTCGCCGTCGATCTCGCGCACCCAGCCGTCGGCCGCGCTCGTCACGCGACGTTCGAGTCCGATGGGCATGCAGCCGTGGCTCACCTCGATGTCGAGTTCGCCGGCGCCGCTCACGAGCAGTCCCGCGACGGCGTCCGTCGTGGCTTCGCCGTCGAAGTACTGCCACGTCTGGACGAACGTGAGCGCGTCGCCCGACGCGCCGCCCGCCACGCGGACGCCCTTCGGAAGCGCGGGCAGCAGCGCGCCGAGCAACGACGCGCAGTTGCCCTTGAGGCCGTCGGGAAACAGCAGCAGCGCGAACGCGTCCTCACGTCCGAGCGCGCGCGCCTGGCGCGCGAGTTCGGCGCCCGCGGCGCCCGGGTCCGCCGAGTAGTTCCGCGCGAGCAGGGGATCGAAGCGCATCGAATCGGACCAGACCGCCAGCACGCCGACGACGCGTTCGCCCTCGTCCGAGTGCCCCGGAGTGATGATGCCTTCACCGGAACATCCGGAAATGCGGCATCCCGGCGCGGCGGAGCGAATGCCCTCGAAGAGCTCGGCCGGTTCGTATCCCGACGCCGCGAAGACGAGCAGCACGTGAGGGGCCCGGTCCCCGAGGGGCGCGCATGCCGCTCGCACCGCTTCGAGCCCGGCTTCCCGCGGATCACGGCGGGTGCTGCGGCCGATGCCTGCCAGTGTGGACACGACGATCTCCGTTCCGGTGGAGAGGGGATGCGCACCATGCGCCCGCGGGCGGGGGGCGGGCAAGGCGCGACTGCGTGGGGCATCCCGAATCCGGGCGTTTGCCGCCCCACGCGCGGGGGCGGTTGATTCGCGCCCGCACGCGCGGCTAGCATCCGCGCCACTTTCCGATCTGTCCCTACTCCATCGGTCCACCCACCTGCCTCCCGTGAGGGGTTTTCGCATGCACACGCTCCAGCCCGCGCGCCTCAAGCCCGGTGTCACCGCCGCCTCGCTGCCCGCCGCCGTCGCCTCGAGCGACGCCTACGCCGGCGCGCAGCCCATCCGCGGCAAGGCGCTCGTCTTCTGGGACGCCAAAGTGCCGGGCAAGAAACTCGATGCGGTCGACACCGACCAGATCACGCCGGCGGCCGACTGCGTGAGCGAGTCGCTCGAGACGCTCGACGAGCGCTGGAAGGCCGGCAGCTTCCGCTACCTCATGCCGGACTTCCGCGCGCGCGTGCACTCGGGCCAGACGTTCGTGATCGCGGGCGACCGCTTCGCGATCGGCTCGTCGCGCGAGATGAGCCCCGCCGGTCTCAAGGGCGTCGCGGAAGAGGCCGGACTCGAGATGGTGATCGTGTGCGGCAACAACATGGGCGACATCTTCCGCCGCAACTCGTTCAACCTCGGACTGCAGGTCGTGCAGAGCGCCCGAGGCGGTGGCCGACGCGCAGGACGGTGACGAGTTCGAGTTCGACCCCGACACGCGCGCGCTGCGCAACGTGACGCAGGGGAAGGCGTACGCGCCGGTGCCGCTCACGGGCAAGGAAGACGAGATCCGCCGCTCGGGCGGCATCTTCGCCGTCGGACGCCGCGAGTTCCGCAAGAGCGTCGAGACGCCGCCCGCGATCGTGTGGCCGGACGCCGAGACCGCGCGCACGCTCACGACGACCGAGCAGATCCTGTGGGCGCACCGCGTCGACAAGGACGCCGAGGTGAAGCCGGGCGCGACGCTGCGCGTGTACGCCGACCTGCTGCCCGCGAGCGACGGCACCGCGCCGTTCTCGATTCACACGTTCAACCAGATCACCGGCGGCAACGCGATCTGGCCGCGCCAGCTCGCGATCGCGAACGACCACTTCGTGTTCACGGGCGTGGACTCGGACGACAAGCAGACGAGCATCGGGCGTGCGTTCGCGAAGCTGCACGCCATCGAGAAGCCGTACTACGCGACGCCGGGCGACGGCATCTTCCACTTCTATTTCCCCGAGCAGGGTCTCGTGCACCCGGGCATGATGATCCCGGGCGCCGACTCGCACTCGCGCGCGTACGGCGCGTACGGCGCGATCGGCATCGGCGTCGGCAGCACGACGCTCGGCTTCGGCTGGAGCACGGGCTACATCTATTCCACGGTCGCGAAGCGCCGCCGCGTCGTGTTCCGCGGCAAGCTGCAGCCGTGGGTGACGGGCAAGGACCTCGTGCTCGAACTGCTGCGCCGCTGGGGCGCGAAGCAGTCGCAGGGCATGAGCGTCGAGTTCGTGGACGCCGACCAGCAGCTGCCGGTCGCGTACCGCAACACGATCTGCAACATGATGGCCGAGGCCGAGTCGTACAACGGCATCTTCGCGCCGGACGACATCACCTACGCCTGGTTCGCGGCGAAGGGCATGAAGGACCTGCCGTATCCGCGCATCGCGCCGGGCGCCGACGTCGCGTGGGACCTCGACGAGGAACTCGTGCTCGGCGACGTGCAGCCGATGATCGCGAAGCCCTTCAGCCCGGGCAACGCGTTCCACGCGGAAGAGGTCGCGAAGGAGAAGCTCGGCTTCGACAAGGCGATGATCGGCTCGTGCACGAACGGCGGCTACGACGACCTGCTCAGCGCCGCGCTCGTGCTGAAGGCCGCGCGCGCGCAGGGCCGTGAGAAGGCCGTGAAGGAGTTCGTGATCTTCCCGGGCTCCGGCGGCGTGAAGGAGCAGATCGAGCGTCCCGATCCGCGGCTCGGCGGCGAGAGCATCGCCGACGTGTTCCGCACGGCGGGCGGCGAGATCCGGCAGAGCTGGTGCGGGCCGTGTTTCGGGCAGGGACCGGACAAGCTCGCGGCCGGCCAGCGCGCGATCACCACGTTCAACCGCAACTGGACGAACCGCATGGGGCTCGGTGGCGAGGGCTTCCTCGCGAGCCCGTGCGTCGTCGCGTCCAGCGCGCTGCTCGGCTACATGGCGCCGCCGAGCGCGCTCGGCTTGAAGTGGGAAGCGGAAGCGTTCGCGGTTTGAACCTCTCCGCGCGTCTGCACCAGATGGCCGGGGGACTGCCCCGGCCATTCTGGTTTCTCTTCGCGGGCACGTTCGTGAACCGCGCGGGCGCCTTCGTGCTGCCCTTCCTCGCGATCTACCTCACGCAGGCCCGCCACCTTTCGATGGTGCAGGCCGGCGTCATCCTGTCCGTGTACGGCGCCGGCGCGACGGCGGCCGGGCCGATCGGCGGATTCCTCGCCGACCATGTCGGGCGGCGCGCCATCATGCTGTTCGCGTTGATCGGCGGCGGCGCGTGCATGATCGCGCTGGGCTTCGTCGAACGTGTCGAGTGGCTCGCGCCGGCCGTCTTCGTGGTCGCCGCGGTGGGCGAGATGTATCGGCCCGCCATGCAGGCGGCGATGAGCGACCTGCTTCCGGGCGCCGACCGCGTGCGCGGCATGGGACTCCTCTACTGGGTCATCAATCTCGGCTACGCGATCGGCATCACGCTGGGCGGGCTTCTGGCCGGTGTGTCGTTCCGATGGTTGTTCGTGGGCGACGGGATCACCACGATCCTCTTCGGCCTGGTCGTCGCGATGGGCGTCCCCGAGACGCGGCCCGCGCGCGCGCCGCTCGCCGAGGGCGCGAAGAAGCCCGCGATCTGGAGCGAGTTCGTCGCGCCGTACCGCGACGTGCACTTCGTGCTGTTCCTCCTGCTGAGCTTCCTGATCGCCGCCGTCTTCTCGCAGAACGCGTCCACGGTCCCGCTCGACATGTCCGCGCGAGGGCTGAGCAAGGTCGCGCTGGGTTCGGTGCTCGCGCTGAACGGCGTGCTGATCGTGTTCCTGCAGCCGATCCTCAATCCCATCCTCGCCGCGCACAGCCGCTCGCGCGTGCTGGCGATCGGCACCGCGACGATCGGAGTGGGGTTCGGGCTGCACGCGTTCTGCGGCTCCGTGCCCACGTTCATGGCCGCGGTCGTGGTCTGGACGTTCGGTGAGATGGCCGTGCTGCCGGTGGCCAACGCGCTCGTGGCCGACCTCGCGCCGGTCGAACTGCGCGGGCGCTACCTGGGCGCCTACAGCATGTCGTTCGGCGCCGCGGTGTGCGCCGCGCCCGTCGCCGGCACGTGGCTGCTCGAGACGTTCGGGCGCACGGGGCTGTGGGCGGTGTGTTTCGCCGTCGGCGCGGCGGTCTGCGGCGGGCACCTGCTGCTCGCCCGCGCGCTCATGCGGCTGCGCAAGGAGCGGCTCGCGGCGCACTGACGGCGCGCAAGCGCCGTACGCGCCGCCACGTGCGGCGGTCGCACGCTCCCCGGCGGCGGCTCCGCTCGGATCGAGCGTGTCCCCGCGACGCCGTCCGGCCGACGTCATCCCTCAAGCCTTGGCCTCCGCGACCGAGATTCCTCCACGGAGGGCATCCCGGGTGGAGCGTTTCCGCCAGCGCGGCTGTCCCCGTGTGCAGTGCAACCGGACCGTCCCTCGCGGCCCAAGCGGATCGCGAATCATGTGGCCGTACCGAGTCGGCAATCCCACTTCCCGCATCGCTTCGCTCGCGCGGGAACTCGCTCGTCGCGCTTCGCGCCGCGAGCGTGAGGGTCTGCACCCGCGGCAGGCGGTCACCGGTCGAACTTGAACTCACGCAGGCGGCGCGTGCCCGACGGTGCGCGGCGCCTGCTTTCGTCTTCTTGGTGCTGCACGTGAAGGAGAGAGGAATCATGGCCAGCAAGAATCACATGCTCTGGCTATCGATGTGCGCGGCGCTCGCGATCGTGAGCGCGGCGGGAGCGCGGGCCGGCTCCGAGTCCCCCTCGAAGCCGGCGGAGACCGGCGCCGCCGACACGGCGGCGAGTGTGACGACGACCGTCGCCTCGACGCAGAGTGACAGCGTGGCCGCTGTCGCTCCGCCATTCGCCGTGACCACCGTCACGGCAGACACCACCACCATCGCCGACAGCTCGAATGGTGCCCTCACCGTGGTGACCACCGTGACCACCATCACGCGGGTCGCCCGCGCGCCGAAGGCGGCATCGCCCGCCGACGGCGTCGCGCCTCCTCTCCCTTCGCTCGTTCCGTTCGGTCCACAGCCGGAGCCCGAACCCGAAACACCGGTGGTGCCGCAGGCGGAACCGGAGAGCTTCACGAGCGCGGCGGACTCCGGCATGGCGGCGATTCCGCTGCCGGTGCCCATGGCCGACTCGATCGTCGCTCCGCCCGCGGAAGTCGCGACGGTTCCCGCCGTCGCGGACAGCGTCTCGCCCGTCTCGCCCGTCGCGGCGGCCGTGAAGCCCGCGGCCGAACTCGCGGCGCCCGCCACGGAAGCCAAGCCGCTGCCCGTCATTCCCGGGCCGCGCATCGCGCTCATCTCGAACGGGGCGGATCCGAGCATCGTCGCGAACGTGAAGCAGATGCTCGAGCAGGGCGGTGCGAGCGTGGACGTGCTGCCGATGAACGCGCCCGCTTCGCTCAGCCCGTCGTCCGCCGGTGTGCCGGCGGCGTCGGCATCGGTGAACGCGAGCGCCGCCGCGCTTCCGGCGCGCGTCGCATCGCCCGGCGCGCCGTCGCCGGCCGCGCTGCCGATCGCGTGGGAAGGCCAGCTGCGCTACCGCTACGAAGCGCGCACGCTGCTCGACTACCGCGTGCCCGGCACGTTCGGCCGCGCGGGCACGCAGACGCTCGGCGAACGTGGCGACCTGTCGATCATGCGCACGCGCGTCGGCGCGACGGTGCGCATGGCGCCGCAGGTGCGCGGCTACTTCGTGCTCCAGGACGCGCGCACGATGGGCGCCGAAGGTTCGCCGAGCGGCACGCTCGCGAACGTGGATCTCTATCACGCGTACGTGGACCTCGACTCGGTCGGTCAGCACCCGCTGAGCGTGCGCGTCGGCCGCCAGACGCTCGCGTACGGCGAAGGCCGCGTGGTCGCGGGCGCCGACTGGGGCAACGCGGGCCGCGCCTACGACGGCGCGCGCGTGCGCTGGACTCCCGCACGCATGCAGATCGACGGCTTCGTGTCGTGGATCAGCGAAGGCCGCCTGATCGGCCAGGACCGGCTGCTCTCCGGCGTGGACGGACTGTTCAAGTCGAAGCGCGGGCACGAGCTCGAGGCGTATCACTTCCGCCGCTCGTTCGGCGACGCGAGCTGGACGAGCGAGTCCGGCCGCAAGGGCGCGCTCATGGACGCGACGAGCGGCCTGCGCATGCGCGTGCTGCAGCCGCGATTCGACGTGCGGGCCGAAGCCGCGACGCAGAACGGCCAGCGCGCGAGCGACGCCGTGCGCGCGTGGTTCTTCGTGGGCCGTGTGACCGCGGACCTGCGCGGCGCGTGGAAGACGAAGGTGTTCGGCGAATACATGCGCGCCACCGGCGACGAGGATCCCACCGACGGCAAGTTCCAGCGCTTCGATCCCGTCTACTGGGGCGGGCACAACTACCAGGGCGCGCTCGACGTGGCCGGCGCCTCCAACCTGCGCGACCAGTGCGCCGGCATCAGCACGACGCCGGCGAAGGGCTGGACGCTGCAGGCCGAAGGACACGTGTTCCGGCTCGACCAGCCGCGCGACGTGTGGGTCGACGACGCGGGCACGACGCTGCGCCGCAGCGCCGCGGGCACGGCGGGCAACACGCTCGGCCGCGAGCTCGACGCGTCGCTGCGCTGGGACACGCGGGGCAAGGTGAGCATTCTCGCCGGCGCCTCGCGCTTCTGGGCGGGAGAATTCGTGCGGAGCACGGGCGGTGGAACGGATCTGAACTGGGGATACCTGCAACTCGCCGTCGGCTTCTGACGGCGTCACTCGATCGGGGAGGGGCGATGTCCCTCGCATTCGGCCCTGGGAGGTCGGCATGTTCGCGAAGCTGAAACTCGGTTGGAAACTTCGTCTCGTGGGCATCTCGGTGCTCGCCTGTTCCGTGATCGCCATGGTGGCCACGGAATGGCAGAGCGAGCGCCAGATGTACGAGCGCGAGACCGCGCGCATGCAGAACCTCGTCGAGTCGGCGGCGACGCTGATCGAGCACCACATCGCCGCGGCGAAAGCGGGTGAGGTGTCCGTCGAGGTCGCGCAGGCCGAGGCGATCGCGCAGGTGCGCGACCTGCGATTCGGCGCCGACGGCTATTTCTGGATCAACGACATGGGGCCGAAGATGGTCATGCACCCCATGAAGCCCGAGCTCGACGGCAAGGACCTCGGCGAGATGGCCGACCCGAAGGGCAAGCACCTCTTCCTCGCGTTCGTCGACGTCGTGAAGACCAAGGGCGCCGGATCGGTCGAGTACATGTGGCCGAAGCCGGGTGAGAAGAAGCCCGTCGGCAAGATCTCGTACGTGAAGGGCACGACCGACTGGGGCTGGATCGTCGGCGCGGGCATCTACGTCAGCCAGCTCCAGAGCGAGATCTGGCGTCAGCGCGTGATCCTGGTCGGCGCGATCCTGTTCGCGTGGCTCATGGGCTGGCTGTTCACGCACCTGCTCGCCGAGATGGTCACGCGTGAACTCAAGTCGGTGCACGGCACGATCACGTCCGCGTCGGAGGGCGACCTCACGTCGCGTGCGAGCGTGTCCACGCAGGACGAACTCGGGGACATGGCTCGGGCGATGAACGTCATGCTCGAGGGCTTCCAGTCCGCGATGTCGCGCATGCGTGAGTCGGCCGAAGGAACGGCCGGAGCGGCGGAGCGTGTCTCGGAAGCGGCAGGCGCGATCTCCGAGGGCGCGCAGCGCCAGGCGTCCTCGCTCGAGGAGACCGCGGCGTCGCTCGAACAGATGACGTCGGCGGTGAAGCAGAACGCCGACAACGCCCAGCAGGCCGCGCAGCTCGCGCAGGGCGCGCGCGAAGTGGCCGAGAAGGGCGGACGCGTCGTCGGCTCCGCGGTCGAGGCGATGGGCGAGATCCACGCCTCCTCGCGCAAGATCGCGGACATCATCACGGCGATCGACGAGATCGCGTTCCAGACGAACCTGCTCGCGCTGAACGCGGCGGTCGAAGCGGCGCGCGCGGGCGAGATGGGCCGCGGCTTCGCGGTGGTCGCGGGCGAAGTGCGCAACCTCGCGCAGCGCTCCGCGGCGTCGGCGCGCGAGATCAAGGGACTCATTCACGACTCGGTCGAGAAGGTGGAGTCCGGCAGCACGCTCGTGAACCAGTCCGGCAAGACGCTCGAGGAGATCGTGCAGTCGGTGAAGCGCGTGACGGACATCGTCGCCGAGATCGCCGCCTCGAGCCGCGAGCAGGCGACGGGCATCGAGCAGGTGAACCAGGCCGTGACGCAGATGGACTCGGTCACGCAGGCGAGCGCGGCGCAGACCGCCGAACTCGCGGGCACGGCCGGCGAGCTCACCGAGCAGACGCAGGCCGTGATGGCGCAGGTGGACCGCTTCCGGATCTGACGCGGGAGAGGTCGGAGTCGAGAGGCCCGGAGGGAGCGTTCTCCCCCCGGGCCTCGTCGCGTTCGCGCCGCCGTGAATCCCGACGCCTCCTCACGGCTCCCACTCGCCGGGCGCGCGTCCGCGCGTCCGAACACGCGCGGAGGTGCACGGATGACTCGAGTCGTGGTGCTCGGAGCCGGCGTCGCCGGCCACACCGCAGCCGCCTTCCTCAAGCAGTGGCTCGGTCGTGAGGCCGAAGTCGTCGTGGTCTCACCGAAGCCGACCTACAACTGGATCCCCTCGAACATCTGGGTCGGGGTCGGCCTCATGCAGCCGAAGCAGGTCACCTTCGCGCTCGAGCCCGTCTACCGGCGCGCCGGCATCGTGTTCGAGCAGGCGCGTGCGCTGGCGCTGCATCCCGACGGCAATGCGAGTGATCCGGCGCCGTACGTGGTGATCGAGTCCACGCTCGCCGGGCACGAAGGCGAACGCAAGGAAGTGCGCTACGACTACCTCGTGAACGCGACCGGTCCGAAGCTGAACTTCGGCGCGACCGAGGGACTCGGGCCGGACGCGGGCAACAGCCTGTCCGTCTGCACCGAACATCACGCGCAGCAGGCCGCACGCGCGCTCGACGCCGCGGTGGAACGCATGAAGCGCGGGGAGCGGCAGCGCTTCCTCGTGGGCACCGGCCACGGCGGCTGCACCTGCCAGGGTGCTGCGTTCGAGTACATCGTCAACCTCGAGTTCGAGCTTCGCGCGCGCAAGGTGCGCCACATGGCCGACATCACCTGGATCTCGAACGAATACGAGATGGGTGACTTCGGCATGGGTGGCATGCACGTGCGCATGGGCGGCTACGTCACGCCGAGCAAGATCTTCACGGAGTCGCTCTTCGCGGAGCGCGGGTTGCGCTGGATCACGCGCGCGGCGGTGCAGAAGGTCGAGCCGGGGCGCGCCCACTACGTGACGCTCGACGGCGAGGAGAAGACCGCCGAGTTCGACTTCGCCATGCTGCTGCCGCCGTTCTCGGGCGTGGGCCTGCAGGCGTTCGACCGGGCCGGCGCCGACATCACGTCCCGCATGTTCGCGCCGAGCGGGTTCATGCGCGTGGATGCCGACTACACGGCGAAGCCCTACGAGCAGTGGCGCGCCGCCGACTGGCCGCGCACGTACCAGTCCGTGACGCACCGGAACATCTTCGCCGCCGGGATCGCGTTCGCGCCCCCGCACGCGATCTCACGTCCGCGGCAGAACCCCGCGGGCACGCTCATCGCTCCGGCGCCGCCGCGCACCGGCATGCCTTCGGCGATGATCGGCAAGGCGGTCGCGCACAACATCGTGGACCTCGTGCGCGGCGCGGACCGCCCGAAGCACACGGCCTCCATGGCCGAGATGGGCGCGGCGTGCGTGGCGTCCGCGGGCGCGAATCCGTTCACCGGGACGGCGGCCTCGATGACGGTGTTCCCGATCGTGCCGGACTTCGACAAGTACCCCGAGTACGGCCGTGATCTCGATCTCACGTTCGGCGAAATCGGTCTCGCCGGGCACTGGATCAAGATCATTCTGCACCACATGTTCCTCTACAAGGCCCGCCTGAATCCCGGCTGGACCCTGATCCCGGAGTGACGCCCATGAGCGAGACGAAGTCGGCACCGGAAGCCGCGCATCTGCGCGAATCGTTCTACGCGACACGCCCCACGCCGGGCACGGTCTTCATGCGCACGTTCCTGCCCTGGCAGTTGCTGCGCTTCGCGGTGCTCAACCTGCGCATGCTCGTGATCATCGGGAAGAGTCACGAGGGTCAGCACTGACGGGCGGCTGCGTCGCCGCGATCGCGCGCACCGTGACGTAGCCGAGCACGAGTCCGACGCCGTAGACGATCGTCACGGACGCCGGCTGCGACACGTCGTGTCCGCGCGCGTGCCCGTACACGACGTCGAGCAGTGCGCCGGGGCGGGAGAGCACGTCCCAGCTGTTCCAGCGCAGGAAGCGCCCGAGGTAGATGCCGTAGCCCGACAGCAGCAGCGAGCCCGCGGCGACGAGCCATCCCGTGAGGCGGCTCGACGTGCGCGCGAGCGTGTCCTGCACCGTGGCGACCGAACCCCATCCGAGCATCAGCCCCGCGCCCGCGAACGACGTGAGCAGCGCGATGTCGAACCACAGCGGCACGGGGGGCCGCGGATGCAGGTGCACGAAGTCCGTCACGAGGTAGGGCGCGTTCGGAAGGAAGACGAGCCACACGCCGAACCACACCGCGGCGAGCGCGCGTGAGCCACCGCGGCGGGACTCGTGCTCGAAGAGCACGGAGGCGCCCGCGGGGATGCCCGCGAGGAACAGGTTCCAGCAGAGGAAGTAGTACGCGGGCGCTCCCGCGCGCCACACGCGCGCGACGACCATCAACGCGCACCACACGATCAGTGCGGCGTCGATGCGAATGCGGGGCGAGCGCCAGAGCGCGAGGAGGGAGCCGGTCATGGGAGTGGGCGGCCCCCGGAAGGGGCCGCCCACGTTCCCACCCTGCGCTCGCGCGCGAGTTCCCGGAGCGTCGTCAGCGTGCGGTCTTGCGGTTGGTCACCGCCACGAAGACGAGCATCGCGATCAGCGAGAGCGCGCCGACTCCGGCGAACGCGTACCAGAGGTAGTGCGCGTGCGCGTACGCGGCCGGCATCGGACCCGCGCCCGCGAGCGCCGCGGCGTGCTGCGCCTGCACGTCGGCGGGCAGCGTCGAGGGATCGGGGCAGAACGCCTTCAGCATGTAGCCCGCGAACACGAACCCGAACAGCCACGCGAAGAACGTGTTCATGTGCGCGTAGCCGAGGTACAGGCCTTCGCGGCCGGCCGGCGCCTGCTTCGACGCGAACTCGAGGTACTTCGGGCTCAGGAAGCACTCGGCGAGGCCCTGGATCGCGATGCCGATGACCATCATGAGCGTGATCGGGTGCACCATCGCGCCGAACACGTTCACGTTGCCGTGGAGCATCGGCGAGAGCGCCATCGCGAGCGACGAGAGCGGAATGAGCGTCATCGCCACGAGGATGCTCACCTCGGGCTTCCACGTGCGCACGAGCTGCGTGATGAGCACGACGAACATCACGACCACGAGCGGGTTCACGTTCGCGTACCACTCGGGCTTGTACGTCTCGCCCGCCATGCGGATCACGTAGTCGGGCATGGAGGCGTAGAGCTGGCCCTGGATCGCCCAGAAGCCGGCGGTGATCAGGATGAGCGACGTGAAGCGCAGGTTGCTCATCACCGTGAGCATGCCCTTGAACGTCTCGCCGATGCTGCGCGGCTTGGCGACGGTCTCTTCCTTGGGGAAGAACAGGAACGCGACGATCAGGAAGCCGATGAACGCGGCGGCGGCCGAAAAGAACGGCACGTTCTGCACGCCCATCTGGATGCGGATCGGCGCGACGATCGTCTTGCCCGTGAACGAGCCGATGTTGACGATCATGTAGAAGAGCGAGAACGCGCGAGCGCGATTGCTCTCGTCGGACGACTTCATCGCGGTGCCGGTGATGACGGGCTTCACGAACGACCCACCCAGCACGACGAGCAGCAGCGCGCCCATGACGGGCCAGTAGTCGTGCACGACGCCGAGCGCGCCGTAGCCGAGCGCGAGCAGCCCGAACGCGAGCATGAGCGAGTGGCGGAAGCCGAGACGATCGGCGAGCGCACCGCTGATGAACGGGAACAGGTAGATGAGCGCGCCGAAGAGGCCCGCGATCCAGCCCGCCTCGACGTCGCTCAGGTGCACGACGCGCAGGAGGTAGGTGCGCAGGGCGATGAACGTGCCGTAGTAGGCCGCGCGCTCGAACAGTTCCGCGAGGTTCGCGGTCCAGAACGCGCGCGGGAAACGCCAGGTGGGGCGTGATGCCGTCGTGGTGGTCATGGTTGGGCTCCGGATCGTCGCGTGGGGCGTGAACGGCAGCAGCCTGCCCCAGCGCGGCAGTCGCGACAAGCGCCGAGTGCGTCCCGCGCTCCCGCAGGTGTAGCCTGCGCGGCCATGTCGACCGCCCTTCTCGTCGCGCTTCTCGCCACCGCCGCGGTTCCGCCGCCGGCGCCGCCGATCCACGAAGGCTTCCGCGAAGTCGTGGTCGCGCGCGGCTTCGACAGTCCGGTGAGCATGACGTTCGCGCCGGACGGAAGGCTGTTCGTGTGCGAGCAGGCCGGGCGCGTGCGCGTGGTGAAGCAGGGACGGTTGCTCGCACGGCCGCTGCTCACGGTGCCCGCGCGCGCCTCGGTGGAGGACGGCCTGCTCGGCATCGCGTGCGATCCGGACTTCGCGCGCAACGGCTGGGTGTACGTGTGCTGGACCGACTCCGTGCCGACGCCGCGCGAGGTGATCGAGCGCTTCACCGTGCGCGGCGATCGCGTCGTGTCCGGCAGCGCGAAGCGCCTCGTGGAACTCGATCCGCGCGGCAACCACGTGCACGTCGGCGGCACGCTGCGTGTGGGGCCCGACGGCAAGCTGTGGCTGGGGACGGGTGACGACGATCGCGGCGAAACGGCGCAGAGCCTGCGCTCGAGCGCGGGCAAGCTGCTGCGCTTCGAGCGCGACGGCTCGGTGCCCGCGGACAATCCGTTCGTGCGGCTCGCGCACGGCGTGCACGGCGCGATCTGGGCGCGCGGGTTTCGCAACCCGTTCGCGTTCGACTTCGATCCCGCGACGGGCGCGCCGTGGGTGAACGACGTCGGCGGCAGCCTGTACGAGGAGGTGAACGCGGGCGTGGCCGGCGCGAACTACGGCTGGCCGATCTTCGAGGGCCACGGCCCCGACGTGCGATTCCGGAATCCCGCGCACACGTACTCGCACGCGACGGGCTGCGCGATCACCGGCGGCGCGTTCTTGCGCACGGCCGGCTCGGCGTACGCGCGGGAGTGGAGCGGGCGATACCTGTTCGCCGACCTGTGCGCGAACGAGCTGCGCTGGCTCGATCCGGCGAAGCCCGACTCGGCGCACGTCTTCGGGCGCGTGCGCGTGGCCGGTCCCGTGGACCTGCGCGTCGGTCCGGACGGCGCGCTCTGGTACCTCGCGCGCGGCACGAGCGCCGCCGCGGGCGGCCCCGGCACGGCGAACGGTGCGGTCGTGCGGCTCGCGCCCGAGCGCGCCCGGCGAGGGAACGGCGCGACGCGCCGGGATACTGACTTGGGGGCCTTTGCGGGCACGCCCTACACTTTCGGGCGCTGCCGCTCGACCGGGGCACGCACCACCCTCGAGGGCGCTCATGCCGAAACTCCTCCGGATCTCCGCCGTGCTGTTCTGCCTGCTGCTGCTCAGCGTGAGCGCCTTCGCTCCACGCCTGCGCGCAGCGGAACGTCGCAGGAGTCCGTCGAGTTCTTCTGGCCGACGTACTGGCCGTGCGCGGCGCCGCTCCTGCAGACGCCGGGTGAGTCGTACGTGACCGTGTCGTCCATCGGCGCGGTCGTGCAGCCGTTCGCGATGCCCGGCAACATCGCCGCGTGCAGCCTTCGGGTCGCGCCGATGTACAACGCGGGGACCATTCGCGTGCTCCAGTGGGACCTCGCGGGCCTCGCGCCCGATCCCACGACCTTCGCACTGCGCTCCGTGATGCTCACGAACACCGGCGCGATCTTCGGCTCGCAGCAGGTCACGTTCAGTCCGCCGGTCGTGACGCAGGCGCTCGCCGGTGTCGCCGAGCCGCCGTCGAACGTCGGTGCGCTCGAAGTCGCCGGCAAGAACGCGATCAACAGCTTCCAGTTCGTGTACGCGCAGAACGGCGCCGCGGACATGCCCGTGGGATTCCATCGCAACGTGCCCGGCGCGTGGTCGACGCTTCCCGGACCGCACGGCGTGCACGCGCTCTCGCTCTGCGGCGGCGACGTGACCGCGCAGCGGCTGCGCGTCGCGCAGTGCGTGATGCGCACGGACCTCGTGCTCGACGCGAGCCGCTACGAGATGCTGCAGCGCTTCCGCGTGCCTCGCGCCGTGCGCGTGCGCTGGATCGAGATCGCGGTCGACGGCTACGCGACCGCGCAGTACGAGCCAGCCGCCATCGGCATCCTCGGGCCGCTGCCCCCTCGGAGCCCATGCCGATCACGCTGCCGCAGTCGCTCATCGAGATGCCGTTCTATCCCGGCTACGTGTCGCCCGCGTGGTGCGCGCCTTTCAACTTCGACTCGACGGTGACGCTCGTGCCCGGCGTGGACTACTGGGTGCACCTCACGAACGCGCACCAGTTCCACGTGCGCGGCCGCCAGGTGACCGGCTCCGAAGGACCGAACTTCACGTCGGCGATCGGGCCGCTCTTCTCGCGTACGACGACGGGCGTCGAGTGGACGTACGAGATCAATCGTGCGCTGTGCTTCCGCGTGATCGGGGACGATGCGGGCGGGCAGCTGGACGCCGACGTGGTTCCGGCGCGCTCGCCGCTCGAACTGCGGGCGACGCCCAACCCTTCGCGCGGCGTCAGCACGCTTTCGTGGAGCGGCGCGACGGGAGGCGTGCGCTTCGAAGTGCTCGACGCGCGCGGCCGTCGCGTGGGAACGGGCGAGCGCGGCGCCGGCGTGAGCGGGCAATGGATGTGGAGCGCCTCACGCGCGGAACGGCCGCTCGCGCCCGGGCTGTACTTCGTGCGCGCGACGGACGACGCCAGTCACTCGGCGTTCGCGCGCATCGTGCTGGTGAAGTGAAAGAGGAGACTTCCATGCGCTCGCTGATTCGCGCTTTCGCCGTGTGCGCCGTCGCGACGCTGCTGCTCGGCGCGGCTCTCGCCCCGCGGCTGCGCGCCGACGGCGCGCGGGACACGGGGCCCCTGTGGGCGTCGTACCCCACGTGCACGCTGCCGTTCGCGAACACGTCGTGGAGCACTGTGATCACGCTGCCTCCGTACGGGCGGATCGCACAGCCGTTCCCGATGAACGCGAACCTCGCGGCGTGCAGCCTGAAGGTGAACCCGAGTTACACCTTCGGGCGGCTCGACGTCGTGCAATGGGACGCCGGTCAGCTGCAGCCCGACCCCACGACGGTCGCCTTGCGCAGCGTCGAGCTGAATTCCTCGAACATGGCGTGGAACTGGCTCCACATCCAGATGTCCCCACCGCTCGTGACGCGCGCGATCGCGCACGTCGCGCAGTCGCCGTCGGGCTCCGGCGCGATGGTGTACACGGGCAACTATCCCTACAACAACACGGTGTTCCGCTACGAACGCGCGGTGACCCACGCTGCCCGTGGGCGTCTACGCCGGCTCGGATCGGCCGACGCTGCGCCGGGCTCGCATCCCGTGCACGGATTCTCGCTCTGCGGCGGTGACGCGTCCCTGCAGGAGCTGCGCGTCGTGCAGAGCGTGATGAGCACGGACGTCACACTCGGATTCTCCTACTTCGACGTTCTGCAGCGCTTCCGTGTGCCACGCCGCGTTCGGCTGCAGTGGGTCGAATTCCCTGTGGACTCGGCCATGACGTGGAACTCCGTCGGCTCCGTGGCGATCCTGCGCGACGGCATGAGTGGCGCATTTCCGCCGCTGGAAGTGCCGCCCGCCCTGTTGCCGCGTTCGCATGTGACCGCCAGCGGTCGGCGCCCCTGGGTAGCCATTTCGACTTCGACAGCTCGCTCACGCTGCTGCCGGGCGTGGACTACTGGCTGCGCGTGACGCCCAGGAACCAGTCGAGTGCGCGCGCACGCGCTGACCGGGGCCGAGGGCGCCGATTTCACCTCGTCGATCGGCCCGATGTGGACGCGCTCCCAGAACGGGCAACCGTGGAATCTCGAGGCCGAGCGGGCGCTTTCGTTCCGGGTGATCGGCGACACCACGAGCGTCGTCGGTGTCGAGTCCACGCCGCGGCGCTCGCCGCTCGAACTGCGCGCCACGCCGAACCCCGCGCGCGGCGCGAGCGTGCTCGCGTGGAGCGGAGCGGTGGGACGTGTGACGCTCGAAGTGCTCGACGCACGCGGACGGCGCGTGGCCGACGACGCGATCGTGACGGGCGCGTCGGGCCGCTACACGTGGACCGCGTCGCGCTCCGGGCGCCCGCTGCCCGCCGGGCTGTACTTCGTACGCGCCACGGATGCCGAGGGGCACGCCGCGCTCGCCCGCGTGGTGCTGATCCGCTGATCGTGACGACACGAGTCCTCGTGCGCGCGGGCGTGGCGTTCGCCGTGCTCGCGTTCGCGCCCGCGCTGCTCGATCCGTTCGCCCCGCTCAAGGCGGCGGGGCTGCTCGCGATCGGGGCCGCGCTCGCGGTGGACGCGTTCGCGCGCGGCGATCGCGCGCACGACGCGCCCGCGCGCGCCGCGCTCGTCGCGCTGCTCGTGGTGGCGCTCTCGGCCGCGGTCGCGCCCTCGGGCACGCTCGCGCTCTTCGGCGAGATCGAGCAGCGCGAGGGGCTCGCGATCTGGACCGCGCTGGTCGCGCTCTTCTTCGGCGCGCGCGCCGCGCACGCCGACGCGGCGGCGCGATCGCGCACGCTCGACGTGGCGCTCGCCGCCGCGACGATCGCGGCCGCGTACGCGCTCGCGCAGTTCGCGGGATTCGATGCGTTCGCGTGGGGCGATGCCGCGCGCTACGCGCACGCCGGCGCGGTCACGCTGCGGCCGGCCGCGACGCTCGGCAATCCCATCCTGCTCGGCGCGGTGCTCGCGCCGGCGCTCGCGATCGCCGCCGCGCGGCTCGCGTCGGGGCGCGGCGATCGCGTCGTGCTCGCCGCCTCGGCCGCGCTGCTCGGCTGCGCGATCGCGGCGACGCTGTCGCGCGGAGCGATGCTCGCGGCGTTCGCCGGCGTCGCGTGCGCGATCGTCGCGTCGCGCGCGCCACGCGCCCGCGCGCTGGTCGCGCTCGCGTGCGCCGCGGGCCCCGCGCTCGCGTGGAGCGCGTTCGCGCTGCGCGCCGCGCCGCTCGCGCGCTTCGCCGAGGGCGCTTCGGCCAGCTCGTCGCCCGCACGGCTCGAGATCGCGCGCGCCGCGCTGCAGTTGTGGCGCGAGCGTCCGTGGTTCGGACAAGGACCGGACGGCTTCGGCCTCGCGTTCCCGCGCGTGCAGACGCCCGAGTACTGGCGCCACGTGTGGCTCGGCACTCCGGCGCACGCGCACGGCGCGCCGCTGCAACTGCTCGCGACGCTCGGCGTGCTCGGCGTGCTGGCGATGGCCGTGTGGGCGGTGTGCGCGCTCGCGCCGCTCGTGCGTGCGATGCGCTCGCCGCACGCGGGGGAGAGCCGCGCGGAAGAAGCCGGCGCGCTCGCCGCGCTCGCGGTGGCCGCGCTCTTCAACCCGCTCGGCCTCGCGGGCGCCGTGTGGGCCGTGGTGCTGCTCGGCATGGCGGCGGGAGCGCCGGCGGCGGTGGCGCGCCGGTGGCCGGCGACGTCCGCCCGCGCCGCCGCGGTCGCGGCCGCGCTCGCCGTGGCGATCGCGTTCGTGCCCGGCCTGCGCGCGCTCGCCGAAGCCGGCCGTGCGCGCGCCGCGCTCGAGCAGTCCGTCGGCGCGCCGCCCGAGCAGCGCGTGGCGCTCGCGGAGTTCGCCGCGCGCTCCGCGGACGCCTCGCTCGCCGCCGCGGGCTTCGACGACGCGCCGTGGCGGCTGGCCGCGGACGCGCACCTCGCGGCGGCCCGCGCGAGCGGGACCGATCGCGCGAAGGCACAGGCTCACGCCGAGGCGGCCGAACGCGAAGCGCGCGCGGCGATCGCGCTGCGCCCCGCGCGCGCGATGAACCATCTTCGACTCGCGCAGGCGCTGTCCGCCCGCGGCGAGGCGCCGGACTCGGCTTTCGCGACTGCCGAGCGGCTCGCGCCCTCGGACGCGCTCGTGCGCGCGGAGCACGCGCGTGCCGCGCTCGCACGCGGCGACTTCGCGACGGCGCGCGAGCAGGCGCGCCGCATCGTCGCGATGTATCCGGAAGCCGCGCTCGGGCACACGCTCGAAGCGTCCGCGGCGCTGGTCGAGGGCCGCGAAGCCGATGCGCTCGCGGCGCTGCGCCGGGCGCTCGCGGCCGAGTGGGAGGACGGCGCCGGCTCGCAGCGGGCGGCCGCGCGGGCCCTGGAGGCGCGGCTCGCCGCGTCCGCGGACTCCGTCCGCCGCTGACGGCCGGACGCCGCGAGAGCCTCCGACGCACTTGCAGGCATTTGCGAGCGGCGGCCCCGGCGCCGCTGAAATCTCCCGCGCACGCCCTCTCACGAGCCGCCGCCGTCTTCCGAGACTGACAGGCGAGATCCCCGGGGAGCCACCCCGGAGTGCGTCCTATTGTCTCGGGAGCGCGACATGAAGCTCGTCACTTATCGCCACGACGCCGGCGCCGGCTGGTCCGCGCCTTTCGATCCCACGCTCGATTCCGACCAGACGCTCGTGCTGCTGTTCGGCGCGACCGACGCAGCCGAAGTCGCCGAGCCGATCGCCCAGGTCGCCGCCGCGTTTCCGCGTGCGTGCGTCACGGGTTGTTCGACCGCGGGAGAGATCCACGGCGCGAGCATCCACGATCACTCCGTCGTCGTCGCCGTCGCGAAGTTCGACGAGACGCCGGTGAAGCTGGCGTACGCCGTCGTCGAGGACGCGAAGACGTCGTACGAAGCGGGCCGCAAGCTCGCCGCCGAGCTCGGTGGCGAAGACCTCAGCGCGATCCTCGTGCTGTCCGACGGCCTCGCGGTCAACGGCAGCGAACTCGTGCGCGGCATCAACGGCGCGCTCACGCACGCCGTGAGCGTCACCGGCGGACTCGCGGGCGACGGACCGAGCTTCGTGCAGACGTGGGTGCTCCGCGACGGCGCGCCCGCCCGTCACATCGTCGCCGCCGTCGGGTTGTACGGCAAGAGCGTGCAGGTCACGCACGGCTCGCAGGGCGGCTGGGACAAGTTCGGCCCCGAACGCATCGTCACGCGCTCCGAGGGCAACGTGCTGTTCGAACTCGACGGCAAGCCGGCGCTCGATCTCTACAAGCGCTACCTCGGTGACCGCGCCGCGGGCCTTCCCGCGACCGGCCTCCTGTTCCCGCTCGCGCTGCGTCGCGACGCGACCGACGAGAACGTCGTCGTGCGCACGCTGCTCGGTGTGGACGAGGCGAGCCAGTCCATGACCTTCGCGGGCGACATCCCGCAGGGCTGGATGTGCCAGCTCATGTCCGCGAACTTCGACCGCGTGATCGCCGGCGCCGGCCGCGCCGCGGAATCCGCGATGGACGCGGAGGCGAGCGCGGACGGTCCCGTGCTGAGCGTGGCGATCAGTTGCGTCGGCCGCCGCCTCATCCTGGGCGAGCGGACCGAAGAGGAACTCGAGGCGACGCTCGACGCGCTTCCCGCGGGCACGCAGCAGGTCGGCTTCTACTCGTACGGCGAACTGTCGCCGCACGCGAACGGCCCGTGCGACCTGCACAACCAGACGATGACGCTGACCGCCATCCGCGAGTTCGAGCGGCGGGCGGCCTAAGCGGCGCATGCAGGGACTCCTGCTCCGGCAGTTGCGGCGGCTCGGACTCGACCGCGAGACGCCACCGGCCGATGTGGCCGCGTGGCAGGCGTTCCTCGCGCGCGTGGATCGTGCGTACACGGATTTCGAGGACGAGCGCTACACGCGCGAGCGTTCCATGGAGCTCGTGACGTCCGAGATGCAGGACCTGTACGCGTCCGTGCGGATCGAACACGAGCGGCTGCAGGAGCTGATCACCTACCTCGGCATCGGGCTCATCAGCGTGGACGACCGATGCCGCATCCGCGTGGCGAACCCGGACGCGCGGCAGATGCTCGGATGGGACGAGGGCGACTTCGCCGACGAGTGCGTGTTCACCCGGCTCGACGTGACGGGCGCCGACGGCACGCCGATCGCGCTCGACGAAGTCGTGCGGACGGGCACGGCCACGCGTGGCGTGGACGCGAGCTTCCTCACGCGCACCGGTGAACGGCTGCCGGTGGCGTTCGTGCTCAACTCGGTGGAGAAGGACGGGCGGGTGCTCGGCGCCTATCTCGTCTTCAACGACATCCGCCAGCGCAAGCAGACGGAAGCGCAGATGCGTCACGCACGCGAACTGGCGGAACAGGCGAGCCGCTCGAAGAGCGAGTTCGTCGCGACCATGAGTCACGAGCTCGGCACGCCGCTCAACGGCGTGATCGGCATGCTCGAACTGCTGTCGGATTCCGACCTCGATTCGTCGCAGCACGAGCTGCTCGGCGCGGCGAAGCGGTCGGCGCGGACGCTCGCGGTGATCGTGCAGGACGTGCTCGACTTCTCGCGGCTCGAATCCGGACAGCTGCTGCTCGAGCCGCGTCCCACGGACCTGCGCACGCTCGCGCACGAAACGCTCGAGCAGTCGCGCTCCGCCGCGGCCGCGAAGGGCATCACGCTCGAACTCGACTGGCGCGCCGGGGACCTGCCCGCGGCGCTCGCGGACTCGGCGCGGCTCGGCCAGGTGCTGCACAACCTCGTCTCGAACGCGGTGAAGTTCACGGCGAAGGGCGGCGTCACGCTCACGATCGAGCGGGCGAGGGAGCACGAATCGCTGCTCGACGTGCGCTTCGCCGTGCGCGACACGGGCCCGGGCATCAAGCCGGAACTGCAGGAGCGCCTGTTCGAGAAGTTCTGGCAGGAGGACGGCTCGTACTCGCGCCGTCACGGCGGCACGGGACTCGGGCTCGCCATCTGCAAGCGTCTCGTCGAGGCGATGGAAGGCCGCATCGGCGCGCTGAGCGCTCCGGGCGAAGGCTCGACGTTCTGGTTCGAAGTGTCGCTCGTGCGTGTGGCGCCGCAGACCGAGAGCGCCGCGCCGGAAGCCGACGACGACGGGCCGCTCGCGCTCGACGGTGTGCGCGTGCTCGTGGTCGAGGACACGCCGGTCAACCAGAAGATCACCATGCGGCTGCTCGAGCGCCTCGGTTGCGACGTGGAGCTCGCGTGCGACGGCCGCGAGGCGTTCGCGAGCTTCCGGGCCGCGACGTTCGACCTCGTGCTCATGGACTGCCAGATGCCCGGCATGGACGGCTACGAGACGACCACGGTGATCCGCGGGCTCGAGGGTGGGCGTTCGCACGTCCCGATCGTCGCGCTCACCGCGAACACGCAGCCTTCCGACCGCGAGCGTTGCGCCGCGGCGGGCATGGACGACTTCCTCGCGAAGCCGATCCAGGTGCGCGAACTGCACCGCGTCCTGCGCCGCTGGCTCGTCCGCCGCGCGGCTTGAACGTCCGCGCTCGCGCCGGCGTCGAGCGCTACAGCGTCAGCCGCATGTCGTGCTGCGACGCCTCGAACTCGGGCGACAGCCCGAGCACGATCGGCGATGCCGCGTCGTCCTGCGGCAGGTTGAGCCAGCGCAGGCCCTGATCCGCTTCCGGGCGGAACGCCGCGGCGAGCAGCGCGGGAGTCGAGAGCGATTCCTGTCCCGGCACGCTGATCATCTCGAGCATCGAGGCACGCCCCGCGGCGATGCGGTGGATCGCGACGCCGATCGTGCGACCGCCCACCTGGGCCGCGGTGCATTCGAGCGCAAGCCCGTCGCGCACCCAGTTGCGCACGGAGCCTTCCTCGCGCTGCCACGGCTCTTCGGCGCGGCGATGGAGCTTCGCGAACTCCAGCGCAGCCTCGAGCTCGAACGGCGCCGTGGTCACGCCCGCCGGAGTCGCGGGCGGCTGCGCGAGCTTGAGCACGTCGAGCCGCCGGACGTGCCGGAACCCGAGCCGCTCGTAGAGCGGGATCGCGCGCGCGTTCGTGGTGAGCACTTCGAGCCAGACTTCGCGGACGCCGCGTTCGCGCGCGCGTTCGATCACCGCGCGCATGACGCGCTCGCCGAGCCCGCGCCGGCGTGCCGCGGGCGCCACGCCCATGCCGCCGATCCACGCCCGCGCTCCGCGCAGGCCGAGCAGCGCGACCGCGACCGGCGCGCCGTCGAGCAGCGCCACGCGCGATTCCGAGCGGTCGAGGTCGAACGACGACAGCATGAAGCGCATCGAGGCGTCTTCGATGTGCATGGGCACGTCGTAGTCGGAGTACGCCTCGTTCATGAGCGTGACGAGGGCGGAGAGTTCGATCGAGTCGGCGGGGACGAGCGTGACGTCGGTCATGGGCGCTCCGGAATTTGGGGAGGATGGACCGGTGCACGGTAGCAAACACGAAGGGCCCGGCGCATGGCCGGGCCCTTCGGGGGAATCGTGAAGCGGGGACTTACTTCGCCGCGTCCGCTTCGATGTTCAGGTTGATCGTGACTTCGTCGGACAGCATCGCGCCGCCGTTGTCGAGAGCCTTGTTCCAGCTCACACCGAAGTCCTTGCGGTTGATGACCGCGGTCGCCGTGAAGCCGGCCTTCGTGCCCCAGCTCTGGCCACCGACACCGACCGCGCCGGCGCCGAGGAACTCGGCGTCGAACGTGACGGGCTTCGTGACGCCGTGCATCGTGAAGTCGCCCGTGATCTTGTACTTGTTCTTGCCGGCGGCGACGACCTTCGTGCTCTTGAACGTGATGACCGGGAACTTCTCGGCATCGAAGAAGTCCGCGCTCTTCAGGTGGCCGTCACGACGCTCGTTGTCCGTCCAGATGGAGTTCGCGTCCGCGGACGCCTCGACCGAGATGTTGGCCGGCGTCTTCTCGTCGAACACGATCTTCGCGGTGAAGCTGTTGAAGCGGCCCTGGACCTTCGAGAAGATGTGGCGGATCTCGAAACCGACCTCGGTGTGCGACTTGTCGATCGAGTACGTGACCGGGTCGGCGAAGGCGACGGTGGCCTGCAGCGCGGCGATCGTGAGAACGGCGAGAGCGAAGCGGAACGCGTGCTTCATGGGGCTTCTCCTGTGGTGGACCGGAGGAATCCGGAGGGCGGGACGACACGTCGATGCTGTGGCGAAGCGCGGGCAAGCTAGCAGCGGCCTGCGGGAGGGTCACTAGCTTTCTGCAAGTAACACGTCTTCAGACGCCCGACATTCCCGATCGGAGCAGACTCTTTGCAGGTGCCTGACCCGCGTTTGCACACGGGAAACCCGGCGGGAGACTTTCCCGGCTCTCACCGCCATTGTCGGGGCCTTCGCCCGGTGGCTATGCTGCCGCGCATGAAAGCCCTCGTGATCGCCCTGCTGTCGCTCTGCGTCGTGGCCGCGGCCGGCGCGCAGACCGTGCCCACCGGATTCGCGGACCAGGCTGTGGTGACCGGGCTCGACGTGCCCGTCGCGATGGAGTTCCTGCCCGATGGACGCCTGCTCGTGGCCGAGCAGCTCTCGGCGCGCGTGCGCCTCGTCGTGAGCGGCGCGCTCTCGGCAACGGACCCGGTGTTCACCGTTCCCGGCGTCGTGACGGGAGGGGAGCAGGGCCTGCTCGGGCTCGCGCTCGACCCCGGCTTCCCGGAGCGCCCCTACCTCTACACCCACCAGACGGACGGCGCGCAGGGCGTGCGCATCTCGCGCTGGCGGCTGACCGGCGATCTCGCCTTCGCGGGCGACGGCCATCTCAGCGTGGACCCGGCGTCGCGCTACGACGTGATTCCTTCCGCTCCGAACAACGCGACGAACCACAACGGCGGCACGGTGCAGTTCGGACCGGGCGGCTATCTCTTCGTGTCGCTCGGCGAGGACGCCACGCCGTGCGCGGCGCAGGAAACGTCCACGCTGCGCGGCAAGATCCTGCGGCTCGACGTGCACGCGCTGCCCGACGGTCCGGGCGCCGCGACGCGCGCGCAGATCGCGCCGGCGGGCAATCCCTTCCGTGCGTCGGCCGACACGAACGCGTGGCTCGTCTATGCGAACGGCCTGCGCAATCCGTTCCGCTTCCAGGTGGACGCCGGTGCGCAGACGCTCGTGATCGCCGACGTGGGACAGAACGTGTACGAGGAGCTCGACCTGATCGACGCCACGGGTGCGACGTCCGGCTCGCGCACCGACGGCGCCGCGTATGCGGGCGCGAACTTCGGCTGGCCGTGGTTCGAAGGACTGCACGCTTACGACGCGTGCTCGGGATCCGCGCCCACGCTCACGGCGCCGATCGACGAGTTCGACCGCTCGTCGATCGCTTCGGCGTCGAGCATCGCCGAGGGCGCCTATCGTTCGGTGTCGGCGGACACGACGATCTGGCCGTCCGAGTATCACGGCAACCTGTTCTGGTCCGAGTACTACAGCGGCGTGCTCGTGCGCCTCGTGCCGCAGGGGAGCGCGTGGGTCGAGGCGACGCCCGTCGAGGGCCAGCCCTCGGGCAGCTGGGGTGCGGGCTATCGCGGCGTGACCGACTGGCGCGTCGGGCCGGACGGCGGGTTCTGGTATTGCCGCCAGTACACGACCACGTTCCGGAACAACGGCTCGATCCGCCGCATCGTGTGGACCGGCGGACGCCCGCTCGACACGCACGTCCCGCCCGTCAGCGTGCGCGCGTATCCCGCGCCCGCTCCGGGCAGTGCGACCATCGAGTGCGGCCTCGGCCTCCGGGAGAACCCCGTCCTGCGCATTCTCGACGTGCGCGGGCGTGTGGTTCGGAGCCTGGACGTCGCCGGGCGCCGGACGGTTTCCGTCGTGTGGGACGGCAAGGACGACGCCGGACGCACGCTGCCTTCGGGCATCTACTTCGCGCACCTCGAGGCGTCGGGATCCACGTCGTCCGTGCGCATCGCGCTCCTGCAGTGACCCGGGTGGCCGGAAAACAGACTTGAATGACAAGGTGCGCCGGGGCCGACGCAGGCTTACGCTCTTGGTATGCGAAAAACCCTCGTCGCACTCCTGCTGATCTCGTGCTTCCCCGCTTCCTCGCCCGCACAGGTGGTTCCCACTCGTTTTCGTGACGAACTCGTGGTCGGCGGGCTCGACGTTCCCGTGGCGATGGAGTTCCTTCCGGACGGGCGCCTCCTGGTGGCGGAGCAGCTCTCGGCCCGCGTGCGCCTGATCGTGAACGGCGCCGTCAGCACGACCAATCCCGTCTTCACCGTGCCGAACGTGATCACGGGCGGTGAACAGGGATTGCTCGGCCTCGCGATCGATCCCCAGTTCCCGCAGCGACCCTATCTCTACACGCATCAGACCGACGCCGGCGGATTCGTGCGGCTCTCGCGCTGGAAGCTCGCGGGCGATCTCGCGTTCACGGGCGACGGACATCTCACCGTGGATCCCGCCACGCGTCGCGACCTGATCGCCAACGCGCCGAACAACGCGAGCAATCACAACGGCGGCACGATGCACTTCGGGCCGGGCGGTTACCTGTTCGTCAGCCTCGGCGAGGACGCGACGGCGTGCGCGGCGCAGGACCTGGTCACGCTGCGCGGCAAGATCCTGCGCATCGACGTGCGCAAGCTGCCGGACGGGGCCGGCTTCGTCCTGGCGCGCGCAGATCGCGCCCGACGACAACCCGTTCGCGGCCTCGCCCGACTCGAACGCGAAGCTCGTCTACGCGAACGGACTGCGAAACCCGTTCCGCTTCCAGGTGGACGCCGTCGGTCAGCGGCTCGTGATCGGCGACGTGGGGCAGTTCCTCTACGAAGAGCTCGACCTGCTCGACGCGACGGCCGACCCGGGAGTGATTCCCACGGATGGGCGAGGCATCGCGGGTGCGAACTTCGGCTGGCCTTGGCTGGAGGGCGACAGCCCTTACGACGTGTGCGCGGGGCTGCAACCGGCGAGCGTCGCCCCCGTGGCCGTGTTCGACCGCAGCGCCCTGGTGAGCGCGTCACTCGTCAGCGCGGGTGCCTACCGCTCGAGCACGCCCGACACGACGCGCTGGCCGGTCGAGTACCACGGCAACCTCTTCTTCAGCGAGTACTACGGCGGCTCGCTCACCCGCCTCGTTCCGCAAGGCGCGGGCTGGGTGATCGCACCGGCGGTGCCCGGCCAGCCCGGCTCCAAGACGTGGGGCACCGGATTCCAGCGCATCTCCGACTGGCGCGTCGGGCCCGACGGCTCGCTCTGGTACACGCGGCAGTACGCGAGCTCGTTCCGGAACACCGGCTCGATCGGCCGCATCGCATGGAGAGGCGGAGCCGTCGCGGACGTGCCTCCCTCGGCGACCGTGGGACGCGCGTTCGTGCTGTCCTCGCGGCCCGCGCCGGCCCGCGCCGGTGCGACGATCGCGTTCGACCTCGACGCTTCGGAGTCCTCCGCTTCGCCGCTCCGCCTCTACGACGTCCGCGGCCGGCTCGTGCGGACGGTCGCGGTCCCTGCCGGCTCGGGTGGCCACTTCGAGGTGCGCTGGGACGGCGCAGGCGACGACGGACGCCCCGTTCCGAGCGGCCTGTACTGGGCGCGCATCGAGCACGGCGGGCGGACCGCGACGTGCCGGATCGCCCTTCTGCGTTGAGGGCGGCGCGCTGGCGGCGGAGCGACCGTCACCGCTAGACTGCGCGCGCGCAAACCAACCGCAGCAAACCCGCGGCGTGCCCGTCTTCGCATCCGGCTGCCGCGTTTCGGAGGACGACATGAGTTCCGTGAAGATCGGTTCGATCGCCCCGTTGGACGCCGCGACGCTGCCGCCGTATTCGCCCACGACCTACCTCGACTATTCGCAGCCCGAACACCGTGCGTCGTTCGAGGCCGCGCTCGCCGAAGTGCGCAAGAGCTTCGGCACCGAGTACCCGATCGTGATCGGCGGTCAGCGCGAGCAGGGCTCGAAGACGTTCGACTCGACCAACCCGTCGAAGCCGTCCGAGGTGCTCGGCCGCTTCCAGAGCGGCACCGTCGAACAGGCGAACCGCGCCGTCGCGACCGCCTACGCGACGTTCCAGACGTGGTCGCGCGTGGCTCCGGCCGAGCGCGCGGCGTACCTCGTCGAGGCCGCGCGCCGCATGCGCGAGCGCCGGAACTTCTTCTCGGCGTGGATGGTGCTCGAGGTGGGCAAGAGCTGGGGCGAAGCCGACGCCGACACCGCCGAGGCGATCGACTTCCTCGAGTTCTACGCGCGCGAGATGCTGCGCTACGCCGCGCCGCAGCCCGTGCACCAGATGCCGGGCGAGCACGACTCGGTCGTGTACCTGCCGATCGGCGTCGGCGCGGTGATCCCGCCGTGGAACTTCCCGCTCGCGATCTGCGTCGGCATGACCGTCGCGGCCGTCGTGTGCGGCAACACCGTCGTGCTGAAGCCGGCGAGCGACACGCCCGGCATCGCGTGGCAGTTCTTCGCGCTCATGGAAGAAGTCGGCCTGCCCGCGGGCGTGATCAACTTCCTGAGCGGCGGCGGCGGCGTGGTCGGTGACACGATCGTGCGTCACGCGAAGACGCGCTTCATCTCGTTCACCGGTTCGCGCGACGTCGGCTGCGGCATCAACAAGCTCGCCGCCGAAGTGCAGCCGGGACAGATCTGGCTCAAGCGCGTCGTCGCCGAGATGGGCGGCAAGGACGGCATCGTGATCGACGACGAGGCCGATCTCGACGCGGCCGCGCTCGGCGTGGCGCAGTCGGCGTTCGGCTTCTGCGGCCAGAAGTGCTCGGCGTGCTCGCGCGCGATCGTCGTGGACAAGGTGCACGACGTGTTCGTCGAGAAGCTCATGGCGCAGATCGAGCGGTTCGTGAAGATCGGCGATCCCGCCGAGTACGGCACCTACATGGGGCCGGTCTCGAGCGAGCGCGCGATGAACACGATCCTCAAGTACATCGAGGTCGGCAAGACCGAGGGCAAGCTGCTCACGGGCGGCGGCCGCGTCGAAGGACGCGACGGCTGGTTCGTGCAGCCGACCGTGTTCGACGACATCGCGCCGCGCGCGCGCCTGGCGCAGGAGGAGATCTTCGGCCCGGTGCTCGCGATCATCCGCGCGAAGGACTTCGACGACGCGATCGCGATCGCGAACAACACCGAGTACGGGCTCACGGGCGCGTGCTTCTCGAAGAACCCCGCCAAGATCCAGAAGGCGCGCGAGGAGTTCTTCGTGGGCAACCTGTACCTGAACCGCAAGTGCACGGGCGCCATGGTGGGCTGCCATCCGTTCGGCGGCTTCAACATGAGCGGCACGGACAGCAAGGCGGGCGGCCGCGATTACCTGCTGCTGTTCCTGCAGGCGAAGAGCATCGCGGAGAAGATCGGCTGAGCCGCGAATCCGTCCCGAAGCACGAGAGGCCGGCGCCCGATGGGCGCCGGCCTTCTTCGTGCGGCACGTCCTGAAGCTTCCGCGTCAGGCCGCTTTGGCGATCCGCTCCCGCAGCAGCACGGTCAGGTCGCCGAATGCTTCCTCGAGCCGCGCGAACGCGTCCGGCGCGGCGGACAGGTCCGCCTTCTTGCCGGCCTGCTCGAGTTCCAGTGCGATCGCCGCGAAGCCCTTGGCGCCGATCGTCGCGCTCGCGCCCTTGAGCGCGTGCGCCGTCGCGCCGACGCCCGACGGGTCGTTCGCGCCGATCGCGTTCTTCAGCTTGGCGACGTCGTTGGGCGCCGAGAGCAGGTACTCCTCGAGCACTTCCTTCTCGAACTCGGTGTCCCCGCCGGTGATGGCGTCCAACTGCGCGTAATCGAACTCCGTGGCCATCGTCATCCCCCTCGTGATGTTGGTCCGACGAACCGGCGGTCACGCCGCCCGTTCGTCTCCGGTGCGACCGGCCCAGCGCCCGATGACCTCGTAGAGGCTCTCGGCCCGCACCGGCTTGGTGACGTAATCATCCATCCCTGCTGCGAGACAGCGTTCGCGATCGCCCGACATCGCATGTGCCGTCATCGCCACGATCGGCGTACGGCGACCCTGGAGCGCTTCGAGCCGGCGGATCTCGGCCGTCGCCTGGAAGCCGTCCATTTCGGGCATCTGCACGTCCATGAGCACGATGTCGAACGTCCCCTCGGACCACTTCTCGACACCGATGCGGCCATCCTCCGCCTGAGTCACCTCGATGCCCTTCTGCGTGAGCAGGCGGACGGCGACCTTGCGGTTGACCGCGTTGTCTTCGACGAGCAGGGCGCGAAGTCCCGGCGGAATCGCGACCGCCGCCCCGGGCTGCATCGCTTCGCCCGTCACGGCGTGTTTTCGGCCGGACACTTCGGCGAGTGCACGGCGGAGTGCGGAAAGCCTCAACGGAGTACCGAGCGAGGCGTCGAAGCCGGCGTTGGGCTCGTCCTGCCCGGCGAGGTCGCGGCGCGGCACCAGCGCGACCAGGCGGGTCGACGAGGGCGACGACGACTGCCGCAGCAGCCGGACCACGTCCGGCAGCTGATCGCCGGCCGCGACCAGCGAGACGAGCGCGGCCTCGAACGGCCGCGGCGCAGCCGCCACGATTGCCGCCACTTCGGCGGACGACGTCACTTGCGTGACCTTCGCGTTCCAGTGCCCGAGCCACTGCTTGATCAGCGGGCCGCGCAACTCGTGGCGGCAGAGCAGGAGCACCGGCGCGCCGTCGAGGTCGAGGCGTTCTCCCTCGGGTTCGACCGCGTGCACGAGCGGGAAGGTGGCGGTGAACGAGAACGTCGTGCCCTTGCCGGGCTCGCTCTCCAGCTCGATCTGGCCGCCCATCATCTGGACGAACTGCCGCGAGATCGTCAGCCCGAGGCCGGTGCCGCCGAAGCGCCGCGTCATGCTGCCGTCGGCCTGCGTGAAGCTCTCGAACACCGCGGCCTGGCGATCCTTGGGAATGCCGATGCCCGTGTCGCGCACGTGGAAGCGCAGCGTGGCGGAGTCGTTCTCGATGGCGAGCGGCTGGACGCCGACTTCGACCTCGCCCTTCTCCGTGAACTTGATCGCGTTGCCGACGAGGTTGAGCAACACCTGCCGGAGGCGTCCGGGATCGCCGCGCAACACCACGGGCAGACCGGGCGGCGCGACGCAGAGCAGGTCGAGCGACTTCGCCTGCGCGCGAGGCGCGAGCAGTTCGGCGACTTCCTCGAGCACTTCGATCGGACGGTACTCGACGCTCTCGAGCGTCATGTGGCCGGCCTCGATCTTCGAGAAGTCGAGCACGTCGTTGATGATGTCGAGCAGCGCGAGGGCGCTGCCGCGCACGGTCGTCGCGTAGTCGCGCTGCTCGCCGTCGAGCTTCGTGCCGAGCAGCAGCTCGCTCATGCCGAGCACGCCGTTCATCGGCGTGCGGATCTCGTGGCTCATGTTGGCGAGGAACTCGGACTTCGCGCGTGAGGCGCCTTCGGCGGCTTCGCGCGCGAGTTCGAGCGCGACCGCGTGCGATTCGAGCAGGAGCTGGTTGCGCTCCCCCGTCACGAAGGAGCGGTGAATCTGGCGCCCGATCGCGGAGACGAAGAGGATGAACATCACCGCCATCACGGCGATCGACGAAGCTCCCGGCGTGTGGCTCATGCCGGCGAGCACGCCGCTCGGAAGGAGCATCGCGATTTCGTACGCGATGAGCATGCGCCCGCTGGGCCCGAGCGAGACGAGCGCCGCGGCCGCGGTCCCCGTCGTCGCGATGAGCACGATGAGCGACGGGATCGAGATGCCGTAGAGGTAGAGGCACGTGGCGGCGAACATGCCCCACGCGAGGCCCATGCCCACGGTGAAGATCGCGAACCAGAGGCGCCAGCGTTCGGGATTCTTCGGATACTCGGACTCGAAGGTCCACGCGAGCGCGAAGCGGCCGAGCCCGATCAGCGTGAAGAGCGCCGCGAACATGCCGACCGCGTGCGGTTGTTCCTTCGCGAGCGGCGTCAGGAACGAGAGCGTGAGGAACACCACCGCGTAGGCGAACGCCGAAGGCTTCGAGCGCTCCGCGAGCGCGCGCGCGGAGCGCAGGCGCAGCTCACGCTCCTGCGCGAACGTCAGCGTGACGGCCGACGCCGGTGCCGGCGTGGGAGAGGTGGTGGAGTCGGACATGGTCCCCTGGCGTTCATGGGCAAGCGGCAACGGCTGCCGCGAGCGGCGGAGGGGAGCGCCGATCACTGCGAGCTGGCTTCACGCCCAGAGTTTCGGCTCGGACCCTCGATCGCTTGAGAACGCGGGGCCGCGAAACGTCCCGGAACCGGGAACCTCAGGAACGGCGGCGGATGGCTCCGAGGAACTGTTCGTAAGGGAGCGCGTTCAGGACGTCGTCCTTCGTCAGCCCCGCGCGGCGCGCCTGGAAGACGCCGAACTGGAGCTGGTCGAGCTGCCCCGTGGCGTGCGCGTCGGTGTCGATCACGAACTTGCAGCCATTTTCACGGGCGATGCGCGCGTGCACGTCCGAAAGGTCGAGGCGGTCGGGCGAGGCGTTGATCTCCATGGCGACGCCGAGACGCGCGGCCGCGGCCGTGACCTGCTCGACGTCGAAGGGCACGGGTTCGCGCGATCCGATCAGCCGCCCGGTCGGGTGCCCCATGGCGTGCACGTTCGGGTTCTCGAGCGCCTTCAGCACGCGCGCGGTCGCCACGTCGGGCGCCTGGTCGAAGCGCGAGTGGATCGAGACGATCACCCAGTCGAGCAGCGCGAGCGTCTCGTCGTCGAGGTCGAGTTCGCCGTCGCCGAGGATGTCCACCTCGAGCCCGTGCAGGATGGGGAAGTCCGGATGACGCTTGCGCGCCGCGGCGATCTCCTTGACCGATTCACGCACGCGCGCGGCGTCGAAGCCGTTCGCCATGGCGAGCGCCTTCGAGTGCTCGGTGATCGCGACGTACTCGTGGCCGCGCGCCTTGGCGGCGTCCACCATCTCGTCGATCGAGTGCTTTCCGTCGGAGCGCGTCGTGTGCATGTGCAGGTCGGCACGCAGGTCTTCGCGCTCGAGCAGCCGCGGCAGCGCGTGCTTCGCGGCGAGCGCGATCTCGCCGCGCGCTTCGCGCAGCTCGGGCGGGATCCACGCGAGCCCGAGCGCGGCGTACACGTCGGCTTCCGTGGCGGACGCGACCACGCGGTCGCCCTCGGTGAGCCCGTACTCGTTCAGGCTCCAGCCCTTTTCGATCGCGAGCCGGCGCAGCTCGATGTTGTGTTCCTTGCTGCCCGTGAAATACAGCAGCGCGGCGCCGAAGCTCTCGCGCGGCACGAGCCGCAGGTCCACTTGCAGGCCGGTCTTGAGCCGCACGCTGCACTTGGTGTCGCCGCGGCCGAGCACCTCGGCGACGGAATCGTGCGTCGCGAACGCCTCCATGACCGTTTCGGGATCGCCGCCGCACGCGAGCACGTCGACGTCGCCGACGGTCTCCTTGCGGCGCCGGAACGAGCCGGCCAACTCGACCTGCTCGACGCCCTTCACCGCGGCGACGCGCTCGGCGAGCGCGTGCGCGAGCGGCCACGCGCCGGCGAGCAGCATGCGCCCGGCCCACTGGCTCGCGGTCGCGAGCGACTTGAGCACGTTCTGCTCGACCTTCTCGCCGAAGCCCTTCAGGTCGCGCAGCCGGCCTTCCTTCGCAGCCGCTTCGAGCGCGGCGCGGTCGCGGATGCCGAGCTCCTCGAACAGCGTCTTCACGCGCTTGGGGCCGAGGCCCTGCAGCTGCGTGAAATCCACGACGTCGTCGGGGATCTTCGCGCGCAGCTCGTCGTCCACGTCCGTGCGGCCGGTGGAGACGAGGTCGCGGATGCGCGCGGCGAGGTCCTTGCCGATGCCTTTGATCGCTTCGAGCGCGCCGGGCTCGGTGGCGATCGACGACATCGCTTCCGCGTGCTCGGCGACGATGCGTGCGCCTTCCTTGTAGGCGCGCACGCGGAACACGTTGGCGCCGTCGATCTCGAGGCGGATGGCGATGCGTTCGAGGACGCGTGCGATTTCGGCGTTGGTCATTCGGCGCTCCGGGCGATCCGCAGGAACTCGGCTTCGTCGATGATGCGGATGCCGAGGCGCTCGGCGTCCGCGCGCTTGCTGCCCGCGCCGGGACCGGCGACGACGAGCGTCACCTTCTTGCTGATGCCGCCCGCGATCTTCGCGCCGTTGCGCTCGGCGAGCCGCTGCGCGTCGGGGCGCGGCATGGATTCGAGCCCGCCGGTGAACACCATGATCTCGCCGTCGAGCGGGCGCGGCCCCGTGGGGCGCGCCTCCGCCACCGGGCGCACGCCCGCGGCGCGCAGCCGGTCGAGCACGTCGCGATTGCGCTTGCTCGAGAAGAAGTGGTGCACGGACTCGGCGACTTCGGGGCCGATGCCGTGGATTTCCTGGAGATCCTCGTCGGACGCGTTCATCAGTCCGTCGAGCGCGCCGAAGTGGTCGGCGAGCAGCCGCGCGACCGTCTCGCCCACGTGCTCGATGCCGAGCGCGAACAGGAAGCGCTCGAGCCGCGGCGACTTGCTGCCCTCGATCGCGGCGATCAGGTTGTCGATCGACTTTTCGGCGAAGCCCTCGAGCCCGACGAGATCGATGGGCGTGAGGTGGTAGAGGTCCGCCAGGTCCTTCACGAGCTTCGCGTCGAGCAGCTGCTTCACGGTCTTCTCGCCGAGTCCGACGATGTCCATGGCGCTGCGCATCGTGAAGTGCGTGAGATGGCGCTCGAGCTGCGCGGGGCAGGCGAGGCCGTTGGTGCAGAAGTGCGCGGCGCCTTCTTTTTCGACCGCGGCGTCGCAGACGGGGCAGCGCTCCGGCAGGACGAATCGGGTCGCGCCCTCCGGGCGCTTCTCGACCAGCACTTCGACGACTTCCGGGATCACGTCGCCCGCGCGGCGCACGCGCACGGTGTCGCCGATGCGCACGTCCTTGCGGTCGAGCTCGTCCTGGTTGTGCAGCGTCGCGCGCGACACGGTGACGCCCGAGACGTCCACCGGTTTCAGCTGCGCGACGGGCGTGAGCTTTCCGGTGCGCCCGACCTGCACGACGATGTCGAGCACCTGCGTGACTTCCTCGCGCGGCGGGAACTTGAAGGCGAACGCGTAGCGCGGGGACCGCGAGCGCAGGCCGAGCCGCGCGTGGGTCGCGCGGTCCTCGACCTTCACGACGACGCCGTCGATCTCGTAGGGCAGGCCGTCGCGCTTCTCGCCGATCGCGGCGTGGTAGGCGATCACATCGTCCACGCCCGCGCACTCGCGCGCGCCGTCGTCCACGTGGAAGCCCCAGGCGCGCAGCGCGTCGAGCAGCGCGCCCTGCGTCGCGAACGTCGCGTGGTCGGAGTGCAGCACGTCGTAAGCGTAGAAGTCGAGCTTGCGCGACGCCGTGATCGCGGCGTCGAGCTGGCGCACCGCGCCCGCGGCGGCGTTGCGCGCGTTCGCGAAGGGTTCTTCGTCGGCCGCGATCAGGCGCGCGTTGAGCGCGTCGAACTCGGCGATCGGCATGAGCGCCTCGCCGCGCACCGCGAGCACGCCGCGGCGGCCTTCCGCCGGGCCGTCCTCGCGCAGGCGCAGCGGCACCGCGCGAATGGTGCGCAGGTTCTCCGTCACGTCCTCGCCGTGTTCGCCGTCACCGCGCGTCGAGCCGCGCACGAACACGCCGTCCTCGTACACGAGCTCGATGCTCAGCCCGTCGAACTTGGGTTCGGCGCGGTACGCGACCTCGGTCGCGAACAGCCCTTCGTCGAGCCCGAGCCCCTTCTTGATCCGTCCGTCGAACTCGCGCACTTCGTCCGCGTTCATGAGCGAGTCGAGCGAGCGCATGGGCGCCGCGTGGCGCACCTTGCGGAACGCCTCGCGCAGCCCGCCACCCACGCGGAGCGTGGGGGAGTCCGCGGGCCGCAGGTCCGGATGCGCTTCCTCGAGATCGCGCAGCTCGCGGTACAGCTTGTCGTACGCGGCGTCGGAGATGCTCGGCTGGTCGAGCACGTAGTAACGGTGGTCGTGCTCGCGGATCTCCGCGGCGAGGGCTTCGATGCGCTGCTGGGCCTGCTCGCGCGTCATGACCGCCTCATGCCTACTCGCCGGCGAGGGCGAGCAGCTTCTGCAGTTGCGGCTCGGTGAGCGGCATCACCGAAAGGCGCGAGATGCGCACGAGTTCGGTCGCCTTGAGCACCGGGTCGGTCTTGAACTCCGACAGCGCCACGGGACGCGCGAGCGCGCGCACGGGCTTGAGGTCCACCACCGCGCGGCGTTCGTCGTCGAGCTTCGGGTCGGCGGCGTAGGCGGCCTTCGTCACCGTTGCCAGCCCCACGGCACGCTTCTCGGAACCCGTGTGGTAGATCACGACCGTGTCGCCCTTCTTCGCCGTGCGCAGGTGCTGCAGCGCGAGCGCGTTCGAGACGCCTTCCCAGACCACGCGCTTGTCACGCAGGAGGTCGGAAAAGGCGTAGTCCGAAGGCTCGGTCTTGAAGAGGAAGATGGCCATGAGGGAGGCAAGTTAGCCGCGCCGGGACGGGGCGCGCAAATGCGGCGCGGGCGGCCCCGGCCACGCCGGAACCGCCCGCGGAATGCCGCTCGTTTCGTGCTGTCGCTCAAGGCCAGGCGACGGCCGCGACGCTCACCATGCTCGTGTCCTTCTCGACGCTCTGGGCGTAGCCCAGCTCGCGTCCCGCGCCGGGCTCGGCGCAGCGCAGCATGGCGTAGGTCGGCGCGTACCCGCAGATGCGCGTGGCGTCGTCCTTCTCGCCGATGACCTGGAACCACGCGTCGGCGTCGCCGGCGCAGGCGGCCGCGAGCGCCGCCTTGTCCACGTCGCCGATCGCCGTGCGAGCCTCGTCCGTGATGCGCCCGTCGCCGAAGCGCGGGCCCACGTGCGAGAAGTCCACGCCGGCCACGTACATCGTGCGGCCGCCGAGCGACGCCTCGGCGTCGCGCACCGCCCCGACGAGCGCCTCGACCGCCGCCTCGTCGCGCGGGGTCTTCTGCTCGTCCAGCAGGTGGTAGAAGCCGCCGCACAGGATCGGCACGATCGTGAACGGACGGTCCCCGAGCCGGCGCTGCAGGTAGAGCACCTGGAACTCGATCGAGTGCTCGTCGCGGTGCGCGAGCTCGCCCTTGTACGCGGCGTCGCCGAGCGCGCCCGCGAGACGGTCCACGAACGCCGTGTCGCACGTCGCGCGGCCGAGCGGCGTGTCGAAGTGCTTGCGCGTGAGCGCGACGAAATCGCCGACGAGGTTGTGCCCCGTGCCGAAGATCACGACGCGCAGCGGCTCGGCGGGCGCCTCGCCCAACTCGAGGAACGCACGCGCCATGAGCGGCCCTTCGCGGCGCGGATCGAGGTGCGGCGCGAGGATCGCGCGCGGCACGTGGTCCGCGGCGACCGGCGCGGCGCCGGACTCGGCGCGCTTCGCCGAAGCCTCGGCGAAGTGCGCGTCGAGCATCGCCTCGAGCGCGTCGCGCTCTTCCGGGTACGACGCGCCGGCGAGCGCGGGCTGGCGGATCTCGAGCTGGTGGTATTCGCGGCGCGCCTCGTCGAGCGCGCGCTCGAAGCGCGGCGACTCGAGCATGAGCAGCTCGTCGAGCTGCGCGATGAAGTCGCGGATCATGTTGCCGACGCGCAGGTCCTTGCTCTCCTGCATGACGGCGGCGCTGATGTCGGTGAGCGAGACGGTGCCGTCGAGCAGCTGCAGGATCGCGAGCGACTCCATGCCGAGCGCGGGCTGGCCCTTCATGATGCCCATCGGGTCCTGCACGACGATCAGCTCTCGCTCGCCGTCGCGCACCGGCAGCATCATGAGCCGGCGCAGGCGCGGGTATTCGGGAAGCTCCTCGGCGCTTTCGCGCACGCTGCCCGGGGGCAGGATGATGCGCGGCTTGTCGGAGGGCTCGGGATCGGCGCCCGGAATGATGAGGCGGGACTTGGCCGGCGGGTCGTCGGGAGTCAGGGACATGCGGGTCCTCGTGAAGGTCGGAGTCGGCGTGAGCGGCGCAGTCTAGCCCGGACCGTTCCCGCGCGGCCACCCGGCCCGAGCGGCGCGATCAGCGCCCGCCGAACCGCACGATGGCGCCCGCGCCCGCCGAGTACTGCCCGTGCCCGGAGAGGCCGAGCTTGATCGAAAGCGCGGCCTCGGGCGTCAGCCACACGTCGCCCTTGAGCCCGAGCAGCGCGCCGTCGAACGGCCCCATGAACCCGATGAACGCCGCCATGTTCGTGCGCGGCCAGGACGGGCCACCGACTTCGGCCGTGAGCGCGCCTTCGGATTCGAGCGGCATGCCCTCCATGAAACGCAGGACGAACTGTTCTCGCATGCCTCCGAGACGCAGGTGCGCCGTGACGTCGGGCTCGATCGTCTCGTTCTCGTCCACGATGAAGCGGTGATCGGCCCTCAGCCAGCCGACTCCGACTCCCGCCGACGCGCCGTCGAAGCCCACGTAGGGATTCGCGTATGCGTTCGTGCGCTTGCCCATACCCAGCGTCACCGTGCCGAACGGCACGGCCGGGCCGGCGCCGGCGTCCTCGACGACCTGTCCGCCGCGCGCGCCGATCACGATGCCGCTCTCGAAGCGGTGCTGCACCTCGAGCGCGCCGCTCCTCAGCAGCGACCGGGTCTGGTCGATCACCTTACCGTTGCACTCGCGCTGGATGATCGCGAACTCCCCGACGCTGCCGGCGGCGCGGAAGGTCGTCTCCGCCCCGAGTGGCGCTTCGTCGGCGCCCGTCCGGGACGTCGTGTCGGGCGTCGCGCCCATTTCGACGCTGATGGGCAGCACGGCGATGAAGAGCGACAGCAGCAGGCGGCCGTTCATCGGAATCTCCTCGCGGGTTCGAGGGGGGAGCGCGGCCATGCTGGACCCGTGCACCCTGCGCGGCAAATTCCCGCGTGCACTCGGGAGCGAGTTAGGACAAGATGCCGCCTTCCATGACTACTCAAGCGATGGGCAAGCTGCTGGAGTCGTACCTGCAGGACTTCGAGGGCCAGCCGGGCTTCTGGCGCGGCACGCGGCACGAGGTCCCGGTATTCGTCTTCAGCGACGACGAACACGACCGCATGCGTCTCATGTCCCCGATCGGCCTGGTCGAGGAACTCGACGCCGACCTGCTGCACGTGCTGCTGCAGGCCAACTACGACCGCGCGCTCGACGCGCGCTACGCCATGCGCGGAAACGAGCTGTGGTCGGTCGTGGTGCACCCGCTCGCGACGCTCGCGACCGACGACCTGCCGAGCCTGTTCGATCAGGTGGTGACGCTCGCCAAGAACACCGGCTCGTCGTTCGCCTCGACCGAACTGGTCTTCCAGGCGATGCCAGACGACATCGTGCTCGAAGCCGACGAGTCCGACGAGGACGGCGACGAGGACGAGGCCGGCGACTCCGAGCTGCGCGGCACCGGCCGCTCGCGCGAAGACGACGAAGACGACGACGAAGAAGAGGACGAAACCCCCGGACGATGAATCCCGCCGTCGGTAACGTGCCCGCCGTGGGCATCGAGGTCCGCGTGGACCGCGCGACCGTCCTGCCCGGCTCCGCCTGGTGCGCCGAGCGCCCGCGCGCCCTCGTGGCGATCGTGCACGGCTTGGGCGAGCACAGCGGACGCTACGCGGCGCTCGCCGCCGAACTCGTGAAGGCGCGCTGCACGGTGGTCGCGCTCGACCTGCCGGGGCACGGCGGCGCGAGCGGCCCGCGCGGCGACATGACCTCGTGGGCGCAGGTGCGCGATCAGGTGCTGCCCGCGATGTTCACCGCGACGCGCGGCCTGCCGGACCAGCCGTTCGAGGACCTGCCGCGCGTGCTGCTCGGTCACAGCATGGGCGGCGTGCTCGCGCTCGACTACGCGATCCAGCACCCGCGCGACCTCAAGGCGCTCGTGCTGAGCGCCCCCGGGCTGCGCAGCGCGACGCCGCCGTGGTGGAAGCTGGCGCTCGCCAACGTCGCGCGTGCGACGGCGCCGAGCACGGGCTTCCCGCACGGGCTCGACGTGAAGGGCATCTCGCGTGATCCCGAAGTGGTGAAGGCCTACCAGTCCGATCCGCTCGTGCACGGCAAGATCAGCCCGCGGCTGTTCTTCGAGTTCGACGAGGCGCGCCAGCGCTGCATGAGCGAGGCGCGACAGCTGTCGGTGCCCACGCTGCTGCTGCAGGGCATGGACGACCGCATGGTGGATCCGAAGGGCGCGCTCGAGTTCGCCGCGTCGGCGACGCACGGTGTCGTGCGCTTCGTGACGCACAAGGAGACGTACCACGAGATCTTCAACGATCACGGACGTGAAGCCGTGATCCGCGATCTCGCCGCGTGGCTCGACGCCGCGCTGGTGGTCTGACGCCCGTGAGCGAAGCGCGCATCGTGTCCGTGCGCGCCGGGCGCGTGCGCATGCATCCGCTGCCCGAGTGGGACCGCGGCGAGCGCTCCACCTGGCGCAGCGCGTACGGCAAGGACGAGGTCGCGGGCCCGGTGTTCGTGGGCGCGCTGGGCCTCGACGGCGACGAGCAGGCGCACCTCGACGTGCACGGCGGGCCGCAGATGGCGGTGCTCGCCTACGCGCAGGCGCACTACGCGCACTGGCGCGAAGTGCCCGGGCTCGAGCGCATGGGCCCCGGCGGGTTCGCCGAGAACCTCACGCTCGACGGACCGTTCGACGAGCTCGAAGGGCTGATCGAAGCGGGCGACACCTACCGCCTGGTCGAGCGCCCGCAGCCGGAGTGGACGATCGCCCGCGTGTTCCGCGCGCGCGTGCGCCCCGACCGCGACGCCGGGGAACTGCGCGCGCTCACCACGCTGCCCGGGCTCTCGCCCGAGTGGCACGGTCACTTCCGCCACCTGCTCGAGCGCGCGTAGGGCCGCTTCAGCCCAGCAGCGTCGCGACCGCCTGCTTCCAGCGCGCGTACTCGCGCTCTCGCCACGCACGTGATTCCTTCGGGCGGAACTCGCGCTCGATCGTGCGCGCGGCGTCGAGTTCGCGGTGCGACGACCAGAAGCCGGTCGCCAGTCCCGCGAGCAGCCCCGCACCGAGCGCCGTCGTCTCGATCACGCGCGGACGGCGCACGGGAATGCCGAGCACGTCGGCCTGCCACTGCATGAGCAGGTCGTTCGCGACCGCGCCGCCGTCCACCTGCAGCGCCGTCACGCGCGCGCCGGCGTCGCTCGCCATGGCTTCGACCAGGTCTCGCGACTGGAACGCGAGCGACTCGAGCGCCGCGCGCGCGACGTGCGCGCGAGTCGTGCCGCGCGTGAGGCCGAACAGCGCGCCGCGCACGTCCGCGCGCCAGTAAGGCGCGCCGAGTCCCGCGAACGCGGGGATCATCACGACGCCGCCGGAGTCGGGCACGCTGCGCGCGAGCGCTTCGCTGTCGGCCGCGCGCGGGAACAGCCCGAGGCCGTCGCGCAGCCACTGGATCGCCGCGCCCGCGATGAACACGCTGCCTTCGAGCGCGTAGGCCGCGCCGCCCGTCGCGTCGCACGCGACCGTCGTGAGCAGCCCGGCGTTCGAGTGCACGATCCGGTCGCCCGTGTGCAGCAGCAGGAAGCAGCCCGTGCCGTACGTGTTCTTGCTCTGGCCGCGCGCACGCAGCCCTGCCCGAACAGCGCCGCCTGCTGGTCGCCCGCCACGCCCGCGACAGCGATGCCGTCCGGCAGTCCGCGCACGCCGCGCGTGAAGCCGAAGTCGCCCGCGGAGGGACGCACCTCGGGCAGCATGTTCGCGCTCACGCCGAAGCGCGAGAGCAGCGCGCGGTCCCACTTCAGCGTCCGCAGCCCGAAGAGCATCGTGCGCGAGGCGTTCGTCGGGTCCGTCGCGTGCACCGCGCCGCCGGTGAGCTTCCACACGAGCCACGAGTCCACGGTGCCGAACGCGAGCCGGCCGGCCGCGGCGAGCTTGCGCGCGCGCGGTTCGTGCGCGAGCAGCCATTCGATCTTGGTCGCGGAGAAGTACGGATCGCACACGAGTCCCGTCGTGCGCCGGATCGCGGCGCCGTGCGTGCGCTGCAGCTTCGCGCAGCGCTCGGCGGTGCGGCGGTCCTGCCACACGATCGCGCGGCAGACGGGCTCACCCGTCGTGCGGTCCCAGAGCACGACGGTCTCGCGCTGGTTCGTCACGCCGATCGCGCGGATCGTGGCGCTCTTCACCTTCGCCGCCGCCAATGCGCGAGGCACGGCGGCGAGCACGCTCGCCCAGATCTCGTCGGGGTCGTGCTCGACCCAGCCCGGCCTGGGGAAGTGCTGCGGCAGTTCGGCGTAGCCGCGGCCGCGGACGCGGCCCTTGCGGTCGAGCACCAGCGCCGTGGTGCCCGTCGTGCCCTGATCGATCGCGAGAATCATGCCTGCGGTCCTCCGTGCAGCGGATCGAGCGCGCGTGCGAGGAGTGACTGCTCCTCGCGCACGAGCGCTTCGTATGCGTCGAGTTGTTCGCGTTCGTGTTCGGCGCTCCAGCCGAGGCGGCGCGCCATCGCGCCCGCGACGTCGGCGGCGACGCCGAGCCCACGATCGTCCGAAAACCAGTGCGTGCTGCGGCGACGCAGCACGCCGTGCAGCGTGCGCGCGCACTCGTGCTCCACCGCGTGCGCGCCGAGCGAGACGCCGTCGGCTTCCGCGTGCAGCGGCGCGGGCAGCGGCTCGTCCACGCGCGGCAGCAGCGGCGCCGGGCGGCCGAGCCGCAGCGCGGCCACTGGCGAGCGTGTCGCGCGCCATGACGCGAAAGGTCGTGTACTTGCCGCCCGCGACCGACACGAGCGGACCTTCTTCCAGCACGCGATGTTCGCGCGAGGCGCCGCCGACCAGCGCGCGCGCGTCGAGCAGCGGGCGCACGCCGGCGAACACCGCGAGCGGCCGCGCCGTGGAGGCGCCCGGCAGCACGCGCGCGACCTCGGACGCGAGGTAGCGCACTTCGTCCGCGCTCGGCGCGAGTTCGGCCGGCGCGGGAGGGGACGCGACTTCGACCTCGGTCGTGCCGACGAGCGAGCGGCCCGCGAACGGCACCACGAAGAACACGCGCCCGTCGCTCGCGGCGGTGATCACGACGCCGTGGCGCTGCGTGAGCGCGGGATACACGAGATGCACGCCGCGCGAAGGGCGCAGCAGCGGCGCGGGATCGGGCGCGCCGGGCCGCAGCATGCGCAGCACGTGCGTGCGCGTCGCGTCGGTCCATGCGCCGGTCGCGTTCACGAGCACGCGCGCGGAGAGCTTCACGTCCGCGCCGCTCAGGCGGTCGCGCGCGGAGACTTCGACCACCGGGCCCGCGGCGCCGCTCGCGCCCGGACGCAGCGCGAGCAGGTCGGTGTGCGTGTGGATCGCCGCGCCGTGCGCCACGGCGTCGCGCGCGACGAGCATCGCGAGCCGCGCGTCGTCCATGACGAGGTCGGTGTACAGCCCCGCGCCGCGCAGGTCGCGCGAAGCGAGCGCGGGCTCGAGCGCGAGCGCCTGGCGCGCCGACGCCATCGCGTGCGGACTCGGCGACGAGCCGCCCGCGAGCAGGTCGTAGAGCATCAGCCCCGCGCGCAGCTTGAGCGGGCCGACGCGTCCGCCGCGCCGCATCGGCGCGAGGAAGCGCACGGGCGTCGCGAGCGCCGGCGCCATGTGCGCGACGGCGGCGCGCTCGGCGAGCGCCTCGCGGACGAGCGAGAAGTGCCCGTGCTCGAGGTAGCGCAGTCCGCCGTGCAGCATGTGGCTGCTCGCGGAGCTCGCGCCGCTCGCGAGGTCGTCACGCTCGATCAGCATGACCGACCAGCCCGAACGCGCGGCGAGGCGGGCCACCGCGAGTCCGGTGATCCCGCCTCCCAGAACGAGCAGGTCCTGTTCGCTCACTCTTCTCCGGCGTCGAACATGGCGAGCGCCTTGTCGAGCGTCTGTTCGAGATCGCCGTACTTCGCGCGGTAGTCCACCTGCGAGCGCGCGATGACTTCGCGCGCCGTCTCGGCGCCGTACACGCCCGCGAGCTCGACCTTCTGTCCCGACGAGCCGGGCATGTCCTTGTACGTGAGGAAGTAGTGCTGGATGCGGTCGATGAGCACCGGCGGGCAGTGCTCGAGTTCGGTCCAGTTCTCGTACGTGGGATCGCTCTCGAGCACGGCGATGATCTTGTCGTCGACTTCGGCGCCGTCGAACATGCGCAGTCCGCCGATCGGGCGCGCGCGCACGACCACTCCGCCGTGGTTGATCGCGCGTTCGGTGAGCACGCACACGTCGAGCGGATCGCGGTCGCCCTTGAGGCCCGAGCGTCCCGAGTGCTGCGCCGCGAACGCCGCGACGGTGTCGCCGCACAGCGTGCGCGGAATGAACCCGTACGGTTCCGGCGAGAGGCTCGAGTAACGCTGCGGGCGGTCGAGCTTGAGGATGCCGCTGCGCTTGTCGATCTCGTACTTCACCGTGTCGGCGGGCACGAGTTCGATGTAGACCGTCACCACGCCGGGCGCGGCGGGACCGATGGACAGCCCGTGCCACGGGTGTGCGCTGAAGAGAAGGCCGAGGAGTTTCTGCAGGTCGTCGGGACTCGCGTTGTCAGGCATCACTTCTGTCCTCCGGTGGTGGCACGGCGCGCGGGTGATGCGGGCACGTTGCCCAGCGTCCAGCGCTCGAGCCACTCGATCGTCCATTCCATCGCCGCGCGCATGTGTGCGGGCTCTTCGGGTCCGTGTCCGGCGCGCGGCAGCATCATGAGGTCGGTGGGAATCCCGCGCGCGCGCAACGCGCGGTACATGCTGAGGCTCTCGGCGGGATTCACGCGGACGTCCTGCTCGCCGTGCACGAACGCCGTCGGCGTGCGCACCGCGCCCGCGCGGAAGAGCGGTGAGTTCTCGACGTACACCTGCGGGTCTTCCCACGGCCACGCCGACATCGAGGCGCGCATGAGGCCCGGGATGTCCGACGTGCCCGCCTGCGCGGCGAGGTTCACGGGACCGGCCGCCGCGACCGCGGCGCGGAATCGGGCCGTGCGCGTGACGATGTTCGACGTCATGTAGCCGCCGTACGACCAGCCGCACACGGCGAGCTTCGTCGAGTCCGCGAAGCCCAGGCGGATCATCGCGTCCACGCCGCTCATGAGATCGGTGTACGGCTTGTCCCACCAGTCGCGCGTGTTCGCGAGCCGCCACGCGGAGCCGTAGCCGGCGCTGCCGCGCGGATTGGGCATCAGCACGGCCCAGCCCTTCTGCAGCAGCAGCGGCAGCCCGAGGCCTTCGATCGTCGCGCTGAAGTACTGCACGTGATTCGCCGCGGGACCGCCGTGTACTTCGAGCAGCAGCGGCGCGCGCGCGCCGGGCCGCGACGTGAGTGGCGCGTAGAGCAGTCCTTCGACCTGCCGGCCGTCGGCGCCCGCCCAGGTGACGACCTGGGGCGCGAACTCGTGACGCTCGCGCGTCCACGGGTTGAGATCGGTGAACGCGTGCGGCGCGGCGCGCTCGAACTCCCACACCCAGACGTCGCCGGGATGCGTCGCGTCCTCGTGCGTCCACGCGAGCACCTTGCCGGCCGCGTCCATGCTCGGCCAGTCGCTCCAGCCTTCGTCGCGCGTCACGGGTTCGACCGGACGGTCGTCGGTGAACGCGCGGAAGATGCGGATGTTCGTGCGGTCGGGCGAACCGAACAGCACCGATTCGTTGTCCGGCATCCACATGAGTTCGGCCAGGATGCCCGCGCCGGCGATGCGCTCGTCGAACTTGGGCGTGATGTTCACCGCGCTGCCGCCCGCGGCGGGCACGATGCACACGTTCACCGGATTGGGCGAGCCGCCCGGCTTTCCGTCGTGCGAGAGGAACGCGATCGATCGCCCGTCGCGCGAATACTTGGGCGCCATGTCCATGCCCGGGCGCTGCACGAGCGCGACCGGCTTGCCGCCGCCGATCGCCACCGAGAACAGGTCGGTCTCGGAGCGTCCGTTGAAGCCGGGTTCGGGCTGCACGCAGTACACGAGGCGCTTGCCGTCCGGCGCGAGCGTGAACGACGCCACGAACGTCTCCGCCGGCGTGACCGCAGCGGTCTTGCCGCTCGCGCGCTCGATCGTCCACACGCGTGTGTGACCCGGGCGCTCGGACATCACGCGCGTGTCGTCCTTGCGCGCGGCGCGGGCACGGCCCGCGGCCGTCGGGCCTTCGGGCGCGAGGAACGCGAGCGACGCGCCGTTCGTGAACCACTCGAAGCGCGTGACACCCGAGGGCACGCTCGTGAGCGGCGCGGCCTCGCCGCCGTCGAGCGGCAGCGTCCAGATCTGGCGGCCCTTCGCCGTCGAGCCCGGCGCTTCGCGATCGGAGAGGAAGGCGAGCGTGCGGCCGTCGGGCGACCAGCGCGGCGCGTCTTCGTCCGACTCCGCCGACGTGAGCCGTCGCTGCTCGCCGGTGGCGAGCGTGCCGAGCCAGAGGTCGGACTGGTAGCGCGTGCTGTCCGCGCTGTACGTCGTGACGACGTAGACGATGCGCGTGCCGTCGGGCGAGAGCTGCGGATCCCGCACCGTGCGCAGCGCGAGGATGTCGTCGGCCGTCCAAGGCTCGAGCGCGGCGGGCTTCGTCGAGGGCGGCTTCGGCGCTGCTGCGGCGCCGCAGCGGAACACGCCGCCGAGCAGCAGCGCGAGCGCCATGGGCGCGACGGCGTGGCGGAGCAGATGCCTCATCGGGGGTACACCTCCGTGTGTCGGGCTCGGGAACGGTCGAGTCCGCGGAAGATACACCCTCGATGCGTCCGGGCTAGGTTCCCGCGCCGGAGGCGGGCATCGGCGTGGGCGCCGACTTGGGCCGCTCGAACTGATTCATCCCCACGTCCACCGTGCGGAAGCGCGAGATGGCCGTGAGCTTGAACTTCTTGATCACGCTCTTCACGTCCGGGGAGCCGTAGCGCTCGAGGAACGGGATCGCGCTGTTGGGATTGCCGCCGAAGTCCGCGCGGTTCGTGTTGAAGTGCTCGGAGGCCACGATGGTGCCCACGGTCTTGTCCACGGTGAGGAAGCGCGGCAGCGACAGCGCGCGGCGCGCGGCCTGGTCGAGCTGGATCTCGAGCGAGTCGCCCTTGAACGCGCGCAGCGCGAGCGGCGGCCCGCCGGCGTAGCCCGGGCAGAGCGCCAACGACAGGCGCGGATCGCCACCCTTCGAGCGCGAGTCGGACAGAGGCGTGCTGTCGCCGTAGACGTAGTGGCGGGCGAACTCCCCGATGGACCACGTGCGTCCCTCGCACTCGACCACCGGCACGGCGAAGAACGGAGTCCCCTCGAACGTGATCTCGTCGACGCTCCGCTGCCGCAGGAACTGCCGGCCGGGCACGAGCAGGTGAAGCGTGGCGTGCTCGATCACGAGGAAGTTGTGCGCATTGATCGCCCAGGCGAGTCGATCGGGCCGAGAACGCCGACGGGGGCGTCGCGAACAGCTGCGAGCGGATCGTCGAGAGCCGGTCGGAGCGGTGCAGCGTCCAGATGTTCTCGTCCACGTAGAGCTGTTCGTAGTCGAAGCGCGTGTCCTGCATCGTCGCCTTGCCGGGCAACGCGAGGCAGTAGCGGGACAGCAGCGTCTGGAACCCGGTGAAGTTCGGCCTGGCGGCCCGGCGTGCGCGAGCGCGGGAGCAGCGAGAGCGAGAACAGGAGCGCGCGAAAGAGGTCGCGCGGGCAGCGGACGGTGCGCCACGGACGAGCGCGAGGAGCAGGAGAGTGGGCATGGTCGGGAAACTCTACCGGCACGGACTGCTCCTTTGGAAGACCCCGGGCCCATTCGTGACGTGGGCTTTGCCTGTCGGGAGCTTTCGCTTGGCGGGCGCCGGGGAGCGGGCTAGCTTGGCGCCATGCGTCCGCTCTCTCCGCGCCGCCGTGTAGCGGTCTTCCTGCCGATCTTCATCGCCCTCTGGGTGGTGCTCGCCGGCACGAATCGCAGGAGCCGCGACGAGCAGGCCGCGCCTGCCGCGCCGCCGCCGGCGACCGCGACCGCACCTGCCGCGCCGCAGCCGGCGCAGGACGCCGGCTCCGGCTGGGGCGCGGACGTCGGCTTCCGCTCGCACGAGCGGCTGACCGAACACTTCGACAAGCACGGCCGCGAAGTCGGCGCCTCGAGCGAAACCGACTACCTGCGCATGGCGCAGACGCTGCGCGACGCGAGCGTGTCCGGAAGCGTGGAAGAGCTGAAGCGCGACGACGGCGTCACCTGCCGTTTCGACCGCGCGAGCGGGTTCTTCCTCGCGTTCAACGACGACGGCACCATTCGCACGTTCTTCCGCCCGCGCGACGGCCAGCGCTACTTCGAGCGCCAGGCCGATCGTCCCGCGAGGGCGCCATGAGCGCGCACGACGACGTCACGCTGTTCCTGCGCGCGCGCGGGCTCGCCGACGAGTCCGTGGCCGCGGGCGCCGAAGGGCTCGTGCTGCGCTGGGAGCAGGCGGCGCGCGACGCCGAGCACGAGCGCTATCCGTTCGGCGTGGAGGACTGGCTCGACGAGCTCGACGGGCGCCAGATGCTCGCCGAGATGATCGCTTCGATTCCCGGCGCGCTCAGTGGCGCGCTGACCGCGCGGCTCGCCGAAGCCGACAGCCGCGTGGACGCTTCGACCGAACTCGCGGGCGAGTGCCTGTGGGGCGCGAAGATGGCGAAGCGCATGAAATGGTCGCCGCGCGAGCACTGGTGGTACTGGCGCCGTCCGCGAGCCGTGGCCGACGACTTCGAAGGCGGCGCGTAGGCGCGTCGCTTCCCCTCACGACGCGGCGCAGCCGCGGTACGAAAGCAGACGACATGGCACTCGGCGCGACCGTCTTCAAGGCCGACCTCAACGTGGCCGACATGGATCGCTTCTACTACGCCGATCACGCGCTCACCATTGCGCGTCATCCGAGCGAAACCGACGAGCGCATGATGGTCCGCGTGCTCGCGTTCGCGCTGCACGCGCACGAGCGGCTCGAGTTCGGGCGCGGCATCGGCGTGACCGACGAGGCCGACGTGTGGCTGCGCGACCTCACCGGGCCGCATCGACACGTGGATCGACGTGGGCCTGCCGGACGAGAAGCGCATCCGCAAGGCGTGCGGCCAGTCCGAGCACGTGATCGTGTACGCCTACGGCGGCCGTGCGGCGGAGCTGTGGTGGTCGAAGGCGCACGTCGAGCTCGAGCGCTCGCGCAACCTCACCGTGTACGCGCTCTCGCGTGCGACCACCGACGCGGTGACCGCGATGGCGCAGTCGCGCATGGAACTGCAGCTGCTCGTGCAGGAAGGCGAGATGTGGATCGCCGGCGCCGATTCGCGCGTGCCGGTCGAGCGCGAAACCTGGAAGAGCGAGGGCTGAGCGCGGGGGGGCGAGCGGCCTCTGGGGGCAACCCCGGCCGGGAGCAGGCCCACCGCTGTACGGAATCCCGACGCATTTTCCAAAGCCCTGCCCGGCAGCGGGCTGGGGCCGCGTCGACCGGGCGCCCGAGGCGGGGAGTGGCCCTGCCGGCAGCCTCCCCTCGAGGTGGGAATCAGGGATTCCTCAATTGAAAGGTTGAGCGGCCGAGGGTTGCCTCTTTAAACTCACTCCGCAGACCATCGAGCCAAAGGATTGGCGCCTGCCATCTTCCCCACGCTTCGGAGGTCGCCTTGTTCCATCCTTTCGCCGCCCGAACGGGCCGTTTTCAGCCCGTTTCACGGGCCGCATTTCGTAAGGCCGTGTTCGTCGTCCCGGCCCTGATCGCCTCGCTCTTCGCCGTCTCGACGGCGTCCGCCCAGTCCGCCGTCCAGTTCGACGGCACGAACGACTACGTCACGTTCGGCTCGGCCTCCGCCCTCGGCGCCTCGAACTACACGCTCGAAGTCTGGTTCAAGCGCACCGGCGCCGGCCTCGCCACCTCGACGGGTACGGGCGGCATCACCGCCGTGCCGCTCGTCACGAAGGGCCGCGCGGAAGCCGACGGCAGCGTCGTCGACATGAACTACTTCCTCGGCATCCGCGGCACCGACTCGCTGCTCGTCGCCGACTTCGAAGAGGGCACGGGCCAGACGAGCCCCGGCCTGAACCACCCGATCGTCGGCGTCACGCCGCTCGCGCGGAACACGTGGTACCACGGCGCGGTCACGTTCGACGGCACGACGCTGCGGCTCTACCTGAACGGCAACCTCGAGAGCACGGTCACGGTCGGCGCGAGCCGGCTGCCGCAGTCGCTCAGCACGCAGCACGCGGCGCTCGGCTCGGCGCTCACGTCGGCCGGCACGGCGGCGGGCTTCTTCGCCGGCGCGCTCGATGAAGCGCGCATCTGGAACACGGCGCGCTCGCAGGCGCAGCTGCAGGGCGCGATGAACACCGAAGTCACGAGCGGCACCGGCCTGATCGGCCGCTGGGGCCTCAACGAAGGCACCGGCACGTCGGCGTCGAACTCGGTCGCGGGCGCTCCGGCCGGCACGCTCACGAACGGTCCCACGTGGACCACGGGCTACTCGTTCACGAGCGGCGCCAGCGCGCTGCTCTTCGGCGGCACGAACGCGTACGTCGCCTACGGCAATCCCGCCGCGCTCGGCCTTTCGCAGTACACGATCGAATGCTGGTTCCGCCGCGACGGCGCCGGCGTCGGCACGAACACGGGCGCCGGTGGCGCGATCGGCGTTCCGCTGCTCGCGCACGGCCGCGCCGACCAGGACACGGCGCAGATGCACGTGAACTGGTTCCTGGGCATCCGCGAGTCCGACAGCCGGATCATGGCCGATTTCGAGGAGAGCGACGCGGGCGCCACGCAGAGCCTCAACCATCCCATCTTCGGCACCTCGGTCGTCCCGGCGAACGGCGCGTGGCATCACGCGGCCGTCACCTACGACGGCACGACGCAGAAGCTCTATCTGGACGGCGCGCTCGAAGCGACGCTCGTGGTCGGGCAGCCCGCGGGCAATCCCACGGTCATGCCGGTCTCGATCGGCAGCGCGCTCAACACGGCGGGCGTGGCGGCGGGCTTCTTCCACGGCGCCATCGACGAAGCGCGCGCGTGGAACTACGCGCGCACGCAGTCCGAGATCCAGGCGACGATCAACTCCGAAATCCCGGGCGCGAGCTCAGGGTTGGTCGCGCGTTGGGGCATGAACGAAGGCGCGGGCACGTCGGTCGCGAGCAGCGCGGGCACGACGCTCACGGGCACGATCACCGGCGCCAACTGGAGCTGGGTGGGCGGTGCGCCGTTCAACCTCGATCTCTCGGCGCCCGGCGCGCCGAGCGCGCTCACCGCGACCGCGGCGACCGCGACCAGCATCCACCTCACGTGGACCGACGGTTCGACGAACGAAACCGGCTTCGAGATCGAACGCTCGACCACCGGCAGCGGCGGGCCGTTCACGCCGCTCGCCACCGCGTCGGCGAACGCGACGACCTACGACGACGCCGGTCTCACCGTGAACTCGAACTACTGCTACCGCGTGCGCGCGGTGAACGGCGGCGGCGCTTCCGCGTACACGACTCCCGCGTGCGCCACGACGCCGGCGACGGGCCGCTTCGCGCTCGACTTCACGCCCAACACGTACGTCGGCTTCGGTGATCCCGCCGCGCTCGACCTGCCGCAGTACACGATCGAGTGCTGGTTCCGCCGCGACGGCACGGGCACGACCACGACCACGGGCACCGGCGGCGTGACGGACGCGATCCCGCTCGTGGCCAAGGGCCGCGGCGAAGCCGAAACGAGCAACGTCGACCTGAACTGGTTCCTCGGCCTGCGCGGCGCGGACGGCGTGCTGGTCGCGGACTTCGAAGAAGGCGCGGGCGGCGCGAGCCCCAGCGCGAACCATCCGATCGTCGGCGTCACGCCGATTCTCGCGAACGGCGTGTGGCATCACGCGGCCGCCGCGTACGACGGCTCGACCTGGAACCTGTTCCTCGACGGCCAGCTCGAAGCGACGCTGTTCGTCGGCCAGCCGGCGGCTTCGGCGAGTACGCAGCAGATGTCGATCGCGACCGGCCTGACCTCGGCCGGCGTGGCCGCGGGCTACTTCGACGGCGCCGTGGACGAAGTGCGCGTGTGGAACTACGCCCGCACCCTGAGCCAGGTCCGCGCGACCGCGAACGCCGAGATCTCCGCGGCGACGGCCGGTCTCGTCGCGCGCTGGTCGGTGGACGAAGGCTCGGGCACGGCGGTCTCCGGCTCGGCCGGCACGGCCATCGCGGGCACGATCACGGGCACGGGCTACGCGTGGGTCGCCCCCGCGCCGTTCGACCTGACCGTGAACACGCAGCCCGACGCGCCGACGCTCGTCGCGCCCGCGGCCGCGGCGACGGGTGTGTCCACGAACCCGACGCTGTCGGTGAGCGTCAGCGATCCCGACGCGGACAGCGTCACGGTGCGCTTCTACGGCCGCCCGGTCGGCGGCGGCGCGCCTCCCGCGGACTTCACGCTGATCGGCCTGCCGGACACGCAGTACTACACCGGCCAGCTCAACGGCGGCACGAACGCGATGCTCAAGTCGCAGATGAGCTGGATGCTGGCGAACCGCGTGAGCCGCGACATTCGTTACGCCGTGCAGCTCGGCGACTGCGTCGAGCACGGCGACAACGGTGGTGACCCGATCGAGTGGCTGCGCGCGGACTCGTCGTTCTCGATGATCGAGCCCTCGCTCGGCGCCGAGTTCCCCGACGGCCTGCCGTACGGCATCTGCGCGGGCAACCACGACCAGACGCCCATCGGCGACGCGAACGGCTCGACGGCGTTCTACAACCAGTACTTCGGCATCGCGCGCTTCGCGGGCCGCGGCTACTACGACAATAATCACCGCGGATCGAACGACAACTGGTTCGACCTGTTCAGCGGCGGCGGCATGGACTTCATCAACATCGGGATCGAGTACGACACGACGCCCGACGTCACCGTGCTCGATTGGGCGGACAGCCTGCTCAAGGCGTACCCGAACCGCCGCGCCATCGTGTCCACGCACAACCTCATCAACACGGGCAACCCGGGCTCGTGGTCCACGCAGGGCCTGGCGATCTACGACGCGCTCAAGGACAACGCGAACCTGTTCCTCATGCTCGGCGGTCACGTGCCGGGCGAAGGCCGCCGCAGCGACGTGTTCCAGGGCCGCACCGTGCACTCGCTGCTGTCGGACTACCAGGGCCGCTCGCTCGGCGGTGGCGGACTCCTCCGCATCATGGAGTTCTCGCCGGCCAACAACGTGATCCGCGTGCGCACGTACTCGTCGTGGACGAACACGTACGAGACCGACGCGGACTCGAGCAGCCAGTTCACGATTCCGTACGACATGTCGGCGGCTCCGGCGACGTTCTCGCTGCTCGGCACGGTGAAGGTGGCCTCGGGCGATCTCGCCTCGATCAGCTGGCCGGGCCGTGACGCGAACACGGCGTACGAGTGGTACGTCGAGCTCGCCGACGATTCGCACACGCGCACGGGCCCGACGTGGACGTTCACGACGGGCGGCACGACGGGTGTGCCGGATCACGCGGCGGCCGAGTTCGCGCTCGCGCCTGCGGTTCCGAATCCCACCGCCGGCGCCACGCGCGTCCAGTTCGCCGTGCCGGTCTCCGCGCACGTGCGCATCGCCGTGTACGACGTCGTCGGCCGCGAGGTGCAGGTGCTCGCCGACGGACCGTTCTCGCCCGGCACGCACAGCGTCAGCTGGGACGGCACGTCCGGCGGACGCGCCGCGCGCAGCGGCATGTACTTCGTCCGCATGACGGCGCCGTCGTTCGACCGCGTCCGTCGCGTGGCCATCGTTCACTGATCCTGCGGGCCGCCGCTGAAAAGCGGCGGCCCTCTTCACGCGACGGTGCCGGTCACCGCGCAGCCCCACGAGGAGCACCTCATGAAGACTTCGCGATTCCTTTCGACCTTCGCGCTCGCCGCGGCGTTCGCGGCTTCGGCCGCCGGCGCGGCGCACGCGCAAAGCGCCGTGCAGTTCGACGGCGTGAACGACTACGTCACGTTCGGGGCCGCGCCCGCGCTCGGTGCCTCCACGTTCACGGTCGAGACCTGGTTCAAGCGCACCGGCGCCGGCGTCGCCACGTCGACGGGCACGGGCGGCGTCACGACCGCGGTGCCGCTCATCACGAAGGGCCGCGCCGAAGCGGACGGCAGCACGCTCGACATGAACTACTTCCTCGGCATCCGTGCCGCGGACTCGGTGCTGGTCGCCGACTACGAAGAGGGCACGGAGCAGACGAGCCCGGGCCTCAACCACCCGATCATCGGCGTCACGCGTCTGTCGCGCGATCTCTGGTACCACGCGGCGGTCACGTTCGACGGCACGTCGCTCAAGCTGTACCTGAACGGCAATCTCGAAACGACCGTCGCCGTCGGCGCGGCGCGCCTGCCGCAGTCGGCGAGCGTGCAGCACGCGGCGCTCGGCAGCGCGCTCACCTCGACCGGCGCCGCCGCGGGCTTCTTCGCGGGCGCGCTCGACGAGCCGCGCGTGTGGAACGTCGCGCGCACGCAGGCCGAACTGCAGGGCGGCCTGCTCGGCGAACTTCCCTCGGGCACGGGCCTGATCGGCCGCTGGGGCCTGAACGAAGGCGCCGGCACCTCGGGCGCCAACTCGATCGGCGGCTCGCCCGCGGGCACGCTGACGAACGGTCCGACGTGGGTCGGTGGCTCGAGCTTCTCGCCCAACTACGGCCTGTCGTTCGCCGGTACGAATGCGTACAGCACGTTCGGCAGCAACGCCGCGCTGGGCCTGGGCACCTTCACGATCGAGACGTGGTTCCGCCGCGACGCGGCGGGCGTCGCCACTTCGACCGGCGCCGGCGGCGTGACCGCCGTGCCGTTGCTCGCGAAGGGCCGCGCCGAAGTCGAGAACACGACCGCCGACATGAACTACTTCCTCGGTATCGACGGCACGACGAACACGCTCGTCGCCGACTTCGAGGAAGGCGCCGCGGGCGTCACGCCCGGCCTCAACCATCCGATCGCCGGCGTCACCGCGATCCCCGCGAACGGCACGTGGCATCACGCCGCGGCCACTTACGACGGCACGTCGTGGGCGCTCTACCTGGACGGCAATCTGGAGGCGACGCTCGCCGTGGGCCGCCCGCCGCAGTCCGCGAGCATCCAGCACGCGGCGATCGGTTCGGCGCTCAACTCGACCGGCGTCGCGGGCGGATTCTTCGCCGGCGTGCTCGACGAAGCGCGCGTGTGGAACGTCGCGCTGTCGCAGGCCGCGCTGCAGTCCACGATCAACACGCCGTTGACCGGCGCCGCGTCGGGACTCGTCGCGCGCTGGGGCATGAACGAGGCGATCGGCAGCACGATCGCGAACTCGGCCGGCGGCGCGATCAGCGGCACGCAGACGGGCGCCGCGTGGAGCTGGACGATGGGCGCGCCGTTCAATCTGGTCTTCGGGCCGCCTCCCGCGCCGGCCGATCCGACCGGCCTGTCGGCGAGCGCGACCACGCACGATCAGGTGCTGCTCGCCTGGACGGACGTGGCGAACAACGAGACGGGCTACGAAGTCGAGCGTTCGACCACCGGCGCGGGCGGACCGTTCACGCTGCTCTCCACGCTCGGCGCGAACGCGACCGGCTACACCGACTACGCGGTCTCGCCGGCGTCCGAGTACTGCTACCGCGTGCGCGCGACCAACGCCGGCGGCAATTCGAACTACACGTCGACCGCGTGCGCGACCACGACGGCCGAGCCCGCGACGGCGCTCGACCTGTCGGGCACGGGCAACTACGTCACGATGGGCGCGGCGCCTTCGCTCAACACGTCCGCGTTCACGGTCGAGTGCTGGTTCCGCCGCGAAGGCGCGGGCACGGGCACGAACACGGGCACGGGCGGCATTCCCGACGCGATCCCGCTGATCGCCAAGGGCCGCGCGGAAGCCGAGACCGCCGTCGCGGACATCAACTACCTGTTCGGTATCCGCGCGAGCGACGGCGTGCTGTGCGCCGACTTCGAGGAAGCGCAGACCGGCGCGACGCCGAGCCTCAACCATCCGATCGCGGGCGTGACGGTGATTCCCGCGAACGGCGCGTGGCACCACGCGGCCGCGACGTACGACGGCACCACGTGGACGCTCTACCTGGACGGCTGCGTCGAAGCGACGCTCGTGGTCGGCCAGCCCGCGAACGCCGCGAACACGGCGCACGCGACGATCGGCACCGCGATGACGACCGCCGGAGTGGCGGCCGGCTTCTTCGACGGCGTCGTGGACGAAGCGCGCATCTGGTCGGTCGCGCGCAGCGCGTCCGACGTGCGCGCCGGCATGCTGGCGCCGATCACGGGCGCGGCGGGCCTGCTCGGCCGCTGGGGCATGAACGAATCCGGCGGCACGGTCGCGGTGAACACCGCGGGCGCCGCCACCGGCACGATCGTCGGCGGTGCGACCCGCGTGAGCGGTGCGCCGTTCGCCGAGACCGCCGCGCCTTCGGCCGCGGTGCTCGCTCCCAACGGTGGCGAGACCGTGTTCGTCGGCACGCCCGCGACGCTCACGTGGAGCGCCGCGGACTGCTTCGGCGTGACGAGCGTGGACCTGCTGTTGTCGCGTACGGGAGCGGGCGGCCCGTTCACGGCGATCGCGACGGGCATCGCGAACACCGGCAGCCACGTGTGGCTCGTGACGGCGCCGCACGCGCCGGGCACGTGCGTGCTGCGCGTGGTCGCGCACGACGCCGCGGCCAACACCGCGAGCGACGACAGCGACGCGCCGTTCAGCATCATCGATCCCGTGACCGCGACCGAGCTGGCGATGTTCGTCGCCGAGCCCACGCGCGCCGGTGTGCGCGTGCGCTGGACGTTCGGCGAGCGGCAGGACGTGCGCTCGGAAGGCCTCGAGCGCTCGGGCGACGGCGGCACGTCGTTCGACGTCGTGAGCGCGGCGGTGCATGAAGTCGACGGCGCGTCGGAAGTGCTCGACGCGGACGTCGAGGCCGGCCGCACGTACACGTACCGCGTGGTCGTGACCGAGACCGACGGCAGCGTGCACCGCATGGGCATCGCGGCCGCGACGGCGCTGCCGATGGTGACGGAGTTCGCGCTCGGCGCGCCGTCCCCGAACCCGGCGACGACGATGTCGCGCATCTCGATGGCGCTGCCGCGTGCGTCGAGCGTCGCGGTGACGCTGCACGACGTGCAGGGCCGCGCGGTGCGTACGCTGGCGAACGGCCGCTTCGAGGCGGGCGTGCACATGCTCGACCTGTCGTCCGCGTCGAGCGGACGGCTGGGAGCGGGCGTGTACTTCGTGCGCATGCAGGCGGACGGACGCACGTTCACGCGGAGGCTCGTGATCGCCGAGTAGGTTGTGGCTCGCAGAATGTTGCTCGTCACGGGCGCGGCTCTTCGGAGCCGCGCCCGCGGTGCATTTAGGCGGCCAGCTTGAGCGTGTGTCGTTTCGGGTTCTCGATCTCGGCGGTGTCGACGAGCCCGAAGTAGTACCGCCGCCACTCCTCAGTGATGGTCGTGCGCGTGACGAAGTGCCGCTTGCCGAGCAGCGCCTCTGGACTCATCGGCGTCTCGAACAGTCCGAGCTTCATCGCTGGAGTACTCCGGTCGTGGTTCACGGAGCTCGGCGCCCAGTAGTTCGCGAGCATCAGGTGGATTGCCGCTCGGTCCACCACGCCTTGGTCGCGCTTCGAGAACGCGATCGTCTCGCGGCGATGATTCGCGCCGTTGTGCCGCAACATCATGTCCCGACGGTTCACGAAGAAGAGGTCGTTGTCCGGCGTACGCGGGTCGGTCGAGGGCGTGGCCTTGTGGAAGATCGAGTAGCCCGCCAGACGTCGGAATGAGCGCTCGTAAGCCGGATGGCCGTCTGAGCGAATGTCGAGCGATTGCGGTAGCGGTGCCGACATGCGGATGACCTCCGTCATGCCCTTCTCGATCGCCTTCGGATCCGGGCGACCGAACGTGCTTTCGACGGTATCGCGATGCACCCGCTGATCGGGGCGCATGGCGCCCTTGCGGCGAAGCGGTGAGTGAGTGAGCCCGTAGTGGAAGCCCGTGTAAGCGCCAATGCCGAGGTTCAGGTGCAGCGGGTGGTACTGGCTGTAAGCGAAGCTCTCGAAGCCGTCGATCACGAGAGGCTCTTGAAGCGGTCCCGCCGGACGGTGCTTGCTCATGAAGAGCAGCGCGTGCCGGCCCAGCCGTGCCGCCTGGTGGGCCAGCGTGCTGTGCGAACACCGCATTTCTCGCGCCATCTGCCGGAATCCGGAGCCGGCGTCGATGCGGTAGAGCAGCGGAACCTGCAGCTCAGGACGTTTGAGGTAGTACGTCGTGTGGAAGGTCTGGGAGGAGAAAGTCGCGCCGCAGTGACAACAGCGGTAGCGAGGTATCTCCGTCGGTGACGCTTGCCTCGTATAGGAGCCGTGGCGCTTCCAGCGCCAGCCCTCGGCGTTGTGGTGGTAGCGGCAATGACTTCGCGGACAATGCGGGGGCACGAAGATGCAGACCGTGCTGTACATGCTTGCGGGCTACTGCATGCATTGGGCCGCCACATTCTGCGAACCACAACCTTTCGTTGACCTCGAGGCGGCGGTCGCGGAGAGTGCGCGCACCTGACGACGGACGCCTTCCTCCATCCCCGAGGCCCCCGCATGGATCGCCGCGACGACGATTCCCCCACGATCGGTTCGCAGCCGAGCGCCGGTTCACCGCACGCCGACGACGAAACGCTGGCCCTCGGGCCTGCGCCCGGGGCGCGCAAGAGCGCGGGCGTGCCGGAAGCGATCGGCAACTACCGGATCCTCGGTACGCTCGGCCAGGGCGGCATGGGTGTCGTGTACGAAGCCGAGCAGGACAGCCCCAAGCGCCGCGTGGCGCTCAAGGTGATCCGCGGCGGCACGTTCGTGGACGACAACGCCGTGCGCATGTTCAAGCGCGAGGCGGACACGCTCGCGCGGCTCAAGCACCCCAACATCGCCGGTATCTACGAGGCCGGGCGCACCGAGGCGGGGCAGCACTTCTTCGCCATGGAACTGGTCGTCGGGCGCAACCTGAGCCTGTATCTCGATTCGCGGCCGCAGGTGATCGAGGGCGCGGAGCTGCGCTTCCGGCTGCGACTTTTCCAGGCGATCTGCGAAGCGGTGAACTACGCGCACCAGCGCGGCGTGATCCATCGCGACCTGAAGCCGTCGAACATCGTGGTGGGCGAGGGCGAGCAGAGCGGTTCGGGCGGGCTGCCCGAGATCAAGGTGCTCGACTTCGGTCTCGCGCGCATCACCGGCGCCGACGTGGACGCGATGACGCAGGTGTCCGAGGTCGGCATCATCAAGGGCACGCTTCCCTACATGAGCCCGGAACAAGCGCGCGGCAACTCCGACGACATCGACCTGCGCTCGGACGTGTACGCGCTCGGCGTGATCCTGTACGAGATGCTCACGGGCACGCGGCCGTACGACCTCGAGCGCGTGTCCCTCATGGAATCCGCTCGCGTCATCTGCGAGCAGCCGCCGCTGTCGCTCAAGCGCTCGTGGAAGCCGGGCGCGCGCCGGACGTGGATCTCGAGACGATCACGGGCAAATCGCTCGAGAAGGAGGCCGATCGCCGCTACGCGAGCGCCGCGGCGCTCAGCGACGACATCGGCCGGTATCTCGATTCGCGCCCGATCCTCGCGCGCGCGCCCAGCGCGATCTACCAGCTGCAGAAGTTCGCCAAGCGCAACCGCGCGCTCGTCGTGGGCGCGGCGGCGACGGCGATCGCGCTGGTCGCGGGCATCGTCGTGTCCACGACGTTCGGTATCCGCGAGGCGAACCAGCGCCGCGCGGCGGAGCAGGCGCAGCTCGACACGCAGGCGGTCGTCGAGTTCCAGGAGAGCATGCTCGGCGAGATCGACGTGGCGAAGATGGGGCGCGGGCTGACGGACGATCTCGCGGCGCGCTTGGCGGCGGGACTGGCCGAGCGTGGCGAGAGCCCGGCGCAGGTGCAGGCCACCGTCGCGGCGTTTCGCAAACAGCTCGCGCAGATCAACTCGACCGACGCGGCGCTGCAGGTGCTCGACACGAACATCCTGTCGCGCGCGATCGAGGCGTCGGCGACGCAGTTCGCGACGCGGCCGCTCGTGCGCGCGCAGCTGCTGCGCGCGATCGGCGACACGTATTTCAAGATCGGGCTCTACGACAGGGCCGAGCCGCCACTGCTCACCTCGCGTGCGCTGTACGACAGCCTGCTGGGGCCGACCGCGGACCAGACGCTCGCGAGCATGCGCTCGCTCGGCGGGCTGTACATGAACATGAGCCGTGTGGACGAAGCCGAGTCGCTGCTCACGCACGTGCTGCGCGAGCGGCTGAAGCGTCACGGCATGAAGAATCACGACGCGCTCGGCTCGATGGACGATCTGGTCGTGCTGTACACCGACATGCAGCGGTTCGCCGAGGCCGAGAGCCTCGGTGCGATCGCGCTGCGCGAGTGCCGCGCGCTGAAGGGCGACGAGGACAAGTTCACGCTGACGATCATGGCGAACTACGCGTGGGCGCTGACGCAGGACGGCAAGTTCGGCGAGGCCGAGTCACTCGCGGTGAAGGCGCTCGCGGGGCGCCGCAAGGTGCTCGGCAACGAGGACGCCGAGACGATGACGTCGGCGAACAACCTGGGCGTGCTGTACCGCCAGATGGGGCGCGACGACGCGGCCGAGCCGCTGTTCCGCGAGGACTACGAGATGACGCGCCGGTTGCTCGGCGACGACCATCCCGACCTGCTCGTGACGATGACGAATCTCGGCCGGCTCTACTGCGCACGCGGCAAGTTCGCGGAGGCCGAGTCGTTGCTCGCGAAGACCGTGGCGACGTCGAAGCGCGTGATGCCGCCGGGCTTCTTCGGCACGGGCATCAGCCTGCTGAGCTACGCCGACGCGCTGATCGGGCTTGGCCGCTATCGCGACGCCGAGGCGCCGATGCGCGAGGGCCACGACATCGTGCTCGCGCTGACCGACCCGCACGACCGCGGCGTGCAGCACGCGACGCGCGCGCTCGTGGAGATCTACGAGCGCACCGGGCGGCCCGCGGAAGCCGCGAAGTGGCGCGCGAAGGTGGATCCGGCGGAGGAGTGAGGGGGGGGCTGATGCTCACCAGCCTCCGCGCGCCCCGGGGGGGGGGGGGGGGTGCGGTGTGGTTTGGGGGGGGGCGGGGGGGGGGGCGGGGGGGCGGGGGGCGGGTGGGGGGGGGGGGGGGCCGCGGGCCGTATCTCCGGCGTCCCGTCGCGGGGCGGGCGCCGGCGGTCGCCTCCGCCGCGCCGCGGGCGCCCGGGCGGTGTACGCCTGGCCCGGGGCGCCGGGGGTGCGCCGCGCCGCGGGCCGGGTCGATCGGGCTTTGGCGAATCGGGATCCTGCCGCTTCGAGTGACGAAGGGGTGGCCCCGTTGTCCCTCCTTGTGCCGGTCCGGAAACTGGTGGATCGAATACTGCCCGGCGCTCACCCCGAAGTGCCCTGACGCGACCTGCCGCAGCTCGTCGCTGACCCGGTCGAACGGGAAGCAGACGAACACGCGGCGCTGCGGGAAGAGTTCGAGCGTCTTTCGCACCGCGGGAGCTTGATCGCTGTCGCCGGTGACGAGCACGGCGACATCGCACGTATCGCGGACGAAGCCCTCGAGGAGTGAGACGCCGATCGCGACGTCGGTCTCTTTCTCTTCGTGCCGAGCGACCCGGCGTGTGCAGTGCGGGCAGCGAGCCTCGGCGCGTTTGAAGTGGCCGAGATGGATCTCGACGCCGGAGTCCTTCAAGCAGGTCAGGTACACGCGATGGCGCTTCGTGGTCTGCGGGCTGGTCGCGTCGAGGTGGTGAGCGAGGGCGGTGAAGTAGGCCACTCGGGTGGCCTGGGCGCCGCCGCCGATCCGGTACAGGAGAGATCCACAGAGCGCGCGCAGGTCGAGCCAACGTGTGCCCGCACCGCCCATGGCGCGACTCGCGGCGAGCAATGAGTGGTAAAGGTTGAACCCATCCACGAAGAACGCTGTTCTGGTCATGGCTCGAACAGCGGGGGCGCGTGTAAAAAAAGAAGCCCCCGGGTCGCAACCCGGGGGGGGCCGCCAGCACGAAGGCCGGACGGTGGGGATTGGCGGCATTATCCGAATGGCCATTAGGACGGTCAACGGGATTCTCGCCGCCGGCCGTCAAGCGAATGCCAGATCCCTCAGCCCCTGCTTCAGCCCCTCCGCCAACAGCTCGAGCATGCTCGGCGGGAACACGCCTCCGGCTTCGAGCGTCGTGCGTGAGTCGGCGAGCAGCGTCGCGATCTCGGCGCGCGCCTTCGGTAACCGTGGCGCGCCCTCGGGCGACTGACGCACGCGCGCCGATGCCGTGCGCTCGAGCAGCGCGTCGAGTTCGGCGCCCGCGTTCGTCGAGAGCATCGCCTGCGTGACGCCGGCGAGCAGCAGGTGCGGATGCGCGGAGCCGTCGGGCAGGCGGAACTCGATCGTCGGCGCGCTCACCTGGCGGCCGTCGGGCGTCGCGGCCACGATCGGCAGGCGCACGAGCGCGTGACGGTCGAACTCGCCCCACGCCATGGACGTCGGCGCTTCCTTGCCCTGCGTGAGCCGCACGAACGAGCCTCGACGCGATTGCCGAACGCCATCAGCGCGCCGCCGTGCTGCACGAGTCCGCCGATCAGCCGGCGCGCGACCTCGGGTAGCGCGCCTTCGGCATCGCGGCCCGCGGAATGCCGGCCGTTCACGACCGGCGAGAAATGAAAGTGCAGCCCCGAGCCCGCGTGACCCTTGCGCAGGATGGGATCGAAGCTCGCGCGCATGCCGCCCTGGTGCGCGAGATTGCGAAGCACCCACTGCGTGAGCACGACGCCTTCGGCGGCGTCGGGCAGCGGCGCGAGTCCCATTTCGATCTCGTGCTGTTCCCAGATCGAATCGTCGCTCTCGGACGCGGGGATGTAGCCCACTTCGCTGTGCCCGTACTTGATCGGCACGCCGATCTCGGCGAGCACGGTGAGCGCGGTGCGGCGCAGCTTCTCGCCGAACACGAACGGCGAGCTGGCGTGGTAGCCGCGATCGTCGGCGCCGTAGAAGTCTTCCGGGCTCGTGCGCTTGGCGAGGAAGTACTCGACCTCGCCGAGCGCGTGCAGCTCGACGCCGAGCTCGGTGCGCGCGCGCTCGAACGCCGCGCGCACGATCGTGTCGGGCGACTCGGGGAGCGGGCGGCCGTCGCGGCCCGCGTGCGAGCACAGCAGCACGAGCGCCGGCACCTTGCTGAACGGATCGAGGAACGCCGACGACACGCGCGGCCGCAGGAGGATGTCGGACGCGCCCGCTCGGATGCCCGTGCCGGCGAAGATGGACGACCCGTCGGCGCGTTCGCCGCCTTCGAGCACGTCGCGCAGGTGCGACTCGGACAGCGGCACGAAGTCGAGCGTCTTGAGCCAGCCGTCCGAGCCCACGTGCATGAGCGACACGATGCGAATGGAGTGGTCCTTGACCAGCGCGACCAGGTCGTCGACCGACCATTCGCGCGCGAGCTTGCCGAACGTGCGTTCGAGGCGACGCGCCGGCAGCACGGGTTCCGCAGCGTCGTCCGCGCGGCGGGTATACAGCATCGTGTCCATGATGGGCTTCTCCTTGTGAGCGGAGCCTAGGCGAGCGGCGTGGCCGGCGGGCATGGGGCCGAAAGGAGGGGGGCGTTGGGTCGCAAGAATGCGCAATAAGGGATGAGCCGCGCGTCCCGACTCGGGTAGTCTCGACACGTCTTCGTTGATATTCGCCGTCACGTGCGAACCGACCTGAGCCCCCGCCAGCGACGCCCGCAGGAACGACGAGCAGCGATACCGGGTTGGCCACGGCGCCCAAAGCGTCTTCCCATCGAGGTCGCACATGCTCTTCCGCAACGCACTGCCCACCGTCGCGCGCGTGTTCGTGTGCACGTGGATGTCCGCGACGCTCGGCGTCGCCTCGCTGGCCACGCCCTCCGCCGCCGTCGACGTGCCGGACGGCTACTGGACGGAGCTCGCCTTCTCGCAGCGTCAGGGCCAGAGCGCGGTGTTCGATCCCTCGCGCAATCGCGTGGTCGTGTTCGGTGGCGAGGACGCGGGCGGCTTCCACAACGACGTGTGGTCGTTCACGCTCGACGGCACGCCGCACTGGACTCAGTTGGTGCCACAGGGAACGGCGCCCGACTCGCGCACGCAGCACTGCGCGATCTTCGATCCCGTCGGCAATCGCATGATCGTCTTCGGCGGTCGCGGCAACTCGGGCTATCTCGCCGACACGTGGGAGTTGTCGCTCAACGGGCAGCCGATCTGGGCGCAGATGAGTCCCGCGGGCACGGCGCCCACCGGGCGGCACAGCCACAGCGCCACCTACGACTCGAAGCACCATTCGATGATCGTGTCCGGTGGAGTGGACGGGTTCAGCACGCGTGGTGAAATCTACATTCTCTCGTTCGACGGTGTGTTGCGCTGGACGCTGAAGCCCCAGGCCCCGGGCGGCCCTTCCGCGCGACGCAATCACGTTTCGGTCTACGACCCGGTCGAGGATCGCCTCGTGATCTCCGGCGGCTACGTGCTGGGGGACAGCGCCGACACCTGGTCGCTGCCGATCGAAGGCCAGCCCGTGTGGAAGCGCCTCGCGACGAGCGGCCCCGTACCCGTGGGGCGCGAGCGGCACAGCGGCAGCTACGATCCGCTCGCTCGCCGGCTGGTGATCTTCGGAGGGCGCTCCGGCGCGACGACGTTGAGCGATGCGTGGACGCTGCCGCTCACGGACGGCGCGACCTGGTCGCCCATCGTCGCGAGCGGTGATGCCGCGGTAGCCCGGCAATCGCACTCGGGCGCGATCGACGCGACGGGCAACCAGCTGGTCGTGCTTGCGGGCATGAACGGTTCGACGCTGCGCAACGACGTGCGTGCGCTTTCGCTCGGCGGCGCGCCCGCGTGGAGCACGCTCGCGGCCGACGACACGATTCCGGCGCCGCGTGTGGGCGCGGCGATGGCGTTCGACGGCGCGGCGCAGCGGTTGTTCCTGGCCGGCGGCGCCACCGGGCTGTCGACCGTGATCGACGACCTGCAGCTGTGGAGCGAATCCCCGCGCGCGCACTGGGAGCCCCTGTGCCCGGCGCTTCGCCCGCGGCGAGGCAGCACACGCCGTACGTGTGGGACGCGGTGCGCGGGCGCGTGCTGCTCATGGGCGGTGACGACGCGATGGGCACGGTGTTCGGCGATCTCTGGTCGCTGTCGGGCGCGGCGCCGTTCGAATGGTCGCAGCTCTCCACGATCGGGCCGGCGCCGTCCGCGCGATCGGGGCATGCGCTCGTGTGGGACACGACGCGCGACCGGCTGCTGTTGTTCGGTGGTCGCGACGGCGGCGGGCAGTCGCTCGCGGACCTGTGGGAACTGCCGCTGAGCGGGCCGCTGCAGTGGGCGCCGATCGCGACGAGTGGCGCGGCTCCGGAAGCGCGCGACCTCGCGGCGTTCGCGTATGACGCCGAGCGCGACCAGCTCGTGTTGTGCGCGGGCCGCGGCGCCGCGGGCCAGGCGCTGGCCGACGCGTGGGTGTTGCCGCTGGGCGGATCGCTCGAGTGGAGCGCGTTGAGCACGCCGGGCACCGCGCCGTCGGCGCGCTATGGACCCGCGCATGCGTTCGACGCCTCGCGCGATCGCTTGCTGATGTTCGGCGGTGGCGAGGCCACGGCGTGGCTTGCGGACGGCTGGGAGCTGACGCTGTCGGGCACGCCCGCGTGGCGAGCGCTCGCGTCGAGTGGCGTGACGCCCGCGGCGCGGCGCGAGGCCAGCGCGGTGTTCGATGTGGCGGGCGATCGCATGCTGATGTTCGGCGGTTCGTCGTACGCGACGCGGCTCGGCGATCTTTGGGAGCTGCATTTCTCGCGCGTGCTCGACGCCGGTGGCGACGCCACTGTTGCGCGCGTGAGTGCGCTGCGTGCGCCCGCGCCGAACCCCGCGCGGGGCGTGACGGCGTTGCGCTGGTCGCTCGCTCGCGCGGGCCATGTGCGACTGGGCGTGTACGACCTGAGCGGCCGGCTCGTGCGCACGCTGGCCGACGGCGAGCGCGCCGCGGGCGAGCACACGATCGAGTGGGACGGGCGCGACGAAGCGCGCGCGTCGCTGGAGGCGGGCATCTACTTCGTGCGGCTGAACGCGCCGGGAGTGAGCGAGTCGCGGAAGGTCGTGCGGGTGAGGTGAGGATGGAGCGGTAGTCGTGTGAAGGCGGGATGTTCGGGGGCGTAAGGCATCGGGGCAGGGAGGGGGCGGGGCGCAGCGACCTTTCAGATATGACGCATACGATGGGATCCTGGCCCCTCCGCGTGCACGGACCCTCGGCCCCGCAACCGCCAATTTCCCGTGACTGTCGCTCCACCGCGTGACACGCTTCCGGCCGCTCCATGCTCGGGTTGTCCCCAGAGCACCCTTGCCATCCACTCGAGGAGACAACCGTGGCCCGCACTCGTATTGGCGTCCGCATGGCCGCCCTGTTGCTCGCTGTATTCGTGGCGGCGCCGTTGCCGGCCGCGGCGATCCAGTTCATTCCGATCTGGGGACTGAACGGTTGGACGTTCGGGCGGACACTGGGCAACGTCGACGGCGATCTGCGGGACGAGCTCATGTTCACGAACAACGCGGACGGGCACCTCGCGGTGGTGGATGGCGCGACGGGCGTGATCGAGAAGGACCTGCCGGAGTTTCGCGCGAGCGACTCGTACGTGACCGCGGAGAACCTCGACGCCGACCCGCGGCTCGAGTTGCTCTGCGTCCGGCCCGGCTCCGGGGCGATCACGCCGCTGACTCGCGTGTACGACTGGACTCCCGGCGGATACGTCCAGTTGCTCTCGCACACGGATCCGATTACCGGCGTTTCCGTCTCCCACTTCCGCAGCGCCTCCCAGTGCGAACTCTTCGAGATGGCGCCGACGGACGTTCGGCTGCGCGACTTGAACGGCACCGTGCTGCTGAGCGGTTCGGCCGCGGTCAGCCCCTGGACGGGCGTCGATGTGGCCAGGTACGGCATGGAACTGGACGGCGACCCCATCGCCGAGGTGGGCCTCATCCAGCACTGGAACCAGAACGACCAGCAGACGCTGTTCTTCGACTACGTGGGCGGCGCGTTCGTCTACCGGTGGGCCGCGTCGGGTTGGAACCTGGGCGGCAGCGCCAACCTCGACGGCGATGCGGCCGGCGAGGTGTTCGGCTTCAACTGGCTGGACGGGCGGTACGCGTTCCTCAGCGGAGTGGACGGCTCATCCGAGTTGGAACTGCCGGAGTTCACCTTCGACGACGACTCGAACGTGTTTCCGTTCGACATCGACGGCGACGGTCGCTCGGAGGTCTTCGCGTTGCGGCCGAAGAGCCTCACGGTCACGCCGCTGGTGCGCGCGTACAAGTGGGTCGCCGGTACGTACGTGCAGATGTTCTCGCACACCGAGGACTTCGGGCGCGCGGACCTGCTCCAGACGCGCAGCCTGACCCAGTGGGAGTTCCTGGAGAACTCCAAGACGGATGTCGTGCTGCGCGACATGGCGGGCACCGTGCTGTTCCGCGCCTCGACGGCGTTTCCGGGTTGGTCCGGGACGGACGTGGTGGCGTACGCGGTGAACCTCGACACCGACAACGTGGCCGAGATCGTGATGTGGGACCACACCACGTGGCACGTGGTGCGCTACAACGCCGGCTCGTACACGCAGCTCTGGAGCACCTCGACGTGGAACCTCAGCTCGCTGATCCCCGGAGCCGCGGGAGGATCGCCGCTGGGATTCGTCGTGACGTCGGTCGCCGATAATCACTACGGGATGATCAATCCCATCCTCGGTAACGCGAATGGCAACTTCCCGGACTTCACCCCAAGCAACTCGTACTTGCTTCCCGTCGACTTTGATCATAACGGGACGTACGAGCTCGTGTTCCAGCGCGTCAACAGTCCGTACCTTTCGACCTGTTATCGAAGGGCTGGCCCGGGCTATATCCAGCTGTACTCGCACACGGACCCCACGCCCAACAGCGTGGAACCGGGATCGTTCCGGACGAGCACCTCGAGCGACCTGCTCGAGCTGACGTCCAACGACCTGAGAGTGCGGACGTCCACGGGCGCTGTGATCTATCGCGCGTCGACCGAGCTTCCCGGCTGGTCCGGCACCGACGCAACCAAGCAGGTGCTGGACGTGGAGCACGACGGCATCGACGAGTTCCTCGCCATCGACGACGGCGGTGTGCGGCTGATGCGGTACATCGGCACGCTGGACGTGGACGGTGCACCCGAGGGCGGCGCGCTCAAGCTGGTCGGTGCCTCACCGAATCCGTTCCGCGCCTCGACCGTGCTGCAGTTCGCGACGCGGCGCGAGGGCGACGTGGGCATTGCGATCTTCGATGTGGGCGGCCGGCTGGTGCGGCGGCTCGACCGACGCCTGTCCGCCGGCCGGCACGAAGTGGCGTGGGATGGCCGCGATGAACAGGGCCGCGTCGCGCCGAGCGGCGTGCTGTTCTACGAGGTGCGATCGGACGGCGTGCGCCAGACGCGGAAGCTGGTGCGTCTTCCGGAGTGAGGCGCGGCGCGCCGGAGTGGGTGGAGTCGGCATCGGCCCGGTAGAGCAGCGGTTTCCTAAGCATGACGCGCACGGTTTGATCACTTGTGCGCGAAGCTCGCGAAGTGACATCGCTGCAATAGAAACAGGAGCGCCCCAGCGGCTTAGGCTGCTGGGGCGTTACTCGTGGTTGGAAGCTCGTGGAGCGCGGCGGAGTTGTTCGGAGGCGGGATGCAGTAGCAAAACGGTAGCAAAGGGAGTGGCACTGCGGTCGTGCAGCCGGTAGTGAAGATGCGCGCGAGGCACAACGGTGCGATGATGGCAACGCCGCCGTGACCGGGCACACCACAGAAGGGGCTTGAGCGTGTCATTGCGCCAAATCGTTGTTCAGGTCATGAGCTTTCTACTGCTGGCCCCTCTTTTGGCCCAACACGTTGCAGCAGCCGGCTGGCCACTGGGCCCGTATGAGTTCGTGCGCGTCGGGCCGATCGCGCCCAACGGGTACGCGGGATTCTACGGATCCCTCGAGCTCAACAACCCAGTTGCCACCGACGACGCCGGGGGCGTCATCGTCGCGTGGCCCCGTGGGGGACACGCTGGTTGGAACCTTGCCGCTCAGCGCGTGGATTCCGCTGCGGCAATCCGATGGGGCGCTGGCGCAATGGTCGCCGATTCAGGGCTCTATTCCGTCGTCGTGGCAGATGGGGCAGGAGGTGCATTCGTCACTTGGGCTGATTGGCGAGGCACGACCGGTCCCGACTATTACGCGCAACACGTCGATCCGTCGGGAGCACCTACATGGGACCCTGCGGGCGTCATCGTCTGCAAGGCGGAGCAACCCCAGGGCCTAATCAAGGCGCAGTCAGACGGAATGGGTGGATTGATCCTCGTCTGGGAGGACGACCGCGACCAGCTTCGTGGACGGTCGACTGACATCTACGCTCAGCGATTGAACTCTGCGGGCGTTGCCTTGTGGGGGGCGAATGGCACACCTGTCGCCGCCAGGGCGGTCTATGAGGTTGGCCCGCAGTTGCTGCCGACCGGTGACGGTGGAGCAATCGTTGCGTGGACGGTCTTTGGAAATGACCAAGACACCGTCTTGGTCGAGCGTCTTGGGCCCGCTGGCAGTTCACTCTGGGGAGCGCCAACAAGGCTCCCGATGAAGTCTCATCAGGGGGTTGTCAGGCTGCTGGCCGACGCGCGAGGTGGCGCCGTCGTGGGGCTCAAGACCGCAATCCACCGCATTGGTTCCGACGGAACCATTCGGTGGGCATTGTCGGGCCCGAGTGGCTCGGATGAGCCCGCGTACCTCCAGGCCGGAATCGACGACGGCACCTGGGGTTCCTACTGGCTGTTCGTAGACGCCGCGCGAAGTGCTTCTGTAACTCGCGTGGATAGCGCCGGAGTGCTGGCGTGGTCCGCACCCGTCACCCTCGGAAATGGATTTGTGGAGTGGGAGGCAATCCTAGTTCCCGACGGTTCCGGCGGAGTGATCGCCTCGTGGCTCGACACGCGAAGTGGAACACGACAAGTCTATGCTCAGAGGCTCGACTCGGAAGGTCGGGAGCTTTGGACGCCCGGCGGCTTGGCTGTGTTCGCGGGTGCCGGGGAGTAAGGACCTGCTCGGAGCGGTATCCGACGGTGCGCATGGGCTCATTGTGGTCTGGGACGATCGCGGAGCTTGGGAGATTCGTGCTCAGCGCGTCCGGGCCGATGGTTCCATGCAGCCGGTCGCTGCTCCCGGGCCGGACGCCATCACGATGTCGCGTCCGATTCCCAATCCAACGACCTCGGGGTCCCTGATTCGATTCAGTCTGCTGACACCCTCGCACGTGCGGGTGAGTCTGTTCGATCTGACTGGGCGCGCGATCGATAGGTTGTTCGAGGGCGAGCTGAGTGCGGGAGCGCATGACGTCTACCTCGCGGCTATCGAAGGGGACCACAGGAGACTGGCAAATGGGTTCATCTCGTGCTGGTCGAGGCGGGCTGGCCATCGGGCTGCGACCAGAATCGTGTTGCTAGGCGGACCCAGTCTCGAGCCGGCAGGCCCAGTAGCTGGGGCCCTTGGCATTAACTACCATATTTCAAAACGCACCCCGCAATCCGGAGCAACCCGGAGCAGTTAGTAGCACTCCCGGTCCTGCTGCTCCTTGGCGGCGGCGCAGCGACCCGGCACCGCCGCCTGGGGCTAGCCTCCGGCGAAAAAGTCCGTTCGAAGGCGTAGCGACGCGTGATAGGATCGCCGCCTGCAAAGGGGTGCATACCGGCTGAACCACTGCCGGGAGGGCCGCGTACAACCCACGTACGCCGCTGAGCGTCGGCCTCGACGCCGTTTCGTGCGGGTGCCACACCCGCATAGGTCCCCTTCCGTTCACAGGATGAGTGCGTCCGAGCAGGCCCGGAGCGCTGTGCGCTCCTGGTCCGCGAATGCGCATGACCGCGAGCGTCGCGGCATGCGGCGGCCTGCCTGCGTCTATTGCGACGCACCATCCCCGGATCAACGTTCGCCGTTAGGGCCAGGGAGGCCCGAGCGACAGGGGGCAGTGATGGGTCGGGAGGCTCGCAGGAACAAGCAATTCAGGGAGCAACAGGGAACGCCGCAGCCGAAGCCGGAGCAGCAAGGCACAAGGCAGCCGAAGAAACAGCGCCAGTCCGAATGCGATGAGTTCGCCGAGTCGTTCGTCTGGGGCGACGACGACATGCCGGTGCCGCGCAGCGAAGCACCAGCGCCGGACAAGTGGGAACTCGGCGCCGAGCCATCGCCCGACGCCAGGGGCAGTAGCGCGTGGCAGTCGGCGCAGATGGGAACCGTGCACGACGTGGCGGGCGTATTTCGCGTCCACTGGAAGACCGTCGAGCGGTGGCGGCTGCGCGACGGACTTCCTTGTCTGCGCCATCGCGGGGTCATACGGTACGACCTCAGCGATGTCCTTCGCTGGGCTTCGGCGAGGAAGGAGGGCGTCTGACATGCCGAAGCTCCCGAAGGGAATGTTTCAGCGTGGGCGGTCCTACTACGTGCGGCTCCGCGCCGAAGGCAAAGACGTCTGGCGCAGTCTTGGCCGTGACTACCCGGAAGCCTGCCGAAAGATGCGGCAGATGCGAACCGGGGAACGCCGCTTGATGGGCGGCTCTCGGTGGCCGAGTCGGCCAGGCGGTGGTTGGAGACGTACATCGAGACCGCAAGGTGTCCGAAGAATCGGGTTCTCACGGCGAGCCGAGTCGAGCGCTACCTGAAACCGTTCTTCGCGTTCGTTCCGCTGCAAAAGGTCGGGCCCGAACACATCCGGCGATATCGGCTGTGGCTCGAAGGACACGACATCAAGCCGGGTACCGTCTGGCACGTCCTGTCCGACATCCGGTGCCTGCTGCGGTGGTGCGAGGAAATCGGGCTGGTCAGTCGGTCACCGTTCCCGCGCCGGGTCATGCCCCGGTTGCAGGAAGTGCCGCCGGATCGGCTCAGCGAGGAAGAGACTGCCCGGGTGCTGGCCATTCGCGAGCCTTACGGCCTCGTGGTCCGGCTGGCTCTCGGAACGGGGCTCAGGTGGGGCGAGTTGACGAGGGCGCAGGCGTCACACGTCGAGGGCGACATGCTCATGGTCAGTCAGACCAAGTCGGGCAAGGTGCGGCGGGTTCCGCTCGCACCGGAGTTGCTGCGCGAGATTCGCGGGCGCGTGGGCAGGCTCGTCGCGTTCGCGGAGGGCTCGCCGGGCTCGTTCGCCAAGATGGTGCGCCGGGAAACTGGCATCGAGGGCTTCTCACGTTCACCAGATGCGGCACACGTCCGCGTGTGGCTGACTGAGCGAGGCGGCAGCCTTGCTGCGTTGCAGCAACCGGGGCACGCCAGCGTCGTCACGACGCAGCGTTACGCGAGGTTGAGCGACGACGCGGTGCGCGGCGAGAAGC
>JADJLL010000016.1 GCA_016710095.1 Candidatus Eiseniibacteriota bacterium | reverse complement strand
TACTTCGCCTTGAAGCTCAGCGACTCCTGCGCCTTCTTGAGCTTGTCGAGCGTCTCCTCGAGCTGGGTCAGGAGCGCCTTCTCCTTCTCGACCACCTCGGGCTTCGCCTTGGCGAGGAAGTCCTGGTTGCGCAGCTTGCGCTTCACGCCCTCGAGGTTCGTGAGCAGCTTCTCGGCTTCACGCGCCAGACGCGCGCGCTCCTCGTCGAGATCCACGAGGCCGTCGAGCGGCAGGAACACTTCGGCGCCCTGCACGACCGCGGACGCCGCCACCGGCGGACGCGAACCGTCGCGCGAGACCGTGAGGTCCTCGAGACGCGCGAGCGGCAGCAGCTGGCCGCGGAGCTTCGAGCAGCGCGTACTGCTCCTCCGTGCCGCGGATCACGACGGGCACCGCGCGCCCCGGAGCGATCTTCGACTCGACGCGCAGGTTGCGCACCGCGTTCACGATCTCCTGCAGGAACGCCACCTCGCGCTCGGCGTTCGCGTCGAACCACGCCTTCTTCGCGCGCGGCCACGACGCCATCGCCAGCGTCTCGCCGTCGTGCGGCATCGCCTGCCACAGCTCTTCCGAGACGTGCGGCATGAACGGATGCAGCAGGCGGAGGATGCCGTCGAGCACCTTCCACGACACCCAGCGCGCGGTCTTCAGGTCCACGCGCTCCTGCGGCGTCATGAGCTCGCCCTTGTCGGCGAGCGCCCAGCGCGGCTTCGCCATCTCGAGGTACCAGTCGCAGTACTCGTTCCACGCGAACTGGTAGACCGCCTGCGCGGCTTCGGCGAAGCGGTACGTCTTGAGATTGCGCGTCACGTCCTTGATGGCGTTCGCGTAGCGCGACAGGATCCAGCGGTCCGCGAGCGTGAGCTCGAGGTGCGACTCCTTCACCGTGTTCAGGTTCTCGTCGCCGAGACGCATGAGCACGAGCTTCGTCGCGTTCCACATCTTGTTCGCGAAGAACTTGCCCGTCTCGAGGCGCTTCTCGTCGAAGAGCAGGTCCTGCCCCGTCGGCGTCTGCACCATCGTGAAGCGCACGGAGTCCGCGCCGTACTTCTCCATCATCGCGAGCGGGTCCGGAGAGTTGCCGAGCGACTTGCTCATCTTCCGGCCCTGCGCGTCGCGCACGATGCTCGTGAAGTACACGTGCGCGAACGGCGCCTCACCCATGAAGTGGTAACCGGCCATGATCATGCGCGCGACCCAGAAGAAGATGATGTCGCTGCCCGTGACCATGAGCGAGTTCGGGTAGTAGCGCGCGAGGTCCGCGGTCTTCTCGGGCCAGCCGAGCGTGGCGAACGGCCACAGCCACGAGCTGAACCACGTGTCGAGCACGTCCTCGTCCTGGCGCCAGCCCTCGCCCTCGGGCTGCGTCAGCGAGACGACCATCTCCTCGCCGCGATACCAGACGGGAATGCGGTGGCCCCACCACAGCTGCCGCGAGATGCACCAGTCGCGGATGTTCTCGAGCCAGTGGAGGTACACCTTCTTCCACTTGGCGGGGAACATCTTCACCTTGCCCTTCTTCGCGGCTTCGATCGCGGGCGCGGCCAGCGGCGCCATCTTCACGAACCACTGCCACGACAGATAGGGCTCGATCACCGTGTTGCAGCGCGAGCAGTGCCCGACGCTGTTCTGGTGCTCCTCGACCTTCTCGAGGTAGCCGGCGTCCTGCAGCGCGGCGACGATGCGCTTGCGCGCCTCGAAGCGGTCGAGACCGCGGAAGTCGCCCGCGGCGTCGTTCATCTTGCCGGTCTCGTCCATCACGACGAGCTCGGGCAGGCCGTGACGCTTGCCGGTCTCGAAGTCGTTCGGATCGTGCGCCGGCGTCACCTTGACCGCGCCGGTGCCGAACTTCGGGTCCACCATCTCGTCGGCGATGATCGGGATCTCGCGGCGCACGAGCGGCAGCACGGCGGTCTTGCCGACGAGCTTCGCGTAGCGCTGGTCCTTCGGGCTCACGGCCACGCCGGTGTCGCCGAGCATGGTCTCCGGGCGCGTCGTCGCGACCACGATGAACTTGTCCGGGCTCTCGGACAGCGGATAGCGGATGTGCCACAGCGAGCCCGTGGACTCCTTGTGATCCACTTCCTCGTCGGACAGCGCGGTCTGGCAGCGCGGGCACCAGTTGACGATGTAGCGGCCGCGGTAGATCAGCCCTTCGTCGTAGAGCGACTTGAACACGTGCAGCACCGCGTGCGAGTAGCCCTCGTCGAGCGTGAAGCGCTCGCGCGACCAGTCGGGCGTGGTGCCGAGGCGGCGCTCCTGCTGGAAGATCAGGCCGCCGTACTGCTCCTTCCAGTTCCAGACTTCCTTGAGGAAGCCTTCGCGGCCGAGATCGTGGCGCGAGATCTTGTCCGCGCGCAGCTTCTTCTCGACCACGTTCTGGGTGGCGATGCCGGCGTGGTCCATGCCGGGGATGTACAGCGTCTCGCGCCCTTCCATGCGCTGCCAGCGCACGATGGTGTCGCGGATGGACTCGCCCAGCACGTGCCCCATGGTCAGCGACCCGGTCACGTTGGGCGGCGGGATGGCGATGACGAAGGGATCCTTGCCGGTCGTCCGGGGCTGGAAGACCCCGTGCTGCTCCCAGAAGTGGTAGCGGGCGGACTCGATACGGGCGGGATCGTAGGGCTGGGAAAGCGCCTCGGGATTGCCGGGACGCATGAAGGCCTCCTTCAGAAAGATGAGTCGCGGCGACTGGCCGGGACCGGTCCGGGGGAGCACACGGACGGCCGCAAAGCCGTAGCCGGAACGAGGGGCGCGACGTTACCGGCGGCCCGCCGGGTGGGTCAAATCCGGGCGTGCCCCGAGGCCGCTCGGGGAGCGGTCAGGCTTCGGTCGCCGGACGGGCGGCGCCGGGCGGCGGAGCCGTCTCCCGCTGCATCTCGAGCCAGGCTTCGGCGTCGGCGCGCTCACGGAAGAACTCCAACCGCTGGTGGGGATCGTTCGTGAACAGGTCCCACTGCCGGACGAGACCGTAGGTCAGCGGGTCCGAGACGAGCACCGCCATCCGGCGGTGGCCGGGATTGCGGCGCGCTTCGTCCGCGCTCAGTTCCGCCACCTCGCGGACCGCCGCGAGCGACAGCCCGCGCACGTCCCCCTGCTCGAGCGTCATCAGCGTCGTGCGCATCCGGATCGGCGGAGCCGAGTGCGCGAGCGCCTCACGAAAGAACGCGACGTACTCCTCGGAACCAAGCACACCCGTGAGCGACAGCTCGATGTGTTCGCCATCTTCGGAAACCGAATAGGTGATCGCCATGCGCGGCTCCGGGTGCTCGATGGGGGGACTTCGATCCACGGTTGCGACGCGCGGGGGAGCGCTCGAACGCAGGGTGCTCCCGGCCGCGGCCCGAGGTCAACGTGCGGACTCCCGGCCGGAGCGCGATTGCGCCTTCGGGCCCGGCTCCCTAGCATCCGCCGCCATGCGACTTCGCACCCTCCCGTTCCTGATCGTGCTGTGCGCCGCTCCGGCCTTCGCCTCCCCGGCGCAGTTCCTGCCGGTGGGCGATCCGCTCGAGGCCGAGCTGCGCGTGCTCGACCTGTACGAGCCCGCGCCGACGCGGCCCGCTCTGCCCCACCTGAACTCGCGACCGCTGCAGTGGATCGAGCTGCGCGGCGATTCCTCGTGGGGAACCGCGAGCGGCGCGCGTGGCCTCGCGTTGCGCCGGCTCGAGCGCGCACGAGCGCGCGAGTGGGCGGCGGACGCGCACACGATCGGCGCCACGCCGCGCCTGCTGCAGCGCGACTGGCCGGACGACCTGCGCGTCGAACTGTCCACGGGACTCGAGGGCGCGCGCACGTGGGACGGCCGCGCGTCGGACTGGGCGGACGGCTCCGGCCTGCACGTGCGCACGGCGCTCCGCATGGAGCGCTGGCTCGCGTACTCGCATCTCTACGTCGGGCAGCTCGCGGGCGTGCGCGCGTTCAGCGACGCCGTCGTCTACGGCACCGACCTCGCGGCGGGCACGGAAGAGAGCTGGCTGTCGTACACCTCCGGCACGCGCTGGAGCGCACAGATCGGACGCGGCCGCTGGCACTGGGGACCGGGCGAGGAAGGCTCGCTGCTGCTCTCGAAGACCTCGGCGCCGCTCACGGGCCTCATGCTGCACACGCGCATCGAGCCGTGGCGCGCGGACCTCTTCCTGTTCGACGCCACGACGCAGCCCGGCCGCGGCGAACAGCTCGCCGCGCACCGCCTCGAGTGGCAGCCGCGATCGTGGGCGCGCGTCGGCGTCGCGGAAGCCGCGCGCTACCGTTCGAGCGGCTGGCAGGGGCTCTACCTCGCGGGCGTGATTCCCTACTCGGTGGTGCAGCGCCTGCTCGACCAGGATTCGCCGGGCACGCCGGAGGCGAACCGCAACAACGTGATGATGTCGTTCGACGCGTCGGTGCGCGTCGCGGACGGCTCGCGCATCTACGGCGAGCTGCTGCTCGACGACGTGCACGCGCGCACCGCGCAGGTGCCGAACAAGTACGGCTGGCAGGCGGGCTGGGACGGCGCGAGCGAGATCGGCGAGGCGCGCGTGACGTGGAACGCCGAGTACACGTGGATGTCGCGCTGGACCTACTCGTCGTTCTACGGCCGATCGCACGAGGCGCAGGGCCGCCCGATCGGCTGGTTCGAAGGACCGGGCACGCGGCGGCTGCACCTGCGCGCGACCGCGGATCCCGGCCGCGACCTGCAGTGCACGCTGCTCGCCTCGCGCACCGAGCGCGGCGAAGAGAGCATCGACGACGCGATCACGCCCGACACGCCTCCGCCCTCGCCCGCCTCGCTCGCGGGCGTCGTCGAGCGCGAGCGCACGCTCGAGGGCGAGCTGCGCTGGTGGCCCGCGACGGGGATCGACGTGTCGGTGCGCGCGGGACGCGCGTGGCTCGAGAACGCCGCGCACGTGGCGGACGCGGAAGACGCGCGCTGGCGCGCCACGTTCGCGCTGCGCCTCGTGCGCTGACGTCGGCCGGGCGGCGCGCGGCGCCGCACTCAGGAACCGCTCTCGCCGCACTCGTCGGGAACGGACGTCGCATCCGGCCGCTCGTGCCCTAGCCTGCGGCGTTCGTCGCTCCCTGCGGGCCCCCTTCCCCGCGCTTCTGCTCCCGTCTCCGTCCCCCGAGGTCGTCGTCCGATGAAGCTCATCCGACTTCTCGCTCCCGCCGCGCTCGCGCTCGCCTGCGCCGCCCCGGCGTTCGCCGCCGGCGCCAAACCCGCGCCCCCGATCTTCCCGCGTGCGAACTTCGACACCACGTGCGCGCCCTGCCGCGACTTCGACCAGTTCGCCAGCGGCGGCTGGAAGCGCTCCGCGGTGATTCCCGCGACCAACTCCAACTGGGGCGCGTTCAGCGAACTCGCGGAGAACAACCAGGTCGCGCTCGACGGCATCCTCCGGGCCGCCGCGAACGACAAGGCCGCGAAGCCGGGCTCACCCGAGCGCATGGTCGGCGACTACTTCGCCGCGTGCATGGACTCGAACGCGGCCGAGGCCGCGGGCCTGAAGCCCGTGCAGCCGCTGCTCTCGAGCATCGACGCGATGAAGTCCCCGGCCGACCTGCCCGCGCAGGTGGCGTGGCTGCACGCGCACGGCGTGCGCGGCGTGCTGTTCAACTTCGGCTCGGGCCAGGACATCAAGAACAGCGATCGCGTGATCGCCCAGACCGGCCAGGGCGGACTGTCGCTGCCCGACCGCGACTACTACCTGAAGACGGACTCGACCTCGCGCGCGCTCGTCGCGGCGTACGTCGATCACGTCGCGCGCACGCTCGTGCTCGGCGGCGCGTCGCCCGAAGCGGCGAAGGCCGACGCCGGTCGCGTGCTCGCGATCGAGACCGCGCTCGCGAAGGGCTGCCTCACCAACGTGCAGCGCCGCGATCCGAAGGCCTCGTACCACTTCCTGCCGTTCGATTCGCTGCGCGGCATGGCGCCGTCGTTCGACTGGTCCGTGTACCTCAAGGGCCGCGGCCGCGCGTCGCTCGACTCGCTCAACATCAGCCACCCCGGCTTCCTGCGCACGCTCGAGCCCCTGCTCGCCACGTCGGCGCTCGCCGACTGGCAGGCGTACCTGCGCTGGAAGGTGCTCGACGACGCCTCGCCCACGCTCACGGAAGCGTTCGGCAAGGAGAACTTCGCGTTCGCGAGCCGCATGTCCGGCGCGCGGGCGATGCAGCCGCGCTGGAAGCGCTGCCAGCGCGCGGTCGACGGCGATCTCGGCGACCAGCTCGGCCAGCTGTACGTGCAGAAGTACTTCACGCCGGAAGCGCGCCGCCGCGCGCTCACGATGGTCGAGAACCTCGAGGCCGCGCTCGCCGACCGTCTCGTGACGCTCGAGTGGATGAGCGAGGCGACGAAGAAGGCTGCGCGCGTGAAGCTCGACGCGTTCGCCGAGCGCATCGGCTATCCCGACAAGTGGCGCTCGTACGAGGGCGTCACGGTGACGCGCAGCTCGTGGTACGAGAACCGGCTGTCGGCCAACCAGGCCGAGACCGCGCGCAACTTCGGCAAGATCGGCAAGCCCGTGGACCGCGGCGAATGGCGCATGACCCCGCCGACCGTGAACGCGTTCTACAGCCCGACGTTCAACAGCATCAACTTCCCCGCCGGCATCCTGCAGCCGCCGTTCTACTCGCCCGACTGGGACGACGCCGTGAACTACGGCGCGATCGGCGCCGTGATCGGCCACGAGATGACGCACGGCTTCGACGACCAGGGCCGCCAGTTCGACGCCGCGGGCAACCTGCGCGACTGGTGGAAGCCCGAGGACGCGGCGGCCTACACGGCGCGCGCGAACCAGGTCGAGGCGCAGTTCTCCTCGTACACCGTGCTCGACACGATGCACGTGAACGGCAAGCTCACGCTCGGCGAGAACATCGCCGACCTGGGCGGCGTCGCGCTCGCGTATGCGGCGTTCCAGAAGGCGAACGCGGGCAAGCCGCAGACGAAGATCGACGGCTTCACGCCGGAGCAGCGCTTCTTCCTCGGCTACGCCGGCGTGTGGCGCCGCATCAACCGCGACGAGTCGCTCCGCACGCAGGTGCTCACCGACCCGCACTCGCCGTCGCACTGGCGCGTGAACGGCCCGCTGTCGAACCTCGACGAGTTCGCGAAGGCCTTCGGCTGCAAGGAAGGCGACGAAATGGTGCGCAAGCAGGAACTGCGCGCCCGCATCTGGTAGCACTCCAGCAGTCACGACCGGCCGGCGGCCTCACTCGGCCGCCGGCCGTCTTCTTTTCACCGGAGGCCGACATGCACCGCCGTCTCGCTCCCGCCGCGCTCGCGCTCGCGCTTCTCGCGATCGCCGTGCCGCTCGCATCCGCCGCGCACGCCGCGGAACGCTCGTTCTGGAACCGCGCCGACATGGACACCACGTGCGCGCCGTGCCGCGACTTCTACCAGTTCGCCGAGGGCGGCTGGCTGAAGCACACGCCGATGCCCGCGGGCTACAGCAGCTACGGCGGCTTCGAGGAACTCGGTGACCGCAACGAAGCCGTGCTGCGCGCCATCCTCGAGCGCGCCGCGGCGGACAAGAGCGCGAAGCCCGGCAGCGACGTGCGCCGGATCGGCGACTACTACGCCGCGTGCCTCGACTCGGCGCAGGCCGAGCGCGCCGGATTCGAACCGCTGAAGGCCGACCTCGAGGGCATCGACGGACTGACGACTCCCGCCGGCCTCGCCGCGGAGCTCGGCTGGCTGCACGCGAACGGCACGGGCGGCGGGTTCGGCTTCGGCGGCGCGCCCGACGCGCGGCGCAGCACGCTCACGATCGCGATCGCCGCGCAGGGCGGCCTCGGCATGCCCGAGCGCGACTACTACTTCAAGACCGACAGCGCATCGGTCGCGCTGCGCGCCGAATACGTCGCGCACGTCGGCCGGCTGTTCGCCCTGATCGGCCGGCCCGATCCGTTCGGCGAGGCCGCGCGCGTGCTCGCGCTCGAAGCGCAGCTCGCGCAGGCGTCCATGACGCGCCAGCAGCGCCGCGATCCGCGCGCCGTGTACCACAAGGTGCCGCTCGACACGCTGCGCGCGTGGACGCCGGGCTTCGACTGGGACGCGTACTTCGGCCGCCGCGCGATGCGCGCGCCGGACTCGGTCAACGTGATGCAGCCCGACTTCTTCCGTGCGTTCGCGGCGCGCGTGACCGCTACGGCGCTCGCCGACTGGCAGGCGTACCTGCGCTGGCACGTGCTGCGCGGCGCCTCGCCCCTGCTGTCGCAGGCGTTCGTGGACGAGGACTTCTCCTGGCGCAAGCGCCTCACCGGCGCGAGCGAAATGCTGCCGCGCTGGAAGCGCTGCATCGCGGCGACCGACGGCGACCTCGGCGACCTGCTCGGGCGCGAGTTCGTGAAGCAGAAGTTCCCGCCCGCGGCGCGTGCGCGCGCGCTCGCGATGGTGGACCGCCTCGAGGAGGCGCTCGGCGAGCGCATCGACGTGCTCGAGTGGATGAGCGACACGACGAAGGCCGCGGCGCACGTGAAGCTGAAGGCGTTCGCGGACAAGATCGGCTATCCCGACAAGTGGAAGGACTACGCGGGCGTGCCGATCGTGCGCTCGTCGTGGTTCGCGAACCGTGCGGCGACGAACCGCTGGGAGACGGCGCGGAACGTCGCGCGCATCGGGCAGCCCGTGGACAAGGGCGAGTGGGCCATGTCCGCGCCCACGGTGAACGCGTTCTATTCCGCGTCGTTCAACAGCATCAACTTCCCCGCCGGCATCCTGCAGCCGCCGTTCTACGATCCGTCGTGGGACGACGCGCTGAACTACGGCGCGATGGGCGCGGTCATCGGGCACGAGATGACGCACGGCTTCGACGACCGCGGACGGCAGTACGACGCGGACGGCAACCTGCGCGACTGGTGGACGGCCTCCGACGCCGCGCGCTACAAGGCGCGCGCCGACAAGGTCGCCGACCAGTTCGACGCGTACACCGTGAACGACACGCTGCACGTGAACGGCCGCGTCACGCTGGGCGAGAACATCGCCGACCTCGGCGGCCTCGCGGTCGCGTACGCCGCGTTCGAGAAGGCGATCGCCGGCAAGCCGCGCGTGATGCGCGACGGCTTCACGCCGGAGCAGCGCTTCTTCCTCGCGTGGGCGCGCGTCTGGCGCACGCTCGAGACGCCCGAGGACCTCGCGACGCTCGTCGAGACGGACCCGCACTCGCCGGCGATGTGGCGCGTGAACGGTCCCTATTCGAACCTCGAGGAGTTCGCGCGCGCGTGGGGCTGCAAGGAAGGCGATCCCATGGTGCGCAAGCAGGAACTGCGCGCGCGGATCTGGTAGGCGCGGCGTCAGCAAGGAGAACGGGCGCCACTCCTACGAGGAGTGGCGCCCGTTTCGTTCGCCTCGCGCGCCGCGTCAGGTCGCGTCGGCCACCGAGAACCGTGCACGCACCGTATCGCTCACCTTGGTCGGCCGCCCGGTCGTGCGATCCATCGGGCACCACAACGTGCGCGCGCGGCACAGCGTCTTGCGGTCCTTCGCGCGCAGGATCTCGGTGAGGCGTTCGAAGTCGCGGCCGAGCGCCTTGCCCACCCACGTCTCGATCACGATGCCGTCGCCCGGCATCGCCGCGCGCAGGTAGTCGATCTCGTGACGCGTCACCACCCAGAAGAGCGCGGCCTGGTCGGCCGGATCGGCGTCGGTCCCCCAGTGCGAGATCGCCGCCTCCTGCACCCAGCGCACGTACACGCCGTTGTTCACGTGCCCGAGTTCGTCGATGTCCGACGGCTCGACCGCGCGCGTGAGGACGTGACGATCGGCGGGCGCGCTCACGTGCGTCAGTGCTTCGTGGGCAGCTTGTTGTGGCGCGACCAGTCGACCGTGCGCTCGAGCCCGGTGCGGAACGTCACCGTCGGCTCCCAGCCGAGCACCTGCTTCGCGCGCGAGGCGTCGAGGTAGATGCGCTGGATCTCGCCCGGCCGCGCGGCCTCGTAGATCGCGTCCTCGGGGAACGCGAGGATCGACTTGAGCTCGCGCACGATGTCGTTGACCGACGTGCCGATGCCCGTGCCGATGTTCAGCATCTCGCCGCTGCCCGCACCGAGCGCCGCCACGTTGGCCGCGACGACGTCGTCGATGAACAGGTAGTCGCGGACGGCGTTGCCGTCGCCGAAGATGCGCGGGCGCTTTCCTTCGAGCATGAGCCCGATGAAGATCGCGTTCACGCCGGCCTCGCCGTGCGGGTTCTGGCGCGGGCCGAACACGTTCGGGTAGCGCAGCACGGTGTAGTCGAGCCCGTGGAGCAGCTTCCAGATGTAGAGGTAGTGCTCGACGGTGTGCTTGCTCGCGCCGTACGGCGCTTCCGGATTGACCGGATGATCCTCGGGCGCGGGAAGCGTGCGGCCCTCGCCGTACAGCGCGCCGCCGGTCGAGGCGTAGACGACCTTGCGCACGCCGTGCTTCGTGCAGGCCTGCAGCAGGCCGATCGAGCCGAGCACGTTCACGCGCGCGTCGAAGACGGGATCGGTGACGGACTTGCGCACGTCGATCTGCGCGGCGTGGTGATCGACGATTTCGGGACGGAAGTCGGCGATCGCCGCTTCCACCGCGGCGGCGTCCGCGAGGTCACCCTCGTAGAACTTCGCCTTCGGGTTCACGAACTCCCGGAAACCGGACGAGAGGTTGTCGAAGATCGCGACCTCGTGACCGAGCGCCACGAAACGGTCCGCCACGTTGGAACCGATGAAGCCAGCACCGCCCGTCACCAGGATACGCACTTCGAGTTCCTCCTCGGGATTCCCGCGCCGCCACATTCGTGGCGAGCGCGAGGCAAGCTAGGCGACCAGCGCTCGCGCGCGCAAGCGCCGGGTTCTTCGACGTGTGGTCCTCAGGCGGCGCGCCGTTTCGCGCCCGCCTCGCCCAGCGCGGCCGCGAGCCTCGCGGCGAGCGCACCGGGATGGTGCGCCGCGGCGGCCGCGCGAGCGCGCTGACGCCACGGGGAATCCCCGCTCGCGCGGTCGAGCACGCCGCCGAGCGCGTCGGCGAGGTCGCGCGCGCTCTCGCGCGCCGACGGCCCCGCGCCGCAGTGTTCGAGCCACGCGCCGATCGGACGCGCGGGAGCGCCGGCCGCGAGCACGGGCAGCCCGGCGCCGAGCGCGCGCAGCAGCAATCCGCCCGAGAGCGGCGCGTCGCCGGTCACGAGCGCCGCGCGCGCCGTGGCGAGCCACGCGAGTTCGGCCTCGCGCGGCGCCGGTCCCACGAAGTGCACGCGCAGCGACACGCCGGATTGGCGCGCGAGCGATTCGATCTCGGGGCGCGGATGATCGAGCACGACGAGGTCGAGCTCGTCGCGATCGCGGCAGGCTTCGGCGAAACCCTGCAGCAGCAGGCGCGCCGACGCCGGCGACGGCCGCGCGGGCACGAGCACGAACGGTCCGTCCCAGAGCGCGAGCCGTCCGCGCGGTGTGCGATCGGCGTCCCACGCGCAGCCCTCGGCGGGCGCGAAAGCGGGATCGAGCGCCGCGAGCGTGCCGCGGCTGCCGTGCGTTCCCGGATGGCCGGTCGGCCACCACGACGCGGGCCTCTCGCCCACGACCTCGGCGGCGAGCGCACCACCACCCGTGCAGGCGCTCGCCCACAGCACGCGGTCGGCGCGGCTCGCGCGAATGCGGGCGCGCAACTGCGCGCGGCCGCGTTCGTCGTCCACGAGCACGTCGATCGTGGTGCCCGTGCGCTCCCCTCGTTCGGGGAACTGCAGGTCGTCACCGGGTAGCGAGTCGAGCACGAGCGTCTCGACGGCGAAACCCGCCTCGCGGCAGGCGACGGCGCGCGCGCGCGCATCGGCGGGCGCGGCGCCCGTGGCGTCCACATGCTCGACGAGCAGGACGCGCGTTTGGGAACTCAACAGTGCCTCGTACGTGCCGTCGCGCCGCCTGGCTTCCGTCGAGGCCCGGCGCCCGAGCGCCCGGCGCCCGGCGAAACCTGGAGACCTGTCCGGCCGACGCATGGGGCGCCGGTGCGAAACGAGCGCGGCGCGCTCCGATCCGTGGAGCGGGTCCGCAGTGCACCGGCCCGATGAAGCGGCTCGGCCCCTAAAGGGCGGTCGCGGCCTCGGCGGCCCGGCTTTCCGACTGCACCCGGCGCATCCACGCCAGGAAGCGCAGCCGCTGCAGTACCTGCAAGTCGCAGTCCAGCACGACCGGCCCAGTGACCACGGCCGGGGCCGGCGCGGTCTCGACGGGAAGCGGCAGCGCCTCGGACGAGGTGATCCCCTCGACCGCCACGGGCGCGAGCGCCCGGACGCGACCGGACAGGGCCTCCAGCGTCACATCAGGCATGACCGTCAAGTCCATGCCCGAGAATGCGATGCCGAGACGCGAAGAAAGCTCGGCGACAGTGCGTGGGTAGCGTCCCGGAACGTCCGCCCACCAGCCTTCGAGCGCTCGGCCGGCGAGCGAATCCCCGATCGCCCGCGGTGCCTGGCCGTCGAGCGCGAGGATGATCCGGCCAAAGTGGGGCCGGACGTCGTCCAGCCGCTGCCCAAGCCTTGCCCAGCCCTCGCCTCGGGTCGAGCTGCCGTGGGCCAGCAGGTAGAAGCCCGGCCGGCCGCCGTACTGGACCAGGCCGAGCACGGGCATGTCGGCGAGCAGGCACTCCATGAGCCCCCATCGCGCCTCGCGGCCGAGCCGGTCGTGCAGCCGGAGCTTGGACGCGCCGTCGACGACGAGCACGCGCTCCCCTCGCGCGAGCGCGTGCGCGGCGAGCTCGAGCACGGCGCGCGTCGTCCACATGGCGGACGTGCCCGCGACCACGTGCAGCCACGCGCCCGTCTCCGCGGGGTCGCGCTGCGGCATCACGAGCAGGTCGTCGCCACCGACGCGGCGGCGCAGCCACAATCCGAGCGACGCGGCGAGCAGCGCGACGAGAGCACCGAGCGCGGCGAACGCACCGAGCCAGCGTCCCCACACGCCGGGCAGCGGCGCCGCGGTGGGCGCCTGCGAGGCCGGCATGCCGCGCAGCAGTCCTTCGTACGCAGGCGGCGCGAGATCGGCGAAGCCGACCACGATCGCGTCCGACGCGCTCGAGGAGAGCTCGGCCTGCAACGGCGTCTCGGCGGCGAGCAACGCGGCGGCACGCGCGTCGAGCGAGTCGGCACGCTCGAGCGTCCAGCGGCGCCAGGCCGCGCCACGCACGTCGGCCGTCGAGTGCTTCGCGGGAACGCCCGAGGCGAACCAGTCGTCGCTCGCGCGCGAGGCCGCGGCGAGCGCGTCGCGCAGCGCGGTGGGATCGGCGGCGGACGCGGCGAGTTCGACTTCCTGCAGGCGCTCGAGCACCGCGACCGGAGTCGCAAGGCGATCGGGCGAGGTTTGCGCCGACCACGGCGCGGGCAACGCGCGCGCCAGGTCGCGGTCGCGGCGTGCGGCGGCGGTCAGCCACGCGGCGCACTCCGCGCCGGGCGTCATCGCGGGCAGCGGTTCGGGCGTCAGGCGCGAGATCCAGCGCTCGCGCACTTCGGTCGAGGCGCTCTCGAGCGCGGCCACGCCCGCTTCGCGGCGCGTGCGCAGCTGCACGGCGAGCGCGTGGGCACGCGGGGCGCGAGGGGCGCGAACGGAAAGCACGAGCCCGCCGTCACCGTTCTCGATCGCCGCGCTCTCTCCCGGGCGCGGCGTGCCGGCCCATTCGATCGGGCGCGGCGCATCGCCGGTCCACGGCATGCGGACCTCGAAGAGCGCGACCGAAGCGGGCGCTCCCACCACGCCGACGGCCACGCCGATCGCGGCGCCCGCCAGTGCGGCGAAAGCGAGCGTCGTCCAGCGATAAGTGGACCGGGCAGAGTGGTGTCGGGCGTCGTCCGTGGCGCTCATGAGGGGGTCGGAAGGAGGAGGGGCTTCTGGTTCCGTGCGCGTCCTGCGCGTATCGCGCGCGAAGTTACGCGCGCGCGGCGCGCACGGTCAAGGCCCATGCGCGTTTCGGACGCGCCGTTCGCGCACGAAAGAGCGGGCGGCCACTCGCGTGACCGCCCGCTCGCACTCCCCTGCCCCGCCCCGATCAGGCGGCGCGCTGTCCCTGCGCGGCGTCGGCCGCCGCCGCAGGAAGCGTGAACCAGAACGTGCTGCCCGCGCCCGGCGTGCTGTCCACGCCGATGCGTCCGCCGTGCTGCTCGACGATGCCCTTGCTGATCACGAGACCGAGTCCCGTGCCGCCGACCTTGCGCGTCGAGCCCGAATCGATCTGCTGGAACTTGCGGAAGAGTTTCGCGATGTCCGTGGCCGCGATGCCTTCGCCGTGGTCGCGCACCGAGACCTTGAGCTCGTTGCCGAGCGACTCGGCGCGCACGATCACGTGACCGCCCGCGGGCGAGAACTTGATGGCGTTCGACATGAGGTTCGACAGCACCTGCGCGATGCGGTGCGGATCGATGAGCGCGTCCGGCAGGTCGTCGGCGAGCGCGACTTCGATCTGGATGCGGCGCTCCTCGATGAGCATGCGGAGATGCTGCTCGGCCTGCTGCACGACGGGCTCGAGCCGCTGGCGCTCGATCGTCATGGGCAGCGACGCCGCCTCGAGCTTCGAGAAGTCGAGGATGTCGTTGATGAGCAGCAGCAGCCGTTCGGCGTTCGCGTGCGCGATCGTGAGCAGCTTCACCTGCTGGTCGTTGTTCTGGAAGTAGCGGTCGTCGCTCAGCAGTTCGAGCGCGCCCTTCACCGAGGTGAGCGGCGTGCGGATCTCGTGCGAGACCACGGCGACGAAGTCGGACTTGAGCCGGTCGAGGCTCTTCGTGTGCTCGAAGAGCTGCGAGTTGCGGATCTGCACCGCGGCCTGCGACGCGAACAGCGACAGGAACTCCTGGTCCTCGGTCGTGAACGCCCCGTCGCGACGGCTCACCGCCATCACGCCGATGGGCTGCCCGCCCTGCGACATCGGGATCGCGAGCACTTCGCGCGCCGTCCACGACGTGCCGGGCAGCGGCACGCCGCCGTCCTCGGTGCGCGTCCGCACGGGCGTCATCTGGAACGCGGCCATGCCGACCGGACCCGCGCCCGGAGGCACGGCCCGCGGACCGTCTTCGTTCGCGTCGAGTTCGACACCGTGCGCGATCGCGGGACGGAGCTCCGCGGTGGATTCGTGCTGCAGGTAGACGACCGCGGCGTCGGCGCGCGCGAACTGCGCGGCGGTCGCGGCGATGCGCGTGAGCCGGGGCTGCAGCTCGAGGTCGGCGCCGATCTCCATGGCGACGCGGTAGAGCGCGTTCATCTGCCCGGTGGCCAGCTCGACCTTCTCGCGCAGTTCCTGTTCGTGGCGGCGCAGGCGCTCGACGAGCGCGCGGTTCTCCGCCTTGAGGCGCCGGTTGCCCAGGCGCTTCTCGACCATGACCGGCAGGTCGGCGATGTCGTCGAACGGCTTCGTGACGTAGTCGTCCGCGCCCTGGCGCAGCGCGTCGATCGCCGTCTGCACCGAGGCGTAACCCGTCATGAGGATGACCGCGACTTCCGGATCGATCGCGCGCGCCTGACGCATCACCTCGAGCCCGGACTGACCGGGAAGGCTGATGTCCGTGAGGATGAGATCCGGCTGCGCCGCGGCGATCGACTTCATCGCTTCTTCCGCCGACGTCGCGAAGCGCAGGTCGTACGGCAGCTCCTGCAGCACCTCGCGCAGCACCTCGGCGACGGTCTCGTCGTCCTCGACGACGAGCACCCGGGCCGGAGGCGAGTCGGGCGCCAGCGCGCCGGCGTGCTCGTCCATGGGCGAAGGATCGGTCATTGGGGGGCCTCGTGCTCCTCAGTGCGTGTGCGAAGGACCCGCCGCCGCGGTGCGGTGACGGCCCGACTTCTTGGCGACGCCGAGCGCCTGCTCGGCCGCCGACAGCAGTTCCGTGGGATCGAGTCCGTCGCGCGGGCTGGCGGCGACGCCGGCCGAGCACGACAGGTTGCCGATGCGCGCGAAACGGTGTTCCTCGACCGCGTGACGCAGGCGTTCGGCGAGACGGCGCGCGGGCGCGAGATCGCAGTCCGGAAGGATGACGCCGAACTCGTCGCCGCCCAGGCGCGCGACGAGGTCGCCGTCGCGCAGCGCCACCTTGAGCACGAGCGCGCACTCGGCGAGCACCGCGTCCCCGGCTTCGTTTCCGTACTTCGCGTTCACTCCCGCGAACAGGTCGAGATCGATCGTCACGACCGCGAGCGGCTGGCCGGTGCGCTGCGAGCGGCCGAACTCCTCGAGCAGTCGCTGATGGAACGAGCGCGAGTCGGGCAGGCCCGTGATCGGGTCACGGCCCGGCGCGCGGCGAAGACGGTCGAGTTCGAGGCGCGAACCGAGCGCGGCGCCGAGCGCGCCGGAGGCGGTGCGCACGAGTCCGAGCTGCTCGGGCGACCAGCGCTGTCCCTTGCGGGCGCGCAGGTCGAGCGCGCCGATGCGTTCGCGGCCGCGGAACAGCGGCACGCCCATGCACTCGCGCAGATCGCCGGCGGCGCTCTCCCACTCCCCGCGCGCGCACCACGGCTCGAGCTTGCCCTGCGGTCCGATCACGTGCAGCGACACGCCGTCGCAATCGAACGCGGTGAGCAGCGAATCGAGCGCGCGCACGAGCGCCTGCTCGTCCGCCTGCGACGCGAGGATCGCGGCGCACGCGTCCCAGAGGCAGCCCGAGGCGGCACGACGATCACCCGCGCGCGGAACGTCGACACCGCGCGGATCACCCTTGCGCTCGTTCGGGACGGCGTGCCCCGCGGACATCGTCTCGCCCGCCTTACGCGGCGCGCGAGTGGGGAGCTTGGCCACCGAGGCTCGACTTGAGCTCTCGGAGACGGCCTGCCGCTTCCTGGATTCGGCTCGACTCACGAAGTACCACCTCCAGCCGTTCGCGGACTCCGGTCATCTGGCCCGCGGGGCCCATGAGGAGAAGTTGTGCGTTGCCTCGGACGCCCACGAGGGCGTTGTTGATCTCGTGATGCACGGTGAGCAGGTCCGCCATCCGTGCGTCCCACTCCTGCTGCTCGCTCCACCACTGGTCCACGATCGCGTGCAGTTCCGCGGCCGCCGCCGCTTCCCCGCGATCCCGCAGCGCCTCGACGTGCGACGCGAGGTTGCGTTGCAGGCCCTGCCAGGGCGCCTGTTCGTTTCCCCCGCGCACGTTCACGCCGCCTCTTCCTGGAGCGTCATGGCCTTCTGCAGCCGGAGCTTCAGGCGCGACATCGCGCGGGTGTGCACCTGCGAGACGCGCGATTCGCTGATGCCCAGCGTGCGGCCGATCTCCTTGAGCGTGAGGTGCTCGTAGTAGTACAGCGCGACCACGAGGCGCTCCTGCTCGGGAAGCAGGTCGATCGTCTGGAGGAGCGTGAGGCGCTGCTGCTGCTCTTCGAGACGCGACTCGAGATCGAGGGCGTTCGGGTCCGCGAGGTGATCCGCCAGCGTGCCCTGGTCCTCGCCGTCGTTGCTGCGGCTCTCGTCGAGCGACACCAGCACGGCGCCGCGGACGTGGTCGAGCAGGCGGTAGAAGTCCTCGCGCGACATCTTCAGTTCGCGCGCCACTTCTTCCTCCGACGCCGCGCGGCCGAGCTTCTGGTCGAGCTTGCGCGTCACGCCGTCGAGGTTGCGCGCCTTGCGGCGCATGGAGCGCGACGCCCAGTCGAGCGCGCGCAGCTGGTCGAGCACGGCGCCCTTGATGCGCCACACCGCGTAGGTCTCGAACTTGACGCCCTTGCCCGTGTCGAACTTGGCGTGCGCGTCGAGCAGGCCGAGGACGCCGGCCGAGTACAGGTCCTCGTGATCGACGTTGCGCGGAAGCGTCGCGGCGACGCGTTCGACGACGTGGCGCACGAGCGGAGCGAACCGCTTGAGCAGGTCGTTCTTGTTGTACGTGACCGGCGTGCCGGTGACGGTGGAGACCGGAGCGGCCTTCGTGCCGGCGACGACCTTCAGCGCGGGACGCGACGGACGGGTGGCGACGGCGGTGGCGGAAGCGGACTTGCTGGAGCGGGCGGGCGTGGCGGCGCGGGGCATGGGGATGCTCCTCCTAGGCTTCGAGGCGCTGAGAGTGACGAGGAAACTCTTCACGAAGGGCGGGACCGGTGGTGACGGGCTTCCACAACCGGGCGGCGAGCGCGCGGTAAGCCGCGGCGGCCGGGGACTTCGGGAAGGCGGTGACGACCGGTTCCTGCGCGCGGACGGCGCGCGCGACGGACGGGTCGAAGGGAACGGTGCCGGCGCACTCGAGCTCGAAGCCCAGGAAGCGGCGGGCGACCAGCTTGATCCGGTGCGCGGTTTCGTCGGCTTCCTCGTCGCCCGTGGTCATGTTCACGACGAGGCGCGGCGCGTGGTTCAGGCCGCCCTGCTTCTGCAGGAGCTTGATGAGGGCGTACGCGTCGGAGAACGCCGGCATCTCGGGCGTCGTCACGACGAGCACTTCGTGACCGAGACGGCAGAACTCGGTGACCTGGCGCGACACGCCGGAAGCCGTGTCGATGATCATGAGGTCGGCGTGCTCGTCCACCGTGCCGAGCGCGCGCAGCAGCGCTTCGCGGCGGAAGTCGTCGATCTCGGCGAGCTCGGGCGCGCCGGACGCGGCGGGCACCAGCTTCACGCCCGCGGGTCCGTTCACGACGATCTCGTCCATCGTCTTCTGGCCGGACAGCACGTGCTGCAGGTCGTAGCGCGGGTGGACGCCGAGCAGGATGTCGAGGTTCGCCTGCGCGAGGTCGCCGTCGACGAGCACGACGCGCGCGCCACGCTCGGCGAGCGCCAGCGCGAGGTTCGCCGCGAGGTTGCTCTTGCCGACGCCGCCCTTGCCGCTGGTGACGACGATCGTGCGGACGCGCGGACGGCCGAGCTGCGCCGGATGCTCCGGAGCGGCCTGCGGCGTCACCGAGCCCTGCACGGGCACGAGCTTCACGTTCGGGCGGCGGCTCACGAGCGCACCTCGCGCGGCAGCGAGACGATGGCGCGCACGAACGACCAGTAGCGCAGCTGCTGGTGGCAGCGCGCGAGCGGCAGTTCGAAGCCGAGACGCTCGAGACGGCGCTGCTCGTCGCGCAGCGAGGAGACGGCCGCGTCGGCGGCGTCGAGACGGGCGGCGACGCTGGCCGGCATGCGGCGCGACGCGTCCGACGAAGCGGTCATCGACGTGGCGAAGTTCACGACGCCCTCCGCATGAGGTTCCAGACGCTGCCGGCGGCGGCGTCTTCACGGATGCTTTCGACGGCGAGCGCGAAGCTCGCCTCGACCTGGCGCACGGTCAGACGGAGCGCGCCGGCGGCTTCGATCGGCGTGAGGCGCTCGAGCAGCAGGAGCGCGAGCACCTGGCGCTCGCGGTCGGCGAGCTTCTCGATGGCGGCCGAGACCCGCACGCGGGCCGGCAGCTTCTCGACGGAGGGAATGGTGCGCTTCATCTCAGGCGGCCTTCCGGAGAGCCGGGCGGCGGCGAGCGCTCGCACCGGCGATGGCGCCGCGGACCGCGCGGCGAAGTTCATCGATGAGGAACGGCTTCGTGAAGACGTCCGTCACACCCGCGCGCTTCAGCTCCGCCGGCGAACCGGGATTGCCGTAGGCGGTCACGAGGATGACGGGCTGGGCGTTGCGGCCGCGGCGGAGCTTCGCCGCCAGTTCGAGACCGCTCATGCCCGGAAGACGGAGGTCGGAGATGACCAGGTCGCTCGATCCCTGACGCAGCCACACCAGCGCTTCTTCCGCCGAGCGGAAGGTGTCGATCGTGAATCCGTCGTCCGACAGCCCCTCGGCGAGCGCCCAGGCGGTGGTCGGTTCGTCTTCCACGATCAGGATGTGGCTCATGGCGCGTTGGGCTCCGTGAAGGGGGTCGGGGGTGGTGCGACGCCCAGCCTGTTTTGCAGCACGCGTGCCACGCATGGCCTTCGGGCCCGGGACGGAGCGATCGGGCGGCCCGGCGCACCCCGGCGGGTTCACGGGGCGAAAGCGCCCGAATCGGGCAAGGCGCTCGCAAATGGCGAGTTCGCTCGCGGCGCCGGAGGGCGCTGGGAACTCGTGGAGCGCGAAAATACGGCTCAAGATTCCCGGCCGGGGCGCTCCGGGGCATGGCGACGGCCGGACCCCGGAAGGGTCCGGCCGCTCAACCTCGCACCGCCTGCGGGGCGGTTCGATTGCTTCTTGGTCGGTCGGTGGGCGCCTCAGGCGCCTTCGCCGGCCTCCTCTGCATCGTCACCCAGGGCGTATTCCTTGAGCTTCGTTCGCAGGGTCTGGCGGGAAATCTGGAGCAGACCGGCCGCCTTGGTCTTGTTGCCGTCGCACACGCCGAGCGCATGCACGATCGCGAGCTTCTCGATCTCCGCGAGCGGCCGCACGACACCGGGCGGGAACGGCTGCGTGCCCGCTGGCCGCGGCGCCCGTCGCGCCCACCGCGCCGCGCGTCATCTCCGCGGGCAGGTGCTCGGCGAGGATCTCTTCTTCCGCTTCGAGCAGCACGACGCGCTCGATCACGTTCTTCAGCTCGCGCACGTTGCCGGGCCACGCGTACGCCTTCATGAGTTCGAGCGCGCGCGGATCGATGCGCACGACCGTGCGGCCGAGCTCGCGGCAGAAGCGCGCGACGAAATGCTCCGCGAGCGTCGCGACGTCGCCGCTGCGTTCGCGCAGCGCCGGGATCTCGACGGGCACGACGTTGAGGCGGAAGTAGAGGTCCTCGCGGAAGCGCCCCTCGGCGACCATCTTCGAAAGATCGCGGTGCGTCGCGGCGACGACGCGCACGTCCACGGTGATGTCCGCGGCGCCGCCGACCCGGCGGAACGTGCGGGTCTCGAGCACGCGGAGCAGCTTCGCCTGCAGCTGCGGCGCCATCTCCCCGATCTCGTCGAGGAACAGCGTGCCGCCGTCGGCGAGTTCGAACAGCCCCTTCTTGAAGCGCTTCGCGTCCGTGAACGCGCCGCGCTCGTGGCCGTACAGCTCGCTCTCGAGCAGCTGTTCGGGAATCGCGGAGCAGTTCAGTTCGATGAACGGGCCGGCCACACGCGCGCTCTTGTCGTGGAGGTAGCGCGCCATGAGTTCCTTGCCCGAGCCCGTCTCGCCGCGGATGAGCACGGTGGACGTGCCGCTCTTCGCCGCGCGTTCGAGCCGCGTGAGCGCCTTCTTGAGCGTGTCGCTGTCGCCGACGATCGGCTGCGCGCTGCGCGTGGCCGCGCGCAGGTGATCGACTTCGCGGCGCAACCGCGCGTGTTCGAGCGCGCGCTCGAGCACGACGCCGAGGTGATCGAGATCCGGCGGCTTCAGCATGAAGTCGTACGCGCCCATCTTGATCGCGCGCACGGCGTGCTCGACCGTGCCGTGACCCGTGAGCATCACCACGGGCACGGAGCCGTCGATCTCGCGGATCTGCTTCAGGAGCTTGAGGCCGTCCTCGTCGCCGAGCTTGAGGTCGAGCAGCACCGCGTCCACGCCCTGTTCACGGATGGCCTCGAGCGCGTCGCGCCCTCCGGCCGCCTCGAGCGGTGTGTAGCCTTCGTCGCGCGCCCACTCGCCGATGGAGAAGCGCAGCGAGCGTTCGTCATCGACGATGAGCAGCGTCTGGGCGTTCTGTGCGCGCGTCATGCTGTCGCCGTTCCCCATTCCGTTTCTCCAACGGGAAGTTCAGGAGCACCGTCGTGCCGCGTCCCTCGCGGCTGTCCACGGCGATCGAGCCGCCGTGCTCCTGCATGATGGTCTGCGAGATGCTGAGCCCCAGGCCCGTACCGGTGGACTTCGTGGTGAAGAACGGGTCGAACATCTTGGCGAGCACGCCGCGAGGAATGCCCACACCGGTGTCGATGACCCGGACCTGCTGGTACTCGATCCAGCCGGGACCGCCGGCGCGCCGCGCGCCGTGGTCGTCGGCGCGCCGGCCGGGACCGCGCGGCGGCGCCTTGCGGCGAACCTTGGCCACCTCGAAGCGCAGCGTGCCGCCGTCGGGCATGGCCTGGATCGCGTTGATGGTCACGTTGAGCAGCACCTGCGTGACGAGATCGGGATCGATGTACAGCGCCGCCAGCTTCGGCGCGATGTGCGTCTCGAGCCGGAGCTTCGACTGCTCGATGCGGTCGGCCGCGAGCGCGATCACCTTGTCGACGCACTCGGAGAGGTACGACGAGCGCAGCTCGGGCGTGCGCGGGCGCGCGTACTGCAGCAGGCTCGTGACGATGCGGTCGAGGCGAGCGACCTCCTCGAGGATCACCTGCACGAAGCGGGCGCGCTCGTCGCGCGGCTCGAACCGCTTGAGCAGCACCTGCGCGCTCGTGCCGATGCCGGCGAGCGGATTGCGGATCTCGTGCGCGACGCCCGCCGAGAGCTGTCCGAGCGTGGCGAGGCGTTCGTTGCGCCGCAGCTCCTGGTGCATGCGCCGCATCTGCGTGAGGTCGTGCAGCGTGAGCAGCACCCAGGGCGGCTTGCCGAAGCGGTAGGTGCGCAGGCGCACCGGGACTTCTCCCCCGTTCGGGGTCTGCACCACGGCTTCGCGTTCGCTCTGCGCGGACCGGAACGCGTCGCGCACGAGGTCGTCCCCCGCCACGACCGTACGCACCACGTCGGCGGCGGCCGCGCCGCGCAGCTTGGAAGCGCTCATGCCGAAGAGCCGCTCGGCGGCCGGGTTCGCGCGCACGATCGTGCCCGATTGCTCGAGCAGAAGCGCGCCGGCATCGGCGTCTTCCATGAGCGCCTGGATGAGTGCGTCCGTGGGTGGCGCGCCAGTGGCGCGCGTCGGGCTGGGCTTGGCCATGAGTGCGCTCCTTCGCGGCGCGCAGTATAGACAAGCGAAAACCGCCGCGTCGATGTCCCGACGCGGCGGTGAAGAAGAAACGCACCCGTGGCTTCAGCCTCGGAGGATCTCTCCGAGCACGGCGTGGACCAATCGGTCCCGCACGTCGTCACGGTCGTAATACCCGTTCTCGATCCGCTTCTTCGCGGACCGAACTCGGGAGAGACGCACTACCGAGGGATCCGCGGTCACGACACGCAGCGCGGGGGCGCGACGCGGCTTCCGGGACTTCGGACGGCGAATCGTGGTCATGACTCCTCGCAGCAACGCTGAAGGTTCAGTGCGATGTTGTCCGTTCAGGCGTCAAGGCTCGAGGGGCGTGTTCGAACGACTAGGGCTTCTTGCCCTGCTCCGCAGCGCCCGCGGGACGAGTCCCACCGGCCTTACGGTTTTCCTCCTGGATGCGGGCGTAAATCTCCTCGCGGTGCACCTTCACTTCCGGCGGTGCCTCGATACCGAGTTTCACCTGACCGGAACGCACCTCGAGGACGGTAATCTTCACCGTGTCCCCGATCCGGATGTTTTCTCCTAACTTCCTTGTTAGGACCAGCATCTTGTTCGAACCTCCGCTCTGTGCACCGATGCAGCGCCTTCTCCATCCTTGACGGAGGGCGTATCGGCATGGCGGGAATGTGACTTCAGCAGAATACTGGCGAACACTCTCTTCCTCCAAGCGCTCGTTTGGTCCATTCTGCGGATGAAGGCCCCCGGTTTCGTTCTCCAGTCGGAGGCACCGGGCATGAGTCGCGAGACGGTCGACCGCTTCCTCACGTGGCTTCTGTTGCCCGCCGCGCTGGCGCTGGTCACATCGGCGCTGACCCTCTCCAGCCGCGCCTACACGGGGCTCTCCTTGAGCCAGGACCGCGTCGTGACGGTCCAGCCGGGCAGTCCCGGCGAGCATGCCGGGATCCTCCCCGGTGACCGCCTGTTCGCGACGGGGGCCAGCCGTTCGACGGTGCTGACCGCGGGTCCTCTCGAGCGCGCCCGGCCCGGCCGGCCGGTCGTCGTGCAGCGCTCCCGCGACGGTGAGACGACGACCGCGTGGCTCGTGCCCTCGGCGCTGCCGGAATCCGAGCGCCGCTTCCGCGCGTTCCTGTTCGGCGTCGCGAGCGTCTTCCTGCTGCTCGGCGGCTGGGTGTGGAGCGAACGCCGCGACCCCGTGACGCGCGTGTTCCTGCTCCTCTGCCTCGCCTTCGCGGGCATGCTCGCGCAGGCGCCCGTGTTCGGCTCGCCGCTCGTGCAGCTCGCGAGCGATCTCGCGGTGCTCGCGGCCCAGCTCTACGCGCCCGTGCTGTTCGCCCACCTGTTCGCGCTCTTCCCGGAGCCGCTCACGCGCGGCCGGGCGGCATGGGTGCTGCGCATCGGCTACGCCGTCGCGACCGTGCTCTTCGTCGCGTGGCTCGCGTGCGGCGCCGAGGGATTCTGGGGCGCCGGCCGGCTGGGCGTGCTGCTCCCGGCGCTTCTCGCCCTCCCCGGACTGCACTTCGGGCTCGGCGTCGTCGCGGGCATCGCGCTGTTCGCGCGGTCGTTCCTGCGCGCGCGCAGCCCCGACGCGAGGAGGCGCCTGCGCGTCGTGTTCCTCGGCACCGTGCTCGGCGCCGCGCCCTTCGCCACGCTCGTCGCGCTGCGCAACCTCGCTCCCGACGCGCCCATGCCCGGCGAGCGCGCGATCGTGGGCAGCGTGCTGCTCGTGCCCGCGTCGTTCGCGTGGGCGATCGCCGTGCACCGCGTGTTCGACTTCCGCGTCGCACTGCGCGCCGTCGTGTCGCTGCTGCTCGTCGTGCTCGCGGGCTGCGCGATGTTCGCCGCGGGCGAATGGCTCGCGCAGCACTGGTGGCCGGAACTCGGGCGCGACGTGTCGGGCGTCTCGCTCGCGTTCCTCGCGCTCGTCGCCGGACTCGCGGGCCCCTCGCGCCCGTGGATCTCGGGCGTCGGCGCGCGCATGGTGCCCATCGCCGACGAAGTCGCGCTCGGCGCGTGGGCTCCCTCCGAAGCCGTCACGCGGGCGGGCGCCGAGATCGTGCTCGCCGAAGCGTGCGAGATCGTGCGCAAGGCGCTGCGGCTCGAGGGCTGCTCGGCCGTCTTCGCCACCGACGATGGCGTGCACGTCGTTCCGCCGCCGCGCCTGCCGCTGCTCCGCGCCCTCGGGGGCCACTTCCCCGCGAGCGTCGCGCGGCTCGACCGCCCGCACGCGGTGAGCGATCTGTCGCTGCCCGAGGAGGACCGCGAGCTGCTCGACATGGCCGCGGTGCAGTGGTTGATCGGCGTGCCCGGCGCGCCCGCCCCCACCACGCTGCTGCTCGGCCGCCGGCTCGCCGGCCCGTGGCTCGACCGCCACGAGACGCGCGAGCTGTCGCGATTCGTGCAGGTGCTCGGCGTGTCGCTCGAGAACGCGAGCCTCCGTGTCGAGGCTCGCGGCCGCGCGGCCCTCGACCGCGAACTCGAGGAAGCGCATCGCGTGCAGCTCAAGCGCCTGCCGCGGCGCACGCCCGTGTACCCGACGCTCGACTGCGCCGCGAGCACGCTCGCGACGGAGTCCGTCGGTGGCGACTACTACGACTTCATCCAGGAGGGCGCGCGCGACTTCACGCTCGCGGTCGGCGACGCGGCCGGCCACGGCGTGCCGGCGGCGCTCGTGCTCGCGGGCGTGCAGTCGCGCTTCCGCGACGAGGCGCAGCGCGCGCGGCACCCGGGCGAGCTGCTCGAGGCGCTCAATCGCGACCTCGTCGCGCTCGAACAGCCGGAGAAGTTCATGGCGCTGCTGTGCGCGCGCGTGGACGCGGCGGCCGGCACGATCGCGTTCTCGAACGCCGGCATCACCCCGCCGATCGTCCGGCGCACGGACGGCGCGGTCGAGGAATGGCGGGACAGCGGCCTGCTGCTCGGCGTGAGCGCCGAGGCGCGCTACGGCGTCTCCACCGTGACGCTCGGCCCCGGCGAACTCGCGGTGGTCTACACGGACGGGCTCACGGAGGCGGCGCGCGACGGCGAGATGTTCGGCGGCGAGCGCGTGGCCGAGGTGCTCGACCGGGTCGCGCACCGGCGCGCGGCCGACATCGTGGAAGAGCTCATGCAAGCCGTAAGGAACTGGGCGACCGAGCCGCTCGACGACCTGACGATCGTCGTCCTCAAGCAGCTCACCGGTCCGGCCCGGGTCCGGAGTGGATTGCCTCTCAAGTCCGGCGTGACAACCTCCGATACGTAATCTCGAGATGACAAGAAGTCGTCTCCCCCGCCCGCGTTGCCAACCCACGGGCGGCCGTACGTACCGGTTGACCGCGCGACAGGCCGTATGCGCGCCCTTCGAAGCTGGAGGCCCTCCGTGGACGTCGGTCTTGTTTTCGTGTTGCTGGACCTCTTGTGGTTCATCCGGCGATAGGTGGCTCGTGATCGGGAAAAGCATGAGGCTCCGGGAGAGGATTCCCGGAGCCTCGTGCTTTTCGTGGCGAGGAGCGTCTAGCCGGCGAGCGCGCCCGTCAGTTCCCGCGCGAACGCCTCGACGCGTTCGACCGCGCCCTGCTCCGGATTCTCCGTGATGCGGCGTACGAACGCCGCGCCCACGATCACGGCGTCGGCGACGCCGCGCAGCGCGCGCGCGTCGTCCCCGCTCGAGATGCCGAAACCGACCGCCACGGGCAGCGCGGTCTGGCGGCGAATGAGCGCCACGCGATCGGGAATCGAGCCGGAGTAGCCCGCGCCCTGGCCGGTCACGCCGGTGCGCGCGAGGCAGTACACGAAGCCGCGGCAGCGCTCCACGAGCGGCGCGACGCGTGCTTCGTCGGTGGTCGGTGCGACGAGCGTGATCGTGTCCACGCCGGCGTCGTCGAACGCCTTCCACGTCTCGGCGGCTTCCTCGGGCGGAAGGTCGCTGATGATGATGCCGTCCACTCCCGCGGCCTTCGCACGCTTCGCGAACGCGTCGGCGCCCATGCGCACGACGGGATTGGCGTAGGTCATGACCACGACCGGCAGCGCGCTTTCGGCGCGGAAGCGCTCGATGGTCGCGAACACGCCCTCGGTGCCGACGTGGTTTCGCAGCGCCCACTCGGACGCGCGCTGGATGTCGGGACCGTCGGCGATCGGGTCACTGAAGGGAATGCCGACCTCGACCGCGAGCGCGCCGGCGCGATCGAACGCGCGCAGCATCTCGAGCGTGGCGTCGAGCGACGGGTAGCCGGCGGTGACGAACGGAATCAGCCCGGTGCGTCCACGATGCGCGGCGAAGGCGGCATGAAGCCGCGACGTGCTCACGGGATCGAAGGCGCGGACTTCACCAGCCGAAAGCCGAGCGGCCGTATCGGTCCGTGTAGCCGGCCCCGTACTGGAGCGGCGAGCGGACGTTCTGGAACACGACGCGCAGCGACGTGTTGGCCGCGCGCTGGTAGCCGAAGTCGAGACCCTGGAGGAAGAAGTTCGCGTTGCTCGAGGAGCCCGAGAAGCCGGACGTGCCGAGCGTGTTGCCCACGCTGACCTTGAGCGTCATCGGCGCACGGAACGCGTACGCGAACTCGGTGGTCTGCAGCGCGGACGTGCCGCCGCCCCAGCCCGAGCCCACGGCGATCGAGTGCGTCATGTGCAGGCGCGAGGAGTCGAACCACGAGAGCGGGCGCGCGAACGCGCTCACCGGCACGCGAGGGGCATAGCCCGTCGCGACCGCACCGTCGAGAGTGTTGGCGGCCACGGGAACGGCGAAAGCGACCAGAAGGCCCAGCACCGAAATCGCACGACGCATCATTGAGTGGTTCCTCCGTGCGCTGAAACTAGTGAACCCGCGTTCGGGAAGTCAACGGCCAACTTCAGGCGGCGCGGGTTCCCGATGTGTGTTCACTTCCCTCTGGACGTCAGTCCTGGCCTCGAGCTGGAGCTTGATGATGATCTCGTAGGTGCCGCCCTTCGGCATCTTGACGGGCACCACGACCGGCGCCAGTTCACCGGTCTGCGGAAGTCCGTCGTCGCACCGCGGTGGCTTGCGCTGCCGGACCGGTCGCCGGTGCGGCCGCCACGGGAGCCGCCGCCGGAACCGGCTGGGCCGCCGAAACGGGCGTGGGAGCGGGTGCCGCGGCCACCGACGCGAAGGCCGGGGACGGAGCGGCGGGCGACGCGACGGACACGGCTCCGGCGCGGCAGGCTGCACCGGTGCGGGCGGCGAACATCGAGGCGACCGAAGGAGCGAGCGACGGGATGCTGCCCGGCAGTTCGATCTCGCGACCGTAGTCGATGCGCGATTCGTCCGACCCGACGAGCGGCGCGGGCGTGGAATGCGCTTCGTGCTGGATCGCCTGGACCGGAGCGACGGGCGGCGCGGACGCGCGCACTGCTCGGCGGGCGGCGCGGGCGTCCTCGGCGGTGGGGTGGCGGCGGGCGTGGCGCGAGGCCGAACCCGGGCGCAGCGGAGGTCCTTGGTCACCTTCTCCATGAACAGGTGCGAGATGCCGCGGAACGTCTCGAACACGCCCTTGCCCTCCCGAGCCACGGATTCGAAGAACGGAATGCGCCCGCTCGGGTTGAGCTCGGCGTTCAGCTCCTCGATCGAGTACAGGTTCGGCAGGTCGCGCTTGTTGTACTGCAGGACCCACGGAATCGAATCGAGGTTGATGTTGTACTCGGCGAGGTTCGCACGCAGGTTCGCGAGCGACTCCTTGTTCTCTTCCATCTTGCCGACTTCGGAGTCCGCCACGAACACGATCGCATCCGCGCCCTTGAGCACCAGCTTGCGCGTCGCGTTGTAGAACACCTGGCCGGGCACCGTGTAGAGCAGGAACCGGGTCTTGAACCCCATGATCTCGCCGAGATCCAGGGGGAGCAGGTCGAAGAACAGCGTCCGGTCGGACTGCGTCTTCATGCTCACCATCTTGCCGCGGCTCGTATCGGGCACGGCCTCGTAGATGGCTTCGAGGTTCGTGGTCTTGCCGCACAGGCCGGCACCGTAATAGACCAGCTTGGCGTTGATCTCCCTGCCCGAATAGCTCACGACGACCACGGTTCAATTCCTCCTTGTAGTGACCCCACCCTGTCGCGAAGCAACCCCCATGGAGCCCCTTGCCGCCCTTTCTCCACGGGAACTTCGAGGAAGCGAGGTTTGATTCTCGCTTCGGATGGGGTCGCCACTCTTGGTCCCGGCCTGCGCCGTTCGGCACATCCGTGTGAGCAGCGCTCGCGGCGCCGCCGGACGACTCCCGCCGTCAGGGCTACTTATCGGCCGGGGCCCACGAGGGCTTTCGGGAAATTTCCGTCGCGGCGTCGACTGCGGGTCGCGGACGGTGCCGGCCGCCACGAAAACGGCGCGCCTCCGGGAAACCGGAGGCGCGCCGGGCCGTCGAGCGGCGGAAAACGCGGTCAGACCGTGACGAGCGACTGGTCCCGATGCACCCAGATGCCCTGGCGCTCGTGGACCTGCGTCTGGATCCGGCCCTCACCCGAGGTGTAGTGCGACAGGAAGATGCGCTTGAGCGAGTCGGCTTCGTCACTCGGGAAATAGCGGCGCGCCCGCGTGAACATCTGGTCGCGGTCCGAGTAGACGAACGCCGTGACTTCGGTCACGCGCTCGTACTGTTCGACGCTGTAGGCGGCATCCGGCGAGTCTTCCATGTCCAGCCAGAGCGACGCGCTCGGCGTCGACACTTCGAACTGGTGCTTGCTGGTCATCAGGTGTTCCCACAACCCGAAGATCTCCAGCGGAACGAACCGCACCTGCCCCGACGCGGCGCCCTTCCGCCGTAGCTCGCACCTCACGAGCTTTTGGCTCGACATGACGAATCCCTCCCGATGGAGTTGGCCACGGCGGCGCGCACTCGCCCGCCGGGCGGTGACATTCGAGGGATTGAAAGCCCGAGGGAGTTGCACCACGTCCTTGTGCGCGCATCCTAGACCCACGCGACCGCCCCTTGCCACAGTGGATTACGCCCACCGGGCGGGGCCCGATGCTTGACACTCTTTCCGGGGCCGCACTACGGTCGCGGCGCTCCGGTTGAGCGCCCCGCTCCCCAAGATGCGAGGCCCCCTCGGGCCCCGGCACGGATGGTGAGGATCAAGGATGTCGCGACTCGTCTACGGCTGGCTCACCGCCCTCATTTCGGGCATGCCCCCCTGGCTCGGCTACTTCCTCGCCGACTCCCTGGCCGCCGTGCACTACCACTTCTTCCCCGCTCGCCGGCACGGTGTGCTCGCCAACCTCGCCGTCACGATGCCGCGCGCCTCGCGCCGTGACCGGGTGAAGGTCGCGAAGCAGGTCATGCGCAGCTACAACCGCATGATGTACGAGTTCTTCCGGCTGCCGCACCTCTCCCGTGAGGACCTTCTCGCCTCGGTCGAGGTCGTCGGCCGCGAGCACCTCGAGGCCGCGCTCGCGCGCCGCCGCGGCGTCATCCTCGCTTCCTCGCACATCGGCAACTGGGAGCTCGCTGCGGTCATGATCGCGCAGATGGGCTACACGCTGCACGCGGTGGCGGGCGTGCAGTTGGGCCGCTGGCTTTCGGGCGCCGTGCGCGAGACCAAGACCGAACTGGCGATCCACACCGTTTCGCCCGAGGACGGCTTCCGCAAGCTGCTCCGCGCGCTCGAACACAACGACCCGATCGCGCTCGTCGTGGACGGCGACATCTACGCCCACGGCGTGAACGTCGAGTTCTTCGGGCGCACATACAACTTCCCGGCCGGCCCCGGCGTGCTCGCGCAGCGCACCGGCGCGCTCATCGTGTGCGGCTACTGCGAGCGCGTCTCCCCCGGCAAGTTCCGCATGGTGATGGAGAAGCCCCTCGACCCCGCCGATTTCGCGACCGTCGCCGAGGTGAACCAGGCCGTCGCCTCTCGGGTCGAGGAACACATCCGCGCCCATCTCGACCAGTGGTGCATCTTCCGCCCGATGTGGGAACCGGCCGCGCAGCCGGCCGAATCGCCCTCGGGCGACGCCCGGAGAGCCGAAGCATGAAGATCGGCATCGTCTCCCAGTCCTACTACCCGCGTTACGGCGGAGTGACCGAGCACGTCCACGCGCTGGCCGTCGAGCTGCGCCGCCGCGGACACCAGGTCACGATCCTCACGAGCCACTTCCGCAAGGGCGAGAGCGGCGACGCGCAGTTCGTGCGGCGCATCGGCTACAACATCCTCGTGCCCTTCAATCGCGCGTTCGTGGACTTCACCGTCGGCTTCTCGCTCAAGGGCCAGCTCAAGCGCGCGATCCGCGAGCTCGACCTCGACGTCGTGCACGTGCACTGCCCGAGTGCCCCGACGTTGCCGGTGTTCGCGGTCGCCGTCTCGGACCGCCCCACCGTGGGCACGTTCCACTCGACCGGCGGGCGGACCGCGATGCAGGACATCTTCCAGCCCGCGCTGGGTCCGCTGATCGGTGGGCTCGACGCGAAGATCGCCGTCTCGACGACGGCGCTCGCGACCGCCGAGCTGTACTACCCCGGGCCCTACGAGCTGATCCCGAACGGCGTGGACGTCGAACGCTTCCATCCGCTCGTGGCGCCGTTCCCGGAATGGCGCGACCCGAACTTCGTGAACCTGCTGTTCGTCGGCCGGCTCGATCCGCGCAAGGGCGTGCAGGACCTGATCGCCGCCATGCCCGAGGTAGTCGAGCGCACCGACGGCCGCGCCCGGCTGCTGGTCGTGGGCGACTCGTACCTGCGCCCGCAGATCGAAGCGCAGGTCGCCGAGTCCGCGCGGCGGCACGTGCACTTCCTCGGCCACGTGCCGAGCGCCGACCTGCCGCGCTGGTACGCGACCGGCGACATCTTCTGCTCGCCCGCGACCGGCAACGAGAGCTTCGGCATCGTGCTCGTCGAGGCGATGGCCGCGGGACGCGCGCTCGTGTGCTCGGACATCCCGGGCTACCGCACGGTCGTGACGCCCGGCGAGAACGCCGCGTGCTTCCCTCCCGGCGATGTCCGCGCGCTCGCGCGCACGCTCTCGCAACTCGTCGAAGACGAACCGCGCCGCCGCCGCCTCGCCGAGGCCGGTCGCATCCGCGCGCTCGACTTCGCCTGGCCCCGCGTCGTCGACCGCATCGAGGCGGTCTATCGCGACGCCGTCGGCCAGCGCCGCGCCGCACAGGCCGGCCACTCCGCGGCCTGAGCGGAATGTCGCCGGAAGGCCGCCCGCGCCCGCTGCTCCTGCAGCGTGACTTCTCCGCGCTCTGGTGGGGACAGCTCATCTCGATCCTCGGCGACCGGCTCAACTACCTCGCGCTCGGCGGGCTGCTGCTCGAACACACGGGGCGGTTCGCCGACACGCGGCAGTCCTCGATCCTGCTCGGCGTGCTCGGCAACGTCATGCTCGCGCCCGTGCTGCTGTTCGCGCCGTTCGCGGGACCGTGGGTGGACCGCTGGAACCACCGCCGCACGATGCTCGTCTCCGACGTGATGCGCGGGCTGCTCGTGCTCGCGATTCCCGTGCTCTACCAGTTCACGCACCACATCGGGCACGACGTTCACCGTCGTGTTCCTGCTCTTCACGTGCAACGTGTTCTTCCTTCCCGCGAAGAGCGCGATCACGCCCGAGATCGTCCCGGCGGACCAGCTGCTCGCGGCGAACACGCTGCTCTCGATCGCCGGCATCGCCGCGACCGCGGTGGGCGCCCTCTTCGGCGGCTGGCTCGTGGACCACTGGGGCTGGCGCACCGCGCTGTGGGTGGACGCGATCTCCTACCTCGCGTCCGTCGTGTCGATCGCCGTCATCCGCTACCGCCCTTCGCACGCGCACCACACGCAGGCGGTCTCGCTCGGCGGCTACTTCCGCGAGATCGGCGAAGGGCTTTCCGCCGTGCGCGGCTCGAGCGCGGTCGGGCTCGCGCTGGTCAGGCTCGGCGCGGTGTGGATGGGCGGCGGCTTCCTGCAGGTCGCGGGCAACCAGCACATCCAGCGCGCGGCGAGCATCCCCGGCATGGAGCGCATCGGCGTGCTCATGGCCGTCGTCGGCATCGGCGCCGGACTCGGCACCGCGTGGGTGAACGGCCCGGGCCGCAAGTACCCGCGCTCGGTGCTGCTCGGCATCGGGCTCGTGCTCGCGGGCGGCTGGCTCGTGGGCTTCGCGGTCTCGTCCCGCTTCGCCGTGTTCGCGATCGTCGCGTTCCTCGTGGGGCTGTGCATCGCGCCCGCGTTCGTGCTCAGCGAGACGCTGCTCCAGGAGGGCACCGACGCGCGCACGCGCGGGCGCGTGTTCAGCCTGCGCGACTTCGCCATGCGTCTCGGCTTCCAGCTCGCGATCCTGCTCGCGGCGTTCACGACGCCCCTGCTCGGCACGTCGCGCACGATGCTCGTCGCCGCCGGGCTCATGGCCGCGGCGGGCTTCGTCGCGATCGCGTGGCGCCGCGGTCAGCCGGCGAGCGCGAGTTCCAGCGGCTCGCGGTAGAGCGACAGCAGCGACGCGCGCAGCGGCGCATGCTCCGCGCGCTGCAGGTGCGGATCGGCCTTCGCCACCTCGCGCGCCGCGCCCTGCGCCTGATCGAGCAGCTCGCGATCGTTCCAGAGTCGGCGAGCTTGAGCCGCGGCAGCCCCGACTGGCGCGTGCCCCACACCTCGCCCGGACCGCGCATGCGCAGGTCGGCCTCCGCCAGCTCGAAGCCGTCGTCGGTCGTCGCCATGATCTGCAGGCGCTCGCGGCCGCGCTCGGTCAGCCCCGAGCCACCCACGAACACGCACACCGAGCGGTGCTCGCCGCGCCCGACGCGCCCGCGCAGCTGGTGCAGCTGCGTGAGCCCGAAGCGCTCGGCGTTCTCGACCACCATGAGCGTCGCGTTCGGCACGTCCACGCCGACCTCGATCACGGTCGTCGCCACGAGCACGTGCAGCTCGCGTTCCTTGAAGCGGCGCATGACCTCGATCTTTTCCTCGCTCTTGAGCCGGCCGTGCAGCAGCCCGACCTGCCACTTGCGCAGCAGCGGGTGCTGGCTCAGCCGCACGAACTCGCCCTCGGCGGCCTTCACCTCGAGCTTGCCGCCCTCCTCGATCGCCGGCACCACCACGAACGCCTGCCGGCCGGCGGCGAGCTCCTTGGTCATGAAGTCGATCACCTGCGGGAACTTCTCCTCACCCGTCACGCGCGTGACGAGCCGGCCGCGCCCGGCGGGGCGCGAACGGATCACGCTCACGTCGAGATCGCCGAACCAGGCGAGCTGGAGCGTGCGTGGAATGGGCGTCGCGGTGAGCACGAGCAGGTGCGGCAGCACGCCCTTCTTCGCGAGCGTCGCGCGCTGCTTGACGCCGAAGCGGTGCTGCTCGTCCACGATCGCGAGCGCGAGCGTGGGCATCTGCACCTTGTCCTCGAGCAGCGCGTGCGTGCCGACCACCAGCAGCGGCTCGCCCGAGGCCAGCCGAGCGTTGAGCAGGCGCCGTTGCGCCGCGGTCGAGGCGCCCGTGAGCGTCGCGACCTCGACGCCGGCGGCCGTCGCGAAGCGCGACAGGCTCGTCGCGTGCTGGCGCGCGAGCACTTCGGTCGGCGCCATGAACGCGACCTGGTGCCCGGCTTCGAGCGCCTGCGCCGCGGCCATGAGCGCGACGACCGTCTTGCCGCTGCCGACGTCGCCGATCACGAGCCGGTGCATCGGCCGCGGACGCGCGAGGTCGGCGGAGATCTCCGCGATCGCGCCGTCCTGGTCGGCGGTGAGCGTGAAGGGCAGCGACTCACGCACGCGCTGGGCGAGATCGCCCGCCGGCGTCAGCGCGAGCGCGCGGCCCTCCTCCGACAGCACGCGGCGGCGCAGCTCCATCACCATCTGCAGCTGGAACAGTTCCTCGAACGCGAGCCGGCGCCGCGCGGCGGCGAGCGCCTCGGCGTTCTCGGGAAAATGAATCGCGCGCAGCGCGTCGGCGAGCGGCCCGAGTCCGTGCGCGGCCGCGACCTCCGGCGGCACGGGGTCGCTCATCTGGTCGGCGACGGCGTCGAGCGCGTGGCGCACGGCCGTGCGCATGGCCCGCGCCGTGAGCCCCTTCGTGAGCGAGTGCACGGGCACGAGACGCCCCGCGTGCAGCAGCTGCTCGAGGTCGCCCTCGACCAGCTCGAACATCGGATTGAGCATGCGCCGCTCGAGCGGGTCGTACTCCCCGCTCACGACGACGCGCTGCCCGGCGCGCAGCGTGCGCGCGAGCCACGACTGCCCGAAGAAGTAGCAGCCGAGCGTTCCGGTGCCGTCGGTCACGGCGATCGCGAAGTCTCCCCGCCCGCCGCGCGTGCGCAGCGCCGCGGCCTGCTTCACGTCGCCCACGACGGTCAGCAGCTTGCCGGGCACGAGATCGCGGATCGCGCTGAACTGGCTCGCGTCGAGCCACTCGCGCGGGTAGTGACGCACGAGATGCTCGAGCGTGCTCAGTCCCGCGCGCTCGAACATCTGCGCGCGCGCGGGCCCCACACCCGGCAGGAACTGGATGCGGGTGCGCGGATCGAGCGGCACGCTGCGGCCGCGAGTGGGCGTGGTCTCCGTCATGACGGCGCAGCCTACGACGCGGCGCGTGCCGCCGTCACGGCCGCGAAAGGCGCCGGCCGCGAAACGAAACGGCCACGCCCCGGTGAGGGCGTGGCCGTCCGTTCGAAGCGGTGGATCAGTGCAGGATCACGACGCGCTGGCGGAACTCGCCACCCGCCGTGCGCGCCTTCACGAAGTACACGCCGGGCGAAACCGCGTCACCCGCCGAGTTCGTGCCGTCGAGCGCGAGCCGGTGGAAGCCGGCGGCGTACGGTCCGGACGCGAGCGTCCGCACCAGGGCGCCGCGCACGTCGTACAGACCGGCCTGCACGGAACCGGCCGACGGCAGCGCGAGTTCGATCTCGGCGCGGCCTCGCACCGGGTTCGCTCCCGCCAACCGCAGACCGAAGGACTTCGGCAGCGCCGAACCGGCATCGGCGTAGCCGGTGATCACGTGCAGCGTCACCGGAATCGTGACGTTGCCTTCGTCCGGATCGTTCGACGCGACCGTCAGCGAACCCGTGTAGGTGCCGGGCGCCAGTTCGGTCGCATCGAATCCGACACGGCCGGTGCGGGAGCCGAAGGCCATCGTCGTGCCCGCGCCGGGCGACACCGACAGCCAGTCCGGCATGCGCCCGTACTCGATCGCGAGACCGTCGTGCACGTAGTTCACGTTGTACGCCGTGTTCAGTCCGATCGTGCGATCCGCGTTCTGGATGCCGATCGTCTGGCTGTTCACGACGTTCGTGCCCACGGTCTGGTACTGGAACACGATCTTGCCCGACGGATACAGGATCACCTGGAACGTGTACGGCCCACCGCTCGTGTAGTGCGGAGCCGCGACCCACGACACGATGAAGCGCGTGCCGTCGTTCTGGTAGTACACCGATCCGGTCGTGCTGAGATCGAGGTCGTCCCAGAACGGCGCGAGGAGGTTCTCCGGAACGCCGCTGCCCGTGTTCGGCAGCGCCACGTTCGAGTACGCGGACAGCGTGCTCGTGAACGACATCCAGCCGTTCGAGCAGATGTTCACGCTGGAGAAGCTCGTGCCGTAGAACGGGAACGAGAAGCCGATCGGCACCGAGAGCGCCGTGCCGTCGTCGTCTTCCGCGAGCGTCGCGTGCGTGCCCGTCGCGGTGATGTCCACCCAGTTGAAGGCCGGCCCACCGACGGCGTCGCTGTCCTTCCAGCGATAGCCGTACGCATCAGGACCGCCGCTTCCGAGGATGCCGGGGCGGCCGTCCACGACGTTCTTCGGCAGCGCGGGCGTGTGGTAGACGGTCGCGTTCGCGGCCGAGGAACCGCTCACGGCGGCGGACACCGACCAGTAGAGGTTGCTGAAGCCGTCGTTGTGGATCACGAAGGCCTGCTCGTCGGCTTCACCGACGAACACGTTCGCCACGATCGCCGAGTGCGACGCCGAGTACTCCGGAGCGCCGACCGCCTCGCCCGCCAGCGGCACGGTGAGGAACTGCGTGTCGGGATCGTTGCTCTTGATCGTCAGCGTCGCCGGGAACGAGCCCGTCGTGTTCGGGTTGAACGTGACGGTCAGCACCGTCGAACCGCCGGCGGGGATCGTGACCGCGCCACCCGTGGAGCTGTAGCGCGGGTTGTCGATCGTCACCTCGTCGATCACGAGGTCGTCCGAGCCGGTGTTCTGCACGGTCAGCTGGCGATTGCGCGGCACGTTCACGAAGGCGGTGTCGAACGAAACCGCGCCGGGAGTGGCGGCGACGTCCGGCACGCCGATCACGTGCAGCGTGGACGCGACGTCGAACTGCGGGACCGTCGGATCGTTCGTGTCGAGCCGCACCGCGCCCGTGTACGTGCCACCCGTCATGCCCGCGGCGTTGAAGCCGACGGTCAGGTCGAGGTAGCCACCGGCCGGGATCGAACCCGACAGCGGCGTCACGGTGAGCCAACGCGCCGGCGGCGAGAAGCGCACCGCCAGGTTGTTCGCGACGTACGCGGCGTTGAACGCGACCTGCAGACCGTCGTTCCGCGTGTCGTTCTGGATGCCGACCGTGTTGCTGTTCATCGTGGCGGCATTCATCGTCAGGTACTGGTACACGATCCGGCCGTCCGGGTAGAGGATCACCTCGAACGTGTTCAGGTTGGCCGAGTCGAGATACCGCGGGACGTTCTTCCACTCCACGATCAGGCGCGAGCCGTCGTACTGGTAGAACGCCTGCGCGCCGGCGGCGAAGTTGAGGTCGTCCCAGAACGGAGCGAGGAGGTTCTCGGGAACCGAGGTGCCCGCGTTCGGGAGCGCCGTGTTCGAGTACGCGGTCAGCGTGCTCGTGAACGACATCCAGCCGTTCGTGCAGATGCGGAACGACGGGAACGTCGTGCCGTAGAACGGGAAGTTGAACCCGATCGGCAGCGGACCCGCGTTCGCGTCGTCACCGGTGAGCGTGATGGCCGTGCCCGTGCCGGAGATCTCGACCCAGTTGAACGCCGGGCCACCGGGCTCGTTGCTGTCGGACCAGCGGTAGCCGAACGCGTCCGGTCCGCCCGCGGATTCCGGCGTGATGCCGAAGACCTGGTCGGGCTGGCCCTTGGGCGTCAGGTACGGCGCGTCTTCCTGCGGATCGCGGGAAGGCAGCGCCTGCGGAGCCGCGTTCACGACCGTGGACGCGGCGAACGTCAGCGGGCTGCCGCCGCCGTTCGTGACGCGCAGGTTCTGCGAGGTCGCGGAGTTCGTGTTGAGCGTGACGTCGAACGAGTTCGGGTTCACGCTGAACGCCGGAGCCGCGACGGCCGCGCCGAGCGCGTACCGCACGAGCGTGGGCGAATCGGGATCGTCGCTCGAGATCGTGAGCGTGGCGTCGAGCGTGGACACCGAAGTCGGGTGCCACGACAGCGTCACGTTCGTCGCCGAGCTCGGCGCCACCGTGAAAGCGGACGGAGCCGCCGTCAGCGAGGCGTCGCTCGAGACGATGCTCGACACGTGCAGAGCGTCCGTGCCGTCGTTCGTCACGACGAGCGTGCGCGTGTACGTGCCGTTCGCGTAGTGCGTGCCGAAGTCCGACGTGTCCGGCGTGGCGAGGACGTTCGGAGCGCCCGTCACCGTCAGCGTCGCGGGCACGGAGGAGTTGGGAGTGGGCGCGTTCGTGGCGAACACCACGTTGCCCAGGTACGTCCCGCCCATCAGGCCCGAAGCGTCGAAGTGCACGTCGAGGTTCTGCGAGTTGCCGGAGAACAGCTGGCCCGACGTCGGCGTCACCGACAGCCACTGGCGGAGCGGGATGTAGCGGATCGCCATCGCGTCGTGCAGGTACGCCGTGTTGTAGGCCGTCGTGAGGCCGACGGTCTCCGTGGCGTTCTGGATGCCGATCGTGGCGCCGTCCACCGGCGAAGCCATCGTCTGGTACTGGAACCGGATCTCACCGCTCGGGTAGAGCAGCACCTGGAACGTGTACGGACCGCCCGCGGAGTAACGCGGCACGGCGACGTACGAGATGATGAACCGCGCGCCGTCGTAGTACGTGTACACGCGCTGGACCGTGCCGAAGTTCAGGTCGTCCCAGAACGGCGCGAGCATGTTCTGTGCGCCGGAGGTGCTCGGAAGGGCGCTGTTCGAGTACGGCGTGCCCGTGTCCGTGAACGTGAGGAAGCCGTTCGTGCACATCTTCACGCTCGAGAACGTGCTGCCGTAGAACGGGAAGTTGAAGCCGAGCGGCACCGCGACCGAGAGCGCGTCGTCACCCGTGAGGGCGAGCGGCGTGCCGACGGCGGTGATGTCCACCCACGAGTACGCCGGGCCACCGGCCTGATCGCTGTCCGTCCAGCGGTAGCCGAACGAGTCGGGGCCACCGGCGCCGAGGATGCCGGGGTTCGTGTCCTTCTCCCCCTTCGCGATCGTCACTTCGGGATAGATGACGCCGGGCTGCACGAGGCCGCTGGCGCCGAGCAGCAGTTCGGGCGTCGGAGCGGTCCAGTCGAGGCGGCCGGCGCCGGTGTTCGTGATCGAGAGCGGCTGCGTCGAGGACGCACCCGTGAGCAGCGCTTCGGTCAGCGACAGCGGCGAGGCGGTCAGCGCCGGGGCGCCGAGCGTCGTACCGGTGGCGAGGTTCGACATCGGACCGGTGTTGCCGAACTCGTCCGCGGCCTTCAGCGCGAAGTAGTAGGCCGTGTTGTACGCGAGGCCGGTCACTTCGAACGACTGGGCCGAGCCCGCGACGAGCGGATCGGGACCGGTCACGGGATTCGCCGCGGCGAAGTTGCCCTCGGTGATCGGGGCGGAAGACCAGCGGATGTCGTAGCGCGACGCGCGGCCGGTGCCGCCGTCGTCACCCGTCGCCGTCCACGTGAGGCCCATCGTGGTCGAGCCGGGCGTGGCCGTCGCGAGATCCGAGACGCCGCCGGGCGCGATGCTGTCGGGGTCGGCGAGCGCCAGGAAGACGTTCAGCCGCGCGCCCGTGACGCACTTGCCCGCGAGCGAGGGAATCGGATCGGCCTTCGTGAGGAGCAGCTGCTTGATCTGGAGATTCGTCGCGCCGGGGAAACGGCCCCACACGAGCGCCGCGGCGCCCGAGACGTGCGGCGTCGCCATGGACGTACCGGAGAGCAGCTGGTAGCCGCCGCCGGGCTGGCAGGAAAGGATGTCCACACCGGGAGCGCCGAGGTCCACCGTGGTCGCGCCGAAGCACGAGAACGACGCGAGGCCGTCGGCGTCGTCGGTCGCGGCGACCGCGATGATGAAGGGCGAGTCGTAGGTGGACGGATAGTGCGGCGAGGAGTCGTTGTCCGTGCCGCTGTTGCCGGCGGCCGCGATGAACAGCTGGCCGTCCGCGCCGGCCGCGTTGATCGCGTCCAGCAGCGCCTGCGAGAAGCCGCCGCCGCCCCACGAGTTGCTCGTGAGCCGAGCGCCGACGGTGATCGCGTACTCGATGCCGGCGATCGCGCCTTCGGTGCTGCCCGAGCCGGAAGCGTCGAGGAACTTGATGCCGATGACGCTCGCGTGCCAGTTCACACCCGTGACGCCGACGCCGTTGTTGCCCACGCCGGCGATCGTGCCCGCGCAGTGCGAACCGTGGCCGTTGTCGTCCATCGGGTCGCCGTCGTTGTTCACGACGTCGTAGCCGTGCACGTCGTCCACGTAGCCGTTGCCGTCGTCGTCGATGCCGTTGCCCGCCACTTCACCGGGGTTCGTCCAGACGTTCGCGGTGAGATCGGGATGGTTGTAGTCGACGCCCGTGTCGATGATGCCGATCTTCAGCGCCGGATCACCGGTGAACACGTCCCACGCGTTCGTCGCGCGGATGTCGGCGCCGGCGGTGCCGCCGGTCTGCCCCGTGTTGCGCATGCCGTAGAGCTCCGCGAAGCGCGGGTCGTTCGGCACGACGTCCATGGTGATGCGGTAGTTCGGTTCGGCGTACTCGACGCTCGGATCGCGGCGGAGCGCGGTGAGCATCTGCTCGGTCGACATGCCGCTCGACTTCACGAGCTCGGCGCGGATGAACGAGAAGTCGCGCCGGCGCTGGACGTTCGAAAGGAGCGACATCACCTGGTCGCGACGGGCGTTCGTCGTGCCCGCGCGATACTTCACGATGACTTCGCCGGGAATCGGCTGCGCCGTGAGCGCCCAGCCGGCGCTCGCGAGCACCGTGAGGGCGACGAGCGCGAGCAGCGTGGACTGAAGCAGCTTTCGTAGACTCATGGGGGGAGATCCTCTCCATTCCGGCGCAAGGCGCTCGTGCGCGCGAGCGAAGGGGAGCACCGGAATCGTGCGGCCGGATCCACGCCGGGGGACGATGGACCCGAGGGGGCTTGTCAGCGCGGCGCGTGAAGTACACGGCGCGACCGGAACGGCGGTTCCGCCGAAACGCTCTCCTTTCCCAGCTGAAGGCGGGCGACCCCGTGCGGCGTACGCGCCCGTCTCGGTGGAGTGGTCGGACAACTTCTTGACATCAAGCTAGCGGGCGACCGGGCTTGTTGGAAGAACGAAATCATTCGGGTGGCGGGAAAACTCCCTGAAAGTGCAGGACCACCATCCGGCGACGAGGCTGGACATCGGGTCCGGGCCTCTCGTATAGTGCCGCGGCGATTTCATGACCGATGTGCGCTGCGGGTCCACCCTGCGCAGTCATCTGGACGCCGCCAGCGCGGCTTATCGAGGAGTGTGTTTCATGGCGAAGTGTTTCGTGTGCGGCAAGCTGCGGATGGCGGGACAGAACGTTTCCCACGCCAACAACATCACCAAGCGTACGTTCAACGCGAACATCCAGAGCGTCCGTGCGCTGGTGGAAGGCAAGCCGAAGCAGATCAAGGTCTGCACGCGCTGCATCCGCTCGAACAAGGTCGTGAAGGCCGTGCGCGGCCGGAAGGTCACGAGCAGCGCCGCCTAGTCTTCCCGACTTCGCGAAAAGGGCCCGGACGCCGATGGCGACCGGGCCCTTTCGCTTGTCCCCCGCTCCCGCTACTCGTCGCGGTTCGCGGTGAGCAGTTCCCGCCAGGCGAGCTGCTGGCGCGGCAGGGCGTTCATCGGATCGAGCTCGAGCGCCTGCGCGAAATGCTCGTCGGCCTCGCGTGACTGCCCGGACTGCAGCAGCGCCCAGCCGAGGTCGGCGCGGGCGGCGGCGAAGCCGGGGTTGATCTCGAGCGCGGCGGTGAGCGGCGCGACCGCGGCCGCGGGCTCGCCCTTCATGAGTCGCGTGCGGCCGAGCAGCGCGTGCGCGTCCGCCCAGCGGGGACGGCGGGCGACGAGATCGGCGAGCGCGGACTCCGCCTGCGGCAGGCGGTTCATCTCGATGAGCACGCTGGCGCGCTCGAGCGCCGCCGAGGCGTAGTCGGGGCGCAGCTCGAGCGCCTTCGCGTACTCGGCCGACGCTTCCTCGAGACGGCCTTGAGAGCGGCGGATGCGCGCGAGCAGCGTGCGCAGGTCGGGGTACGACGGGTTCACGGCGAGCGCGCGCAGCAGCGCGGCCTCCGCCCCTTCGAGGTCGCCCGACTCGTACAGCAGCTGGGCGTCCATCACCGCGGTCTGCGGCACTTCGCGATCGCGCGTCAGCCCACGCCGCAGCGCGCGCAGCGCGTCGTCATAGCGGCCGAGCGCGTGGTACACGAGCCCGAGCAGGCGCTGCGCCCGGGCGAACTGGCGGTTGAGTTCGACGGCGGTCTCGAGCGGCGCGACCGCCGCGGCGAGATCGCCCTGGCGGAAGCGCGTCACCGCGAGCCAGAAATGCAGGTCGGGATACTGCGGGTTCGCCTCGATCGCCTCGGCGATGTGCTCGCCGGCGGCGGCGGCGCGGCCGCGCTCGAGCTCGGCGCGCGCGGCGAGAAGCCGGGCCTCGAGGTAGCGCGGGTTCAGTTCGAGCGCGACCTTGAACTGGTCGAGCGCCTCCTCGAGACGGCCGTCCTCGAGCAGCAGGCCGCCGAGGCGGCAGCGCAGGTCGGCGTACGACGGCTTGTCCGCCACCGCGCGCGTGAGTTCGGCGATGGCGCCCGCGAGGTCGCCCGCCTGCTGGTGCGCGAGCGCGCGGTCGAGCGGCTTCGCTCCCGCGCCGTTCGTGCGCGCGGCGACGTCGGGCAGCAGCCGGCGCCACTGCTCGCCGGTCCAGTCGCGCGCGACGGCGGGCGTCACCCACTCCGGAGCCTCGAGCCCGAGCGACAGCGCTTCGCCGAGCTGCGCGCTCGAACGCTCGCGGTCACCCTTCAGCCCCAGGCACACCGCGAGCAGCAGGTGCCCTTCGAGATAGTGCGGATGCTCGGCGAGCGCGCGTTCGAGATCCTCGATCGCCTCGTCGATCCGGCCCGAGCGCTCGTAGATGCGGGCGCGGAAGTAGCGCAGGTCGGGGAAGGTCGGGTTCTCCTCGAGCGCGCGCGTGAACTCGCCCTCCGCGCGGGCGTAGTCGCCCGCGTGGAAGAACGCGAGACCAAGATTCGCGCGGGCCTCCGCGGCGTGCACGAGCGCGAGGCAGTGATCGGGATCGTTCGGATCCCGCACCTCGTGCAGCACGCTTTCGAAGCACTCGGCCGCTCGCGCGAACTCACCCTTGTTGAAGTGGAGGATGCCCGCGTTGTACCCGCGGGTGTGCCCCCACTTCACGAGGGACGAGAGGAACTTCACGGCTCTCTCCTAGTCCATCTGGCGACGAAGGAACGCCGGAACCTCGAGCGATTCGCTCGCGTTGCGCCCCCACTGGCTGCGGCCCTGCTGACGCTTCCACGCGGGGATGTTGTAGCTGCCGGCGTCGTCCGCGTCGTTCACGGCCTTGCGGCGCGTCGAACGGTCCACGACGGTGAACTGCGGATGCGCGATGCCGAAACCGGTCGCGACGACCGTGACGACGATCTCGCCGTCCAGAGCGGGATCGATCACGGCGCCGAAGATGATGTTCGCGTCTTCGCCCGCGGCTTCCGTGACGACCTTGGAAGCCTCGTTCACCTCGTGCAGGCTGAGGTCACGGCCGCCCGTGATGTTGAGCAGCACGCCCTCGGCGCCGTGGATCGAGACGTCCTCGAGCAGCGGGCTCGACACGGCGGCCTGCGCCGCTTCGAGCGCACGGTTCTCGCCCGTCGCGCGGCCCGTGCCCATGAGCGCGTTGCCGCGCGAAGCCATGATGCTCTTCACGTCGGCGAAGTCGACGTTGACGAGGCCGGGGATCGTGACGAGATCCGCGATGCCCTTGGTGGCCTTGAGCAGCACGTCGTCGGCGATGCCGAACGCCTCGGAGAGCGGCGTGCCCTTCTCGACGACCGAAAGCAGGCGCTCGTTCGGGATCACGAGCAGCGTGTCCACTTCGGCGCGGAGTTCCTCGAGGCCTTCCTCGGCCTGGCGCATGCGGCGGCGGCCTTCGAACGAGAACGGACGCGTGACGACGCCCACCGTGAGCGCGCCGGCCTGGCGCGCGAGACGCGCCACGACGGGAGCGGCGCCGGTGCCGGTGCCGCCGCCCATGCCGGCGGTGACGAACACCATGTCGGCTTCACCGATCGCGTCGCTGATCGCCTGCTCGTCCTCTTCCGCGGAACGGCGGCCCTGCGAAGGATCGCCACCCGCGCCGAGACCGCGCGTCGCGTTGATGCCGATCTGGATTCGCGTGGGCGCCAGCGCCTGCCCGAGGGCCTGCACATCCGTGTTCGCGGCGATGAAGTCCACGCCACGAAGGCCCGCACCGATCATGCGATTGACGGCGTTGTTGCCTGCGCCGCCGACACCGATGACCTTCAGGCGAGCGGGGGCCGTGCGGTCGATCTCGAGCTCGAACATGGACATGGGCACCTCTCCTTGTGCCGGCATCGCGGCCATCCTGGCCGCCGATGCCGAGACTGCGTGGTTCTAGAACTTGCTGGCGAACCAGCCGATCAAATCGAAGCGTGGGGACTTGCCGGGCGCGCGGCTTTCGACGAACGCACCGGACCTGCCGTCCTGACCCGCAGCATGCATCACGAGACCGACTCCCGTCGAGAAGCGCGGGTCGGCGACGTTCGCGGACAGGCCGCCCATTCCCCTCGGCACGCCGAGACGGACGGGCATTTCGAACACCTGCTCGGCCAACTCCGCGATCCCGGGCAGCAGCGACGTGCCGCCGGTGAGCACCACGCCGCCGCCGATCAGGGGCGCGAAGTGGTTCTTGCGGACTTCCTTGTTGGCGAGCATGAAGATCTCTTCCATGCGCGGCTCGATCATCGAGGCGAGCACGGTGCGCGAGATTTCGCGATCCTCGCGGCCGCCGACGCAGGCGACCTGCAGCATCTCGTCCGCCTTGACCAGCGAAGCGAGCGCGGAGCCGTGCTGGATCTTGATGGCCTCGGCCTTGTCCATCGGCGTGCGCAGCCCGATGGCGATGTCGCTCGTCACGTTGGCGCCGCCGAACGGGATGATCGCCGTGTGGCGGATCGAGCCCTCGTGGAACACGGCCACGTCGGTCGTGCCGCCGCCGATGTCGAGCAGCACCACGCCGAGGTCGCGCTCGTCCTGGTCGAGCACCGCGGTCGCCGAGGCGAGCGGCTCGAGCACGAGGTCGTACACCTTGAGGCCGGAACGCTGGATCGCGCGGCAGATGTTCTTCGCGCTGGTGACCGCGCCCGTGATGATGTGGATCTCGGCTTCGAGACGCACGCCGCTCATGCCGACCGGATCCTTGATGCCGTCCTGGTCGTCGACGATGAACTCCTGCGGGATCACGTGAATGATCTCGCGGTCGACCGGGATCGCGATCGCCTTGGCGGCTTCGACCACGCGGTCCACGTCCGCGGCCGCGATCTCGTTGTCGCGCCGCGCCACGGCGATCACGCCACGGCTGTTCAGGCTGCGGATGTGGTCCCCGGCGATGCCGGCCCACACACCCTTCACCTCGATGCCGGCCATGCGCTCGGCCTCTTCGACCGAACGCGAAATGCTCGCCACGGTCTTTTCGAGGTCCACCACCACGCCGCGGCGCAGCCCTTCACTGGGCGCGTTGCCGATGCCGACGATCCGCATCTCACCCGCGGCGTTCTGGTCCGCGATGATGCACGAGATCTTGGTGGTGCCGATGTCGAGTCCGACGAACGTCCTTGTCGCCTGGGCCATGGGGTTCCCTCCCGCGGTGCGCCTCAGATGCTGTGTGGCTGATCGACCGAGACGAGTTCGGTCGGCTGTGTGTCACGCACGATGACCTGATTCGGAATACGCACATCGACCTCGCCGGGCATCATGCCCTTGCGCTGCAGGTCGAGGAGCGTTGCTCGGAGTCCGGAAAGCTGGCGGAGACTGACCGGCCACGCCGGTCCCACGACACGGATTCCGTTCATGAGTACGAGCCGGGTCGTCCGCGACTCCGACACGTCCAGTTCCGACACTTGCCCCGAAAGTCGGAGCGCATTGTCGCTCAAAACGGCGGCCCATGCGAGTCCTCGTTTCATCTCCTCGCTGCGAATTCGGGTGCCCGGCTCGAGGTCCGACGAACGCACGCCGGTGAGCAGCGGCACGTCGGCGACGACGCCGCGCTGGAGCGGTTCGAGCAGCACGCCGGTCGAGTCCACTTCGATCGGCTCGCCCGTCGTGACGACCAGCGCCGGGACGCGCTCGTGCACTTCGATCTCGATCCCGCGCAGGCCGTGATGGCGCACGTCCGCCCTGGCGACGCGCGGATCCGCCTGCACGCGGCGGCGCACCGCCGCGAGGTCGAGCGACAGCAGGTCCTGCCCCTCCACCACACCGGAGGCGCGGCGGACGCGCGCGGCGTCGAGGTAGCGCACGCCCTTCACGCGCACGTCGGTGACGATCGCGTGGCGGCGGCGCAGTTCCTTCCACGGCAGCATGGCGACCGCGCCGAGCGCGAGCATCACCACGAGCACGCGCAGCGCCTGGCGCAACGGGCCGGCGCCGCCTTCGCGGCCATGGCGTTCGGGACGCGACAGCGCCCGCCCCTGGTAGTGACTCACGCCTTTCTCCCTTCGACTCCGCCCCTCAGGTGCCCGAGCACGTGCTCGCCGAGTCGCGACACGTCTCCGGCGCCGAGCGTCAGGATCACGTCGCCGCTCTTCGCGGCGGCGGCCGCCGCGGCCGCGGCTTCCGGCCCGCTCGCGGCGTACGACACGTGCTTCGCCCCCGCCGCGTGCGCGGCTTCGACCACCGTGTGGCCGGTCACGCCCGGGATCGGGGTTTCGCCCGCCGCGTACACGTCGAGCACCCAAACGAGATCGGCGTCGCCGAAGCAGCGCCCGAACTCCTCGCGCAGCGCGTCGGTGCGCGAATAGCGGTGCGGCTGGAAGATCACGAGCACGCGCCCGCCCTGCTGCTTCGCGGCCGACAGCGTCGCCGCGACCTCGGTCGGGTGATGGCCGTAGTCGTCCACCACGCGCACGCCGTTCACTTCGCCGCGCAACTCGAAGCGGCGGCCGACGCCGCGGAAGCCGTCGAGCGCCTCGGCGATGTGCGCGAACGCGATCTCGAGCTCCAGCCCGATCGCGACCGCGGCCAGCGCGTTGAGCACGTTGTGCCGTCCGGGCACGTGCAGCGTCACCCAGCCGAGCGTCTCGCCCGCGGCGATCACCTCGAAGCGCGACTCGTGCGGCAGCATCTCGATCTTGCCCGCCCGCACTTCGGCTTCCTCGCGCGTGCCGTAGAGCAGCGTGCGCTTGGTGACGAGCGGCAGGATCTGGCGGACGTGCTCGTCGTCCACGCACATCACCGACACGCCGTAGAACGGCACTCGGTTCGCGAAGTACGTGAACGCCTGGCGGATCTCGTCGAGGTCGGCGTAGTGGTCGAGGTGCTCGCGGTCGATGTTCGTGATCACGGTCACGGCGGGCGCGAGACGCAGGAACGAGCCGTCGCTCTCGTCGGCCTCGGCCACGAGGAACCGGCCGTGCCCGAGCTTCGCGTTCGAGCCGAGTGCGCGCAGCCGGCCGCCGACCACGATCGTCGGGTCCATGCCGCCGCGGCTGAGCACCGACGCGACCATGGACGTGGTCGTCGTCTTGCCGTGCGAGCCGCCGACCGCGACGCCGTACTTCATGCGCATGAGTTCGGCGAGCATGTCGGCGCGCGCGATGACCGGCACGCCGGCGGCGCGGGCGGCGACGAGTTCGGGATTCTCCGGGCGCACGGCGGACGAGTACACGACCACCTGCGCGCCTTCGACGTTCGAGGCGGCGTGACCGACGAACACGCGGCCGCCCAGCGCCACGATGCGGTCCGTGACCTCGGAGGACTTCAGGTCGCTGCCGGCGACCGAGTAGCCCATGTTCAGCAGCACCTCGGCGAGACCGGACATGCCGCTGCCGCCGATGCCGATGAAGTGGATGCGGTGGGTGTGCCCGTACACTAGCGGCCCCCTTCCGCCGGGTTCTCCTCGACGACCTCGGGCTTGCCCTCCGCGCGACGGATCAGCGTGCGCGCGAGGCGCGTCGCGGCGTCGGGCCGCGCGAACAGCCGCGCGTTCGAGGACATGCGGGAGAGCTGCTGCTTGTCGGCGAGCAGGTGCGCGACCTCGCGCGCGAGGCGGTCGCCCGTGAGCTCGGCGTCGAGGATCATCACCGCGGCGCCACGATCCACGAGGTTCGCGGCGTTGTCTTCCTGATGGTTGTGCGCGGCGTAGGGATACGGCACGAGGATCGCCGGCAGACCGCACACCGCGATCTCGGCGAGCGTCATCGCGCCGGCGCGGCACACGACGAGGTCCGCCGCTGCGTAGGCCATGTGGATCTTCTTCACGAACGGCAGCACGCGGGCCGGGAGTTTCTCGGCGTCCACGATCGCCTTCACGCGCTCGTAGTCCGCGCGGCCCGTCTGCAGGATGAGCTGCAGCGCGACGCGGCCCTGCAGCTGGCGCATGGTCTCGATCGCCGCCTCGTTGATGCGCTGCGCGCCGAGGCTGCCGCCGAACACGAACACCACCGGGCGCGAGGGATCGAGCTCGAACTCGCGCATCGCCGCGTCGGAATCACCCGCGGAGATGTGCGCGCGCACGGGATTGCCCGTCACCTTGAGGTGGTCCTTGCGCGGGAAGTCGCTGCGCGCTTCGAGGAACGACAGGTGCACTTCGTCCGCGATGCGCGAAAGCAGCCGGTTCGCGAGACCCGGCCGGCTGTTCTGCTCCTGCAGGAGCAGCTGCCGGCCGAGCAGCTTCGCGGCGAACGAAATCGGAGCGCTCACGTATCCGCCCGTGCCGAGCACGACCTGCGGATTCTCGGCGAGGATCAGCCCGAGCGCCTGGACGAGTCCCACGAGGTTCGTGATCGCGGAGAGCGGCCACGTCCACCAGCGGCGGCGGTTGAAACCACTGCTGGCGAGATAGCGAATGGTGAACCCGGCTTCGGGCACGGCCTGCGATTCGAGTCCACGGCGGGTGCCGGCGAACACGATCTGGCAGTCCGGGCGCAAGCGGCGGAGTTCCTCGGCGACGGCGATGCCCGGAAAGACGTGCCCCCCGGTGCCACCGCCGGCGATCAGGATCTTCATGCGGCCTCCCGCGCCCACCGGGAACGAGTCAATGCCTCGTCTTCACCGTTGAGCGCGCTGATGCGATACAGGATGCCGGCTGCCGCGAGATTCACCAGGAGGGCCGAGCCGCCGTACGACACGAACGGCAGCGGCAGACCCGTGGTGGGTGCGAGACTCGTCGCGACCATGAGATTGGCGACCGCGTAGAGCCCGAACTGAACGGTGATCCCGCCGGCGAGCAGGCAAGCGAACGGGTCGGAGCAGCGCGCCGTGACGCGCAGGCCCCGCCAGAGGAAAAGTGCGAAGACGACGAGCAGCACGGTCGCTCCCACGAGCCCGAGCTCCTCGCCGACGATGGCGAAGATGAAGTCGGTGTGCGCGTCCGGAAGCGACAGCAGCTTCTGGAAGCCCGCCCCCAGCCCGCGGCCGAAGACGCCGCCCGAACCGATGGCGATGAGGGACTGGTCGATCTGGTAGCCCGAGCCCTGGGCGTCGAGCTTGCCGTGCAGCACGAAGTCGAGAAACGTGCTCACGCGCTTGAGCTGGTACGGGTGCGTCGCCACTCCGCCCACCACCGCGAGCGCTCCCACCCCGACGGGGATGGCGAGGTAGCGCAGCGGCGCGCCGGAGAGGAAGAACATCGTGAAGCCGGTCGCGAAGAGCAGCGCCGCCGAACTGAGCGCGGGCTGCTTGAAGATGAGTGCGGACACGAAGCCGAGGAGCAGCATCGGCGGCACGAGGCCGCGCCAGAAACCGTGCTGCGAGATCGGACGGCGCTTGAGCCACGCCGCCATGAACACCACCGCCGCGACGCGTGCGAGTTCCGTCGGCTGCAGCGACGCCGAGCCGACGCGGAACCAGCGCGTCGCGCCCTTCGACGTGTGCCCGACCGCGATGACCGCGACGAGGAGCAGGCAGCAGAACCCGAGCGTCCAAGGCAAAATCGTCTCGAGCCAGCGCAGGTTCAGCTTGCGGGCGCAGAACCACATGAGCGCACCGCCGAGGACCACGCGCACCGCCTGCTGCTGGAGGTAGTAGCCGCCACCCTGATGATGGATGAACGACGCGAACGAACCGGCCGAGTACACCATCAAGACGCCGAAGAACGTCAGGATGAGAGCCAGCCCGATGATCCAGCGATCCCCGCGATTCACGTGCGCGCGCCTCCCTGCGCCAATCTCGCCACTTCATCCTTGAAGCGGCGTCCACGATCTTCGAAATCCTTGAACATGTCGTAGGACGAACAGCCCGGCGAAAGCAGCACCACGCCGTCCGGTCCCGCTGCAAGGTACGCCATTTCGACCGCTTCGCGCAGGGATTCCGCACGGGCGGCCGGCACCCCGGTCCAGGCCTTTTCCATGACGGGGGCCCCCTCCCCGATCAGGACGAGCTGCTTGCACGCCTGGCGGACGAGCGGGGCCAGCGGGGAGAAGTCCTGTCCCTTGTCGCGGCCACCCGCGATGAGCACGATCTTCTGGGGGAAACTCTGCAGCGCGACCTCGAGCGAGTTCGTGTTCGTGGCCTTGGAATCGTTCACGAACCGCACGCCGCCGACCGTCCCGGCCGGCTCCAGCCGGTGCTCCAGCCCGCCGTATTCGCGCAGCGCCTGCCGCAGCGTGTCCGGGGGCAGTTCGAGCGGCATGACCGTGGTCAGGGCCGCCAGCGCGTTGGCGAGGTTGTGCGGGCCCGGGAGCCGGACCTCGGAGCGCGGCATCAGCCGCTCGCGTCCGCCACGCCAGGCGGTCACGAGGTGGCCGTCCTCGAAGTACGCCCCCTCCGGCACCGCGTGCGAGACCGAGAACTCGAGCGGCGCGCCGTGCCCGGAGCGGCGCGAGGCGACCGCCGGGTCGTCGGCGCTGCGCACCGCCCAGTCGGATTCGTCCTGCCGCACGAACAGCCGGTCCTTCATCGCCGCGTACGTCTCGAGATCGCCGTGGCGGTCGAGGTGGTCGGGCGTGAGGTTGAGCCACGTGGAGACCCACGGCTTGAGCTTGTCGACGGTCTCGAGCTGGAAGCTCGACACCTCGACGACGAGGAGTCCGGACGCGCTCACGTCCTCGGCCACCTCGCAGATCGCGCGGCCGATGTTGCCGCACACCTCGACCTCACGCCCCGCCGCGCGCAGCAGCGCGCCGGTCAGGTCGGTCGTGGTGCTCTTGCCGTTCGTGCCGGTGATGCAGAGCAGCGGCGCCTTCGCGGCGAGGAAGCCCAGCTCGAGCTCGCCCATGACCGTGATGCCGCGCTCGCGCGCGGCGACGATCAGCGCGTGGTCCACGGGGATGCCCGGGCTCCACACGAGCAGGTCGCGATCGTCGAGCAGCGCGGCGTCGTCGCGCCCGCCCGTCACGGTCACGCCGTCCGCGGCGAGTGCGCGCGCCGCTTCGGGCAGTGCCTCGGTGGCGCGGCGGTCACAGAGCGTCACGTCGGCGCCGTGGCGCGCGAGGAGCCGCGCGTCGGCGACACCGCTGCCCGCGGCGCCGGCGACGAGGGCGCGTTTTCCGGGAGGCGGGTTCCAGCGATCGAAGGTCATTGCAGCTTGAAGGTCGAGAGGGAGAGCAGCGCGAGCAGGGCGGCGACGATGTAGAAGCGCAGGACGACGCGACTCTCCGCCCAGCCCAGCAGTTCGAAATGGTGATGCAGCGGCGACATCCGGAAGACGCGCTTGCCGGTGAGCTTGAAGACTCGTCACCTGGATCATGACGGACAGCGCCTCGGCGACGAACACGCCGCCGACGAGCACGAGCCAGAACTCGCGCTTGATGAGCACGGCGACCACGCCGAGCGCGCCGCCGAGCGCGAGCGATCCGGTGTCCCCCATGAAGACGTCGGCCGGATGGCAGTTGTACCAGAGGAACCCGAGCGCGGCGCCCACCACGGCCGCGCAGAAGATCGTCAGCTCACCGCTCGCGACGAGGTGCGTGATGTTCAGGTACGCGCTGAACTTCGCGTGACCGCTCACGTAGCACATGCCCGCGAACGCGAACGCCGCGATCGCGACGAGCCCGGACGCGAGACCGTCGAGCCCGTCGGTGAGGTTCACGGCGTTCGACGAACCCGTGATCACGAAGATCACGAACGGCACGAACAGCCAGCCGAAGTCCACGACCGCGCGCTTGAGGAACGGCACGTGCGTCGCGGTCGGCCCCATGCCGGTCTCGGGGAACACGAGCATGAGCGTGCCGACGATCGCGCCGATCGCGACCTGGCCGACGAGCTTGTACCGGCCGAGCAGTCCCTTCGGATAGTTCTTCACGACGCGCAGCCAGTCGTCGAGGAAGCCGAGGCCGCCGAGCCACACGGTCGTGAGCAGCGCGAGCCAGAGCTGGCGCGAATGGAAGTTGCCCCACAGCAGGCACGGCACCACGATCGAGGTCACGATGAGCAGCCCGCCCATCGTCGGCGTGCCCGCCTTGCCGAGGTGCGTCTGCGGCCCCTCCTGCCTCACCTTCTGCCCCAGCTTCACGCTGCGCAGCCACGCGATCATCACGGGCCCGAACCAGTACGAAATGGCGAGCGCGGTGATGGCGGCGTACGCGGAACGGAACGTGATGTAGCGGAACACGTTCAGCACCGACAGTCCGGGCCAGCTGTGCAACGGATAGATCCACTCGTAGAACACGCGATCAACTCTCCATGTCGAGGCCCTCGAGCACGTGCTCGAGTGCGGCCCCGCGTGAACCCTTGAGCAGCACGACCACGCCCTCGGCCAGCGCTTCGCGAAGCGCCGCGGCCGCGGCGGGTTTGTCGTCGAAGACGCGCGCAGTGACCCCGGCCCGCGCCGCACCCCGCGCATAATCGCCCGCATGCGCGCCCACCGTCCACAACTCCGCGTTGCGGACGCGCTCCCCCGTTTCGACGTGCAGGCGCGCCGCCGTCTCCCCCAGTTCGCGCATGTCGCCGAGCAGCGCGATGCGCCGCGTGGCGCCCGGCCAGCTCGCGAGCGACGTGAGCGCCGCGGCCATCGAATCGGGGTTCGCGTTGTAGCAGTCCACCAGCAGCGTCGCGCCGTGCGCGCGCTTCACTTCCATGCGTCCGCCCATCGGCGCGTACGCGGCCAGCGCCGCGACGACGCGCTCCGGGTCGAGCTTCCAGCGCTTCGCCACGGCGAGCGCGGCGAGCGCGTTGGCGGCCATGTGCCGGCCGACGAGCTGCAGGTGCAGCGGCGGGAAGCCGTCCACTTCGAGTCGCGAGCCCGCGGCGCCCAGGTCTTCGTAGGCCGCCGGCCGCAGGCCGGCTTCCTTCGCGAAGCCGTAGGTGATCACCTCGGCCTTCGCACCCTTCACGGCGTCGAGCAGCAGCGGCGAATCCGCGCCGACGAACGCCGAAGCGCCCTTCGGCAGCGCGTGCACGAGCGACGCCTTCTCGCGCGCGACGCCCTCGAGCGAACCGACGCCTTCGAGGTGCGCGCTGCCGGCGTTCGTGACGATCGCGGCGTTCGGGCCGGCGATGGCCGCGAGCGCGGCGATCTCGCCGGGAGCGTTCATGCCCATCTCGACGATCGCGACCTGGTGCTCGCGCTTGAGGCCGAGAATCGTGAGCGGCACGCCCCAGTGGTTGTTCTTGTTGCCCTGCGTGCGCAGCGTCGGCGCTTCCGTCGCGAAGGCCGCGGCCACCAGTTCCTTGGTCGTCGTCTTCCCCGCGCTGCCGGTCACGCCGACCATCAGCCCGGGCCAGCGCTTGCGGTACTCGGTCGCGATCGTCTGCAGCGCCACCGTGACGTCGTCCACGAGGATGAGCGGCCCGAGGTCGTGGTGCGCGATGAGCGGATGCACGGCGCGCGCGCACAGCGCCGCGCCGGCGCCGCGCGCGAACACCTCGTCGAGGAACGCGTGGCCGTCGACGTTGCTGCCCGGCAGCGGCACGAACAGCATGCCAGGCTCGATCGCGCGCGAGTCGAGCGAGGCGCCGGTGACGCCACTGCGCAGGAACTCCTCGCGCGCGGCGGCGCCCTCGGGTACGCGCTTCACGACGAGGTCGCCGCGCGACCACTGGGCGAGTTCGACCAGGGTGATCATGGGATGGCTCGACGCCTCCGGCGTCGCCTTGTGCGAATCGGCCTGCCCGTCGTGGACGGTGCGGTCGACGATGCGGGGCGGCAGCGGGAAGTCGGTCATCGCATTTCTCCGAGCACTTCGCGCGCGACGGCGCGGTCGTCGAAGGGCAGCACGTCGCCGCCGATGGTCTGCGTGCTTTCGTGCCCCTTCCCCGCGATCAGCACGAGGTCGCCGGGGCCCGCCGCGCGAATCGCGGCGGCGATCGCGGCACGGCGATCGAGCGTCACTTCGAGCGCGCCCGCGGGCGCGCCGGCCACGATCTCGGCGGCGATGTCCTCGGGACGCTCGCTGCGCGGATTGTCGTTCGTCACCCAGGCGCGATCGGCGAGCCGCGCGGCGATGGCGCCCATCTGCGGGCGCTTGCCGCGGTCGCGGTCGCCGCCGCAGCCGAACACGCACAGCACCCGCCCGGTCGCGTGCTCGCGGCACGCGGCGAGCGCGCGTTCGAGCGCGTCCGGCGTGTGCGCGTAGTCCACCGCGACCGCGAAGGGTTCGTCCGTCGTGACGCGCTCGAGCCGGCCCGGCACGCCCGCGAACGCCGAAAGCCCGCGCACGATCGTGGCGGGTTCGACGCCCAGCGCGAGCGCCGCGCCGATCGCTCCGGCCGCGTTGTGCGCGTTGAAGCGCCCGAGCATCGGCAGCACGAACGCGCGCTCGGTGCCGGCGAACGCCACGCACAGTTCGAGCCCCGCGCTCACCGCGCGCACCGACACGAGCCGCACGTCGGCCACGCGCGAGTCGCCGTAGCGCAGCACGCGCATGCCTCCCGCGCGCGCCGCGTCGCACACGCGCTCGCACGCGCCGTCGTCCGCGTTCACGACCGCCGTCACGCCCTCGGCCGCGCCGCCGTTGCGCCCGTCGAAGAGCATGAGCTTCGCGTCGAGGTACGCGGCCATCGTGCCGTGATAGTCGAGATGGTCCTGCGTGAGGTTCGTGAAGATCGCGGCGCCGCACGCGAGCCCCCACGTGCGCCGCTGCACGAGCGCGTGACTGCTCGCCTCCATCGTGACGGCCGCGACGCCGCGCTCGCGCATCTCCGCGAGCAGCGCCTGCAGCTGCGGCGACTCGGGCGTCGTGAACGCGCTCGGGCGCGACTCGCCCGCGATGCGGATGCCGGTCGTGCCGATCACGCCCGCGCTCCAGCCGGCCGCGGCGTAGATGCTCTCGAGCAGGTAGGTCGTCGTGGTCTTGCCGTTCGTCCCCGTCACCGCGACCACGCGCATCGCGCGCGAGGGTTCGCCGTGCAGCGCGCAGGCGGCCTGCGCGAGCGCGAGCCGCGGCTCGTCCACCTCGACGTGCGTCACGCCTTCGGGCACCTCGGCGCCGCGCGCGGTCACGATCGCGAGCGCGCCCGCGCGCACGGCGTCGGCGACGAAGCGCGTGCCGTCGGCGTGCACGCCCGCGAGCGCGAAGAACACGTCGCCCGCCGCGACTCGGCGGGAGTCGAGCGCGAGCGAGCCGACCGTGGCCTCGACCGCGGCGCCGTCCGGGCCGCGGACGGCGGCCCCGGGCAGGGCGGCGATCAGGTCGCGGAGCCTCACGGCCGGCGCGAAGACGCCGAGGCCACGCTCACGCCACCACGGGCCGGCGTGCCGGCGTCGGCCGCGCACCACAGACGGCAACCGCCCGTGACGGGCAGTGGCGTTCCGGGTGACGGCTCCTGCCGCACGACGAATCCGCTTCCGGTGACGAAGGGCTGGACCTGACGCTGGGTGAGCTGGCGGATCGCCTGCCGCACCGGAAGACCGGTGAGGTCGGGCATGCTGCGCCCGACGGAATCCTGCGGCGACGAGAGCCAGGCGACGACGGAACCGCCACGTTCGACCGGCTGGCCGGCGGCGGGAGACTGGGACAGCACGCGGGCGCCCGCGCCCTCGAAACGGGCGTGCAGGCCGAAGTCGGCGAGCTTGCGCTCGGCCTCGATCCGCGGCAGCAGCCGCAGGTCGGGCGCGGTCACCGCGGGCACGTCGGGCGGACGCGTCGCGATGTTGCTCGTGGTGCTGCCGAGCACGCTCGTGGGCTGGCGCATGAGGTCGAGCACGACCTCGCGGAAGACGGGCGCGGCGATCTGGCCGCCGTAGTGCAGGCGCTGCGGCGGCTCGTCGATCACGACGACGCCGACGATGCGCGGGTTGTCCGCGGGCGCGAAGCCGGCGAACGACGCCATGTACTTGCTGCCGTACGCGCGGAGCGCGGGATCGACCTTCTGCGCGGTGCCGGTCTTGCCGGCGATGCGCATGCCGGGCAGGCGCGCGGCGGTCGCGGTGCCGCTGTCGACGACGGCGCAGAGCATCTTGCGCAGCTCGGACGTGGTCGCATCGCTGAAGACGCGGTGCGCGGGCTGCGGCGAGTTGCGGCGCAGCACGCGGCCGTCGTTGCCGCGGACTTCCTTCACGAGCATCGGCTCCATGAGCACGCCGCCGTTCGCGATCGCGGCGTACGCGAGCGCGAGCTGCAGCGGCGTCACGGCGACCTCCTGCCCGATCGCCACGGTCGGCGTCGAGCGCGGCTGCCAGCGCCCCAGCGGGCGCAGCCGTCCGGACGTCTCGCCCGGGAACTCGATGCCGGTGAGCGTGCCGAAGCCGAGCGAGGCGGCGTAGCGGTAGAGCTTCTCGGCGCCCAGACGAATGCCGAGCTTGCCGCACACGATGTTGCTCGAGTTCTGGATCGCGCCGAAGAACGTGTAGCCGGGGCGGCCATGCGCGTCACCGATGAACACGCCGGGCAGCAGCTCGGCCTTCACGCCGTGCCCGGGCGCGCCGGTGAAGTACTCCTCGGGTTTCGCGAGACCTTCCTCGAGCACGGCACCGGCGACGACGACCTTGAACGTGGAGCCGGGCTCGTACTGGTCCGTGAACGTCCAGTTGCGCGCGCGGCCCGCGGGCAGGTGCGGCACGCACGCGGCGGCGAGGATCTCGCCCGTCATCGGGTCGAGGAAGATGGCGAAGCCGCGCAGCGCCTGCAGAGAGTCCACGGTGCGCGCGAGGTGGTGTTCGACGATCGCCTGCAGGTCGGCGTCGATCGTCAGCTGCATCGAGGCGCCGTCGCGCGCGGGATGCGTCTCCGCGCCCGGCAGCTTGATCCAGCGCTTCTCGCCCGCGCGGATGAGCGTGATCCAGCCCGAGCGCCCGCCGAGATCGTTCTCGTACTGGTACTCGAGCCCGTCCACGCCCACGTTGTCGCGGTCGGTGCGGCCGAGGATCTCGAACGCCGCAGGACCCAGGCGGTAGTCGCGCGTCGCGCGCGTCTGCACGACGACGCCCTCGAGCCGCATGCGCTGCAGCTCCTGCCCGACCTCGGGAGCGAGGTCGTGCTCGAGCCACGCGAAGCCCTTCATGCCCTCGATGCGCTTCGCGAGATCACGCGGCTTCACGCCGAGCACGGGCGCCATCTTGGCGGCGAGCGCCGAGACGCTCTTCACCTGCGGGCGGTAGATCGCGAGCTCGAACGACTGCAGGTCGTGCGCGAGCACGCGGCCGTTGCGGTCGAGGATGTCACCGCGGCGAGGCGTGAGCTTGACGCGGCTCTCCTGACGCTCGGCGGCGCGGGCCATGTAGTGGGAGTGCATCGGAATCTGCAGGTACGCGACGCGCAACCACACACAGCACAACAGAAGAAAAAGGCCGGCCGCAACCATCAGCACCCGACTCTTGCGCATATCCCTGTGGGCCAACTGTTCCCTCCATGGAACGACGGTTCACGCAGACCGCCGGACCCACTTGCGCGGTGCTGAGGCGCGGCCGGCCATACGGCACCGGACGCTTCCTCTCACGAGGAAGTTCGGTAGATCAGTTCACGTGGCGACCTCGTGCCGCGGCGTCCGGCACGAGCGACTGTAGGACACGGCCGGCAGAGGCGAGAAGCGTGGACGAGCCCGTCTCCCGCGTGCGGCCTTCCGAAGGAATGAGGTAGTCGTCGGGCAGCGAGACGATCTGCGACGGATCCACGGGACGCAGTCCCGTGTTCGCGGCGACCGGCAGCAGTGCCGAACGGCTGCTCGCGCGGTCCAGCTCCATGCCGAGCCACGCGGTGCGATCGTTCTCGTGCTTGAGGTCGCCCGTCACGCGGCCGACTTCGACACTGAGACTCTGAACCATGGTGTGCGACCAGACTTCGACGAGCGTGAATCCCATCACGAAGACCACGAGCAACGCGGCCTTGTTCGGGACCCAACGCCTGCGATCCGGCGTACGCCAGGAAGGAACGTTGCGGCGCCAATCCCTGGTCATCGCGGCTTCCTCCGGAATGCCCTGAGCCGCGCGCTTCGTGCACGCGGATTCGAGTCCTGCTCTTCGTTCGAGGGGACGACGACCTTGCGCGTCAGCTCCTCCCACGGCCCCACCGCCTCCACATCGTCCATGACGGGCAGGCGGCGTGAAACGGACACGCGCGGCTCACCGCGCAGCGCGTGCTTGACCCGGCGGTCCTCGCCGGAGTGGTACGACAGCGTCACGACCACGCCACCGTCGCGCACCGCGGACGGCAGCCACTCGAGCGCGGCGTCGATGTCGCCGAGCTCGTCGTTCACCCAGATGCGCAGCGCCTGGAACACCGGCGCCAGCGCCTTCGGACGGGGATCCCCGCCCGCACGTCCCACCACCGCGGCGAGGTCGCGCGTCGTCGCGAGCTGCCCCGCGCGTGCCGCGGCCACGATCGCGCGCGCCATGCGGCCGGCGCCGCGCACGTCGCCGTACTCGCGCAGCGCCTCGGCCACCTCGGCCTCGTCGGCGAGCGCGAGGCGCTCGTTCAGCGGCTGGCCGTTCGAACGGTCGAGACGCTGGTCGAGCGGACCCACGTGCGTGAAGCTGATGCCCCGCTCCGGATCGTCGATCTGGCGCGAGGAAAGCCCGAAGTCGAACAGCGCGCCCGCGAGCAGTTCGCCGCCCGCGGCGCGGTGCGCCTGCGGAAGCTGGGCGAAGGTGCCGTGGACGAGCGTCACGCGATCACCGAACCGCGCGAGACGCGCACGCGCGAAGTCGAGAGAACCGTGGTCGCGATCGTTGCCGAGCAGCCGCGCGCGAGGTTCCGCGTCGAGCAGCGCCGAAGCATGACCGCCGTCGCCGAGCGTGCCGTCGAGGTACAGCCCTTCCCCGCCGAGCAGGAAGCCGAGCGTCTCGCGGAGCAGAACCGGCTCATGACGCACATCCACCGGGAGCTCCCGCCAGCGCGGGGCTCGCCAGCACGTCCGCGGCGCTCGGCCACGAACGCAGGTGCGCGTCGCAACCGGCGAGACGGAACAGATCGCGCAGGTAGCGGCTGAGTCCGCACAGCGCGAAGGCGCCGGCGCGCGACTCGAACCGCTGCAGGGCGCCGATGAGACGCGGCACCATGCGGTAGTCGATGTGGCGGAGCTGCGAGCAGTCCACGAGCAGCTGCGTGACGCCGCGACCGGCGAGGTCGTCGAGCGTCTGCTCGATGCGGCGCTCCGCGGAAAGATCGATCCAGCCCCGCAGCGCGACCGTCGCGAAACGGCCCGCCGGGCGGTCGTGCAGTTCGATGCGCGCGGCGGCGCCGTGACGTCCGCGCGTGAACTGGAGGTTCACGGCCATCGTCCGGGTGCCTTCGAGCGTGACGAGCGGAGCGACCATCAGAGGAGATCCTTCAGCACGGTTTCGCCGAGGTCGTCGAGGTTCTCCAGGGTCGGGTTGACCGTGGCCTCGAACCGCTCCGGCGCCCAGATTTCGATGCGGCCAACTTGTCCGTGCAGGACGGCATCCTTGCCGAGGCCTGCACGGACCATGAGCGACGATGGGATCGAGATGCGTCCCTGCTTGTCCACCGTCACCTTGCTGGCTCCGACGAGAAACGCTCGCGCGAAAGCGCGCTGCTCCTTCGTGCCCATCGACAGGCGACGCAGGCGTTCCTCGAAGTGCGTCCACGCTTCTTCCGCGTACAACCAGAGGCAGCCGTCGAGGCCACCGACGAGAACGAACTTGGAGAGAGGCGCCTTGCGACCTTCGCCGGCTCGCAGCGACATCGGGACGATGAGCCGTCCCTTGTCGTCGATCGAGTAGCGTTCGGTCACATAGAAGGTCGACATCGTCCTCGCTCCATTGGGATCCACCGGTTCCCCGGTTTCCCCCCGTTCCCCCAAAAATCACCACCGAGGCGCAATGTACGCCTGCGTGGGAGAAGGACCAAAGAAAAAAATGGACTCGGGATCGAAAATCGTATAGGTGCACGCGCGTGCAGCGAGCGCGGCGCCTCCCTCCCGATCAGCGCCGGGCGGCGAGCGAGTCGTAGACCGCCCAGTCCACCCGGTAGAACGAGTAGACGGCGGCCTCGGGACGGGCCACTCCGAGGTTGGGAACCGCGGCGTTGCCCAGCGGCACGAGCGCCGCGGAGAACGGACTGCGGCTCATCAGGTCGTAGGCCCGCGTGGAGCGGTCGACCAGGAACTCGGGGCGCGACACGGCGGCGAACGAGAAGTTCGACACGACCGCCTCGGGCTGCTCCTTCTCGAGGAGCGGGATCATCGCGGGCGTGACGAGCCCGGCGAAGTCCACGACCCGGCGGTTGCTGTAGTAGCCGATCGCGCCGATGTCGGGCGCCGCGATCGAGACGCCGGGCTTCGTGTGCTGGTCGAACCACTCGCCCCACGGGATCAGGCTCTGGCGCAGGCCGGCGCCGAACGAGCGCACCTGCGGCAGCACGACGTTGTTGTAGACGAGCAGGTTCTGCACGAGCGCGAGCGACGCGAGTCCGATGCCGAGCAGCGCGGCGCCGCGGCGCAGTTCCGGCACGGGCTCCTCACCCGCCCACCAGCGCTCGACCGCGCGCCACGCGAGCCACGCGAGGATCGGCATGAGCGGCACGAGGTAGCGCGAGAGCACGGGCACGCCGCGCATCACGTACAGCACCGGCACGACGACGACCCACACCCACGGCAGGAAGCGCTGCGCGAGCAGGCGCTTGGGCCAGAGCCGCGCGCCGCCGAAGAGCATCGCCGCGACCATCGCGCCCGCGAGGGCGGCATCGGTCGCTCCGACGATCTTCACCTGCCTCAGCATCGTGTCCACGAAGTAGTCGAAGCCCACGCCGCCCGCGGTCTTCGCCGCGAGCGTGTTCGGCCAGAACGTCCCGAAGTACAGCCGCGCGAACAGCAGCCAGCCACCGTAGATGAGCGCCGGCGGAATCACGCCCGCGATGAGACGGCGCACGCCCTCGCGCGAGTCGGTGTCGATCACGAGGAACATGCCCCAGAGCACGAGCAGGAACACGGCCTCGGGACGCGTGAGCGCGGCGAGCGCCCACAACGCGCCCGTGCGCACCGGACGCGAGCCCCACTGCTTGCCCTCGGTGAACGCGACGAAGCCCGCGAGCACGAGCGCGACCGCGAGCGGCGTCTCCATGCCCGAGAGCGACCAGCGGATCATCCACGCGTGGCACGCCCACGTGATCGTGGCGAGCGCGCGCAGTTCGGGCATGCGCAGGTTGCGCCGCATGAGCTGGAAGAAGAGCACCACCGACCAGAGCGTCGCGGCGAATCCGAGCGCGCGCGCCACCCACAGGCCGTCGAGACCCAGCGCGATGCCGTCCGCGATCAGCGCCACCCAGAGCGGGCTCGTGCTGCCGTAGACGTGTTCGCCGACGTTGAAGACGAACCCCTGCCCCGCCGCGAGATGCTTCGCGTACTGCAGGTGGATGAACGTGTCGTCGGTCAGGTAGTGCCGCACCGGCCACATGAGCGCCACCGCCAGGATGAGCGCGATGGCGAGACCGATGCGTTCGACCCGCGTGACGGGGCCGTTCAGCGTGAGGACCACGGGTTCCCTCCGGTGAGTCCGTCGAGTCGTGCGGCGAGCCGCGCCGCCAGAGCCGGTCGCGCGTGTCCGTCGAGCCATTCGGGTCGCGCATCCGGTGCGCGACCGTCCTTGCTCCATGCCATGTACCGCGTTTCGAGTTCGCGCGCCAGTGCGGAGACGTCGCCCGGGGGAAGCACCGTGCCTCCGGCGCGGCGCACGAGCGACGCCGCCTCGTCGTCCGAAGGGAGCAGCGCGACCACGGGCCGGGAGGCGTCGAGGTACTCGTAGAGCTTGCCCGGCACCATCGTCGCGTAGCCCTCGCCCGGCGGCTTCCACAGCAGCAGGGCGTCGGCGCTCTTCTGCAGCGCGCGCGATTCGGCGTGCGCGAGCGCGCCCGGGAAGCGCACGACGGCCGAGAGACCGAGCGCCTCGGCGCGTGCTTCGTACGACGTGTCGTAGGGGCCGGCGAGCGTGACGCTCACGCGCTCGCGCGCTTCCGGCGCGCGGTCGAGCCACACGCGCAGCGCTTCGAGCAGCGTGTTCGCGTCGGGCATGAGCGACAGCGTGCCGGTGAAGACGAGCCGGAACGAGGCGCGCGTCGACGGGCCGCTCCCGCCGGCCGAAACGGCGCCAGAGGCGCCGCCACCGGCATCGAAAGCCTCCAGCGCCTCGAAGCCGTTCGGAAGGTGTTCGAGCGCGCGCGGCGAATCGCCGCCCGCCACGATGCGGTCGGCGTGAGTGCGCGAGGCGGTGAGCACGAGATCGGCGCGAGAGAGCACCGTGCGCTCCATGGCGCGATGCCGCGCCCGGTGCCACGGAGTCGGCGGCCTGCGGAAGTGCAGGCCGATCCACGGATCGCGGAAGTCGGCGATCCAGGGCACGCGGAAGCGGTCCGCGAGCGCGGCGCCCGCGAGGTGCACGCTGTCGGGTGGAGAAGTCGTGAGCAGCGCGTCGATGCCGCCCGCGGCGAGGCGCGTGGCCGCGGTCTCCCGCGCGCGCGCCGACCATCCGGCGTACGAGTCCGGCAGCAGGAAGAAGTCCGCGAGCGAGCGCAGCGGCGCGAATGCTCCGCCTCTGCGCTTGCCCGTCGCGCCGCCGCGGCGCGCCTTGAGCAGCGCGGACAGCGCGCTCCCTCCGCGCACGCGCAGCACTTCGGTGGCCGGGTTCACGCGCGCGGCGAGCGAATCGTCGCGCACCCAGTAGTCGTCCTCGCCCGCGCACACGACCGTGCAGTCCCAGCCGTGCGCCGGCAGGTGGCGCGTGAACGACAGCACGCGGTGCACGCCCCCTCCCGCGAGCGGCGGGAAGAAGTACGCGATCACGAGCAGGCGCTTGTTCACGCGAACGCTCCCGGATCCGGCGGCAGCGGACGGCCCGCGGCGAGCGCGGCGAACGCGTTCTCGATGCGCGCGAAGTTGTGGTGCCAGTCGCCGCGCTCGGCGATCACGGCGGCGTTGCGCGCGCGTGCGGCGGCGGCCCAGGCGCCGTCGGCGAGCGCGGCCTCGACCGCGCGCTCGACGCCCGCCGCGTCACCGCACGCGAACAGGCGTGCGCCGTCGCCCTCGGCGACCCACTCGCGGTTGCCCTCGATGTCGCTCACCACGGGCAGTGCTCCGGCAGACATCGCCTCGAGCAGCGACAGCGACGTCGAGTCCGACAGCGACGCGGACAGGTAGACCTCGGCACGCGAAAGCAGCGCGGCGAGCTGCACGGGCGTGATGCGCCCAGTACACTCGTACCGTCCCGCGGGCAGCAGTTCGGCCGCGAGCGCGCGATGGGCCTCGAGCAGCGAACCGTCGCCCGCGATCACGAGCCGCGTTTCGGGACGCCGCGCCATCACGGGCGCGACGCCGCGCAGCAGCGCGGGAATGTCGTAGACGTCCTCGTGCATGCGCGTGCTGAGCAGCAGTCCGCGCTCGCGTTCGGCCGCGGGCGCGAAGCGTGCGCGGTCGACGCCCCAGGGAATCGCGCGCAGCGTGCGCTTCGGCGCGCCGAGCGCGAGCGCGGCCGCGGCGAGATTGCCGCTGTCGGCGATCACGAGATCCGCGCGGCGCAGCACGAATCGCGCGCGCACGCGCTGCAGCGGGTCGCGCTTGCCGGCGATCAGCAGGTCGCTTCCCCACGCGGCCACCGAGAGCGGCCGGAAGCCGGACAGCGCGCCGATGAGCCCGTAGTTCGGGACGTAGTGCGCGTCCACGATGTCGGGCGCGAACGCGCGCAGTTCGCGCAGCAGCGGCAGCGTCGCGAGTGGGTAGCGCAGGAAGCCGGGCAGCGGCGGCTCGGGCAGCGCCCGGGCGCCGAGCGACTCGGGCCCGCGCTCGAGCGACCACACGCGCACATCGTGACCGCGCGAGCGCAGGTGCTCGACCCAGCGGACGGTGTGGACGACGGAGGCGTTGGAGAGCGTCGCGATTTTCACAGTTCGGCACCTCCGGCGCCGTGTGCGGCCTCCGAAGACTCGTGCTTCGCGCCGGCGCCGCGTGCGGCTTCCGAAGACTCCTGCTTCGCGCCGGCGCCGTGTGAGCGCTCCGTCACGGCGTCCTTCGCGCCGAGCTCTCGTCCGCGGCGGACGAACGACTGTAGCGCGGCGAGCGCGCGCGCGGGCGCGGGCGCGTGGCGGGCGTCGAGCCAGCGCACGGGATAGCGCTCGGTCGTGGCGCCCAGCGCGCTCTTGAACGACGCGACCATCTGCAGCCCCGTGCTCGCGCCCAGGTTGAATCGAGTGCGGCCGGCGCCGGCCGCCCACTCGGCGACGCTCCACAACAGCAGCGGGAACGCGTTCAGCCGGCGGCCCTCCGGGTGCGTCCCGCTCCACCACGCGAACGTTTCGTGCGCGCCGTCGAGCGCGAGCGTGCCCGAAAGCAGCTCGCCGTTGCGCCGCAGCGTGAACAGCCGCGCCGCACCGTGCGCGAGCAGCGCGCGCGACAACGCCAGCGGCTGCGGCCGATGCGCGCCCCACGCGCGCGACTGCGAAAGGTGCAGGGCGTACACGCCCTCGAGCGCGCCGGGCTCCTCGGCGAAGACGAGTCCGCGATCGCGCGACTGCCGCATGGACTGGCGGTGCTTGCGCGACACGCGCTTCGCGGCGGCGTCGATGCCCTGCGACAGGTCGACGATCGACGCCTCGAGCCAGCGCGTCTCCCCGCCCACCGGCTCCGCGGCACGCGCGAGCGCTTCGGCGGCCGCCGCAGTGGCACCCGGACGGTGCAGCGCCCACTCTCCTCCCGCCGCGCCGCACGACTCGGCGAGCGAGGCGATCGCGCCGGCGACGGCGGCGTCCACCGCTTCGCGCTCGCCCGCCGACGCGAGTGGCGCCGCGTTGAGCAGCATGGGCAGCGCGTGCACCCAGTGCAGTCCGCCGCGGCGCTCGATCAGCGCGGGCGCGCCGCCCACGAGCACGCCGTCCCGTTCGACGGCGGCGAAGCGCAGCGACAGCGAGGGATTCGTGGCCGTGAACGCCGCCCAGAGTTCGGGGCGATGGGACGGCGCCGCCGCGGGGTCGGACGCGACGAGCGCGTCCCACGCCGCGGGCGCGCGGTCGAGCCAGCGCGCGGCCACCCCCTCCATGCGTTCCTCCCCGGTCAGCGCAGTACGACGGCGCGTGCGATGGCTTCGCGGCCACCACCCCGAGCGTGCACGAAGTACACGCCGGGCTGCACGAGCCTGCCCTCGTGGTCACGCCCGTCCCAGATCACGCGATCGTTCGCGCTCGCCGAGAACTTGCGCACCACGCGTCCGCCGAGGTCGAGGATTTCACCCGAGTACGCCGACGTGTTGCCGCGCAGGCGAAGCTCGAGCCCCATGCGCGTGAGCGAGAGCGGATTCGGGTAGAGCAGCAGTTCGAGCTTGGACAGCGCGGGCGGAACCGGCGTCACGTAGTTCGGGTCGTAGCGGTTGATGCCCGCCGCGGTGCCGAACCACACCACGCCCGTCGTCTTGTCCACGCAGACCGCGCGCACTTCGTTGTTCGCGAGCGGCGAGTTCGTCGTCTTGAAGTCCTCGTAGCCGCCACCGCGCTTGAAGTGGCGCACGCCGTCGGACGTGGCGACCCAGACGGATCCGTCGGGACCGACGTCGAGCGGGCGCACCGCGCCTCGCGGCGCCGGGCCGGCGGGGATCTCGAGCTGGCTGAGCAGCTGCTTCGTCGAGTTCTTCACGCGGCGCAGGTTGCTCGACGTGAGCACCCAGATCGAATCGCCGTTCGCGACCACGCCGAAGATGGCGGAGTTCTCGAGTTCGCTGATGGACTGGAACACCGGCAGCCGCAGCCGGTCCACCGTGGTGCCGTTGTCGAAGTCCGCGACGGAGAAGTAGTCCACGCCGCGCGACGCGGTGCCCACCCAGATCGTGCTGTCCTTCGCGACCGAGATCGCGCGCACCTGGTTGTCGCCGAGCCCCGTGTTGTTCGCCTTCCACGTGATCACGCGCTGCCCCTCGGGCGAGTACACGTCGATGCCCATCGGCTCGAGCGTGCCGCGATCCGGCGTGTCGCCTCCGATGTACACCCAGCCCGACGAGTCCACCGCGGAAGCCCAGCCGTCGGAGTGGCGCGCGAGGGAGTCGGAACCCGAAAGCCCGATCACGTTGAGCACGTGATCGAAGTGCGGCGGGTTCACGGAGTCGTCGATGCGCTCGATGCCCCGCTCCCAGTGCGAGGTCCACTTGCGGCCGGACTTGTCCCGAAGGAGCGTGAACGCGAACAGCGGGTCCATGAACGAGGTGTCCTGCGCGGCGCCGCAGCAGCCGGCCTCGAAGTTGCGCCACTGCGTTCCGTCGAAGCGGGCCACGCCCTCGTCGAACGTGTTCACCCAGGTGCGCGAGCCGTCGACGAGGATGTTCTGCACGCTGTTGCCGACGGGGCCCGGCGGCGAGTACGCGGCCCACGCGGGCGAATCCTGGCGGCGCAGCGCCGTGTATCCCCAGCTGAAGACGACGCCGTCGGGATCACCGGTGAACTCCTGGCCGCCGGTCGCCGTGCCGTCCGAGACGGGCGAACCGGCCTGCAGCACCCACTGGTTCGTCACCCACTTGTAGATGCCCGTCGAGGAGATCGAGTAGACGCGGCCGAAGCCGTCGCGCATGCGCTTGACCGAACCCTGCCCGCCGGCGATGGACCACGTGTGCGCGGTCATGCTCCAGCGGTGCGTGACGCCGTTCGAAAGCGCGAACACCTCACGCCCGTCGGTCGCGAGCGACAGCACGTTCGTGGACAGCAGGCCGCCGGCCACGCTCGCCCAGGTCGCGAGCTGCTGCGAAAGCCGTGCGACGTAGACGCCGTTGCTCGTCGAGACGAAGAGCGAATCGCGCAGCACGAGGATGCCCGTGATGTTGTCGCTGCGGAACGGTGACGCCGTGCCGAGATCGGGCACCGAGCCGGCGATCTGGGTGCCGTCCCAGAGCGCGATGCCGCGCTGCGTGCCGATCCACACCGTGTCGCCGTCGGCGCGCAGGACGTTGACCGTGTCGGACGGCAGGCCGTCGAACGCGTTCACGAGATCCCACGTCGCGCGGTCGGCCGAAAGCCGGCTCACGCCGAACTGCGGCGTCGCCGCCCACACTCGGCCGGAGCGGTCGAGCGCGAGCGCGCTGAGCGTGTTGCTCGCGAGTCCGCCCGGCTCGCGCGTGTACGAACCGAACGTGCCCGTGCCCCGCATGTAATAGACGAGACCGGCCTCACCGGAGGCCATCCAGACCGTGTCGCGCAGCGCGACCACCTCGGCGCAGGACCGCATGCGCAGCCAGGTGGACCACGAACCGGCGGCCTGCGCCATGACGGGCAGGACGAGAAGCGCGAGCGCGAGCAGCAGCGAGTGGCGGCGAGTCATCGCGTGATCACTCCAACTGGCCCAACAGGTCGAGGAAGCGCATACGCCAGACCATGCCCGCGGCTTCCCAGATGATCTTGCGGCTCATCTTGGAGACACCCGCGCGACGGTCCACGAAGATGATGGGGATTTCCTTGATCTTGAAGCCGCGCTTCCAGCACCGGAACGACATCTCGATCTGGAACGAGTAGCCCTCGGACTTCACGCGGTCGAGGCGGATGCCTTCGAGCGCGCGGCGGCGGAAGCACTTGAATCCTCCCGTCGCGTCCGCGAGCGGCATGCCCGTGATGATCCGCGAGTACATGTTGGCCGAGTACGACAGGATCAGGCGGCTGAGTGGCCAGTTCACGACGGTCACGCCGTGCAGGTAGCGGCTGCCGAGCACGATGTCCACGTCGGTGATGTTCTCGAGGAACTGCCCGAGCGCATCCGGGTCGTGCGAAAAGTCGGCGTCCATCTCGAAGATGTACTCGGCGCCGTTCGCGAGCGCGTAGCGGAAGCCGTCGCGGTACGCCGAGCCGAGGCCCATCTTGCCGGGGCGCTGCAGCAGGTGCACGCGGTCGGTCTTCTTCTGCCACTCCTTCACCACGCTCGCGGTGCCGTCGGGCGAGTTGTCGTCCACGATCAGGATGTGCAAGTCGTACGGCAGACCGAGCACTCGCGTCAGCAGCTCCTCGATGTTCTCGAGCTCGTTGTAGGTCGGAACGATGACGAGTTTTTCCATCAGACGGCCTCGCTCGGCTTCGTGGGATGGGCACGACGATCGAGAAGGATGCCCGCGACCAGCAGCGCGAGCGCCACGAGCGCGCAGATCACCGACAACGTGAGTCCGTTGCGGAACGACGCGCTTTCGAACGTGAAGCGGACGGTGTGCTTGCCGGCGGGAATCACCACGGCGCGGAGCGCGTGGTCGGCACGGAGGATCTCGGCGCTCTTGCCGTCCACCGTCGCCTTCCAGTCGGGATACCAGAGGTCGGACAACCGCACGAGCGCCGCACCGGAGGCTTCGGCCTCGATCTCGACTTCGTGCAGCCCGTATTTCGTGATGTTCGCGACGCCGGCCGGCGCGGCCGCGTCGCTCGAGGGGAAGCCGGGGTCCTTCGACAGGAACGCGAAGGTCGCGGGGTCGCGCATGCTCGACGACACGGAGTCCACCGCCGCGGCGCCCGTGTCCGGGATCACCGCCCACGCGTCCACGACCGTCGCGCGCGGCAGCCAGCGCGCGTACTCGTACACCCCTCCCGCGGCTCCGCTGTAGACCGGACGGAAGAAGGCGCCGAGCGGCCCGAGCACCTGCGTGAGCGCTTCGGCCGGCACGTTCTGGTTCAGCGCGAGGTAGCGCACGTTGCACAGCGTCCAGAGCCGCGCGCTCAGGATGACGCCGCTGCCGGGCGTGACGAGGTCCTGGTAGAGCTGCGGCTTCGCGGCGTGGTAGCCGCCGAGCACGGCGACGCCGAAACCCGCGAGGCGGTTGTCGCGCAGTTCGGGATACACGACGCGGAAGCTGCCCCACGGACCCTGCTTCTCGAGGAAGTCCACGATCTCGTCGCGGCCCGCTTCGTTGTCGCGCGCGATCGGGTCGCCGATCACCGGCGCCATGACCTGGTTCGAGATCGGCCACAGGCTGCCGAGCAGCAGCACGAGCGCGACGACGCTCGCGAGTCCGGCGTTGAGCTTGCCGCGCACCGTGAGCATCGCGACCGCGATCACGACGAGCGCGGCGATCAGCGCCTTCTGCGTGTCCGCGGTGAAGGCCGCGAACGCGTACTGCGCCGCTTCGGCCGGGAAGCCCTGCTTGAGCGTGGTCGCCATCGTCACGTACCACGTGCGCAGGCCCTCGCCCCCGCCGAGCACGGCGAGTCCGCACGCGAGCACGACGGCGCCGACCACCCACCAGAGCTTCTCGTGCAGCGCCTTGCGCTTCGCGTCGGGCGCGATGACCTCGGTCCAGCCCCACGCGAGCGCGAGCGCCATCGAGAGCTGCAGCAGGATCACGATCATCACGGGGATGCGGAACTTGTTGAACATCGGCACGTGCGCGTACATCCACGCGTAGAGCGCCGAGTGGCTGCCGAACGACACGAGCAGCGCGAACACGCCGAGCAGGAACGCGAACGCGCGCGGCGCGCCGCCGCCGAGCAGCGCGGGAATCGCGAGCAGCACCGCGACGACGCCGAGGTAGACGTTCGGGTAGTCCGTGAACGGCATGCCGCCCCAGTACGTCTGGCCGCCGAAGCCGACCCAGTTCGGGATCACGGCTGCGAGCATTTCGTACGGCGCGAGCGACCAGCCGGTCGCGTACGCGAAGCCCGCGCCGCCCGCCGTGTCGCCGCCGCGGATCGAGTACTGCGCGTAGTCCTTGAGCGGCAGGTTGTAGACGCCGGCCACGCCGAAGGCGAGCGCGGCCGCGGCGAGGATGCCGACGGCGCGCAGCGCGCGCGCGGGCAGCTCGCCCGGCGTGCGGATCGCCGACGCCAGCGACACGCCCGCCCACATGGTGACCGCGATCCACGAGTAGAAGCAGATCTGCACGTGGCCGCGCAGGAACTGGAAGCCGCCCGCGAGTGCGAGCGCGCCGAGGTCCGCGAGCGAGCCGCGCCTCATCCAGCGCGCGCCGAGCCAGACCATGAGCGGCAGGTAGGCGGAGTTCACGAGCTGGCTGCCGTGACCGTGCGCGCCGACCGCGACCAGGTTCGGCGCGAACACGAACGCGACGGCGCCGAGCAGCGCGCCCTCGGGCCGCGCGCCCCACTCGCGCGCGAGCTGGTACATGAAGTACGCGCCGAGGAAGTAGTAGATGAGCAGCCACGTGAGCTCGGGCATCGGCACGACCTTCTGGATCAGCGCGAGCGGCCAGTCGGGCGGATAGATCCACGGGTTGTACGCGCCCGAACCGAAGCTCGGCATGCCGAGGAACACGAACGGATTCCAGAGCGGGTACACGTGGTTCTGCGTGAGCGACTGCTCGCCGATGCGCACGAAGCCGAGCGGGTTGGTCGCGTCCGGCGAGACGAACGTGCGCCCGCCGATCGAGACTTCGTGGAAGAACAGCATCGTGAGGAGCGCGAGCACGACCGCGGCCCACGCCGTGGTCAGCGTGAAGGCGCCGGAAGAGGCACTCGGCTTCGGGGCAGGCTTCGTCTGGGCCATGTTTGCTTACGACTCCGGGTTCACGCGGCGGGAAGCCGCGCCTCGATCTCGTGCACCATGCGTGCGGCCAGCGCGTCCCAGTCGTGCGGACGGGCCAGTGCGCGTCGTCTTTCGCGATCGGCCGGCGCGTCGAGCGCCGTCGCGAGCGCTTGGCTCATGGAGCGGTCATCAGTCGCAAAGAGCAGGTCGGGTGCGCTCTCCTGGAGATCGAGCAACGGAGTCGTGAGCACGGGCAGACCGGCCGCGAGGTACTGGTACACCTTGTTCGGGTTGATGCCCTGCACGAACGGATCATCCGCGCGGAAGGGAATCACCCCGACGTCCAGCGCCTGCATGTAGGCCGGCACCTGCTCGTATGGACGGGGTCCCAGCACCGCGACTCCCTCCCGGCGGCCCAACTCGGCCACCGCGGCGTCGGTCGCGGGTGATCCCGGCCCCACCAATACCAGTGTGCCCCCCCGCCGGTTCCGGCGAAGAGCCTCCAACATCTCGAAGTCCAGGAAGTGCGACAACAATCCCACGTAACCGATCAGCGGCCGGGGCAACGACGCGAGATCCGCGGGGACGTCGCGCGGCGCCTCGAAATGCGCCATCTCGACTCCGTTCCCGAGCAGGATCAAGGGCCGATCGGTCTCCCCGGCGAGCTGCCGACGATAGAACTCCGAGACGACGAACACGGCGTCCGCCTGTCGGATGGTGCGCGGCCAGTACCCGTGGGCCCATGGGGGACTCACGGAGAACTGAAAGGGACTGTCGTTGAAGTCGTACAGTACCAGCTTCTTGCGGAGCCGCGAAAGCGCTCCGGCCGTGTAGATGTTGGACGCCATCACGACCGGCTCGGGGTCGACCCCCAGCTTTCGGAGCATGCCGTTCAGGTAGCGCTCGGCCGCCGCCTCGATCGCCCATCGCCCGAGCGCGGTCGCCGCGGCGGCGTTGTAGAGCGGGGACTTCGTGCCCGGCTTGAGGAACGGGACCGTGAAGTAGGTGACGCGCCCCTCCTGCTTCGGCTCCCACGGGTCGTCCTTGCCGCCGCCCGGAGGCTGGGCGAAGAACACCCGCCAGGGCGCCGGGAAGCGCGACAGCAGGAACTGCTTCCGCGTGCGGAAGTAGCCCCAGCGCACCTCGGAGAGGACGAGCAGGTCCACGGCGGTCAGCGCCCCCGTCGTGAGCGGCTCGTACGGCGCGTACTTCGGACTCGACCCAGCCGAGATGCCGCCCGGCGTGCGGCGAGAAGTCGTCGTCGCGCTCGGCGAGGCGCGGGTCCACGGCGAGGAACGCCTGCGACCACGCCTCGAGGCTCAGCCAGCGCCAGACCTGGAGCCCGATCGCCCGGCCGCCGGTCAGGTACTCATCGAGCTCTTCGCGCACGAACTCACCGTCCACCCAGTCCTGGAACGGGCCCGGGCGGGCGAGCCGGCGGCGCGCCTCGTCAGGCCAGCGACCGCGCAGCCACAGGTCGGTCGGCGTCTCGAAGCCCATCTTGTCGCGGCGCGCGAGCACGCCGGGCGGCACGCGATCGCCGAGCGCGCGGCGCAGGATCGCCTTCGTGCGCGCGCCGTCGAGCTTCTCGGTGTCGGGCAGCGAGAACGCGAACTCCACGAGCCGGTAGTCGAGGAACGGCAGGCGCGTCTCGATCGAGAACGCCATCGAGTTGCGGTCCTCGTAGCGCAGCAGGCTCGGCAACTGGCGGATCAGCGTGTCGAACGCGAGGTGGCGCCAGACGTCGGAGCGCTCGGAGCGCGGCCAGCCGGGCACGTCGCTCGCGACGCGGCGCAGCGAAGCCGACAGCGCGCGGTCCTTGCCCTGGCCGAAGCGCCCGCGCAGTTCCGCGACGAGCGCCGCGGGCAGCCACGGTTCGAACGTGTGCAGCAGCGCGGTCGAGAAGCCGAGCTTGTCGGACACCGGTCCCCACAGCTTCGCGAAGCCGGCGAAGTCGCCGGCGCGCGCGAGGTCGCGCAGGCGCGACGGCAGGTAGCGGAAGTAACCGGCGAGCGTCTCGTCGCCGCCCTGTCCGTCGAGCAGCACTTTCATGCCCTTCTCGTGCGCGAGCTGCATCACCTTCCACTGCGAGTACACGCCGGGGCCCGCGGTCGGCTCGTCCTGGCGCATCGCCAGTCCGTCGAACACGTCCCAGAAGTCGTCGCCGTTCGGAATCGTGAGGTGGCTCGTCGCGCCGCTCGATTCGACCGCCGCGCGGATGTGCGGACGCTCGTCGAACGCCGGGCCCTCGTCGTACGCGCACGAGAACGCGTGCAGCCCGCGGTTCTCGAGCCGGCCCGCCGTGGTGACGACGGCGCTCGAGTCGAGGCCGCCCGACAGGCACGCGCCCACTTCGACGTCGGCGCGCAGGCGAAGCTTCACGGAGTCCGTGAACAGGTCGGCGTAGCGCGCGGCGAACTCGGCGCTCGTGCCGCTCGCATAGTCGCGCTCGTCGAGCCCCCACCAGCGGCGGATCGAGATGCCGCCCTCGCCCACCGTGAGCGAGTGCGCGGGCGGCAGCTGCATGAGGCCTTCGAAGAACGTCTGCGCGCCGTGATCCACCCAGTCGAGCGCGAGCAGGTCGCGGATCGCGGCCACGCGCGGACGGATGCGCTGCTCCTGCGTGAGCACGAGCGCGCGCGGCTCGGAAGCGAACGCGAAGCGCGAGCCGTCGTACTGGTAGTAGAACGGCTTCACGCCGAGGCGGTCGCGCGCGCAGAAGAGCGCGTGGCGGTCGCCGTCCCAGATCGCGAGCGCGAACATGCCGTTGAAGTGCGACAGGCACCCTTCGCCCCACTGGCGGTACGCGGCGAGGATGACCTCGGAGTCCGACGTCGTCGCGAACTCGTGGCCCATCCCGCGCAGTTCCTCGCGCAGTTCGATCCAGTTGTAGATCTCACCGTTGAACGTCAGCCAGAAGCGGCCGTAGTGCGCGCACATCGGCTGGTGGCCGCCGGGGCTCAGGTCGACGATCGCGAGCCGGCGGTGCAGCAGCGCGACGTGCCACGCGGCGTCCGACGACGCGCCGCCGCTCGAGCGGCCGGGCGCGTACGGGTACTCCGAGCGGTACGCCTCCTGCGGCGTGTCGGGGCCGCCGTGCGTGCGCCAGTCCCCCGTCGAGGCGTCGATGAGCACGAGTCCTTCGTCGTCGGGGCCGCGGTGGCGCATGAGGCGCGAGATGCGCGAGATGCGGCCCAAGTCGGCGCGGGCGTGACGATCGAAGATGCCGGCGATACCACACATGCGTTCGGGTTCTCCTCGGGCGGCGGCTCAGGCCGCCGGACGATGCCGGACCGCGCCGCGGTCCTTCCACACCTCGAGCGCCGTGGCGAGCGCCACGAAGCCGAGCACCGCGACCAGCTTCACTCCCACGCCCGGCCAACCCGCCGGAGCGAACCGCACCGCCAGCAATCCCGCCACGAGCGCGCCGCCGAACAGCGCCGCGAGACGCGCGGGGCGGAACGGAAGCGGATGCACGCGCTGCGACACCACGTAGGCGGCCACCGCGGACGCGACGTGCGCGAGGCACGTCGCCATGGCAGCGCCCTCGGCGCCGAGCCGCGGCACGAGCACGGTGTTCGCGACGATCGCGACGACCGCCGCGAGCGCGGCGATACCGCCGAGCAACCGTGTCCGGAGCGCCAGCGTGATCCCGAGAACGGCGACAGAATAGGCACCCTGCGCGACGGCGGCAAAGGTCAGCCACATCGCGGGCGCGGCGGCCGCGGCGTAACGCTCGGTCGCGAGCAGCCCCACCAGACCGGGCGCGAACACCCCCACGATCAGCGCGCCGAGCGAGGCGATCGCGACGTACAGCGTGAAGACGCGCGCGTAGAGCTTGGGCGCGTCGGGGTCCTGCGCGCGCGCGTAAGCGAACGGGCCGAACGCCAGGTTGAACGCCGAGACGCCCATGGTGATCACCGCGAAGAACTTCATCGCGACGGCGTACACGCCGGCCGCCTCGGGCGAGAACGCGCGCGTGAGCGTCGCGCGGTCCACCGCGCCGATCACGGCGTACGAGATCGAGACGGGCACGAGCGGCAGGCCGTACGACAGCATGCGGCGCAGCAGGTCGCGGTCGAACACCGGCTTCAGGTGGTGGCGGCAGAGCACGAGCCCGACCGCCGCCGTGATCGCGTCGCCGAACAGCTTGCCGTAGAGCGCGCCCGCGACGCCCAGATGACGCCCGAGCACGAAGTACAGCGTGAGCCCGCCCACGGTGATCGTCCACGTGAGGTTCAGCGCGATGAACTTCCACGGCTGGAACGTCACGCGCAGCACGTCGTACGAGAAGAGCACGAAGAGCGTCGCGGGCAGCGTGAGCGCGCCGATGCGCAGGTACTTCGCGTACACCTCGCCGCCCAGGAGCGCGCCGGCGAGCGGCGTGGCGAACGCGGCGAGCAGCAGGCCGACGGCGCCGCCCGTGACCAGGCGGAACAGGAACGACGACGACACCATGCGCACGCGCGTCTGGCGGTCGGGCTGCTCGTAGAAGAAGCGCGCGAGCGCGCCGTCCATGCCGAGCACGAGAATGAGCAGCGCGCTCGCCGTGTACTGCGTGACGTTCTCGGAAACGCCGAACTGCTCGGGCACGAGCACGCGCGTGAGCACGGGCACGAGCAGGAAGTTGACGACCTTGCCCGCCACCTGGCCGAGGCCGTAGACGAGCGAATCGCCGGAGAGGCGCTTGAGCGAATCGCGGATGCTCACGAGGCGCCGATGCTCCGGTACAGGTCCACGAGGCGCCGCGCGATCACGTGCGACTCGTGCTCGCGCTCGACGTACGCGCGGCTCGCCTCGCCGATCGCGCGGCGGCGCGGCGTGTCCGTGAGCAGCGCGGCGACGTCGTCCACGAGCGTCTCGACGCTCGTGCGCACGAGCGGGCAGTCGCGGGTGAGCGGCTCGAAGTCCGGGCGCATGTAGGCGAGCGACGGCCGGGCGTACGCCATCGCCTCGGCGCTCACCATGCCGTACCAGCCCATGTGGAGCTGGTCCACGAACAGGTCGCACTCACGCATCGCCACTTTGAGTTCGGACCAGTCGAGCTTCTCGACCACGCGGAACTCGACACCGGGAAAGCGCGGGCGCAGCTGGTCGAACGCGCGCTCGATGTACGGCGTGCCCTTGATGAGGCGGTTGGTCGGCGCGTGCAGCACGAGCTTCGGCACCTCGCGGAACGGCGCGGGCGTGTAGTCCTCGAGCCAGACGGCGACGTGCATCTGCCGCGCCAGCGGTGCGGACTCGAGCAGGTCGGGCGTCGAGACGATCTGCGCGTGCGCGTGCTGCTCCGCCTCGCGAAGCACGCGCTTCTGTCGCGACGGGATGCAGAACGTCGGCGCGCACTCGGTGCACGTCGAGTGCGCGTGCGTCGCGAGCATGTGTGCGCGGTTGCGCACGTCGCAGCCGTGGAAATGGAAGACGAGCTTCTTCCCCATCGCGCGGTAGAGCGGCAGGTCGAGGTTGTGCGGCGCGATCAGCGTGCGCCCGAAATGAAAGTGGAACACGTCCCACTTGTTCAGGTGCTTCGCGAGCAGCCCCGCGTAGCCGAGGTAGCGCGGCAGCGGCGACATCGGGTCGAGCGGCACCAGTTCGTCCACGCGGTAGTTCGCGAACGTCGGGTTCGTGGCGAGCGACCACGCCTCGACGCCGAGATCGCGCAGCGCGCGCGACAGGATGCTCGTCTGTCCCGCGATCTCGGACGGCGCTTGCAGCACCCTCATGACGCCACTCGCACGCCGCTCACCGCGGGCGACCGAAAGGATTCGGCTTGCCGCACCACGGGCAATCCCACTGCTTCGGCCACGCTCCGGACGGGCCGGAGGCCCCGAGCCTTCGACGATGCTGTGCTCGCCGCAGTCCCGGCACACGTGCGTGACGCGGCGATTGCCCGGCAGCGCCGCGCGGTCGCGGCCGTCGGGTCCGTCGGTGCGCCCCGTCTTCACGAACGTGAGCACGAAGTTCGCGTCGGCCGCGAGGTCGAGCCCGGTCGCGCGATGGATCGCGCAGAGCGTGTCGGTGAACGCGCCCTGCAGCGGCTTCGTGCGCGCGTCGTTCATCCACGAGAAGCCCGCGGGCACGAACGCGTGCGCGGTGAGCGTCATGCCGCGGCGGCGGAACTGTTCGAGCAGCCCCACGAGGTCGAAGCGCTGCTGGTGCTCGACGCGCTTCTTGAACTTCATGAGCGCGTACTTCGCGAAGTAGCCCGCGAAGCGATAGAGCCGGTCGTCGAACGCCGCGGCGCGCGGGACGCTCAGGTACAGCGTGCCGCCCGGCTTCGTGACGCGTACGAGTTCGTCACAGCACTCGCGCAGTTCGGTGACGTGCTCGAGCACGTAATGACAGACCGTGAGGTCGAAGTACTCCGCGGGCAGCGGCAGCCGCGCGAGGTCGCCGCGGAACACACGCGTGGTGAGCGCGCGCGGCGGCGGGCCCGGCGGGAACTTGATGTCGAAGCCCGTGATGTCCAGATCGGGGCGCAGCTCGTACGGCCACGAGCCCGGCCCGCAGCCCGCGTCGAGCACGCGCGCGCCCTGCGGCTGCGCCGCGATCACTTCGCGCAGGAACACGGGCGGCTCGTTCGCACCGCGGACGGGCTTGGAAGGCTGCCACTCGCTCACAACTTCACCTCCGCGGGACTGCGTCCCGAGACTCCGTCGGCCAGCGCGGTCATGACGCCGCGCGCGCCGGGGAAGTTCCCACGCGCCGCGAGCAGGAACAAGAGCGCCACGTGCTGCGCGAGGAACCCGAGCCGCGACGTGAACGCGTCGAGCCCGTGCGCGTGCCGCGACCAGAGCAGCGCGTTCGCGCGCGTGCGCTGGTAGAGCTTCCAGGCGCTCGCCGCTCCCCCGCTGCTCGCGCTCACCTGGTGCCAGAGCCGCGCCGTGGGCACGAACAGCAGTTCGTAACCGGCCGCACGCGCGCGCAGCGACCAGTCGGCGTCCTCGGCGTAGATGAAGTAGCTCTCGTCGAGCAGCCCGACCTTGCGCCAGCACTCGGCCGTCGCGAGCAGGCAGCAGCCGGTGAGATACCCGGTGCGCTCGATCGCGCGGTACTGCCCCTTGTCGCGCTCGCGGATGCCGACGTGCGCGGTGTGCGCCCAGCGCGTGTCGCAGCGCCCGCCCGCGTACCAGATCACGCTGCTCGGCAACGCGTGGTAGATGAGCGGCGCCGCGGCGCCGGCCTTGGGGTTCTCGGCGAGCGCGGCGAGCAGCTTCTCGTAGAGCCACGGATCGGCGACGACGTCGTTGTTGAGCAGCATGATCGCGTCGGCGCCCTGTTCGAGCGCGCGCGCGATGCCGACGTTGTTGCCACCGGCGAAGCGGCGGTTCTCGGCGAGCGCCTGCAGGTCCACCCACGGATACTCGGCGGCGATCGCCGCGGGCGAGCCGTCGGTGGAGGCGTTGTCCACGAGCATCACGTGCGCGCGCCAGCCCTCGGGCACGCGGCACGCCGCGAGCGAGTCGAGCGTCGCGCGCGTGAGCGCGAGCCCGTTCCAGCCGAGCACGATCACGGTGAGGGTCTTCACGCCTCGGTCCGCTCCCGCGCGGCGGAATCGAACACGGCGGCGCAGCCCCAGAGCGACGCGACGAGCAACGCGACGGCCGCGAGGTTCAGCGGCAGCGACGGAATGCCGGCGTAGCGCGCGTACATCCACCAGAAGTCGAACGCGCGGAGTAGCGCAGTCTGGTCGGATTCCGAGATGCCCAACCGCGAACTCGCGGTCATCGGCTCCACGGCGCCGGCACCTGCCCTGCCGGCTCGCCGCCGATCCTCGGCATGTCGTTTCTCAAGTGCGCGGCGCCGTTCTCCGCGATCATCTCCCAGTGCACGAGCAGCGGGCTGAAGCGCGGGTTGAAGTGGCTCGCCTCCATGAAGTGCGGATGCTCGAGCGGCAGCGTGTACGGGTAGTCGCCGACCTTGCGCATCTCGGCACCGTAGTGAATGCCGACGCCGCCGAGCGTGGCCACGAGCCCCGCGACGCCGAGCGCCCACGCGAGCCGCTTGCGCGCGCGCGTCGCGGTCTCGAGCGCGAACGCCACCGCGAGGAACGCCGAAGGCAGCAGCGGCACCAGGTAGCGCGGCCCCCACGAGCCGTCGCCGCCCCAGTGCTGGAACGTGCCGAACTGGACGAGCGCGACGGCCCACGTCGCGATCGCCGCCGCCGCGGCGCGGCGCGCGGGCCAGCCGTGGCGCGGCTCGCTCGAGTGCTGGCGCGAGCGCGACATTTCGGAAAAGCCGACGAACGCGAGCCAGGTCGCCGGCGCGAACCACAGCAGCCCCTTGCCCGACGAGAGCAGCAGGCCGTAGAGCCCGACGAGCAGCGGCGTCGAGAACGCGGCCGCCGACTGCTGCGCGCCGTAGCCGCTCTGCAGCGCGTCCTGGAAGCGCGCGAAGTTGTAGAACAGGTGTCCGCCGATCGCCGCGGCCACGCCGAGCAGCGGCACGATCCAGCGCTGCCAGCGCTTGAAACCGAGCGCGCCGAGCGACAGCAGCACGAGCGGCAGCATGCTCGCCTTCGCGCTCACGGCGAGGAACGCGCCGAGCGCCGCGAACCACGTGCGGCGGTTTTCGTCGGGGAGCTTCTGGGCGCCTCCGGCGCCCGCGAGCGCGGCGTTGCCGAGCGTGAGCAGCAGCCCGAGCGCCTCGAGCGGCTCGGCCATGAAGCTCTTCGAATACACCCACAGCGGTGTCGTGAAGCCGAGCATCGCCGTCGCGGCGAGCGCCTCGCGCGTGCGCACGCCGAGCCGGCGCGCGAACGCGTAGAACGCGCCGAGCAGCACGGCGGTGACGAACGCGTTGAGGAACGACGCGACGAAGCGCGACGCGAGCACGGCCTTGCCTTCGCGGAAGCCCGCGGCCTTCGACGCGCCTTCGCCGATCGCGACGAGCGGCAGCGCGAGCACGGCCTGCCCCGCGGTGTTCTTGCTGTAGAAGCGTCCGTCCGGTCCGGCGAGCGTCGCGCCTTCGGGCACCGCGATGTCCCCGTGCAGCATGGCGCGCGACAGCTCGAACATCGTGACTTCGTCGCTGCCCGAGATGCGGCCGCCGCCCGTGAGGGCGAAGAGCAGGAACGCCGCGAGCGCGACGAGGCGCGCCGTACGGCGAGCGGGAATGCGCGAGGACGCGCGATCGGGGCTCACGACCAGCCCCTCCCCGGCTTGAGTTCGTCGATCAGCGACTCGGTGGACGCGGCGAGCGCCTCCCACGAATGCTCGGCCTGCAGCTGTGCGATGTGCGGCGCCATGGCGGGCCCCATGTTCTGCTCGAAGTAGCGCACGATCACGTCGGCGAGCGCGCGCGGATCTTCCGGCGGCGCGGTCATGCCGGTCTCGCCCTCGCGCACGGTCTCGGTGATGCCGCCGACGTTCGTCGCGATCACCGGGCAGCCGAGCGCGTACGCGACGTGCGTGACGCCGCTCTGCGTGGCGCTGCGGTACGGCAGCACGGTGACGTCGGCCGCGCGGAACAGCGCCTCGACCTCGTCGTCCGGGATGTAGCGGTCGAGCATGCGCACCGCGCCCTCGCCCGCGGCCTTCGCGAGCGCGTGGTAGGGCTCGGGCTTCTCGTAGAACTCGCCCGCGACCACGAGCGTCGCGCCGGGACGGCGCGCGCGCACGAGCGGCCACGCCTCGAGCAGCGTGTCGAGTCCCTTGTAGTGGCGCACGTACCCGAAGAACATGGCGACGTCGCCCGAAAGTCCGAGCTTCGCGCGCGCCGATTCGCGGTCGAAGCGCTTCTGGTCGAACTGCGCGTAGAACGGATGCGGCACGCGGCGGCGCGGCGCGCCGGGCTTGAGCCGGTCGAGGTCGCGGTTCACGGAGTCCGACATGACCAGGTAGCCGTCGGAGTTGCGCATCATCCAGTCCGTGAACGCGGCGTCGTAGAAGCGCGGCTCGTGCGGAATCAGGTTGTCGCACACGAGGATCACGCGCGTGCCCTTGCGGCGCAGCGGCCCGACGCTCGAGGCGAACGACGGCGCGAAGAACGGCATCCACCACTTGAGCACGATCGCGCCCGGCGCGAAGCGCTCGAGATGCGCGGCGACCTTGCGCCACGACCACGGACCGATCGAGTCGAGCATCGCCTCGGTCGGGAAATCCGGACGGCGCGCGTTCGGGTCGAACTGGCTCGTGCCCGGGAACAGGAAGTCCGGGTACTGCCGCGTGAAGGTGACGGCGCGCACTTCGGAGCGCGCTTTGAGCGCCTCGCCGAGCAGGCCGAGGTACTGGGCGAGCCCGCCCCGCCACGGATGCAGCGGGCCGACGAGTCCGATGCGGCGCGCGGTCACGCGGAAGTCCTCAGCGCTCGCGCGCGACGGACCACGACCTCACGCCGCGCGCCTCGAACTGGAAGGGCACCACCTGGCCGCCCGCCTTTTCGAGCGCGGCCGCGACGCGGTGGCGGCGGTCGAAGCGCGTGAGCAGCAGGAAGTACCCGCCGCCGCCGGCGCCCGGCATCTTGCCGCCGATCGCGCCTTCCTTGCGCGCGAGCTGGTAGAGCTTGTCGACGTGGCTGTTCGAGATGCCTTCGTCGAGCTGCTTCTTGTGCTCCCACGCCTGGTGGAGCAGTTCGCCGAAGCCGTCGATCTGGCCCAGCAGCAGCGCGCGCTTCATGTCCATCGTCTGCGACTTGAGCGCGTCGAGCGCGTGCACGGTGGACGCCTTGCCCGCCTTGTACGACTTCGTCTGGCGCTCGATGATCTTCGCGCTCTGGCGGGTCTGGCCCATGTAGCACATGAGCAGGCGGTACTCGAGCTCCTCGAGCGTGTCGCGGCGCAGCTTGAGCGGCGTCACGACCGTGCCCTCGGGCAGGAACTCGATGTAGTTGAAGCCGCCGAACGCCGCGGCGTACTGGTCCTGCCGTCCGCCCGCGAGCTTGAGGTCGTTGCGCTCGATCTTGAACGCCAGCTCGGCGATCTCGTACGGCGTGAAGTCGAGCTTGAGCCACTCGCGCAGCGCCCCGATGAGCGCGACCATGAGCGTGCTCGACGCGCCGAGGCCGGAGCCGGGAGGCGCGTCGGAATGCGTCCAGAGGTCGGCGCCGCGCTTCACCTTGAGCGCGCGCACGGCCGCCTTGAGCAGGTCGAGCGTGCCGTCGAACTTGAGCCGGCGCGGATGGTCGTACTTCGCGACCAGGTCGTAGTCGAGGCTCGCCAGCGTCAGGCGCGAATCGCGCCGCGGCCGCAGCGAGGCGTACGCGTAGTGGTTGATCGTCGCGGACAGCACGCAACCGCCGTGCTCTTCCGGATACGGCGACACGTCGGTGCCGCCGCCGCAGAACGACAGCCGCAGCGGGGCGCGGGCTCGGATGTAGCGATTCAGGTTCGGCTTCATGCGCGGAGCTCCCGTTCGGCGCGCTCGAAGTCTTCCGGCGTGCCGATGTCCCAGAACCTTCCCTCGTTCTCGATGCCCGCCAGTGTGCCCTTTTCCGCCAGAACCGGCAGCACGTCGCGTTCGAGCGAACTCGCGCCCTCCGGCAGGTGCCGCCAGAGGTCCGCGGAGAACGCGTACTGCCCGCCGTTCACCCACGCGCCGCCGCGGTAGTCCGGGTCCTTCTCGACGAAGCGCAGGATGCGGCCGCCCTCGTGCTCGACCCGTCCGCGCGAAGCCGCGTCGTCGACGTGGTAGAGCGCGACGGCGCCGATCGTGCCCCGCTCCCACCGGTCGCGCTCGAGCGTCCAGGGGTCGGCGTCGCCGAGCGTGTCGCCGTTCACCACGAGCACCGGACCGTCGACGTACTTCGCCGCGAGCCACAGCGCGCCGCCGGTGCCGAGCGGCTCGGACTCGACGGACCACTCGAGCTTCACGCCGAGCGACGAGCCGTCGCCGAGCGTCTCGCGCAACTGGTCGGCGCCGTAACCCGCGAGGATCACCGCCTGCGTCACGGCGCGGTCGCGCAGCCACATGAGCTGGCGCGCGAGGAAAGGCTGGCCCTGCAGCGGCGCGAGCGCCTTGGGCAGGTCTCCGAAGCGCGGCCTCAGCCGCGTGCCGAGTCCGCCCGCGAGCACGAAGGCCTTCACGCTCAGGCGTCCAGGTTGAAGCGGCGGCGCACCGGATAGTCGGCTCGTGCCGCCTGGTGCGCGATCATCTCGCCGAGCAGCCCCATGAGGATGAACTGGATGGCGAGCAGCACGCAGCCGACGCCGAGCAGCATGAGCGGGCGCACGCGCTGCGGATCGCCGTGCAGCCACGAGGCGACGAACCAGCCGCCGAGGCCGAGCCCGACGAGCAGGAACGCGACGCCGATGCGGCCGAACACGTGCAGCGGCTTGAGCGCCGACGTCGAGATGAACGCGGCGGCCATGAGGTCGAGGAAGCCGTTCACGAAGCGCGCGGCGCCGAACTTCGAATGCCCGAACTTGCGCGCGCGGTGGTGCACGCCGAGTTCGCCGACGCGGAAGCCGCGCCAGTGCGCGAGCGCCGGCAGGAAGCGGTGCAGCTCGCCGTACACCTCGAGCGCGTCCACCACCTCGCGGCGGTACACCTTGAAGCCGCAGTTGAAGTCGTGGAGCTTCACGCCCGCGACCGACGACGTCACCATGTTGAAGAGCTTGCTCGGCAGCGTCTTCGTGATCGGGTCGAGACGCTTCACCTTCCAGCCCGAGACGAGATCGAGTCCCTTGTCGAGTTCCGCGAGCAGCCGCGGGATCTCGACCGGGTCGTCCTGCAGGTCGGCGTCCATCGTCACGACGAACTCGCCGCGCACTTCCTTGAAGCCCGTCGCGAGCGCGGCCGACTTGCCGAAGTTGCGGCGCAGGAGAATCCCGCGCACGCGCGCATCGGTGCCGCAGAGCTTTTCGATCACCTCGGCCGTGCCGTCGCGCGAGCCGTCGTCGATGTAGAGGATCTCCCACGGCATGTTCAGGGACTCGAACGACGCGACGAGTTCCTTGTGCAGCTCGGGCAGGCTCTCGGCCTCGTTGTAGGCCGGGATCACCGCGGAGATGCGCGGTTCGGTGCTCACGCCTTCGCTCCGTAGAGCGTCTTCGCCCACTCGGCTTCGGCGTGCAGGCCCTCGCGGATCGGGACCTTCGTCTCGTAGTCGAGGTCCGTGCGCAGGCGCGTCGCGTCGGCGCGCGTGCGGAGCGGGTCGCCCGGCGGGCGCGGCTCGAAGCGCAGCTTCGCCTTCACGCCGAGCGCCTCTTCGAGAATGGCGATCGCCTCGAGCACGTCCACCTGCGAGCCGCCGCCGATGTTGTACACGCCCTGCGGCGCGCTGCGCTGCCACGCGCGCACGTTCGCCTCGATCGCGTCGGTGATGAACGTGAAGTCGCGCGACTGCTTGCCGTCGCCGTAGACGCCGATCTCCTCGCCGTGCAGCATGGCCTTGCAGAACTTGTGGAACGCCATGTCGGGACGCTGGCGCGGCCCGTACACGGTGAAGTAGCGCAGCGCCGAGACGGGCAGCCCGAAGTTGCGGCCGTAGAGCAGCACGAGGTGCTCGGCCGCGAGCTTGGTGACGCCGTACGGCGAGAACGGACGCGGCAGCAGCTGCTCGTCCGTCGGATAGCGCTCGGCGTCGCCGTAGACCGACGACGACGAGGCGTACACGAACCGCTGCAGCGTCTCGTCGCGGTAGCGCTCGAGCAGGCGCTGCGTCGCGAGCACGTTGTGGTGCGCGTAGGACGCGAAGTCCTTGCCCCACGACGCGCGCACGCCGGCCTGCGCCGCCTGGTGGAACACCACGTCCACCTTGGGAAGCGCCGCGAGATCCGCCGCGCCGAGATCGAGCTCGAGCAGCGTGAACTTCGGGTGCTTCACCGCGGCTTCGAGGTTCTTCCGCTTGAGGCGGACATCGTAGTAGTCGGTGAAGCAGTCCACCCCCGTCACGGTCGCGCCGTCCGCGAGCAGCCTCTCGGACAGCGTCGAACCGATGAACCCGGCGGCTCCGGTCACCAGCGCATGCACGGACATGACGGGCTCCTTACGGGACCTGCACCTGAGGCGGACGAACGCCGCCCGGACCACCCTGCGGCGGTCCACCCATGCCACCACCGCCCGCGCCGAGAATGCTCGCGGCGCGCGGATCGTTCGGATTGCGCTGCGCCCACTGCTCGAGATAGGAGAACGCCCTCTCCTCCTGTCCCACACCACGCAGCGTCGTGTACGCGCCGAAGTACGGCTGGTCGTAGCTCGGATCGAGCGCGATCGCGGCGTCGAACTCGCGCACGGCGCCGTTCAGGTCGCCGAGGATCGCGAGCGAGGCGCCGTGGTAGTAGCGCGTCTCCGGATTGTTCGGGTTCTTCCGTGCGAGGTCGGCGAAGAACTGCATCGCCTTCGCGGTGTCGCCCTGCTCCATGAGGAACGTGCCGAGCGGCAGCTGCACCTCGGGGAAGTCCGGGAAGCCCTTCTCGACCACGCGCATCTCGTCGATCGCGGCCTTGAGATCGCCGATGCGGCGGAAGTGGAACGCGAGCTGGAGGTGCGCCGCGGCGTAGTTGCGCGACAGCGTCTCGGAGTTCTCGTCCTTGTAGACCTTCTCGTTCTTCGTGCCGTCGGCGTTGAAGAGCCCGCGGTACTGGAAGGTCTCGTACAGCGCCTTGCGCGTCGCGGCGACGTCGACACCCGCGCCCACCGAGTCGGTGAGCACCTTGTTCACGAGGCCCTGCAGCAGGAACAGGTTGTCGTAGCCGTAGTGCTCGGGAACCGTGACGGCGAAGTACGGCTGCACCTTCCACGTGCCGTCCGCGTTGCGCGCGTTCTGCAGGAGGTGGTGCACCATGACTTCGTTCGTCTGCACCCAGTTGCCGCGGTTGTCCTGCACCATGCCGGAGCCGAGCGCCGCGACCATGCGGTCGTCGAACGTGATCGGGAGCTTGGGCGCTTCGTCCCGCAGCTGCTTGATGTACCAGTCCGTGTTGAGCAGGCTCAGGTTCACGATCCGGACGTCCTTGCGGAAGCCCTCGACCTGCTGGATGTACCAGAGCGGGAACGTGTCGTTGTCGCCGTTCGTGAAGATGAACGAGTTCGGCGCGAGCGGCGCGAGCATGTTGTACGCGTAGTCGCGCGCGATGTAGTTCCCGCTGCGATCGTGCGTGAAGTAGAGGTTCTTCATGAGCAGGAACGGCTGCGTGCAGAGCAGCACGCCGGCGCCGATCGTCGCCCACTTCTGCCCCTCGCCTTCCGCGAACGACTCGCGGATCCAGCCGATCAGCCACACGACGCCGAGCCCGATCCACATGGCGAAGGCGTGGTAGCCGCTCTGGAAGAAGTAATCGCGTTCGCGCACTTCGTGACTGCTGAAGTTGAGGAAGACGATCAATCCGGCGGTGTTGAGCCCGAGGAAGACGAAGTTGTACGCGAAGCCCTTCTTCTCCCTCATGAAGCTCCAGACGCCACCCGCGACGCCGAGCAGGAGCGGCAGCAGCGCGGCGAACGGCGCGGCGCCACCCGGGATGATCGGCCACTGGCGGCTGAAGTAGCGCCAGAACTCCTTGTTCATCTGGATGTCCCAGATCTCCTGGAACGTCGTCATGCCGCGGCGGTCGAACACGCCGTCACGGTCGGAGTCCGTCATGCTCATCTCGCCGTACTGCTTGCGCTCGAGCAGGTCGCGCATGGCGTCCCACGTGGCGGGCGCGCCTTCGTTGATGCCCGGGTGCTGCGCGGCGCGGATCGGCAGGTAGATGTGCGTCGAGTAGCCCGCGATCATGAGGAAGAGCGCGAGCAGGATGACGCGGCCCTCGCGCTGCTTGATCGACATCCACGCGAGCGGGGCGACGACGGAGAGCGTCGCGACGATCGCCGCGAGGGGCGTGAAGTCCTTGTCCGACGACGCGTAGTAGAAGCCGTACATCGCGGCCGCGGCGCCCAGCGTGGCGACCCAGCCCTCGAGCTTCTTCTGCGAGACGAACCAGAAGTTCTGCACCACGGAGAGCAGGAGGATGGCGCCCGCCATCTTCTCGAGGCCCGCGGGCACGCGCAGCAGCGCGAGGAACGGCATCAGGAACAGCATGCCGACCTTCCAGTCCACCATCATCACGAGCACGAGCAGCGGCGCGCCCATCACGCCGACGCCGAGGTGCAGGCCGACGCTCAGCCACATGACGTACGAGGCGAGCAGCAGCGGGCCGACCGTGGGCTTGCGATCGTGCGACTCCCACCACTTCAGGCCGAGCCAGAACACGAGGATCTGCGCGAGGCTCATCATCTGGTAGACCTCGGCCTCGGTCGAGTTCTCCCAGAACGTGTCGCTGAAGGCGAGCATGAGCGCGCCGCACGCGGCGCCGGCGATGGCCGCCCACTCGTGCCACGGCTGGCGCTCGCCGCCCTGCGCCGCACGCGCGATGCGCAGGATCGAGAGGTACGTGAGGAACACGCACAGCGCGGCCGCGAGCGCGGAGAGTCCGTTCACGCGCTGCGCGATGCTGCCGAGCGGCACGAGCGTCGCCATGCGGCCGACGAGGACGTAGAACGGAGTGCCCGGCGGGTGCGGAATGCCGAGGATGGTCGAAACGCCGATGAACTCGCCGGAATCCCAGAACGGCACCGTGGGGGTGAGCGTCAGGAAGTACACCACGGCCGAAATCAGGAGTACGAGGAGAGCGACCAGTCCGGCCACTCTCGTGTTCGAGTTCATGCCTCAGGCCTCCGTGGAGTCCGGGATTCAGCCCGGCGATGCGGGATGCGAACGAGGAACACGATGCCCCCGATCAGGCTGACCGCGAAGGCAACGAGGTAGGTGGTGAACTGCAGCGAGAAGGCGGCCGCCTGACCCAGTCCGACGAGACCGAACAGCCAGATGCCGGCGCCCTCACGTACCCCGATGCCATTGAATGAGATGGGCAACGAAACTATCACCGCCAGCAGCGGCACGAAAAGGAAGAAGTAGGCCGTGGGCACGCTCAATCCGAGCGCCTTGCCCACCAGGACGTGCACGCCGATGCGCATGACCTGCACGCCGAGGGCGGTGGCGAACAATTCCATGAACATTCGCCGGTTGCCCCGGTACATCGCCAGACGCTCGGAAAGCTCGTCCAGCGCGGGTTTCAGCTGTCCCAGGCCGATCCGGCCGAGCAGGCCCTCGATCGCGGCGAGCAGCCTGGGGTGGAACACCGCCCACAGCATCAGGCAGGTGATCAGGAAGAAGACGAGCGCGCCGCCCCAGAGCCCGATGAGCATGTCGAAGTTCAGGTGGGTGTCGTCGAGCCCCGGCAGGGTCGTCAGGACGGCCAGCGCGCCGAGCGCCACGGTGCCGATCATGCGGTCGAGCAGCACGGTCGAGAACGCGGTCGTGCGCGAGGCTTCGCTCGCGCGCGAGGCGTCGAGCACGCGTGCGAAGTCGCCGCCGACGTTCGCGGGCAGGAAGTTGTTGAAGAAAAGTCCGACGTGGTAGTACGCGCACACTTTCCAGAATGGGATCTCGATGCCCGCGGCGCGGAGCAGGCGATTCCACTGGAACGCTCCGCCGATGTTGCTCGTGAAGAGCAGCAGGAACGCCGCGACGAGCCACTCGACGCGCGCGTGCGCGATGGTGTTCTCGGCGTTGACCCAGTCCACCTTGCCGTAGAGCCAGCCGAAGAGCGCGATCGAGAGCACGACCTTGAGGCCGAGCACGAGCGCGGTCTTGAGCGATGGACGTCCCGATGCGCCGGCCACGTCAGCGCTCCCCCGCCAGCGCCGCGAGCGACTTGCGCGCGCAGTCGTCCCAGCGGAACCCGGACGCCCACTGCACGCCCGCGGTCGCGAGCCGGTCGCGCAGCGCCGTGTCGGTGAGCACGCGCGCGAGCGCGTCGGCGAGCGCCGCGTCGTCACCGTACGGCACGAGCAGTCCCGTCTGGTCGCGGCACACCGAGTCGCGCAGGCCCGGGCTGTCGGCGGCGACGACGGCGGTGCCGCACGCGCCGGCCTCGACGACCGTGAGCCCCCACCCTTCCTTCGGGCTCGGCTGCACGAGCGCCCACGCCGACTGCAGCAGCGGCAGCTTCTCGCGCGCGGGCAGGAAGCCGCGGAACTCGATCATGTCGCTCACGCCGCACGAGCGCGCCTGCTTCACGAGTTCGCCCTGCCACGGACCGTCGCCGACGACCGAGAGCTTGAGCCCCGGCACCCACTGGCGCAGGCGCGGCAGCGTGCGAATCACCCAGTCGAGTCCCTTGTAGCGGCGCAGCCGGCCCACGTACACGAGCGACGGATGCGCGGTCTTCGCGACGCCGGGATTCACCTGGTAGCGCGAGTGGTCGAGCCCGCAGTGCACGACCGCGACGCGTTCCGTGGGCACGCCGCGCACGACGAGGTCGTCGCGCGTGCTCTCGGAGATCGCGAGGAAGCGCGAGCGCGCGTACGCCGACGGAATGAGCTTCTCGAGCAGCACGACGTACGACGCGACGACGGGGTCCGCTTCCTGGAACGCCGTGGTGCCGAACAGGTGCGGAACGATCACGGCGACGGGCGCGTCGGTGAACTGCGCCACGAAGCACGGCACCTTGTTGATGTCCTCGACCACGAGGTCGGGCTTGTTCGCGCCGGAGAACTCGTTCTTCAGCACGCCCGGCACGACGAGGTTGAAGTTCCACCAATCGCCGCGGCGCACGATGCGCATGCCGCGGTGCTCGGCCTCGGAGGGCGCGTTCACGAAACCGCTCACGAGCCACGTCACGCGCCAGCCCTGCCGCACCGCCTCGAGGAGGATCTCCTCGAGGTGCAGCTCGGCCCCTCCCGCCTCCGGATGCGCGGGGTCGCGGAAATTGACCGCGAGCAGGTGACGCGAAGCGCTCATGGGCGGCGCGCCACCGTTCCGATGACGTGGCTCGTCCACAGCGCCCAGCGCTGGCCGCGCCACGACGCGCGCAGGCCGTCCCAGCCGTTCGACCAGAACGCGGGCCCCTTCGGGTGCAGCGGCAGGCGCACGCCGAGACCGCGCTTGAGCACCTCGCGTGTCACGCGGTACCAGAGCCCCGGCACCATCCAGTCGCCGTACGTGCGCACGACCTCGAGCCCGGTGGACGCACAGAGCTTCTCGAGCTGCGCCGGCGTGAACTGCGTCTCCCATCCCGCGAACCACTTGTTGAGCAGGATGAGCACGTTCTTCATGAGCGTGTAGAGATGGAAGGTCTGCGGCACGTCCACGATCATGCGGCCGCCGCGCGCGGTGACGCGCGCGTTCTCGTTCAGCAGCGGCATCGGGTCGCGGAAGTGCTCGAGCAGCCCCTGATGGAACGAGACGTCGATGGACTGGTCGCGGAACGGCATGCGCGTCGCGTCGGCCTGCACGAGCATGACCGGCACGCCCTGCGCCTCGGCCTGCTTCTTCACGAGCGCGAGCGAGGCCGGCGAGTAGTCGAGCACGACGCCCTTCGCGCCCATGCGCGCGAGCTCGATCAGGTCGCGTCCCGAACCGGCGCCGATCTCCATGACGACCTTGCCCTGCACGGGACCGTCGGCGAGCGCTTCGCGCACGAGCCGCCCGCCCGTCGAGTAGGTGTCCTCGATGTCGGTCGCGTGGCCCTTCCAGTACGACTCCCAGTGGTCGAGCGTGGATGCGCGCGCCATGTCCGTCCTCCGGTGTCCTATTCGCCCCACTGCAGCCGGTTCGCGAGGAACGGCGGCAGTTCGGCGTCACGAATGCGCTTCATCGCGGCGGCGACGTCGTACTCGAGCCGCACGTGCTCGAACGAGAAGCGCTCGTCGTCGTAAAGCAGGTAGCCCGCGCGCGGATCGCCGTCGCGCGGCTGGCCCACGCTCGCGACGTTCACGAGGTAGCGGCGGTTCGGCATGCCGGCCACCTGGAGATCGCGCGTGTAGCTCACGAAATCGCCGTCGAGCACGAACGTGCCCGGGTAGTGCGAGTGCCCGATGAAGCACACGCGCTCTTCGACGGACTCCATCTCGAATGCCGCGTCGCCGGGCGACAGGACGTAGTGCCACGCCTCGGGCTCGACGGGCGAGCTGTGCACGAGCCGCACGCCGCGCCACGCCACGGACATCGGCAGCGCGCGCAGGAACTCGTGATGCTCGGGCGTCAGCGTTTCGATCGTCCAGCGCGCCGCCTTCGCCGCGTCGTCGTTGAAGTAGCCGAGCTTGATGCGGCCGCACGCGGCCATGTCGTGGTTGCCCGCGACCGCCGCCTCGATGAGGGGGCGCACGCGCACGATGCACTCGTTCGGCGCGGCGCCGTATCCGACGAAGTCCCCGAGGCAGACCATGCTCGCGACGTTCCGCTTCGCGATGTCCGCGAGCACGGTCTCGAGCGCGTCGATGTTGCCGTGGATGTCGGAGATGAGGGCGTGCAGCATCAGAACTCCGTGGGGCGCAGCGCGCGCGCGGCGCGGTCGAGCACGCCGTTCACGAACCGTCCCGATTCGTCGCCGCCGTACGTGCCGGCCATGTCGATCGCTTCGTCGATCACGACGCGCGCGGGCGAACCCGGGCGCGCGAGCAGTTCGGCGACGGCGATGCGCAGCACGGCGCGGTCGGTCGCCGCGAGGCGCTGCAGCGGCCAGTGCTCCGCGCACTCGCGCAGCTTCGTGTCCACTTCCGCGCCGTTCGACTCGAGGAACTTCACGATGTCCACGATCAGCTCGCGCTGGTCGGCCGTGAGCTGCTCTTCTTCCTCGCGCAGCTTCCACGCGAGCGAGTACGTGTCACCGGCCACGTCCGCCTGGAACGCGACCCGGAACGCCACTTCGCGCGCGCGCCGGCGCGGTCCCGCCGCCAGGCCGCTCATTTCACACCCGCCGCTCGCGCCGCGCGCGCCATGCGGATCGCGGCGAGCGCGGTCTGCGAGCCGGTGTTGCCGTGCTCGCCACCGCTGCGCGATTCCGCCTGCGACGCGTCGTACGCCGCGAGCACGCCGTTGAGCACCGGCACGCCGGTGTCGAGCGCGACGCGCATCAGCCCTTCGGACGCGGCGTCGGCCACGAGCCGGAAGTGCTCGGTCTCGCCCTTGATCACACAGCCGAACGCGAGCACCGCGTCGAACTCGCCCGAGCCCGCGGCCCAGAACGCGGCGACCGGCAGCTCGAAGCTGCCCGGCACCCAGCGCACTTCGACGTCGGCGTCCGCCGCGCCCTGCTGCGCGAGCACGGACAGCGCGCCGTCGACGAGCCGGTTCACGACCGCTTCGTTCCACTGCGCGGCCACGACGCAGAACCGCAGTCCGGTCGCGTCCGCTTCGGGACGTTCGTGCTTCACGCTCACTTCTCCCCCAGCAGCGCGAGGTCGAGCAGGTGCCCGAGCTTGTCGCGCTTCGTCGACAGGTAGCGGCGGTTGTGCCGGTTCGCCTTCACCTGCACGGGAACGCGCGACGTGATCTCGAGACCGTACGCCTCGAGGCCGACGACCTTGCGCGGATTGTTGGTGAGCAGGTCGATCTTGCGCACGCCGAGATCGGCGAGCACCTGCGCGCCGATGCCGTAGTCACGCAGGTCGGCCGGGAAGCCGAGCTTGATGTTCGCCTCGACCGTGTCGAGCCCGCGATCCTGCAGCGCGTACGCGCGCATCTTGTTCGCGAGACCGATGCCGCGGCCTTCCTGGCGCAGGTAGAGCAGGATGCCCGAGCCGCGCTTCTCGATCGCGCGCATGGCCGCGTGCAGCTGCGGGCCGCAGTCGCAGCGGCACGAGCCGAACACGTCGCCCGTGAGGCACTGCGAGTGGACGCGGACGAGCGTGCTCTTGCCGGGCGTGATCTTGCCCTTCACGAGCGCGACGTGATGGTCGCCTTCGAGCACGTCCTCGTAGAGGTGCATCTGGAAGCTGCCGTCCTCGGTCGGAAGCGGCACGGTGATCACGCGGCGCACGAGGCGCTCGCGATGACGGCGCCACTCGATGAGGTCGCGAATGGTGAGGATGCCGAGCCCGTGCTTGCGCGCGAAGCGGCGCAGTTCGGGCATGCGCATCATGCTGCCGTCCTCGGCCATGATCTCGCAGCAAGCCGCGGCCGGCTTGAGGCCGGCGATGCGGCAAAGGTCCGGGGCCGCCTCGCTGTGGCCCGCGCGGCGCAGCACGCCGCCCGGCACGGCGCGCAGCGGGAACACGTGGCCGGGGCGCGCGAAGTCCGACGCCTTCGCGTCCGGACGCGCGAGCGCGCGATACGTGCGCGAGCGGTCGAACGCCGAAACGCCGGTCGTCGTGCCGCGCAGCACGTCCACGGATTCCGTGAACGGCGTGCCGAGGCGCGACGTGTTGTCGGTGACGAGCAGCTTGAGCCCGAGCTTGTCGGCGATGTCGTGGGAGACCGGCGCGCACAGGATGCCGCGGCCGTACTTGACCGCGAAGTTCACCATCGCGGGCGTCGCCTTTTCCGCCGCGAACACGAGGTCGCCCTCGTTCTCGCGGTCCTCGTCGTCCACGACGATGATCATGCGGCCGGCCTTGATCAGCGCCGCCGCCTCCTCGACCGTGAGCAGCGCGTCTTCCGCGCGCTTCGTCCGCTTCACGGTGCGCTTCGCGCCCGACTTCGCGGCCGGCTTCACCGACTTGCCACGCGCGCTCTTCACGAGTTCCTCCCGGGCATGCCGGTCTCCTCCAGCAGTCGCGCCATGTAGCGCGCCAGCAGGTCCACTTCGAGATTCACGCGGCGTCCCGGCTCGTAGCGACCGGCCGTGGTGACGGCGAGCGTGTGCGGAATGTAGGCGATTTCGCAGCCGTCCGTGGTGAGCGCGGCGACCGTGAGACTGGCGCCGTCCACCGCGAGCGAGCCCTTGTGCGCGACGAACCGGCGCAGCGCTTCCGGCAGCCGGAACGCCACGCGCCGGCCTTCACCTTCGGCGCGGACCGCGACGACTTCGCCGGCGTCGTCCACGTGCCCCTGCACGAGGTGACCGCCGAGGCGCTCGCCGAGCGCGAGCGAACGTTCGAGGTTCACGGGATCGCCGACACGCCACTCGCCGAGCGTCGTGAGACGCAGCGTCTCGGGCACGGCTTCGACCGCGTACGTGTCGCCGGCGATCTCGACCACCGTGAGGCAGCAGCCGCAGTGCGCGACCGAGTCGCCGATGCCGAGCGACTTCACGAAGCCGGGCGCCTTCGGCGCGGACATCCAGAAGCGGCGGCCGTCGGGGCGCTCGTCGATGCGCGCCACGGTCCCCAGCGTTTCGATGATTCCGGTGAACATCGTCAGTTCCCTCCCACGGCCACGAGGAGCAGCGCGTCGGCCCCCGCGCGCTCGATCGAAACGATGCGGCCCTGCGGCGCCTTCTCGAGCGCCCAGCCCTTTCCACCCAGCCACGACAGCCCGTCGCCCAGCAGGCGCGGCGCCACGAAGAGCGCGATGCGGTCCACGAGCCCGGCGCGCAGCCACGCGCCCCCGAGCGTCGCGCCGCCCTCGAGCAGCACCTCGTGACGGCCTTCGGACGCGAGGCGGCGCGCGATCGCGCGCGGCGACACGTGGCGTCCCGCGAGCGGAAGGCGCCACACGCGCACGCCGCGCGCTTCGAGCGCGCGCACGCGCGAAGCGCTCGCCTTCGGGCCGCACGCGACGACGGTGCCGGAGGCGAGCGGAGCGCGGAACAGCTTCAGCGTCAGCGGCAGGCGCAGCGACGTGTCGCACACGACGCGCAGCGGCTGCACGACGTTCGCGCCCACGCGCGCGGTCAACCGCGGATCGTCCGTGCGCGCGGTGTTCGCGCCCACGACGATCGCGTCGGCTTCGGCGCGCATCGCGTGTCCGCGGCGGCGCGCGTCGGAGCCGGTGATCCACTTCGAGCGGCCGTGCACGTCGGCGATACGTCCGTCGAGCGAGGCGGCGGACTTCCAGGTGACGCGCGGACGACCGGTGCCGTGCGCGAGCAGGTAACCGCCGAGCTGCTTCGCGCGCGCCTCGTCGGCGCAGGCCGACTTCGACCTCGAGCCCGGCGGCGCGCAGGCGGCGCAGCCCCCGCCCGTTCACGATGTCGTGCGGGTCTCGCAGGGCGACGACGCAGCGCTTCACTCCCGCGGCGATCAGCGCGTCGGCGCAGGGCGGCGTCTTGCCGTGGTGCGCGCAGGGCTCGAGCGTCACGTAGAGCGTGGCGCCGCGGGCGCGGCGGCCGGCGGCGGCCAGCGCCTCGATCTCGGCGTGCGGTCCGCCGTGCTGCCGGTGCCAGCCCTCACCGACCACTTCACCGTTCCGCACCAAGACCGCCCCCACCATGGGGTTCGGAGCCGTCCGGCCACGGCCTTTCGAGGCCAGGCGCAGAGCGCGCAGCATGTGGGAACGATCCGTGGTGAGGACAGCCATGTGGCCTCGCTGGCAAAGAACGCAAAACCCCGCGGTGGCTCCCACGGGGTCGAGAGAGAAGGCATTGGAGGGTCGCGGCGACGCCGGACGGCCGGGACCCCGACGGGTTCCGGCTGGTGACGATGCGCTGCGCCTCCCCTTCTTTCATCCCGACTTTGACGGTCGGCCCCGGAGTTTCACCGGGTCTGCCACGCCGAACGGCTGGCGTAGCTCGCGGGCTGTACCGCCGGTGGGGACTTGCGCCCCGCCCCGAAGGAGAAAAGCCGGGTGAAGATACGGCCCACACGGCGGGGGCGTCAAAACGGCCGCCCCTCCCTCCGGCTCACCCCGGGTCAGCGCGCCTCGGGCAGGCGGTACACCCGGATGACGGGTCCCAGGGCGTGCCAGCGGCGCGGCTTGAACTCGGCCACCAGCTTCGCCTGCCGGTCGAGGTCGAGGTAGTACCGCACGTGCGTGCTGTCGCCGCCGGTGGCGATGCGCTCGTGCAGCTCGCGCGCCTCCATGCTGACGACCGCCCAGCGGAAGCCGCGGCCGACGTACTCGTCCACCCGGCGGGCGTCGTAGCCCATGTCCGTGCTCATGAGGTAGTACGCGTTCTTGCGCGGATGCTCGAGCCGGTAGCGGAAGAACGGCTCGTAGGCGCGGCTGTTGCCCGAGCCTTCGACGCCCTTCGTCACTTCCTCGATGCGCTCCTGCAGCCGCACGGTGTTCTCGTTGAGCGGCGGCGAAGCGGTGTTGCGGTAGCGGTGCATGTCGATGACGACACGATCGTCGAACGGCACGTTCGCCTCGAACCAGCGCAGCGACTCGATGCGCGTGTCGCCCTGCGTCATCGTGTAGTCCTGCTCGATCAGCGTCGCGACCGAGGACCACGACAGCGCGAGCATGACGACCGGCGTGTACCACGTGCGCCGCCACGCCGCGGGCAGGCGGAACACGACTTCCTCGACGAGGCGCGCGGCGAAGAGCAGCGCGGGCAGCACGAGCGGCAGGCCGTACCGGTCGTTCACGTTGCCCGAGCGCGCCATGACGAGGAAGTAGATGCCGACGAACGAGAGCAGCACGAGGTCGGCCGGCTTGCGGCGGATGAACGCGGCGAGCGCACCGAGCCCGGACAGCACGAGCATCGGCAGGCTGAGCGAGGGCACCAGCGCATCGGTGATGAACGCGAGGATCGCGCGCGCAGGAGCGCGTGGCCCCGACGCGCCGCCGGAAGCCTTCACCGCTTCGTACGACAGGTCGTGCAGGAACTGCTTGTAGTCGAGCACCGTGAACGGCGACAGGATGAGGTGGATCGCGAGCCCCGCGAACGCCGGCGAGCGCGGCCGCGCCGATCCAGTGCCACACGCGCCGCGGCTCCGCGGCGATGCGCAGCAGCATCGCGATGCCGAGCGGCACCGCGAGCAGCGCCGCGTGGTACTGCGCGAGGCTGCCGAGCCCGAGCGCGACGGCGAAGATGCGGAACTCGTGCTTGCCGCCGTCGACCGCGAGGCGCACGCACGCCCAGAGACCGAGCGCCGCGAACGCCGTGAGCACGATCACGGGATGCGCGAGGTGCGAGTAGTGCGCGTGCAGCGCGGACACGGCCATCGCGAGCGCGGCGCCCGTGCCCACCGCCTGCGAGTACGCCGTCGAGCCGAGGCCGTGCGCGATGTACACGGTCCAGACGCCGCTGAGCACGCTCTGGAGTCGCGCGAGCACGTAGAACGCGGTCGGGTCCTCGAAGTACGCGTTCGCGAATCCGCCGGCGTTGCGCCACAGGCCGGTGAGCCGTCCGTAGACGAACAGCCCGACAAAGCTCGCGAGCGCCACGTAGAACATCAGGATACCCGGCCACCCGAAGAAGTGCGGGTTCAGGTCGCCGGTGCCGAGGCGCAGCGCGCGCAGCACGACCTGCGGCTCGTCGTGGAAGTAGAACAGCCACGGGAGCCCGTAGCCCAGCCCCACGACCCGCGCCGTAAGCGCGAGCAGCAGGATGGCGGCGAGTCCCAGGTGGCGGCGCTGGATCACGCGGATGTCCGGGCTAGAAGTGAATGGCCACGCGGCCGGTCCACACGCTCCAGGCACCCGGATCGGTCGGCATGATGCGCGTGCCGAACTCGGCGCCGATACCGACGATCTTCATGCGGCGCGGCATGAGCGTGACGTCGAGCGCGAACTCCGGCGACGCCTGCGACACGGCGAGATCGCGGAACGCGGCCCCTCCCGCCGACACGGCGAGATCGGCGTGCGCGCTCGCGACGCCCGGGCCGAACGACACGCGCGAGACCCACGAACGCTTCGGCAGGTACGTCGCCATGAGCGCGACGTCGACGACGCTGTAGTCGATGCCGGCAGTCACGCTGCCGCGCTTGGCGCTGCTCGAGCCGAGCAGGTTGAACGAGCCGGTGGGCCCGACGCGCCACTGCTCGTGCACGGGATACTCGAGCCCCGCGGCGACCGAGATCGAGCCGGCGGGCGCGAGCGAATCGGAGACGAGCTTGGCGTAGCCGAACGAGAGATGGCCCTTGAAGCGATCGAGCTTGAGCCCGGCGCTCGCCGGAACGGCGAGGCCCGGAAGGGCGATCAGTGCGAGCAGCGCTGCGGTGATCCAGACTCGTCCACGAGACATCACGTTTACCTCCCGGGGTGTGCGCGCGGTGGCTCCGCGCGTGATGCGCGGCTTACCCCGAACCCTCAGCCGTTGTGCCGGATTTCCATGCAGTCGCCGTCCTGGACCACGTAGTCGCGGCCTTCCAGCCGGAGCAGGCCCTTTTCGCGGGCCTTCGCGTGCCCGCCCAGCTCGACCAGCTGGTCGTACGCCACGACTTCGGCACGAATGAACCCGCGCGCGAGGTCGGAATGGATCGCTCCGGCGGCATCCACGGCGCGGTCGCCGCGATGGATTTCCCACGCGCGCACTTCGTCGGGGCCGACGGTGAAGAACGAGATGAGGCCGAGCAGCTGGTAGCACGAGCGGATGACGAGCGAGAGCCCGTCCTCGGTCACACCCATCTCCTCGCGGAACGCGGCGCGTTCCTCCGGCGGCAGCGAGACGATCTCGCGCTCGGCCGAGGCCCGCAGCGTGACGGCCAGCGCGCCCGGTCCCGGATTCGGCGGCACGAGGTTCGACGACTCGTCCTGGTTGAACAGCACGAGCAGGGGCTTGAGCGTCAGGAACTGGAAGCCGCGCAGCAGCCGCAGCTCTTCCACGGAGAGTTCGATCGTGCGCAGCGGCTTCTCGGCTTCGAGCGCCGCGCGGCACTTCTGGAGCGCCTCGCCCTCGGCGGCCGCTTCCTTCTTGCCGATGCGCAGCTCCTTCTCGATGCGCTCGAGCCGCGTCTCGACGACGGCGAGATCCTCGAGCACGAGTTCGGCGTCGATGTCGCGCAGGTCGCGCGCGGCGTTGACGCCCTTCTCGGACGGCACGAGCGCGCTCTCGAAGTCGCGCACCACCACGAGCAGCGCGTCGCACTGGCGCACCGCGGAGAAGAGATCGCCGCCCTTGCCGTGCTTGCCGTGCCCGGCCGCGCCCGAGTCCACGAACTGGATCTGCGCGAGGGTGGTCTTCTTGGGATGGAACATCCCGGTCAGGTGGTCGATGCGGGCGTCGGGCACCTTCACGACACCCACCCGGTCCTTGGCCGCGGCGCCCGCGGGTGCGGCGGCGCCTGCGCCCTGCATGAGGATCTCGAACACGGTGGTCTTGCCGGACTGCGGCAATCCGATGATGCCGACGCGCTTCATGGGTTCCGGGCCTGGAATGAGGCGGACATGAGACGGCCCGCGGGGACTCGCCCCACGGGCGTCTGGAACAGGGCCGCGGAAACTGTACGGGGGCCGCCGGAGGCGGTCAATCGTCGCAGCCGTGCTCGCGGTAGGCCGTCTCGAGTGCGGCGCGCAGGCGCTCGCTCAACTGGATCGGCGCCTTGGCCTCGTCACCGTTGCGGTAGAGCAGCACCGTCTTGCGGAGCGAGTCCACTTCGACGCGGCAATGGCTGCATGCGGTGAGGTGTCCTTCGACTTCGGAGCACAACTCGGCGCGCGCTTCGTCGTCGAGGTACTCCCAGAGCTGGTCGAGCACTTCCTGGCAGGTGATCTTCCTCACTGCCCCGCGCTCCCCAGACCGGCGCGTGATTCCGTTGTCGCGCTCATTGGATCGAGTCTCCCCACCATGGAACCTCGGCTGGTTCCTTGCCCCGAGCGGCTGGTGTCCGCTCGGCCCCGGCTATGATGCCAGCCCGGGGAACATCGTTTCGCACTTTTCCGGTCCATGACGAATTCGCGAGGCGCCTTCCGGGGCCGGGGGCGCCCGTGTCGGGGCATCCGGAAGACATGGTGACCCGTGCTGGGATCGAACCAGCGACACCCTGATTAAAAGTCAGGTGCTCTACCGACTGAGCTAACGGGTCCCCAAAACACCGCGCCGGCGCGCCCTGCGCACCGCTGCGGACTCCCCCTTATATCGGCTGGGCGAGGCGCTGGCAAACGCGGCGGAGCGCCCCTCCGGCTGGCCTCGCGACGCTCCGCTGGGGCATCCTGCGGCCCGGCGAGCCTCCCCACGTGGCCGTGCTCCGCCACTCCCCATCCCTCGAGGTCCGCGCATGAGCGAAGAGCACCGCGAACGAGTCCGGATGGCCCTGCGCTCGCTGTCGCTGTTCTCGGCGATCTCGGACGTGGAGCGCTCCCGACTCGAGGCGGCGAGCACCCTGCGCGCGCTGCGCAAAGGGGACGCGCTCTGGATGTCCGGGGACAAGGCGGACGTGCTGTTCGTGCTGATCGAGGGCCGCGTGAAGATCGTGCGGCACGGGCTCAAGGCCGACGTGCTGCTCGAACTGTTCGGCCCGGGCGAGGCCGTCGGCGCCGTCGCGGTATTCAACCGCATGGCCTACCCCGCCTCGGCGTTCGCCCTCGAACCGTGCTCGGTGCTCTGCGTGCCGGCCGAGGAGTACTTCGCGCTCGTGGACCGCAATCCCGCACTCTCGCACGCGCTCATCCGCGACCTCACGCGGCTCAACCTGTCGTTCAGCCGCAAGCTCGAGGAGATGCGCGGGCAGAAGGTCGAAGTGCGCATCGCGCAGTTCCTCCTCCAGCTCGCCGAGCGCATGGGACGCGACGTCGAAGGCGGCACGGAGATCCCGATCGCGCTCACGCGCCAGGAGATCGCCGAGACCGTGGGCACGACGGTCGAGTCCGCCATCCGCACGCTGTCGCGCTGGAATCGCGAGGGCGTCGTCGTGAGCGGTGACGGCTCGTTCCTCGTGCCGTCGTGCGACGCGCTGCGGACGATCGTGGACGAGGGCGGCCAGAGCTCCGAGGGCTGAAGCCGCACTCCCCGCTTCCAGCTTCGCGAACAGACGAAAGGCGGCGCGACCACGAGGGTCGCGCCGCCTTCGTGCTTCCGGTGCGGCTACTTCAGGTAGACCAGCGAGCGGTTGAACGTGCCCTGCTGCGTGACCAGTCGGGCGTAGTAGACGCCGGCCGGAACCCGCGAGCCCGCTTCGTCACGACCGTCCCAGCCGATCTGGTACTGGCCCGCTTCGCGCGTGCCGTGCACCAGGCGACGGACGAGGCGACCGTCCACCGAGTACAGCGCCAGCTCGACCGCGCCGCCCTTCGAGAGCGCGAAGCTCATGTTCGCGTTCGCGCGGAACGGGTTCGGCGAGATGCGGCTGAAGGACGTCACGAGCGGAGCCGCGGGGATGCCGGCCGCCTTCACCGAGATCGCCACGTGACCGTTGCCCGCGTCGCGGCCGTCGGCGTTCACCAGCTCGATCCGGGCTTCGCCCGGGCCGATGCGGCGGAACGTCGCCGACGCGATCGTGCCTTCACCCTGCAGGCCGCTGCTCACTCCCATCATGGCCACGTCGATCACGCCCGGAGCGCCCGAGAGCACCATCGCGCCGAGATCGTCGGCCATCTGGCCGCCCACCGTGCTCTCCAGCGTGACGACCGCCGGATCCCACGAGAGCTTCATGGACATGCCCTGCACCATGCCGGTACCGCGGAAGTTCATGTGCACCGTCATGCGGCCGTCGGTGCCGAACGTCGCCGGGCGATCCAGCGAGAGTTCGTCGGACGTGGCGGCCGTCAACATCGGGCGCGCCGCCATCTGCGGGGCGGACACGAGCTGGTAGTTGATGGCGAACAGGATCAGGTCTTCGAAGTCGATGCGGTTGTCCGTCGTCGGACGCGCGTTGACGCTCGCGTTCGTCGTCGGGCCGACGTCGAGCCAGTTGAACGCGGTGACCGAAGTGCCCGTGAGGCCGTAGTGCGAGCCGAGCAGCGAGACGTCCGCGATGTCGACCGCATTGTTGCCCTGGCCCGGCGTGACGCCGTCCGTCACGTCACCGAGGTGGTAGTTGAGCACGCCACCCGCGACGTTCGAGACCGGCGAGACCGTACCGAAGGTGTCCGTGACGAACGCGACGTAGTAGTAGAAGTCGCGATCCACCACTTCGTCCGTCGTGTTCGGAGCCGTGACGCCCGTCAGCGACCACGGAGCGGACGGCGGGAAGCTCGGGGCCGAAGGCGCCGTGCCGCTCGCATCGTCGAACTCGGGGTAGCTGCCGTAAGGCGCGCGGTAGACGGCGACCGAGCTGCTGGCCGGCACCGCCGCCCAGGTGAGCAGGATCTTCGTCGTGCCGTCCGTGTCGTTGCCCGTCTTCACCTGCGAAGCGGACAGCGCCAGCGCCGGCACCGCCGGGTTCACCTCGAAGCTCGCCGCGATCGTGTGGTCCTCGGTCACGTTGGTGAACGTGTAGCTGCTCACCGCGCCGACCGAAGCCGCGTCCACGAGGACGTCGAGGATGTGATGCCCGGCGTTCGCGGCGATCGTGAAGGACTGCGCATCACCGTGCGTCACGCTGACCGCGCCGGACGGCGTGATGCTGCCGTTCGCGCCGGCCGAAGCCGTGATCGTGTGCGCGTTGATCGCGAAGGTCGCGGAGATCGTGTGGTTGGCCGTCACGTTGAGGAAGTCGTACGACGTGACCGCACCCACCGAGACCGCGTCCACGAGAACGTCCGCGACGTGGTAGTTCGCGTCCGGCGTGATCGTGAACGCCTGGTCCGCGCCGTGGTTCACGGAGACCGCGCCCGACGGCGTGATGCTGCCGTTGGCGCCGGCCGAAGCCGTGATCGTGTACGTGTCGATCGCGAAGCTGGCCGCGATCGTGTGGTTCGCCGTCACGTTCGTGAACGTGTACGACGTCACCGGACCGACCGAGCCACCGTCCACCAGGACGTCCGCGACGTGGTACGTCGCGTCCGCCGCGATCGTGAACGACTGGTTCGCGCCGTGGTTCACGGAGACCGCGCCCGACGGCGTGATGCTGCCGTTCAGGCCAGCCGAGGCCGTGATCGTGTACGTGTCGATCGCGAAGTTCGCCGCGATCGTGTGGTTCGCCGTCACGTTGGTGAACGTGCGACGCCACCGACCGACCGTGCCGTCGATCACCAGGACGTCCGCCACGTGGTAGGTCGCGTCCGGCGTGATCGTGAACGACTGGTCCGCGCCGTGGTTCACGGTGACCGCGCCCGACGGCGTGATGCTGCCGTTGGCGCCGGCCGAGGCCGTGATCGTGTACGTGTCGATCGCGAAGCTCGCCACGATCGTGTGGTTCGCCGTCACGTTCGTGAACGTGTAGCTCGTCACCGCGCCGACCGAGCCACCGTCCACGAGGACGTCCGCGACGTGGTAGGTCGCGTCCGCCGCGATCGTGAACGACTGGTTCGCGCCGTGGTTCACGGAGACCGCGCCGCTCGGCGTGATGCTGCCGTTCAGGCCGGCCGAAGCCGTGATCGTGTACGTGTCGATCGCGAAGCTGGCGGCGATCGTGTGGTTCGCCGCCACGTTGGTGAACGTGTACGCTGCTCACCGGACCGACCGACACCGCATCCACCAGGACGTCCGCCACGTGGTAGTTCGCGTCAGGCGTGATCGTGAACGACTGGTCCGCACCGTGATCCACGCTGACCGCGCCCGACGGCGTGATGCTGCCGTTCAGGCCGGCCGAGGCCGTGATCGTGTACGTGTCGATCGCGAAGCTGGCGCGATCGTGTGGTTCGCGGTCACGTTCGTGAACGTGTACGGGTCACCGCGCCGACGTCGAGCCGTCGATCACGAGGACGTCCGCGACGTGGTAGGTCACCCGCCGTGATCGTGAACGACTGGTCCGCGCCGTGGTTCACGGTGACCGCGCCCGACGGCGTGATGCTGCCGTTGGCACCGGCCGAAGCCGTGATCGTGTACGTGTCGATCGCGAAGTTCGCCACGATCGTGTGGTTCTCGACCACGTTCGTGAACGTGTACGAGGTCGCCGGACCGACCGTGCCGCCGTCCACCAGGACGTCGGCGACGTGGTAGTTCGCGGCAGGCGTGATCGTGAACGACTGGTCCGTCACCGTGGTTCACGGTGACCGCGCCCGACGGCGTGATGCTGCCGTTCGCGCCGGCCGAGGCCGTGATCGTGTACGTGTCGATCGCGAAGCTCGCCGCGATCGTGTGGTTCGCCGTCACGTTCGTGAACGTGTAGCTGCTCACCGCGCCGACCGAGCCGGCGTCCACCAGGACGTCGCCACGTGGTAGGTCGCGTCCGCCGCGATCGTGAACGACTGGTTCGCGCCGTGGTTCACGGAGACCGCGCCCGACGGCGTGATGCTGCCGTTCAGGCCGGCCGAGGCCGTGATCGTGTACGTGTCGATGGCGAACGAAGCCGCGATCGTGTGGTTCGCCGTCACGTTCGTGAACGTGTACGAGGTCGCCGCACCGATCGTCGTGCCGTCGATCACCAGGTTCGCCACGTGATAGTTCGCGGCGGGCGTGATCGTGAACGACTGGTCGTCACCGTGGTTCACGGTGACCGCACCGCTCGGGGTGATGCTGCCGTTCGCGCCGGCCGAAGCCGTGATCGTGTACGTGTCGATCGCGAAGTTCGCCACGATCGAGTGGTTCTCGACCACGTTCGTGAACGTGTACGAGGTCGCCGCACCGATCGAGCCACCGTCCACCAGGACGTCCGCCACGTGGTAGGTCGCGTCCGGCGTGATCGTGAACGACTGGTTCGCGCCGTGGTTCACGGAGACCGCGCCCGACGGCGTGATGCTGCCGTTGGCGCCGGCCGTGGCCGTGATCGTGTAC
>JADJLL010000015.1 GCA_016710095.1 Candidatus Eiseniibacteriota bacterium | reverse complement strand
GCAGGCGCGGCTCGCCGGCGATCCGGCCCGCGAGGCCGAGATGCTGCTCGGCATCGTGCGCGGGCTGAACAAGCTCGACCAGCTCGAGTCGCTCGAAGCCCCGTTCGAGATGCGACGCGACGCGCGCGTGGGCCTGACTGGCTCTCCGGCACGCGCTCCGGTGCGGTGGAGATGCACGAGCACGTCGCGTAGCCGCCCGCCCGGGGGAGGCCGAGCCTTCGCCGCGCTGGACCGCTCGCGCTCCTTCGCTATACTGCCGCGCCGATCGCGGCCGATGCGGCCCGCGCCGAGTTCACCGTTTCCGGGAAGGAACGCATGACCGTCGACACGCAGGCAGCGCCGCGCGCGGGCGCGCGCGGGCGAAACGCTCATGCGCGTGCGCGACGAGGTCGGCCGCGGTCGTGGGACAGCAGCCTCTGGTGGACCGCCTCCTGATCGGACTCCTCACGGGCGGCCACGTGCTGCTCGAGGGTGTCCCCGGGCTCGCCAAGACGCTCGCGGCCAAGAGTCTGGCCGATGCGTTGTCCTTGCGCTTCAAGCGCATCCAGTTCACCCCTGACCTGCTGCCCGCCGACCTGACCGGTACGGTGATCTATAACCCGCGCGATGGTTCCTTCAGCGCCAAGCGCGGGCCCGTGTTCGCGAACCTCGTGTTGGCCGATGAGATCAACCGCGCCCCGGCCAAGGTCCAGTCGGCACTGCTCGAGGCGATGCAGGAGCGACAGGTCACGCTCGGCGACGAGACGATGATGCTCGACACGCCGTTCTTCGTGCTCGCCACGCAGAACCCGATCGAGCAGGAGGGCACGTACCCGCTGCCCGAGGCGCAGAGCGACCGCTTCATGCTCAAGGTGAAGGTCGGCTACCCGACCCGCGCCGAGGAGAAGGAGATCCTGCGCCGCGCCGGTCTCTCGACGCTGCCGGAGCTCAAGCCGCAGGCGACGCGCGAGCAGGTGCTCGAGGCGCGCGAGGCGCTCTCGACGATCTACGTGGACGACAAGATCCAGGAGTACGTGCTCGATCTCGGGGGCGCGACGCGCGGCGTCCCGGGACTTCGGCCTGCCGCCTGGATCACCTCGTCAGCTTCGGCGCCTCGCCCGCGTGCCACGTTGTTCCTCGTGCGAGCGCGCAGGGGCACGCGCTCGTCCGCGGCCGGCCGTATGTGCTGCCCGGAGGACGTGAAGGCGATCGCGCTCGATGTGCTGCGGCACCGCATCCAGGTCTCGTACGAGGCCGAGGCGAGGGCATCGACGGCGAAGAGGTCGCGCGCCGCATCCTGGAGCAGGTGCGCGTTCCTGATGGATCCGATCGCGGCCCTGCCTTCGCAATGTGTTCGCGCCTCGAGCTCGCTGCGAGGCGTCAGGGCGTGCCGCGTGACCGTGATCGGCGTCGGCGCACCGAGACTTCGGACCTGCTGCGCAAGGTGAGTCGGCTCGAGATCCGCAGCCGCCACCTGGTCCAGGACCTGTTCTCGGGCAATGCCCAGAGCATGTTCAAGGGCCGCGGCGTCGAGTTCGAGGAAGTGCGTCCCTACGTGCCCGGCGACGAGGTGCGCGACATCGACTGGAACGTGACGGCCCGCCTCGGCGCGCCGTACGTGAAGCGTTTCGTCGAGGAGCGCGAACTCACCGTCATGCTCGTCGTCGATATCTCGCGTTCCATGTTGTTCGGCACGTCCGTGTCGCCAAGCGCGAGCTGGCGGCGGAGTTGTGCGCGGTGCTCGGCTTCGCCGCGATGCGCAACAACGACCGCGTCGGGTTGGTGCTCGCCGGCGGGGGACGTCGAGCACTTCGTGCCGCCCGCGCGGACGCACCCACCTGCTGCGCATGTTGCGGGACTGCTCAACACGGACCCGGAAACGAAGGGCACGCATCTCGGGCACGCGGCGCAGTTCCTCACGCGCTCACTGAGGCGCCGCGGACTCGTGTTCTGGATCTCCGACTTCGAGGACACGCTCGATCCGCGCGACTGGCGCGTGCTCGCGAAGCGGCACGAACTCACCGCGCTCGCGCTGCGCGATCCGCGCGAGGAGCAGCTTCGAGAGTGGGCTGGGCGACGTTCGAGGACCTCGAGTCGGGCGACCGGCGTCTGGTGGACACGAACGCCGAGGCCGAGCGCCGCTCTCCCAGCTGCGCGCGCGAGCGCCGCCGGCTGCCGACGGCGCTCGCGAAGGTGCAGTGCCCGGTCGTCGAGATCCGCACCGACCGTCCGTACTTCCCGGCGCTCATGCGTCATTTCGGCTCGCGCCATTGCGCAAGGGTGTCGCGGCGGAGCGCGCTCCTCGTGGTCGCGGTCTCGACGCTGCTCGGGCTGTTCCCGCCCGGGCACGCCGACAAGGCCGGCGCCGGCAAGCACGACTCGGTGCGGGTCGCGATGCCCGATTCTCTCGCGCGCGGCTCGCGCAAGAGCGCGAACCTCGTCCGGCGTTTCCCGTCCCGCACGTACGTCGCGCCGGCTCCCGCGCGCCTCGGGCAGAGGCTCGTGCTGCGCAGTTCCGTGATCGTGCCCGCGGGCGCGAAGGTGAAGTTCGAAGTTCCCGAGCCGGGCGGCGATTTCACCTGGGGCAAGCCGGTCGCGTCCACGCGCCGCCTCCAGTATGCCGCCCATCTCGACCGGTACGGGGAGTGGGCCGACAGCGTGGCGGTCGAGGTGCCGCTGCAGGTGTTCGCGACGGGGCAGGTGACGATCCCCGGTGTCGTCGTGAACATCGACCAGACGCCGTCCGGCGGGAAGAAGCAGCGCATGCGCACGCCCGGCGTGCGGCTGCTCGTGCTGCCCACCGTGACCGCGGCGGACAGCGCGCAGGGGCTCAAGCCCGTGCGCGGTCCGCTCGGCGCCCCATGGTGGGAGCGGGTGCCGTGGACGCTCGTGCTGCTCGTGGCGCTCGCGGTCGCGCTCGCGGTGGTGGCCTGGGGGGTGGAGGAAGCGCGCGCAAGGCGGCGCCGGTGTCGCCGGCGCGTGCGGCGGCCGCGCCCGCGCGCGACCCGTCGGCCGAAGCGCTCGCCGAGCTGGCGAAGCTGCGCGCGCTCCGCCTGCCGGAGGCCGGCCAATTCGATGCGCATTCGGTCGCGCTCACGCGCATCCTGCGCCGCTACCTCGAGGCCACGCTCGGCTCGCCGCGTCCCGGCGACACGAGCACCGAACTGTTGCAGCGCCTGAGCCGGGGCGCGCTCGAGCCGTCGGATCTCGTGCGCCTCGAACTGCTGCTGTCGCTCTGGGACCGCGTGAAGTTCGCGCGCGCGCCGCTCGACCGCACCGAGGCCGAGCGCTGCGAGAACGCCGTCGAGGCGCTCGTCCGGCGCGGGGCGCGCTCGCAGGAGGTCGCGTGATCCGCTTCGAGGCGCCCTGGCTGTTGCTCGCGTTGCTCGTGCTGCCCGCGCTCGCGCTGTGGCGGTGGCGCCGTCCGCAGACCCAGCCCGCGGCCGTGCTGTGGGGCACGCTCGCCGGTTTCGGCCGCCCGGGCGCGATGTCGTGGGCGGTGCTCGGCGTGCGGCTGCTGCCTTGGGTCGCGCTCGCGCTCGCGCTGCTCGCCGCCGCGCGGCCGCAGCGCGGCATGCAGCAGTCGGAGGTGGACTCGCGCGGCGTGGACATCGTGCTCGCCATGGACTGCTCGCAGAGCATGGTCGTCGAGCGCATGGGGCTGCGCACGCGCATGGACGTCGCGCTCGAGACTGCGCGCGACTTCGTGCGCGGCCGTCCGCATGACCGGCTCGGCGTGGTCGGTTTCTCGGGCGTCGCGTACACGATGTGCCCGCTCACGCTCGATCACGCGACGTTGCTCGAACTGCTCGCGGGCGCCGAGGCGCGGCAGGCGACCGACGGCACCGCGATCGGCATGGGCCTCGCGACCGCCGTGCAGCGCCTGCGCGACAGCCGTTCGCCGAGCAAGGTCGTCGTGCTGCTGACCGACGGCGAGAACAACCGCGGCGCGATCGATCCGCTGACCGCGGCGGAACTCGCGAAGGCGATGGGCGTGAAGGTGTACACCGTGCTCGTCGGGCAGCAGTCCTCGGTCCTCGCGGACGGCGGCGACGTCGTGTCGCCGCTCGTCGCGATCGCCGACCGCACCGGCGGACGCTTCTTCTCGGCGGGCGACGCGGCGGCGCTCGGCGGCATCTACGCGTCGATCGACCGGCTCGAGCGCGCGCCGATCCGCGCGGTCGTCTATCACGAGTACCAGGACCTCGGGCCCGCGCTGCTGGCGATCGCGGGCGTGCTGATGGCGCTGTTCAGCCTTTCGAACGCCACGTGGGCGTTCCGGGCACCGTGAGGCACCGCGCGTGATCTTCACTTCTCCACACTGGCTCTGGGCGCTCGCGCTCATTCCGCTCGTGCTGTTCTTCGAGTGGCGCGCCGTCGTGCGCGCGCGCCGCGCGACGATCGCGCTCGCGGGCCCGCGTCCGAACCATCCGCTGCTCGCGCAGTCGCTGCCGTGGTCGCGCCGGGCGGGCCTCGCGCTGCGCACCGCGGCGATCGCCGCGTTGCTGATCGGCGCGGCGGGGCCGCAGTGGGGACGCGAGACCGTGAAGCGAGAGTCGCGCGGCTCCGACGTCGTGTTCGTGCTCGACGTGTCCGCGAGCATGGACGCGCGCGACGTGCCGCCGTCGCGCATGGACGAGGCGCGTCGTGAGGCGCTCGGACTGCTCGAGCGCATTCCCGGCAGCCGCGTCGGCGTCGTGCTGTTCGCGGGCGAGGCGGCGCGCGTGTGCCCGCTCACGCTCGATCACTCCGCGGTGCGGCTCGTGCTCGAGAGCGCGAACAGCAGCGCGCTGAGCGAGCCGGGCACCGACCTGCGCGCGGCGCTCGAGCGCGCGCTCGGCGCGTTCGGCTCGGGCCGGCGCGAGGAGCAGGGCATCGTGCTGTGGACCGACGGCGAGGATCTGGAGGGCGGCGCGAAGGACGTGATCGAGCGCATGCGCGGCAGCGGCGTGCGCGTGTTCGCGGTCGGCGTCGGCACGCCGGGTGGCGACGTCGTGCCCGAGTTCGACGAGGAAGGGCGCGCGGTCGACGTGAAGCGGGACGAGCGTGGCGAGGTCGTGCGCAGCAAGCTCGACGACGCGACCTTGCGCGAGCTGGCGCGCGCGACGCACGGCGCGTACTTCGGCGCCGCGCGCATGGGCGGCGAACTGCAGCGGCTCGCGGGACTCGTGGGCTCGCTCGCGCAGGCGCGGCGCGGTTCGCGCCTGGTCGAGCGGCCGGTCGCGCGCTTCGGCTGGTTCGCGCTGGTCGCGGCGGCGCTGCTGACCGCCGATTTCGCGCGCGCCCGCAGCCGGCGCACGCGTGCGACGAAGGCGCAGGGCGGGGACGCGACCGCGCGCGCGGCGCGCACGGCGGCCGCCGCCGGCCTGCTCGCGCTGCTGCTCGCGTCGCCGCGGGACGCGCACGCGCAGAGCGCTTGGGCGCGCGGCGACCAGGCGTTCCGCGCCGGACGCTGGAGCGCCGCGGAGTCGCTCTATGCCCAGCGCGCGAAGAAGGGCGCGCCGTCCAAGGTCCGCGTGAACCTCGCGACCGCGCAGGCGATGAACGGCCGCGGGGAGGCGGCCGAACTCGCGCTGTCGCGACTCGCGGGCGATTCGAGCCGCGCCGGACGCGCCGCCGGCTACAACCTCGGCACGGTGCTCGGGGGGCGCAAGGAGTACGACCGCGCGCTGCAGGAACTGCGGCGCGTGCTCGAACGCGACCCGAACGACGCCGACGCGCGCTGGAACTACGAGATGCTCAAGCGCGAGAAGGAGAAGGCCGCGGGGCAGCAGAGCCCGAAGCCCGACGACCAGAAGCCCGATCCGCAGCCGCAGCCGTCGGCTTCCGGCGCGAAGCAGCCGCAGGGGCAGGGCGCCGCGCCGCAGCCGCCGCCGGGCACGTCGCAGCCCGCGCCGCCGCAGCAGGGGCCGGGCGGCGCGCAGGGCATGACCAAGCAGCAGGCCGAGGCGTTGCTCGGATCGCTGCAGGAACTCGAGCGCATCGACCGCCAGCGCGCGCAGCGTGCGAGCGGCGGGAAGAAGAAGGGGAAGGACTGGTGAGGGGAGCGCTCCGTCGTCTCGGCCTGATGTGTTGCGTGGCGTTCGCGCTCGCTGTTCCCGGCGCGGCGATCGCGCAGACGCGCGTGAGCGCGGCGCTGCGGTCCACGACGATCGGCCAGGGTGAGAGCACGGTGCTCACGATCAGCGTGCAGAACCCCGAGGGCTCGCCGGGGATGCCGCCGCTCGTGCTCGAGCGCGGCCTCAGCGGCGCGGGCCCGATGGTGTCGCGCAACATGGCGTTCGTGAACGGCGTGAGCTCGAGCAGCGTGCAGTTCGCGTACGAGCTTCGCGGCGACGACCCCGGCCGCTACACGATCGGTCCGTTCCGCATCAAGGTGGGCGGGCGCGAGTACGTGACGCGGCCGCTCGTGCTCGTCGTGCGACGCGCGAGCGAACTGCCGGCCCGGCTCTACGTGGACGTGCAGCCGCGCGAGCCGTACGTGGGGCAGCTCGTGCAGGTGTCCGAACGCCTCGTGCAGTTCGCCGAACTCGCGGACGCGGGCGACAAGGCGCCGCCGCCGATGCCCGGTTTCTGGGCGGAGCGCTTCTCGGACATCTTCGAATATCGCGGGCGCATGGACGGCCGTCCGGTCGGCGTCGTCGAGAGCCGCGCGCGGATCTATCCGCTCGCGCCCGGCGTCGCGACGATCGGCCGCGCGCACATCGCCGTGGCGACCGGCGGCTCGAGCGTCGATCCGTTGACGGGCGAGCTGACGGGCGGCCGCATTCTCGTGCTGCACAGCGACTCGATGCCCGTGCGCGTGAAGCCGCTGCCGCCCGGAGCGCCGGAAGGCTCCTCGAAGGCCGTCGGCGTGCTGACCCTGAGCTGGGCGCTCGACCGCGGACACGCCTCGCAGGATCAGGCGCTGCAGCTGCAGCTCGACGTGCGCGGCCTCGGCAACCTGCCGCTGCTGCCGACGCCGGCGCTGTCGCTCGAGGACTTCGAAGTGTTCGCGAGCGCGGTGGACGACAGCTTCGCGCCGCCCGGCGAACTCGCCGCGGGGCGGAGGCGCTTCCAGTGGACGCTCGTGCCGCGCCGCTCGGGCACGCTGCGCGTGCCGCCGATCCCGTATGCGTGGTTCGATCCGGCGGCCGCCGTGTACCGGTCGGCGGCGCTTCCCGAGCTTTCGGTCGAAGTGCTCGCGGCCGCGGGCGCGTCGGCGGCCGCTTCGGCTTCGGCGCTGCCGCCGGTGATCGCCGCGCAGGCGCCTCGCCCCGGCGCGCGCGAAGCGTGGGCGTGGTGCTTCGCGCTCGCGGGGCTGTGCGTGGGATTCGCGCTGCGGGTGCTGCGTGGCGGAAGCGCGCCGGACCCGCTCGCAGCGGAACGCGCCACGCAGAGCGAGTGGCTGCGCGCCGTCGGCTTCACGCGCGGCGGCGATTTCTGGCGCGCGGCGGACGAAGCGGCCGCGTGGGCGGAGGCGCGCGGGCAGCAGGTGTTGCGCCTGCGCGAGGAGATCGCGGCCGCGCGCTACGGCGGCGTCGCGCCGGCCGAGGACGACGTCCGGCGCCGGCTCGTGGAACGCGTGTCCGAAGCGCTGCCGCCGCTGCGCAAGGGTGTGCCGCCGGCGCTGCGTGCCGGTGTCGCGGGCGCGATCGGGCTCGCGCTCGTCTTTCTCGCCGCGCCGCGCGGGCCCGAGCCGAAGCTCGTCGCCGCCGCCGCACGCGCCGACCAGTTCGCGCGCGAGCATCGTATCGGGGACGCCGAGCAGGGCTGGCGCAACGTCTGGCGCGAGGCGCCCGGCGACGCGGGGCTCGCCGCGCGGCTCTCGCATTCCGCGCTGGCAGAAGGGCGACGTCGGCGGAGGCCGCCGTGTGGGTGATGCGTGGGCGGCGTGACGAGCCGCGTCAGGGCGCGGTCGATCAGGTCGCCTCGCGCGTGCGCGACGCCGGCGGGCTCGTGGGCGCGCCTGCCGCGCCACTGCCGCTGCGTTCGATCGAGTGGGCGGCGATCGCCTTCGCGCTCGCGCTCGGCGCCGCGCTCGAATGGCCGCGCCGCTGGACGGTCGCGCTGCTCGGGCTGCTCGCGCTCGCCGCCGCGCTCTGCTCCGGAATGGAAGCACCTCGGCGAACGTCCGGGCCGCCTCGGCGTCGTGACGGCGACGACCGCGCTCGCGGGCGCGGACGTGGAACTCGATCCCGGGCAGGTCGTGCGCGTGCTCGCGCACGAGGGTGCGCTCGTGCGCGTGCGCGCGGGGCAGGCGCTCGAAGGGACCGTGCCCGCTTCGGCGCTGCGCGATCCCGCGGCGAGCGAGCGATGAACGCGCGGCTGCTGTTCCTGCTGCTCGCGCTCTCGTGGCCGTGGCAGCCGTTCGACGACGCCGTGAAGGCGCAGGTGCAGGCGTCGCGCCGTCCGTGGCTCGAAGGCCCGATGCACGCGGTCACGAACGGCGGCCGGCCGCTGCTCGTCGTCGCGGTCGGCGCGGGGTTGCTCTCCGGCGCCGCCGGGCGCGCGGCGCTGCTCGAGGCGGGTGTGGCGTTGATCCCGGTCAACCTCGCCGTCGAGGGGATCAAGTACGCGACCAACCGCGAGCGCCCGAACGGCGACCACAACCGGCGCAACTCGGCGTTCCCCTCGAGCCACGCGGCGAACGCGTTCGCCGTCGCCGTGATCCTGGTCCGGCGCTGGCGGCGCGCGGCCGTGCCCGCGCTCGTGACGGCGGCGCTCATCGCCTACTCACGGATGTACCTGAACAAGCACTGGGCGGTGGACGTCATGGCGGGCGCGGCGCTCGGCGCGGGGCTGGCGTACGTCACGATCTCGTGGTGGCGGGCGAGGGCCGCGCGGGGTTCGGGAGCTTCGGCCGCCTGAGAGCCCTTCCCGGGCCGCGTGCTCCCGCCGGGGACCCCCGCGGTGACCCGCTGCCGAAGTCACGGGTGTAACCTCCGGCCGGTCGCGGGAGGGACAAGACCATGGTGACTGCAGAGCTGACACCGGTGGCAGGTATCCCGCTCGACGTCGTGGAACTGCGGCTCAAGCGCCGCGAATCGGCATGGACGCAGATGGTGACCACTGCTCACTCCATCGGCGCCGTGTCCGAACCCGAAGTCGTGCTGGCCGCGCTGGCGCATCGGGAACGCTGGGGCTCGACGGCCCTCGGCAAGGGTTGCGCCCTCGCCGGCATCCGTTCGTTCGGTGTGCGTCGCTCGCACCTCGTGCTCGGACGCTCCGAGCGTGGAGTGGACTGGGGCGCCGGAGACGACGACCTCGTGCACCTCGCGGTGCTCGCGCTCTCGCCGCACGGGTTGCCCGACTCGACGTGGCTGGACGAACTCGCGCGTCTCGCGCAGGCGCTGCGCCTGCAGAAGGTGCGGGCCAAACTCGTCGAGGCCGACGCGGCGCACGCGCTCGCGCTTCTCGAAGGGAGATCCGCGTGAACGGTTCCGCCGCGGTGCTGGAACTCCAGGACCTCGATCAGTTGATCGCGCTGACGAGGGATCCGGAGTCGGTCGCACGACTGAAACGCATGGGATTCAAGTTCGACGGTACGGCGGCGCTGCTCGAGGACCGTGCCCGGCTCGAACACGACATCGAACGGCGATGGTGGGTGGCGTACGAACGTTCGCACGCGCGCTACGGCCGCGGTCTGACGGCGGTGCAGAGCCGGGTGTGCCAGGGCTGCTTCGTGACGCTCCCGATCTCGGCCGCGCCCCCGATGGGCGAGGTCGCGCTGCACCAGTGCCAGAGCTGCGGGCGCCTGCTGATCTGGCGCTGAAGCCGCTCTTGCGGGCCCGGCCCGCGACGGGATAGCGTGGCGCCTCGATCACGCACCGGGAACGAGTGGGCCGGGAACGAGGGAGTGGCATGAAGGTCGATCGCAGTCTGGCGTGGGCCGTGTTGCTGGCGTACGTGTGCGCGGGTGGCTGCGCCACGTTGCGCGAAGTGCCGCGCGCCGAGCTGGCCGCCAAGCCGGAGCGCAAGGGCGTCCGCGTGATGACGCGCGACAGCCTCTTCTACGACTTCGACTACGCGCGCTTCGACGCCGACTCGCTCACCGGCTATCGCGACCGCAACGATCTCGAGGGAGTCGTGACCGAGACGGCGGTGCACCGCATCGCGCTCGACGACGTGGAGCGGCTCACCGCGCGGCGGATCGACTGGTATCGCACGGGGCTCGTGTACGGTGGCGGGCTGGTCGCGGTCACGGTCGCGGCGCTCACGCTCACGGTGCTCAAGAAGAGCGATCCGGCGCCCGCGGGCGGCGGACCGCGCGGCACCGACTAGCGAAGCGTCAGTCGCCGCCCGCGCCCGGCAGCGCCGAACCGAGCGCCGCGCCGATCGCGTCCGCGGCGAGGTCGACGACGTCGAACGTTCCGTGCCTCGCGTCGCGCACTTCCTTGAGTACGCCGAGCGACAGCGTGAAGGCGAACGCCTCGCCGCGCGGACGGCCCGCCGTGCGGCACGCGCCCGCGAGCACGAACGACAGCGACGCGTGCTGCAGCCGGTCGCGGCGCGCGAACCCCGTCTGCCAGCGCCGGTCGGCGGGCGAGGGGAACGCGATCGCGTGCGCGGCGCCCTCGAGCGTCGCGGCGGAGGAGTCCGCGAGGGCGCTCGCCCGCGCGCACGGGACGTTTCCCGCGCAGGAGAGCGCGAGCACGAGTGCGGGAAGGACGAACGAAGGCGTGCGCATGCGCGCATCATGCCGCATGGAGCGGCGTTTCGCGCGCTCCGGACCGCCGCGCGGGGGGGGCGCATTGCTTGACACTCTTTCGAAGCCAACCGTATCCTGCGGCCCGCCTTTTGTGTCACATCCACCCCCACCCTCAGCGTCCTTCATGACCGTCGATACCCAAATCCTCGCCGTGCAGCGGCCGGTCCGGCGTCAGCTGGACACGGTGCAGAAACACCTGCGCGGGCTGTTCAAGACTCCCATCCCGATTCTCAACGAGGTGGGCGGTCACGTGCTGGCGACGCGCGGCAAGAAGATCCGGCCGACGCTGCTGCTGCTCACGGCCGGTCTGAGGGGGACGATCACGCCGGATGCCATCATCGGTGCGACGGTGGTCGAGCTGGTGCACGCCGCCGCGCTCATCCACGACGACTCCGTGGACCGCAGTCACCTGCGCCGCGGCATGCCGACGGTGAACGGGCTGTGGACGGACGAGATGGCGATCATCATGGGCGACTACCTGTTCGCCCAATCCATGTCGCTGCTCGTCGAGCACAAGCTCAACGAGGCCATGGGTGTGCTCGCCCGCTGCGTGACCGATCTGTCGTGCGGTGAGGCGCTCGAGTTCCAGCACGCGTTCAATCTCGACGTGACCGAAGCCGAGTACGAAGAGTTGATCCGCGCCAAGACGGGTTCGCTGTTCGGCGCTTCGACCGAAGTCGGCGTGACGCTCTCGGTGTCCGGCCGCGACATGAAGCGCCGGCTCGCGTACCGGGGCTTCGGCGAGAAGGTCGGCGTCGCGTTCCAGATCGTCGACGATCTGTTCGATTACCTCAGCGAACCCGAAGTCGCCGGCAAGCCGGTCGGCTACGACCTCGCCGAGGGCAAGGTCACGCTGCCGCTCATCGCGGCGCTCCGCCAGGCCACCGAAGCCGACCGCCGCAAGCTGCGCGCGCTGGCCGGTCGCAAGAAGTGGACGACGGGGCAGTGGTCGCAGCTGCGCGACCTGATCGAAAAGACGGGCGGCTTCGAGTACTCGCGCATGCGCGCGCAGGCTCTGGCCGACGAAGCGCGCGGCGTGCTCGCGCGAGAAGCCGTCGCCCGCGCGCAAGGCGCTCGATGCGGCCATCGACTACGCCGTCAAGCGCGTCCACTAGGCGCCGCGGCCCTTCCACCGAGCCCAATTCATGACCACGCGTCCGAAGTCCGCGTCTCCCGCCGTGCCTGCCCTGAAGCTCATGCGACTGGCGGCCGAAGCGGCGCAGAGCAAGAAGGCCGAGCAGATCGTCGGCCTCGACCTGTCGTCCCTCGAAGGGGTGGCGGACTACTTCCTCATCTGCTCGGGAGCGAGCGAGCCGCAGGTGAAGGCGATCTACGAAGCGATCGAAGAGAAGCTGCGCCTCGCCGGCGCGAAGCCGTGGCACGTCGAAGCCGGCAGCCGGCGCTGGGTGCTGATGGACTACGTGGACGTCGTCGTGCACGTCTTCCACGAGAAGACCCGCGAGTATTACCTGCTCGAGCGGCTGTGGGGCGATGCCGGGAGCGTGGACCTTGGTCTGGAGTGAACTGAGAGCGGCCGTCGCCGCGGCGCTGGACGCCGCCGGCTTCGCCACACCCGAGCGCCTCGCGCGGCTCGACTTCGCCATACCCCGCGATCCTTCTCACGGCGACTGGACGACCAACTTCTGCATGCTCGTGGCGAAGGAGGCGGGGCAGTCCCCGCGCGCCATCGCCGACGCGATCGTGAAGCACTTCCCGGCCGATCATCCGATGATCGGCGCGGTCGAAGTCGCCGGCGCGGGCTTCCTCAACTTCCGGTACCGCGACTCGTTCACGGCCTCGCTGCCCGCGCGCATCCTCGCGGCGGGTGAAGCGTTCGGCCGCTCGGACTTCGGCGCCGGCGAAAAGATCATCGTCGAGTTCGTGAGCGCCAATCCCACGGGCCCGATGAACATCGTGAGCGCGCGCGCGGCCGCGGTCGGCGCCGCGATCGTGTCGGTGCTGAACGCCGCCGGCTGGCAGGCGGCGAGCGAGTTCTACGTCAACGACGCCGGCAACCAGGTGGACCTGCTCGGCGCTTCGCTGAAGGCGCGCTTCCGCGCGCGCATCGGTGAGGACGGCACGCTGCCCGAGGGCGGCTACCAGGGCGAGTACCTCGCGACGCTGGCCGCCGAGCTTCCGGAAGCGGAAGCGCGCGCCGCGCTCGCGTCCGACGACGCGGCGTGGTGGCGGGCGCAGGCGCTCGAACGCATGATCGCCTGGCAGCAGCGCGACCTCGCGCGCTACGGCGTGACGTTCGACCGCTGGTTCCGCGAGTCGGAGCTTCACCTGTCCGGCGCGGTGGACGAGACGAAGCGCGCGTTGGATCAGCGCGGCGTGACCTATCTGTCGGTGAAGCCGCTCGGCGTCTCCGAGGCCGCGCAGGCCCGTGTGGACTCCGAGGAAGGCGCCTCCGCGGGCGACGCGCCCGCGACATGGCTCAAGACGCACGACCAGGGCGACGACATGGACCGCGTGATCGTGCGCGCGGACGGCCGTCCGACCTACCTGCTGCCCGACATCGCGTACCACCGCGACAAGCGTGATCGTGGCTTCCGCCGCGCGATCAACCTGTGGGGCCCCGATCATCACGCCTACGTGACGACGCTCACTTCGGCGCTCAAGGCGCTCGGCCTCGAGGACGATTTCCTCAAGGTCCAGATCGTCCAGTACGTGAAGCTCATGCAGGGCGACGAGGAAGTGAAGATGAGCAAGCGCCTCGGCCAGTTCGAGACGCTCGCCGACCTCGTCGAGGAAGTGGGCTCCGACTGCGCCCGCTTCTTCTTCCTGCAGTTGTCGAGCAACGCGCACCTCAAGTTCGACATGGAGAAGGCGAAGGAGCGCTCGGACAAGAATCCGGCTTTCTACGTTCAGTACGCGCACGCGCGCTGCTGTTCGCTCGCGCGCAAGGGCGCCGAGCGCGGGCTCACCGCCGAGACGGGCGATTCCGCTCCGCTCACGGCGGCCGAGGAAGTCGCGCTCGTCCGCAAGCTGTCGACGTTCCCGGAAGTGGTGCGCGGTGCCGCCGCCGCGCGCGAACCGCATCGTGTGCCGACGTACCTCATGGAACTGTCGGCCGAACTTCACCGCTACTACCACAACTGCCCGGTGCTGAAGGCCGAACCGGCGGTCGCGCGGCATCGTCTGCGCGTCCACGACGCGGCCCGGCAGGTGCTGAGCAACGGCCTCGCGCTCATGGGCGTGTCCGCGCCCGAAAGGCTCGATCGCGAGGAGGAGGCCGAGGCATGACCGCACCGCATCGCATTCTGGTCGTCGGATCCGTGGCGCTCGATTCCATCCGCACCCCGTACGGCGAGGTGACGGACGCGCTCGGCGGGTCGGCGTCGTATTTCTCGTTCTCGGCGAGCCACTTCGCGCCCGTGTCCGTGGTCGCCGTCGTCGGCGACGACTTCCCGCAGGAGCACCGCGACAAGTTCGACTCGCGCGGCGTGGACCTGTCCGGGCTCGAGACCGCGAAGGGCGGCACGTTCCGCTGGCGCGGCGAGTACATGGCCGAGCTGGGGCACGCGCACACCCTCGAGACGCAGCTGAACGTGTTCGCCGACTTTCACCCGAAGGTGGGAGCGGACCACAGCAAGGCGCCGTTCGTGTTCCTCGCGAACATCGATCCCGAGCTGCAGCTCGAGGTGCTCGACCAGATCAAGCGGCCCATGCTCACGCTCTCCGACACCATGAACTACTGGATCGCGCGCAAGCCCGACCGGGTGTTCGAGGTGCTGCGCCGCGTGGACGTGGCGCTGCTCAACGAGGAAGAAGCGCGCGCGCTGGCCGGCGAGACGCACCTCGCGAAGGCGGCCGAGAAGCTGCTCGAGCAGGGCGCGAACGCCGTGATCATCAAGAAGGGCGAGCACGGCGCGCTCTACCACTCGCGCGAGGAGCGCTTCATCACGCCGGCCTATCCGGTCACGGCGCTCACGGACCCGACCGGCGCCGGGGACTCGTTCGCGGGCGGCTTCATCGGCATGCTGGCGCGCTTCGGCCGCACCGACGGCGAGGCGCTCCGCCAGGCGATGGCTTGCGGCACGGCCATGGCATCGCTGGCGATCGAATCGTTCAGCCCGGCCCGGCTCATCGAGACGGAGACCACCGAGATCGAAGGGCGCGTCCGGTCGCTGCACGGCATGGTGCACTACGACCTGTTCCCGATGTTCTGAACTCCCGCCGCAGGCGAATGCCCCATCCGCATGTGACTTCAGTCCTTGCGGATGGGGCATCGTGCGTCTAGGCTGCCGCACAGCAGTTCCGCTTCGAGGGGGGAAGGAACATCGTCATGAACGTCACCAGCACCACGCTCGCCTCGAAGGCCGAGGCCGCCATCCGGCGGCTCCGGGAGATCGAGGGCGTGAGCGTGCACGCGGATGGGGATGCCATCCGGGAAGTGCACGTCCTCACGAGCTCCGAGCGGCCTGCGAAGAACATCGTCCGCGACGTACAGACCGTGCTCAAGACCCGGCTCGGAGTGACCATCGACCACCGCGTGGTCTCGGTGGCGCAGGCCAGCCCGGGCAGCGGTCCGGAAGTCGCGACCGAACCCGATTTCGCCGCCGTCGCGGCGCCCGCCTCGGCGAGCGCGCCCGCGCCGGCGCCCGAACCGGTCCGCGAAGAACGCATCCGGTTCGAGAGCGTGAACCTGTTCGTGTCCGGCCCGCGCACGCAAGCGCAGGTCGAGTTGCGCTGGAAGGGCCTGCCTCGCATCGGCAGCGCATCCGGCTGGAGCGCTCGTGACGAGTCGCACCGGCTGGTCGCGCAGGCGACCGCGACGGCGGCCCAGGAGTTCCTCGCCGATCCGATGGCGATCGGCGTGCAGGGAGTGGAGTTCGTCGAGATGGGGCGGCATCGCACGGTGGTCGTGATGCTGTCGCTGCTCGCGAACCGGCAGGAAAAAGTGGTGACGGGCAGCTGCGTGATCGAGCAGGATACGCCGCAGGCGGTCGTCCTCGCGACGCTCGCCGCCCTGAACCGAGTGCTCGGAGGCTTGCGCGTCAAGGAGCCCACCGAGTACGTGCTGCGCCCGACTACCAACTGACAATCGCGCCGGCATCGCGCCGGCGCACGAGACGACGAGACCGGCGATCACACGGAGGCGAGCGAAGCGGAGCTACCACCAACAGCGAAGCGGACCCATCTGCGGGACTCCAGTACCCCTCGCAGAATCCCGAATCCCCAAAGGAGGTGGGTCTCAATGGACTTCATCTATGAACTGATCGAGTTCCTCGGTCGCGCTGGCTGGTAATGCACCGTCGGTCCTTTAGCCGGGACCACAATTTCTCCGCAGTCGTCGCCGGTCTCTCGCTTTTCCGCCCCGTCACACGGCCCCCGGTATTCACCGACCTTGAGCGATACGCCGTCCATCCGGCATCCGTTCCTGTTCCGCGCCTACTACGCCGCCGTCGTGCTCGGCGCCCTGGCGCTGGTGGTGTCGCAGTTCCCGGCCGCGGCTCACGCCCGGCCCGATCTGCTGCTGCTCGGAGGGGCGCTCGCCGTCCTGCTCGTGAGCGAATGGTCGCCGATGGCGCTGCCCGGCGGCGGTTACGCCACCGCGAGCACGATCGTCGCCCTGCCGCTCCTGCTCGTGATCGGCCCGTTCTGGGTTTCCGCGCTCGACGCCACCGTGAACGTGATCGTGCACGGTCTTCTGCGCCGCCGTGAAGCCCCGCGCGTGCTGCACAACGTCGCGATCTACACGCTCGGCTACTTCGCGACCGCGGGCGTGTACACCGCATGCGGTGGCACCCTCGCCGACGTGCGTTTCCCCGCTCACGCCTGGCCGCTGCTCGCCGCGTGCGCGACCTACTTCGTGGTCAACTCGGGCTGCGTGTCGCTCGTGATCGGGCTCACGGCGGGCCCGAGTCCGTGGCGCGTCTGGCAGCGCAACTTCCAGCAGGGGATCCTGCACCACCTGTCGTTCGTCGCGCTCGGCGCGCTCGTCGCGGTCGTGTGGTACGCGGCCGGGCCCTGGGGCACGGCGCTCTTCGCGGTGCCGTTCCTCGTCTCGCGCTACTCGTTCCGCGTGCATCTCGAGCTGCGCTCCGACCTCAAGGAGTTCGTGCGCGCGCTGACCGAGGTGCTCGAAGAGGTGGACCCGTACACGCGGCACCACTCGGTGCGCGTCTCGCAGTACGCGGTGCGTCTCGCGCGCGGGCTCAAGCGCCCCGAGTCCGAGGTGGACGAGATCGAATATGCCGCGCTCGTGCACGACCTCGGCAAGATCGGTCCGCAGCACCAGTACATCCTGCAGAAGCCGGGCTCGCTGTCGCACGAGGAGCAGCGCACGCTGCGCGCGCACCCCGCGGCCGGCGCGGAGATCGTCGCCAAGGTGCGCGCGCTGCGCCGCGCCTCGGAGATCGTGCTCTCGCACCACGAGCGTCCCGACGGCCTCGGCTATCCGTTCGGCCTGCGCTCGATCGACGTGCCGATCGGCGCGCGCATCCTGAACGTCGCCGACGCGTTCGACGCCATGACGTCCGACCGCCCGTACCGCCGCGCGCTGCCGATGGACGCGGCGCTGCGCGAGCTCGAACGTGGCGCGGGCACGCAGTTCGACGCCTCGGTCGTGAAGTGCCTGCTCGCGCTGCACCGCGTGGGCGAGTTCCCGCTCATTCCGAGCCCGAGCAGCGAGGATCTCCAGTTGCTGCGACTCAAGACGAAGGTGGGGGGCTGATGCGCTACTCCGACGCCGGTGTGGACATCTCGCGGTCGGACGCCATCAAGGACGAAGTCATCGCCGAGATCCGCAGCACCTGGGGCGATGGCGTGCGTCCGCTCGTGGGCGGCTTCGCCGGCGTCATGAGCTATCCCGGCGCGGCGCCGATGATCGCCGCGACGATGGACGGCGTCGGCACGAAGCTGCATCTCGCGATGCGCGCCGGACGGCTCGACGACGCCGCGGCCGACCTCGTGTACCACGGCGCGAACGACCTGCTCGTGCACGGCGCGCGTCCGCTCGCGTTCCTCGACTACGTCGCCCAGGCGCGCCTGAACCCGGAGGCCGTGCTCGCGGTCGTGCGCGGGCTCTCGCGTGCGTGCCGCGAGGTCGGCGCCGCGCTGCTCGGCGGCGAGACGGCGGAGATGCCGGACACGTACCTGCCCGAGGTGATCGACGTCGCCGGCTGCATGCTCGGCGTGGTGGACGAAGGCGCGCTGCTCGACGGTTCGCGCGTGCGCGTGGGCGACGTGGTGCTCGCGCTCGCAGGCTCCGGGCTGCACACGAACGGCTATTCGCTCGCGCGCAAGGTGCTCGCGTCGTCGGGGCTCGCGCTGACCGACGCGCTGCCGGGCGGAGCGGGCGAGTCCGTGGGCGACGCGCTGCTGCAGCCGCACCGCTGGTACGGCCGCGCGCTGCTGCCGCTCGCGACCGCGGGCCTCGTGCGCGCGATGGCGCACGTCACCGGCGGCGGGATCTCGGGCAACCTCGTGCGCGTGCTGCCCGAGGGGTGCCGCGCGCGGGTGCGCATGACGTGGCCCGAGCCGGCGGTGTTCCGCTGGCTGCGCGAAGCGGGCGGCGTGCCGCTCGAGGACGCGCGCACGGCGCTCAATCTGGGAGCCGGCATGGTGGTCGTCGTGGCGGCGGACCAGGAAGCGGCCGTGTCGGCCGCGCTGGTCGCGGCGGGCGAGACCGTCTGGCGGATCGGTGAAGTCGTCGCGGGAGACCGCGGCGTGGAGTGGACGGCCCCCGAGTAGCGATGTGCACACGCCCCCGAGGCGTGAGGTGGCGGTGGAAGGGCGGACGGAGCGGGGACGGGAGCGCACGCGCAGGGGCACCGGAGGCGCCGGAGGCTTCACGAAGCTCGAGCCCATGGAGCTGGTGGGCGAGTCGTCGGTGTGGCGCGAGCTGATCGAGCAGATCCCGAAGGTCGCGCGCAGCGGGCTGCCGGTGCTGCTGCTCGGCGAGACCGGGACGGGCAAGGAGCTCGTCGCACGCGCGATCCATCTCGCGAGCGGCCGGTCCGGGGCGGCGTTCGTCGCGCACAACTGCGGCGCGACGCCGGACACCCTCATCGAGAGCGAGCTGTTCGGCCACGTGCGCGGCTCGTTCACGGGCGCCTCGGGCGATCGCGAGGGGCTGTTCGACGCGGCCGAGGGCGGGACGCTGTTCCTCGACGAGATCGGGGACGCGAGCGCGCTGCTGCAGACGAAGCTCCTGCGCGTGCTGCAGGAGGGCGAGGCGCGGCGTGTCGGCGAGACGCGCGTGCGCCGGGTGGACGTGCGCGTCGTCGCCGCCACGCACCGCGCGCTCGACAAGGTGGTCGGGGCGGGCGCGTTTCGTTCCGATCTCTACTTCCGGCTCGGCGCGGTGCGGCTACGGCTGCCCGCGTTGCGCGAGCGCGGGCGCGACGTGCTGCTGCTCGCGCGGTATTTCCTGGCCCAGGCGGCGACGCGCGAGCGCGCGCAGACGCCGGCGCTCGAACCCGGGCTCGCGGAACGGCTGCTGACCTACCGCTGGCCCGGCAACGTGCGCGAGCTGGCGAACGCCTGTCACTTCGCCGTGCGCGTCGCGGGGGCGCGGCATCTCGTGAGCGAGGCGCACTGGCCGGAGACGCCGTTCGCGGAGAGCGTCGCGGAACACGACGGCCTGCACGCGGAGACGCGCGCGCTGGAGGAGCGGCGGTTGCGCGAGATGCTGCGGCGCACGCACGGCAACAAGACGCAGGCGGCGCGCGCGCTGGGCCTGTCCCGGCAGGGGTTGATCAAGAAGCTGCAGCGCTACGGGCTCTCGCGCGCCGCGAGTTCGCTTGACGATGGCGAGGGCGCTGTCTAGCGTGCCTCCGCATTCGGAAGCCGGGTCCCCGATGGGATCCGGCACGCCGCACTCTCGCTTCATCGCGGCGTCGCAAGAGATCACACGGGAGGTCGCGTGCCCAAGAAGACTCTGAAGGTCGGACTCATCGGCGTCGGCGCGGCCGCGCAGGTGAACCACATCCCCGCGCTCATGAAGATCGAAGGGCTCGAGCTGGTCGCGCTGTGCGACCGCGACCCGGAGAAGGCGCAGCGCGTCGCGCAGAAGTTCGGCATCCCGCGGGCCGTCGCCCGCACCGAGGACCTGCTCGACGACGACACGCTCGACGCGGTGGACATCTGCACCCCGAACTTCCTGCACGCGCCGATGGCGATCGCGGCGCTGGAGTCGGGCAAGCACGTGCTCTGCGAGCGCCCGCTCGCGCGCAGCAGCGAGGAAGCCGCCGCCATGGTGAAGGCCGCGAAGAAAGCGGACCGTCATCTCATGTGCGCGGTGCAGCACCGCTTCCGTCCCGACGCGCAGCTGCTGCGCAAGTTCGTGGACAAGGGCGACCTCGGCGACATCTTCCTCGCGAAGGCCGGCTGGCTGCGCCAGAAGACCGAGTGGGACTCCGACGAATGGCGCCGCCAGAAGCGCGAATCCGGCGGCGGCGTCGTGCTCGATCTCGGCTTCCAGATGCTCGACCTTTCGCTCTGGGTGCTCGGCTCGCACAAGGTGACCTCGGTCACCGCGAGCGTGCATCGCACGAAGAAGGGTGACGTCGAGGACAGCGCGACCGCGTTCTTCCGGCTCGAGTCCGGCGCGACGCTCACGCTCGAACTGTCGTGGGGCCTGCTCATGGAGAAGGACTTCGCCTACCTGAACCTGTTCGGTTCCGGCGGCGCGGCCCTGCTCAACCCGTTCCGGGTGCACAAGGGCATGCACGGCACGCTGGTCAACGTGACGCCGGCGCTCGAGACCCCGAAGAACCAGTACAAGCAGTCCATGGAAGCCCAGGTCGAACACTTCGCCGAGACCCTGCGCACGGGCAAGAAGCCCATGGGCAGCGCCGACGAGGTGCTCGCGGTGATGCAGCTCATGGACGCCGTGTACAAGAGCGCCGAGCTGGGCAAGGAGGTCAAGGTCGGGTGAGGCTTTCCCGATCCGATCTCGCACTTTCCGCCGCGTCGGGCCTCGCGCTCGGCGCGGCGTTTCTTCCGTGGGCGGCGGGGCCGCTCGCGTGGGTCGCGTTCGTGCCGCTGCTCGTGGCGCTCGAACGCCGCATCGAGGACGGCGTGCCGCTGCGCGAGTGCTTCCGCCTCGGATACGTGGGCGGCTTCGCGTTCTTCCTCGCCGGCACGCACTGGATCGCGCTGCTCTCCGACGTCGCGATGACCATCCCCGCGCTCAAGTACGTGGGCTGGGTGCTCGCGGCGGCCTACCTCGGGATCTTCTGGGGACTCGCCGCGACGGGCGCCGCGTGGCTGTCGCGCCGCAGCGGCGTCGGCGCGCGCTGGACGTTCGGCGTCACGCTCGTGCTGCTCGAGTGGGTGCGCGGCTCGGGCGACATCGGCTTCCCGTGGTTCCAGCCCGGCTACACGCAGCACGCGCTGCCCTCGCTGGGGCTCGCGGCCCTCGGCGGCGTGTTCGGCGTCACGGTCTGGGTGCTGTCGCTCAACGCGCTCGCCACGGCGCTCTGGCGCCGGCGCACCGTGCCCGCCGCCCTCGCGCTCGCCGTCGTGCTCGCGGCGGGGCTCGGCGCGGGCGCGTTCGCGCGCGGCGGCGCCTACGCGCCGAACGGCACGCGTCCGCGCGTGGCGCTGATCCAGGGTTTCATTCCCGGCGAGGAGAAGTGGTCGGGCAAGCACCAGAAGGAAATCCTCGCGCGCTTCCTCGCGCTCTCCGACAGCGCGCTCGTCGTGGCGCGCGCGCAGGGCGGCGCGCCTCCCGTGATGGTCGTGTGGCCGGAGACCGCGACGGGCTCGTACCTGCGCAAGCAGCTCGACCAGTCGATCGAGGTCGCGCGCTGGAGTGCACGCAACGGCGCCGCGGTGTTCAGCGGCTACGCCGACTACAGCTACGACGAGAACGGCGAGCCGCAGCCGTGGAACGCTGCCGGCATCTGGAATCCCGACGGACACCTTTCGCCCATGTACGCGAAGCGCCATCTCGTGCCGTTCGGCGAGCGCATGCCGTTCCAGTGGCTGGTGCCCGCGCTCGGCAAGGTGGACTTCGGCCAGGCGGAATGGGCGCAGGGCAAGGGGCCCGTCGTGTTCGACGGCGCGATCGGGAAGTTCTCGAGCCTCATCTGCTTCGAGTCCATCTTTCCCGAGCTCGCGCGCGCCGACGTGCATGCGGGTTCGCGCTGCCTCGTGATCGTGACGAACGACGAGTGGTTCGGCGAGAGCGCCGCGGTGTTCCAGCACGCGGCGATGGCGCCGTTCCGCGCGGTCGAGAACGGCGTGCCGCTGCTGCGGTGCGCGAACACGGGGATCACGGAAGTGATCGACGCGAGCGGGAGGGTGGTCTCGAGCGCGCCCGCGTTCCGTCCGGCCGTGCTGGTCGATGAGGTGCCGCCCGCGCGCGAAGGCGCGACGCCGTACTCGCGCGCCGGGGACTGGCCGGTCGCCGGCACGGCGATCGCGGGACTCGCGATCGCCGTGCGGCGGCGGAACGTCAGTCGATCTGCCTGACCTCGCCGGTCGAGAGGTCGTAGTACGCGGTGACGATCTTCAGGTGCCCCTTCTCGACGGCGTCGCGCAGGATGACGCTGTTCGCGACGATCTGCTGCGCGGAGTGACGCGCGTTCGCGCGCACGCCGCGGTCCACGAGCTCGGCGCCTTCGAAGCAGCTCATGAGCTTCTGCACCGTGGGGCGAATCTCCTGCACGAGCGCGACGAGGTTCTGCGACGGCGTCTCGTCGTTGCTGCACGCCGCCTTCACGGCGCCACACGAACCGTGGCCGAGCACGACGATGAGCCGCGCGTGCAGGTGCTCGACGGCGTACTCCATGGAGCCGAGCACGATCGGGTCGACGATGTTGCCCGCCGTGCGCACGACGAACAGGTCGCCGAGCGATTGGTCGAACAGCAGTTCGGGACCGACGCGGCTGTCCGCGCAGGCGAGTACGATCGCGTCGGGATGCTGGCCGCCGACGAGCGCCGCGCGCTGTGCGACGACGCCGCGCATGCGCGTGCGTCCGGAGACGAAGCGGCGATTGCCCGAGAGCAGCCGCGCCCAGATGTCCGCGTTCTCTTCGTCCGGATGTCCGGCGGAGACGGCGTGTCCCGGCGCGGCGGTGGCCCCGTGAGCGGTCGTCGCCGCATGGCCGCCGTGGGCGCTGCCCGATTCGGGCTCGGTCTGGCTGCCCAGCTGGCTCGAGACGCGTTGCTGGATGCGCTGCTTGGTCTCGATCGCGCGGTGCAGCTGCTCGGGCGAGTTCTGGGCGTTCAGGCCGGCCGCCGGGAGGAGCAGGGCGAGCGCGGCGAGGACGAAGAGGTGACGCTTCATGACGGACTCCTCGAAGCCGGAATGGGGCGGGGTCGGTGCGACCCGCGTCCGCTCGAGGGGAGTGCCGGACGCACGTCTGCGCTTTCCAGTTTCGGCAGCGCGAGGCGCGGCTTGAGAGCGTTGACACCCGCCGCGGGGCGCGACTATGTTGCGGCCTCGCTTCGTGTTCACGCTGTCCGCCATGCGGAGCGCCGGGAATTCCGGCTCCGTTGCCCGTCCCTGGCCCCGTCCGCGCCGTGACGCCGACTACCGGGAGACTCACGTGCCACGCACCGTTGCCATTCTGGGAGCGACCGGACAGGTCGGGCGCTCCATGCTCGCGATTCTCGAGGAGCGCGCCTTTCCCTGCGACGGCGTGAAGCTGCTCGCGAGCCCCTCGAGCGCCGGCCGCACGCTGAAGTTCCGCGGCGCCGACGTGCCGGTCGACGCGATCGGCCCGGGCGCCTTCGACGGATGCGAGTTCGCGCTCTTCGCGGTCAAGAACCCGATCGCGCAACTTTGGTCCGGGCCCGCGCGGGAAGCCGGCGCGACCGTGATCGACAACAGCAGCGCGTACCGCTACGTGGACGACGTGCCGCTCGTGGTGCCCGAGGTCAACGGCCACCTGCTCGCCGCGCGCCCGACGCTGATCGCGAACCCGAACTGCTCCGCCGCGCCGGTCGTGCTCGCGCTCGCGGCGCTGCGTCCGCTCGGCACGCTGCAGCGCCTGCTCGTCTCGACCTACCAGTCGGTTTCGGGCGCGGGCAGCGCGGCGCTCGACGATCTCGAGGCCGGCGTGAAGGCCGGGCTCGGCGGCGCGACGCCGCCGCGGCTCGCGGACGGCCGCCCGCCGTACGCGTTCAACTGCATTCCGCACATCGACCGATTCGAGGACAACGGCTACACGCGCGAGGAGATGAAGGTCGTCTGGGAGACGCGCAAGATCCTCGCGATGCCGGACCTGCCCGTGACGGTCACCGCCGTGCGCGTGCCCGTACGCGTCGGCCACAGCGCCTCCGTGCACGCCTGGTACGACCGCCCGGTCTCGCCCGATGCGGCCCGCGCCGCGTGGGCCGCGTTCCCCGGCATCGAGGTCCAGGACGATCCTTCGCAGCTGCGCTACCCGATGCCGCTCGACGTCGCCGGACGCGACCCGGTCGTCGTCGGACGCGCGCGCGTGGATCTCATGGAGCCGAACGGGCTCGCGTTCTTCTACGTGTCGGACAACCTGCGCAAGGGCGCGGCCCTGAACGCCGTCCAGATCGCGGAAGCCTGCCTGGCGGCCCGGAAGTCCTCGTGAGCGATGCGCGCACGTTCCGCCTCACGGTGGCGTACGACGGAACGGACTTCCACGGCTGGCAGCGGCAACCCGAACTCCGGACGGTGCAGGGCGAACTGGAGCGCGCATTGAACGAAGTGCTCGGAGACGACGCCGCGCCGCTCGAACACGGCGGCGGCCCGGTGACGGTGAACGGCGCGGGACGCACCGACGCCGGCGTGCACGCGCGCGGCCAGGTCGCGTCGTTCCGCGCGCGCACCGTGTATCCGGGACACGCGATCGGTCCGATGGCGCAGAAGCGCCTGCCGCGCGACGTGCGCGTCGTGCGATCGGTCGAGGCCGCGCCGGGCTTCCACGCGCGTCACAGCGCGCGGGCGCGCCGCTACGAGTACCGCATGCTCGATCAGCACGATCCGATGTTCGGGCGCTTCGCGTGGTTTCCCGCGCGGCGCTATTCCGGCGACGGGCTCGAGCGTTCCGCCACGGCGCTCGCGGGCGTGCACGACTGCACGAGCATCGGCGCGAAGGGCAGCTCGCCGGTGTCGCCCATCTGCCGGATCGATCACGCGGTGTGGCGGCGCTGGGAGCGCGGCTGGCTGTTCGACGTGCAGGCCGACCATTTTCTCTATCACATGGTGCGCAATCTCGTGGGCACCGCGCTCTGGGTGAGCAACGACGCCGATCCCGCGGGCCGCATGGCCGAGATCCTCGCGTCGCGCCGCCGGAGCGACGCGGGGCCGACGGTGTCGCCCCGGGGCTTGAGTCTCGAGGGCGTGTCGTACGAAGGGGAGGAGTCGTGAACATGAAACGCATGGCGGTGATGGGAGTGTTCGCGGGCGGACTGCTGCTCGGCGCCGTGGTCATGGCGGCCGTGAGCGGCAACGCGCGGCAGGACGGGGCGGCGCGGCGGGCGAAGCCCGTCGCGATCGACGCTTCGCGGCGCACGGCGATCGTGGTCGCGGCCGAGCGCGTGAGCCCGGCCGTCGTTTCGGTGAGCGTGGTGACGACGCGCGTGGTGCGCAGCGATCCGTTCGGCGGCGCGATGCACGACGAGTTCTTCGACCGGTTCTTCCCGCGCAACGAGTATCGCCAGAAGGTCCCGGGGCTCGGCTCGGGCGTGATCGTGGACGCGAGCGGGCTCGTGCTCACGAACTCGCACGTCGTGCGCGGCGCCGACGAGATCAAGGTGAACCTGCCCGACGGCCGGCAGTTCCCGGGCAAGCTGCTCGGCGACTCCGAGGTCTACGACCTCGCGGTGCTGCGCATCGAGGGCGACCGGCTGCCCGTGGCGAAGATGGGCGACTCGGACGCGCTGCTCGTGGGCGAGTGGGCGATCGCGATCGGCAATCCGTTCGGCTTCCTGCTCGACGGCTCGGAGCCCACGGTGACGGCGGGCGTGATCAGCGCGACCAAGCGCGACATCAAGGGCGAGGCCACCGCGGACGGCATCTACAAGAACATGATCCAGACCGATGCGGCCATCAATCCGGGCAACAGCGGCGGCGCGCTCGTGAACGGCGCGGGCGAGCTCATCGGCATCAACACGTTCATCCTCACGCAGGGCGGCGGCTCGATCGGGCTGGGCTTCGCGATCCCGATCAACATGGCGAAGAAGATCCTCGACGAGATCCGCCAGTACGGCCGCGTGCGCTCGGCATGGCCGGGCATGCAGGTGCAGCAGGTGACGGAGATGATGGCGCGCCGCCTCGGCTGGACCGACAGCGGCGGCCTCGTGGTCTCGCGCGTGGATTCGCGCGGTCCCGCGGCTCGCGCGGGCGTGCAGGTGGGCGACCGCATCCGCACCGTGAACGGCCGGATCACCGACGACGTGGACGACGCGCAGAGCGGCATCTACGGCGCCCAGGTCGGCGACGTGCTCGCGCTCGAGGTCGAGCGCGACGGCAAGCGACTCAAGTTCCGCATCGTGCTCGAAGAGGAACCCCGCTGACATGATCGATCGCTATTGCCGGCCCGAGATGGCCGCCGTGTGGAGCGACGCGCACCGCCTCGCGACGTGGCTCGACGTCGAACTCGCGGCGACCGAGGCGCGTGAGAAGGGCGGCGACGTCCCGGCCGGAACGGCGGAGCGCATCCGCTCGCGCGCGCGCGTGAACCCGGCGCGCATGCTCGAGATCGAAGCCGAGGTGCACCACGACGTCATCGCGTTCCTCTCGATGATCGCGGAGACCGCGGGTGACGACGCGCGCCACCTGCACGCGGGGCTCACCTCCAGCGACCTCGTGGACACCGCGCTCGCGCTGCAGATGCAGCAGGCGGGCCGCGTGCTCGCGACGGAAGTCCACCGCCTGCGCCGCGCGGCGTGGGCGCTCGCGCAGCGCCACAAGCGCACGCCGATGGTCGGGCGCAGCCACGGCGTGCACGCGGAGCCGATCACGTTCGGCCTCAAGACCCTGATCTGGTCCGAGGAACTCGGCCGCTCGCTCGACCGCTTGCAGATGGCGCTCGCCGGTTGCGCGGTGGGCAAGTTCAGCGGCGCGGTGGGGACGCTGGTGCATCTGGATGCGGACGTCGAGGAGTCGGCGCTGCGGTCGCTCGGTCTCGAACCCGAGCCCGTCGCGAACCAGATCGTGCAGCGCGACCGCCACGCGGCGCTGCTGTGCGCGATCGCGGTGCTGGGCGGCACCATGGACAAGATGGCGCAGGAGGTCCGCCACCTGATGCGCACCGAGGTGCGCGAGGCCGAGGAACCGTTCACCGAGAAGCAGAAGGGCTCGTCGGCCATGCCGCACAAGCGCAACCCGATCCGTTGCGAGCGCGTGTGCGGCATGGCGCGGCTGCTGCGGGGTTACGCGCAGGCGGGCCTCGAGAACCAGGCGCTCTGGCACGAGCGCGACATCAGCCATTCGTCCGTCGAGCGCGTCGCGCTCGCCGACGCGTTCCTCGCCGCGCACTACATGACGCACGAGCTCTGCTACGTGCTCGAGGGACTGCGCGTGAACGAAGCGCGCATGCTCGCGAACCTCGAGTCGGGCGGCGGGCTCGTGCACTCGCAGCGCGTGCTGCTCGCGCTCACCGGTTCCGGGCTCGCGCGCGACGAGGCGTACCGCATCGTGCAGCGCCACGCGCTCGCCGCCTCGGACGGCGGCACGCCGTTCCGCGACGCGCTCGCGGCCGACCCCGAGGTGAGCGCGCGGCTCGACGCCGCGAAACTCGCCGAGTGTTTCGACCTGTCGTACTACCTGCGCAGCGTGGATGCGATCTTCGCCCGCGCCGAGGAACCGCTCGCATGACGATGCTCGCCGCCGCTTCCGACGCCTGGACCACCGACGAGTCGCGCGACCCGGCCGCGGTCGCACGCGCGCTTCGCGCGCGCGGCGTGACGCTCGAGCCCGAGGAGGTCACGCTGCTCGAACGCCTGCTCGGCCGCCCGCCGCGGTGGGCCGAGGCCGTGCTGTTCGGCATCCTCTGGAGCGAGCACTGCTCGTACAAGTCCACGCGGCACCTGCTCAAGCGGCTGCCGACGCAGGCGCCGCAGGTCGTGATCGGGCCCGGCGAGGACGCGGGCGTGGTCGCGCTGCCCGCGCCGTGCGACGACACGGTGCTGGTGCTCGGGCACGAGAGCCACAACCATCCGAGCCAGGTGCTGCCCGTCGAGGGCGCGGCGACGGGCATCGGCGGCATCGTGCGCGACATCGTGTGCATGGGCGCCGAAGTCGTCGGCGTGATGGACGCGCTGCGCTTCGGCGATCCCGGCTCTTCCGTGCACGCGCGCGACGTGATGCGCGGCGTCGTGCAGGGCATCTCCGACTACGGCAACGCCCTCGGCGTTCCCAATCTCGGCGGCGACACGGTGTTCGATTCGGGCTACGACACGAACTGCCTCGTGAACGCGATTGCCGTGGGGCTCGCGCCGGCCGACGGCGTGCTGCGCAGCCGCGTGCCGCAGGGCCCGGGACCGTGGGCGTTCGTGCTCGTCGGCAAGCCGACGGACGACAGCGGCTTCGGCGGCGCGGCGTTCGCGTCGGGCGAACTCGGGCAGGAGGACCAGCGCGGCGCCGTGCAGCTGCCGGATCCGTTCCTCAAGTGCGTGCTCAACGTGGCGACCTACGAAGCGGCGCGGCGTCTGCGCGCGCGCGGCGTGCCGTGCGGGTTCAGGACCTCGGCGCGGGCGGCATCGCGTGCGCGACGAGCGAACTCGCCGCGGCCGGCGGCTGCGGCGCGGAGATCCGGTTGGACGACGCGCACCGCGTGGCGCGCGCGCTCCCGCCCGAGGTGCTGCTCTGCGCCGAGACGCAGGAGCGCTACTGCTGGGTCGTGCCCGAGGCGTTCGCGCCGGAGCTCGTGCGGATCTACGAAGAGGAGTTCGCGCTCGGACGCGTGATGCCGGGCGCCGGCGCGCGCGTGATCGGCCGTGCGATTCCAGGAGAAGCGCTACCGCGTCGAGAGCGGGGACGTGCTCGTGGACTGCGAGGTGGACGCGATCACGACCGGCCGCAAGGCCGAGCGCCCCTCGCGGCCGCGTGTGCGCACGGAAGCGAAGCCGAAGCGTCGCCGCGCCGCCGACGTGCACTCCGCGCTGCTCACGATGCTCGGTGGCGAGCATCTCGGCTCGCGCGAGTACCTCTACCGTCACTACGACTCCGAGGTGCAGGGCCGCACGTGGCTGCGGCCGGGAGAGGGTGACGCGGCGGTGCTGCGCGCGCATCCCGACCGCGCGCTCGGTCTCGCGTTCGCGGTCGGCGGCAATCCGTACTGGTGCGCGGGCGATCCCGATCTCGGCGCGCGTCACGCGGTCGCCGAGGCCGCGCGCAACTGCGCGGTCGTCGGAGCGCGGCCGTGGGCGCTCACGGACTGCCTGAACTTCGGCCATCCCGAGGACCCCGAGGTGATGGGCGACCTCGAGGCGAGTCTCGACGGCCTGGCCGCCGCGGCGCGCGCGCTCGGTGAGCTCGCCTCCCCGGGATCGCCGCTGCCGTACGTGAGCGGCAACGTGTCGCTCTACAACCAGGTCGGCAAGCGACGCGATCCCGCCGTCGCCGATCGTGATGTGCGCGGGCGTGATCGACGACGCGGGCTCGGCGCTCGGCCTCGCGCCGACGACCGCGGGGCACGTGCTCGTGCTCGCGGGCGAGCCGCGCGAGGGACTCGAAGGCTCGACGTACCGGCGCGAGATCCTGCGCGAACGCGGCGGCCCTCCGCCGCCGCTGTCGCTCGAACACGAGGCGCGCCTGCAGGCGTTCGCCGTGGACGTCGCGCGCGGCCGCTGGGCCGTCGCGGCCCACGACGTGTCGGACGGCGGACTCGCGACGGCGCTCGCCGAGATGCTGCTCGCCGCGCCTCCGGAGGCCGGGCTCGGCATGGACGCGCATCTCGACGCGCTCGGCGTCGAGCCCGCGGTGGCGCTCTTCTGCGAGCGGCCCGCGATCGTCTACGCGCTGCCGTTCGAGCGCCTCGCGCGGCTCTCGCAGGCCGCGCGAGACCACGGGCTGCAGACGTGGCCGATCGGATCGGTGAGCGCGCACGGCCAGCTGCGGTTGCTGCTGCCGGGCGATCAGCGCGTGGCGTGGACCGTCGCGGAACTGCGCGACGCATCGCAGCGCGCGCTCGCGCGGCGCTGGAACGAGGAGGGCGCGTGAGCGGGGCGACCGTCGCCGTACTGCAGTTCCCGGGCGTGAACTGCGAAGCCGAGACCCTGCGTGCGTTGTCGCGTGCCGGGCTCGAAGGGGAAGTGTTCCGCTGGACGCGCGCCGCCTCGGAGCTGGGGCGCTATGCGGCGTTCGTGCTGCCGGGCGGGTTCTCGTACCAGGACCGCGTGCGCGCCGGCGCGCTCGCCGCGCGCGACCCGCTGTTGGCCGCGCTCGCCGAGCTGGCGAGCGAAGGCCGGCCGGTGCTCGGCATCTGCAACGGCGCGCAGGTGCTCGTCGAAGCGGGGCTCGTGCCCGGGCGCGGCCGCGTCGAACTGTCGCTCGCGCGCAACCGCATGCCGCGGCGCTCGGGCTACTACTCGCGCTGGGTGTATTGCCGCGTGGAGCCGTCGCCGTGCGTGTTCACGCGCGACCTGCCCGCGGGCACGCTCGTGCCGCTGCCGGTCGCGCACGGCGAAGGACGCTTCACCGCGGCCTCGCGCACGGTGATGCCGAAGCTGCTCGAAGCCGGGCAGGTGCCGTTGCGCTACGCGACCGCCGCGGGCGAGATCGCGGAGGAGTTCCCGGCGCTGCCGAACGGCGCCGAGGTCGCGGCCGCCGGTGTGTGCAACGCGGCCGGCAACGTGCTCGCGATGATGCCGCACCCCGAACGTGCGCTCGAACTGGGCGCGCTCGCGCGCGGCGTGGCGGGTGCGTGGAGCGAGCGCCGGCTCGCCTGCCTGCAGGGCGACGGCGACCTGCGCGAGGACGGTCCCGGAGCGTGCTCTCTTCCGCGCGCTCGCATCGCACCTGCGGGGAGGCCATGAGCACGGCCGTTCGCACCTGCGTGCTGGTGTTCGTGTCGCTGCGTTCGGGCGACCCGGAGGCGGCGAGTGCCCTGGAAGTGGCGCGGCGCTGCCTCGAAGGGGGGCGCGGCGCTCCTGCGCTGCGCCGCTGGCGCTTCTTCGAGCTGCGCGGCGAGATTCCGGCCGCCGCCGAACTCGAATCGCGGCTGCACCATTCGACACAGTTCTACAATCCCGCCAAGGAGCGCGGTACGGTCCTCGGCGAGGGGCACGGAGTTTCGCCCGCGGCGCCCGACGAAGCGCTCGTGCTCGTGTTCGACCGTGGCGGCGAACGCCGGCCCGCGGCCGAACGCTGGTGGAAGCACGACGGCGGCTCGAAGGTCGAGGTGCGCGAGGGCACGGTGTGGGCGCTGCGCTTCGAGGGCGGCGCGCCGGCGGAGGAACAGGTCGAGGCGATCGCGGTGACGACTTCGCGCGCGAGCGGCCTGCTCTGCAATCCGCATTCACAGGAGTGGCGGTGGGCCGCGGCGGGAACGCAGCCGCCGCTGGACTGGATCTCACGCAGGAAGACCGCCCGCGCGGGACGCGGGCCGGGAGGGAATGCGCCATGACGAGCTGGTCCCCGGACAAGTGCTGGAACGAAGAGTGCGGCGTCTTCGCGGTGGTGGGCGTGCCGCGGGCGTCGGAGATCACGGCCCTCGGCCTGCACGCGCTGCAGCACCGCGGGCAGGAAGCGACGGGCATCGTCTCGTGCGACGAGCGTGGTGACTTCCACGTGCGCAAGGGCATCGGGCTCGTGTCGGACGTGTTCGACTCCGGCATCCTGAGCGACCTGCCCGGCCAGCTCGCGATCGGCCACAACCGCTATTCGACCGCGGGCGGGCTGACGCTCGAGAACACGCAGCCGCTGCGCGTCGTGTATCGCGGCGGGCCGCTCGCGCTCGCGCACAACGGCAACCTCACGAACGCCGCCGCGGTGCGGCAGTCGCTCGAGGAATCGGGCTCGATCTTCCAGACGACACTCGACACCGAAGTCTTCCTGCACCTCGTGGCGCTCGCCCCGACGGACGACGTCGAGACCGCGCTCACCGAGGCGGCGCGCACCGTGACGGGCGCGTACTCGATCGTCGTGCTCGCGCGCGGCAAGGTGATCGCGATGCGCGACCCGCACGGATTCCGCCCGCTGTGCGTGGGCCGGCTCGGTGACGGCTACGTGGTCGCGAGCGAGACGTGCGCGCTCGATCTCGTGGGCGCGGACTTCATCCGTGAGGTCGAGCCCGGCGAGATGATCACGATCGACCCGCAGGGCATGCGCGCCCGTCGCGCCGTGCCGGCGGCCGAGCCGCCGCAGCACTGCATCTTCGAGCACATCTACTTCTCGCGTCCCGACAGCCGCGTCTTCGGCGCGACCGTGGACCAGGTGCGGCGCAAGCTCGGGCACCAGCTCGCGCGCGAGCATCCGGTTGCCGCCGACGTCGTGATCGCGGTGCCGGACTCGAGCAACTCGATCGCGCTCGGCTTCGCGGAGGAGTCGGGCCTGCGCTACGAGCTTGGCCTGATCCGCAATCACTACGTCGGGCGCACGTTCATCCAGCCGCAGCAGGCGGGACGCGACTTCGGCGTGCGCGTGAAGTTCAACCCCGTGCGCGAGACTCTCGACGGCAAGCGCGTGGTCGTGGTGGACGACTCGATCGTGCGCGGCACCACGAGCCGCAAGCTCGTGCGGCTGCTGCGCCGCTCGGGCGCGAGCGAGGTGCACTTCCGCGTCGGCTCGCCGCCGGTCACGCATCCGTGCTTCTACGGCATCGACACGCCGAGCCGGCGCGAGCTGATCGGCGCGCTGAAGACGGTGGAGGAGATCCGCGAGTACCTCGGCGTGGACACGCTCGGCTACATTTCGCTCGACGGCATGCTGGCCTGCGAGAGTGAGCCGAAGCGCTTCTGCCGGGCCTGCTTCGACGGGCGTTACCCGGTCGCGGTCGAGGCGGGGGCGGGCAAGATGGCGATCGAGCACCTGCGGAGGTCGCCGTCCGGCTCGGGCGCTTGAGCGATCAGCGCCTCCGGCGCGTTGACAGGGCCGAGGACGGCTCCCTAGATTCGCGGTTACGCCTCGTCCCTTCCGCGCGTCGAACCGGGCGCCCGGCGCTCACTTCATCGCCCGGAAAGCCCCCATGTCGCTCCAGCTGCTGATGGACCAGCGCCGTGCCCGCATCGCGGATTGGCGCGCGATCGGCGTCGAGCCGTACGCCTACCGCTACGACGTGACGCACCACGCCACGGACCTGCTCGCGCGCGGCGAAGCCGTGACGACCGAGTACGGGGAGAGCGTGCGCATCGCCGGGCGCCTCGTGACCAAGCGCGGCCAGGGCAAGGCCGGGTTCGCGCACCTGCTCGATTCGACAGGCCGCATCCAGATCTACGCGAAGAGCGACCTGATGGGCGAGCAGTACAAGCGCTTCGAACTCGCGCAGGTCGGCGACTGGGTCGGCATCGAGGGCCCGCTGTTCCGCACGCGCAGCGGCGAGATCACCGTGCGCGCCGACTCGGTCGAGCTGCTCGCCAAGTCGATCCGCCCGCTGCCCGAGAAGTGGCACGGGCTCACCGATCCCGAGACGCGCTTCCGCCAGCGCTACGCCGACTTGTTCGTGAACATCGACGTGCGCGAGATCTTCCGCCGCCGCGCGAAGGTCACGAGCGGCATCCGTGCGTTCCTCGACGCGCGCGACTACCTCGAGGTCGAGACGCCCGTGCTGCAGCCGTTGTACGGCGGCGCGTTCGCGCGGCCGTTCGTCACCAAGCACAACGCGCTCGACATCGATCTCTACCTGCGCATCTCGAACGAGCTGTACCTCAAGCGCCTCATCGTCGGCGGGCTCGACCGCGTGTACGAGTTCTCGCGCGACTTCCGCAACGAGGGCATGGACCGTTCGCACAATCCCGAGTTCACGCTGCTCGAGTTCTATCAGGCGTTCGCGGACATCCACGACATGATGGAGCTGACGCAGGCGATGGTGTGCGACGCGCTGCAGAACGCGTGCGGCACGCTGAAGATCCCGTACCAGGGCCGCGAGCTCGACTTCACGCCGCCGTGGCCGCGCGTCTCGATGCTCGACTCGGTCTCCGAGAAGGTGGGCGAGTCCGTGCACGCGCTCGACGAGGCCGTCCTGCGCAAGCACTGCGAGAAGCACGGCCTGCACGCGCGCGAAGGCACCGGCGCGGGCGGCATGCTCGACGAGCTGTTCTCGGCGCTCGTGCAGCCCGAGCTGCAGAACGCCGCGTTCGTCGTCGACTTCCCGGTCGTGACGTCCCCGCTCGCGCGGGTGAGCCGCACGAACCCGGCCGTGGTCGAACGCTTCGAGCTGTTCGCGGCGGGCATGGAAATGGCGAACGCCTTCAGCGAGCAGAACGATCCGGACGCGCAGCAGCAGGCGTTCGAGGCGCAGCTCGAAGCCAAGGCGCGCGGCGACGAAGAGGCGCAGGTGCTGGACGAGGACTACCTGCGCGCGCTGCAGTACGGCATGCCGCCCACGGGCGGCGTCGGCATCGGCATCGACCGGCTCGTGATGCTCGCGACCGACTCGCGCAGCATCCGCGACGTCGTGCTCTTCCCGCAGCTGCGTCCCGAAGAAGGCCGGCCCGTCGCGGACGATCGTGACGAAGAGCCGGAGGCTCCCACGGGAGAGGGGGCGCCCACGGCGTGAAGCTGCCCCTGTGGATCGCGGCGCGCTACCTGCGCAGCCGGCCGAGAACGGGCTTCATCACGTTGCTGACGGGCATCTCCATCGCCGGCGTCGCGGTCGGCGTCACCGCGCTGCTCACCGTGCTCGCGGTCATGAACGGCTTCGAGAGCGAGGTGCAGTCGCGCATCGCGGGCACCGACGCGCACGTCATCCTGCTCGGCGAGAACACGTCCGGCGTCCCGAACGGGCCGACGCTCGCCGCGAAGCTCGCGCAGCAGCCGGGCGTGGCGGGCGTGGCCGCGTTCACGTACGCGAAGGCGATGGCGTTCCGTGAGGGCGCGACCGAGGGCATGGTCGTGAAGGGCGTGGACCTCGCGACGGAGCGCACGGTCACGACGATCGGCCGGCACATCGTGCCCGAGCTCGACTCGATTCCCTCCACGACGCTCGGCGGCGAGCCGGGCATCGTGCTCGGCTCCGAACTCGCCGCGCGCCTCGGCGCGGGCATCGGCGACGTGGTGCTGCTCGCCACGCTGCAGGGCGATGCGAACTCGGCGTTCGGGTACGCGCCCAAGCTGCGGCCCTTCCGCGTCGTGGGTGAGTTCACGTCGGGGCTCTACAACTACGACTCGAGCCTCGGTTTCACGTCGATCGCCTCGTCGCAGAAGTTCTTCGACCTCGGGGACAACGTCACGGGAGTCGAGATCAAGCTCACGGACATGTTCACCGCTCCGGAGGCCGCCGTGCGGCTGCTGCGCGTCGCCGACCAGGCGGGGCTGCGCGCGAACAACTGGATCGAGCTGAACCGGAACCTGTTCACCTGGATGAAGCTCGAGAAGGCGGTGATGTTCGTCATCCTCGGGCTCATCGTGCTCGTGGCCGCGTTCAACATCGTGAGCACGCTGTTCATGGTCGTGCTCGAGAAGCGCCGGGACATCGGCGTCCTCAAGTCGCTCGGCGCGACCCCCGAGGTCGTGCTGCAGATCTTCCTGGTCGAGGGCCTGCTCATCGGCGGGCTCGGGACGCTCGCCGGGACGCTCCTGGGCGCGGCGCTGATCTTCGTGCTGAAGCGCTGGCCGTTCGTCCACCTTCCGGGCGATGTGTACTTCATCGAAACACTTCCGGTGCGTCCTGAAGCGGGGGACTTCGCCGCCGTCATTCTGGCCGCCATCGCCTTGTGTCTGGCCGCCGCGTGGTATCCCGCCTGGCAGGCGTCCCGGCTCGACCCCGTCGCGGCGATCCGGCGCCAGACCTGAGAACCCTTCGCAAGTGAGGCGCTCAACTGTCTGACAACACGGTCGTTGAGGGGCGCGCTCTGGCGCTCGTCGCACGCGGGATCTGCAAGACCTACGAGGGCCCGGCCGGGCCGCTCGAGATCCTTCGCGGCGTGGACCTCGAAGTGCCCCGTGGCATGCTTCTGGCAATCACGGGAGCTTCGGGAGCGGGCAAGAGCACGCTCCTGAACATTCTGGGGGGGCTGGACCACAGCACCGCCGGAACGCTGGAGATCGGCGGGCAAAGGGTCGAAACCATGGGCGAACGCGAGCGCTGCCGGCTCCGGGCCGAGCACCTCGGGTTCGTCTTCCAGTTCCATCACCTGCTGCCCGAGTTCTCCGCCGAGGAGAACGTCATGATGCCGCTGCTGCTGGCGGGACGTTCCTCCGAGGACGCGCGTGCGCGTGCGAGACAGGTGCTGGAGTCGGTGGGCCTGAAGGAACGGTGGGAACACCATCCTTCGGAACTTTCGGGTGGGGAAGCGCAGCGTGTCGCGGTGGCACGGGCGCTCGCGGGTGAGCCGGAACTGGTGCTCGCCGACGAGCCCTCGGGTAACCTCGACGGCAGGACCGCGGGAGAACTTCACGAACTGCTGGCGTTCCTCGCGCGTGAGCGGCATCAGACGTTCGTACTGGTGACGCACAACGACCGGCTCGCCGGGATGGCGGACCGGGTGATGCGACTGGAAGCAGGCCGGCTGATCGAGGCCTGATCGAGAGGGAACGGATGCTCTGCCAGATCTGCGGAAAGAATCCCGCGACGGTGCACTTCACGGAGATCCACGACAACAAGATGTCGGAGATCCACGTGTGCGAACGCTGCGCCGAGGAAAAGGGCATGGCCGCGTCCGCTTCGCAGCACAAGTTCGAGATCGCGGACCTGCTCGCCGGCATGGTGGACGCCATGACGCGCACGGACGAAGAGCGCGTCGGCCACGTGCAGTGCCCCCGCTGCGGACTGCAGTACTCGAGCTTCAAGGAGACGGGCCGGCTCGGCTGCTCCGAGTGCTACACCGCATTCCAGTTCCAGCTGCGCCCGCTGCTGCGCCGCATTCACGGCGACACGCGCCACCGCGGCAAGACGCCCGCGCACGGCAGCGCCGGCGCCGAGCGTTCGCGCCAGATCCAGCGTCTGCACGACGACCTGCAGCGCGCGGTCGAGCGTGAGGAGTTCGAGAAGGCCGCGCAGGTGCGCGACGAGATCCGCAAGCTCGAAGCCGAACTCCAGGCCGAGCGCGCGGCGACCCCGAGCGTGGAGCGTCCGTCGTGAGCGCGACCCCGCGCGACTTCGCGCAGCTGTTCGACACGACCAGCCCGTGGCTCACGGGCTCCGGTCCGCATTCCGAGATGGTGCTCTCCACGCGCATCCGTCTCGCGCGCAATCTTTCCGAGGTGCCGTTCACGCACCGCGCCCGCGAGGAGCAGCTGTACGGCGTGCTCGCGTCCGTCTCGGCGGCCGCGCAGAACTCGCATTCGTTCCACGACGGGCTGCTGCTGCGCATGAACGAGTGCACGCCGATCGAGCGCCAGGTGCTCGTCGAGCGTCATCTCGTGAGCCACGAACTCGGTGACGGCGCACGGCCGCGCGGCATTCTCGTCGCGCCCGACCAGCGCCTGAGCCTCATGATCAACGAAGAGGACCATCTCCGGCTGCAGTCGCTCACGCCGGGCTTCCAGCTCGCGGAAGCCTGGTCGCTGTCCGACCGCGCGGACGACGAACTCAACCAGTCGCTCGAGTTCGCGTTCTCGGAGGAGATCGGCTACCTCACGAGCTGTCCGACGAACGCCGGCACCGGCCTGCGCGCGTCGGTGCTCATCCACCTTCCGGCGCTCGTGCTGCTCGAGGAGATCCAGCGCGTCCTCAAGAGCATCATGCAGGTCGGCCTCAACGTGCGCGGCCTGTACGGCGAGCACAGCGAGGTGATGGGCAACCTGTTCCAGATCTCGAACCAGACCACGCTCGGCCGCAGCGAGCGCGACTCCATCGACAGTCTCGAGCGCGTCACGCGCCAGATCATCGAGACGGAGGAGCGCGCGCGAGAGCGCATGCTGCGCGACGCCCGGGTGCAGATCGAAGACAAGGTGTGGCGCGCCTACGGCACGCTGCGCTACTGCCGCTCGATCCACGCGCGCGAGGTCATCAATCTCTGCTCCGCGGTGCGCCTCGGCGTCGCCATGGAGCTGCCGGGGCTCTGCCCGCTCCGCACGCTCAACGAACTGCTCGTGCTCACGCAGCCCGCGCACCTGCAGCGCATCCACGGGGCCGAACTCTCGCCCGCCGATCGCAACATCGTCCGCGCCCAGCTCGTGCGCGAGCGGCTCGCCGCCGCCGATCACGAGACCGGGACGAATCCTTAGGGACAAGGAGGAAGGTTCCCGTCGCGTCGTGCGGCGGGGCCGAGCACACCATGCACGATAAGTTCACCGAACGGGTTCGCAAGGTCATCTACCTCGCTCGCGAGGAAGCGGCGCGGCTTCAGCACGACTACATCGGCACCGAGCACCTGCTGCTCGGCGTCATCCGCGAGGGCGAGGGCATCGCCGCGACGGTGCTCAACAACCTCGGCCTCGACCTCGACCGCATCCGCCAGGAAGTCGAGAACATGGTGAGCGCCTCGGGCGGCACCATGACCATTGGCGAGATCCCGTTCACGCCGCGCGCCAAGCGCGTGCTGGAACTGGCCGTCGAAGAGGCGCGCTCGCTGGGGCACAACTACGTCGGCACCGAGCACCTGCTGCTCGGCCTGATCCGCGAAGGCGAGGGCGTCGCCGCGAAGGTGCTGCTCGAGCTGGGCGTGGACCGCAAGCGCGTGCGCGAGGAGACGCTCAAGCTCCTCGGCGGCACTCCGTCGTCCGGCCAGGCGGCCGAGCGCGGGGAAGAGCGCGCCGAGACGCCGGCCCTGAACCAGTTCGGCCGCGACCTCACGACGCTCGCCCGCGAAGGCAAGCTCGATCCGGTCATCGGTCGCGACAAGGAAATCGAGCGCGTCATCCAGGTGCTCTCGCGCCGCAAGAAGAACAACCCCGTGCTCATCGGCGAACCCGGCGTCGGCAAGACCGCGATCGCCGAAGGCCTCGCCGCGCGCATCGTGTCCGGACAGGTGCCGGAGTCGCTGCGCAACAAGCGCATCGTGACGCTCGACCTCGCGGCCGTCGTCGCGGGCACGAAGTATCGCGGTCAGTTCGAGGAGCGCCTCAAGACCGTCATGAACGAGATCCGCGAGTCGAAGGACACGGTGATCTTCATCGACGAGCTCCACACGATCGTCGGCGCCGGCGGCGCCGAGGGCGCGATCGACGCGTCGAACATGCTCAAGCCGGCGCTCGCGCGCGGCGAGCTGCAGTGCATCGGCGCGACGACGCTCGACGAGTACCGCAAGTACATCGAGAAGGACGGCGCGCTCGAGCGCCGCTTCCAGCCGGTCATGGTCGACCAGCCGAGCATCGAGGACACGATCCAGATCCTCATGGGGCTGCGCGACAAGTACGAGGCGCACCACGGCGTGAAGATCACGGACAACGCGATCGTGCAGGCCGTGAAGCTCGCCGACCGCTACATGAACGACCGCTTCTTCCCGGACAAGGCGATCGACGTGATCGACGAGGCCTGCGCCCGCTCGCGCCTGTCGGTGAGCACGGTGCCGTCCGAGATCCACGAGCTCGAGAAGAAGCTCGAGGAGGTCGTGAAGGAGAAGGAAGCGGCCATCCGCGGGCAGGAGTACGAGAAGGCCGCGCGGCTCCGCGACCGCGAGAAGGAACTGCGCGCGCGCCGCACGGACCTCAAGAAGTCGTGGACCGAGTCGAAGCGCGACAAGGAAGTGCAGGTCGACGAGGACCAGATCGCGGCCGTGCTCAGCATCATGACGGGCATCCCGGTCGTGAAGCTGGCGGCGGAGGAGAGCGAGAAGCTCCTGCGCATGGAAGACGAGCTCAAGAAGCGCGTCGTCGGCCAGGACGAGGCGGTCTCCGCCTGCGCCCGCGCCGTGCGCCGCAATCGCGTCGGCCTGCGCGATCCGCGCCGTCCGATCGGCTCGTTCATCTTCCTGGGGCCCACGGGCGTCGGCAAGACCGAGCTCGCCCGCGCGCTCGCCGCGTACCTGTTCGACAGCGAAGACGCGCTCATCCGCATCGACATGTCCGAGTACATGGAGAAGTTCTCGGTGTCGCGCCTCGTCGGCGCGCCTCCCGGCTACGTGGGCTACGAAGAGGGCGGCCAGCTCACCGAGAAGGTGCGCCGCAAGCCCTACTCGGTGGTGCTGCTCGACGAAGTCGAGAAGGCGCATCCGGACGTGTTCAACGTGCTGCTCCAGGTGCTCGACGACGGCACGCTGACGGACAGCTCGCGCCGCAAGGTGGACTTCAAGAACACCGTCATCATCATGACGTCCAACCTCGGCGGCCGGCAGATCGTGTCGGGCGGCAAGGGCCTCGGCTTCAAGAACGTGGACAGCGCCCAGCAGTTCAGCGCCATCAAGACGACGGTGCAGGACGAGCTCAAGCGCGCGTTCAACCCCGAGTTCCTCAACCGTATCGACGACGTGATCGTGTTCCACACGCTGTCGCGCGATCACATGAAGAGCATCGTGGACATCCTGCTGACGCAGTTCAGCGCCCGGCTCAAGGCACAGGACATCGTGCTCGAAATCGAGCCCACGGCGACCGACCTGCTCATCGACAAGGGATTCGACGCCGCCCTGGGCGCTCGTCCGCTGAAGCGGGCGATCCAGCGGCTGCTCGAGGACCCGTTCGCGGAGTTCATCCTCCGTGGGCAGGTGCCCGCGGGAACGGTCGTGAAGGTGACGCGCAAGGACGACGCTCTGGACTTCGACACGACGGGCGTGGCCACTCCGGCGCCCGCACCCGAGGTTCCGGCCAGCTGATTCCGGAGGATTCACGAGACGCCGGGGTCCCCATGGGGCCCCGGCGTTTTCGCTTTCCCGGGGGGAACGGGCGTCAAACTTCGGTGTAAGAACGAGTACGGCCCGCCGGCCGGGGCTCCCGTGGCTGGACATTGGGGCTTCGGTGGCTATGATTCGGCCGAGACTCCCCGATGACCCAAGGCCACCCCGACTCCGGCTCGCGCGCGCAGGGACGCGAAGACGCGGCGTGGCAGGACGGATTCCGACCGCCGTGGCCCCAGGGCCCAAGGAGCTGATCGAGTGCCTCTACGCCTGACCCGGTGGGTCCCGCGCATCTGCGGGTTCGCCGCCATCCTCGTCGTCCTGCTGTTTTCCAAGTTCGGTATCGCCCGGGCCCAGGACGGGTCCGACGGGCGCTCCGGCGCTCCGGTCGTCGGCCGCATCTTCGTGAACGGCAACGTGCACGTGGACAGCGCCCGCATCGTCCGCACCTTCGACGTCCCGCCGGGCACGCGCTTCTCGTCCGATCTCGTCCGCCGCGGCACGCGCAAGCTCACCGCGCTGGGCCTCTTCAGCAACGTGCAGCTGCTCAAGAACGAGCACGACGGGCTGGTGGACCTCACCATCGTCGTGGCCGAGCGTCCCCGGCTGGCCGCCGTGCGGTTCAGCGGCAACAAGAAGCGCGAGGACGTGGACCTCGAGAAGAAGCTGTTCCTGCACGCGGGAGAGACCTTCTCGCTCGTCCAGGCGCAGATGCAGGTGGACTCGCTCGCCGAGTACTACCGGAGCGAGGGCTTCCCGCGCGCGAAGATCACCCCGAAGGCCGACACGCTCGTGTCCCGCAACGAGGTGAACCTCACGTTCGAGATCGTCGAGGGCGAGAAGCTGCGCATCGGCGACATCGTGTTCGAGGGCCGCACGGCGTTCGGCACGAAGCGGCTACGCAAGGTGATGAAGACCAAGACGAAGGGGCTCTTCGGCGGCGGTGAGCTGAAGGACGAGACCTTCGCCGAGGACCGCGAGAAGCTCGAGACCTGGTACCAGAACCACGGCTATCGCGACATGCAGGTGGCCGGGTTCGAGGTCGTGCCGGGCTCGGACCCCAAGCGCGTGACGCTGAAGGTCACGCTCACCGAGGGCCGTCCCTACACGTTCGGCACGACCCGCTGGGAGGGGGCGCGCACGCTCGATTCGACCTTCCTCGCGCGCACCTGGAAGGACCGCAAGGCGGTCGCGTACGACAAGTCGCGCGTCGAGAAGGCGCGCGGGGACGTGCTGGGCGAGTACGCCGAGCACGGCCTGCTGTACGTGGACATGGAGCCCGAGGAGTCCGTCCGCGACTCCGTCGTCGACCTCGTCTTCCACGTGCGCGAAGGCTCGCCGTCGTTCGTGCGCCGCGTCACCATCCTCGGCAACAAGGGCACGCGCGAACACGTGCTGCGCCGTGAGCTCGACGTGCACGAAGGCGACCGCTTCCGCCGCTCGGCCTTGATCCGCAGCCAGGGCGACATGATGCGGCTGCAGCTCTTCGAGGAAGTGATGCCGGACATCTCGCCGGCCGAGAGCACCGACGTCGACGTGATCTTCACGCGTGAAGGAGAAGCAGGTCGGCACGGCGTCCGCCGGCGCGGGTTACACGGGCGAGGCGGGCCTCACCGGCTTCCTCGAACTCGGGCACAGCAACGTGCTCGGCAACGGCCAGTCGCTCGCGCTGCACCTCGAGCGCGGCGGCCGCAGCGACCGCCGGCGCGAGGACTACTCGCTCAGTTTCACCGAGCCGTGGTTCAAGGATTCCCCGACGTTGCTCGGCTACTCCATCTACAGCACGACGCGTGAGCTGCTCGAGTACGACCAGCGCCGCCGCGGCGGATCCGTCCGCATCGGCCGGCCGCTGCCGTGGCCCGACTACTCGCGCGGCTCGGTCTCGTACACGCTCGAGAACATGCGCATCTCGAACGTCGATTCGAGCCTGACGATCGCGGGCGTGAGCACGAACACCGACATGCTCACGAGCACGCTCGAGTTCGACTTCAGCCGCAACAGCACGGACAACCCGTTCTACCCGACGCGCGGCACGCGCCTCACGGTGAACGAGGAGTTCACGGGCGGCCCGCTCGGCGGCGAATTGCACTACTACCGTCACCGCTACGAAGGCCGCGTCTACACGCGCAGCGCCCTCAAGAGCGTGACCAGCATGCTCCGCCTGCGGCTCGGCAGCGTCGGGCAATACACGTGGCGCAGCGACGTCGTTCCCGACTACGCGCGCTTCCGTCTCGGAGGCGGCAACACGATCGATCCGCTGCGCGGCTACCAGGACTACCAGGTCGTGCCCGACCGCGGCTTCTACTGGAGCAAGTACAACCGCACACTCACGAGTTCCACGGGCGCCGACTCGGTCGTTCGCGATTCGTCGTGGGTGCGCAGCCGCTATCCCGGCGGCCGGTACATGGCGTTGTTCACGCTCGAGCAGCAGTTCCCGATCGTCCACCCGCTGCACGCGCTCCTCTTCATGGACGCGGGCAACACGTGGGACCAGCTCAAGTTCGTCAAGCCTCGTGATTTCAAGGTCGGCGCCGGCTTCGGCCTGCGGATGGAGATTCCCATCCTCGGCAACGTCGGGTTCGACTACGGCTATGGCTTCCACCGCGACGACGGGCCGAAGTGGCAGGGACACTTCCTGCTCGGCAACGTCGGGTTCTGACGAGGTCGCATGCGATTTCACGCACGAGTGCTCGCCTTCGCCTGCGCGCTGATGCTGGCCGCGTCCAGCCTGCTCGCGGCCGATCTGTCCATGGGCTACATCGATTCGTCGCGCATCTTCCTCGAGTACAAGGACGCGCAGGACGCCCAGCAGCGGTTCGACCGCATGGTGCAGGGCTGGCGCGACGAAGCGGCGGAGAAGGAGAAGGTCGTCACGCAGCTGCGGGCCGAGCTGCGTGACCAGGGCCCGATCCTGTCCGCGCTCAAGAAGCAGGAGAAGGAGACGGCGCTGCAGCGCGCCGTGACCGAATACGAGACGTTCATCCAGGAGATCTGGGGACCGAACGGCCGCGCGTCGCAGGAGAACGAGCGCGCGACGGGCGAAGTGGTCCAGCAGATTCGCGTCGCCGTCGAAAAGGTCGCCAGCCAGAAGGGACTGACGATGGTGTTCGATTCCGTGAGTGGCGTACTCGTGTACGCCGACCGTACGCACGACATCACCGCGGACGTGCTCGCCGAACTGGTCGCGCGCGCCGCGGGCACCACACGCTAGGAGCGCCCCCATGCAGACGCGCACACTGGCCGAGCTGGCCGAAGAGCTGGGCGGCACCGTCGTGGGCGACGCGTCCACGGTCGTGAAGGGCGTCGCGGGTATCCGCGAAGCGCAGCCCGGCGACATCACGTTCATCGCGAACTCCCGCTACGACGCCTATCTCCACGAGACGAAGGCGTCCGCGGTCATCTGCTCGCGCGAGACACGGGAAGCGCACGTACCACTGCTGCAGGTGGACAACCCGTACCTCGCGTTCCAGAAGGTCGTGAAGCACTTCCGGCCGGACCTCTACAAGCCGCTCGCGGGCGTGCATCCGTCCGCGGTCGTGTCGCCCGCGGCCACGCTCGGCGCGAACGTCTCCGTCGGCGCGTACTGCGTGCTCGAGGCGGGCGTGAAGGTCGGCGCGAACACGGTCCTCATGCCGGGCTGCTACGTCGGCGTGCAGGCCTCGATCGGCGAGGACTGCATGATCTATCCGCGCGTGACGATCCGCGAGGAGGTCGTGATCGGTGACCGCTGCATCATTCATCCGGGCGCCGTGATCGGCGCGGACGGATTCGGCTTCGCGTTCGACGCGGGCCGCTATCACAAGGTGCCGCAGGTCGGAACGGTGATCGTCGGCGACGACGTCGAGATCGGCGCAAACACGACGATCGACCGCGCGACCACGCACGCCACGCGCATCGGCGACGGCACGAAGATCGACAACCTCGTCCAGATCGGGCACAACGTGGTCACGGGCAAGCACTGCATCGTGGTCGCGCAGGTCGGCATCTCGGGCAGCACGGAGCTCGAGGACTACGTCACGATCGGCGGACAGGCCGGCGTCATCGGCCACGTGCGCCTCGGCAAGGGCTCCATGATCGGCGGGCAGAGCGGCGTGACGAAGTCCGTTCCGGCCGGCGCGAAGGTTTCGGGCTACCCGGCCATCGCGCTCGGCATCTGGCGCCGCATGAACGCGTACATCCAGCGGCTCCCGCAGCTCTTCGATCGCACGAAGCAGATCGAGGAGCGGCTGGATCGCCTCGAGCAGAAAACCCAGGAAGGGGAGACGGTGCGTTGAAAGGTCGCATGCAGCGGACGATCGCCGGGCCCGCGCAGATCGAGGGCGTCGGCCTGCACACGGGCGAGAAGGGCCTCATGAAGTTCCTGCCGGCTCCGACCGGACACGGCGTGCGTTTCGTGCGCGTGGACCTGCCGGGCAGCCCCGAAGTGCAGGTGCGTCCCGAGAACGCACACTTCGATCCGGGCGCCGGGCGGCGCACGATCCTCCAGCAGGACGGTGTGCAGATCCACACCATGGAGCACGTGCTGTCGGCGGTCGCGGGCATCGGTATCGACAACCTGCGCATCGAGGTGTCGAGCATGGAAGTGCCCGAGGGGCACGACGGCTCGGCGGCGCCGATCGCGCGCGCGCTCATGGCGGCGGGCGTCGTCGACCAGGACAAGCCGGTTCGACACCTCAAGGTGACGAAGCCCGTGTCGTGGTCGCACAAGGGCGTCGAGCTTTCCGCCGTGCCGTACCGCGGCTGCAAGCTGACGTTCACGATCGAGTACGACCATCCGCTCATCGGCGTGCAGGAGCTTTCGGTGGACATCACGCCGGAGCTCTACCTCGAGCAGATCGCCCCGGCGCGCACGTTCGTGCTCGAGCGCGATCTCGAGGTGCTGCGCCAGGCCGGCTGGATCAAGGGCGGCCGGCTCGAGAGCGCGATCGTCGTGGGCGCGGACCGCGTGCTCAACGAAGAGCCGCTGCGGTTCCCGGACGAGTTCGTGCGCCACAAGATCCTCGACCTGCTCGGCGACCTGTTCATCCTCGGCGGGCCGCTGCTCGGTCACGTGACCGCCAGGCGCTCCGGGCATCAGGGGCACGTCGAGTTCGTGAAGCACCTCAAGGAGACGCTGCCGCTGCCCGGTCGGCGCGCGGGTGGACCGCCGGAAGAATGGGACATCACGTCCATCATGGACATCCTTCCGCACCGCTATCCGTTCCTGCTCGTCGACCGCATCACGTCGCTCGAGGAAGGGCAGTCGATCGAGGGCTACAAGAACGTCACGATCAACGAGCCGTTCTTCCAGGGGCACTTCCCGGGCCAGCCCGTGATGCCCGGCGTGCTCATCATCGAGGCGATGGCGCAGTGCGGCGGCCTGCTCATGCTGAACTCGGTCGACGACCCGAACGACAAGCTCATGTTCTTCATGGGCATCGACGGCGCGCGCTTCCGCCGCCCGGTGACACCGGGCGATCAGCTGCGCTTCAAGCTCACGTTGCTCAAGCTGCGCGGCCGCACGTCCAAGATGCGCGGCGAGGCCTACGTGGACGGACAACTCGTGGCGGAGGCCGAACTCATGGCTTCGATCGTCGATCGGCGGCAGGTGTGAGCGCGCAGGTCCATCCGGCCGCTTTCGTCGAGAAGGGCGCGCGACTCGGCGAAGACGTGGTGATCGGCCCGGGCGCGGTGATCGGGCCGCACGTCGTGATCGGTGACGGCACGCGCGTGGATTCGCACGCGCTCGTGACGGGCTGGACGACGCTCGGCCGCGGCTGCCACGTCCATCACGGCGCGGTGCTGGGCTCGCCGCCGCAGGACCTCAAGTACACGAGCGAACCGTCGTACCTCGTCGTCGGCGACCACACGGTCTGCCGCGAATACATGACGGCGAACCTCGCGACCGAACCCGGATTCACGACGCGCATCGGCAGCCATTGCCTGCTCATGGCGTACTCGCACGTCGCGCACAACTGCCACGTCGGCGACCGCGTGATCCTCGCGAACGCCGTGCAGATGGCGGGCTACGTCGTGGTGGACGACTGGGCGATCGTCGGCGGCAGCACGGTCGTGCACCAGTTCACGCGCATCGGGCGGCACGCGATGATCGGCGGCGGTTCGCGCATCTCGCAGGACATCGTGCCGTTCGTGAAGTCGGCGGGCAGTCCGCCGCGCAACGCCGGCATGAACACGATCGGGCTTTCCCGCCGCGGCTTCTCGAAGGACGTGTGCGACGCGCTCGACCGCTGCTACCGGATCTTCTTCCGGAGCGGCACGACGTCGTCGAAGGCGGTGGCGGACATCCGCGCGGAACTCCCCGGGATTCCCGAGGTGGAGCACTTCGCGCGTTTCTGCGAAACATCCGTGCGCGGGGTCACGCGCTAGGGAGGCGGCATGGAAGCGGTTCGCGCAGGCGTGTGGGGTGTCGGGACGTGGGGTGAGAAGCACGCGCGGGTCTACGCGGGCGTGGCCGAGGCGTCGTTCGTCGGTGTCTACGACCAGTCGCTCGAGCGGGCGAAGGCCGTCGCCGCGCAGTACGGGGGACGCGCGTTCGAGACGCCCGAGGCGCTGCTCGCCGAGTGCGAGGCCATCTCCGTCGCGACGCCCACCGTGGCGCACCGCGCCGCGACGGAACAGGCGCTCGCCGCGGGCTGCCACGTGCTCGTCGAGAAGCCGATGGCCGTCACGGTCGCCGACTGCGACGCGATGATCGCCGCCGCGAAGAAGGCGAACCGCATCCTGCAGGTCGGCCAGGTCGAGCGCTTCAATCCCGCGCTGCTCGCCGCGAAGCCGTTCGTGAAGAACCCGAAGTTCATCGAAGGGCACCGCATGGCGGCGTTCCAGCCGCGCTCGCTCGACATCGACGTCGTGGGCGATCTCATGATCCACGACATCGACGCCGTGCTGCACCTGACGGGCCGCACTCCGGTCGCAGATCTCGGCGGTGGGTGTCGCGGTGCTGTCGAGCAACGAGGACATCGCGAATGCGCGGCTCGAGTTCGAGGACGGCTGCGTCGCGAACCTCACCGCGAGCCGCGTGTCCGTCGAGCGCCTCCGCCGCATTCGCTTCTTCCAGAAGGACGCGTACGTGTCGGTGGACCTGTTCGACAAGTCCGGCGAGGCGTTCGTGATCAAGGACCCGGGTTCGTTCAAGCCGGGGGAGGTGGACCCCTTCGCGCTGCTCGCGGCGATCGACCGCACGAAGCTCGAGATTCCCGCGGGCGAGCCGCTCACGTTCGAGTTGCAGGCGTTCCTGCGCTCGCTGCGCGGCGAAGGCGCGGGCGCGGCGTCCGCGCAGTCGGGCCGCGACGCGCTGTACGTGGCCGAGGAAGTGCGCGAGGCCATGCGGCGCCGGGCGCTGCAGTGGTCGGCACGCTGAAGCCCTCCGCCGGGGCTTCGCCGCGGCGCATCCTGATCGTGGCCGGGGAGGCGTCCGGCGATCATCACGCCGCCGCGCTCGTGCGCGAGCTGCGGGCGCGTGCCGTCGTGGACGTGTGCGGCGTCGCGGGCCCGCGCATGCGCGCCGAAGGCGTGCGCGCGATCGTGCCGCAGGAATCGCTCGCGGTGATCGGCTTCTCGGGCGTGATCGCGAAGCTGCCGGACATTTTCGCCGCGCGCGCCGCGATCCTGCGCGAGATGGCCTCGTTCCGTCCCGAAGTGGTCGTGCTCGTGGACTACCCGGGCTTCAACCTGCGGCTCGGGCCGCAGCTGAAGCGCTTCGGCGCGAAGCTCTTTCATTACATCGCGCCCCAGGTGTGGGCGTGGCATCCCGAGCGCGCCGCCGAGATGGCGAAGTGGGTGGACCGCCTCGCCGTCGTGTTCCCGTTCGAGGAAGCGATCTTCCGCGACGCGGGCGTCGAGACGCGCTTCGTCGGCCATCCGCTGCTCGACGCGCTCGAGCCCGAGGTGGACGAAGCGGCGCTTCGCGCCGAACTCGGCGTTGCGGCCGACGCACCGATCGTCGGGTTGCTGCCCGGCAGCCGCCGCGGCGAGCTGGGGCATCACCTCGAGCCCATGCTCGAGGCGGCGCGGCTGCTCGTCGCGCGCGTCCCGAAGGTCGTGCCGGTCGTCGCGCTCGCGGAAGGGTTTTCGACCGCGGAGAAGGCGTTCGCGCGGTTCCCCGAGGTGAAGGCGCTGCGCGGGCGCACGCGCGCGATCCAGTTCTCCGCCTGCTGCGCCGTGGCGTCGGGCACCGCGACGCTCGAGACCGCGCTCTTCGGTACGCCGCTCGCGATCGTCTATCGCGTGAACGCGCTCAACTGGGCGATCGCGCGCCGCGTCGTGAAGCTGCCGCGCATCGGCCTGCCGAACATCGTCGCGGGCGCGGAGGTCGCGCCCGAACTGCTGCAGGGCGACTTCACGGCCGGAGGCGCTCGCCGGGCACTCGCTCGCGGCTGGCTCGAGCGTCCCGCGGAACTCGCGTCGCGGCGCGCCGGCTCGCCGTGGTGCGCGAACGTCTCGGCGGTCCGGGCGCTTCGGCGCGTACGGCCGAGGCCGTGCTGGAGCTGCTGTCGTGAGCCGCGGCAGCTACCCGTGGTGGACCGAGCCGGCGGCCGCGACCGGCGCGTTCGTGCTGCAGCTGCTCGGCCGCACGTGGCGCGTGGACGAGCGCAACGATCCCGAGTTCGAGCGCGCACGCGATTCCGGTGAGGCGTTCGTGTACGCGTTCTGGCACGCGCGGCTGCTGCCGCTCGCGTTCACGCACCGGAACGAAGGCATCGTCGTGCTCGTGAGCCGGCATCGCGACGGGCAGCTCATCACGCGCGTCATCGAGCATCTCGGCTTCCGTACGGCCCGCGGCTCGAGCACGCGCGGGGGCGAGGCCGGCGTGCGCGAGATGCTCGCGGCGGGCGGCCGCGGCGAGCCGATCGCGATCACGCCCGACGGTCCGCGCGGCCCTGCCGAGGAACTGAAGGACGGACTCGTTTACGTGGCGGAGCGGCTCGGCCGGCGCATCGTGCCGATCGGCACGTCGGCGGCCGACTCGTGGGCGTTCCGTTCGTGGGACCGCTTCCGCGTGCCGCGCCCGTTCGCGCGCGTGAGCATCACGCACGCGGCGCCGCTCGCGCCGCGGCTCGAGGGCGAGAGCGACGACGACGCGCGCGTGCGCGTGCAGGCCGCGCTCGTGGCGGTCACGCGCGAAGTGCGGACGCGCAGCGGGGAGGGCGCATGAGTTTCGCGTGGTCCGCGTACCGCGTGCTCGCGCCGCTGCTGGGCACGATCGCTCCGTCGGCGGGCATGTTCACGTCGCCGAACGAGCAGCCGTTCTGGAAGGAACGCATGGGTGACGTGCGCCTGCCCGGCGGTTGCCACGCGTGGGTGCACGCCGCCTCGCTCGGCGAGGCCGCGGCCGTGCCGCCGCTGCTGCGCGAACTGCGCCTGACCGTGCCCGACGCGCGCTTCTGGCTCACCGCCACGTCGCGCGGCGGGCGGGCGAGGCTGCGCCAGATCGAACGCACGGTGTCGCTCGCCCCGATCGATTCACCGCAGGCGGTGAAACGCTTCGTCGAGGGCGTCGCGCCCGAGCGGCTGCTGCTCGTCGAAACCGAACTGTGGCCGCACTGGCTGCTGCGCGCGCGCGCCGACGAGATTCCCGTCGCGATCGTGAGCGCGCGGCTGAGCGAGCGCTCCGTCGGGCGCTATCGGGGCCTCGGCGCGCCGATGCGCTCGCTCGTGCACGGCCTCGACGCGGTGCTCTGCCAGACGGAGGAGGACCGCCGCCGCTGGCTCGCGATCGGCGCGAACCCCGACCACGCGCGCGTGGTGGGCAACCTCAAGAGCGACGGCCTGCCCGATCCCGCGGCGGATCGCGCGTGCCCGCGCGGCGATGGGCGCGGACCCCGACCGGCCGCTGCTCGTGCTCGGCAGCCTGCGTCCCGGCGAAGGCCGCCAGCTCGCGCGCGCGTGGATGACGCTGCCCGAAGCCGTGCGCGCGCGTTGGACGGTCGTCGCGGTGCCGCGGCACCCGCGCGCGTCGGAAGAGCTCGGCGCCGAAGTCGCGGCCGCGGGCGTGACCGTGGGCGCCGACGCCACGCGCAGCGACGCGTGGGTGTGGGACGACCGCATGGGCGTGCTCGTGGACTGGTATCGCGGCGCGGATCTCGCGTTCGTCGGGGGCAGCCTCTCGGCGTTCGGAGGGCACAACCCGCTCGAGCCCGCGGCGTGTGGCGCGGCCGTGATGATGGGCATGCACCACGAATCGCAGATGGACTACGTGCGTGCGTTGCGCGGCGGCGACGCGATCGAACTGCTCGAGCCGGGCGAGGCGCTCGCGGGTTCGCTGCGCCGCCTGCTCACCGACGACGAGTTCCGCACCGGACGCGCGCAGCGCGCGCGCGCGGTCGCGGAAGCGCAGCGCGGCTCGGCGGCGCGCGCGGTGGCGGCGCTCAAGGACATGTCGCTGTGGCCGGCGTGAACGCGCTCGCGGCGCTCGGCGAGGCGCTCTACGCGCGTGCCTGGGAAGCGCGCCGGAGCTGGTACGCGGCGGGCCGCGCCCGGCAGGAGCGCGTGGGCGCGCGCGTCGTGAGCATCGGCAACATCACGGTGGGCGGCGCGGGCAAGACGACGTGCGTGCTGCATCTCGCGCGCGAAGCCGAGCGGCGCGGCACGAACGCGGCGATCGTGTGCCGCCGCTATCGGCCCGGCCCGCAGGGCGAGGGCGACGAGGAGCGCATGTACCGCGCGGGCGTGCCTCGCGTGCGCTGCCACGCCGGCACGAGCAAGCGCGACCTCGCGCGAGAAGCGGTGGCGGCGGGAGCGAAGCTCGTGCTCTTGGACGACGGCTTCTCGCACTGGCCGCTCGCGCGCGACGTGGACGTCGTGCTGCTCGACCGCACCGACCTGTTCGGCGGCGGTCGGCTGCTGCCCGCGGGCCGGTTGCGCGAGCCCTTGCGCGCGCTGCAGCGTGCGAGCGCGGTCGTGATCACGCGGCTCGAAGCGGGCGACGACGCGGACGAGCTGATCGCGCTCGCGCGGCCGTACGCGCCGGGCGCACGGTTCGGCGCGGCGACGCACCGCGGCGCGGGTGTCGTGGGGCTCGCAGGCGGCGCGGTCGCCGCGGCCGGGCCCGCGCGCGTGCTGACCGCGACGGGCAATCCGGGCGCGGTCGTGCGGACGGCGGAGCAGGCGGGCTTCGGTCCGGTCACGCTCGCCGCGTGGCGGGACCATCATTGGTGGACGGAAGCGCAAGCGCGGCGCGAGATCGAACGCGCCGCCGGCGGCACGTTGGTGTTGACGCGCAAGGACGCCGTACGCTGGCCGTTGAGTGCGACGGAGGGGAAGGTCGCGGTTCTGGAGGTGGCATGGGCGTGGGTGAGCGGCGGCGAAGCGATCGAGCGGCACGTGTTCGGGGAGGAAGCCCGGTGAGCGATCACGCGGACGTGCTGGTGCTGGGCAGCGGCATCGGCGGGCTCATGCTCGCCCTCAAGGCGGCGCGACACGGCGACGTCCTCGTGCTCACGAAGAAGAAGGCCGACGACTCGAGCACGAACTGGGCGCAGGGCGGCATCGCGGCCGTGTTCGAGCGCGACGACGAGTTCCGCATGCACGTGGCCGACACGCTCGCGTGCGGCGCCGGACTGTCCGATCTCGACGTCGTGCGCACGGTCGTGCGCGAGGCCCCGGACCGCGTGCGCGAACTCGCGGAGCTCGGCGTCGCGTTCAACCGCAAGGGCTCGTCGTTCGAGCTGGGACGCGAGGGCGGGCATTCGCACCGCCGCATCGTGCACGCGTCCGACTTCACCGGTCGCGCCGTCGAGCAGACGCTGCTCGATCGCGTGCGGCGCCATCCGCGCATCCGGCTCGTCGAGGACCAGCTCGCGGTGGACCTCATCCTCGAATCGAAGATGGGCGGCCCGAAGCGCAAGGGCCGCGACACGTGCTGGGGCGCGTACGTGATGGACCGCGCGTCCGGCCACATCCGCGCCGTGACGGCGCGCGTGACCGTCCTCGCGACCGGCGGCTCCGGCAAGGTCTACCTCTACACGAGCAATCCCGACGTCGCGACGGGCGACGGCATCGCGATGGCCTACCGCGCGGGCGCGGCGGTCGAGGGGCTCGAGTTCGTGCAGTTCCATCCGACGGTGCTCTTTCATCCCGCGGCGCGCACGTTCCTCATTTCGGAAGCCGTGCGCGGCGAAGGCGCGGTGCTGCGCACGCTCGACGGGCGGCGCTTCATGCCGGAGTACGACCCGAAGGCCGAGTTGGCGCCGCGCGACGTCGTCGCGCGCGCGATCGACCGCGAGATGAAGCGCCACGGCGACGCGCACGTGTGGCTCGACATCACGCACGTGAAGGCGGCGCGCATCCGCAAGCGCTTCCCGAACATCGACGCGCAGCTGCGCGCGCTCGGCATCGACATGACGAAGGATCCCGTGCCGGTGGTCCCGGCCGCGCACTACATGTGCGGCGGCGTGAAGGCGACGCTGTCGGGGCGCACGGCGCTCGACGGCCTGCTCGCGATCGGCGAGGTCGCGTGCACCGGGCTCCACGGCGCGAACCGGCTCGCGAGCAACTCGCTGCTCGAGGCGCTCGTCGGCGCGCACCACGCGACGGCCGAGATCGAACGCCGGCTCGAGCGCGTGAAGCGCACGCCGCGACCCGAGCCCTGGCACACCCGCGGCACGCATCCGCCGCAGGAGCGCGTCGTGTTCGACCACAACTGGGACACCGTGCGCCGCGCGATGTGGGACCTCGTGGGCATCGTGCGCACGGACGAGCGCCTGGCGTTCGCCGCGCGGCGGCTGGCGATGTTCCGCGAGGAGATCGAGCGCGACTACCACCGCCTGCGTCTGTCGCCCGACCTGATCGAGCTGCGGAACATCGCCCTCGTGGGCAGCCTGATCGTCGCCTGCGCGCAGAGGAGGCCCGAGAGCCGCGGCCTGCACTACAACCTCGATCACCCGCGCCGGGTCGCCGCGCTGGGCCGCAAGGCCACGACGCTGCGCCAGTCGCGGTCGGGGCGCTTGTGCCCGCTTCGACGGGCGGCCTATAGTCCGCGCCGTGAGCGGAGAAACCACCTTCTGGGATGCCGTGGACGCGCTGCGCGAGCGTGAAGTGCGCTACGCGCGGGAGGCGTACGCCTTCATCGTCTCGGCCTTGAACACCACGGTGCAGTCGCTGCCCGAAGACCGGCTGCGCGACGCCGAGCGCCGCCACCTGTCCGGTGGCGAACTGCTCGAGGGCGTGGTCCGCATGGCGCACGAGGAGTTCGGCGTGCTCGCCCCGACGGTGTTCCGCGAGGGGCGTGCGGGACGGGCGAGGACGTCGGCGGATCGTCTTCCAGCTGGTGGAGTGCCGCCAGCTGAGCGCCCGGCCCGAGGACACGATCGCCGACTTCGTCGGCGGCCGCGACTTGCTGCTGCGTCTCGCGGAAGTGCAGGACTTCGGCCGCCGCGGCGAAGCCGGCAAGCGGCCCGACTGAGCTCCGTGTCCCCACTTCGCCGTTACCTGTCGCTGCTGCGGCCGCACCGCGCGCGCCTCGCCTTCGCGATCGTGTTCATGCTCCTGAACGCGATCTCGACGACGCTGTCGTTCACGATGGTCGAACCGTTCACGAAGCTGCTGTTCGCCACCGTGAGCGGCGACGCCGTCACGGCGCCGACACCGCTCGCGCTGCCGGACTTCGTGCCGGGCGCGCACGCGCTCGCGCAACTCGCCACGAACTGGAATCACTGGCTGTTCGACGCGCGCCGCATCGTCGGCTTCGAGCGCCTGTGCTTCGTGATCCTCGGCCTGTTCTTCGTGAAGAACGTGAGCGAGTACCTGTCGAGCTTCCTCAGTGTTTCGGTGGAGCAGGCGATGCTGCGCGACCTGCGCGGTCTCGTGTTCGCGCACCTGCAGCGGCTCTCGCTGTCGTTCTATCACGGCAAGCGCGCGGGTTCGCTCATCTCGCAGGTCACGAACGACGTCGAGACCATGCGCAACGTGATCGCGGCCGGCATCAGCAACCTGCTCAAGGACGGCCTCACGCTGCTCGGCTGCCTGCTGATCGTGTTCCTGTCGTCCTGGAAGCTCGCGCTGCTCTCGATGCTCGTGCTGCCGCCTGCGGGCTGGCTGCTCGCGGTGATCGGCCGAAAGGTGCGCAAGCGCTCGGGCCGCACGCAGGAGCGCATGGCGGACCTCACGGGCATCCTCCAGGAATCCATCATGGGCGCGCGCGTCGTGAAGGCGTTCGCGATGGAAGGGTTCGAGGAAGGGCGCTTCGCGAAGGCGAACGAGGGCTACTTCGCGTCTTTCGTGCGCATGCGGCGCGTCGCGGCCGCGGCGAAGCCGATCAGCGAGTACGCGATGATCCTGCTCGCGGTCGGCATCGCGTGGGTGGGCGCGCGCGAAATCTTCGAACACCAGAGCCTGCCGCCGGAGCGCTTCCTGCAGTTCGTGACGGCGCTGCTCGGCATCATCAGCCCGGTGAAGAGCCTCTCGGAGCTCAACAACTCGATCGCGACGGGCCTCGGCGCTTCGGATCGCGTGTTCAAGCTCCTCGACACCGAGCCCGCGATCTCCGACCGGCCGGGCGCCGTCGAGTTGCCTCCGCTCGCGCAGGCCGTGCGCTTCGAGCAGGTCGGGTTCTCGTACGACACCGGCGACGTGGTCCTGCACGACGTGGACTTCGAAGTGAAGCGTGGCGAGGTCGTCGCCCTCGTGGGAGCGAGCGGCGCGGGCAAAAGCACGACGCTCGACCTGCTCGGCCGCTTCTACGAGCCGACGTCCGGCCGCATCACGTTCGACGGCGTGGACCTGCGCGACGCGCGCACGTCGTCGTTGCGCCGCCAACTCGGCATCGTGACGCAGGAGACGATCCTCTTTCACGACACCGTCCGCGCGAACATCGCGTACGGCGTGCCCGACGTGCCGCTCGAACGCGTGCAGGACGCCGCGCGCGCGGCGAACGCGCACACGTTCATCGAGAAGCTGCCCGAGGGCTACGACACCGTGATCGGCGATCGCGGTGTGCGGCTGTCGGGCGGCGAACGCCAGCGCCTCGCGATCGCGCGCGCGCTGCTCAAGAACCCGCCGCTGCTGCTGCTCGACGAGGCCACGTCCGCGCTCGACACCGAGAACGAGCGCCTCGTGCAGGAAGCGCTCGAGCGCCTCATGCGCGAGCGCACGGTGTTCGTGATCGCGCACCGGCTGTCCACGGTGCAGCACGCGAACCGCATCCTCGTGTTCGAGGGCGGCCGCATCGTCGAACGCGGCTCGCACGCCGAACTGCTCGCGTCGGGCGGCGCGTACCGCCGGCTCCACGACCTGCAGTTCCGGGACTGACGTGGGACGCCCGCGTCCCGTCGCCGTCCCGCCGGGCGGATTCCGCGAGATCGCCGTGCTGCGGCTGTCGTCCCTCGGCGACATCGTGCTGACGCTGCCGGTCGTGCGCGCGCTGCGCGCGGCGTATCCGCAGGCGCGGATCACCTACTGGGTGAAGGAGGAGTTCGCCGATCTCGTGCGCTTCGATCCGGCCGTGGACCACGTCCGCGCACTGGAACGCGACGCACGCAAGGTCGAGGACCTCGTGTCCATGAGCGCCGAGTTGGAAGCCTGCGACCTGATCGTGGACCTGCACGGCAACTCGCGCACGCGCATCCTCACGTTCCGGCAGAAGGGACCGGTGCTGCGCGCGCCGTCGTACCGGCTCGCACGCTGGCGCTGGGTGAACGCGCGCTGGTCGCGCCCGCAGGCGATCCCGAACGCCATCGCGCGCAACGCCGAGGCGCTGCGTGCGCTCGGCGCGGTCGTGACCGAGCCGCCCGTCCTGCACGCCGGTGAGGCCGCGGAGGCCTGGGCTTCGGAGTGGATCGCCGCCTGGGCGCCGGGCGACTCGCCGGTCGCGCTCTGTCCGGGCGCGAGGCACGCGACCAAGTGCTGGCCCGAGGAGCGCTGGTGCGCGCTCGACGAGGCGCTCGCGGCGCAGGGGCGCTCGCGCGTCGTGTTCACGACCGCCGCGGAGAAGCGCGCGCTGCCCTCGCTCGCGAAGCGCATCGACGCCGATCCGCGGGCGCGCTGGGTGAGCGAGCCGATCGCGCGGATGACCGCGCTGCTCTCGCACGTGGCCGCCGCCGTCACGCACGACAGCGGGCTCATGCACATGGCCGCCGCGCGCGGCCGCCGCGTCGTCGCGCTCTTCGGCAGCACGTCGCCGGTGCTCGGTTTCGCGCCGGCGGGCGAGGGGCACGAGGTGCTGTGCCGCAACGAACCCTGCCAGCCCTGCACGCTGCACGGGCTCGAGCGCTGTCCGAAGGGGCACTTCCGCTGCATGACGGGCATCGCGGTCGCGGACGTGCTCGCGGCGCTGGAACGCACGAGCGGGCGAGGCTGAACGCGGCTGCGGCCGCGGCCCGAGCGGTCGCGACGCTTTCGATCGCACGCACTGCCTCGTCGCCGCACGCGAGGCCGCCGGTTGGCTCCCGTGCCGCCGCTGTCCTAGACTGCCGCCGACTGAATTCGATACCGGCCGCGCCTCCGGCGCGGTGTGGGCCTTTCATCGTGGAGCGAGCGTGAGCGAGAACACGGGCAAGAAGCAGTTCGTCGAGGACCTCACCGATCAGGGCGACGATTTCTCCCGGTGGTACAACGAAGTCGTGCGCAAGGCGCAGCTGGCCGACTACTCGCCGGTGCGCGGCTCGATGGTCATTCGCCCTTACGGCTACGGGCTCTGGGAGAACATGCAGCAGCTGCTCGACCGCCGGATCAAGGCGACCGGTCACGAGAACGCGTACTTCCCGCTGCTGATCCCCGAGTCGCTGCTGCAGCTCGAGGCCGACCACGTCGAGGGCTTCGCGCCCGAGTGCGCGTGGGTGACCGAGGGCGGCCGCGAGAAGCTCGAGGAGCGCTACGCGATCCGCCCGACGAGCGAGGCGATCATCGGCCACATGTATTCGAAGTGGATCGAGTCGTATCGCGACCTGCCCGTGCTCATCAATCAGTGGGCGAACGTCATGCGCTGGGAAAAGGTCACGCGCCTGTTCCTGCGCACGGCCGAGTTCCTCTGGCAGGAAGGGCACACCGCGCACGCGACCGAGCAGGAGTGCCTCGAAGAGGTGCTGCGCATGCTCGAGGTCTACCGCGACTTCGTCGAGACCGAGCTGGCGATTCCCGTGTACGCCGGCAAGAAGAGCGACGCCGAGCGGTTCGCCGGCGCGCAGGACACGTACACGATCGAAGCGCTGATGAAGGACGGCAAGGCGCTGCAGGCCGGCACGTCGCACCATCTCGGGCAGCACTTCGCGAAGGTGTTCGACATCACGTACCAGGACGAGGCCGGCAAGCGCCAGCACGTCTGGCAGACGTCGTGGGGCGTGTCCACGCGACTCGTCGGCGCGATCGTCATGACGCACGGTGACGAGCGCGGACTGCGCCTGCCGCCGAACGTCGCGCCGGTGCAGGTCGTGATCGTGCCCATCTGGCGCAAGGAAGAGGACAAGGCCGCGGTGTCCGAGTTCCTCGTCAAGGTGAAGGAAGCGATCGGGCCGAACGTCCGCATCAAGGTGGACGACCGCGACCAGTACTCGCCGGGCTGGAAGTACAACGAGTACGAGATGCGCGGTGTGCCGATCCGCCTCGAGGTGGGACCGAAGGACGTCGCGAGCGCGGCCGTGATGACCGTGCGCCGTGACACGCGCGCCAAGGAATCGGTGCCGCTCGCCGAGCTCGGGACGCGACTTCCCGCGATGCTGGCCGACGTGCAGAAGACGATGTTCGAGCAGGCGAAGGCCTTCCGTGACGAGAACACCGTTCTCGTCACCACGAAGGAAGAAGTCATCGCGCACTTCGCGGCCGAGAAGCGCGGCTTCGTCGCCGTGCCGTGGGACGGCACCGCCGCGTTCGAGACGGAGATCAAGGAGAAGTGCGGCGCGACCATGCGCTGCATGCCTCACGACCTCTCGCGCTTCGGCTCGCTCGAGCGTCCCGGCCACCGCGTGGCGCTCTTCGCGCGGGCCTACTAGGAAACGGCGCTCCACGTGCACGTGAAAGGCGTGGAGCGCGTCTTCCTCCGGCTTCCGAACTGGCTCGGGGACTCGCTCATGGCGAGACCCCTGACGGGCGTGGTGCGCGCGGCGTTCCCCGCGGCGCGCATCGTGGCGTCCGGACCCGCGCCGTTGCTCGAACTGTTGGCGGGCGACCGCGCGTGGGACGCGGCGCTGCCCTGGCCCGCCGCGCCGGCCGCGGTGCGTGCGGCCGCCGGCGGCGCGATCGACGCGGCGCTCGTGCTGCCGCCCTCGTTCTCGAGCGCGTGGCACGCGTGGCGTGCGGGTGCGCGCGCGCGCATCGGCTTCGCCGCCGACGCGCGCAGCCTGTTGCTCACGCACGCCGTGCGGCGCCCGGCCCGGGGCGACCTGCACCTCGGCCGTGAATACCTGCTGCTCGCCGGCGCGCTCGGCGTGGACGCCGGGGCGCTCGGCGTCTCCGCGCTTCGGCTCGCGGGCGCGCCGCTGCCCGAGGGTGCCGGGGCTCGCGGTGGCTTCGCCGTGCTCGCGCCCGGCGCGGCGTACGGCCCGGCGAAACGCTGGCCGCTGCCGCGCTGGATCGCGCTCGCGCGCGAACTGTCGGCCCGCGGCCTGGAAGTGCTCGCGTGCGGTGGCGCGGGGGAGGCTGAGGCGTGCGCGGCGCTCGTGCAGGCCGCGGGCGGGCGTTCGCTCGCCGGCAAGACGAGCCTGCCGCAGCAGGCGGCGCTGTGCGCCGCGGCGGCGGTCGTGGTGAGCAACGACTCGGGCATGGCGCACCTCGCGGGCGCCGTCGGCGCGCCGACCGTGGTGGTGTTTGGGTCGACCAGCAGCGCGTGGACCGCGCCGCTGGGGCCGCGCGTGCAGGTGGTGCAGCACGCGACCGTGTGTTCGCCGTGCTTCCGTCGCACGTGCGCGATCGGGTACGAGTGTCTCGAAAACGTCCGCATGGAAGACGTGCGCGCGGCCGTGTGGCGCGCGCTCGAAGGAAACCCGAAGGGAGCGATCGCATGAGAGTGGCGGTGCACGGCGCTTCGGTGCGCCCGGATTCACGGCTGCGCTCCGCGCTCTGCGGCCTCGCGCGGCGCGGTCACGCCGTGACGTGGGTCGGAGCGGGCGCTCCGGCCTGCGACGCGATGCGCGTCGTCGAGACCGACCGCGAGCTTCGTCCCGGCGACGCGGACCTCGTGATCGGCGAGCGCTCGGCGCTCGCGCTCGCGTGGCGCGCGTGGCGCTGGCACGCGCACGCGGGACTGCTCGCGCTGCGCGCCGCCGACCTCAAGCGCTGGGGATTCTTCGAGCGCTTCGGATGGGACACCCTGCCGCTGCATGCATTGGTCGAGGAGCACGAGGGCGAAGACGTGCGCGTGAGCGCGGGCGACCTGCCGCTCGAGCGCTTCGTGCTGTGGCACGCGGGAGAGGCGGCGTCGGAACGGCCGTCGTCACCCGACGCCGAACTGCTCGAACGCGCGGGCGAACGGGCGCTCGCCCGTCGTGCGGGCCCCGTGCGCCGTCCCGTGTTCTTCGTGGACCGCGACGGCACGCTGATCGTGGAGCACGGCTACCTGAGCGATCCCGAGGGCGTCGAACTGCTGCCCGGCGTGGCGGAGGGACTGTCGCAAGCCCGGCACCGTGCTCGCGATGCGCGCGGCGGAAGACCTGCAGGCGCTGCTCGCGCATTCGTGGATGGTGGGCGACAAGCTGCTCGACGCCGCGATGGGCCGCGCGATGGGCGGCACGGGCGTGCTCGTGCGCACGGGGTACGGCGCGGAGGAGGAGAAGGCGGCGGACGTCAGCCCGTACGGCCGGCCCGACCGCGTGTTCGACGGCGTGGCTCAGGCCGCGACGGCGTTCCTCGCGAGCCGGGACGCGCTCGACACGGCCTGAGCGAGCGTCAGCGCGTCGGGCGCAGGTCGAGGTCGTAGCGCGAGCCGTTCGACTCGGCGCGGTACACGACTTCGTAGCCCGCGATGCGCACCTGGTCGGCGCCCACCCAGCGGTCTTCGACCAGCGTCTGCAGCGTGCGCGGATAGGCGCCCTGCTCGCGGCGGTAGAGATCGAGGGCGTAGCGCAGGTCGCGGACCTGCGCGGCGGCGAAGACGTCGTGCTGCGCGGTCGGCCGCGCTTCGAGCGGCGCGACGGAACTCATGAAGCGCAGGACGACCATGACGCCGGCGATGGCGGCCGCGATCGCGAGTTCGCGCACGAAGACGTTTCGCGGGCGGACCGGCTGTTCGGCCTCGTGACGCGGAGCGGGAGGGGCGATGCCGGGATCGCGCCGTCCGTCGAACTCGATCCAGCGCGCGTTGAGCATGCGGCTGAGCGCTTCGTACGCTTCGTACTCCGACAACGGCGCCAGCTCGACGACTTCGGCGACCGTGTGCTGGCCGTCGATGATGCCGAAGATGTCGCGCTCCTCGTCCGACAGAGGCTCGTCGGGGTCGGGGAGATCGTGCACGCTGAGCAACTGGTACGGGTCGCGGAAGACCGTGACGAACTGCTTCTGCTCATCCACGCGGCGCGCGGCCTCGATGACCACGCCCTCCATGCTGAGCAGGACGAGCGGGGAGTGCGGCCAGCGCGAGTTGGGATCGAAGCGGTACATGCCGCTGTCCCAGCGCACGATTCGCATGAGGTCGTCGAGGATCTGGCGCTCGATGAAGCTCGCGAGCTCCTCGGCATCGAGGTAGCGGCCGTTGACGAGCAGGTCCTCGAGGTCGCGGTTCGACTCGCGCTGGATCGTGAGGATGCCGCGGATCTGTTCGTCCGAGAGCCGCTTGGTCGCCCGCAGGAAGGCGAGAAGCGGATCGTCCTTGCTGTGGCCGGGCTGGCGCGTGGAAACGACGCGGCCGTCGTGCACCCAGATGAAGGCGCGTTCGGTGTTCCACTCGAGCGCCAGGCAGCCCGACTTCTTCTGCGAGGCGATGAGCTGCAGGATCTCGGTGGCCGAGAAGTCGCGGAGATTGCCCTGAAGAGCCATGGTGTCCTAAGCCGCGTTGGCGCTGGAGCGCCGGGTGGACTGGGTGATGCGGCCACGCATGCCGGCGTTGAGCGCCGCCTGCCGCGATTCTTCGCGAGAGTTCAGGTGCAGGTACCCGAGCAGCGAGCTCGCGTACACGAACAGCAGTCCGCCGAGCAGCAACGCCATCGGCACTTCCTGGCCCGGAAGCGTGAGGCGCGGCTCCAGCGAGAACGGCATCACGTAGCCGAACGCGAGCCGGACCAGCACGTACGTGACGGCGATCAGGATCACCGGGCGGAAGACGTGACGGTGCGAGACGATGCCGTAGCCGGGGAGCAGCGCGGCGAGCGCGGTGCGCGCGAGCTGGTCGCGGCGCGCGAGCTTGTTGCGCTGACGCAGGAGCAGCACGCGCGAGAACTCGTGCGTTTCGGCTTCGGATTCGACCTGCGCGCAGGCGGGGCAGAGCGCGTGTTCACGGCGGCGTTCGGCGCAGCGGCGGCAGACGACGGTGCCGCAGTTGCTGCACGCGCGAAGCGGGAGGTGGCGGAACTGCCCGATGCCGAAGGCGACGCCGGCGAGTGCGAGCACGAGCGCGAGGATGCTGAACGGCCAGCCCGACGCTTCGTGGAGGTTGCGCAGCCCGGTCGGAAGCGAACCGTGCAGGTCGCGCGGAGTGGGCGCGTCGCGCAGCGCCTTCCAGAAGAGCGTGGGCGACAGCCACACGTCGGCGAGCGGCAGGAGACCGTCGCTCGTGGCCTGGGACTGGTAGCGCTTCACGAGTTCGAAGTTGAGCGCGTTCGCCCTGCCGAGCGCGTCGGACGCCTGGGCGTATTCGAAGCGCTGGGTGTGGATCTGCGAGGCGTTGAAGAAGGCCGCGGCGTTCGTCGGGTCCGAGGACGCGCTGCGCTCGTAGGTTTCGAGCGCCTCCGGCGCGCGGCCCTGCATCGCGAGCACGTTGCCGAGATTGTTGAGCGTGCGGGCGTCGTCCGGCCACAGCTGGAGCGTGCGGCGGTAGGACTGTTCGGCGACGGCGAGGTCGCCGCCGCGCCGCGCCATCCACGCGAGGCCGAACTGCACGAGCGCGTTGTCCGGGTTCTTCTCGGCGATCTGGGCGAGCCGCGCCTGGCGCTGCGGCGACCAGCCGGAGTTCTCGAGCGTCGGCACGCCGTAGTAGGGACCCGCCTGCTCGTACATGGGCAGCGCGAGGCGCTCGAGCATGCCCAGCGCGAGCGGCGTGGTGAGCGCGAAGGTGGTGAGCGTGACGAACAGCGCGCGCTCGCGGACGCGGGCGACCGGCCAGAGAAGGCCGAGCATGGCGATCGCGGGCAGCGTGAGGCCGTAGCCGGCGAGGAACGGCAGCACGAGGATGGCGAGACTCCACCAGCGCGCGCCGGCGGGCGAGCCGAAGCGCCCGAGCGCTTCGCGCACCGGGTGCAGCAGTTCGTGACGGCGCGTCCAGACGACGAACAGCGCGGTGAGCGTCAGGCCGGCGAAGAGCGCCTGGAAGAGCAGGATGAACAGGTTCGCGGCCATGGACAGCTGGAGGCCGAAATCCTGGCGCGTGTTCGCGAGCGCGGTGCCGTACTCCTGCAGCGCCTGGCTGGGATCGCGCACGAGCATCCACGCCGCGAGCGTCAGGTGCGGGGCGACGAAGGCGGGATCGAGTTCGGCGGCGCCACGGACGTTGAGGAGCGCCTGGTCGTCCTGACCGGCCTGCTTGGCCATCAGCCCTCGGCGATAGAACAGCCGTGCTTCGGTGGGCAGCGAGGGCAGGTGGCCCGCCTGCTTGTAGGTCACCCAGTCCGAAACGCTCCGCAGGTCGGCGGGAATCGTGACGACGGGCGCGGTCGGGGCGTGGGTGGCGCGCGCCGGAGCGCGCTCGGCGCCCGTCGCGACGACGTTGAGCGAGAGCGTGAGTACCGCGGAGAGCGTCAGGCGCGAGAGAAGGCCGGTTCGGCGCGGAGCGCCACGGCGTTCACGCGCGATCCATGGCACGCCCGCGGGCAACCGCGGTGCGGGCTTCAGCACTCCATGACGTGAAATCGGCCAGAGGCGCATTCCCTTGACACTCCGTGTGGGCGCTCCTAACTTGCGGCGCGAACGACGGCGTTATCGGCGGTTGCGCACCGCCCCTTGAGACAAAGTCCGCCCCGGTTTCAGGCAGCGCCTCGGCCCCTCGGGCCGGGTACCGTCGCCGGAACGGGGCGTATTTCTTGGGCCTTCGGGCCCCGGGAGAACTCTGATGAGCGAAGAACAGGCGGCAACGGCCCTGCCCTGGGTGCGAATCCGGGAGGCGGGGAGCCACGTCGGGCAGCAGGTCGAGATCCGTGGCTGGGTCACGCACCGGCGCTCCAGCGGCAAGGTCCAGTTCCTCGTCATCCGGGACGGCAGCGGCAGCATCCAGTGCGTCGCCGGCGTGAAGGACCTTTCGCCCGAGCAGTGGGATGCCACCGCGCAGCTCACGACCGAGTCGGCCGTGATCGTCCGCGGGCTCGTGAAGACCGACACCCGCCAGGTCGGCGGCGTCGAACTTGGGCTGCAGTCGGTCGACGTCGTCTCCGTCGCGCACGAGTACCCGATCACGCCCAAGGAACACGGCGTGGACTTCCTCATGGACCACCGCCATCTCTGGCTGCGGTCGAACCGGCAGCAGTCGGTGCTGCGCATTCGCGCCGAGATCATCTCCGCGTTCCGTGACTTCATGAACCGCGAGGACTTCCTGCTCGTGGACGCGCCGGTGTTCACTCCGAGTGCGTGCGAAGGCACGACGAATCTCTTCGAGACGCAGTACTTCGAGGACAAGGCCTACCTCACGCAGAGCGGCCAGCTCTACATGGAAGCCGCGGCGATGGCGTTCGGCCGCGTGTACTGCTTCGGACCCGCGTTCCGCGCGGAAAAGAGCAAGACGCGCCGCCACCTCATCGAGTTCTGGATGATGGAGCCCGAGTGGGCGTTCGGCACGCTGCAGGACGTCATCGCGCTGGAAGAGCGCCTTCTTTGCTACACGGTCGGCCGCGTGCTCGAAGCGCGCGCCGAGGACCTCAAGGTGTGCGAGCGCGACACGAGCAAGCTCGAGAAGGTCGTCGGGCCGTTCCCGCGCATCCACTACGACGACGCCGTGAAGATGCTGCACGAGGCGGGAATCCCGTTCGAGTACGGCAACGACTTCGGCGCGCCCGACGAGACCGAGCTTTCGAACCGCTACGACACGCCGATCTTCGTGACGAACTACCCGGCGGCGGTGAAGGCCTTCTACATGGAGCCGGACCCGGTGAACCCGAAGCTCAGCCTTTCCTGCGACTGCCTCGCGCCCGAGGGCTACGGCGAGATCATCGGGGGAGGACAGCGCATGTCCTCGCTCGACCTGCTCACCGCCCGGATCGACGAGCACGGCCTGCCGCAGGAGGCGTTCGAGTGGTACAAGGACCTGCGCCGCTACGGCTCGGTGCCCCACGCCGGATTCGGGATCGGCGTCGAGCGCACGCTGGCCTGGATCGCCGGACTGGACCACGTGCGGGAGAGCATCGCCTTCCCGCGCATGCTCTACCGCCTCGCGCCCTGACGGAAAGCTCGAGCTTCCGATTGACATGCGCCCCCGCGCCTTCATAAGCTTCGCGCACTTCGTGAACCGGAGCGCCGGAAGTCTTTCTCTCTTCCCGGTTTCGCTCTTGCTCGTGCTTGCCCTCGGGGTGCTCCCCGGATGCGGCGCCAAGCCCCCCGCGAACACCGGCCGGGTGGAAGACTCCCAGACCAGCGGGCGTATCCAGATCGTCGTGGTCCCCGAACTGCGGACGATGGTGGAACGACAAGTCGAGGCGTTCACGAAAATGTACCCGGAAGCCCATTTCACCCTGCGCGTCGGCACTTCGCGCGAAGCCGTCAGCGACCTGCTTTCCCAGCGGGCCGACCTGGCGGTGGTCGCGCGCGAGCTCGAGCCCGAGGAGCGCACGGTCCAGGTCGAAGGGGGCATGGAGATCGAGGGCTACCGCTTCGCTCGCGACGGGATCTGTATCGTGGTGCACCCCTCGAACCTGCTGGAGTCCATCTCGGTGGACGACCTGCACCGGATCTACAGCGACCAGCTCCACGGGTGGAGCGAGCTGCACGTGAAGGGCGGGGCGATCGAGCCGATCGTCCAGGACGCGAACGGCGACCTGATGATGTCCTTCTGCCAGCGCGTGCTCGGCGGGGCGTCGCCCACGTCGCCGGCGTTCCGGGCATCCTCCGACTCCGCGGTGCTCGAGCGCGTGCGCCGTTCGCCGGGCGCCATCGGGATGGTTTCCATGGCTTCTTCCGAGCAGGGCGTCAGGAGACTGCGAGTTTCTGCCCTGAGGGGGCTCCCCGACTGGAATGCCGACGCGGAGAAGGTGTACAAGGGAGAGTATCCGCTGGTCCGCAACTACAACATGTACCTCCGCACGAAGGGCCCCATGCTTTCGGGCGGGTTGATCACCTTCGTTTCGACCCGTGACGGACAGAAGTTGGTGTACGAGGCGGGGCGGTGCCCACGACGGTGCCGGTCCGCTTCGCCAGACGCTCCCCCATGTTGGGCAGTCACTAGGACGACGAGGAGCACTCGACAGGAGCCCATGAACCGCACCCACGGTAATCTCGCCTTCGGAACCACGCTGCGCCGCGTCGTGATGTGTGCCGCGCTGATGGCGGCTTGCGCGCTTCCCGCGCTCGCGGACGACCTCAAGGACGCCCGTGCCGCGCTCGCCGGCGGTCAGCTCGACGCCGCGCAGCAGCTGTTCGAAAAGGTGGCCTCGCAGGGGTTCGCGGACGGTCCCGCGGGCGTGGGCCTCGTGCAGCTCAAGCGTCACGAGTACGAGAAGGCGAACGCCTCCTTCGAACTCGCGCGCAAGATGGACGGCAATCTCGCCATGGCGTGGTTCGGCCTCGGCGAGGTGCAGCGTCACGCCGGCAACCTGCAGGCGGCCGTGGACCTCTACCGCCGCGCGGTCGAGATCGACCGCAAGTTCCCCGAGGCGCAGCTGGCGCTCGGGGACTGCCTGCGTGAGCTGAAGCAGTACCCCGAGGCCATCGCGTCGCTCGCGCCCGGCCTGAACTGGGGCGTCAAGTGGCGTCCGGCGTTCCTCGTGGCGCACGGCAACGTCGAGCTCGCGCGCGATTCGCTGCGCGACGCCGGCATCTATTTCACGCAGGCGCAGCAGGCCGCGCCGGAGAGCCCGCTCACGAACCGTGCGCTCGGTGACTTCTACCTCAAGCGCGGCATCGGCTCGCTCGCCATTCCGTCCTACCAGAAGGCCGTCGAGCTGGATTCGTCCGACGTCGAGCTGCGGCACGCGCTCGGCCAGGCGCTCTACTTCGACCAGCGCTACAACGACGCGCTCGAGGCGTTCCGCTGGGTCACGCAGCGCGACGGCGAGTTCGCCCCCGGCCAGTTCTCGCTGGGCAAGCTCTACTACCTGTCGGGAGCCGCGGATCCGCGCCGCTACGCCGAGGCGAAGCCGTACCTCGAGAAGTACACGCAGCTGATGCCGAACGACGCCCGCGGCTGGTCGTACTACGGGCAGGACCTCTACTACCTGAAGATGAAGCCCGAGGCGATCGCCGCCATGAGCAAGGCCGCGGAGCTGGGGGAGAAGTCCAAGGACATGTACACGGTGCTCGGCCGCGCCTACGTGGACAACAAGGAGTGGGCGAAGGCGATCGAGGCCTACGGCAAGGGCGACCCGAACACGCAGGACCTCTTCAAGATCGGTCAGGTGCACGCGCTGCTGGGCAACATCGGCGCGGCCGACTCGGTCTACCAGGGGATGATCGCCAAGGATTCGACGACGTCCGAGGCCCGTTTCGCGATGCAGGAGCTGGGCAAGCTCAAGTTCCGTCTCAAGGACTTTCCCGGCACGATCTCCGCCATGTCGCGCCGAATCGCCCTTGACCCGAACTCGGACGAGGCTTACTACTACATGGGCTTGTCCTACAAGGAGATGAAGCAGCTTCCGGAAGCCGTGGCAGCACTCCGGCAGTCGGTGGCGATCGCTCCGAACAAGGCGGACAGGCATTTCTGGTTGGGCGTCGTGCTCTCTGGCATCCCGGATTCGACCGAGATGGCCATGGAGTCGTTCAACCGGTGCACCGAGTTGGACTCCACGAGCAAGAACGCGGCAATCGCCTTCCAGCAGATGGGGTACCACTCCCTGATGCGGAAGGAATGGGGGCGGGCCACGTCCCTGCTCGAGCAGTCGCTGGCCATCAACGACAGGGACGTTTCGACCCTGGTCTGGCTGGCGCAGGGCTACCAGAACTCGGGCAACAAGGCGAAGGCGATCGAGACCTATCGCCGGGTGCTGGCGCTGGACCCGTCCAACGCGGATGCCAACAAGGGATTGAAATCGCTGAGCAATTAGGTCGTCGCGCGGCTCGTGCCGCGTACGGTACGGAGGAGCAAGGATGGCGAACTTGAAGAGCCGGCAGGTCGGCAGCATCCACATCCTCACGCCCAAGGGCTATCTCACGGGCGGTGAGGAGACGGAAGAGCTGGAGAAGGCCATCCGGCAGCTCGGCGAAGATGGCAACAAGAACCTCATCATCAATCTGGGCGAAACCCAGCACCTGAACTCCACGGCGCTGGGCGTGCTCATTTCGGCTCACTCGAGCTACGTGCGCCGCGGCGGCCAGATGAAGCTCTGCGCCGTCGACAAGCGCATCGAGAACATCTTCGTGATCACCAAGCTTTCGCTGGTGTTCGACGTGAAGCCCACCGAGGAGCAGGCGATCGCCAGCTACGCGGGCGGCGACTCGGCCTAGGCTGGCGTTCTCAAACGAGGGGGCGAACTCGAATGGCCATCACGAAGAAGCAGCTCGAGAGCATCACGGTGATCGCGGCGCGCGGTCGTTTCTACGGCGACAGGGAAACGGACGAGCTCGAAGCGGCGATCATGGCGGAAGCGGCGTCCGGCAACACCCGGCTCGTCGTGAACCTCGCCGAGTGCGAAGCGATGAACTCCGTGGCGCTGGGCGTCTTGATGCGCGGCTTCGCGAACTATCGCACCCGCTCGGGTGAAATGAAGCTTTGTGGGCTTGGCAAGAAGCTGAAGGACCTGTTCGTCATGACCAAGCTCATCATGGTTTTCGATCACCACGACACGGAAGACGCCGCGCTGGCGTCCTTCGCCGACGTGGCGCAGTAGCCTCCGCCTGACCGGGTCGGGGGGAGAAGAAGTTCAACGAAGCAGGTCCGGATCATTTCGCTCCGCGACCCGGGCGGGTGAGTGACGCTCAGCCGCTGATCATGAACAGCCGTTCCGGCGCAGGCGCGCTGGTTCTGCGATGGAGGAGTTACCAGGCAATGAACCGTTTTATCGTTCCTCTCTACTTCGCGGCTTCGGTCGCCGTTTCGTTCGCGCTCTGGTGGAACCTCCCGGCCCTCGGTGAGCTCGGCAAGCAGATGAAGGAAGCCGGTCCCCTCGTGGCCATGCTGTTCCTCCTGCTGATCCTTCAGGTCACTTTCGTCATCGAGCGTACCTGGAGCCTCAACAAGGCCAAGGGCACGGGTTCGATGCCGATGTTCCTCGTGAACGTCCGCAAGAAGATCCAGACCGGCGACGTCGATGGCGCCATCCAGCTGTGCGGCAAGCAGCGTGGTTCGGCCGCGAACGTCATGCGTGCCGGCCTCGAGCGCTACAAGGCCCTCATCGCGGAAGGCGCTCCGAAGGACAAGATCGTCGCCGAGACTCAGGCCGCGATCCAGGAAGCCAACGGTCTCGAAGTGCCGCTGCTCGAGCGCAACCTCATCGCGCTTTCGACGATCGCGTCGATCTCGACGATGGTCGGTCTGCTCGGAACGGTCGTCGGCATGATCCGTTCGTTCGCCGCCCTCGGTCACACGGGCGCCGTCGATGCGACCAAGCTCGCCGTCGGTATTTCCGAAGCGCTCATCAACACGGCCGGCGGCCTCATCGTCGCCATCATCGGTATCGTCATGTACAACGTGTTCGTGACGCGAGTCGACGGCTTCAACTACATGATGGACGAGGCGTCGTACGAGGCCGTGCAGTTGCTCGCGGCCAACGCTTCCGACAAGAAGTAATCGGGGGAGGACGAGCTCATGCTCAAAAAGATGCGCCGCATCGGCATCGCCATCGATATGACGCCGATGGTCGATGTGGCGTTCCTCCTGCTGATCTTCTTCATGTGTACGACTCAGTTCAAACCGCCGGAGAAGGACAAGATCACGCTGCCCGACTCGAACTCGCCGGCCAAGTCGCCTGAATCCGACATCATCACGATCGCGGTAACGGCGCCGAAGCCCGAGAACAATTTCCAGTCGCAGGTGCGTGTGGTCTTCCGGCAGGGCGGGCAGGAAGTCGATCGCCTGCTCGCTCCCGAGTCGGTGAAGATGGATCTGGGTTCGGTCCTGAGCACGGCACGTGCGGCCAATCCGAAGTCGCGAGTCCTCGTCAAGATGGACCGCGGTGCATCCTTCGGTGTGATGGCCGACATGATGGCCGCGTTCCAGGAAGCCAACGCGACCCGATTCAACGTCCAGACGAACTTGATGAAGGGTGGCGGCGCCTTTGGCGGCACCAACCCTCCGCCCACCAAGTAACGCGCCACTCGCGCTGAGAGGTATGCATCGATGGGTGCTGTAGACACCCCCCAACCGAGAAGTGGCGGCGGTAAGAAAGGCAAGGGCTTCCATCGCCCCAAGCGGCGTGTCGGTGTCCGCATCGACATGACGCCCATGGTGGACGTGGCGTTCCTGCTGCTGATTTTCTTCATGGTGACCACGGTGTTCATGACTCCGCAGGCGCTGGAAATCAATCTGCCTCCGGACAACAAGACGCCGATGCAGGTCGCCGAGTCGAAGATCCTCCAGTTGCGTGTCCTCGGTGAGGATCGCGTGTACTGGAAGCGTGGCCCGAAGACGGACCCCTGGGTCCGCACGACGGTCACGGGCATGAAGGACGTGCTCAAGCCGCTCGCCAACAACGACGCCATCGTGATCCTGCTGAACATCGATCGCGATGCGACGTTCGACAACATGGTCAGCATCATCGACCAGCTCGACATCGCGAATCTGGGTCGTTTCTCGATCCTGGAGCTCACCCCGGCCGACAAAGCGGAGGTGGTGAAACTGTGAGCGAGCCCAAGATCGCTTTGTATGAGTTCATGCCCTATGGGGCACCCGAACTCCTCGAGGTCGCGAAGAAGTACCTGACCAAGGCGCTGACGGTCGCGATGTCCGGACTCGTCGTCATTTTCCTCGCGCTCCTTGGCCTGAACTACTACCTCGCGCACAACGAGAAGGAACCGCCTCCGATCGTGGTTCCCTATCGTGAGCTGCAGGCACCGCCGCCCCTGACCGATGCGGCTCCGCCGCCCCAGGTCCAGGTGGCGACGCAGGTCGCGCCTCCCGCAGCCGCTATCCCCGTGCCCGTACCGGACGCGGAAGCGCCGCAGGAGCAGACCATCGCGTCGCAGGAAGAACTTTCCGCGGTGCAGGGCAGTGGTCCGGTCGGCGATGGTGACAACATCGTGGTCGCTCCCCCCGAGGAAGACGCGCTGCCGGGTTTCGGCGAGTACGTCTACACGGACGAGCTCCCCGAGAAGATCACGCACGTGCAGCCCGTGTACCCGGACATCGCTCGTGAAGCCGGCGTCGATGGAACGGTCATGGTCCAGGCGCTGGTCGGTAAGGACGGCCGCGTCAAGGAAGCTCGCGTCGTGAAGTCGATCCCGATGCTCGACGCCGCGGCGCTCGCCGCGGTGAAGGCGTGGGTCTTCAAGCCGGCGCTTTCGAACAACAAGCCCGTCGCCGTGTGGGTGGGCTGCCCGGTGAAGTTCTCGCTGCGCTGATCCGACGCATCCGATTCGAACGCGGCGCACCCGTCGAAAGACGAGTGCGCCGCGGCTTTTTCCGCGCCCGTCGCGCATTTCCCGCGTCTATGTGGGCGGGGTTTGACCGGCCCTCGCGCGCTCCCTACCGTGCGGTCGATTGCCACCAGCAGCACCGTCTCGTCCCCGGAGTGGGTGGATCCCTATGAGCACGTCCGAGTTCACCGCGACCCCGCCGACGGCGCCGACCGCGCCGGCCGGCGAACGGCTGTCTCCCTGGGAACGCGCGCGCCGCGTATTCGTCTCTCCCCAGACCGCATGGGAGGGACTCGAGGAGCAGGTGCAGTGGTGGATTCCACTGCTCCTGACGCTCCTCGTGACCGCGGGCATGTTCTTCCTGCTGTACCACCGGGCGTACCTGCCCATGCTGCTCGACCAGCTCGACCAGCAGGTGGTGAACGGCCAGCTGCCGGCCGAGCAGGTGGACCGCATGGAGCAGGTCTACACGAGTACGCCGACGATGATCATGATCGTGGTGACCCAGATTCTCGCGGTCTCGGTGATCACGTTGATCTCGGCCGCGGTGGTGTCGTTCGGCGTCGGCTTCGTGCTCGGCGCCAAGTTCCGCTACCGCCTCGCCCTCGAATCGGTCTGTTGGGCGAACCTGGTCACGCTCCCGAGCTACATCGTCATGGCCGTCATCGCCTGGTCGCAGGAAACGATGAAGGGAGTGCATCTCGGACTCGCGGCGCTCCTGCCGCACTCCGACACGCCGTCGAAGATCGAGGTGGGCCTGACGGTCTTCCTCGACGCCATCAGCCCGTTCGCGGCGTGGAACCTGTTCGTGCTCGTCGTCGCCTGCAGCACGTTGTCGAAAGCCCCCCGGCGCAGCGTCGCATGGGTGCTGGTCTCGCTCTACCTTGCGTTGTTCGCGATCGGCGCCGCCCTCTCGGCGCTCTTCACGCCCGGCGCCTGAATCTTCCTGCAACTTCGATCGCACGGTTGGCGTAGACCGGCGCGCACCACCCGTCCGCGGGGTGTGGCGCCGATTGCCCGGACCGGAGGAATGATGAACCGAAAGACCGTCGTGGCCTGGCTGTTCCCGTTGCTGCTCGCCGTACCCACCGCCCATGCGGCCACGCTCACCGCCGATCAGGCCGTCCAGATCGCCCTTCGCCAGAGCACGCAGTCCGTTCAGGCCGAGGCGTCGATGCTGGACGCCCGTTCCGGCCTCTGGAGCGCCTACTCCAACGTGCTCCCGCGAGTCTCCGCCGACGCTTCGCGTTCCGGCGGCGAGACGCGCGAGTCGTCGAGCGGCAGGTCGAACGACCGCGGTTACAGCGGCTCGTACGGGGTGAGCGGCAGCTGGGGTGTCCTCGATCTCTCGAACTGGGCCTCGGTGAACTCGGCCCGTCGTGGCGCCAGCGCGGCGAAGTACGGCCGTGCGGCGACGCGCGCGCAGATCGTGCTCGACACGAAGCGCCAGTTCTACGAAGTCGTGAAGGCCATGCATCTGTCGCGTGTTTCGAGCCAGGCGCTCAAGCTCTCGCGTGATGACGAGCGCCGTGTGCGCGCGCTCTACGAAGTGGGCTCGGTGTCCAAGAGCGACCTCCTCAAGGCGCGCGTGCGCACTGCGCAGAGTGAACTCGATTCGTTGATCGCGGACCACAACGTGACCGCGCAGCGCGTGCGTCTCGCGACGCAGCTCGGTATGGGCGAGACCGCGCTCGGCGAAGTGGATTCCACGTTGCAGGCGTCGAAGATCGTCGTGGACGCGGCGGCAGTGGCCGCGGAGGCCCGCACGCGTCGCCCCGACGTGAAGGCCGCCGAGGCCGAGTACGCGAGCGCCGAGTGGCGCCTGCGTTCCGCGCAGATCTCTCGCCTGCCCGGCATCTCGCTCACGGCCGGCTACAAGCCGAAGTCGGTCTCGAGCTTCGCCTACGACTTCGAGGGCGTCACGACGTCCGGTTCGAGCTGGGCGAAGGGCGATCGCAGCGGCCGGATCTCGGCGAGCATGCCGATCTTCGATCTCGCCACCGAGAGCCGTGTCGCTTCGGCCCGCGCGTCCGCGATGCGTGCGCGTGAAACCCGGGACGCGATCCTGCGTAATCTCGACAGCGAAGTGCGGATCACGCTCCTCGGCTACCAGGAAGCCACCGAACGCGAGTCGCTCGCGCGGCGGACCCTCGAGTCGGCCAGCGAGAACCTCAACCTCGTCCAGCAGAAGTACAACGTCGGGTCGGCGACGATCCTCGACCTCATCGATTCCCAGGTGCAGCTGCAGCGCGCGCAGAGCGATCTCGTCTCCGCGATGGCCGCCATTCGTGTCGCGGAAGCGGAGCTGGATCAGGTCCGCGGCCGCAGCGAGTGACTCGAAAGGAAGCAGGACGCCCATGAACAAGAAGGTGCTGCTGTGGGTCATTCTCGGAGTGGTGGTGGTGGGCGGCCTCGCCGGCGCCAGCATCGCGAACAACGCCCGCGGCAAGGTGGAGGCCGTCCAGATGGCGCGTGTGCGCCGTGAGGACGTCACCTCGCAGGTGCGCGCTCCCGGCAAGATCGAGCCGCGCACGCAGGTGAAGGTCAGCGCCGACATCATGGGCAAGATCGTTCATCTGTACGTGAAGGAAGGCGACCGGGTGAAGAAGGACCAGCTGATGCTCCAGCTGGACGACACCCAGTACCGCAGTGCGAACTCGCAGGCGAAGGCCGCGCTCGCGGCGGCGCAGGCGCGGTTGCGCGAGGCCCAGTCGGCCCTTCGCATGAGCGATTCGAACTTCGGACGCCAGCGCCAGCTCTACGACCAGAAGCTGCTGTCGACCGCGGAGTGGGAGCAGGCGCAGAACGCCCACGAAGGCGCGCGCGTCGCCGTGGCGACCGCCCAGGAGGACGCCACGCGTGCGAGCGCGGCGCTCGACGCGGCGGCCGACAACCTGCGCAAGTGCCGCTTCCTCGCGCCGTTCGACGGCGTGGTGAGCGCGCTCAACGTCGAAGCCGGCGAGAACGTGATTCCGGGAACGATGAACAACATCGGCACCGAGATCCTCGTCGTGTCCGACCTCTCGCGCATGCTCGTTCGCGCCGACGTCGACGAGACCGACGTGGTGGACATGCGTCTCGCGCAGAAAACGAAGATCGCCGTGGATGCCTTCCCGGACACGACGTTCCCGGGAACGGTCTCGGAGATCGGCAACACCGCGAAGCGCTCGATCACGTCGTCCGTGGACGGCCAGACGAACTTCGAAGTGAAGGTCGTGTTCGACCAGAACGTGCCGGAAGTCCGCCCGGGCATGACCGCCGACGTCGAGATCGAGACGGGCACGCATCCGCAGACGCTCGTCGTCCCGATCCAGTCCGTCGTCGTCCGCACCGAGCGTGAGCTCGACAAGGCGAAGAAGGGTGCCAAGGGCGCGAAGGTCGACCGCCGCGCCAAGCGCGCCGCGATGGCCGCCGACGAAGACACGGTCGGCCGCCGCGACAAGGAGATCACGGGCGTGTTCGTCGTGCGCAACGACCTGGCGACGTTCGTTCCCGTTCGTACCGGACTCGCGAGCGAGACGATGATCGAGGTCTTCGGCGACTTGAAGGAAGGGGACACCGTGGTGTCCGGACCCTACAAGGCGCTGCGCGAACTCAAGCCGGGCGGCAAGGTGAAGAAGGAAACCGCCGCGAAGGGGAAGAAGTGACCGACGACAACAAGCTGATCTCGATTCGCGGACTGCACCGCGTCTACCAGGTGGGCGACCAGGAAGTGCGTGCGCTCGACGGCGTCGATCTGGACATCCGGAAGAACGAGTACGTCGCGATCATGGGCCCCTCGGGTTCGGGCAAGTCCACGCTCATGAACATCCTCGGGTGCCTCGACACGCCCTCGGAGGGTTCGTACCGCCTGAAGGACGACGAGATCGGCAAGATGAGCGACGACGACCTCGCGCGCATCCGCAACATGGAGATCGGGTTCGTCTTCCAGACGTTCAACCTGCTGCCGCGAGCCGATGCGCTGCACAACGTCGAGCTTCCGCTCGTGTACGCCGGCATGAAGCACGAGCAGCGCCGCCAGCGCGCGAAGGAAGCGCTGGAGTTGGTCGGGCTCGGCGAGCGCATGAAGCACCGCCCGAACGAACTCTCCGGCGGCCAGCGCCAGCGCGTCGCGATCGCGCGCGCGCTCGTGAACAAGCCCAGCATCATCCTCGCCGACGAGCCGACGGGTAACCTCGACTCGCGCACGGGCGAGGAAATCATGATGGCGTTCGAGAACATCTGGAAGCAGGGCAACACGGTCATCCTCGTGACGCACGAAGCGGACATCGCGGAGCACGCGCGCCGCATCGTCCGCATGAAGGACGGCCGCGTCGAGAGCGACACCGTGAATCCGCATCCCCGTTCGGCCTCGGGCCCCGCGCCCGCGCACGCATGAACCTGCGCGAGAGCATCGGCATCGCCCTCGGCGGTGTCCGGGCGAACAAGCTCCGCTCGTTCCTCACGTTGCTCGGGACGATCATCGGCGTGGCTTCGGTGATCGCCGTGCTTTCCTTCGTCGAAGGCCTCAATCGCTTCGTGAAGGAGAAGCTCCTGAACGCGGGCGCGAACGTGCTCGTGATCGACAAGTACGGCTTCATCACGAGCCAGGAAGCGTTCGAGGACGCGTCGAAGCGTCCGGACGTGGATTGGGGCGACGTCGTCGCGCTGCGCCAGGGGCTTCGGCACGCGAGCATGATCGTCGCGCAGTCGGGCGCGGCCGCGGCCGTGCGCAACGGCGCCAAGGTCATGAAGGCGGTCAGCGTCAACGGCCGCAGCGCCGGCTACGACCTCGTGGACGACATCTCGATCGACTCGGGACGTCACCTGTCCGAGTTCGACGACGAGGAGCGCCGTCCCGTCTGCGTGATCGGGCCCGAGGTCGCCGAAGACCTGTTCGCGAACCTCGATCCGATCGGGCGCAACATCCGCATCGACCGTTGGACGTTCGAAGTCGTCGGCGTCACGAAGGCGAAGGGCAAGATGTTCGGCCAGAGCCAGGACCGCTTCGTGACCGTGCCGATCCGGACGTTCTCGAAGTACTGGCAGGAGCGTGGCTCCTTCTCGATCGCGGTGAAGAGCATCGACGAATCGTCGCTGCCGCTCGCGGAGCAGGAGGCGCGCAACATCATGCGCGCGCGCCGGCACCAGCGCCCGGGACAGGCCGACAAGTTCGGCATCACGACGTCCGAGACGTGGCTCGAGCTGTATCGCACGCTCACGGGCGGCATCTTCATCCTCACGATCGGCGTCGCCGCGATCTCGCTGATCGTGGGCGGCATCGTGATCATGAACATCATGCTGGTGTCCGTGACCGAGCGGACGAAGGAGATCGGCGTGCGCAAGGCGCTCGGCGCCCGCCGCCGCGACATCCTCACGCAGTTCCTCGTGGAGTCGACGACGCTCTCGCTCTCGGGTGGGCTCATCGGCATCGCCCTCGGCGCGGGGCTCGCGCTGCTGGTCGGCGCGGTCAGTCCGCTGCCGGCCGCGGTCAGCCTGCCCGCCGTCGTGCTCGGCGTTCTCATGAGCACCGGCGTCGGTGTGTTCTTCGGTTCCTACCCGGCGGTGCGAGCCGCCCGCCTCGATCCCATCGAAGCGCTCCGGTACGAGTGACGCCATGAACACGATCGACCTGCTCAGGGAAACGTTCTCCATGGCGCGCGGCGCGCTCGTCGCCAACCGCATGCGCTCGCTGCTGGCTCTGCTCGGCGTCGTGATCGGCGTCGCCACCGTGATCGGCATGGTGTCGCTCATCAACGGTTTCCAGCGCTCGTTCCAGCAGAGTATCCAATCGCTCGGGAACAACACGATCTACATCCGGCGCATCCGTCCCGGCGTCAACTTCTCGGACGGCATCCCGGACAGCCTCAAGGCCCGCAAGGCGTTCACGATGGCCGACGCGCGCGCGATCAAGGAGCGCGCGCCGTCGGTGCGCGCGATCACGCCGTTCAAGTTCCCGTACACGGACATCCGGCTCGGGCGCCAGGACAGGCAGACGAAGTCCACGTTCGTCTTCGGTACCGACGAGCAGTGCCTCGTGGTTCGCGGCTACGACCTTGCGAGCGGGCGGTTCTTCACGCAGAGCGAAGTCGAGGGGCGCGCGAACGTGGTGGTGCTCGGCAAGGACACGCGCGAGACGCTCTTCGGCGACGCGAGCGGACTCGGCAAGACGGTCCGCCTGAACGGGATTCCGTTCACCGTGATCGGAGAGTTCGAGAAGAAGGGCAAGATGCTCGGGAACAACTTCGACGAGGTGGCATGCGTGCCCTACCCGGTCGTGGACAAGTACTGGTCCGCGCCCTCTTCCGCGCCGCCGTGGTTCCCGAAGAAGGGCGAACTCTTCCTCGATGCGATCGCCGTGTCGCCCGAAGCGAGCGCCAAGGCGATCCAGGAGATCAGCGAAGTGCTGCGCGTTCGCCGGCACCTGCAGAGCAACAAGCAGAACGACTTCGCGATCTTCAACGACGACGCGTTCCTGTCGCTCTACAACACGGTCACGGGTGGCATCTTCGCGCTCATGACGCTCGTCGCTTCGATCTCGCTGCTCGTCGGCGGCATCGGCGTCATGAACATCATGCTCGTCGCGGTCACCGAGCGGACGCGTGAGATCGGCGTGCGCAAGGCGCTCGGCGCGCCCCGCAAGGCGATCATGCTCCAGTTCCTCGTCGAGGCCGTGATGCTCACCGGACTCGGGGGAGTGACGGGCATCGCCGTGGGCGCCGCGATCTCGTTCGCGGTGAAGGCGGCGACACCGCTGCCGACGTACGTGAGCGGCTGGTCCGTCGTGATGGCGATCGTGTTCTCCGCCGTCGTCGGCGTTTTCTTCGGGTTGTATCCCGCGATGCGTGCGTCGCGCCTCGACCCGGTGGAGTCCCTGCGTTACGAGTGACGGGCCCTCGCGGCCGTCTGGTAGAGTGCCGCGGCCATGAAGACCCGTCCCTCGAACCGCCTCGACGACACCACCGAAGCCCACCGCGCCGCCGCGCTCACGGACATCGTGATCCGCGGCGCACGCGAGCACAATCTCCGCAACCTCTCGCTGCGGCTGCCCCGCCAGAGCCTCGTGGTCATCACGGGCGTTTCGGGCTCGGGCAAGTCCTCGCTCGCCTTCGACACGCTCTACGCGGAAGGCCAGCGCCGCTACGTCGAATCGCTTTCGGCGTACGCGCGGCAGTTCCTCGGGCAGATGGAAAAGCCCGACGTGGACGCGATCGAGGGACTCTCGCCGGCCATCGCGATCGAGCAGAAGGGCGCCGGTTCGAACCCGCGCTCGACCGTCGCGACGATCACCGAGATCTACGACTACCTGCGCCTGCTGTTCTCGCGCGTGGGCTCGCGCCACTGCCCCAACTGCCACACGCCGCTGGCGCGCCGCAGCGTGCAGGAGATGGTGGACCAGCTGCTGCAGCAGTACTCGGGCGAGAAGCTTTCGCTGCTCGCGCCCGTCGTGCGCGGCCGCAAGGGTGAGTACAAGAAGGAACTCGACGGCTTCCAGCGCCAGGGCTACCTGCGCGCACGCATCGACGGCGAGGTCGTCGAACTCGAGGACAGCCCCAAGCTCGCGCGCCACAAGCGCCACGACATCGAGATCGTCGTCGACCGCTTCACGCTCACGAAGGAGCAGCAGTCGCGCCTCACCGAATCGCTCGAGGCCGCGCTCAAGCTCGGGAACGGCCTCGTCACGGTCGCGCGCGAAGGCAAGGACGACGTGCCGCTCAGCGTCGGCGCGACCTGCCCGAAGTGCGACACGGCGGTCGAGGACCTCGAGCCGCGCCACTTCTCGTTCAACTCGCCGTACGGCGCCTGCAAGGGTTGCGACGGACTCGGAACGCTCCTGCGCGTCGATCCGGCCCGCGTCATTCCCGACCCGTCGCTGAGTCTCTCGGAAGGCGCCATCGCGAGCATGGGCGACGCCGAGGGCACGTGGACGGGAGGGACGCTCGCCGCGCTGGCGAAGGCGTTCGACTTCTCGCTCAAGACGCCGTGGAAGAAGCTGAGCCCGAAGATCCGCAAGCTGATCCTGCACGGCGCGGGCGACGAGGAAGTGCGCTTCGAGTTCCGCACCAAGAAGGGCACGGCGTTCATCCATCGCTCGAAGTGGCGCGGCGTCGTCCCCGATCTCGAGCGGCGCTACCGCTCGACGGGCAGCGAGGCCGTGCGGCGCCAGATCGCCGAGCACATGAACCCGATGAAGTGCCCGGACTGCGGCGGCCGCCGCCTGCAGCCCGCGACACTCGCCGTGACGGTCGACGGACGCAACATCTCCGAGTGGACCGAGCTCTCCGTCGCGGCCGCGCGCCGCGCGTCGGAGGGGCTGAAGTTCGAAGGCGGGCAGAAGCTCATCACGGCTCCGATCCTCAAGGAGATCGTGAGCCGTCTCGGTTTCCTCGAGGACGTGGGGCTCGGCTACCTGACGCTCGAGCGTTCGGCGGGCACGCTCGCCGGCGGCGAGGCGCAGCGCATCCGGCTCGCGACGCAGATCGGCTCCCAGCTGACGGGCGTGCTCTACATCCTCGACGAGCCTTCGATCGGCCTGCACCACCGCGACAACCAGCGGCTGCTCGCGACGCTCCAGCGCCTGCGCGATCTCGGCAACACGGTCGTCGTCGTCGAGCACGACGAGGACACGATGCGCGCGGCGGACTGGCTCGTGGATCTCGGCCCCGGTGCCGGGCGCCACGGTGGCGAACTCGTCGCCGCCGGAACGCCCGAGCAGGTGATGGCCACGGCGAAGTCGCTCACGGGGCAGTACCTCCGCGGGCTCCGGCAGATCGAGGTTCCGAAGCTCCGCCGTCCGGGCCACGGCACGGCGATCGAGGTCGTCGGGGCGAAGGAGCACAACCTCAAGAACGTGGACGCGAGCTTCCCGCTGGGGACGCTCACGTGCGTGACGGGCGTGTCGGGCTCGGGCAAGAGCACGCTCGTGAACGACATTCTCCTCACGGCGCTCGGCCGCAAGCTCGGGCTGACGACCGATCCGCCGGGCGCGCACGAGCGCATCGCGGGCTTCGAGCACGTCGACAAGATCGTCGCGATCGACCAGAGCCCGATCGGCCGGACGCCGCGCAGCAACCCGGCGACCTACACCGGCTCGTTCTCGCTCATCCGGGACCTGTTCGCGCAGCTGCCCGAGGCGAAGGTGCGCGGTTACGGCCCGGGGCGCTTCTCGTTCAACGTGAAGGGCGGCCGTTGCGAGGCCTGCGAAGGCGACGGCTACAAGCGGATCGAGATGCATTTCCTGCCCGACGTCTTCGTGAAGTGCGACGTCTGTCACGGCCGGCGCTACAACCGCGACACCCTCGAGGTGCTCTATCGCGGGCGGTCGATCGCGGACGTCCTCGACATGACGGTCGAGGAGGCGAACGACTTCCTCGGGGCGGTGCCCGCCCTCAAGCGAAAGCTCGAGACGCTTTCCGGGGTCGGCCTCGGCTATATTCACCTCGGTCAGGCGGCCACCACGCTTTCGGGCGGCGAAGCGCAGCGCGTCAAGCTCGCGACGGAGCTCTCGAGGGTGGCGACCGGCCGGACGCTCTACGTGCTGGACGAACCGACCACGGGCCTTCACTTCGAGGACGTGCGCGTCCTGTTGCAGGTGCTCCAGGCGCTCGTGGATCGTGGCAATACCGCACTGGTGATCGAGCACAACCTCGACGTCATCAAGTGCGCGGATTGGATCGTGGATCTGGGACCAGAAGGGGGCGACCGCGGTGGAGACATCGTGGCAGCCGGCACTCCCGAGGCGGTGGCGCGCGTCCGGGAGTCGCACACGGGTGCGGCCTTGCGCCAGGTACTCAAGACATGAACGCCCAAACCATGACGGCAGATACGACGACCACGGGAACCCGCGCGAAGACCATGCGGGCGATCGTGAAGACACAGGCGGCCCAGGGCGCGGAGATCCGCGAAGTGCCCGTTCCGGTCGCCGGACCCGGTGAGATCCTCCTGCGCGTGAAGCGCGCGGGCGTCTGCGGCACCGACCTGCACATCTGGTCGTGGGACCGCTGGGCCTCGTCCCGCATGAAGCCCCCGGTGACGATCGGCCACGAGTTCGTGGGCGAAGTCGTCGAGCTGGGACCCGGCGTGGCGAACGTCTCGCTCGGCGATCTCGTCTCGTGCGAGAGCCACGTGGTCTGCCAGACGTGCCTGTCGTGCCGCACGGGCAACGGCCACGTCTGCGAGAACACCAAGATCCTCGGCGTGGACATCAACGGCGGCTTCGCGGAATACGTCGCGGTGCCGGCGGTGAACGCGTGGAAGGTCCCGAAGAACATCCCCATCGAGATGGCCGCCTGCATGGAGCCCTGCGGCAACGCGGTGCACACGGCGTTCGCCGGCCCGCTGTCGGGCTGCAACATCGCGGTGACCGGTTGCGGCCCGATCGGCCTGTTCGCGATCGGCGTCGCGCGCGCGGCCGGCGCCGCCCGCGTGTTCGCGTCCGACGTTTCGGCCTACCGGCTCGACCTCGCGCGGAAGATGCAGGCCGACGCCGTGATCGACTCGTCGAAGGAGAACTTCGTCGAGCGCGTGAACGAGCTGACGCACGGGCGCGGCCTCGACGGCGTGCTCGAGATGTCCGGCCATCCCGCCGCGATGCGCGACGGCCTCGCCGCGCTGCGCATGGGCGGCCGCATGTCCATGCTCGGCCTGCCGACCGAACCGTTCGAGCTCGACTGGAACCGGCTCGTCATCTTCAAGGGCATCACGCTGCACGGGATCATCGGCCGCCGCATGTACGACACCTGGTACCAGATGGACCAGCTCATGGGTTCGGGCCGGCTCGACATCCGTCCCGCGATCACCCACGTGATGGACATGGAGAAGTTCGACGAAGCGATCGCGCTCCTGCGCGAGGGAAAGGCCGGCAAGGTCGTGCTCGTGCCCTGGGGCGAGAAGGTGTAGGGGGCCGGCCATGTTCGACACCATGAAGCCGGTGCTCGCCGCGGAGCTGCAGAAGATCCGCGTCGCGGGCCTCTACAAGTCCGAGCGCGTCATCGCCACGCCGCAGGGCGCGTCGGTGAAGCTCGAGGACGGCCGCGAAGTGCTCGTGTTCTGCGCCAACAACTACCTCGGGCTCTCGAGCCATCCGCGCGTGATCGCGGCGGCGCACCGCGCGCTCGATTCGCACGGCTACGGCATGTCGTCCGTGCGCTTCATCTGCGGCACGCAGGACCTGCACCGCCAGCTCGAGCGGCGGATCTCGGAGTTCCTCGGGACCGAGGACACGATCCTGTACGCGGCGTGCTTCGACGCGAACGGCGGCGTGTTCGAGCCCCTGCTCGGCGAGGCCGACGCGGTGATCAGCGACGAGCTGAACCACGCGTCGATCATCGACGGCATCCGGCTCTGCAAGGCGCAGCGCTGGCGGTACAAGACGAACGACATGGCCGATCTCGAGCGGTGCCTGAAGGAAGCGGGAGAGAAGGGCTGTCCGCAGAAGCTCGTCGTGACCGACGGCGCGTTCAGCATGGACGGCACGGTTGCGAACCTGAAGGCCATCGTCGAGCTCGCCGAGAAGTACGGCGCGATGGTGATGACGGACGAGTGCCACACGCTCGGCTTTGTCGGCCGCACGGGCCGCGGCACGCCGGAACTGCACGGCGTGCAGGGCCGCGTGGACATCATCACGGGCACGCTCGGCAAGGCGCTCGGCGGCGCGCTCGGCGGATTCACGTCGGGCCGGGCCGAGATCGTCGCGATGCTGCGGCAGCGCTCGCGTCCGTACCTGTTCAGTAACGCCCTTCCGCCGGCGGTCGTCGGGGCGAGCCTCGAAGTGCTCGACCTGCTCACCGAAACGACGGAGCTGCGCGACCGGCTCGAGAGCAACACGAAGCGCTTCCGTGCGGGCATGGCTGCGGCGGGCTTCGAGCTCAAGCCGGGCGATCATCCGATCGTCCCGATCATGCTCTACGACGAGAAGCTCGCGCACGACATGGCGGCGCGCCTGCTCGAACGCGGGATCTACGTGATCGGGTTCTCGTTCCCAGTGGTGCCCCGTGGCCAGGCGCGTATCCGCGTCCAGTTGTCGGCGGCGCATTCGGAAGCGCAGATCGATCGCGCGATCGAAGCGTTCACGGCCGTGGGCCGCGAACTCGGAGTGCTGTCGCCTTCCGCCTGACGCGCGTTCTTTCAACGAGGGCCCCGGCGTCGCAGGACGCCGGGGCCCTCGCGTTTTCGTGAAGTGCGTCGTTCCGCCGAAGAAGTGTCGTCCCTTCCGACGCTCGGGCAGCCGTGAGGCTCGGTAACGGGAGTTCGAGACCAGTTTGACGTTGAAGGCCGGCCAAAACGGTCGTTACGCTCTTGTCATCTGTCTCTTGACCCGGACCTCCGGGTTTTTCGTTCATCCTGCTGTGCAACAGTGGAGGCCCCCATGCTTCGTTGGCCACTCCGGGTCATGCTCGGTGCGCTGCTCCTCATGTCGGTCGCTTCGGCCGTGTGGGCGCAGTCGCCCGGCAAGCTGGATCCCCGCGCCCGCGTCGCGCTCGCGCAGCTGCGCTCGCTCGACGGCGGCGTTCGTCCGCAGGACGGCTCTTCCGCCGTCTCCGCGTCGGGTGATCTCGACGTGTTCATCACGGGCAGCGTTTCGCGCGCCCAGCTCGAGGCGCTCGGCGTCGTCGTGCGCACCGAACTGCCGGGCCTCTTCACCGCGTTCGTGCCCGAAACCGCCGTGGACGCGCTCTCCGCGCTGCCGGGCGTGACGGGCATCCTCGGCTCGGCCCCGGTCGAGCTGAACAACGACACGGGTTCCGCCGCCACGGGCGCGGTCGCGCTGCGTGGCCCGGGTCCGAACTTCACCGGCCTCAACGGCGCCGGCGTGCTCGTGTGCGACGTGGACACGGGCGTGGACTACAACCACGGCGACTTCCTCGATCCGCTCGGCAACACGCGCTTCGTGTCCATCTGGGACCAGACGGTCACCAGCGCGCCGCCCTCGGGTTACACGTACGGCACCGAGTGGCTCCCGGCGCAGCTCAACGCGAACACGGCGACCGAGACCGACGTCAATGGCCACGGCACGCACGTGCTCGGCACCATCGGTGGTGACGGCAGCCAGAGCGGCGGCTCGACTCCCGCGTTCACGTACACGGGCATGGCCCCGGCCGCGAACCTGATGATGGTGAAGACCGACCTCACGACCACGCACATCCTCGACGGCGTCGCATACGCCTTCGCGAAGGCGACGGCGCTCGGCAAGAACTGCGTCGTGAACCTTTCGCTCGGCTCCCAGTACGGTCCGCACGACGGCACGAGCGCGTTCGAGTCCGGCCTGACGGCGCTCACCGGCCCCGGCCGCGTGATCTGCGTTTCGGCGGGCAACGACGGCGGTACGGCGAAGCACGCCGAAGTCTTCGCGGCGGGCACCGGCACGAACGTGACGATGACGGCGGCCGGTTCGGGCACGAACCGCATCATCGCCATCGACGGTTACTACAACGGCACCGAGAACATCTCGCTGCAGATCACGACCCCGAACGGCACGGTCCTCGGGCCGTACACGATGGGCACGATCAACGGTTCGTACCCGACCGGCGCTTCCACGGCGAACGGCCGCGTGTACGTCGAGAACGGCGCTTCGGTGACGTCCTCGGGCGCTCGCCAGGTGTACGTCGAGATCAGTCCGACGACGGGCCAGAACTTCAACGGCACCTGGACCTTCCGCTTCATTCCCGTGACGCTCGGTGCCGCCAACGGCGAAGTCGACCTCTGGCGCTACTACACGAGCACGACGGCGATCACGGCGAACTTCGTCACCGGCAACCAGGCGAACGACGAGATCGTGAGCGAGCCGGGCAACGCGACGGGCGTCATCACGACGGGTGCCTACGCGACCAAGATCAACTGGCTCGACTGCACGGGCGCCACCATCCAGTTCACGAGCCCTCCGGCGGTCGGCGGCCTCGCGGCCTTCTCGAGCCGCGGCCCGACGCGTGACGGCCGCCAGAAGCCGGACATCGTGGCTTCCGGCTGGGCGGTCGCTTCGACGCGTTCGTTCGACGTGACGATGAGCTGCACCACGCCTTCGGTCACGCTCCAGGACGGCCTCAACCACGTGATCAACTCGGGCACGTCGATGGCGTCGCCGCACACCACCGGCGCGGTCGCGCTGCTCATGCAGAAGTTCGGCGCCATCACGCCGGCCTTCGCGAAGACCTACCTGCAGAACCACGCGATCGTCGACGTCCAGACGGGCGCCGTGCCGAACAAGAACTTCGGCTACGGCAAGCTGTTCCTCGGCGACCTTTCGGACCCGGTCGTCACCGTCACGTCGCCCAACGGTGGCGAGAGCTTCCTGTACGGCCAGTCGATGAACCTCTCGTGGACGGCCGCGGACAACTCCGGTGTGACCAGCGTCGACCTGTACGAGTCGCACGACAACGGCGCGACGTGGGTCACGATCGCCCTCGGCCTGCCGAACTCGGGCTCGACGGTCGGTGTCGCCACGCCGCCGGCTTCCACGACCTGCCTCTTCAAGGTCGTGGCGCACGACGCGAACGGCAACGTGGGCCAGGACGTCAGCGACGCGAACTACAGCATCATCGACGGCGCCACGCCGACGCTCGTGTCGCTGCTCGCGGCCGAGTCCGTGGACGAGGGCATCGCGGTGAGCTGGTCGCTGAACCAGTCGCTGGCGAACGCCACGACGACGCTCGAGCGTTCGGACGACCAGAACGGCGAGTACGTGGTGGTGGACGCGGACCAGCAGGTGACGAGCGAAGTCGTCCGCGCGGTGGATCGCACCGCCGAGGCGGGCCGCGCGTACTGGTACCGCATCGTCGTGAAGAACGGCGCGCAGACGTACACGTTCGGCCCGATCTCGGCCCAGTCGCAGGTCGCGATCACCGAGTTCGCGCTCTCGCGCGTGACGCCGACGCCGACGCGTGGCAACGCCCGCTTCGACTACGCGCTGCCGCGTTCGTCGTTCGTGCGCATCAGCATCGTCGACGTGCAGGGCCGTGAAGTCGCGCGCCTGGCGGAAGGCGTGCAGAACGCCGGCCGCTACCAGGCCATGTGGAACGGCTCGTCGGACCGTGGTCCGGTCTCCTCGGGCATGTACTTCGTCCGCATGCAGGCCGGTGGCCGCACGATGAGCACGCGCGTGGTGCTCTCGCGCTGATCGGCTCCGGAATCGTCGCAACGGGAGAGGGCCGGCGGGCACACCGCCGGCCCTCTTCTCGTGGGCGTCCGCTCCTTGACCGTCCGGCGGGGCAGTCCTACCTTGCGACGGGTTCTTCCCACACCAAGGAGTCCTCCGTGAGTGCACCGACCACGATGAAGCGCACCCCTTTCACCGAATACCATCGGGCCGCAGGGGCGAAGCTGGTGGATTTCGCCGGTTTCGAGATGCCGGTCCGTTACACGGGCGACGTCCGCGAGCACCAGAGCGTGCGCACGGGCGTGGGCCTCTTCGACATCACGCACATGGGTGAGTTCCTGGTCCGCGGCGAAGGCGCTCAGGCCTTCCTCGACCAGGTCGTCACCAACGACGTCTCGTCCCTGGCCGTCGGCCAGGCGCTCTACTCGCCGATGTGCCGTCCCGACGGCGGCATCGTGGACGACCTGCTCGTCTACCGTTACGCGGACCACTACATGGTCGTGGTGAACGCCTCGAACATGGCCAAGGACTTCGCGTGGATGGAGCAGCAGAAGCCCGCCGGCGTCACGTTCGAGAACCAGTCCGAAGGCACCGCGCTGCTCGCCGTGCAGGGCCCGAAGGCGGCCGAAGTGCTGCGCGGCCATGTGCCCGACGCGGCGCTCGAACTCGGCTACTACCGCTTCCTGCCCGGCCCGGCGTTCGGCGTCGAGGCGACCATTTCGCGCACCGGCTACACGGGTGAGGACGGCTTCGAGCTGTACTTCCCGGTCGAGCACGGCGCGAAGGTCTGGGAGGGGCTGATCGAGGCGGGCAAGCCGCACGGTCTCGAACTCATCGGCCTCGGCGCGCGCGACACGCTGCGCCTCGAGATGGGCTACATGCTCTACGGAAACGACATCGACGACACGACCACGCCGCTCGAAGCCGGGCTGTCGTGGACGGTCAAGATGAGCAAGCCGGCCTTCACCGGGCGCGAGGCGCTCGTGAAGCAGAAGGCCGAGGGCCTCAAGCGCCGCCTCGTCGGGTTCCAGCTCGACGGCCGGCGTGTGCCGCGTCACGGCATGCCGATCGTTTCGGGCGGCCGCGTCGTGGGCGTCGTGACGAGCGGGACGTTCAGCCCCACGCTGGAGCGCCCGATCGGGATGGGTTACGTCGAGTCCGGCCTGCACACCACCGGCACGGAACTCGAGATTCAGGCGGGAACGACGATGCTGCCGGCGCGGGTCACCGCGCGGCCTTTCCATACGCGGGGTTCGCACCGCTCTTGAGCGGCAAGGAGGCGTCACGTGGGTTTTCCGGAAGACGTGCGGTACACGCAGGATCACGAGTGGGCGCGTGAAGAAGGCGGTGTCGTGACGGTCGGCATCACGAGCTACGCCACCGAGCAGCTGGGTGACGTCGTGTTCGTGGAGCTGCCCGAGGTCGGCAAGGCGGTCGAGAACGGCAAGACGTTCGGCGTGGTCGAGGCCGTGAAGACGGTGAGCGACCTGTTCTCGCCGGTCGGTGGCGAGATCGTCGAGATCAACACCGCGCTCTCGGACAATCCCGCGATCGTGAACCAGGATCCTTACGGCGCAGGCTGGATGGTGAAGATCCAGCTGTCGAACCCGGCGAGTTCGCCGCCCTGCTGTCGAGCGCGGACTACGAGAAGGTCGTCGAGGAAGCGCACTGATGCTGCTCGTCCGGCGCCCCCGAGGGGCCGCCTCGGCATGAGCCGCATCCTGTCGCACGAACTGCCGGACGACGCCGCGCCCACGCGCGGTGAAGCCGGCACGGTGGAATGGACCTGTGACCCGTGGCGTGAGAACGCCCGGGTCGCAGGTCTTTCCGCTGCCGTCGCCGTCGTGCTCTGCGCGGTGGTCGCGACCGCGCACGTCCCGTTCCTCGTCTTCGTGGGGATCGGCGCCTTCGTGATCGCGGCGTTCGCTCCGGCTTTCACCGTCGCGCATTGCCGTGTGGATGAACACGGGGTCGCGCGCCGCGGCTGGTTCGGCTGGGAGCGTCGCGCGTGGGTCGACGTCCGCCGCATCGAGCGCCTGCCGCGCGCCGCGCTGTGCTCGCCCTACGCGAAGCGGCACGCGCTCGATTCCGCGCGCGCGCTCGCGCTGCCTCTGCCCGTGCAAGGCGCCGACGCGCTGTTCGCGGCGATCGAGGCGCTCGGGGCCCGTCATGGCCGCTGAGCCGCTCTCGAGCGAGGATCTCGCGCTGCTCGACCGCCTCGCGACGCGCGTGGCGGACCTGCGCATGGAGACGCCCGCCATCCTGACGCTCGAGAGCGCACGGCCGCTGTCGCTCGTCGCGAGCCAGGCGATGGTGTTCTTCGAGCCGTTCGTGCAGGCGCTGTTCCGCATCGAGGACTACCGCCGCTACACCGCGCTCGCGGAGCGCCGCGAGGCGCTCGACGCGCTCGTCACGCGCATCGAGGCCGCGGTGGAGGCGCGCGAGCAGGCGGCACGGGACGCGCGCGCCGCGAAGCAGGAGGCGCGCTCTTGAGTGGCATTCCCGCCGACATCCGCTCGATCCTCGCGACCGACTGCGGCTCCACCACGACGAAGGCGATCCTCATCGAGCGTGGCCCGGACGGCTATCGCCTCCGCGTGCGCGGCGAGGCGCCGACCACCGTCGAGGCGCCGTTCGAGGACGTGACGCGCGGCGTGCTGAACGCCGTGCGCGAGGTCGAGGAGCTCTGCGGCCGGAAACTGCTCGACGGCGACCGCATCCGCACGCCGCAGGTCGGCGACGAGGGCGTGGACCTGTACGTGTCCACCTCGAGCGCCGGCGGCGGGCTGCAGATGATGGTGACCGGTCTCGTGAAGCAGATGACGGGGGAGAGCGCGCAGCGCGCCGCGCTCGGCGCGGGCGCGATCGTGATGGACGTGATGGCGCTCAACGACGGCCGCCGTCCGCACGAGAAGATCCAGCTGCTGCGCCAGCTTCGCCCCGACATGATCCTGCTCTCGGGCGGCACCGACGGCGGCGACGTGAAACGCGTCGCCGAGATGGCGGAGCTTCTCGCGGCGGCCGACCCGAAGGCGCGCCTCGGCGCGGGCTACGAACTGCCGGTGATCTACGCGGGCAACCGCGACGCGGCCGAAGTCGTGCGCGGCTCGCTCGGCGAACGCACGGCGCTCAAGACGGTCGCCAACCTGCGCCCGCAGGCCGAGCGCGAGCACCTCGGACCGGCACGCGACGCGATTCACGACCTGTTCATGGAACACGTCATGGCGCACGCGCCCGGCTACAAGAAGCTCATGACGTGGTCGCCCGTGCCCATCATGCCGACGCCCGGCGCGGTCGGGCTCATCATCGAGAAGATCGCGAAGCGCGACCGCATGGCCGTGCTCGGCGTGGACATCGGCGGCGCGACGACGGACGTGTTCTCGGTGTTCCGTGTGCCGGGCACCGAAGAGACCATGTTCAACCGCACCGTGTCCGCGAACCTCGGCATGAGCTACTCGATCTCGAACGTGATGGCCGAGGCCGGACTCACGAACATCCTGCGCTGGGTGCCGTTCCCCGTGAACGAACTCGACCTGCGAAACCGGATCAAGAACAAGATGATCCGTCCGACGAGCATTCCGCAGACGCTCGAGGATCTCGTGATCGAGCAGGCCATCTGTCGCGAAGCGTTGCGGCTGTCGTTCGTGCAGCACCGTGCGCTCGCGGTCGGCCTCAAGGGCAAGCAGCAGGCGCGCGACATCTCCGACGCGATGTCGCAGACGGCGTCGGGCGAATCGCTCGTGAACCTCGTGGATCTCGGGCTCGTCGTCGGATCGGGCGGCGTGCTCTCGCACGCGCCCCGCCGCGCGCAGTCGCTGCTCATGATGCTCGACGCGTTCCTGCCCGAGGGTGTCACCGAGCTCGCGGTGGACAGCATCTTCATGACGCCGCAGCTCGGAGTGCTCTCGACCGTGCACGAGCAGGCCGCGACCGAGGTGTTCGAGCGCGACTGCCTCATCGTGCTCGGTGCCTGCGTCGCGCCGATCGGCCCGGGCAAACCCGGGCAGCCGTGCGTGACGGTCGAGGTGAAGACGGCTTCGGGCTCCACGGCCACGCATCGCGCGGCATATGGCGACCTCGTGCTGGTGCCCGGCGACGGCGGCGAACGCTGGACGCTCACGGTGACGCCGGAGCGCGGATTCGACGTGGGCGCTGGCCGCGGCAAGCCGCTCGTACGCGACGTGCGTCCGGGCGTCGTCGGCCTCGTGCTCGACGCGCGGGGCCGCCAGCCGTTCGCGCTTCCCGCCGACGACGCGGCGCGCATCGACCGCCTGCGCGCGTGGAACCGCGCGCTCGCGCTGTACCCGAAGGAGCTCTGAGCGTGGGGCACTCGTACACACCCGGCCTGCGCGTCACGGAGTCCGCGCGTCTCGAACGCGAGCGCCGTCTGCCGCTGCGTGGCGACGTGCTCGTCCGGGTCGGCGACGTGGTCGAGCCCGGGACGGTGGTCGCGCGTACGGAGCTTCCCGGCAACGTGCAGATCGTGAATCTCGCCGCGAAGCTCTCGATCGATCCCGCGAAGGCGGTCGACTCGCTGCTGCAGCCGGTCGGCAGCACGGTCGCGGCCGACGAGCCGATCGCGTTCGCGAAGGGGTTGTTCGGATTCGGGCGCACGGAAGTGAAGGCGCCCTGCTCGGGCGTGATCGAGAGCGTGTCGCCGGTCACGGGCCAGCTCGTGCTGCGTGAGCCGCCGATCCCGGTCGAGGTGACGGCGTACGTGAGCGGACGCGTGGCGCGCGTGCTCGAGGGCGAGGGCGTCGTGGTCGAGACGCGCGGCGCCTTCCTGCAGGGCATCTTCGGCGTGGGCGGGGAAGCGTGCGGCGCGATCGCGGTGCCGGTGAACACGCCGGACGCCGAGCTGCAGCCCGCGGACCTCGGCGCCGAGCATCGCGGACGCGTGGTCGTGGGCGGCGCGTACGTCAGCTACGACACGCTCATGCGCGCGCGCGACATCGGCGTCGCCGCGGTGATCGTCGGCGGCTTCGACGACGGCGACCTGAAGCGCCTTCTCGGCCGCGACCTCGGCGTCGCGATCACGGGCGCCGAACAGCTCGGTTTCTCGCTCGTCCTCACGGAGGGCTTCGGCCGCATCCCGATGGCGCAGCGCACATGGAAGCTCCTCAAGCAGCACGTGGGGCGCGAGGCGTCCGTGAGCGGCGCGACGCAGATCCGCGCCGGCGTCATGCGGCCGGAAGTCGTGATCCCGATCGGCGACGACGTGCCCGAGCGCGCAGAGGAGAGCGGGGGCGGGCTCGAGGTCGGCGCGATGGTGCGCGTGATTCGCGAGCCGTGGTTCGGCCGCATCGGTCGCGTCGCGGCGTTGCCCGCGGAACTGGCCGCGCTCGAGACCGAAGCGCTCGTGCGTGTGCTCGAGATCGAGTTCGCCGACGATCGCGAACGCCGCATCGTGCCGCGCGCGAACGTGGAGCGCATCGCGCCGTGAGCGCGCGTTCCGCCGTTGACTCGGGAGGAAACGCGTTGCTAGCGTGCCCGGCACCTGCTCGCGCCGGATCGCGCGGGAGTGTCCGCCCAGGAGGGGCCCCCTTGCCGCTCGCCGTGTCCGCGCGCCGATGTGTCCTCGTCGCTCTCGCCGCCTTGTTGCTGGGCGTGTGGACCGTGCCGTCGAGCGCCGCCGAGACCGCTGCGGCGAGCGGCGCCAGCGCCGCCGCCACTGCAACACCCACGATTCCCCCGCCGCAGCCGCCGACCGGCCTGCTCTACGCGGACGTCCCGAACGACGCGGGTGGCGCGGTGTCGCTCACCTGGGAGACGTCCCCGGACGACAGCGCCGGCAGGGGCCTCGTGGACGGGTACTTCCTCGAGCGCGCGCTGTCGCCGGGCGGCCCATGGGAAGTCGTGGACAGCGTGGACGCCGGCGTGCGCGCGCACACCGACGTCACCGTGCGCCGCAACGAGACCTACTTCTATCGCGTCGCCGCGTTCGGCCCCGGCGGCACGACCCGCGCGGGCGCCGCGGCGGGACCGGCGATCGGGCGCTCGAGCTGGTTCAATCTCTCGCGTGTCAGCGTGCTCGTGTTCCTGCTCGCGTTCTTCCTGCTCGTTCTCTACTACATGTACATGGCGCAGACGGGGCGCAAACCGTTCGTGCGCCGCCTCGCCGGCATCGACGCGATCGAGGAAGCCATCGGACGCGCCACCGAAATGGGCCGCCCGGTGCTGTACGTGCCCGGCATCCAGGACATCGACGAGATCCAGACGGTGGCGGGCCTCGTGATCCTCGAGAGCGTCGCGAAGATGACCGCGCGCTACGACACGCCGCTGCGCGTGCCGGTGTCGTACCCGATCCCGTTCACGATCGCGCAGGAGATGGTGCGCAGCGGTCACGTGGACGCGGGGCGCCCCGACGCGTACGACCCGGACAGCGTGCAGTTCGTCTCGCCCGAGCAGTTCGCGTACGTCGCCGCCATCACCGGCATCATGCTGCGCGAGCGCCCGGCGGCCCACCTGTTCTTCGGCTCGTTCTACGGCGAATCGCTGATGCTCTCCGAGACGGGCTTCGCGACCGGCGCGATCCAGATCGCCGCGACCGCGAACGTGCACCAGCTGCCGTTCTTCGTCGTCGCCTGCGACTACACGCTCATCGGCGAGGAGATGTTCGCCGCGAGCGCGTACCTGTCGGGAGAGGCGCGGCTCGTCGGCGGCCTCAAGGGCGCGGACATGCTCAAACTCGCCATCGTGGCCGTCGTGATCGTCGGCTGCGTGCTCGAAACCCTCGGCATCCACACGTTGACCGTGTGGATGCAGACGCAATAGGAGCGCGGCGTGAAGCGTGAGATCCCACTCTTCCTGACGGCCGTCATCGGCGCGATCGTGCTGGCGGGATTCTTCGTCCCGCACCAGTTCATCAGCGTGCCGGCCGACTATTTCCAGCGCTGCGCCGTGATCGTCGTCGCGTTCGGCTACGCGCTCGGCGGCGCGAACCTCGTGCGCGTGAACCTCGAGGGCATCGCGCGCCGCCATCCGGACTGGCCGTACAAAGTCGTCCTGCTCGTGGGCATGCTCGTGACGCTCGTGTTCGGGCTGTTCGTGGACCGCGCGAAGTTCCAGGACCCGGGCACGGTCTCGATCTGGATCTACGACAACATCTACGTGCCCATGAACTCGACCATGTTCGCGCTGCTCGCGTTCTTCATCGCGTCGGCGGCGTTCCGCGCCTTCCGCGTGCGCACGGCCGAGGCGGCGCTGCTCGCGGTCTCCGCGCTCATCGTGATGATCGGCCGCGTGCCGCTGGGCGACGCGATCATGGCGGGTGTGTTCGACCATCCGGGGCTGCCGGACTGGGTGCGCCACCTGCGGCTCGAGCCGCTGCAGCAGTGGATCATGGACTGGCCGCAGAACGCCGCGAAGCGCGCGATCCTGATCGGCGCCGCGATGGGCGTCATGGCGACCGGCCTGCGCGTGATCCTCGGCATCGAGCGTTCGTACCTGGGAGGGAGCGACTGACATGCGTTTCCTCGAACTCGACCGCATCGACCGCCGCTGGATCTTCCTCGTCGTGGGGCTGCTCGTGCTCATCCCGTTGCTCTGGCCGATCGGGCTCCCGATCGTGCCGACGACGCCGGTGCGCCAGTACCACGACGCGATCGCGGCGATCCCCGACGGCTCCACCGTCCTCATGTCGTGCGACTACGACCCGGCTTCGACGCCCGAGCTGGGACCGATGGCCGAGACGTCGCTGCGCCAGCTGTGGGACAAGCGCTGCAAGATCGTCGTGACCGTGCTCTGGAACGGCGGCGCGGCCGTCGTGGACCAGACCATCGAGCACGTCGCCGACGAGTACCGCGCGCGCGGCGTGCCTTTGAAGGACGGCGTGGACTACGTGAACCTCGGCTACAAGTCGGGGAACGAGGCCGTCATGGTGCTCATGGGGCAGGGGATCGCGAGCGCGTTCCCGCGTGACCAGCACGGCCGCGTCACGACGCAGCTGCCGATCATGCGCAACGTCACCGACTACTCCAGCTTCCCGCTGCTCGTGAACATCTCGGCCGGCTATCCGGGCACGAAGGAGTGGGTGCAGCAGGTGAACTCGCGTTTCCACCTGCCGATGGTATCGGGCACGACCGCGGTGAGCACGCCGGAGTTCTTCCCGTACCTGCAGTCCGGCCAGCTGCGCGGCCTGCTCGGCGGCATGGCGGGCGCGGCGGAGTACGAAGTGCTCCGCAAGGAGCGCGGCGCCGCGACGAGCGGCATGGACGCGCAGTCCATGGCCCACCTCTTCATCGCGCTCTGCATCGTGCTCGGCAACGTCGTGCACCGCACGCGCCGCAAGGAAGGAGCGTCCTCATGACGATCTCCGGCGACTTCGGCGTCTGGATCGCGGCCCTGCTCACGCTCTGCGTGTTCTCGTTCCTGTACAAGGACAACCCGCTCTACAAGTTCGCCGAGCACCTGTTCGTCGGCGTGTCCGCGGGCTACTACATCGCGCTGAACTACTGGACCGTCGTGGACCAGTACCTCGTCGTGCCGCTGCGTGCCACGTTCGACGGCTCGCTGCCCGGCGGACCGTTCGACGCGCGCATGCAGGACTATCGCGCCTGGCTGATCATCCCGGCCGTGCTCGGCGTGCTCCTGTTCACGCGGCTGTTCACGCGGCTGTCGTGGATGTCGCGCTGGTCGCTCGCCGTCGTGATGGGCGTGTACGCCGGACTCAAGACCACGGGCTTCGCCCAGGGCGATCTCGTCGCGCAGGTGCAGGCGAGCCTCATTCCGCTCTGGATCCCCGGAAACCTGTGGGCGAGCCTGAACGCGATCCTGTTCACGATCGGTCTCGTGACGAGCCTGCTGTTCTTCTTCTACAGTCGCGAGCACAAGGGCGTGCTGGGTGGCGTCTCGCGAGTCGGCGTGTGGTTCCTCATGATCTCGTTCGGCGCCGGCTACGGGTACACGGTGATGTCGCGGGTCTCGCTGCTCATCGGACGCTTCCAGTTCCTGCTCGTCGATTGGCTCCACGTGAGGTGAACGCGGCGCGACCCGGCTCCGCCGCGATTCACCCGCCCCCGGCCCACGCAGCCGGGGGTTTCGTTTCGAGGTCGGCATGATCCTGTGGCGGGACGGCGCGCACGACGCGCGCGAGAACATGGCTCGGGACGCGCGGCTGCTGGCCGCGTGCGAATCCGGCGCGCTCGCGCGGCCCGTGCTGAGGCTCTTCCAGTTCGCGCCCGCCGGGATCACGCTCGGCAGCAGCCAGTCGCCCGAGGCCGAACTCGACCTGCCGCGCCTCGAGGGGGCCGGCATCGTCTGGGCCGTGCGCCCCACGGGGGGCCGCGCCATCTGGCACGACGAAGAATGGACGTTCTCGCTCACCGCGCCGCTCGGCCCCGAAGGCTGGGCGCCCGATCCCACGGCGGCCTACGCGCGCACGTGCGGCATGCTGGCCGTGGCGCTGCGCGCGCTGGGCGTGCCCGTCGAGCTGTCCGCGGGCTCGGCGCGCGGCGTGGGACGCCCGCGCGGTGGCGCCGAGGCCGCGCCGCCCTGCTTCGCTTCGACCGCCCGGTACGAGCTGACGCTGGACGGCCGCAAGTTCGCGGGCATCGCCCAGCGCCGCCGTGGGACGGCGCTGCTGCAGCAGGGGAGCCTCCTGCTCGGGGATTCGCACCTGCGGCTCGCCGACTGGGCGCGGCTCGCCGAGGAGCGCCGCCCGGCGGTCCGCGAAGCCCTCGCCGGGGCCACGGCGCACGCCGGGCCGTGGCTGGGCGCGCGCGCGCCGCTCGAGCGGCTCGAGCAGGCCGTCGCCGCCGGCTGGCCGGACTGCGAGCGGCTGGGGCCGGCGGACTCGGACGCGTTCCTCGGAACGCTCCCCGTGGTGGACGTCCGGGCCGGCGCCACGGGCGCGTGACTCTTGCGCCGCGTGCGACGCGGTTCCTATGATGCCGCGAGCGTGCGTCGCATGGTGCGGTGCGCGCACGAGGTGCGCATGAGACTCCCGTCGAGCTTCGCCATCAGGCTTCTCGTCGCGTTCGCGGCGCTCGCGTTGGCCGGTTGCGGCGGCGCGAAGGTCGCGCGCCGGGTGGACCAGCACCCGCTGCCCGCCGACACGCTCACGATGCGCATGCGCGAGATCGGCACGTACGGCGGCCGATTCGTCGTCGGCGCGACCGCGAGCCCGAAGCACTTCAACCCGATCATGGCGTCCGAGCGCCCGACGAACGACGTGTGCAACCTGCTGTACACGTCGCTCACGGACGTCGACTACACGTCGCTGCAGGACGTCCCGCTCTTCGCGAAGTCGTGGGACTGGTCCGCCGACGCGTGCACGCTCACGTTCCACCTTCGCCGCGGCGCGTGCTTCAGCGACGGGCATCCGATCAGCGCGACCGACGTGTCGTTCAGCTTCGACGTGGCGATGGACGATTCGCTCGGCACGTCCATGTCGGAAGGGCTCTCGGTCACGAACGCCCGGACCGGCGAGCGCGAGCGCTTCACGTACGCCGCGCCGGACTCGTACACCTTTCGCGTCGTCACGGCGCGCCCGTACGCGATGCTGCTGTCGGCGACGAGCACCGTGCGCATCCTGCCGCGCCACGTGCTCGAGCCCGTGTGGCGCGCGGGCGGGTTCGCCTCCGCCTACGGTGTCGACACGCGGCCCGAAAGCCTCGTGACGAGCGGTCCCTGGGTGCTGCGCGAATACCGCGCGGACGAAAAGGTCGTGCTCGGCCGCAATCCGTGGTGGTTCGGCGTGGACGCGAAGGGCCAGCGGCTGCCGTACCTCGACGAGGTCGTGTTTGTGCTCGCGAAGGACCAGGACGTCGCGGCGCTCAAGTTCCAGGCGGGCGAACTCGACGGTCTCGACAACGTGCGTTCCGAGGACTACGCCGCGTACGCGGCGGGGCAGGCGAAGGGCGGCTACACGCTGTACGACAGCGGCCCTTCGTTCAACACGTCGTTCCTCTGGTTCAACCTCAATCCCGCGCCCGAGGACTCGCCGAACCACGAGCCCGGCGAACCCATGGTGGGAGCGGCGAAGTACTCGTGGTTCTCGAAGGCCGACTTCCGCCGCGCGGTGTCGAAGGCCATCGACCGCGAAGCGCTCATCCGCGGACCGTTCCGCGGCGAGGGCGTGAAGAGCTGGTCCACGATGTCGCCCGGCAACAAGCGCTGGTACGACCCGGCGATCACGGGGCTCGACCACGATCCCGAGGGCGCGAAGCAGCCTGCTCGCCGGGCTCGGCTGGAAGGACACGAACGGCGACGGATTCCTCGAGGACGGCCAGGGCCGCACGATCGCGTTCACGATGCACACGAACGCGGACAACACGATGCGCAAGGAGATGCTCACGCTCGTGCGCGACGACCTCGCGAAGTTGGGCATCCGCGTGGACGCCGCGCCGCTCGAGTTCAACACGCTCACGGCGCACATGCGCAGCGACCTCGACTACGACGCCGTGCTGCTCGGGCAGGGTTCCGCGGTTCCCGCCGAGCCCGGCATGGGGCAGAACACGTGGCGCTCGTCCGGCCTGCTGCACTACTGGCACATCCGGCAGGAGAAGCCCGCCACTCCCGAGGAAGCGCGGATGGACGCGCTCATGGACCGCATCGTCTACTCGACGGACGAGCCCGCGCGAAAGACCGCGTGGCGCGAACTCATGGGCATCGTGAACGACCAGTGCTGGATCGTCTGGCTGCCCACGCAGATCATCCGGCTCCCCGTGCGCAGCAAGTTCGGCAACGTCGCGCCGAGCCCCATGCCGCACCGCATCCTCTGGAACGTGGATCGCATCTTCGTGAAGTCCGGCGGCCACTGAGGACCGCGCGTGCGCACGTTCGTGCTTCGCCGGATGCTGGAAGCGATTCCCGTACTGTTCGGCGTCTCCGCGCTCACGTTCCTGCTGCTGCAGCTCGCGCCCGGTGACTTCCTCGACGCGTTCGCGGAGAACCCGTCCGTCTCGGCGGCCCAGCTCGACCAGATGAGCCGCAACTTCGGACTCGACCGGCCGTGGGCGGTGCAGTACGCGCTGTACGTGAAGAACGTTCTCCTGCATCTCGATTTCGGGCAGTCGTTCTCGTACCACCAGCCGGTGTTCCGCGTCCTGTGGCACGGCATGGGCAACACGCTGCTGCTCGCGATCGCGGGCGCGTGCGTCACGTGGGGACTCGCGCTCCCGCTCGGGCTGCTCGCCGCCGCGCGCCGCGGCACGTGGGTCGATCGCGTGTTGTCGATCGGGAGCTTCGCGCTGCTCAGCCTGCCCGAAGTGCTGTCGGGGCTCCTGCTGTTGCTGTTCGCCTTTCGCACGGGCTGGTTCCCGATCGGCGGCATGCACGATCTCGATCACGACCGCATGGCGTTCGTGCCGCGCGTGTTCGACACGCTGCGCCATCTCGTGCTGCCCGCGCTCGTCGTCGGACTCGTGCCGCTCGCGGCGCGCATGCGCCAGATGCGTTCGAGCGTGCTCGACGTGCTGCGACTGGACTGGGTGACGACGGCGCGCGCGAAGGGGCTCTCGGAGCGCGACGTGCTCGTGCGGCACGTCCTGCCGAACGCGCTCAATCCGCTCATCACGCTCTTCGGCTTCACGCTCGGCAGCCTGCTCTCCGGCGCCTTCGTCGCCGAGGCCGTGTTCGCATGGCCGGGGCTCGGCTCGCTCACGCTCGAGGCGATCCAGCGCCAGGACCAGTACCTCGTGCTGGGCGCCGTGCTCATGGCGAGCGCGATGCTCGTGGCGGGCAACCTCGTCGCCGACCTGCTGCTCGCGTTCGCCGATCCGCGGGTGCGCCATGACTGACGGCGTCGCGACGACCGCCGGGCTGTCGCCCGCGGGCCGCGCCTGGCGCGCGCTCCGCGCGAACCGCGCCGGAAGCGTGGCGGGAACCGTGCTGCTCGTGCTCTACGCGCTCGCCGCGCTCGCGCCGTTTCTCGCGCCGTACGACGAAGGCGACATGGACCGGCTGCGCTTCTTCCATCCGTCCATGCCCGTGCACGCCGGGGGATGGGTCGAGGTCACGCGCCCCGCCGCCGGCGCCGTGAACGCGTACGAGACCGTGCCCGGGGCGCGCGCGCCGCTGCGCTGGTTCGTGAAGGGCGCGCCGTGGAAGCTGCTCGGCCTCGTGCCGTCCGACCGCCACCTGTTCGGCGTGGACGCGCCGGCGCGCGTCTACCTGTTCGGCGCCGACGCGATGGGGCGGGACGTGTTCTCGCGCCTGCTCTACGGCGCGCAGGTCTCGCTCACGGTGGGGCTCGTCGGCATCCTCATTTCGTTCACGCTCGGGCTGCTGCTCGGCGGGCTCGCCGGCTACCTGGGTGGCTGGGTGGACACGCTCGTCATGCGGAGCGCGGAAGTGTTCCTGAGCATTCCCGCGCTCTACCTGATCGTCGCGCTGCGCGCCGCGTTTCCCGCGCACCTGTCGAGCCGGCAGGTGTACGTCGCGATCGTGGTCGTGCTCGCGTTCGTCGGCTGGGCGTCGCTCGCCCGCGTCATCCGCGGCATGGTGCTGTCGATCCGCCGCGCGGAATACGTGCTCGCGGCCGAAGCGCTCGGCATGAGCCGCGCGCGTGTGCTCGTTCGGCACATCCTGCCGAACACGGCGTCGTTCGTGATCGTCGCGGCGACGGTCGCGGTGCCGGGTTACATCCTCGGCGAGGTGTTCCTTTCGTTCCTCGGCATGGGCGTGCAGGAACCCGCCGCGTCGTGGGGCAACATGCTCGGCGCGGCGCGTAGCGTGAGCGTGCTGCGCGATCATCCGTGGTTGCTCTTCGCGCCCGGTGCCGCCATCTTCGTGACCGTGATGACCTTCCACGTCTTCGGCGACGCGCTGCGAGACGCGCTCGATCCCCGGCAGGAATCGGGAGGGCGCCCGTGAGCGAGACGATCCTCGAAGTCCGCGGCCTGCACACGCACTTCTTCACGGAGGAGGGGGTGGTGCGCGCCGTGGACGGCGTGTCGTACGCGCTGCGCGCGGGCGAGACGCTCGCGGTCGTCGGCGAGTCCGGCAGCGGCAAGAGCGTGACGGCGCTTTCGATCCTGCGGCTCGTCGCGAGTCCGCCCGGGCGCATCGTTTCGGGCGAGATCCTGTTCCGTGGCGCCGACCTTCTGAAGCTCGCCGAAGGCGACATGCGCAAGATCCGCGGGCGGCGGATCTCGATGATCTTCCAGGAGCCGATGACGTCGCTGAACCCCGTGCACACGTGCGGCGCGCAGATCGCCGAGGTCGTGGAACTGCACGAGGGACTGTCGCGCGACGCGGCGCACGCGCGCGCGATCGAGATGCTGAAGCTGGTCGGCATTCCGTCGCCCGAGCAGCGCGCGAACGAGTATCCGCACCAGCTTTCGGGCGGCATGCGCCAGCGCGTCATGATCGCGATGGCGCTCGCCTGCAGGCCGGACGTGCTGATCGCCGACGAACCGACGACCGCGCTCGACGTGACGATCCAGGCGCAGATCCTCGAACTGCTCGCCCGGCTGCGCCGCGAACTCGGCATGGCCGTGCTGCTCGTGACGCACGATCTCGGCGTGGTCGCCGAGACCGCCGACCACGTCGCCGTGATGTACGCCGGCCAGGTCGTCGAGCACGCGGGTGTGCGCGAGGTGTTCGCGCGGCCCTGTCATCCCTACACCGCCGGGCTGCTCGCGTCGCTGCCGCGCATGGGCGAGCGCCGCGAACGCCTGCGCGTGATCCCGGGCAACGTGCCGAACCCGGCGCGCTTTCCCTCGGGGTGCCGCTTTCATCCGCGCTGTCCGGTCGCGATCGACCGCTGCCGCACGGAGGCGCCGGAGGTCGTGACGATCGCCGAAGGGCACGACTCGCGCTGCTGGCGCGCGGCGGAACTCGCCGCCGGCACGCTCGACGGCGCGGGAGGGACGCGCGCGTGAGTGACCAGCCGCTGCTCGACGTCCGCGACCTGCGCGTGCACTACCCCATCCGGCAGGGCGTGTTCTCGCGTGTCACGGGCCAGGTGCGCGCCGTGGACGGAGTGTCGTTCACGATCGGCAAGGGCGAGACGCTCGGGCTCGTGGGCGAGAGCGGCTGCGGCAAGACCACGACGGGCCGCGCGATCCTGCGCCTCGTCGAGCCCACCTCGGGCACCGTGCGATTCGGCGGCGAGGACGTGACGGCGCTCGATCGCGCGTCGCTGCGCCGCATGCGGCGCCGGATGCAGATCGTCTTCCAGGACCCGTACTCGAGCCTCAATCCGCGGCTCACGGTCGGCAGCATGCTGGGCGAGGCGCTCGAGATCCACGATCTCGCGCGCGGGCAGGCCGCGCAGGACCGGATCGCCGAGCTGCTGCGCACGGTGGGGCTGTCACCCGACCACGCGCGGCGCTACCCGCACGAGTTCTCGGGTGGCCAGCGCCAGCGCATCGGGATCGCGCGCGCGCTCGCGGTCGAGCCGGAGTTCCTCGTGCTCGACGAGCCGGTGTCGGCGCTCGACGTGTCCATCCAGGCGCAGGTCGTGAACCTGCTGCAGGAGCTCCAGGAGCGCTTCGGCCTCACGTACCTGTTCGTCGCCCACGACCTGTCGGTCGTCGAGCACATCAGCACGCGCGTGGCGGTGATGTACCTCGGACGGATCGTCGAGATCGCGAGCCGCGACGCGCTCTACGGGGACGCACGCCACCCGTACACGAAGGCGTTGCTGTCCGCGGCGCCCGTGCCGGACCCGACCCGGCGCTCCGAACGCATCGTGCTCACGGGCGACGTGCCGAGCCCGGCGCAGCCGCCGCAGGGCTGCCGATTCCATCCGCGCTGCTTCGTGGCGCAGGCCGATCCGGCCAAGCTCGAGCGCTGCCGCGCCGCCGAGCCCGAGCTGCGCGAGATCGCGCCCGGGCACTGGGTCTCCTGCCACCACGCCTGAGGATGCGTCCTCGCTCCCGGGGCGCGCATGTTCCGGGCGAACCGGCCCGTTCGTCGAGGCATTTGCCCCAGCGCGCGTGATCCGCGAGCGCGCCGTCGGCCCGAAAGCAACGTGCGCCCGTGCGGCGTGCACGGCGCTTCGCACGCCGAACCCGCGTCAACTGCGCCTTTCGGCGCATGCCGTCACCAACTCGCAAGCACATGCGGGTGCGCGTGACGCATTCCGGCTTTCGGCACCGACCTTGCGATAGGTATTCGGTGAAGACGGAACGCGGCGGTCGAAGACGAGCTCCGGGATCAGCCGGAACGTCGGGAGCGGATCCGCGAAACAAACAAACCGAATACTCGATGTGTTCCCTGCGCTTCTCGTGCTTGGCTGTCTACGGGCTGATCCCCCTATCGCGAGCGAAGGAGTCTGTAGGACGGCACACGGTGGTTGCGGGGAACCTTTTTGACGGGCCCTGAGCCTGGCGGCGCACTTGGCCTCCGTGCTCGACTCACGCGACCGCAGATCAGGGCCCATGACTCACCGAACGCCGTCTCCCCGCGAAGGGAGGCGGCGTTTCGGCTTTGATCCGTCCGGGTTCCGGCCGTTGACCCTTGCCGCAACCGCTGTTAGCGTGCCCGTCCCGCGCGGCGGATGGCCGCGGCGCGTTTCTCGAAGCAGGGGATGGCCGGAATGGACGAGCGTCGCCCGAGAGTTTCCGTCGGGTTGTTGGAAACACGGGGCTGGGTCGCCGCGGTGGAAGCCGCGGACGCCATGGCCAAGGCGGCGCAGGTCACGGTCTCGCGATACGACGTGACGCGCGACGCTCGCATCACCATCGTGGTGCGCGGCGCGCTGGCGGATGTGGAAGCGGCGGTGGCGGCGGGTGAAGCCGCGGCCCGCGCCGTGGGCGAGGTGCTCAAGGGACACGTGATCCCCGCGCCGGACCCGGCACTGGAGTTCCTGTTCGAACGGGGCTGACGTCTTCGCCGGCCCGGACACGAAGCACTGAACCGCAGCAGCGGGAGGAAGCGATGCAGGAAGAAGCCCTTGGACTGATCGAGACGCGCGGTTTCGTCGCGATGGTCGAAGCGTCCGACGCGATGGTGAAGGCGGCCCGCGTGACGCTCGTGCACTACGAGAAGATCGGTGGCGGCTACGTGACGACCGTGGTGCGTGGCGACGTCGCCGCCGTCCGCGCGGCCACGGAAGCCGGTGCCGCGGCTGCCGCGAAGGTCGGTGAAGTGGTCTCCGTGCACGTCATTCCGCGTCCGCACGGCCAGCTCGAGGACGTCCTGCCGATCCGCGTCGCGACGCCCGCCGGCAAGAAGTAAGACATGCTGCTCGCACAGGTGCTCGGAACGGTCGTGTCCACACGCAAGGACGCCGCCCTCTCGGGCCTCAAGCTGCTGCTCGCGCGCGAAGTCGACGGCCAGTTCAAGCCGGCCGGCAACTTCGTCGTCGCGGTGGATGCAGTGGGCGCCGGAACGGGCGAGATCGTGCTCGTCGCCGCGGGATCCTCGGCCCGACTCACCGAGGTGACCAAGGACCGTCCGGTGGATCACGTCATCTGCGGAATCGTCGACGTGGTGGAGGTGGACGGGAAAGACGTCTACCTCAAGAGCCTCGGCGTGAAGGGCTGAAGTCGTGTCCCTCGATCCGCATCGCATCCAGTCCATCGTCGCCGACGTGCTCGACCAGATCGAGCGGGTCGGCGGCGACGGCGCGCAGCCTCTCGGCGTGCACGCCACGCTCGACGAAGCGGTCGCCGCCGCGCGCCGTTCGTTCGAGGCGTTCCGTGAGGTGCCGCTCGAAACCCGCGCGCGCATCATCGCGTCGATCCGCGCCGCGATGCTCGCCCATCTCGACACCCTGGCCACGCTGGCGGTGGAAGAGACCGGGCTCGGCCGCGTCGAGGACAAGATCGTCAAGAACCGGCTCGTGATCGAGAAGACGCCGGGCACCGAAGACATCGAAGCCACGGTGTGGACGGGCGATCACGGCCTCACGCTGGTCGAACGCGCGCCCTACGGCGTCATCGGCGTCATCACGCCGGTGACGAACCCGTCGGACACGATCATCAACAACGGCATCTCGATGATCGCCGGCGGCAACGTCGCGGTGTTCTGTCCGCACCCGAGCGCGCGCCGCATCTCGACGTTCACGATCGACCAGATGAACCGCGCCGCGCGCCGCGCCGGCGCGCCGCTGCCGCTGCTGCACTCGGTGGCCGAGCCGACGATCGACGTGGCGAAGGCGCTGCTCCAGCACCGCGGCACGCGACTCAACGTCGTTACGGGCGGACCGGCCGTGGTGAAGGAGGCGATGGCCTCCGGCAAGAAGTCCATCTGCGCCGGACCGGGCAATCCGCCGTCCGTCGTGGACGAGACCGCCGACCTCGAACAGGCCGCGCGCGACCTCGTCATGGGCGCTTCACTCGACAACAACATCATCTGCGTCGACGAGAAGGAAATCATCTGCGTCTCGATCGTCGCGGACCGGCTCAAGGAGAACATGTCGCGCTCCGGCGCCGTGATCCTCCAGCCGCACCAGACCGAACAGCTGCGCAAGATGGTGCTCGAGTACGAGAAGGGGCCGCGCAAGCACGGCGGCGTGAACAAGAAGTACGTCGGCAAGAACGTGGACGTGATCCTGCGCGACGCCGGGATTCCGTGCGACGCGTCGAAGCGCCTCGCGGTGTGCGAGGTGGACGGCGATCACCCGTTCCTGTGGACCGAGCTCATGATGCCGATCCTGCCGCTCGTGCGCGTGCGCAACGCGGACGAAGGCATCGACTTCGCGGTCGAAGTCGAGCACGGCTACCGGCACACGGCGTCCATGCACTCCCGCAACATCGACATGCTCTCGAAGATGGCGCGCGCCATGGACTGCTCCATCTTCGTGAAGAACGGCCCGCACGCCTCCGGTCTCGGCTGGAACGGCGAGGGTCCCACCAGCTTCACCATCGCGAGTCCCACGGGCGAAGGCATGACGACCGCGCGCAGCTTCACGCGCCTGCGGCGCTGCACGCTCAAGGACCGCTTCCGGATCGTATGAGCCACGTCGCCATCGCCGCCATCGAAACGTCGAGCATCGCGCAGGGCATCGTCGTCGCCGACGCGATGGTCAAGCAGGCCGAAGTGGACGTGCTCGAGGCGAGCACGCTCACACCCGGCCGCTATTGGATCCTGATCGGTGGGGACGTGGCCACGGTCCGCTCGTCGCACAAGCGCGGCGTCGAGGTCGCGGCCGACACGCTCCTCGACCAGCTCTTCATCCCGCAGCTGCACGCCGACGTCCTGCGCGCGCTGCGTGGTCTCGTGCCGCCGAATCCCGACGACGCGTACGGCGTGATCGAGACGCTGACCGCGGCCTCGGCGATCGTCGCCGCCGATCTGGCGGCGAAGGCGGCCGACATCACGCTGCGCGACATCCGCCTGGCCAACGGCCTCGGTGGCAAGGGCATCGTCATGATGTCCGGCACGCTCAGCGGCGTGCAGGCCGGCGTCGCGGCCGGCAAGGTCGACGCCCAGAAGCGCGGTCTGCTCGCGCGCTCGGTCGTGATCCCGCGGCTCGATCCGCGGTTGCGCGCCCGGCTGGCCTGATGCACTTCGCGCGCGTCATCGGCACGGTGGTCTGCACCGAGAAGGTCCCGGCCTGGAAGGGCCAGCGCCTGCTCCTCGTGCAGCCGTGCGACTCGGCCGGCAAGCCGTCCGCCGCCCGGCCGCTCGTCGCGCTCGATTCGGTCTCGGCCGCGCCCGGACAGCTGGTCTTCTACGTCCGTGGCCGCGAAGCCTCGACCATCCTCGCCAACCCCGAGAACCCGGCCGACGCCGCGATCGTGGGGCTCGTGGACGACGTCCGCGAGGCTCCCGGGGCGATGCGCTGATGTTCCTGGCGCGCGTCGTGGGGGAGGTCGTGGCGACCGTCAAGCATCCGCACCTGGCTGCCCAGAAGCTCCTGCTCGTCCAGGCGGAGCCCACCCCGGGCAGGCCGCAGCCGGCTCCCGTCATCGCCGTGGACTCCGTGGACGCCGGAATCGGCGACCGGGTGCTCGTCGCGGACGAGGGAAATGCGGCCGCCCAGGTGCTCCGAAAGGCCCGCGGACCCGTCCGGACGGTCATCGTCGGGGTGGTGGACCACGCGGAAATCGACCCGTCCTGAATCGGGCGACTTTACGCGGACGGCACTTACGGCTTATTTTCCCCGGTAACCAACGCGGAGGTCGGCGTGCCTCTTTACGACTATCGCTGTACGGCATGTCGGCAAACGTTCGAATCACTGCTGGATCGCTGGAACTCCCCGGCTCCACCGTGCCCTCGCTGTGGAGAGGCCCGGACGGAACGGCAGTTCAGCGTGTTCGCCGTCGCGGCCGCGTCGGCATGTGAAAGTGGATCGCGTTCTTCGCCCGGACCTTGCGGCCCGGGAGGGTGCGCGTGCCGACCGTCGTCGAACTGAGGTGAGCGATTCATCAGGAGGGGCGCACATGACCAAGGCGGACCTCGTCGAAGAGATTGCCGTCGCTACGGGCGTCTCCAGGAATCACACGGCCATCATCGTGGACGGACTTCTCGATGCGGTGTGCCGCGCGTTGAGTGAAGGAAAGCATCTCGAGATTCGCGGCTTCGGTACGTTCAAGGTGCGTGAGCGCCGTGCACGTCGTGCGCGCAATCCGCGCAGTGGTACGGAAGTGCTCGTGCCCGCGAAGCTCGTCCCGGTTTTCAAACCCAGCCGTGAGCTGAAGGCTCTCGTGCTGGAACCGGTCACACAGGAACAGTCGGTCGCCAGCTGACGGCCGTCACAAGGAGCTGGAATGGGTTCTGGAAAGAAGCGGAAGCGGAAGAAGATCGCGACTCACAAGCGAAAGAAGCGCCTCCGGAAGAATCGTCATAAGAAGCGCATCCGCTAGTCGCCCTTTTCGGGACGCCGAACCGGTCCGCCGTCTCCTCGGCCGCGCGCACTTTGCGCGCGGCCGTTGGAGCTTCGACCCCGCACGCCGTTGGGCGGGCGGGGTTCGTGAGCTTCGGTGGAAAGGGGAGCTCGCTCCGGAAGACGGGGATTACTGCATCGCCGAGGTCCCGGACGACGGGCCCGCGATGCTGGTGGAAGTTCTCGGAGCCGACGATCGTCCGGAGTGGGACGACTCCATCGTCGCCTCGCAGTTCCGGCTCCGGCAGCATTTCCCGCAGAGCGTGCTCGAGGAGGCGGAAGCCTTCTCCGAGCCCGCCGCGGAGGATCTCGAGGGTCGTCTCGACCTGCGCGAGCAGCTCGTGTTCACGATCGATCCCGAGGACGCCCGCGACCACGACGACGCGCTTTCGATCCGCCGCGTCGGCGCCCATCGCTGGGAGGTCGGCATCCACATCGCCGACGTCTCGCACTACGTGCGCCCGGGCACGGCGCTCGACGCCGAAGCGCGCGAGCGCGGCACCAGTTGCTACCTGCCGGGCGGTGTCGTGCCGATGCTGCCCGAACGCCTGTCCGCCGATCTCTGCTCGCTCCGCGACGGCGTGGACCGGCTCGCGCTCTCGGCCCTCGTGCTGCTCGACGACGACGCCGTGCTGCACGAGTACCGCTTCGCGGCGACGGTCATCCGCAGCCGCGCGAAGCTGAGCTACGAGCGGGTCGAGGATGCGCTCAAGGGCGGCGAGGCGCTGCCCCACGCGCAACAGCAGGCGGTCGAACACCTCATGACGCTCGCCCGCCGCATGCGCGAGCGCCGCTTCGCCGTCGGCGCGCTGGCGATCGAATCGCCCGAGGTGAAGGCGCGCGTGGATGCTTCCGGCAACACGATCGCCATCGAGCGCCGGCCGCACCTCGAGAGCCACGAGCTGGTCGAGGAGTTCATGTTGCTCGCGAACCGGTGCGTGGGAGAGGCCGGAGCCGTGCGCGGCTCGGGCATGCTCTGGCGGGTTCACGAACCTCCGGCGACGCACAAGCTCGCCGAACTCGACGAAATGTTGCGCGTGCTCGGGCTGCCGCGGCTCGGCAACGCGGGGGAGCCGCATCGCGCGCTGCAGGCGTTGCTCGCGATCCCGCTCGATCCGGCGCGCAAACGCCTCGTGCACCGGCTGGCGCTGCGTTCGCTGACGCGCGCGCGTTACTGCGAGCGCGACCTCGGCCACTTCGGGCTCGCGACGCGCGAGTACCTGCACTTCACGTCGCCCATCCGGCGCTATCCCGACCTGCACGTGCATCGTCGCGTGCGCGAGTGGATCCTCGGAGCGCGCGACGGCGCCTGGGATCCGGTGGCGAACGCCGAACTCGCCGCGCAATGCAGCGGCCGCGAACAGGACGCGACCGACGCCGGAACGCGAGGGTGTGCGGGTCAAGGGACTGCGGCATCTGGAAACGAGACTCGGTGAACGCGTATCGGGTAGTATCTCCGGGCTCATTCCTCGTGGATTCTTCGTGGAGCTCGACGATGTTCCGGTGGACGGTTTCGTCCGTCTCGCCATGGACTCGGACGACCGCTTCGATCTCGATCCGACGGGGGTTCGATTGGTGGGACGCAGGACGCGCCGACGATTCACGCTGGGGGATCCGGTGAACGTCGTCATCGCGCGTGTGGATGTGCCGGCGCGGGAGTGCGAACTCGCGCTGAGGCTGCCGGAACCGCGGCGTGGCCGCCGCACACACGGGAGGCAAGGATGGCGGTGAAGAAGAGCACGCGGCGCCGAGAGCGTCGCCGGAGCACGCGAGTCGACGCGAAACTCAGCATGCGCGTCGAGGGCGCCCACGAAGGGGGCCCGGCGCAGATCGTCACCGAGAGCCAGAACATCTCCGCGAGCGGCATCTACTGCACGAGCTCGCACTTCCTTCCGCCGCTCTCGAAGGTGATGCTGACGATCGTGCTCCCGAAGATGCCCGGCCAGAAGCGCGGCCAGGAGCTGATCAAGACCGAAGGCATCGTCGTGCGCTGCGACGCGACGCCGGGGCGCAAGCCCGAGGCGCGCTACCAGCTCGCGTGCATGTTCGCCGACATCGATCCCGAGCGCCGTGAGCGCATCGAGGAGTTCGTGGCGTGGCGCAACCTGCAGGCGCTGCACGCCGCGCTCATGCCCGCGCGCCGCAAGACGACCACCACCAAGAAGGCCGCCGTTCGGAAGGCCACCCGGCCGCCGCGCGAAAGACCGCTGGCGCGCCACGGCCCGCCGACGACCACCGGAGCGCCGCCGGCGAAATGACCTCACCCACCCCCGCCGTCCGGCGTGGCCGCCCCCTCGGCGGCCGATTCGCGCCGCCCGGCGACAAATCCATCACGCATCGCGCCGTGCTCTTCGGGCTGCTCGCCGAGGGTGCCTCGCGCATCGAGTACGCGAACCCGGGCGAGGACTGCCTGGGTTCGTTGCGCTGCGCCGAGTCGCTGGGCGCGACGGTGCGTCGCGAAGGCGATGCCTGGCACCTGACCGGCGCCGCGGGCGCGCTGCACGCGCCCGGGGGACCGCTCGACTGCGGGAACTCCGGGACGACGATGCGCATGCTCGCGGGCATTGTGGCGCGCTCGGGTGCGCCGGTGACGCTCACCGGTGACGCCTCGCTCACGCGCCGGCCGATGGCGCGCATCGTCACGCCGCTCGCGCGCATGGGCGCGAATCTCGTCACGGCCGAAGGTGGACGGCCGCCGCTCACGATCACGGGTGGCGCGCTGCGCGGCATCACGTACGACGTGCCGGTGGCGAGCGCGCAGGTGGCGACGTGCGTGCTGCTCGCGGGGCTCGCGGCCGAAGGCGCCACGGAAGTCCGCCTGCCGGGGCCTGCGCGCGATCACACCGAACGCATGCTTCCCGCGTACGGCGTGCCGCTCGAGGTGACCGCGGGAGCGGGCGGCGCTCGCGCCGTGCGTCTCGCCGGCGCGGCGTCGCTGCGCGCGTGCGACGTGCGCGTGCCCGGTGACGCCTCGGCGGCCGCGTTCTTCCTCGCCGCCGCCGCGGCGGAACCGGGCGCGCGCGTGACCGCCGAACGCATGAACTTGAATCCGACACGCACGGGACTGCTCGACGTGCTCGCCGCCATGGGCGCGGACGTGGCAGTCACGAACGCGCGCGAGGAGGCAGGAGAGCCCGTCGGCGACGTCACCGTGACCGGACCCGAGCGGCTGCGCGCGTTCGACGTGCCCGCCGAGTGGGCGCCGCGCCTGATCGACGAAGTGCCCGCCTGGGTGATCGCCGCGTCGGCGGCCGAAGGCCGCTCGTCGGTGAGCGGTGCCGCGGAGCTGCGCGTGAAGGAGAGTGACCGCGTGGTCGCGCTCGCGCGCAATCTCGCTGCGTGCGGCATCGAGACCGAGGAGCGCCCGGACGGGCTCGTCGTCACGGGCGGACGGCCGCGCGGCGCACGCATCGAGGCGCACCTCGATCATCGGATCGTGATGGCGTTCGCCGCGCTCGGCGCGCGCACGGACGACGCGATGACGTTCGACGACGTGAGCAGCGTCGCGACGTCGTACCCGTCGTATTTCGCGACGCTGGCGGAACTCGGCGCGTCGGTGGAGGGCGGCGCGTGAGCGTGTTCGTCGTCGTCCTCGACGGCCCTTCGGCCGCGGGCAAGAGCACCACGGCGCGCGCGATCGCGGAGCGGCTGGGGCTGCGCTACCTCGACACCGGTGCGTTCTACCGCGCGCTCGCGCTGAAGGTCGCGCAGGACGGCGTGCGACCGGACGACGCCGAAGCCGTGACCGAAGTCGCGAAGCGTTCGGTGATCGACTTCTCGGGCTCGCCTTCGCAGGCGCACGTGTTCCTCGACGGCCGCGACGTGAGCGGCGAGATCCGCACGCCCGAAGTGAGCGAGATGGCGTCGCGCGTCGCGGCGGTGCCCGCGGTGCGCCGGCTCATGGTCGAGTGGCAGCGCGCGATGGCGGAGCGCGGGCCGCTCGTGGGTGAGGGGCGCGACCTCGGCACGGTGGTGTTCCCGGACGCCGACGTGAAGATCTACCTCGACGCGGACCTCGACACGCGCGCGAAGCGCCGCTGCCGTGAACTGCAGTCGCGCGGCATTGCGGTGAGCCTCGACGACGTCCGCGAAGACCTCGAGCGGCGCGACGATCGCGACAAGAGCGGCCGGACAGCCCGCTCAGGGCCGCCCGGATTCCGTCACCGTGGATTCCTCGGGATGGACCTGGAAGAGCAGATCGCCGCCGTCCCGAGGTCGTCCGCGCCATCCGCGCTGTCCCGCAAGCGGCGCAGCGGGTTAGACTGCCGCGCGCCGAAACGGGGGCCCGGGAGCGGGTCCCGGAAATGCCTGCATCCGGCGGCCCGAGGGGCCGAGACCGGGCTAGGAGATTGCTTGAGTCTGCTCTATAGTGCCTCCCGGCTTTTCTTCAGCCCCTTGGTGGCTCTCGCCACGGGGTACGAGGTTCGCGGTCGCGAGAACATCCCGAAGTCCGGGGGGCTCATCGTCGCTTCGAACCACGTGGCTTACACGGATCCACCGGTCATCGGGTTCGCGGCCCAACGGGAACTGTTCTACCTCGCGAAGGAAGAGCTTTTCCACCAGCCGCTCGGGTTGCTCATCACGGACGTTAACGGCATTCCGATTCGGCGTGGCAAGGCGGACTTGGCGGGATTGACGCGCGCCATGGAAGTGCTGAACAAAGGCTCATGCGCTGGTCATGTTCCCGGAGGGCGGCCGATCGCGTGACGGGAAATCCTCCCGGCGCGACCCGGAGTCGGCATGCTCGGTCAACATCGAACGCGTCGATCGTGCCGGCTACCTCTCGGGAGCGACCGGCCCGGTAAGTGGGTCCTCCGCCGGTGCGTCTCCGGGCGTGGTTCGGACGCGCACGGAGTGGCAGGAATTGGCTGGTCGAGAAGGCGGATCTCGAGCCCGGCGAGCTGTCCCAAAGGCGTCGGCGACGGTGCGATGCGCGAGATCGCGGACCTCGAAGGCCGCGTCTGAATCATCGATGCCCGCCGGGGAACGAGGCCGACCGTTCCCATATTCCATATCGCAGGAGGCTTCTGTCCCCATGCTGGAAACCAAGGATCAAGACCTCAACCCCGTCGCGCCGGTCCGACGGGCACCCCCTCTTCCGCTCGTTCCGCTGAACTACGACGGTGAAGAGGAGCTCACGCTCGAACAGCGCAAAGCCATGTTCGGGCAGTACGAAGAGTCCATGCAGTCCATCGGCGAAGGCGAGATCGTGCGCGGCACGGTTCTCTCCATCGACGACAAGGACGTGCTGGTGGACGTCGGCTTCAAGAGCGAAGGCATCATCTCGCTCAGCGAGTTCTCCGACCCGACCAGCATCAAGGTTGGTGACGTCCTCGAGGTCTTCCTCGAGAAAATGGAGAACCAGGACGGCCTCGTCGTCCTGTCGAAGCAGCGCGCCGACTTCGTGCGCGTGTGTGGGATCGCGTCAAGGAAGCCCACGACAATGGTCAGGTCGTCGAGGGCAAGCTGATCCGCAAGATCAAGGGCGGTGTGGTCGTCGATCTCTACGGCGTCGAGGCGTTCCTGCCCGGCTCCCAGATCGCGCTGCGCCAGGTCCAGAATGTGGACGCCCTCCTGGGACAGACGGTCGCCGTCAAGATCATCAAGCTCAACAAGCGCCGCCGGAACATCGTGGTGTCGCGCCGTTCGGTGCTCGAGGAAGAGCGCGATCGGATGAAGGCCACCATCCTCAAGGACCTGGCGAAGGATCAGATCCGCGAGGGCGTGGTCAAGAACATCACCGACTTCGGTGCGTTCGTGGACCTCGGCGGTATCGACGGTCTGCTGCACATCACCGACATGTCGTGGGGCCGCGTGCAGCACCCGTCCGAGCTCGTCAAGATCGGCGACAAGGTGCGCGTGAAGGTCCTGAACTTCGATCCGGAGAAGGAGCGCATCTCGCTCGGCCTGAAGCAGCTCGATGCCTACCCGTGGGAAGGCGTCGAGGAGAAGTACAAGGTCGGCGACCGCATCAAGGGCAAGGTCGTCTCGATCACCGACTACGGCGCCTTCGTGGAGCTGGAGAAGGGCATCGAGGGCCTCATCCACGTGTCCGAGATGTCCTGGACGCGCCACGTGCGGCATCCTTCGAAGCTCGTCAACATCGGTGACTACATCGAAGCCGTGGTGCTCAAGGTCGACAAGGCCAACGAGAAGATTTCGCTCGGCCTCAAGCAGGTGGAGCCGGATCCGTGGCTCACGCTCGACCAGAAGTACCCGCCGGGCATGCGCGTCAAGGGCAAGGTCCGCAACCTGACCAACTTCGGCGCGTTCGTGGAGCTCGAAGAGGGCATCGACGGCCTCGTGCACGTCTCCGACATGTCGTGGACGAAGCGCGTCGCGCACCCGAGCGAAGTGCTCAAGAAGGGTGACGCGGTCGAAGTCGTCGTGCTGTCGATCGACAAGGAACACCGCCGCATCAGCCTCGGCCTCAAGCAGGTGAGTGAGGATCCGTGGCCGTCGCTGGCGGAGAAGTTCCCGTCGGGCATGGAACTCACGGGCACGGTCAACCGCCTGTTCGACCGCGGTGCGATCGTGGACCTCGGCGAAGGCATCGAGGGCTTCATTCCGCTGTCGCAGCTGGGCATCGACGACCTCAAGCGTCCGAACGACGCCTTCGAAGTCGGCGAGTCGCTCACCATGAAGGTCACGCGTGTGGACGTCCCGAATCACCGCCTCATCCTGAGCGTCAAGGCGTGGATGACGGAGCAGGACGACATCGCGCTGGCCGAGTGGACCTCGAAGCGGAACCAGGTGCGTGCGCGCATCGCGGCCAACCCGCCCGCGGGAAGAGCCTGCCGCGCGCAGAGCAAGGACGACGAAGTCGTCGACGAGTAGTCGGCATCCTCGCTCCACGTCACACGAAACCGGGCGGTCCGAAAGGGCCGCCCGGTTTTCGTTGGCGCGGGCGGCGGCCGGGCCGCCGAGGCCGGGGGACCTGCCGCCGTCGCCGCTTGGAGTGTGCGGCCCCGCCGTCTAGACTGCGCGCCCCATGCGCAAACCCGTCCTCGCCCTGCTGCTCGCGTGCGTCCTCGTGACGCCCGCGCACGCCGCGCTCGAACAGGCCTGGCGCGCTCTTTCCCCGAGCGTGCCCGCCGAGAGTCTCGGCGTCCGCCTTCGTGCCATGGAACTGCGGCCGGTCGCGGGCGTGAGCCCCGGCGCCGCGGCCTTCGCGCTCGCGCAGCTGCACTACGCGCGCGGCGAGTACCGCCAGGCCGCCGATGCGTTCCTGCGTGCGAGCGGACGGTTGACGGGCGAGGAGCGCGGCGAGGCGCGGTACTGGTCCAGGCTCACCGCGCTCGCGCTTCGGGGACGCAAGCCGCGCGCGCCGTTCGCCGAGCGCGCCCCGTCGCGCGCGCGCTCGCGCAGCTGGGCATCGCGCAGGCCTGGGACTCCGAGCAGCGCCCCGATCGCGCCTACGACGTGCTGCGCGTGCTGCTCGCGAGCGACGCCGGGGAGGCGACCGCACCCGCGCTCGACCGCTTCGCGCAGCTCGCCGAACGGCTGCATCACCCGGACGAAGCCGCGCGTGCGCGTACGGCTGCGCGCGAAGCTTCGGCACGATCAGGGGCCGCGCGCCACGGCGCCTCCGCCGTCGCCCGCCGCGGGCACCGAGCCCAGTGGAGAAGTCGCCATCCAGATCGGCGCGTTCGGCGACGAAGCCCGCGCGCGTACGCTCGCGGAGTCCGCGCGCCGCGCCGGCTTCGCCGACGCCTCCGTGTTGCGCCGTCCGACGCCCGACGGCCGCGCCACGCTGCACGTGGTGCGCCTCGGCCGCTACCCGAACCGTGAAGAAGCCCGCAAGGCCGGCGAGCGCGTGCAGCGCGCGCTGGGCGTGGGCTGGCAGGTGGAGAAGCCATGAAAGCGACGCCGGACACGGCCGCCGCCGCGACGAGCGCGGCCGCGAAGACGCCGCTCATGCGGCAGTACCTCACCACCAAGCAGGACTATCCGGACTCGTTCCTGTTCTTCCGGATGGGCGACTTCTACGAACTGTTCTTCGAGGACGCCGTGCGCGCCGCGCAGCTGCTCGGCATCACGCTGACCTCGCGCAACAAGCAGGATCCCGAGCCCATCCCGATGTGCGGCTTCCCGTGGCACCAGCGCGACGGCTACGTCGCGCGGCTGCTGCGCCTCGGGCACAAGGTCGCGGTGTGCGACCAGCTCGAGGACCCCGCGCAGGCGAAGGGGCTCGTGCAGCGCGGCGTGACCGAAGTGCTCACGCCCGGCTCCGTGACGAGCGACACGTTCCTCGAATCCGGCGCCCACAACTGGCTCGGCGCGCTCTGGCCGCAGCCCGCGCGCGTCGGACTGTGCTTCGCCGACGCTTCGACGGGCGAGGTGCGGCTCGCCGAGAGCGCGTGGAGCGAGGCCGGTCCGTTGCTCGCGCGGCTCACGGTCGCCGAGTGGCTCGTGCCCGCGACGCTCGACGAAGCGTCGCAGGCGCGCGTCGAATCGCTTCTCGGCGGCATGCCCGGGGCGCGCAAGCATCGTGCCCGTGCCGCGCTTCCCCTCGACACCGCTGCCGCGAAGCGGTGGGAGGCGCAGGCCGGCGCGCACGCCGACCTGCCGCTCGCGCTGCACGCCGCGAGCGCCACGCTCGATTACCTCGACCGCACGCAGGGCGGCGCCGCGCTGCAGATGACGCGCGTCGAACGCTGGGCGGAAGACGCGCTGCTGCGCTACGACGGCGCGACGGCGCGCCACCTGGAGCTCTTCACGGCGCAGCCCGGGGGAGAGCCGCGCCACACGCTGTGGCATCACCTCGACCTCACCGTGACCACGCTCGGGGCCCGGCGGCTGCCACCGGGTCGAACGCCGCTCGCCTCGCTCGAGGCGCATCCACGAACGGCAGGACGCGATCGCCTCGTGGCTCGAGTCAGGCGGCGCGCGCGACTTCCGCACGCGCTGCGCGGCCTGCCGGACCTGGAACGCCTCGCCGCGCGCGCCGCTTGCGGCAAGGCGACTCCGCGCGACCTCGGTGCGATGCGCGACGCGCTGCAGAAGCTGCCCGCGCTCGCCGCTTCGCTGTCCACCCGGGAGGACGCCGAGGCCACGCGTGCCGCGCTCACGCTGCCGCCCGCGCTGCTCGCGCGCCTCATGGCCGC
>JADJLL010000014.1 GCA_016710095.1 Candidatus Eiseniibacteriota bacterium | reverse complement strand
GCGCCGCGGCGTGAAGGTCGGCATCTTCGGCCTCGCCTACCCCGGCACGCCGCGCGTCACGATGCCGGCGTACGTCGCGCACCTGCGCTTCGCCGACGATTCGGTCACGTCCGCGCCGCTGCCCGCGAAGCTCCGCAAGGGCGGTGCGTCGGTCGTCGTCGCGGTCGGGCACATTCCCGCCGAGACCGACTCGACGCGCAAGGCGCGCGGCGACATCGCGCGTCTCGCGCGCGGCATCAAGGGCGTGGACGGCTGGTTCGGCGGCCACAGCCACAACGTCGTGGACGACGTGATCGAGAACGCGCCGGTGATGATCGCGGGCGCGAACGGCCAGTGGCTCGCGATCGCGGACTACACGGTGGACCCGGTGAAGCGCGCCGTCGTCACCGCCGAGACCAGCCACCGCAACATGCAGATCTACGCCGACGAGTTCCCGATCGACAGCGCGTGGGTCGGGCACGTCGAGCGCTGGAACGCCGAGGTCGGCCCGGTCGCGGCGGAAGTGCTCGGCCGCTCGGCGTCGCCGCTCGACCGCAACCGTCCCGAGGCGTCGATCGGCAACTTCATCTGCGACGCGATGCGATTCTCGAGCGGCGCCGACATCGCGCTCCAGAATCCCGGCGGGATGCGCGCGAACATGGCCGCTGGCACCGTGACGCGCGCGATGGTCTACGACGTGATGCCGTTCGACAACACGATCGTCACGGTGGAGCTGACGGGCGCCGAAGTGCGGCTCGCGCTCGAGCAGGCGCTGCGCGGCGAACGCATCACGCAGGTGAGCGGCATCCGCTACGTCGTGAACATGGACGCGCCGGCGATGCAGCGCAGCGTGAGCATCACGAACGCCGACGGCTCGCCGTTTGACGAAGCGAAGACCTACAAGGTGGCGGCGAACAACTTCATGGCCTCGGGCGGCGACAGCTACGACGCGCTCGCCAGCGGGCGGAACAAGGTGGACACCGGCCTGGTGATCCGCGGCGCGATGGAGGCGTTCGTGCGCGACCGCTGCAAGGACGGCGGCACGATGAACGTCAAGGCCGACGGCCGCATCACGAGCGTGCGCCGCTGACCGTCGCACGCCCCGAGAGACGTCGAGCCGGCGGTCTTCGCGACCGCCGGCTCGATTCGTTTCGGCGTGCTCGTGCCTACCAGCCCGCCCGGCCCGGAATGGCGCCGTACTTCGAGAAGTGCCAGAGCGACGCACGCACGGTGCGCGTCCGCGTGTCTTCGTAGCTCGCCGTCACGCGAGTCCACTTGCCCAGCACGGGATCGAAGTAGCCGGCGACGAGGCCGCCCTCCACGTTGGCGCCCGAAGCGTCCATCTCGAGACGCACCGGCACGGCGAACCCGTTCGCGCTCGCGGGCGAGATCGAGAGATCGCAAGCGAGCGTGGTGCCGTCGGGCACGTACACGCTGACGTCGGCCTTGCCGTAGAACGCGCCGGGCGGCACGACGACGCGTACGCGCCCGCACTGCACGACGCCGCCGACGGCGCCGTCGATCGTGGCCCTGGTTTTCGCCGGAATCGCCAGGCCGGGGACCTTGATGGGAAGCGCTGCGATGAGACCGGTCGTGACGTCGAGCACGGCGCCGACGGTTCCCCCCAACAGGGAGCCGGAGTGCGCGGCCGGGGCCACGGTGAGTGCGAGGGCGACGAGCAGAGCCGAGGCGGCCACCCTTCGTGCGCGCTTCGGCGCGCTGGTCTTGAGCGGGAACATGAACACTCCTGCATGAGCGAGGTGAGAAGCGAGGATGGACTGGCCACACACCAGACTCCGTGCAGCGCAAGGCGCGGGCCACGGGCGAGCCGGCTGCGCCACGGGCGACCTCGGCCGCGCAGCTGCTTGGCCCTCAGGCGAGTGCGTCATGCCGCAGGCCCTTCACCGCACTCACACGGGAGCGGGAGCGTGCACCTCGCGGGTTCGGCGTTGCGCGAGTGCAACACCGAGCGAGCGCGGCGGTGCGGGATGCCCCTCTTCTTCCACCGGGCAGGGCCGGCGAACGGGGGTCAGTGCGAGCCGGCTCCGGTCGCGCGTGCGCCGACGGCCGAGCCCGCGGCACCGCGCGAGCTGTCCGAAGGCGTCGCCGGCGCTGAGGGCGCCGAGGGCGCGCCGAGCTGCACGCCGGCCTTCGTGAAGTACGACACCACGCCGGCCGCGAGCTGGCGGCCGAGCGCCGCCTGGAACTCGGGATCCTTGAGCAGCTTCACTTCGCGCGGATTGTTGATGAACGCCGTCTCGACGAGCACGCTCGGGAACTCCACCGACTTGAGCACGGCGAAGCCCGCCTGCTTGATGCCACGCGACTCCACGCGGCGGTCGGCTGCGATGTGGTCGAGCAGCTCCTCGGCGAGCAGCTGGCTGCGCTCGAGCGCCGAGTTGCGCCGCACGTTGTAGAGCACGCCGACGACGTCGTCCTCGGCCTGCGGCGGCACGCCGCCCACCAGGTCCGCCGCGTTCTCGATGTCGGCGAGGTCGCGGTCGGCGGCATCGCTCGCGCCCTTGAGCGAGAGGAAGTACACCTCGGTGCCCGAGCCGCTGCCGCGGCGCCGGCTCGAGTTGCAGTGAATCGAGATGAACAGGTCCGCGCGCGCCTGCTCGGCGATCTTGTAGCGCTGGCGCAGCGGGATGAAGAAGTCCGAGTCGCGCGTGAGCAGCGCGCGCACGCCGGGGAGCTTGTTGAGCTGTCCGGCGAGTTCGCGTGCGACGGCGAGCGTGACGTTCTTTTCGAGCACGCCGCCGGGACCGCGCGCACCGCTGTCGTCGCCACCGTGACCGGCGTCGATGTACACGAGCCGCACGCGATCTCGGCGCTTCGCCGCGGCGATGCTGGCGAGACGGCGGTTCTCCGCGTCCTGTGCGCCCGCGCGCGTGACGTCGACGACGATGCGGAACGGCTTGTCCTCGGAGGCCGGCAGCGAGAACGCGCGGAAGCTGGTACCCGCCGCGAGCCACAGCGTGAGCGTGGCGCCGGAGGGCTCGGTGACGACGGCGATCGAGTCCACGGCGCTGTCGCCCACCGCGAGGAAGCGCGGCACGCCGGGCGTCGTCACGAGGCCCGAGGCCGGGATGCGCACGACGAGCTGACGGCCGGAGCCGGAGTCGGGCATCACCGCGTCCACCGTACGGGTGAAGTCGAACACGACGCGGGTGTTGGAGGGCGCGGACCAGTTGCGCACGGCGCTGATCGCGGGCTCGGCCGGCGCGGGACCATCGGCGCGCGCGACGCACGGCGCGAACGCGCACAGGCAAGCCAGCGCGATCGCCGCTCCCAGAACCTTCCCACGTCTTCCGTTTCGCATGTCGCTCAATCCGCCTTCCATGGCGTGACGGGAGGCGGCTCGAAGCCGCCTCCCGCCCGGGTGCGCCACTCTTCTACCGCCGCGACCGCTACTTGTCGAGGCGGAACGTCACGTACTGACCGTTGCCGTTCCGGGTCACGAACAACACGGCCGGACGGCCCGCGCGCTTCTGGGCGTTCATGAGTCGCGTGAAGGTCGCTTCGTCCTTCACGGGCGTCTGGCCCACCTGCTCGATGATGTCGCCGGGCTGCAGGCCGCGTTCGTCCGCGGGGCTGCCGTCCTCGACGTCCGTCACCATCACGCCCGAATCGATCTTGAGCTTCGACAGCTCGAGCTCGCGCAGGCTGCGGACCGTGAGACCGCCGAGGGCGGCCTTGTCGTCCTCGGGCGCGTCGGGCGTGGCGGCCGCGGTGCGGTCGTCCTTGTCCTTCAGCGTCACGGCGAACGGCATCCGCTTGCCTTCGCGGATCACGACCAGGTTGACCTTCGTGCCAGCCGGGGTATCGGCCACCTTGAGGCGCAGCTTCTGCATGTCGGAAACGGGCTGGCCCTGGTACTCGACGATGATGTCGTTGCGCTCGAGGCCGGCACGGGCCGCGGGCGAGTCTTCCATCACGCGCTGGATGAGCACGCCCTGCTGGCCGGCGAGCCCGAAGCCCTCGGCCATCTCGGGCGTCATCTCGGCGAGCATCACGCCCAGCATCGAGCGCTTCACGGTGCCGTGCGCGACGAGCTGCTCGGCGACGTGGCGGGCGAGATTGATCGGCACGGCGAAGCCGATGCCCTGGCCGCTCGTGTTGATCGCGGTGTTGATGCCGATGACCTCGCCGCGGATGTTGCACAGCGGGCCGCCGGAGTTGCCGAAGTTGATCGACGCGTCCGTCTGGATGAAGTCCTGGTACTCGGGCGTGCCGCCGAAGATGTTGAGGTTCGTGCGGCCCTGAGCGCTCACGATGCCGACGGTCACGGAACCGCGCAGCTCGCCGAGCGGATTGCCGATCGCGATCGCCCAGTCGCCGACGCGCAGCTTGTCGGAGTCACCGAGCGGCAGGAACGGGAGATTCTTGCCCTCGATCTGGATGACGGCGACGTCGGTCTCGGGATCGGCGCCGACGACCTTCGCCTTGAACTGGCGGCGGTCGTTCAGCGTGACGGTGATCTCGTCCGAGTTCGCGACGACGTGGTTGTTCGTGATGATCCGGCCGTTGGGATCGATGAGGAAGCCGGAGCCGGAGCTCGGCACGCGCTGCTGGCGGCGCGAGGTGCCGCCACCGCCGTCACCGAAGAAGCGGCGCATGAACTCGTCGTTCGGATCGGCGGCATCGGTCGTGCGCTTGCGCACGTCGATGAAGACGACCGCGGGAAGCGCCTTGTCCACGACGCTGACGAACGGGCTTTCCGGAAGGGGTGCGCTGCTCGTGACCGCGGCGAGCTCCGCGCTGGTGGCGTTCGAGTTGCGCTGCAGGTTCAGTCCGGCGCTCAAACCGAGGCCACCGATGACACCCGCCATGATCAGTGCGGCAGCTCCGACGAAGTAGCTGCGGGGACGAACGACCGGCTTTCCGTCCATCATGCTCCTCCCAAGGGTGAGTTCTTGCTGCAGCCTGCGCGGGTGGTGCGTGGGAATCCGCCCGCTGTGTTTGCGTCCACGGTCCGGACCATTCGGCCGGCGTTCCGTGGTGTTCGAAAGAGAACCGCGCACCGTCGCGCCGGTGCATGAGACACCAGCGCGCGCCTCGGTGGCGCGTGTGAAGGGTCAGACGCGGTGATTGGGGTGATGGTTGCGCCGCTCCGGCGAGACCTTGAGAAGCCTTGACGCAAACCCCGGACGGAACTCCCGTTGGCGTGTTCGGCAGCGCACGCTTTAGACTGCCCGGCCATGCCCGCCGGTTCGATCATCTTCCTGTCCGACGCCCACCTCGGCGCCGAGTCCGCGGAACACGAAGCGGCCCGTACCGCGCGCCTTCACGCGCTGCTCGAGTCGCTCCCGGGCCGGGCCTCCTCGCTCTATATCGTCGGGGATCTCTTCGACTTTTGGTTCGAATATCGGACCGCCATCCCCCGCCGGCTTTTCCCGACCCTGGCGGTGCTGGACCGGCTGCGCCGGACCGGGCTCCCGATCACCTACCTGAACGGCAACCACGACTTCTACCTAGGCAGTTTTCTCCACGAAACACTGGGGATTCGCACGGTGGACGGGGCGGTGACGGTCGAGGAACAGGGCCGGCGGCTGTGGCTCCACCACGGCGACGGGCTGGTGGGCGGGGACAACGGCTACAAACTGCTCCGGGGCATCCTGCGGCACCCGGCGAGCATCGCCGCCTACCGCTGGCTCCACCCCGACCAGGGGATTCCGCTCGCCCTGTCGGTGTCCGGGCTGTCGCGCCATTCGCGCGAGGACCGGCCGCCCGAGACGGACCGGCTCTGGCGCGAGATCGCCGAGCCGCGCTTCCGCGAGGGCTACGACGGCGTGCTGATCGGGCACTTCCATCAGGCCGTGGACCGTCGCGAGGACGGCAAGCAGTTCATCGTGCTCGGGGACTGGATCGAGCACTTCACCTACGCCGAGCTCGAGGACGGGCAGCTCGCGCTGAAGGTGTGGCCCGAGGCGAAGTGACCGCCGCGCGGTTCGCTCAGAACTGCGCCGCGAACGAGAAGCGGTGCGTGTCCTCGAGGTCGAGCTTCGACGGCACCCACGCGTAATCCACGTTCGCGCGGCCGATGCGCCAGCCGAGCCCCGCGCTGACGTTCGCGATGTCGTCGTTGACGCGCCAGCCGAGGCGCAGCGCCGCGCCGGTCGTGCTGCGCAGTTCGCCGCCGGCCGCGAGGATGCCCTGCCGGCCGCGCGCGAAGCGCGTGTCGAGCGCGAGACCGTAGTCGAGGCCATGGCCCGCCGCGCGATTCCACGAGACGCCGCTCTGCACGGCCATCGGAAGCGCCATGTCGCCGCCCCGCTGGCCGTCGATCACGTAGTTCGCCGCCGGACCGAGATGCTGCGCCACGAACGCGACGCGCGCGCCGCGCAGCGCCGCGGGATCCCACGTCACGCCCGCGCTGCCGCTCCACGTGGTCGCGGCCTCGCTCGCGATGCGCTCGCGCACCGCCTGCAGTCCGAAGCCGCCGCGAACGCGCGAACCGAACGTGCGGCCGTAGGCGGCCTGGAACTCGAGGTCGTGCGAACCGAACGAGCCGACGAGGTTGCCGAGGTCGTCACGCTCGTCGATCGGCTGCGAGTACATCGCGCGCAGCGAACCCGAGAGTCCGCCTCCCCACATGCGGCCGGCGAGCGCGAACTGGTCGTGCTTGAGACCTTCGAAGCTCTCGATGTGCGTCGCGCTGAACTGCGTGCCCTGAACGCCGGCGAGTCCGGCCGGGTTCCAGAACGAAGCCTCGGCGCCGTCGGCGACCGCGCTGTACGCACCACCCATCGCCGCGGCGCGCGCGGTGGCGGGCACCTCGAGGAACGCGAAACCCGCGGGCGCGGCATGCGCCGGCGCGGCGGTCAGCGTGGCGAGAGCGGCGAAAGCGGCGAAGCCGGCGAGGGCCGTGAAGCGGAACACACGGGACACACGGGTCACGCGGGAAGTCTCCTGCGATGTGCGAAAACGAAGGCGACGGGGCCGGAGCGTCCGGCCCCGTCGAGGTCATCGGCGGGCGGCAGTATAACCGTCAGCACACATCAGGTTCACTTGTCGCCCTTGCGGTCACCGCGCTCGTGCGCGGGCTTCGCGGGAGGCGGCGGCGGAGCGGGAGTGCTCGGGGGCGGATCGGCCCGGCGTTCCTGCTTCGGCGGAGGATCGTTGCGCGGCGGATCGGGCGCGCGCTCCTCGCGACGCGGCTTCTCGGCCGGCGCGGGATCGGCGCGACGTTCTTGGCGCGGCGGCGTCGGGTCGGCCTGCGGCCGCCCGCGATCGCTGCCGCGGTCGCTGCCACGGCCGTTGTCGCGCGGCGTCCAGTCGCCGGGCTGCGTGGGCTTGCGAGGCTCGCGCGAGACTCCGCCGTTGGGGGCGTCGCTCTTGCGGCCACGGTCCACCACTCCCGAACCATCGCTCGGGCGGTCCATGCGTCCGACCGGCAGCGGCCGGCGCTCGCCCGGAGGCTTGATCGAACCCGGAGGCAAGTAGCCCGGAGGCGTTCCGCCACCCCACGGCTTCTTGGCCGGTCCGGCGTCCGAACGATCGTGATCCGACTTGAAGCGCCGCGGCGGACCGCCCCAGACGCTCTCGCGTTCACGGTGATCGTCCCAGGAAGACCAGCGCGAGTGGTCGTCGTACCAGTGCTGCCACGACGGCGGGCAATCCGAGCGCACGACGTAGTAGTAGTACGGCACGTGACCGCTCCAGCACTGCGGTCCCCACGCCCAGCCCCAGTTCACGCGGAAGTCGAACACGCTGCAGCGCGAGTAGTACGGATCGAATCCGTCCCACCACGCCCACTGACCGCGACGATGACAGTCGGAGCACAGGTAGCGCGGATAGCGCACTTCCTGCCCGACGTAGTAGGTCGCGTAGGACGTCGCGAAGAGGTCGGTGTCGCCGGCGTGCTCGAGCACGCGGCGGCGGATGCGCTCCATGGCGACCATCGGGTCGCCGACGACGGCGCCGTCTTCGTCGAAGCCCTCTTCCTCGATGTGCTGGTTCTCGTAGCCCATGACTTCGCCCTGCGGATCGAACGGGCGCAGGTACCAGGGCAGATCGCGGAACGGCTCACGCGACGCGATCGCGACGAGGAAACCCTGGCCGACCGTCTGGTCCACGACGAGCTCGAACTTCGAGTCCGCGGGCGGCAGGCGGTACGTGCGATGGCCCTCGACGACGGCGCCGGTGCGGCGCCACGGGTAGAGCACGGAGATGCGCCCTTCGGCGTCGATCTCGTAGACGAGCAGGTAGGCATCGTCGGTGGCGCGCACCTTCACCTGCATGGCTTCGCCCGGACGGTAAACGGCGTCGTCACCGCGATCGGTCCAGACGTCCACGCCGAGCGCGCCTCCGCGCGCGTGCGCCGCCGTCACACCGGCGAAAGAGGCCGCGGCGATCGCGGCCAGGACGAGCCAACTGTGCGTGCGCTTCATGGTGCTCACTCCTGATGAGGATGCCTGCTCCGCCTCCGATCCGGAGGCCTGCGCTTCATCCTACCCCGGAACCCCGGCGCGTATTCCCGCAAAGTATGGACGGGTGGGAAGCGCGGCCGTTCCCGGCTCGCCTCCCACCCGGGTGATTCAGCGCAACCAGGCGATCGGACGCAGCCCGCCGTCCTCTCCCGCCGCGGGACGGGCCCGCAGCTCACCGTTGCCCGCCGCCGTCTGGTAGGCCCAGTCGAAAACGACGAGCGAGTTCGTCAAGCTCGTGACACGGAACTTCGCGTAGTGGTCGTCGCGAGGTCCACACGACGTAGCAGTGACCCGGGATCAGTTCCACCGTGCCGGTCGGCGACCAGCCGTTGGAAGGCGCGAAGTCGATGGCGTCCAGCGTGCTCGCATAGCCCATGTCCTGGATGTCGGTCTGGGTGTCGCGCGTGAACATCTGGTGGACCGAGCCGTTGTAGCCGTAGAACACGTCCGCCTGGACGTCGTCCGAGGCGCGCGAGATCGCGGCGGAGAAATCCCAGCCGGCGCCGCTCGTCGAGTTCACGAAGTTGCCGAGCGTGGCGCCCGAGCCCGCGGGACGCGACGTGTCGTACACGTCCTCGAGCGTGAGGTCGGACTCGTTGCCGTCGCGATCCACGGCGGATACCGCGTAGTAGCGCGTCACGCCGTTCGAAAGGCCGGTCACGACGAACGTCGTGCCCGTCGCGGTGCCGACGCGGTCGTAGGGGCACGACGTGCCGCTCGCGCAGGTGGACGAGTAGATGCGATAGCCGACGACGTCGTTCTCCGTGTTCGCGAGCCAGCGCAGCGTGACCTGCTGGTTGCCGGTCGTGCTGTACAGGCCGCGCGGAGCGGCGGGCTTGGTGGTGTCGCGCGGGGCCGTGGTTTCGTCACAGCCGGCGAGGGCGAACGCGAACAGCGCGAGCACGAGGGCGAAGATCTTCCGACGCATGTGGGCTTCCTCCTTCGGGGCGTGGAACGGTGGTCGTCCCGAAGAAGGGCAACGGCTGTGCCAGCGCGCGAAAGCGTGCGGGATCGAGCCAGGCGATCGCGCGCAAAGCCGCGTCAATCGCGGTCGCAACGAGCCTGGCGACCCAAAAAGAACCGCCGCCGGGTGCGATCCGGCGGCGGCCCAAGGTGCGCGTGGGACTCACGTGTGCAAACGGTGCGACACACCTTCAAGAAGAGGACACTGGCCTTGTTCGTTCGCGGCGACGACCTGGACATCCCCCAATGTAGGCCGACGCTGCGACGGACCAGTGTCCTTACACCTTCGAAGCGATCTGGAGCCCCGCGTGGTCGATGGCACTGACCGGGTACTGCGTGTGCCACCGCACGAGGCCGTCCCTCCATCACACGTTCGAAGGAATCTCATTCACTCCAAGCTAGCCGGTCGCGGAACCTGATGCGTTGTCGTGAGACGGGGCTCGTACCCTCGACCAGAACCCGCAGAACCGGCTAGCCCAGATGGTGGTCCAGCGATGCGTTGCTGGACTTGTTTGGAGGTCCCCCCCTCCGCACACGATGTAGAGCAGCCTGCGTGCCACGGAGTGAACGAAGCCCGAACAACTTTGCAAGACGTTGCGAGACGGCGCGATGAGTCGTGTCGGAGCGCTTCGGCCGGAACCGGCCGTGGCATCGCGATCGCAGGCGAATGACGAAAGTTTCTTTCGACATTTCGCCCCGGACGGCGAAGCCGCTGTCCGGGGCGAATTTGGCGCATGAAAGTTTTTTGCTACATGAAGTCGAAAGAAACTTTCAGACTCGCTCTGGCTCGAGCCCGTAGGCGCGAATACGGCCGAGCAACGTCGGGTAGCTGAGCCCGAGCTCCCGTGCGACGCGCGCCTTGTTGCCGCGCAGGCGCGTGAGCGCTTCGGCGATCACCTGCTTCTCGAGCAGCGCGACCGAGTCACGCAGCGGGCGACCCGCGACGGGAGCCTGCTCGAGCCGAACGGGCTCGAGCGCGGCCGGCGGGGCAAGGGGCGCCGCCGGGCGCGCATCGAGCACGTCGGAAGGAAGCAGGTCGAGACCGAGCTCGGCGCCGTCGTCCGCCAGGACCACCATGCGCTTCACGACCTTCTCGAGTTCGCGCACGTTGCCGCGCCACTCGTGTTCGAGGAACACGCGCAGCACTTCGGGCGTGAAGCCGCGCACCGATTTCTCCATCTGGCGCGCGTACAGCGCCAGGAAGTGCTGCGCGAGCAGCGCGATGTCCTCGCGACGCTGACGCAGCGCAGGCACGCGCACGGTGATGTCGTTGAGGCGGTAGTAGAGATCCTCGAGGAAGCGCCCTTCGCGGATGCGATCGCGCAGGTCGCTGCTCGTGGCGCAGATCACGCGCGCGTCCACCTTGCGGTTCCGCGTCGCACCGACGGGACGGATCTCGCCGCGGTCGAGCACGTGCAACAGCTTGGCCTGGACGTTCTCAGGAATCTTCTCGATCTCGTCGAGGAAGATGGTGCCGCCGTCGGCTTCCTCGAAGAGGCCGATCTTGTCGCGGGCCGCGCCGGTGAAGGCGCCCTGCACGTAGCCGAACAGCTCGCTCTCGAGCAGCTGGTCGGGCAGCGCGGCGCAGTTCACCTGCACGAACGGGCGGTCGCGGCGGTGCGAGATCTCGTGCACCACCTGCGCGAACAGGCCCTTGCCGGTGCCCGTCTCGCCCATGAAGAGGATGGTCGCCGTGCTGTCTCCCACTTTGCGGAGCAGCTGGAGGACCGATTCGATCTCGCGCGAGCGCGTGACGATGCGCTCGGAGCCGGGGCTCGGGCGCAGCTGGTCGCGCAGCTGCTGGTTCTCGGCGAGCAGCAGCGAGCGCTGCGCTTCGACGATCGCCACCGCGGCGCTGTTCGCGAGCACGGCGAGCATGTTGAGCTCGCGCTGCTTGAACGCGCCGAGCAGGTTGTCGTTGAGGCGATCGACGTACACGAGGCCGACCGACTGCGACGGGAAGTTGAGCGGCACGCACACCAGCGAGCCCACGCCCTCGAGCGCATCGGTCAGCGCCGCACCGAAGCGCGGATCGGCGGCGACTCGGCTCGAGAAGACCGGGCCGTTCTCGGTGAAGCGGGCGCCGGACACGCCTTCGAGCACGCGCAGGATGCGGCGCGCGCGATCGCGGCCGAGACCGTGCTGCGCGACGACGTCGAGACGGCCCGCGCCGGCGCTGAACGCGAGGAAGCCGCGATCGCCACCCGCGTGCTCGACCGCGAGCTTCACGATCTGCGCGAGCAGCCCGTCCATGTCGCTCGTCTCGCGGAAGAGCCGGTTGGCCTCCTCGAGCGCGCGGAACTCGTTGCAGGTCGAAAGCGAAACCGCCACGTACTGGCGTTCGATCTCGCGGCGCAGCCCGGCCGCGCGTTCTTCCGTCTCGGGATCGGAGCCTTCGCTCAGCCAGCTCTCCGCCTGCTCGAGCAGCGAGGACGCCTGGTCGAAGTGTTCGCGCTCGGATTCGAGCCGCGCGAGCGTGAGCAGCGCTTCGGCCGCGAGCGAAAGCACGCCGAGCTGGCGGAACATCGCCGCGGCGCGGCGCGATCCGTCGGACACCGAGTCGAGCGTCACGCGCAGGCGGACGCTGGCCGGCATGAGCGCGAGGTACTCGCCCCATGCCGAGAGCGTGCTCGCGAGTTCGTACATCTCGCCGAGCTGCTCGAAGATCTGCGCAGCTTCGCGCATGCGCGCGTCCATCGCGGCGTACTGGCCCTGCAGCGCGTCGAGGCGCGCCATGACGCGGAGCGCGATCGCGTACTCGATGCGATCGCCGAGCCGTTCGGCGAGCGCGAGCCCGCGCAGCGCGTACGTGCGCGACTCCTCGTGCCGGCCGACCAGCTGCAACGCGTGCGACATGCGGATCTGCAGCTCCATCGCCATGTCGCCGTGCGGCGCGCGCTCGAGCGCTTCGTCGAGGGCCGGCTGGAGCAGCTGGAGCGCGGCCAGTCCGGCGCCGCGATCGAGTTCGATCTCCGCGAGGAACTCGCGCGCCAGCTGCGTCTCGCGCTGCCGCGTTCGACTGCCGGGCCAGATCGAGCGCGCGTGCGGAAGTGCTCGCCCGCGCGCTCGTACTGCCGGCGGCGGCGCGCGAGCATGCCCTGCGCGAGCAACGCCTGCGCTTCGCTCGTCGGATGCCCGACCTCGACGCTGATGCGCAGCGACTGGCGGAAGTGCTCCTCGGCGAGATCCCACTGCCCGAGGCGATAGCGGATGAGCCCGAGGTTCTGGTGGTGGCCGCGCATGCGCGCGTACAGCCCCTTGCGCTCGTCGATGGACAGCGCCTGCTCGAGGAAGCGGATCGCTTCGCGCCACTCACGCAGGTTCTTGTAGATCAGGCCCAGGTTGTTGAGCGCCATGACGAGGCCGTCGGAGTCTTCGATCCGGCGGTACGTCGCGCAGGCGTTCTGGAACCACTCGATCGCCGCGTGCGGGTCGCCCAGCTTCTGGATGTTGTTGCCGATCGCGAGCGCGGCCGCGCCGACGGCGCGGTGCTCGTCGGAATCCTTGAGCGTCTCGTAGGCCCAGCGCGCGTAGCGCAGGCTGCGCCGATAGTTCGCCGTTTCGTTGAGGATCGCGGCGTAGCGCACCGCGATCAGGGCGAGCACCCGGACGTCCTCCAGCAGACGCGCGTCCTCACGCGCCGCGCGGGCCGCGGCGAGCGAGGCGTCGTACGCGCCGCGATGGAACTCCGCCTGTGCGATGCGGAGCTGCAGGCGAACGCGCCCGGGCACGTCGGCCCGGCCCGCTTCCGCCAGCGCGAGCCCGTAGGCATCGATCGCACCTGCGAAGTTGTCTGCAGCGAGATGGAGGTCACCGACAGCCTCGTGCTGGCTCGTGCCGTTCTTCGACACGAGCACTCGGCGAGACGAATCGGGGGGGATCGCTCTCTGCACGTTGGAACCCTCGACGACGGACAAACCCGGTGGGCTGCACCGGCGGATTCGCCGGTGAGCCTGGTCTTCATCGAGATCGCGCGGCGCTGGCCGGATCCAACCGGCTCAGCGCGGGCGCGAAGTACGCTTTGCTTCCAGCTTCCACGTCACTCGGAACCACTGCTCCAGCCACCACGAGGATCCCGTCGGACCAATCAAGGACGCGGCGTCACCTTGGGAAGCGGAGGCGCACCATTGCCGGTTGTCGGGTTCCCCGTTACTGCAAGGACCTGATCCCGGCGGCGCACGACGGGAGCCCGGCGAATCGGCGGCGCGACTTCCCGGACGCGCGGCTTCGGCGGTCGCGAGTCCAACACCGCAAGGACCAAGCGCGGCGAGGACCAGTGAAACGAGGATGCTTCTGCGAAGCTTGGTCATTGGAGATGCCCGCTCCCTCCACCACAATGGCTAGCGATGAAAACGGTCGTCCCCTCCGGTGGAGTGGGAACCGGGGATCACCGGGAAAAGAGAGGGGGACCAACTGTTTGCCGCCCGGAAGTATCCGGGGTCGTCAAAGGAGTCGTCAATGAACTATTTGACGTCCCTCGGCATCCTCGAGGCCCATTCCTCGGCCGCCAATCGGGCGAGCGCGTACCGCAGGCCCTGGGTCGAGCAGACGAGGCCGGGCGCAACCGGTGGTCGAGCGGGGCTTCCACGACCAGGGCTCCGGCCCCGATGATGTCGGCGCGGCCCTCCCCATGATCGGGAGCTCGCGGCGCTGTTCGTGCGACAGCCCTACCAGCTGGTGGATGATCTCCCGCGTGCGGGCTGGTCGATCCACAGCCCTTCGAGCGCCGCGGGGTCGTAGTCGGACAGGTCGCGCTCGATCGAGGCCAGCACCGTGACCGTGCCGCCCACACCCGCCAGGCAAGGTCGTGCGCTCGGGCATCAATGCACAACCCTGCATAACAACTTCGGCGATGTGCGCCTGGGCGCGCTGGATGGTCTCTTCGGTCGGCGGGTCGCCCGGCAGCCAGCGCTCGGTGAGGCTGACCGCCCCGAAGGGCAGGCTGTTCCAGCGCCCGGGCTGGTGCCCGACGCCACTCACGACCTCGGTGCTGCCGCCGCCGAGATCGAAGACCACGCACTGGCTCTGCCGCGCGCGCTGCCCGAGACCGAGCACGACGGCGCGATACATGAGGCGCGCTTCGTCGTCACCGCTCAGGATGCGGACCGGCAGCCCGGAGCGTTCGCCGAGCCGGGCGGCGACCGCTTCGCCGTTGCGCGCGCTGCGAAGGGCAGCGGTCGCGGCGGCGATCACGTGCTGTGCGCCCAGGGAGCGCGCGCGCCGGACGAACTCGGCCGTCAGGTGCGCCGCGCGCTCGACGAGGTCCTCGGCGACCATGCCGGTTTCGTGCAACCCCTGGCCCAGCTGGCAGGGTTCCCCGGCCCGGGCCACTGTCTCGAGCACGCTCGACCAGCGATCCCCTTCGGGCAGCTCGGCGACGAGCAGTCGAATGGAATTGGAGCCGATATCGATTGCACCGAAACGCATAGTTCTCGGGCGTCCGCCCGGGTGGGTTCACAGCAGGAAGTCCTCGAGCGCACGACGTGCCGCGGGAAGGGTGTCCATCGAGGGTGCCTGCTCGGCCTGCGCGGGCGCAGGTTTACCAGAATCCGGTGCCGGAACGGGAGTGCGTTCTTTGTGTTGGCTCTTTCGGGAGGTCGGCGACGCGCTCGCACGCGCTCCCGCGACGTCCCGTCGGGATGCCGCCTCGGCGGTCCGGGCGGCGATCGGGGCGGGACTTTCCGCCTTCGCGACCGGCGCTGCGACCGCCGCGGGCGCCTCGCCCTCGCCGAGCATCCATGCGATCAGCGTGCGGACGACCTCATCTTCGGTGCGCACCTGCACCATGACGCGCTTGCCGTCGCGGCGGCACTCCACCGCGCCCGTGCTGGAGAGCGCCTGCACGTGCCGGGTCGCGCAGGACTGCGACAGGCCGACCGCGCGACCGAGTTCCGAGACATGCACCGGGTGCTCGGCCAGCACGCACAACATGTGGAAGCGCGAGCGGTCGGCGAGCACGAGCAGGAGTTCCTGGACGCGTCTCTGTCGGTCATTCATTGCGCGCGCATGCATAGCATGAGCATTCGTTGACCGCAACCCCTGCCGCCCTTAACTTGCAGGCCTTCCTTCACCTTCCGGAGTCGCGATGACGCACGCCAGCCCGGGCCCCGACGCGGGCGCCCCGGTCTCTCCCAGTTTCTACGGCCTCAACCGCACTCGTCTCGGCGATCGCCTCGGCGAGCTGGGCGTGCCGCGCTTTCGTGCCGACCAGATGTTCTCGTGGGTCTACCAGAAGCGCCAGCGTGACGCGGCGGCGATGACGAACCTGCCCGCGGCGCTGCGCGCGCACATCCCCGCGGTGTGCGACATGTCGCTGCCCGCGGACCCGAAGGTGTACGCGACGGCCGACGGCATGACCCACAAGTTCGTGCTCGAGCTTCGCGACGGCGCGCGAGTCGAGAGCGTCAGCATGCGCACCGAGAAGCGCCTCACGCTGTGCGTGTCGAGCCAGGTGGGCTGCGCGCTCAAGTGCGCGTTCTGCGCGACCGGCCTCATGGGGCTCAAGCGCAACCTGCGCGCGGAGGAGATCGTCGCGCAGGTGATCGCGATGGGCGACCATCACGCGTGGCAGGACGAACGCTTCAACATCGTCTTCATGGGCATGGGCGAGCCGCTCGCCAATCTCGACGCCGTGTGCGAGTCCGTGCGGATCCTGCACGACGAGCGCGGCCTCAACCTGGGCGCGCGCCGCATCACGGTGTCCACGTCCGGGCTCGTGCCGCAGATCCGCGAACTCGCGAAGCTCGACCTGCAGGTCGGCCTCGCGATCTCGCTGCACGCGACGACCGACGAACTGCGCGACCAGCTCGTGCCGGTCAACAAGCGCTGGCCGATCGCCGAGCTGCTCGACGCGGCACGCGAGTACGGCCACACCGTGGGCCGCCGCACGACGCTCGAGTACACGCTGCTCGGTGGCGTGAACGACGGCATGGCCGACGCGGATCGCCTCGCGAAGTTCGCGCGCGCGCTCCCGAGCAAGGTGAACCTGATCCCGTACAACCCGGTGCCCGGCCTGCCGTGGAAGCGCCCCTCGCGCGAAGCGGTCGAGGCGTTCGCGCACCGGCTGTATCCGCACGCCCCCGCGGTGACGATCCGCGAAACGAAGGGCGGCGAACTCTGGGCGGCCTGCGGGCAGCTCGGAGGGCTCTCGCCCAGCTGACGGCGAGGCGAGCGATGACGTTCCGCGCCCGGCTTCTCGTCGCGCTGCTCGCGCTCGCGCTCCTGCCCACGCTGTTGCTCACGCTCTTCTTCTCCGGCGAGGTCGGACGGGCGACGGAGCGCTGGCACCTGGGCGTCGTGGACCGCGCGCTCGAGTCGTCGGTCGAGGTGAACCGCATCGTGCTCACGCGGCTCGAGGCGACGCTGCTCGACCGCGCCGACACGTGGGCCTCGGCTCCCGACGACGCGTTCGACGCGAAGCGCCGCGAAGCGCTGCGCAACGGGCTTCGCGAGGCCAGGCTCGACTTCGCGCAGTCGTACACGCGCGAGGGCGGCCGCTGGCGGCTCGCCGACCAGGTCGTGCCCGCGGGCGTGCTCACCGTCGAGCCGATCGACGTGTCCGCTGCGCTCGACTCGGCGCTCGCGACCGATCGCCTCGTCGAGGCGCCGGCCGGAGCGCGCGTCGCCGTGGCGCGCATCGGCGAGGCGCACGCGCTGGCGGTGGGCGTGCGGCTCACGCCCGACTTCTTCGCCAAGCTGCGCGAGATCGAGGAGGCGCGCACGCAGTACGCGCGGCTCGGCGTGCTCGTGGACGTGCAGCGCAACTACGTGTGGCTGCTGCTCGGCGCGCTCGTGCTCGGCGTGGCGATCGGCGCGGTGTTCCTCGCGCGGATGCTGTCGCGCCAGATGACGCAGCCGCTCGTCACGCTGTCCGGCGCGTTCCAGCGTGTGGCCGAGGGCGATCTCGAGACGCGCGTGCCCGCGAGCGGCGCGGCGGAGCTGCAGGCGCTCGCCGGCACGTTCAACTCGATGACGCAGCGCCTCGCCGAAGCGCGCGTGGCGCTCGCACGCGCCGAACGCGAGTCCACGTGGCGCGACGTCGCGCGCCAGCTCGCGCACGAGATCAAGAACCCGCTCACGCCGATGCGGCTGTCGCTGCACCGCCTGCAGCGGCGCGTGGACCATGTGCCGGAGTCCGAGCGCGAAGCGGTGCGCGACAGCGTCGCGGCGCTGCTCGTCGAGATCGAACACCTCACGCGCCTCGCCGAACATTTTTCGCAGTACGCGAAGCTGCCCGGCGCGCAGATGGAGGCGCTCGACCTCGCGGCGCTCGCGCGCGACGCGGCGCGGCTGTACGAGGACGGCACGGTGACCGTGCACGCCGAGACGCCGGCGCCGGTGCAGGGCGACCGTTTGCTGCTCACGCGCGCGCTGCATAACCTGCTGCTCAACGCGCGCGAGGCCGCGGGCGAGGGCAGCGCGATCGAACTCGAAGTGTCCCGCACGGGCGACGAGGCCCGGCTCGCGGTGCGCGATCGCGGCCCCGGGCTTTCGGAGGCCGCCGCGGCGAAGCTCTTCGAGCCTTACTTCAGCACCAAGAACCGCGGCAGCGGACTCGGGTTGTCCGTCGTGAAGGACATCGCCGAGCGCCACGGTGGACGCATCACGCTCACGAACCGCGACGGCGGTGGCGCGGAAGCGCGCCTCACCCTGCCGCTCGCGCATCGAGGATGAACTCCGATCCCATGTCGAAACCCGAAGGCTTCGCGCTTCTCGTCGTGGACGACGACTCCGCCATCCGCCGCCAGCTGCGCGGCGTGCTCGAGGACGAAGGCCATCGCGTGAGCGAGGCGGCGAACGCCGCCGAAGGCTACGCCGCGGTCGAGCGCGAGCGCTTCGACGCCGTGCTCCTCGACCTGCGCATGCCGGGCGAGCACGGACTCGACGCGCTGCTGCGGCTGCGCGAACGCGCGCCCGACACCGCCGTCGTGATCGTGTCCGGCGAGGGCACGCTCGAGAACGCGGTGAAGGCCGGCCAGCGCGGCGCGTTCGACTTCGTCGAGAAGCCGATCCGCGATCCCGAGCGGCTGCTCGAGACCATCGCCGAGGCCGTGCGCGTGACGCGCATGCGCCGCCGCGCCGCGGCGCCGGCGGCGGCCCCGTCGCCGGCCGCGACGGACGACTCGACGCTCGGCATCCTCGGCGAGAGCGCGCCGATCGAACGGCTGCGCGAACAGTTGCGCCGCATCGGGCCCTCCAACGGGCGCGTGCTCGTGACGGGCGAGAACGGCGCGGGCAAGGAGCTGGTCGCCGAGGCGATCCACCTCCTGTCGAAGCGCGCCGCCGGCCCGTACGTGAAGCTCAACTGCGCGGCCATTCCGCGCGACCTGCTCGAGAGCGAGCTGTTCGGCTACGAGAAGGGCGCATTCACGGGCGCGGTGCAGACGAAGAAGGGCCGGCTCGAGATGGCCGACGGCGGGACGCTCTTCCTCGACGAGATCGGCGACCTCGCGCTCGAGTCGCAGGCGAAGCTGCTGCGCGCGATCGAGAGCGGCGAAATCGAGCGCGTGGGCGGCACGAAGTCCTCGCAGCTCGACGTGCGCATCGTGGCCGCCACGAACAAGGACCTCACCGAAGCGGTCAAGGCCGGCGACTTCCGCGAGGATCTCTACTTCCGCCTCAACGTGCTGCCGATCGTCGTGCCGCCGCTGCGCGAGCGCCGCGGCGACATCGGCCGGCTCGCCCGCCACTTCCTCACGGCGTTCGCCGCCAACGAGGGCCGCACCGGGCTCAGCCTGGGCGACGAGGCGATCGAGCTGCTCGAGGACTATCACTGGCCCGGAAATGTGCGCGAACTGCGGAATCTGATGGAGCGAGCCGTCGTACTGGCTCCGGGTGACGTGATCGGGGCGGCGGACCTGCTGCCCTGGCTCGAGGCCCGCCCGGAGGAATCCGACGACGCCGGGCTCAAGGGACGCATCGCGCGCAGCGAGATCGAGTCGATCCGCCGCGCACTGGAGGGCGCCGACTGGAACGTGACGCAGGCCGCCACGGCCCTCGGCATCGATCGTACGAACCTGCACCGCAAGATGCGCAAGTACGGCATCAGCCGGCGATGATCCGCCGGCGCGACGGAGTGTGGCGCGCTCGCCACACTCTTCCGGGCTCGCCCGCGGGCGCGCTCGGGCGCGGCACCGAAAACGCTCGTGATTCGCGGTCCGAATCCGCGACGCGCGCGCGCACCACGTGGTATGGGGCTTGCCTTGGGACGGGGTGCACCCCCCTTCGTCCCGGAGATTCCGTCATGGTCCGCACTCGTTCGTTGGTCTTCGCGCTCGCGGCGCTCATCGCCGGGGCGCTCGCGTTCCGGCCCGCCCTCGCCGCCGACGCCACGTCCCCCGCCCCGTCCGACACGATGGTGTTCCGCCCCCTCGACGAACCGGGCGAGGCCGCCGACAGCCTCGGGCACGAACTGACGGTCTCCGCCACGTTCCGCGTGGGCGACAACGGCGAGAGCGAGTGGCTGCGCGCCCCGATCGGCGACCACCTGCTCACGCACCCGGACCAGTGGCGCTCGCGCGACCGCGGCGCGCACTCGAGCGACGTATCGATCATGCTCGACTACAACCGCGCCGACTTGTTGCGCTACGGGGCGTGGTACCAGGCGCAGTCGCCGGCCACGATGTTCCCCCGCCTCGGCAGCCGCCTCGAATACGCGACGGGCCGCCGGCGAGTGCTGTACGGGCTGCAGCTCGAGCAGCCGCTGCTGCCGACGGCGCGCTTCGTCGCGGGCGTCAGCATGGTGCGGCGCACCGACCACGGCGACCTCCAGCAGACCGACGACCTCGAAAACAGCCTCGCGCTCCTGCTCGCGCACGAGGACTGGCGCGACTACTTCGAGCGCGAAGGGCTCGGCGCCTACCTTTCGTGGCGCGTGCCGGACTTCTCCACGGTCAGCGTGCACGTGCGGCGCGACGACTACCGCTCGTTGCCGACCGCGAACCACGTGCGCTCGTGGTTCCGCACGGATCGCGCTCTGCGCGACAATCCCGCGATCGACGAGGGCGAGTCGCACAGCGTGCTGCTCCGGCTCGAACGCCTGACGCGCAACTCGAAGCAGAAGCGCGCGGGCCTCTACCACTGGATCGAGCTCGAACGCAGCGGCGGCCAGGCGGGCGGCGACTTCGACTACACGCGCGGCCTCGCGGACCTGCGCAGCATCCTTCGGCTCACACCCGCGCTCACGCTCTCGCTCCGCGGCGTCGCCGGGGCGACGATGCAGGGCGACCTGCCGCGCCAGCGCCAGTTCGTCGTGGGCGGCGTGGACGGACTGCGCGCGCACGCGCTCGGCTCCGTGCGCGGCGACCAGATCGCGCTCATGCAGGCCGAGTACTCGATCGGCCTGTGGCAGCTGCAGTCCGGCGGCATGGAAGGCGGCCTGCACGCGCTCGTGTTCGTGGACGCCGGCGCCGCGTGGGACGGCCAGGACAAGTGGGACGTCGGCCGCCAGAAGTTCGCCGTCGACGGTGGCGTGGGCCTGACCACGTCGGACGACAAACTGCGCGTCACGTTCGCGCGCAACCTGCAGGACCCGAGTTCGAAGTTCGTCTGTGCGATGAGACTCCAGAGACCGTTCTAGCTCCGAAAGCGGACCCTTTGCCGCACAAGCTCCCCTTCCCGACGCGACTCCGGCTCCTGCCGGCGCTTGCGACGCTGCTGATACTCGCGGCGCCGCTCGCGCGCGCGTTCGATTTCGCCGCCGTGACGCCTTCGCGCGACGAGCAGGGACGGCTCTGGATCACGGTGCGACTGGCCGATCCGCTCGAGGACCGCGTCGAGAAGAGCCTGCGTCGCGGCATGCCCGCGACCCTCGCGCTGCACGCGGAGCTCTGGCGCAAGCGCAGCGGCTGGTTCGACCGCATGGAGCGCGCGTTCGACGCCAACCTGCGGCTGCGCTACGACGTCGGTGAGGACGCGTGGACGCTCGAGCGCGGCAGCGGCGGCCCGCTCGTCGTGCGCTCGCTCGACTCGCTCGAGACGGCGCTCTCGAGCCCGATCGCGCTCCCGCTCACGAAGCTCACCCCGTCGCAGGCGCAGTCGCGCTACTTCGTGGTCGTGACGGGGACCGTGCAGCCGCTGAACGTCGAGGACGTCGCGGAAGTCGAAGGCTGGATCTCGGGCGAGGTGCGCGCCCCGCGCAGCGGCGGGCTCGGAGTGCTCACGCAGTTGCCGACCTCGGTGTTCGACGCGGTGCGGAACTTCGCCGGCTTCGGTGACTCACGCGCCCGGATGCTCACGCCGGAGTTCGTGCCCGCGACGCTGCCGTCGCGACACTGATCGCGGGCTAGAGGCGCGTCACGCGGACGACGCCGCCGCGGCCGTCACGCGCGCGGGCGAAGACGACTTCGCCGCGGACGCTGCGGCCACCTTCGTCACGGCCGTCCCAGTTCCACGTCGCGCCGGAGGCGCTCACGACCGGAACCAGCGACGTCAGGTGGCGGCCCGTCACGTCGTACACGTCGAGCGTCGCGGCGCCCATGCCGCTGCGCGCGAACTGGACGGCGCCGCGGTACGCGGAGCCGAGGACGTGCAGCGGCGTCATGGCGACCGGCGCGCTGGCGAGCTCGATCATGAAGGCGTCGAGCCCGCTCACCGTCGTCGGGTAGTCCAGGTCGGCGTTTTCGATCGAGCCGGAGTAGTTGGCCTGCGCGTCACCGAACAGGACCCGGAAGTCCTCGGCGAAGATCTCGTGCGGACGGTCGCTGTGCGCCGCGGCGCCGGCGAACGAGGCGTCGAGCTTGCGCATGCTGCGGTAGCGGTTCCAGCCCGAGCTGTCGGCGTCGGGAAGCACGGAGTACTGCACGACGTGGCCGAGCTCGTGCGTGAACTCGGCGTGCTGCTGCTCGAGCGTGAGGGCACGGACGCCGGGCGACAGGAGGATCAGGCCGGGGCCCGCGGCCGAGTCGAGGCCGTTGCGGCGCGGGTACGGAAGCACGAAGACTTCCGCGGAGATGTTCTGGAGCGGGTAGCGCACGGCGTTCAGCGCGCTGCGGACTTCCGCGGCGTCGTAGGGGTGGAACGAGCCGTCGCCCTTGTTCAGGATCGCGGGGTCCGCCACCGTCGTGATGAGCTCGTAGCTCGCGCCACCGGGGATGTTCAGGTAGAGGCGACCGGCGTTCCAGCTGCAGTAGTTGTGGAGCGTCTCGTCGGCCGAGTGGATCACGATGCCGTTGGCGCGGGCGGACGCGGACAGCTCGTTCGCGGAAGCGCCGGAGGCGGCCGTCATGGACAGGGCGGCGAGGCTCGTGATGGCGAAGAGGCGGATGCTGGAGAAGGTCGTCATGCTCATACCCTATGGCGACGATCGTGCCACGCATGGCCAATCCACCCCGCGACTTTCGCAGTCTGCAACGTCGCTGCACACCGTTGCGGGGCAGCAGCTTGAGCGCTCGCTCGCGAAGGTCGCTCACCCGCCCGAGTCCGGCGCTCGGCGCTCCCGGGCGCCTGTTGGGGTAGATACGCCCAAACCAAAGGCCACTCTGGGGCGATCCCACCCAGAGTGGCCTTCGGTCGAAGCGAGCGGTCAGACGGCCGGCGAGGGGGCCGCGTCCGGCGGAGCGGCGGCGCTGCCGCCGGGGACCGTCCCGATGTCCCGGGGGACCGCCCCGAGGCGGGACAGGACCAGCGCGCCGCTGCCGATGGTGGACAGCGCCATCTGGAGCAGGATGCCGGTCAGGAAGAGGAAGATGGCCACGGCGGTCGGCAGGCCCGGGCGCATCCAGAGCACGGCGCCACCCACGAAGAACAGCGCGATGAACGTGGTCCCCGCGACGATCGGCGCGAGGGGCGAGCCCTCGCCCAGGCGGCGACGGATGAGCTTGCAGCCGAGCACGTAGGTACCGGCCAGCTGTCCGGCGTAGGACGCCACCGGAAGCACGAGCCACATCATGATCCCGATCGGCGCCCCGATGATCGTGAAGATCAGGAGCATCGAGACGATCGGCCAGCCGAGCCACGTGAGCACGGCGAACACGATCGAGAGCGCCGTGCGGCGCGACGAAGTGATCGCGACGCGGGCGAGGCGGTCCGGAAAGAGCTTCGCAAAGACCCAGCCGAAGAGCACGGACAGGATCCAGCCCGTGAGGATGAAGGCGAGCACGGTCGGGAGCATCGGCAGCCCGAGCGTGAGCGGCAGGAACTCGAGCGAGACGCTCTGCCCGCCGACGCGCGAGCTGTCCGACTCGGCCACCGAGCCACCGACGGAAACCGCGTCGCCGCCGACCTTCGCGCTCTCTTCGAGCTTCGAGCCGCCGAGCACGGCCACCGCGTTGCCCGTGATGTCGCCGGCCGAGCGCAGCGAGCCGAGCACCGCGACGGCGTCCCCTTCGACGTGCGCGCCGCGCTCGATCGCGACGGAACCGAGCACCGAGACGACCGAACCGGTCACCAGTCCCGAGACCTTGCAGTTGCCACCGATGGCGACGACGTCGCCGTCGATGCGCTCGCCGGGCTTCACTTCGGCGTTCGACAGGAAGCGGACGACGCCGGTGCCGTCCTCGATGATCAGCGCGCCGGAGCCGAACGAATCGACGTCCGTGGAGATGCGCGTGGAGTTCGGCTTCGACGTGTCGGTCGTGACCGTCACACCGCTCTCGTCCACCGTCACGCGGCTGACGACGCCGCTGTCGCCGCTCGCGGTCGTGCGGATGGTGACGCGGGCGGAGGCGACGTCGGCGAGCGACGTGGCGCAGGCGAGTGCGACGAACGCCGCGATCGCGACGCGCCGGAACTCAGAAGCCGAGAATGCCCACATGGTGATCTCCCTCTGCTGCGGTGTGCTTGTCACGAGGCCGCATCCACCAGACCATTCCGACGCACGTGATCACCGCGGCACACACGATGAACGCGACGGCCGGCTGCATCAGAGGCAGCCGGAGCGCCCGCGCGAGCGGGCCGAGCTTGGCCAGCAGATCGACGCCGATGTGCAGCAGGTCCACGACCTGGAGCGCGGCGACGTTGAGCGACTTGAGAACGAAGAGCAGCGAACCGACGAGGGAGCGAGTGGCGTCGGCGACGAGGCTGTAGGTCCACTGACGCGGACCCGGAAGGAACACGGCGGCCGAGATGGCGGCGACGCTCGCCGCGACCGCGGAGCCGTAGCCCCAGAGCGCGAACTTCGGCCAGCGCGCGGTGTGCGCCGGCATGACTTCGGCGAGCACGCGGTCCGCGAGATCCGCGGACGGCGAGTAGAGCGGCAGCGATTCGAGGTCGGCGAAGACGCGGCGATAGATCGCGAGTTCACCGGCGCACGCCTCGCACGTCGCGAGGTGCGACTCGAACGCCACGCGCTGGGCGGGCACGAGCTCGTCGTCGAGGTAATCCTGGATGTGGGTCGAATCGGGGCAGTGGCTCATGACGATTGGCCTTCGATGCGGTCCTTGAGAAGCGCACGCGCCCGGTGAATCCGGGCTTTCACGGTTCCGAGCGGGACTCCGAGGGCCTCCGCGATTTCCTCGTACGACAGGTCCTGTTGATGCCGCAGCAGGACGACGATCCGGTAGTGCTCGGGCAACGACTGGATGAGCTCGCTGGCCCAGGTTTCTTCTTCCGCATGAACGGCGACTTCGTCCGGCCGAAGCCGGGTGTCTTCCACATCGAGCGTGCGTTCTTCCGTCGATCCGGGCTCGGACACCGTCAGCGAGACCGTCTTGACCCGGCGCCGCCTCAGATGATCGATCCCCAACCGTGTCGCGATCGTGAAGAGCCAGGCCGTGAACGGTCGCTCGATGTCGTAGCGATCGAGAGCCCGGAACATCCGCACGAACGTTTCCTGCGTCAGGTCTTCCGCGTCCTGAGGGCTCCGAACGACACGCATGAGCACCGAGAACACCGGTCGCTGGTAGCGCTGGACGAGGTCCCGGCAGGCTCTTTGGTCACCGGCCAGACATCGGCGGATGAGATCCGCATCTTCTCCGCTCACGCCACCCCCACCTGACTGGGCCGCTTACGGGGAAACGGAGGGGAAGGTTTCATGGGCGCCGACCTTAGGAGTGTCGTCCGGGGACGGTCAAGAAAACCGGGCCGCACCGGACCCACGAACGGGCCCGATCCCGGGGAACATTGGCCCCTTCACCGGGCCGGCCGTCCCGCCGACGCGCCCCATGAGGGGCATGGCCTTGACGGTCCCGAGGAGCGGCTCGTAGCCTCCGCTCCATGATGACCATCAGCGCAGTACACGCACGCGAAATCCTCGATTCCCGCGGGAATCCGACGGTCGAAGTCGAAGTCATGCTCGAGAGCGGAGCGCTGGGTCGCGCCGCGGTCCCCTCGGGCGCCTCCACCGGAGAGCATGAGGCCGTCGAACTCCGCGACGGCGACGCCAAGCGCTACATGGGCAAGGGCGTCGAACAGGCCTGCCGCAACGTCAACGAGACCATCGCCCACGAAATCGTGGGGCTCGATGCCTTCGACCAGGGCGGTGTGGATGCGGCCCTGATCGCCCTCGATGGAACCCCGAACAAGGGCCGTCTCGGCGCCAACGCACTGCTCGGCGCCTCGATGGCCGTCGCGCACGCCGCCGCCGCGTCGCTCGACGTCCCGCTCTACCGCCACCTCGGTGGCGCGCACGCGCACACGCTGCCCGTGCCCATGATGAACGTGCTCAACGGTGGCAAGCACGCGGACAACAACGTCGACCTGCAGGAGTTCATGATCGTGCCGGTCGGCGCGACGTCGTTCCGCGAAGCGCTCCGTTGGGGCGCCGAAGTGTTCCACTCGCTCGCGTCGGTGCTGAAGAAGCGCGGCATGTCCACTTCGGTCGGCGACGAGGGCGGCTTCGCGCCGAACCTCAAGTCCAACGAAGAAGCGCTCACCGTGCTGACCGAGGCGATCGAGAAGGCCGGCTACAAGCCCGGCGATCAGATCGCGCTCGCGCTCGACGTCGCGTCGAGCGAGCTCTACAAGGAAGGCGTCTACGTCCTCGAGGGCGACGGTGGCAAGAAGCTCAGCGGCGCCGACATGGTCGAGTGGTACGCGGGCCTGTGCGGCCGCTTCCCCATCGTCAGCATCGAGGACGGTCTGGCGGAAGACGACTGGGCTTCGTGGGCGCTCATGACGCAGAAGCTCGGCAACAAGCTGCAGATCGTCGGCGACGACCTGTTCGTGACGAACGTCGAGCGCCTGTCGCGCGGCATCCGTGAGCGCGTCGGCAACTCGATCCTCGTGAAGGTGAACCAGATCGGCACGCTCAGCGAAACGCTGGCCGCGATCGAGATGGCGCACCGCGCGGGCTACACGTCGGTCATCTCGCACCGTTCGGGCGAGACCGAGGACGTGACGATCGCGGACATCGCCGTCGCGACGAACTCCGGCCAGATCAAGACCGGTTCGCTGGCGCGCACCGACCGCGTCGCGAAGTACAACCAGCTGCTCCGCATCGAAGAGCAGCTCGGTGGCAGCGCGTACTACCCGGGGCGCAAGGCCTTCAAGGCCCTGGCCTGAGAATCACGGTTCCCGGGCGCCAGGACGGCGCCCGGGAGTTCCGCTCCACGCACACGGAGGTGTCATGAAGCCGCGCGACATCGCGAGTCGGGTGCTCAACCGCCGCATCGACTCGCCCTACCACGGCCCCAGTTCCTGGCCGGTGAGGCCGCGCTGGATCCTGCTCGTGCTGGCCGTCTGGGCCACGTGGGTGGCGTTCAATCCCGACCACGGGCTCCTGCGCATCCGCGGCCTTCGTCGCGAGCTGAACGACTCGCGCGCCGAACTCGCGAGCGCGAAGACGACGAACACCGCGCTCGACAAGCGCCTCCACGATCCGGTCGGTCAGGCCGAACACGCGGAGGAAGTGCTCCGCGGTCAGGGCATGGCCCGGCCCGGCGAGATCGTCTACCGCTTCGACCCCGCGACGGCGGACTCGGTCGATCGCTGAACTCCCGCGCAACGAAAAGCGGCCGCCTCTCGCGAGGCGGCCGCTTTCTGTTTTCGGATCGGCTCGGTCGTCAGAACCCGATCCCGACGGCCATCTTGAATCCCACTCCTCCGACGTCCAGCGTGTCGGTGGGCTTCAGGAAGGGCTGCGTCGGATTGCCGGGCGAGGCCGTGCTCCAGTTCTCGGTCACGTTCATGTTGCGGATCTGCCCGCTGCGGTACATCACCGCGAGCAGCGCCGAGAAACGCGATGCGAAGAACATGTGCGCGCCGCCCTCGAGGTAGTAACCCGGCGAGTCCTGCGACTGCGCCTGACGGAAGCTGCCCGTCATGACGTAGCTCAGGGCCGAGTCGGGGCTCGAGAGCGTCTGCACGAGCGCGGTCTTCGTGTACGTGTACTGCACGTAGCCGCCGCCGATGAACCCACGGGCCTGGAAGTCACCCTGGTTGTACGGCTTCAGGTAGTACGAGCCGCCGACGTGCACGGGAACGGTGAGCAGTTCCGTACGGATGTCGATCGCCTGCGAAAGCGCCGGCAGGAACTCCTGATGGTGGCCCGCACGCAGGTGCCCGACGCCCGCCGTGACGGCGAAGTTCGGACGCACGAAGTAACGGAGCTCGCTGTCGAACAGCCACGAGAACGACACCTTGGGCATCGACTCGTACTGACGCGGGCTCAGGTGGGTCACGTTGTAATAGTCGATGGCATCGTTGAAGTCGCCGCCGTTCACGCCGGTGGGCACGCCCGAAAGCATGAGGCTCAGGCGATGCACTTCGGCTGCGGCATGCGCTTCGACAGCCGTGAAAGCCGCGGCGCACAGGCAGATCAACGCTGCCGCGACGACGGCTCCGGGCCGGAATCGGGTCAACGGAAACCTCCGGAGATGGGTCTTCAATGGGATCAACAGGCGGACTACCCGGTCAGAAGCGCGCAGCATAATGATGTGTCCGCGCAGGCGCAACGCGAGAGGCGTCCGCTCGGGCAACTTGACAGCCCAGAGGGCGCCGAGTAGTTTCCGCCACGTTGATGCGGGGTGGAGCAGCCTGGTAGCTCGTCGGGCTCATAACCCGAAGGTCGCTGGTTCAAATCCAGCCCCCGCTACCAATACCGTCGCCTCGGAGGGGAAACCCTCCGAGGCGCGACCCGTTCTAGGAGCATGAAGCTCCGGCCCTCCGGGCCGGGTGCCTGCCGAATCGGCTGAGCGGACGCGAGCACGGGCCGGGTGCCTACCGGATCGGCTGAGCGGACGCGAGCGCGGCCCCTCCCCTTTCGCGCCAAGGAAGAAGGCCGCCGCCCACTCGGGCTGCAGCCTTCTTCCTTGCTCCTCGCGCGGCTCGACCTACGCGGTCGGCTCCGTGGCTTCGACGGCGGCGACCGACGGCATCTCGTCGCTCTCGCGGAACTCGTGCGCGAGGATGTCGCGCGCCTTCCACGCCAGCCAGCCGAGCGCCGCCGCGAACAGCGCGAGCGGCAGGATCGTCATGAGCATGGTCATGTCGAAGAACGCCTTCCGGCTGTTGTCGTTCGCACCGTTCAGGCACACGGCGCAGGCGTGCGCGAGCGAAGGGATCGCCGACGACACGACCGACGCGACGAGCGACCGCACGAGCTTCGGCATGCTCACAGGTAGACCCTCCAGTACAGCACCGGCCACACCAGCACGACGAAGTACCAGAACATCTCGACCGCGATCAGGCGCGACTCGGTCAGCTGGTTGCGTGACATGCGCATCCACGCCAGGGCGAGCGCGAGGATCGCCGCGACCGCGTGCAGCGCGTGCGCGCCGATGATCACGTAGAAGAACGAGCCCAACTGGCTCGACGTGAGCGTCAGCCCCTGCTTGAGCAGGCCCACCCACTCGCCGCCCTGCAGCGCGACGAACAACGAGCCGAGCATCATCGCCGCCGCCATCCACGGGTTCGCGGCGGCGGCGCCGTGCTTGCGGAACCGGCGGCCCGCCACGTAAAGCGCCACACCGCTCAACAAGAGCGCTGCCGTGTTGAACGCCGTGCGCTCGAACGGCAAGCGCGGCTGGTCCGGCGGAGGCCACGCCCCTTCGGGCACGGCCTTGCGCACGATCACGAACGAAGAGAAGAAGCCCGCGAAGAGCATGATCTCGGTGAAGATGAAGATGCCCATCCCCAGCGCGCTGTGCTCGCCGAAGCGACCACGGCGCGCCGGAGCGGGCACCGGAACGGCAGGATCAGTGGCTGGGCGCATGCTCGCCACCCTGACCTTCGGAGGTGTGCTCCGACTGCGGCGGCAGGTGGTGCCAGCCCGAAGTCTTCTCCCAGCGCTGGCCGGAATCGCGCCCCACGTCGGGCGAGATGCCGGCGTACATGAGCACCATGAAGACCAGCGCGAGCGCCAGGATCCAGTGCACGATGGGCTTCTCGAGGTCGAGATGCATGAACTTGCGCGCCACGATGTACGCCTTCACGAACGCGATACCGAAGGCGGTGGCGAGCGTGACCACCTTGATCCCGGCCATCGGGCCGACGACCGAGACGACGAGCAGCACGAGAAGGAGCGCCCAGACCTTCACGTAGTTGGTCTCGTGATGAGACCCGGCATGTGCGGACATTTCGCTCTCCTTCCTACTTGGCGATGTACAGCAAGGGGAACAGGAAGATCCACACGATGTCGACGAAGTGCCAGTACAGCCCGACGTTCTCGACGCGGTGCAGGTCCTGGTTCTTCTTCGCGCTGTCGGCGACCCAGAGCATCACGAGCATGCCCGCGAGCACGTGGAAGCCGTGCAGGCCGGCGGCGACGTAGTAGTAGCCCCAGAAACCGCCGGACTGGATCACGAAACCCTCGCGGATCTCGTGCGCCCACTCGAACGACTTCACGATCAGGAAGATCAGGCCGCCGAAGCACGTGTAGTAGAGGTACTGCGCGGCCTTCTTGCCGTCGTGCTTCTCCGCCGCCTGGTGCGCGAGCACGGCGAACAGCGACGACGTCAGGAGCACGAACGTGTTGAACGCACCGGCCCACGTGTTCGTGTGCGAGGCCTGCTCACCCCACTCGACGTGGGCGATGCGATTCATGATGTAGGAACCGAGTACTCCTCCGAAGATGACGATTTCGGAGACGAGCACCCACCACACGGCCAGCTTTCCGGTGGCGATGTTCATCGAACTGCGGGTCGTCGCGATCGGCTTCACGGGCGGCCTCCTCAAGCCTTCTCGTTCTGCGGCCAGTAGTCGAGTTCACGGCCCTCGACGCTGTACTCGTAGGGTCCGCGGTAGCAGTTCGGGAGTTCGGCCCAGTTGCCGTGCGGCGGCGGGGAATCGGCCGTCCATTCCAGCGTGTTGGCCTTCCACGGGTTCTTGTCCGCCTTCGGCCCGCGGAACATGCTCACGATGTAGTTGACGAGGAACACCGGCTGGAACGCGAGCATCACGACCAGCGACACCGTCGCGATGATGCGGAGCGACTGCAGCTCCGGCGTCGCGAGGTGCGGGAAGCTGTGATAGTCGAAGATGCGGCGGTGCTCGCCGGCGGCGCCGAGCACGAACAGCGGGATGAAGATGCCGTTGAAGGGAATGATCGTTCCCCAGAAGTGCACCTTGCCCCAGAAATCGTTCATGTGACGGCCGAACATCTTCGGGAACCAGTACGTGATGCCCGACATCACCGCGATGATCGCGATCGGGAAGAACGTGTAGTGGAAGTGCGCCACGACGAAGTAGGTGTCGTGGAAGAAGATGTCCGCGCCGCTCGAGCCGAGATAGATGCCCGTGACGCCACCGAGCATGAACTCCGCCATGAACGCGAGCGCCCAGAGCATCGGCGTGGAGAGCGTGATCGAGCCGCCGTACAGCGTGGCGATGTACACGAAGCACATTTCGGCGATCGGGATCGAGATGAGCACGGTCGTGACCGTGAACACGTTCGCCATACGCGGGTCGATGCCGGCGACGAACTGGTGGTGCGCCCACACGAAGAAGCTCAGCACGCCGGTCGCGACGATCGTGTAGATGACCGTCTTGTAGGCGAACAGCTTCTTGCGCGCGAACACCGTCATCACTTCGGCGACGATGCCCATGGCGGGCAGCAGCACGACGTACACCTCGGGGTGGCCGAAGAACCAGAAGAGGTGCTGCCAGAGGATCGGGTCACCGCCGCGGTTCGGATTGAAGAAGCTCGTTCCGAGCAGCTGGTCGAACAGCAGCATCACGGCGCCGGCGACGAGCGGACCGACGGACGCCATGAACAGGATGCTCGCGATGACGATCGTCCACACGACGATCGGCACGTCGAACGCCTTCATGCCCGGCGCGCGCGCGTTCATCGCCGTGACGATGAAGTTGATGCCGCCGAGGAGGAACGCGACGAACTCGACCGCCACGGCTCCGAGCCACAACGACGACCCGAGCGGTGTGAGGTTGAAGTCCTTGTTCGCCGAGAGCGGCGGATACGCCGTCCAGGCACCGCCGAAGCCGCCGTTCTGCACGACGAGCGACGCGATCAGCAGGAGCACGCTGACGAAGAAGAGCTGGTAGCTGAGCCGGTTCAGGCGCGGGAACACCATGTCGTCCGCGCCGATCATCAGCGGGATGATGTAGTTGCCGAAGCCGGCGATCAGCACGGGCATCGCGACCCAGAAGATCATGATGCTGCCGTGGTTCGTGATCAGCATGTTGTACTGGCCGGGCGAAACGACGCCCCAGCCCGGCACGGCCTGGCCCGGGAAAGCCAGCTGCATGCGGAACACGTACGCCATGAACGCTCCCAGCAGGGCGAGCAGCATGCCCGTGAACATGTACTGGAAGCCGATGATCTTGTGGTCCGTGGACCAGAAGTACTTCTTGAACCAGCCCTCGTCGTGGTGCGCGTGCGCCCCGTCGTGGTGGTCGTGCGTGTCGTGATGGTTGGCCATTTCGCTCCCCGTCACTGCTGCCCGGCCGCGGCCGAGGTGGAATCCGAAGAAGTGGCGTCGGTCGACGCGGCATCCGTGGCGGTGGCGTCCGTGGCGGTCTCATCCACGGCCGGTGCGTGCGCGGCGAGCCACGTGGCGCGCTGATCGGCGGTCTCGACGACGAGCTTCGCGCCCATCACGCCGTGGCCGATGCCGCAGATCTCCGCGCACAGGATGTCGTAGTCGCCCAGGCGCGTCGGCTTGAACCAGCCCGTGTAGATGCGGCCCGGCACCGCGTCCTGCTTCATGCGGAAGGCGGGAATGAAGAAGCTGTGCAGCACGTCCTTCGATTCCAGACGGAAGTGATACGTCTTGTTGTTCTCGACGTGCAGCTCGTCGGTCGTGAAGACGTCGTCCGCGGTGTCGAGCGAGTCGTCCGCGCCCGGATCCTGGAACGTCCACGCCCACTGCTGCGACGTGACGCGCACCGTGCGGTCCGCGGGCGGCAGCGTCTGCTTGATGTGCACCCACACGCGGATCGCCGCGATGATGATGAACACGTCGAAGAGAAGCACGAGGCCGTGGGGAACGTTGATCCACTGCTTCAGGTGCTTTTCCTTGCCGGTGATGTACTGGGCCTTGACCCCGTCCTTCTTACGGAAGCGGAAGATCAGCCAGAAGAACATGACCTCGGCGGCGATGAACCAGAAGCCGACCAGGAAGGTGATCAGCCAGACCAGCTGGTCCACATCGCCGGCGTAACTCGCGGCGGCTGGGATGAAGCGTTCGAGCATCGGGTGGCTTTCCCTCTCTCAGCGGACGTAGAGGATCACGGCGCCGACGTAAAGCACCGTGAGAATGACGGTGAGGATGAAGGTCCACTTGCCGACGGTGTTGCCCCAGTCGTCGGACGGACGATCGCTGTGGTCAGCCATGGGCGCGTTCTCCTCGGGTCACTTGACCGGAATGCTGCGGATGTAGGCCACGACGTCCTTCATGGCCGTGCTGTCGGCGAGGGTCAGCGCCATGGCCCGCATCTGCGCGCCGTAGGTGTCCTCGGGGTGCGTTCCACGCATGCCGCTGTGGAACTTCTGGAGCTGCAGGTACAGGTACCAGTCGGCCTGGCCGGCGATGCGCGGCGAACCGACCGCCTCCATGCCGGTGCCGTCGGCGCCGTGGCATGCGATGCAGACGGACGTGTACGCCGTCTCACCCGCGGCCTTGTCGCCTTCGGCGATCGAGATCGGCTGGGGCACCATCGGCAGCCCGGCCACGTACTTCGAGACCGCCTCGAGGTCGCCCGCGTGGTAGAGCGAGCGCGCCATCGGGCGCATGCGGTGCCCTTCCATGTCGTCACGCTGGGCGCCACGCACGTCCTTCTGGAAGTTCTGCAGCTGCCGGGCGACATACCACTCCGGCAGGCCGGCAATGGCAGGCGCCCGCAGGCGGACGTTCCCGCCCCCGGCTTCGCCGTGGCAGGGCACGCAGGTGTTGAACACGAGCTTGCCCTGAGCGACTCCGGTCGCGGGAGCCGTTCCGCAGCCGGCAACCACCGCCGCCAGCGCGGCAACGGCCAGCAATCCGATGTAGGCCTTCTTGAGCAATGCATCCTCCATGTCCCGGGGTCGCTTCCATTGGGGAAACGGGGACGGATATCCCCTGTCGGCTCGCGGAAACGGGTCGGCTGGGGCTTCCGCCATCACACGGACGGCGCGTTATACATGATTTGGCGGGGCTTGACTACCCCTTGACTATATCCACATCGCGCCCGTCTCCCGAAGGAGTCCGGATGGATGGACCTTGCCGGCCTAGGCAGCTCGAAGACCGAGGAAGGCATCCACGGTCATGGCCAGGAACAGCACGAACAGGTACGCGATGGAAAAACGGAACAACTGCACGGCATGAACGGTCTCGGGCCGCCGGTACAGACGGACCGCTCCCGCGAGGAACAGCGCCCCGAGCACCGCCGCGGAGCCCAGATAGATCGGGCCGAAGCCCGAAAGCGGGCCGGCCACCAGCGTGAGCGGCACGAGCCCGAGGGTGTACAGCAGGATCTGGCGTCGCGTCTCCGGCTCACCGTGAGTCACGGGAAGCATCGGGATCCCGGCGCGGACGTAGTCGTCGCGACGGTAGAGCGACAGCGACCAGAAGTGCGGAGGGGTCCAGAAGAACACGATCGCCGCGATGAGCACCGCGGGAAGCTCGATCCGTCCGGTCACCGCGACCCACGCGATGATGGGCGCCGAGGCGCCGGCGCCGCCGCCGATCACGATGTTCTGCGGCGTGCGCCGCTTGAGCCACACCGTGTAGACGATCGAGTAGTAGAAGATGTTGAGCATCGCGACCATCGCCGCGAGCGGGTTGCACGCCACGGTCAGGATGGTCCACGACAGCCACGCGAGCAGGAAACCGAGCGCCGCGGCGGCGGGCGGCTGCAGGATTCCGGCGGGCAGCGGCCGCGTGCGCGTGCGCACCATCAGGGCGTCGATGTCGCGGTCGAAGTAGTGGTTCAGCGCGGCGGCCGCGGCGGCCGCGAGCGAGATGCCGATGCCCGCGCCCCAGAAGACGCGCGCCGGGGGCATGCCCTTCGCCGCGAGCAGCGCGGCGGGCAGGCCGGTGATGAGCACGAGCAGCACGATGCGCGGCTTGGTCAGCTCGATCCACGCGCGCAGCGTGCGCACGGCCGAAGGCTGCATGACGGCGACGCTCATCGCGCCACCGCCCGCGCGGAGACGGCGTCGGCGACTGGAAGCGCCGCGAGGCGCAGCGTCGCGACCAGCATCACGGCGAGGATCGCCGCGGCGTTGCCGAGGTGCAGCGCCGAGACCCAGACGGGCACGCCGAGCAGCACGTTGACCACGCCGACGCCGAGCTGGAGCAGCACGAGACGGCCGGCGAGCAGTCCGAGGAATCGCACGCGGGGATCCCCCACCTTTTCGGCGCTCAGCGCCACGGTGAACAAGACGATCGTGAGCAGGTACGCGCCGTAGCGGTGCAGGACCTGGAGCCCGACGAGTCCCTGCAAGCGCGGGAACCACTCGCCGTTGCAGGTGGGCCAGTCCGGGCACGCGAGACTCGCGTGGTTCGTGCTGACCATGCCGCCGAGCACCGACTGGAACCAGACGAGCAGCGTCGCGAGGGCGAAAAGCGTCAGCAGCCCGGCGGGACGGACGGCGCCGGAGTTCGCGGGGCGCTCCTCCGCCTCACCGTGCGCGAGCGTGGCGAGCGTGACGAACGTGGCGAACAAGAGCAGGCCCACGGCGAGGTGCCCGCTCACGACCGAGGGGTCGAGCAGCTTCCACACGGTGAGCGCGCCGAGCAGCGCCTGCGAGAAATAGAGCGCGACCGAGAGCGCCGCGAGGCCGCCGTAGCGCGCGCGCGTCTCCGGGTGCATCGCGACGAGCACCGCCGTTCCCGCGAGCATCAGCCCCACGACCAGCGCGATCAGCCGGTGCATCCACTCCATGAGGATGTTGAACTGCATGGGCGGAATGAGCTGGCCGTGGCACAGCGGCCAGTCCGGGCACGACAGCCCTGAGCCCGTCGTGCGCACGATGGAGCCCACGACGATCAGCAGGAACATGAAGGCGGCAGTGAGCGTTGCGGTGCGCGCGACCATGCGGTGCGCGCGGGGGGACGGCATGCGCTGGACCTCGGGGTGGATCGAACCGGTTCGGCGAGCTGGGACCTGTTCGGAGCGGCGAGGGGCCGCGATCACGAGAGATGCCCGAAACGGCAACGCGACCCGAAAATACTGGTCGCGGCGCGGCGAAAAAACTAGCACACGCGCAAGTCCGGGGACGACCCAATTTCCGTGCGGCTCAGCGGAGCGAGCCGCGAGGCTGCCCTCTTGTCAGGGAGCCATACGAAGGTCGGTGATCGGCGCGGGGCGGATCACGTCCGTCCCGGTGGACAGCAGGAACAACGCGTCGCTCGCGCCGACCGTGACCGTGCCGGCCACCGAGCCGTCGTTCACGAACGGAGCCACAGTGCCCTGGATGCGGCGCCAGTCGGCTCCCATCGGCACCTGCAGTGCGGCGTCGCTCGGATTCACGAGCACGGCGCCGTGCTGGAAGTCCCGCCGCCAGAGATTGGTCGGCGCCCTGCTGGAAGTGCACGTCGTCGAACCACACGTCGCCGGCCTGCATGCCCAGGAAGAAGACGAGGTTCGCGCTCCCCGATGCGTTCGGCTGCAGGATGACCTGGAAGTGCGTCCACTCGGTTCCGATCGTGACGTTGCGCGAGGCGAGCGAGCCCCCTCCCACGCGGTTCGCGACGATCGGCATGACGCGCGGCGACGAAGCCTTCGCCCAGAACGTGACCGAGTAGCTGAGCCCCGGCGTCATGGGGATGCTCGACGTGGTCGTGAGGTTGACGTGCCAGTCCACCGTGCTCGCCGTGGTGATCGAGACGTGCGCGGAAGCCACGCCCGCCGCGGACGTGCTCGCGTCGCGCGTCACGGTCGCGACCGCGGGCGAGAACCGTCCGAAGATCCAGCCCGTCGTCACGTCCGTTTCGAAGTCCGCGTTCGTGACCGCGTCCGCGTTCGTGCCGGCCCAGATCATCTGGTAGGGCGCACCGAGCGGCTGTCCGAGCCAGCCGGTGTGCTGAAGGCTCGTCGGAGGACTGCCCCGTCGCGCGGTCGACCGCGTACTCGTCGTACCACCAGGCCTGGTAGGGCGCGGTGCGGACGTTGCGATCCGACGGACCGAACACGCCGTATCCGCCGCCGAGCGCCGCGCTCGCGAGCCCGAACCGCACCCGGCGCGCGTTCTCGGCCGTGTACTGCGAGCCCTCCGCGCCGAGCACCGCCGAGAAGATCCAGTTGTGCGCCGGCTGCACGAAGCTCGCTTCGTCCGCGAAGTATCCGTGCGGCTCGCTGAGCATGTTGTCATACCAGGTGCCGCCGTTCTGGAGCGGGAAGTTCTCCCGCATCCAGCCGTTGAAGACGGTCTGGTGCGCGCTGCCCGCGCAGTTGCCCGCGAGGATCACGCTCGGCCCCGAGAGCCTTCGCAGCCGGTTCGCGAGCGTGTCGGAGCCGGCCTGCCACGCGGACTCGAACGCGGCGAGGGACGGATAGCCGGCGCGTGCGTAGTCGATCTGCTGCGTGCCGTCCTGCGACCACGAGATCGTGTAGCAGTAGACGTCGAAGAACACGCCGTCCCACTGCCCGGTCGAGACGATCGCGTCGTACATGAGGTCGGCGAGCCCCTCGGCGACGATGAATCGGCCGTTCGCGTCGCGGCGCGCGAGATTCACGTTCGCGCCGGGGTAGTGCTCACCGTTCAGCCGGTTGTAGAGGAAGCCGTCGAGGTCGCGCACGAGCCGGCGGTAGCGCGTCGGGTAGTGGTTCAGCGAATCGGCGTCGGCCGCCGGCCAGATGTCGTGGCCGAGCACGTACGCGAGCAGGCGGATGTCGGGGTTGCGCGCACGCAGCGCCGCGGCGATGTCGGGGCGGTAGGGCGTCAGCGGATTCACGTCGAGAATGACCTCGTCGTACCGCGCCACCTGCGCGATCGCCGTCGTGTCGAGCGAGCCATCGCCCTTCACGAACGGAGTGCCGTCGCCGGCGACCGAACCGTAGAGCCCGAGCCGGGGATAGTCCTGAGCGGCGGCCGCGTGTACGCACGCGCCGCACAGCAGGACGGTCAGAGCCGTCGTCAGGATGGAGGGAAGACGCCGGAACACGCCGCGGTTATCGGCCCGTAGTTCCGGGCACTTGATGTGCCCGGCGACAAGACGAACGGCCGCCGGGGTCACCCGGCGGCCGTCGAAAATCAGGGTCGGAAGCCCCATCAAGGCCTGAGGTTCACCTGTCGCAGGTCCACGACCTGCGCGGGCGGCGTGATGTCGTCACCGAGCAGGAACAGCGAGGAGGCGAGGGGCAGGTACTGCACCGCACTGACCGAGCCGTCGTTCGTCACGAGGTCCGTCGCGCCGAGGATGCGACGATAGGGACGCTCGAGCGTCACCGATGCGTCCGACCACTCGGACGGATTCACGAGCACCGTGCCGTTCTGGAAGTCGCGGCGATAGATCGTGGACTCCCCCTGCTGGACATGGACGTTGTCGAACCACAGGGCGCCCGTCGCCTTCGCGAGATAGAACTGCAGCGACGTCGTGCCGGAGTGATTCAGCGTGTTGAACGGCACCTGGTACGCGCGCCACACGTCATCGACCCACACGAGCCGCGCATCCCACTGCCCCTGCCCCGGCGTTCCGATGATCACCGGCACTTCGCGCGGCGGAGACGCTTTCGCCCAGAACGTGACCGAGTAGATCGTGTTCGGATCCATGCTGATCGCGAGCGGCGTGTTGTAGTTCACCTTCCAGTCGATCGTGTTGAGCTGCAGCACGTCGATACGCGTGGAGGCACGTCCGTGGCCGGCGGTGGTCGTGTCCCACTTGATCGTCGCCGGCGAGTTCGCCCAGAAGTTCCAGTTCGCCGTCGCGCTGGTCTCGAAGTCACCATTCGTGACGCCCTCCGGCTTGTCCGGCTGCACCCACACTTCCTGGTACATGTCGGTCAACGGCTGGCCGAGCCACCCGACGTGGTCGCGCGACGGCGACGACATGCCGGTCTCGAGGTCCACGGCATACTCGTCGAACCACCAGTTCCACCAGTCCGCGTGGTAGGCGTCGCGATCCTGGCCGCCGAACACACCGAAGCCGTCGCCCATCGTGGCCGTCCCGAGCCCCCACCGTGCGAGGCGCTGGTTGAGCGGCGAGGTCCAATCGGAGCCGGTATTGAACGTGAAGATGTAGTTGTGACGCGGCTCGAGGAAGTTCGCCTCGTCGGTCATGTAGCCACCGGGGCGCCAGAACATGTTCGTGTACCAGGTGCCGCCGGTCTCGAACGGGAAGCCTTCGCGCATCCAGCCGTTGAACGTGGAGTACTTGGTGCCGAGCGCGCAGTTGCCGACGAGGATGTAGTTCGGCCCGCCCCAGTTGCGCATGAGCGTGGCGATCGTGTCCGTGGCGGCGCGCCAGTTGTTGTTGAAATCCGCGCGGTTCGAGTAGCCGGCGCGCGCGATGTCGATGGACTCGCCGTGCACTTCGGACCAGAACATGTCGTCGCAGAGGATGTCGTAGAACAGTCCGTCCCAGACGCCCGAATCGATCGCGACGTTCTTCCAGAGCATCGAGAGCGAATCCGCGATGACGTAGCGGCCGTTCGCGTCGCGCTTGGCGAGGTTGACGTTGCCCGCATAGAACTTGTTGCCGCGCTGGTTGTAGAGCCAGCCATTGTTGCGTTCGAGGATGCGGCGGAAGCGCGTCGGGTAGTGGTTGAGCGAGTCGAAGTCCGCCGGATCCCACATGTACTGACCGACCACGTACGCGAGCATCTTCGCGTCCGGATTGCGGCGGCGAAGTTCGCGCAGCACGTCGGGGCGGTACGGATAGATCGGGTTCACGTCGAGGATGATCTCCTCGAATCGCGAGACCTTGTCGAGCACGGACGTGTCGAGGTTCGTGTCGATCGGGAAGTTGTAGAACGGGTACCCGTTGCCACGGATCGAGCCGTAGTAGGCCAACCGCGGGTAGCCGTGCGGAGCCGCGGACTGCGTGACTCCGGCCACGGTGACGGCCAGTATTCCGATCACGCCGAGGGCAAGCAGTACTCGGCCGAATCGCTCGGTGAACATCGCTGGGGACTCCTCATCTCGCGGTTGCGCCCCGGCGTGAAACCGGGGCGGCCAAGTAAAGTGGACCCGAGTATAGTGGGGCCGACCTGCGACCGGAAAGGGTGAACCTCACGCATGCCCCTCGATTCACGCACACGCGAAGCCCGGGAGTATTACCGTCGGGTACTTCCGCGCGTTTCGCGAACCTTCGCCCTCAATATCGGGTGGCTCGACCCGGGCCTGCGCGAAAGCGTGCGTACCGCCTACCTGCTCTGCCGGGCGGCGGACGCGCTCGAGGACTCCTGGCCGGACCGCCCGGACCGTATGCGCGAACGGTTTGCGGCGTTTCTGGCCGCCGTGGACGGCGACGAGGGACTGGCGGCCGGGATGGCGGCCGAGGCCGCCGGCCGGGCCTCGCAGGGGGAAGATCTCGCCCTGCTCGAGCGTCTCCCCCTCCTCCTGGTGGGAATGCGCGCCCTGCCCGAGGGCGACCGGGCGCTGATCCGCCAGGCCGTCGCCGTCATGGCGGAAGGAATGAGCCGATACGCCTCACGCGCGGCGGAACGCGGCCCCGGGGTTCCGTACGTGGACGACGAGCCCGAACTGCACGACTACTGCTGGGTCGTCGCCGGCTGCGTCGGCGTCATGCTGACCGGCATGCTCGAGGCCCGGCGACCCGGTGGCGCGCCCGAGGCGCGCGAGCGGCGGCACGCCCTCGCCCCGCGTGTGGGCGAAGCGCTGCAGCTCACGAACATCCTGCTCGACTGGCCCGCCGACGTGCCCCGCTCCCGCTGTTACGTACCCGCCACGTGGCTCGCCGAAGCAGGGCTCACGCCCGCCGACCTCGTCGGACGAGATCGCCCCGAAATACGCGCCGTCGCGGCTCGACTCGCCTCGCTCGCGCACGACGCGCTCGACGACGTGGCCGACTACCTCGAGGCGATACCGCACCGGCACCTGCGGTACCGGCTCTTCTGCCTGCTGCCCGCGGTGTGGGCGCGGCGCTCCCTTCTGCTCGCCGAGGCGACGCCGGGATTCCCCGCGGTCGCCGCGCGTCCGAAGCTCTCGCGCGGACAGCTGTGGTCGGCGGCGGCGCGAGCGGTGTGGGCGGTCGCGGGCGACGGCGCTTCGCGGCGCCTGCTCGCCGCGGCGCCCGCGCGCGACTGAGGCGTCAGCTCGGCTGCTCGGCCTCGGCTTCGTTCTCGCTCTCGAGCGCGGCCACCGCGTCCGCCGCGGCGAGTTCGCGCAGCCGTCGCGACACCCAGAGCGCGCCGCCGAGCAGCAGCACCGCGCAGAGACTCGTCGCGGTCGGCGCGCCGAAGCGCTGCGCGATGGCGCCCGCGAGCAGCGCGCCGTACGGCGCCGTGCCCACGAACATGAGCGTGTACAGGCTCATCACGCGCCCGCGATAGCGGTCCTCGGTCGTCATCTGGATGAGCACGTTCGTGCTCGAGACGTAGAGGATCAGCCCGAAGCCGGCGACCGCGCCGCCCACGAGCATCGCCGGCAGCCAGTGCCACCACGCGAACAGCAGCAGCCCGAGGCCGCCGAGCACGAGCCCGACGAGCAGGTTGCGGCGCAGCGCCCAGCGATCGAGCTTCTGCGTCATGCGCACCGCGGCGACGAGCGAACCCGCGCCGAACGCCGACAGCAGCGCGCCGTACTCGCGCGGCCCCGTGTGCAGGATGTCGCGCGCGTAGACCGGGAGCAGCACGTTGTACTGGAAGCCGAGCCCCGCGCAGAACGCGAGCAGGACGAGCAGCTGTCGGATCGACGGCGTCCCCCACGCGTAGCGCACGCCGTCCTTGAGCGTGGAGCCGACCGACCGCTCGTCCGTCGAGGGCACGTGCTTCGGCAGGCGCAGCGCCGAGAGCGCGAACAGCACGGCGGCGAACGACACCGCGTTGAGCCAGAAGCAGCCGCGCTCGCCGAAGGCCGCGAGCAGCAGGCCCGCCGCGGCCGGCCCGAGGATGCGCGCGGCGTTGAACGCGGCCGAGTTGAGCGCGATGCCGTTCGAGAGATCCTCGCGTCCGGTGAGCTCGATCACGAACGACTGCCGCGCGGGCAGGTCGAACGTGTTCACGCAGCCGTAGAAGAGCGCGAGCAGGAGCACCATCCACGGCTTCACGACGCCGGTCGTCACGGCGACCGCGATCATCACGGCCTGCACGAGCAGCAACGACTGCGTGATCATCAGCAGCTTGCGCTTGTCCGTGCGGTCGGCGAGCACGCCCGCCCACAGCGCGAGCGGCAGCACGGGCACGAACTGCGCGAAGCTCAGCAGGCCGAGCATGAACGCCGAGGCGGTCAGCCGGTGCATGAGCCAGCCCTGCGCCACGCTCTGCATCCAGGTGCCGACGAGCGACACGAGCTGCCCGGACCAGTACAGGCGGAAGTTGCGATGCCTCAGCGCGCGCAGACCGGGCGCGAAGCGCGTTGCGGAGTTCTCGGAGGACATGGACGTCGCGCAACGTAGCACCCGCGCCACGCGCGGATGTCAGCCTCGTGTGGCGCGCCGCCCGGGCGCTCGGCTAGCGTGTGGCCCGTGAACGATGCGCGCGTGCTTCGCTTTCCCGACGGCTTCCGCTGGGGCGCCGCCACGTCCGCGCACCAGGTCGAGGGCGGCAACACGCGCAACGACTGGTGGCGGTTCGAGGCGACTCCCGGAGCGATTCGCGGCGGCCGTGGCAGCGGCGACGCCTGCCGCCACTACGAGCGCTTCGAAGAGGACTTCGACCTCGCGGCGGCCGACGGCCACACGGCGCACCGGCTGTCGCTCGAGTGGAGCCGGCTCGAGCCCGAGCCCGGGCGCTTCGATCCGGCCGAAGTCGCGCACTACCACGCCGTGCTCGGCGCGCTGCGCGCGCGCGGCATGGAGCCGGTCGTGACGCTGCATCACTTCACCAATCCGCTGTGGATCGCGGACCGCGGCGGCTGGGAGTCGCGCGAGACGATCGACCGCTTCGTCGCGTTCGCGCGCTTCTGCGCCGCGGAGTTCGGCGCCGAGGTCGACTGGTGGTGCACGGTCAACGAGCCCGAGGTGTTCGCGTTCCGCGGCTGGGCCGAGGGCGTGTGGCCTCCCGCGGTGCGCGACCGCTCGCGCGCGCTCGTCGTGATCGCGCACCAGCTCGAGGCGCACGGCCGCGCGTACCGCGCCATTCACGAGGCCGATCGCGTGGACGCGGACGGCGACGGGCACGCGGCACGCGTGGGCTTCGCGAAGCACCACGTGCAGCTCGAGGCGCTGCGCGCGTGGCATCCGCTCGACCGGCTGGTCGCGCACTTCGAGCGCCGCGTGTTCAACGAAGCCGTCGAACGCGCGGCGGTTGACGGACGCATCGCGCTCGAGATTCCCTGCGCGCGCGCCGTGCGCCGCGACGTGCCGGAGCTGAAGGGCGCGCTCGACTGGTTCGGGCTCAACTACTACACGCGCTGGCGCGTGCAGGCGTTCGCCGAGCCGCCGCACGTCGCGACGCCCGGCGCACCCGTGAACGATCTCGGCTGGGAGGTCTGGCCCGACGGACTGCGCCGCGCGCTGCACGCGGCCGGCCGCACGGGCGCGCCGGTGCTCGTGACCGAGAACGGCGTCGCCGACGCGCACGACGCGCTGCGGCCGCGCGCGATCGTGGAGTTCGCGGAGGCCATGCACCGCGCGATCGCCGAGGGCGTGCCCGTGCGCGGCTACCTGCACTGGTCGCTGCTCGACAACTTCGAGTGGGCGGACGGCTGGCATGGACGTTTCGGGCTGTACGGCGTGGACGAGCGCGATCCGGGAGCACCGCGCGTGCGCCGGCGCAGCGCGGAGGTGTTCGCGCGCCTCGCGCGGGCGAACGCCGTCACGCCGGACGTGCGCGAGGCGGCCGGACTCGCCTGAGCGCGTGGCGCGCGTGGCGTTCAAGGCGCGGCGCGATTAGACTGCGCCCGCCATTTCCAACGGAGGACTCCCCGATGTGCCCGATGTGCAAGGACCCGAAGTGCCTGGTGAACGAACAGCCGGACGGCAAGCTCGTGTGCTCGTGCGGCAAGCATTCGTGGCCGAACAGCGCGATCTACGCCGAGGCCTGCCGGAAGTCGAGCCTCACGGTCGTGAAGACCGTCCACAACTGGACGCAGTCGTTGTAGGAGAAGGACTTCGCTCGGCCCCCGGCGGCGTCGCCGCGGGCTCAGGCCGCGGGGCCCCAGCGCGCGCGGGCGTCGCCGTCGGCCGTCGCGCACGTCGCGCAGCTCGGGCGCCGTCGCCCCCACGCGCCGGGCCCTGCGCGCCGTGCCGCGCGAACGTCGCGCCTTCTTCCAGCGAGACGACACCGCCCGCGCGCAGCTCGTTCGCGAGCACCGGCAGCCCCACGCGCTTGAGCGCGGCGAGCGCGCCGGCGACGTCGGGCTTCATCGCGTAACCGCGCGGGTTCACGGACGCGATCACGAAGTCCGGCTCGACACCCCACTCGTGCAGGCGCTTCACCAGCAGTCCCAGGTGCCCGGTCTCGAAGCCCGCGAGCCCGTCGAAACGGGCGCGGCCCCACGCGAGCATGCGCTCGAAGAAGCGCGCGTTGCCCGCGGCGAGCGCGAGATCCGTCGCCTGCGCCGCCACCGCGAGCCCGCGCCGGTCGCGCGGCGCGAGGAATCGCGCGCCGTGCTCGCATCGCGCCGCGACCGCGGCCGACAGTTCGCCCGTGAACATCGCGGGCACGAGCGCGAGCCCGCCGAATCCGGCGCCGAGCGCGCCGGCGCCGTCCGCGTCACCGTCGCGCGCGAACTCGGGCTCGTAGTGCAGGTCGGAAGACGCGGGCGTGTGCGGCAGGCGCGCGAGCACCGGCACGGCGCGGCGCAGCTCCGCGAGCGCCGCGCGCATCGTGGGCGACGGCACGGCGTACACGGCCTCGGCTCCGGCGCCGAGCGCCTTCACGAGCGTGACCGCGAGCGATTCGGATTCGCGGAAGCGTCCCGCCACCTCGAGCGCGCGGTCGCGCGTCGTGCGCGGCGGCAGGTCGAGGCACGTGGCGCCGAGCAGCAGGCGCGGCGCCGCTCCGGAGCGGCTCACGACGCGCACTCCTCGGTCGCTCCGCTCGCGAACGCGCGGCGCATCGCGTCGAGCACGCCGAGCGCGCGCATCGCGCGGTCGCCCGCCAGCTCGCTCGCGGTGCCGCCGTGCAGCGAGGAGACGAACGCGTGCAGCGCGCGCGCGCCCTCGCCCGAGTCGAAAGGCAACGTATCGGGCAGGTCGGCGGGAAGCACGCGCGTGACGCCCGCGTCCATGCCTCCGTCGGCTTCTGCGAGATCCACTTCGATCGCGTCGTCCGACGCGATCAGCGTGCCGCGGTCGCCCTCGACCTCGATCACGACGGCGGCGCGCGGATAGCCGGGCACGCTCCACGACGCGTCGAGCCCCGTGACGACGCCGTTCGCGTGCGTGAGCGTCGCGTGCGCCTCGTCGACACGCTCGCCGTAGAGCCGCTGCGCGGTCGCGCTGACTCGGACGACGGGCCCGAGCACGTGATCGAGCAGCACGAGCAGGTCGCCCACCGCGAAGTCGAGCACGTCGTCGCCCTGCGGAGGGGCGCCGTGCGCGAAGACGCGCGAAACGAAGACGGACGCGCGCACGGTGGCGGGCGTGCCGAGCACGCCGCTCGCGATCACCGCCGCGCCGCGGCGCAGCAGAGGATGGAAGAGCGACGGCGTCGCGCAGCGCAGGCGCGCGCGGACGTCGGCGGGCAGCGCCACGAGCGGCGCGGCGGCGGCGAGCGAGCGAGCGGGCAGCCCGTCCACGAGCACGTCGTGCCCGGCGGCCAGGGCGTCCGCGGCCACGCCGGCGCGCGAATCGAGCGGAGCGCACACGACGAGCGCGTCGAACGGGGAGCGCTCGCGCAGCTTCGTCAGCGTGCCTTCGAGCGGCTGCGTGAAGCCCGCGCCGCGCGCGAAGCGACGAAGCTCGGCCCGCGGCTCGAACGCGCCGGCGAACGCGCAGCCGTCGTGCTGGACGATCGCCATCGCATGCGCGATGCCGGCGCGGCCCAGTCCGGCCACCGCGAGGCGGCGAACGTCGGGGCCTGCGCCGGCATCGGGCGCGGGCGTCTGTGGAGCTGCGGTCATGCGTCGAGTTCCGTGGAAGGCGCGGCGTGTGTGAACGGAGGCCGCACGCTACAGGCGCTTCCCGTGGGCGCAAGACGCGCGGTCCCGCGCGCGCGAGGCCTGCGCGCGCGCCGAAGGCGGGATCAGGCGGACATTTTGAACGAGATCGCGACGTCCTTGCGTTCGGACTCGTCGATCTTGAACAGCTCCACCACCTGCAGGTTCATGCCGTCCGCGACCCACGAGTCGGGGATCTGCTCGAGGCGCGTGTTGTAGAGCGTCACGGTGTCGTTGTAGAACTCGCGACGGTCCGCGATCGCGTTCTCGAGCTCGCTGATGCGCGACTGAAGCGCCGAGAACGACTGGTTCGCCTTCAGCTCGGGATAGCTCTCCGCGACCGCGAAGAACTGGCCGAGCGCACGCGTGATCTGGTTCTCCGCGTCCGAGCGCTGCGCCACGCCCGCCGCCTTCGCGAGCGCCGCACGGGCCTCGCTCAGCTTGTCGAAGACCGCGCGCTCGTGCTGCATGTACGCCTCGCACACCTTGACCAGCTTCGGCAGCTCGTCGTGGCGCTGCTTGAGCAGCACGTCGATGTTGGCCCAGGAGCGGCCGATGTTGTTCTTCGACTCGACCAGGCTGTTGTAGATCGACAGGAAGAACCCGACCGACCCGACGAGCAGGAACCCGATCACCACGGTCCAGAGGATTTCACCCGGATGCATCGCGACCTCCTTCTGTTGCGGGAACGCGGGCGTTCCGTTCGACGCCCGCGGCGCTGCTAGAAACTCCAACCGCCCGCGCGCGCGAGTTCGAGCGCGCACCACAGGCCGAAGCACGCGAGCGCCGGGCCGAGGATCAGCCCGCCGAATCCGCGCACCGCGTACTCGAGCACCAGTTCGGATTCCGATCGCTGCCCGATCAGGAAGGGCTCGGCGCCGGAGCCCTGCCGGATCACGCCGCGCACGTCCTCGTCGCGCTCGCTCTGCCGCGTCGCCGTGCCGCGACGACCACCGTCGGTGCCGGTGACCGCCACCTCGATGTCGGAAAACGACACCTCGCGCGTCATGGCGCGCGGGAACGCGCGGCCGAGCACGAACACGCGCTGCGGCGCCTCGATCACGCGCTCGCGGAACCGCATCGCGCCCAGCGCCCACATGCGGCGCAGGCCGAGGCCCTGCTGATCCATGTACTGCATGTACAGCTCGGGCACGCCGAGGCCGTGGGTCATCTCCTCGGTCGCGAAGTTCACCTTCACGTTCGCGCCCTGCGGATAGACCATCGCCACGCCGGTTTCGTCGCGCAGGTAGAACGGCTGTCCCGAGGTCTTCTTGTGCACGACGCTCCAGTTCGAGTTCGCGCGCGAGCGGCCGGAGAGCGTCGAGATCTCGACCTCCCACCACACGCACGTGCGACCGGAGAACGGCGACACGAGATCGCTGCGCGACTCGACCTGGCCGTTCAACTCGACCATGCCCATGGCCATCGAGCGCACGCGCGCCGTCGGGGTGTCGCGCAGCACGCGCCACGTACGGAGCGCGCCGAAACCCTGCACGAACGCCCAGGTGCCACCGAGCGTGCAGAAGACGGAGAGCAGCATGCCGCGCGGGTCGCCCATGTCAGCGCACCACCATCACGGCGCCGGCAAGGCGCGCGAGCACGAGCAGACCGGCGAGTGCGAGCACGGGACCCAGCGTCACGCCCCACGTGCGCACGGCCGAGGGCACGCGCAATGCCTGCGCGGGCGCGCCGGCGGCGATCAGCTGCAGCGGCAGGCCGTCGGCGTCCGAGAGCCGCCAGTCGCAGACCGGTTCGGAAAACTCCGTCACGGCGGACGCGAACGTACGTGCGACGGCGCCGCCGTCGGTGCCGGTGCGGAGCTGTTCTTCGTAGACCTCGGCGTGCGCGGCTTCGTGCGCGCGGTCGGCCCACGCGATCACCTCGACCTGCGCCTGATGGTGCAGCGCGCGCTCGACGAGGCGCAGCCCGCCGCCGCGACGGCGCAGCCACGCGAGTTCGGGATGGCGGTCGAGCAGCGCTTCGAGGTTCGCGCCGAGCGCTCGCCGGGCGCGAACTCGCGCTCACGCCTGACCGGCAGCCGCCAGTCGCCTCGCGCGGCGTCCACGTGCGCCACCGCGTCGCCGTCGCGCAGTCGAAACGCGCGCCGCTCGCGCACCCTGCCGCGCACTTCGAGCCCACGCCGTGTGCCTCGATGCCGAAGCCGCGCAGGGCTGGCGCCGCCGAGCGGCGAGAACAGCGGCCCCGCAGCGCGGACCTGCCCGCGCACCCGCACCAGTCCGTCGCGCAGTCCTCGTCGAGCGACCGGGCGCGCAGGTCGCGACTGCAGCGCGACGCAGCCGGAGCGAACGATACGCGTCGGAGAACCACGCCGCGCCACCCACGAGGGCGGCGAGCGCGACGAGCACGACCGGGAGGCCGAGCGTGACGGGGAAGTCGGTGGACATGACGCCGGGGTTATCGGCGCGTCCCCGTTCTCAGATGAGTCCGATTTCCCGGCCAACTGGCCGGAAATCCGGTGGTTCGCCCCGGGCCGGAGCGAACCACCGCGAAGCCCGGCCCGGACTAGCGGGCGCTGGCGAGCGCCCGGCCGCCGTCGATCGACACGTTCGCGCCCGTCACCCAGCCCGCTTCGTCGCTCGCGAGGTACAGGATCAGCGTCGCGACTTCCTCCGCGTTGCCCACGCGGCCGATCGGGTGCGTGGTCTTGCCACGTTCGAGGAACGCCGGGTAGTCGGCCACGGCGTTCGTCACCGTGTGCAGCTCGGTCACGACGACGCCCGGGGCGATCGCGTTCACGCGCACGCCGAAGGGCGCGAAGTCGAGCGCCGAGCAGCGCGTGATCATGTCCACCGCGCCCTTGCTCACGCAGTAGGACGCGAGCCCCGGGTACGGCCGCACGCCGCCGGCCACGCTCGAGACGTTCACGATCGCGCCCTTGCGCGCCTTGAGCGGCTCGGCCGCCGCGCGCGTCATCCACAGGATCGCGTCCACGTTCGTCGCCATGACGTGGCGCCAGCTCTCGGCGGTCGTGTCCATCACCGAGCCGTTGCCGATCACGCCGGCCGCGTTCACGAGCACGTCGAGCCCGCCGAACGCGTCCACCGTCTGCTTCACCCACGCCGCCGCGGTCGCTTCTTCCTTCACGTCGCCCGTGAGCACGAGCGTCTTCACACCCTTCGCGTTCAGCTCGGCCGCGACTTCCTCGAGCCGTTCGCGCCGCCGCCCGCCAGCGACCACCGCGCCTTCGGCGCCCAGCGCGCGCGCGACGCGCGTCCGATGCCGCTGCTCGCTCCCGTCACCAACGCCACTTTGCCCGTGAATCTCGTGCGCTCGCCCATCGCTTCCTCCGCGTTGTCGGGTGCCGCCACACGTGCTCGAGTGCCTGGTCATGAACTGCGAGCCGGGCCGGTGTCCGTGAAGCGCGGGGGAGGCCGATCTGCGACGCGGCGTGTCCCGTGACACGCCGCGGAGGGCCTACCGCCGCCCGCGCGAACGCTTCGCCGCCGCGACGTCGCTGAATGCGCTCCGGCGCGCGCCGCGCTTGCCGCATGCGGCGTGAAGTGTTGAGATGCGGGCGTCGTCACCCGGCGCGGCATCGACCCTCTCGCCCTGTCGCGCCCCGAACGGAACCCCTGACCACGGATGGCTCATGGTTCTCGCCGGACTCGAGAGCGCCCTGCTCGCCGGTTCCGTGTGGGGGCTCGGTGCCGCGTTCCTGCTTCCTGCGATCGCCGCGCTCACGCCCACCGCACCGGCCGTGCTGCGCCATGCCGTGCCCCGCGCGCTCGCGGCCACGGCCTGCGCGCTCGCCGCGGTGCTCGGCGGGGTGCAGCTCGCGGGTTCGTCCGGCGCGCTGCTGGCGTGGTGGCCGGGCCTGCCCGGCGAGCCGTTCTCGCTCGGCGCCGACGCGCTGTCCGCGCCGTTCGTGCTGCTCTTCGGCCTCGTCGGCGCCGCGTCGTTCGCCGCGCACGCGCCGTCCGGCTCGCCCGCCGGCGCCGCCGCGCGCCTCGCGCTGCACGCGGGCTTCGCGCTCTGCCTGCTGTGCGTGTTCCTGTCGCGCCACGCGCTGCTCTTCCTGCTCTGCTGGGAAGGCATGACGCTGCTGTCGGCGGCGCTCGTCGCGCACGACCTGCGCAGCGCGCGCGGCCGCACCGCGACGTACGTCTACCTCGCGCTCTCGCACGTGGGCGCCGCGTTCATCGCCTACGCGCTCGTCACGCTCGCGTCGCACGCGGGCTCGTTCCAGTTCGGAGCGCTCGCCGATTCGTTCTCGCGGCTCGAGCCGCACGCGCGCGAGTCGCTCGCGTGGTGCTTCACGATCGGCTTCAGCGTGAAGCTGGGCCTCGTGCCCGCGCACGTCTGGCTGCCGCTCGCGCACCCGGAGGCGCCGGCGCCGGTCTCCGCGATGCTCTCCGGCGTCATGGTGAAGGCCGGGCTCTACGGCATGCTGCGCTTCGTCTGGCAGATGCCCGGCGCGCCTCCGGAACACTGGGGCACCGCGCTGCTCGTCGTGGGCATCGCCACGGCGCTGACCGGAGCGCTGTATGCCGCGGTCGAGAGCGACGCCAAGCGACTGCTCGCCTACTCGACCATCAAGCACGGCGGTGTGCTCGCCCTGGCGGTCCGACTCGCCGCACTGCTCGCCGCGCCAAGGCCAGCGCGAGATCGCGGGCGTCGCGCTCGCCGGCGCGCTCTACCACGCGGTCGGCCACGGGCTCGCGAAGGCGCTCGCCTTCCTCTCGGTCGGCGAAGCCGTGCACGCTGCGGGCACGCGCCATCTCGAATCGCTCGGCGGTCTCGCGCGCCGCATGCCGCGCGCGTCGTTCGGCGTGCTCGTCTCGACGCTCGCGCTGTGCGGCCTGCCGCCGTTCTCGTGCTTCGCGGGCGAGTGGCTCGTCTTCCAGGCGCTCATCCTCGGCTTCTCGGCGGGCGCCGGACAGCTGCGGCTGCTCGCGCCGTTCGCGGGCGCGGGCCTCGCGCTCGCCGGAGCGCTCGCCGTCGCGGCGCTCGTGAAGCTCTACGGCATCGGCTTCCTCGGACGCCCGCGCACCGAAGCGGCCGCCGCCGCCTCGCACGACGCCGCGCCGCCGTCGCGCGCCGCGATCCTCGCGTTCGCCGCGCTGCCCGTTCGCGTGGGGCCTCGGCGCGCCATGGCTCGCCGCCGCGCTCGCCGCGCCGCTCGCGCGCTGCTGCCGGGCTTCGAGGCCGCGCAGCTCTCCGGACACTCGGGCTTCGCCATGGTGCCCCGCCGGCCTGCAGTCGAGCGCCATCGCGCCCGCGATCGCGGCGCTGCTGATCGGCTTCTTCGCGCTCGCCGCGCGCGTCTGGCTGCGCGCGCGCCGCGGCGGAGCGCCGGACGTGCGCATCGCGCCGTCGTGGTCGTGCGGCATGCGGCTGGACGCGCGCATGCAGTACTCGGCGCTCGGATTCACCAAGCCGCTGCGGCTGATCTTCGAACCCGTCCTGCACGCCGAGCGCGAACTCGAAGTGCTCGAGCAGGGCTCGCCCTACTTTGCGCGCAAGTACCGCTACCGCTCCGGCCTGCCCGCGGTGTTCGAGCAGATGCTCTACCAGCCGTTCGTACAAGCCGTGCTGTGGACCTCCGAACAGGCGCGCCGGCTCCAGACCGGCAGCCTGCACCTCTACCTGGCCTACCTGCTCGTGACGCTGGTGGCGCTCCTGCTGTGGGCACGATGATGGCGACCGCCCTGATCGTGATCGTCCAGACGCTGCTCATCGTGGCGCTCGCGCCCGCTGTGGAACGGCGTCGTGGGCGCGATCAAGGCGCGCCTGCAGATGCGCCGCGGACTGCCCGTGTTCCAGCGCTACCGCGACCTCGCGAAGCTCGGCGGCAAGGAGACCGTGCTCAGCGAGGACGCCTCGCCGCTCGCGCGCGTCGCGCCCTACCTCGTGCTCGGCGCAGCCGTGACCGTGTGCACGTGGACGCCGGTGCTCACGACGCAGCCCGGACTCGGCTTCGCGGGCGACCTCGTGATGACCGTCGCGCTGCTCGCGGTCATGCGCGTGCTGCTCGCGCTGCTCGCGCTCGAGGCCGGCACGACGTTCGGCGGCATGGCGGCGAGCCGCCACCTCGCGCTGTCCGCGCTCGCCGAGCCCGCGCTCATGCTCGCGGTGTTCACGCTCGCGATCGCCGCGCGCAGCACCGACCTGTCGCGCATCTCCGCCGCGGTCGCGGCGACGCCCGACGCGTGGATCTCGCCTTCGCACCTGCTCGCGCTCACGGCGATGTGGATCGTCGTGATCTCCGAGACGGGCCGCGTGCCGGTGGACAACCCGGTCACGCACCTCGAGCTCACGATGATCCACGAGGGGCTCGTGCTCGACGTGTCGGGCCACCACCTCGCGCTGCTCGAGTGGGCCGCGGCGATCCGCCAGATGCTGCTGCTCACGCTCGTCGCCAATCTCTTCCTGCCGTGGGGCATCGCCGTCGAACCGACGCCGGTCGCGCTGCTGATCGCGCTCGGCGCGTGGGTGGGCAAGCTCGCGGTGTTCGCCGTCGTCGTCGCGGTGACGGAATCCGTCACCGCCAAGATGCGCCTGTTCCGCGTGCCGGAGTTCCTCGGCATGGCGTTCCTGCTCGCGCTGCTCGCGCTCACCTCCGACTCGCTGCTCCGCGGATGAACCTCCAACTCCCCGACTGGCTGCCCCGCAGCAACACGGTGAACCTCCTGGCCGGCGCGTTCCTGCTGAGCGCGCTGTACGCCGCCGCGCAGCGCCGCACGCTCGCGGCCATCACCGCGTACCGGTTCAACTCGCTCGCGCTCGGCGGCATCGCGCTCACGGTCGCGTTCGCCACCGGCGCGCACCACATCGCGCTCGCGGCGCTGCTCGTGATCGCGGTCAAGGGCGTCACGATCCCGAGCCTGCTGCGCACCGCGGGCATGCTCGTGTGCGGCGCGCTCGTCGTGATCGCGTTCAGCCAGACGCGCGCGTTGTTCGGCTCCGGCGTGAGCATCCTCGCGTCGTGCCTGCCCGTGTCCGTCGCGACGACGCTCGTCGGCATGTTCCTCATGGTGAGCCGCAAGCAGGCGCTCATGCAGGTCGTCGGCCTCGTGATCCTCGAGAACGCCATCTTCCTCGCCGCCGTCTCGCTCACCTACGGCATGCCGCTCGTCGTCGAGATGGGCGTGCTGCTCGACCTGCTCGTCGGCGTCGCGCTGCTCGGGCTGTTCGTGAGCCGCATCGAACAGACGCACGGCTCGGGCGACACCACCAAGCTTTCGGACCTGAAGGGCTGACGATGCTCGTGCTCCTGCCGCTGGCCGGGCGGGTGGTGGCGAGCGGCCCGATCGAAGCCGCGCACCTGTGGCTGCGCGCCGACGGGCTCCTCCGCGCTCGTGGCGTGCGTGGTGACTTCGGTGGCGCTCGCGTGCGCGTCGTACGGCGTCGTACATGCCGGTCGTGCTCGATCGCGAGGGTGCCGAGGACCGCTGGGCGACCGGGCGCTACGAGGCGCTGTTCCTCACGCTCGTGTCGGGCCATGATGCTGGCCGCGCTCGCGAACAACCTCGGCCTGCTGTGGATCGCGATCGAGGCCAGCGACGCTCGCCTCGGCGCTGCTCGTCGGCTACTACCGCCGCCCGGGCGCGGTCGAAGCCGGCTGGAAGTACCTGCTGCTCTGCTCCGTCGGCATCGCGCTCGCGCTGCTCGCGACCGTGCTCCTCTATTACTCTGGCGGTGCACCAGCTCGGCGACGGCAGCCGCGGCCTGCACTGGAGCGTGCTGCGCGAGGTCGCCGCGTCGCTCGATCCGCGCTTCGTGAAGCTCGCGTTCCTGTTCGCGCTCGCGGGCTACGGCGCCAAGGCCGGGCTCGCGCCCATGCACTCGTGGCTGCCGGACGCGTACTCGCAGGCGCCGACGCCCGTCGCCGCGCTCATGTCCACGGCTCTGCTCGCCACGTCGCTGTCGGCGCTGCTGCGCTTCCACGCGGTCACCGCGGCGTGCGTCGGACAGGGCTGGTCGAACGGACTGCTCATCCTGTTCGGCGTGCTCTCGATGGTCATGGCGACACCGTTCCTGCTCGTGCAGGGCGAGTACAAGCGCCTGCTCGCGTACTCGAGCATCGAGCACACGGGCATCATCACGTTCGCGATCGGCATCGGCACTCCGCTCGCGGTCTTCGGCGGCGTGCTGCACCTGTTCGTGCAGTCGTACGCGAAGTCGCTCGCCTTCCTGGTCGGCGGCTCGATCGCGCGCGGCTCCGGTTCGCGCCGCATGGACCAGTGGTCGGGCGCGCTCGAGGCGAGCCCCGCGCTCGGCACCCTGCTCGTCGGCGCCGGTCTCGGCCTCGTCGGCCTGCCGCCGGCCGCGACGTTCTTCTCGGAGTGGCTCGCGCTCGCCGGCGCGTTCGCGAGCCCGCACCGCGGCGCCGCGATCACCGCGCTCGTCGCGCTCGTGATCGTGTTCGCGGGACTCACGTTCCATTGGGGCCGCATGGCGCTCGGCAAGGCGCGCCCGCGCTTCAAGGACCTGCTGCCCACCGCGTCGCACGCGCCGCTCTGGGCGCTGCTCGCCGTGCTCGTGCTGCTCGGCTTCTGGCTGCCCGCGCCGCTGCGCGCGCTGCTGGACCGCGCCGTGGAGGTGCTGCGGTCATGACGCTCCAGCCCGGCGAACTCTTCCCGCTCGACAGCGCGCTGCGCGGCATCCGCGAGCGCTTCTCCGACGCCGTCATCGACGCCGACCGCACGAGCCTGCGCGAACGCACGGTCGTCGTGCCCGCCGAGCGCCTCGCGGAAGTCGCGGGCGCGATCGTCGCCGAGTGGGGCGGCATGCTGCTCACGCTGTTCGCGCTCGACGAGCGCGAGAGCGCGGGCCGCTACCGGCTGCACGTCATGTTCTCGATGGCGCCCGAGGACGCGATCCTCACGCTGGTCTCCGCGGTGCCCGAGCTCGCGCCGGCCTATCGCTCGATCACGACGACCGTGCCCGCCGCGCACTGGCTCGAGCGCGAGATGGCCGACCTCATGGGCGTCACGCCCATGCATCACCCCGATCCGCGCCCGCTCATCGCGCACGAGGGCTGGCCGCGCGACTGGCATCCGCTGCGCAAGGACTTCACGACCGGCGACACGATCTCGTGGGCGCCGCGCTGGAAGTTCCTGCCCGTCGAGGGCGACGGCGTGTTCGAGATTCCCGTCGGCCCGATCCACGCCGGCATCATCGAGCCCGGCCACTTCCGCTTTTCCACCGTCGGCGAAGCGGTGCTCAAGCTCGACGCGCGCCTCGGCTGGAAGTGGCGCGGCCTCGAGAAGATCGCCGAAGGCGCGACGCTCTCGCGCGGGCTCGAACTGGCCGAACGCGTATGCGGGACCTGCGCGTTCTCGCACGCGCTCGCGTTCTGCGGCGCGGCCGAGGAGATCGCGGGCATCGTGCCGCCGCCGCGCGCCCGCGCGCTGCGCAGCATGGCGGGCGAGATCGAGCGCCTGCTGAACCACCTCACCGACCTCGGCGGCATCCTCACGGACGTCGCGTACGTCGTCGGCGCCTCCGAGATGGCGCGCCTGAAGGAAGTCGTGCAGCAGAGCGCCGACGCGCTGTTCGGTCACCGCTTCCTGCGCGGCGTGTGCGTGCCGGGCGGAGTGCAGCGCGACCTCGACGACGCGCAGCAGCTGTGGCTGCGCCGCGCGCTCGCCGACGTGCGCGCCGACGTCGCTTCGGTGCTGCGCTCCGCGCGCGCGAACGCCGCGGTCATGGACCGGCTCACCGCGACGGGCGTGCTCACCGCGCAGGTCGCCCGCGACTTCGGCGTCACGGGCGTCGCGGCGCGTCGAGCGGCAGCATCCGCGACGGCCGCAAGGACCATCCGTACGCGTTCTACCGCGAGCTCGACTTCCAGGTGGTCTCGCGCACCGGCGGCGACGTGCTCGCGCGACTCGACGTGCGCGGCGACGAGATCGTCGAGTCGCTCAACCTGATCGACCAGATGATCCTGCGCCTGCCGGGCGGCCCGCTCGTGCAGCACGTGGGCGAGCTGCAGCCGGGCCGCTGGGGCTTCGGGCTCGTCGAATCACCGCGCGGCCTCCTGTCGCACTGGCTGCGCGCCGACGACCACGGACTCATCGGCGAGTGGCGCGTGCGCTCGGCCTCGCACGCCATCTGGCCCGCGCTCGCGCTGTGCGTGCCGGGCAACATCGTTCCCGACTTCCCGCTCATCAACAAGAGTTTCAACCTGTGCTACGCGTGCACGGACAAGTGAGGCCCTGACATGTGGGAGATCCTTCGCCGTCCGCTGCAGCGCGGCTCGCTCGCCGGTGAGCCCGCCACGACGCTGCCCGCCGGGATCGCGCACGCCACGCGCGCGGCCGAGTCCGAGCACGAACTGCTCGGCGAGGCGCTGCGCGAGGAAGTCCGCAAGCTCTTCCGCGGCTCGCTCAAGTTGCGCCATCTCGACGCCGGCTCGTGCAACGCGTGCGAGAGCGAGCTGCTCGCGATGCTCAACCCCTTCTACGACCTGCAGCGCTTCGGGATCGACGTCGTGGCGTCGCCGCGGCACGCCGACGGCCTGCTGCTCACGGGCCCGGTGACGCGCCACCTCGAGGAGGCCGTGCGGCTGACCGACGAAGCGACGCCGCGCCCGCGGCTATTGATCGCGGTCGGCGACTGCGCGTGCGACGGCGGCTTCTGCCGCGAGTCGTTCGCGGTGCACCGGGGCGGTCAGGCGCTGCTGCCGGTGGACGTGAAGATCCCCGGCTGCCCGCCGACGCCGACCGCGATCATGCGCGCTGCTCGCCGCGCTCGGTCAGGACGCGGTGCGCGTGCTCAGCGCACGCGGTTGAACCCGCCGCGGCGCCCGCGTTCGGGCCGCTACTTCCCCTTCGCGATCTCGCGCTGGCGCGCCTCGCGCTTTTCGTCGCCGCGGCCGCGCGCGTAGCCGAACTGGTACGCGAGCAGGAACGCCATCACGTGCACCACCCACCATCCGAGCTTCAGGAACTGCAGGCCATCCGGCAGAGCCATGATCGTTCTCCTTCTTCGTCAGTCGGTGGCGCCGAGGGAGCGCAGGAAGTCGCGGTCGCCCTCGAGCACCTCGGAAAGATCCACTTCGCTCGGGAGCACCCAGCGCGACGCGTGCACCGCGTGCGCGGGCGTGAACGCGTGCGAGCCGAGCGTGCAGCGCACGAACGTCAGCTCGACGTGCACGCCGTGCGCGTAGTCGAACTCGTGCACCGCGAGCGTGTCGTGCGCCTGCGATTCGACGCCGAGTTCCTCGCGCACCTCGCGCACGAGCGCGCCCTCGGGCGCTTCGCCCGGCTCGAGCTTGCCGCCCGGGAACTCCCACTGCAGGCCGAGCGGACCGCCCGGCGGGCGCTGCGTCATGAGCAGCAGCGGGCCGTCGAACACGACGGCGGCCACCACGCGCACGCGCTTTCGGATCGGCGCCCCGCTCACGCGAAACGCTCCTCGATCTCGCCCTCGAACTTGAGCAAGTAGCGGCGGTCGCCGGCCTCGCGCGCGGCGATCGCACGCTTGGCCGCCTCGTACAGCGCGAGCGCCTGCTCGTAGGTGAGCGCGCCGCGGCGCAGCGCGCGCGGCATGCGCAGGTAGTTCGGCGCGTGATCGATCAGGTGCGGCGAACGCGCGAGCGCGTACAGGTCGCACTGGCGTTCGCCGCGCGGCACGAGCCCGCGCGCCTGCAGCAGGTGCGTCATCTCGTGCGCCACGGTGAAGAGCTGCAGCCGCCGCGGGCGCACCCAGATGCCGGGGCGCTCCGGGTCCATGCTGCCCCAGCCGAGCACGCCGCGCTTCTGCGCGAGGCCGACGCGAATCGTGACGCCGTCGAGTTCCGGGAAGTGCCGCCGCGTCGCCTCGATGTACTCGACGATGCGCGCGTGATGCGGGCTGTTCGCCGCGAGGCGCGAGAACGTCCAGCGCGGGCACTCGGGGCCCAGATCGAGCGCGGTCTGCTCGAGCAACACGGGCTTGCGCGGCTTGCGGCGACGCCGGACCGGCCGCGGTGCCGCGTCGTTCGCGGAGCGCGTGAAGGGAAACAGCAGCTCGAGAAGGGCGGCGAAGCGGGACATGGCGCGCGAGTCTCGGGGAAGTGCGCGGAGCGGTCAACCGATTCGAACGGGATTCGTCAGTCGAAATGCTTCCCGCGCGCCCACGCCGTGGGCACGTCGCCCCGGTATCCGCGCGCGACGAGGATCGGCAGGTCCTGCTCGTACGGCATCGCGAGCGGATGGCCCGCACGGCCCGCGACGACGACCGACTCGAACTCCGAGGCGATGTCCGCGCTGTCGCGCCCGACGACGATCGCGATGCCGCCGTCCCACGCGGGCGGCCAGTAGAACCAGTGGTTGTGCTCGCACGCGATCGCCGGAACGCGGCCGGCGCCGAAGCGTTCGAGCGCGCCCGCTTCGCCGTAGTTGTTCACGAGCACGATCGCGCGCGCGCGTTCGGCCGCCGTCAGCGTCGTGCTGACGCGCGCGACCGAGTCCGCGAGCTCGGGCCAGCCGAACATGTCCGCGAAGTGCTGGGGCAGGGCGCCCATGCGGTGCCGCTCTTCCGACTTGGGCTCGCGGCCGAGCGCCTTCTGCCAGGCGACGAAGCGTTCCACCGGCAGCACCGGCATCGCGAAGGGCACGAGCGGAAGCGCGAGCAGTACGGCCAGCGCGGGAATCGCGACGCGCGCGAGCCGCCCGCGTCCCTCCCACCACACGGCGCCCGCCGCGAGCAGCCCGGGCCCCGCGAGCGCGAGGTAGCCGGCGCGCGCGCTGCCGTTCGCCGCGAGCAACGCGAGCGTGACGAGCCAGACGATCGCGACCGGTCGAGCGCCCCCGCGACGCAGCGCGACCGCGAGCCCCGCGATCCACACGAGCGCCGCGCCCGGGCCGAGCAGGAGGATCTGTCCGCCGATCAATCCCGCGAGGTCGAGCGGCTTCATCTTGTCCTCGGAGGCATGGCGCATGAACTCGAGCGTCGGCCAGCCGTGGCCCGCCTGCCAGAACAGGTTCGGCGCGACGATCGCCGCCGCGAGCAGCGCCGCGAGCCACGGCCACGGCGTGCGCAGCGCGCGGCGTGCGGGCGACAGCACGAGCGCCACCGCGATCCCGGCGCCCAGCCACGCGATGCTCCACTTGTCGAGCAGTCCCAGCCCGAGCACGGCGCCGAGCACGAGCCACTCGCGCGCGCCGCCGCGGAACGCGCGCAGCGCGCACCACGTGCCCGCGACCCAGAAGAGCAGGTCGAACGCGTTCATGGACCAGTAGTGCCCGGTGCCGAGCGTGAACGGCGCGATCGCGAGCGCACCGGCCGCGGCGAGCTGCGCCCAGCGTCCGCCGCCCAGCTCTCGCGTGAGCGCGCCCGTCGTGACCACCGCGCACGCGGTCACGAGCGCGATCGCGATCCGCATCGCCGCGAGCGAATCGCCCGCGACCGCGCGCAGCAGCGCGAGCGCCGCGACCGAAAGCGGCGGGTGGTCCACGTAGCCCCACGCGAGGCGCTTCGCGCACGAGAGGTAGTAGAGCTCGTCGCGGAACCAGCCGTAGGCGGTCAGGCCGCTCGCATGCAGCGCGACACCGGCGAGCGCGAGCAGCACCAGCGCGCCGAGCGCGAGCGGCGGACGGGCCGTACGTGGTTCGAGGGACACTGCCACCTCCATCGCGGGGAGCGAGGCGGGCATGTTCGTCGGCGCCGCTTCGGCGTGCAAGCGGCCCGCGAGCCCGCGGGACTTCAGGACGGCTGCGCGAGCAGCACGATCGCCACGAGCGCGAGCGCCACGCCCGCCTTCTGCCGCACCGAAAGCCGCTCGTGCAGCACGAACTGCGCGAGCACCACGGTGGTCGCGGGCGCGAGCGACACGATCGTCGCGACCAGGCTGAGCGGCGCGCCGGCGGCGGCGTAGCGGAAGAACACGTTCGCCGACACGTCGAACAGCGCGCAGCCGAGGATCGGCGCCCACGCGTGCGCGGGCACGCGCGGCGATTCGCGGCGCACGAGCGCGGCGAGCGCGATCGTCAGCGTGCCGGCGCCGCGCGCGATGGCGAGCGGCCACAGTCCGCCGCCCGCGGGCAGCTTGCCGATGCCGACCAGGAAGCCGCCGATGATCGCGCCGCTCGCGATCGCGAGGAACATCGCGCGACCCGCCTGCGCCGCGCCGCCCTTGCCTTCGCCGCTGCCGACGAGCACGACCGCCGCCGGAGCGAGCGCGATGCCTACGAGCGGCACCAGCCCCGGCCGGTCGCCCCACGCGAACCCGGCGGCGACCGGCACGCACAGCGCCACCGCCGACGTGACGGGCGCGACGATGCTCACGGTCCCGATCGCGAGCGCGCGATAGAAGAGCAGCACGCCCGTGCTGCCGAAGAGCCCCGCGCCGATCGCCCAGGGCCACGCCTCGGCGGTCGGTGTGCCGCCGACCACGAGCGCCGCGATCACGAGCGCCGCCAGCCCGGCCGCCTGGCTGAGCAGCGTCACCGCGAGCACGCGCGCGCGACGCGACGCGATGCCGCCGAAGAAATCGCCGGCGCCATAGAGCAGCGACGACGCGAAGGCGAGCACGAACGCGATCGTGCTCGCGGAGCCTTGCGAGCTGGGCACGCGCGAACCTCCGAAGGACGGGGAGTGGCGCATCCTCACCGCTGCGCGCGGGCCGGGCAAGCGTCCGGCCCGGCCCGCTGGCGCTCCCCGCCCGGCTCGGGCATTCTCCCCGGCCTGCCATGGACACCCGACCCGACCTTTCCGTCGTCGTTCCCGCCTACAACGAGGTGGACAACCTCGCGCCCCTGTTCGCCGAGTTGCGCACCGCGCTCGAGGCGACCGGCCGCACGTGGGAACTGGTCATGATCGACGACGGCAGCACCGACGGCACCGCCGAGGCGATGCAGGCCGAGTCCGCGCGCGACCCGCGCGTGGTGGCGCTGCTGCTCGAGAAGAACGCCGGGCAGAGCGCGGCGCTCGCCGCGGGACTGTCGCGCGCGCGCGGCGAAGTCGTGGTGACGCTCGACGCCGACCTGCAGAACGATCCGGCCGACCTGCCGCGCGTGCTCGCGGCGCTCGAACACGCCGACGTCGTGAGCGGCATCCGCTCGGACCGCCAGGACACGTGGGTGCGCCTCGTCTCGAGCCGCATCGCGAACACCGTCCGCCGGAACGTGCTCGGCGATCCCGTCACGGACATCGGCTGCTCGTTCAAGGCCTACCGCCGCGAGATGCTCGTCGGGCTGCCCATGTTCGTGGGCGTGCACCGCTTCCTGCCCGCGCTCTGCGTGTTCCGCGGCGCGCGCTTCACCGAGGTGAAGCTCTCGCACCGCGCCCGCCGCCACGGCGTCTCCAAGTACGGCGTCGGCAACCGGCTGTGGCGCGGCATCGCCGACCTCGTCGGCGTGCAGTGGCTCAAGACGCGGCTCGTGAAGTACCGGATCCGCGACGACCGCTGACGGACCCGGGCCGGCCCGGCAATCGGGCAGCCCCGTGACCTCGCGCCGCTCCCCCGGCCAGCATTCAGCCGCCGGACGGAACCCATCCGGCCAGCCCTGCGCCATCTCGTCGCGCCCGAGCGGCCCTCGTGCGAACGCCGCGTCAGCTTGGCGCACTCCGCGCCCGGCCGTGCGAAATGCCCAAGCCGTTGCCATCGTGGCCGTTTTGCCCCAATGCCCCGCAGCGGTGGGCATTTGTGTCGCACCCCTGCGACTCGTTGGCACCCGTCCTGCAGTACGTATCCGATGTCGCCGGCCTCGGAACCGGCGATGAAGTGACAACTGAATAGCTGTAGCAGCGCTGACCCCTCGGGGCAGCTTCGAACAAACCCCTCGGATTCGAAGATTGCCGTGAAGCGCTTCTTCAGGCCGTCCCACGTCTCATCGTGGGATCCCGCCCAAAGGCGCGCCGCGTGTACGAAGCACTTTCGTATGCGCACGAATCATCCTCTGGTTCGTGAGCCGCCACTTCACTGCACCCCTTCTGTATCTGCAGGGCCGCTTCCTTCGAGATCGCCTGACCGATCCCCCTCGATCGCCATGCGCACTCGAAAGCGTCGCATCGGAATTCGGTGACACCGTGTTCCTCGTGGATGCATTCCGGCCCCCTCGCTGGACTCTTCACGATGTGCACGTCGCCGGATCCCGGATCCGTCATCACCACGTGCGTGTCGCGTGTCCCCCTCGGCAGGCTTCACGCCGTGGTGAGACGGAGACCCTGAACCGTTCGAGCTGAGACATCGTCCGGTCTGCCGTGCCCGCCCCCTCGCGAGTCCGGTCGTCCGTTCGGTGCCCCATGTTCGCCGTGTCTGTCGGGTCGACCGTCCCCCTCGGCGGAAGACTCGACAGCTCGGCGACAAAACGTCTCGCCTTCATGCCGCGAGGTCCCCCTCGGCCGTGCGGCCCTTGCGAGGCGCTGCGAATCGCCGCCGTTCTCTCGCTCGCGTTCCCGACGCCCCTCGACGGGTTCACGACAGAAGCGGCGGCATTCGTTTATCCTGCGCGCGCTCCCGACGCAGCTCCCCTTCGGAGGAATCGCAACGTGCGCGCATCCGTCTTCTTCGCGGCCGTCACGGCCGCAGTGCTCTGCCACGCGCTGCCCGCATTCGCGCAGGGCACGACCGAAAGCCCGCTCACCGGCTTCGACTTCTACTCGTCCACGGTCTTCCAGGAAGGCCAGACCTCGTTCTCGGGGCTCGGGCTTCGCGGACGCGTCCAGCACTCGCGCCTCGTGAACCAGGTGGATCTCCTGCCCGCGGTCGAGTACTGGCAGACGAACGTGAGCGCGCTCGGTTTCCGCACCACGCGCCGCGACGCGATGCTCGGCGGGTTCGCGCGCTGGACGTTCCCCACGAGCCACGCCTACCAGCCCTACCTGGGCGCGGGCCTCGGCGTGCACTTCCTGCACAACGCGGTCGAATCACCGGACGTGAAGCTCGACAACGACGTCGTGCGCGGCGCGGTGTCCGCGCTCGCAGGGCTCGCGTTCGGCACGGACCAGCGCTTCGGCAACTTCGTCGAGCTCGAGTTCCACAACCTCACCGGCGAGCGCCAGCTCAAGTTCAACGTCGGCATGAGCTGGAACATGAAGGTGAAGCCCGCGGCGCAGTGACGCTCGGAGCGGGAAACGAAAACGGCGGCGGGGCTTCGAGGCCCGGCCGCCGTTTCGCGTTTCGCGCGTGCGATCAGTAGGAGAACCCGAGCAGGCCCGGGTCCGGCATCATGTCCGGGCTCCACGCGTCGGCGAGCATGTCCACTTCGCACGGCTGCGGCACGACGCTCTCGGTCGCGTTCTTCACGTCGGCCATCATCTGCGGCGCGTACGGGCAGAACGGCGTCGTGAGCATCATGCGCACGAGCGTCTTGCCGGGCAGGAAATGAATCTCGCGGATGAGCCCGAGGTCGATCACCGAAAGGCCGATCTCGGGATCCATGACGGTCTCGAGCACCGAGCGCACGGCGAGTTCCTGCTGGCTCGGCATGCTGCTGAACGTCGGCGGCCCGGTCTGCACGGCGGCGGGCGGAGCTTCGCCTGACGCGGCGGGCGCGGGCGTCGTGTCCGAAGGGCCTTCGCTCGCGGGCACGGCGGCTTCGGCCGGGTACGGCTGGCCGGTGTGCGGATTGATCGCGGTCTCGTTCTTGGTTTCGTCGCTCATGATCAGGGGCACTCCACCTGGATGTCGTCGCCGGTGACGCGCACCGCGTACGTGGGAACCGGCGAGGTCGCCGGGAAGCGCACCACGCGTCCGGTGCGCACGTCGAACTGCGCGCCGTGGCGCGGGCACTCGATGACGCCGTTTTCGAGGCAGCCTTCGGCGACCGGGCCGCCGTCGTGCGTGCAGACGTCCTCGATGGCGTAGTAGCCGTCGTCGAGATGGAACACGGCGACGAGCACGTCGTTCAGGCGCACGACCTTCACGCCGTTCGGCGCGATCTCGCCGACTTTGCCGATCGTCACGAACTCACCGGCCGCGGGGCTCACGCTTCTTCCTCGTCTTCGCCGGGCCACTGGTTCACGCCGTAGATGCCGGCCTTCAGCGTCTTGAGCGCGAGCAGCGCGCACTTGAGACGCACCGGCCCGAGTTCGATGCCGAGCATCTCGAGCATGTCCTCGCGGCCGAGCTTCTTGATGTCGTCGAGCTTCTTGCCCTCGACGAACTCGCACAGCATGGACGCGGCCGCCTGGCTGATCGAGCAGCCGTGGCCGCTGAACTTCACCTCGGCGAGCGTGTCGCCGTCGAGACGGAAGTCCATGCGGATGCGATCGCCGCAGAGCGGATTGGCGTCCTCGAAGGACAGATCGGGATCGGTGATCGTGCCCTTGCAGCGCGGGTGCTGGTAGTGCTCGAGGATGTGTTCGCGAAACAGTTCGTCCATGTCCGGTTCCTAGCGCCCGAAGATCTTGCGTGCGCGATGCAGGCCCTCGACGAGCGCGTCCACTTCCTCGCGCAGGGAATAGCAGTGGAACGACGCACGCGCCGACGCGGGAATGCCCATCTGGTCGTGCAGCGGCATGGCGCAGTGATGTCCCGCGCGCACACAGATGCCGTCCGAGTCGAGCACCGTCGCGACGTCGTGAGGATGCACGTTTTCGAGCGTGAACGCGACGACGCCGCCGCGCTTGTCCGCGGCGGGGCCGAGAATGCGCAGCCCCGGGATCTCCGACATGCGCTCGAGCGCGTACGCCGACAGGTCCTGGTCGTGCGCGAACACCGCGTCCATGCCGAGGTTCTCGAGATAGGCGATGGCCGCGCCGAGGCCGACGGCCTCCGCGATCGCCATGGTGCCCGCCTCGAACTTCCACGGCAGCTCGTTCCACTTCGACGACGTGAGGTGGACTTCGCGGATCATCTCGCCGCCGCCGAGGAACGGCGGCATGGCTTCGAGGATTTCACGGCGTCCCCACAGCATGCCGATGCCCGTGGGTCCGAGCATCTTGTGCGCGGTGCACGCGACGAAGTCGGCGCCGATCGCGCGCACGTCGATCTTCATGTGCGCGGCGCTCTGCGACGCGTCCACGAGCACGGTCGCGCCGTGCTCCTTGGCGATGCGCGTGATCTCGGCGGCCGGGTTCACCGTGCCGAGCACGTTCGACACGTGCACGAACGACACGAGCTTCACCTTGCCGTCCGCCATCATGCCGGGCAGCGCCGAGACTTCGAGCTGGCCGTCTCCCGTGAGCGGAATGAAGCGCAGTTCGATCCCGCGCTCCGCGGCGAGGATGTGCCACGGCACGAGGTTCGAGTGGTGCTCCATCGGCGTGAGCACGATCGCGTCGCCGGCCTTCAGCTGCCAGCGGCCCCACGCGTACGCGACGAGGTTGATCGCCTCGGTGCTGTTGCGCGTGAAGATCACTTCGCGCGGGCTCGCGGCGTTCACGAACTTCGCGAACCGGCGGCGCGCGTCCTCGTACGCCGCGGTGGCCTCCTCGGCGATGCGATACACGCCGCGGTGGATGTTCGCGTTGTAGTTCCGGTAGTAGCGGTCCATCGCGTCGAGCACGGCGAGCGGCTTCTGCGAAGTCGCGGCGCTGTCGAGGTAGATGAGGCGCTTCTCACGCGGCGTCGAGATGAGCGGGAAGTCCGCGCGGATCACGGCCGGGTCGAAGGCCGCGCGAGGCGCGGAGGAGACTGGCTCCGCCGCGCCCGCGAGACCGGTGCGTGTGTCGTTCATGGGATCAGCCGATCTTCCGTTCGATCTCTTCGCGAAGCTGCTCGCGGAGCGATTCGAGCGGAATGCGCTCGAGCACGGGCTCGAAGAACGCCTCGACCACCAGACGCTCGGCTTCCACGCGGGGAAGTCCGCGGGCCATGAGGTAGAACAGGTGCTCGGAGTCCACGTGACCCAGCGTGGCGCCGTGCGTGCAGCGCACGTCGTTCGCGAGGATCTCGAGGCCCGGGATGCTGTCCGCGCGCGCCTGATCCGACAGGAGCAGGTTGCGGTTCGCCTGGTACGCGTTCGTCTTCTGCGCGCCCTCGGCGACCTGGATGAGGCCCTGATAGACGCTGCGGGCCTTGTCCTTGAGGCAGCCCTTGATGAGCAGGTCGCTCGTGCAGTTGGGCTTCAGGTGCCGCTGCAGCGTGTGCAGGTGGAAGTGCTGGCGCGAGTCCCCGAACATGAAGCCGTGCACGAACGCGTTCGCGCCTTCGCCGTCGAGGTTGAACCAGATGTTCGTCTTGCTCATCCGGCCGCCGACCATCACCTGGATCCACTGCAGCTCGGCGTCCTTCGCGAGCTGCGCGCGGCCGTTGCCGTAGTGATAGACGTTGCGGCTCCAGTCCTGGAGGCTCGCGAACGTCAGCTTGGCGCCCTGACCGATGAACAGCTCGGTGCCGCCCAGGTACATGGAGGCGCCTTCGGCGTTCTCGGACAGCAGCTCGTCCACGACCGTGACCGAGCCGCCGTCACCGACGGCGATCACGGTGCGCGGCGCCGCGAGACGGCCCGCGCCGCTCAGGAACTGCATGAGACGCACGGGAATCTCCGCGTGGACGCCCTTCGGCACCCACACGAACGCGCCGCCCTGGCGCAGCGCCTCGCCCACGGCCGTCCAGCGGTCGTAGTCGGTGGCGATCAGCGAACCGAGGAGCGACTGGATCTTGTCCGCGTGCTCGCGGATCGCGCGATCCATCGAGCACACGATCACGCCCTGCTTCACGAGCGTCGGGTGCGTCTGCTCGTACACGACCTCGGAATCGGTCTGCGCGACGAGCGCGGTGTTGGCGCCCTCGCCGGCGAGCCGCGTGAGCAGCAGCACCGGGAGGTCGTCGATGTTGCGCGCCGGCGTCACCGCCGCGAACGGATCGAGCGAGTCGAGCGGCAGGCCGCCGAAATCCGTGCGGCGCCACAGCTCTTCGTCGCGCGTCGGGAACGCGAGCGACGACGCCACGGCCGCGGCGTGCGAGCGCTTCGCGAGCGCCCACGCCGGTTCGTTCTTCTGGTTGGCGCGCGTCTCGGCGGTCGCGAGCCAGCCCGCGAGCGCGTTGGAAACGGGAGAAGTGACGGGAGTCGTGTTCATCCGACCGAGCCCTCCATCTGCAGCTGGATCAGCCGGTTCATCTCGACGGCGTACTCCATGGGAAGTTCCTTCACGACCGGCTCGATGAAGCCCGAGACGATCATGGCGGCGGCTTCCTCTTCGGGAATGCCGCGGCTCGTGAGGTAGAAGATCTGCTCGTCGCCGATCTTGGACACCGTCGCCTCGTGACCGATGGAGACCTTGTCTTCCTCGATCTCCATGTACGGGTACGTGTCCGAGCGCGAGTGCTCGTCGAGGATCAGCGCGTCGCAGTTCACCGTGGAGCGGCAGTTCTCGGCGCCCTTCACGACCTTCACGAGGCCGCGGTAGCCGGCGCGTCCGCCGTCCTTGCTGATGGACTTGCTGATGATCTTGCTCGTCGTGTTCGGGGCCATGTGCACGGCCTTCGCGCCGGCGTCCTGATGCTGGCCCTTGCCCGCGAACGCGATCGAAAGCACTTCACCGTGCGCGCCCGGCTCCATCATGTAGATGGCCGGGTACTTCATGGTGAGCTTCGAGCCCAGGTTGCCGTCCACCCATTCCATGGTGGCGTCCTGGTACGCGACCGCGCGCTTCGTGACGAGGTTGTAGACGTTGTTCGACCAGTTCTGGATCGTCGTGTAGCGGCAGCGGCCGCCCTTCTTGATGATGATCTCGACGACGGCCGAGTGCAGCGAGTCGCTCGAGTACGTCGGCGCGGTGCAGCCTTCGACGTAGTGCACGTACGCGCCTTCGTCCACGATGATCAGCGTGCGCTCGAACTGGCCCATGTCCTTCGTGTTGATGCGGAAGTAGGCCTGCAGCGGCACGTCGACCTTCACGCCCTTCGGCACGTAGATGAACGAGCCGCCGGACCACACCGCGCTGTTCAGCGCCGAGAACTTGTTGTCCCCGGACGGAATCACCGTGCCGAAGTACTGCTTGAACAGCTCGGGGTGATCCTTGAGGCCCTGATCACACGACAGGAAGATCACGCCCTGCTTCTCGAGCGATTCCTTGATCTTGTGATAGACGACCTCGGAGTCGTACTGCGCGCCGACGCCGGACAGGAACTTCTGCTCGGCCTCGGGAATGCCGAGCCGGTCGAACGTGCGCTTCATGTCGGCGGGCACGTCCTCCCACGACTTGGCTTCCTCGTTCGACGGCTTGACGTAGTAGTAGATGTCCTGGAAGTCGATCGCGCCGACGTCACCGCCCCAGTTGGGCATGGGCTTCTTCTCGAAGATCTCGAGCGCCTTGAGCCGGTACTCGAGCATCCACGCGGGCTCGCCCTTCATGCGCGAGATCTCTTCGACGATGGTCCGGTCGAGGCCCTTGCGCGACTTGAAGACGAAGGAGTCCGGCTCGTGAAAGCCGTACTTCTCTTCGTAGCTGTCGCGGAGGTCCATGTTGGCTTCGGTGCTCACTGCGCCACCTCCTCACGAACCCAGTCGTAGCCCTTCGCCTCGAGCTCGAGCGCCATCTCGGGACCGCCGCTCGTGACGATGCGTCCGTCCACCATGACGTGGACCTTGTCCGGCTTGATGTAGTTGAGGATGCGGTTGTAGTGCGTGATCACCAGCACGCCCATCTCCGGGCCGGCGAGCGCGTTCACGCCCTCGGACACGATGCGCAGCGCGTCGATGTCGAGACCGGAGTCGGTCTCGTCCATGATCGCGATCGTCGGCTTGAGCATCGCCATCTGCAGGATCTCGGCGCGCTTCTTCTCGCCGCCCGAGAAGCCGTCGTTCAGGTAACGCGTGGCGAACTTCTCGTCCATCTTGAGGAGCGCCATCTGCTCGAGCATCTGCTTGCGGAACTCCTTCGGAGCGATGCCCTTCTTGGTCGGCATCTTGCCGTCCTCGCCCGCGGCCGGAGCGATGCGCGCGTTGATCGCGGCGCGCAGGAAGCTCGCGAACGTCAGGCCGGGGATCGCGACCGGGTACTGGAACGCCATGAAGAGGCCGGCGCGCGCCCGAGCGTCCGTCTCCATCTCGAGGATGCTCTCGCCGCGGAACAGGATCTCGCCCGAGGTCACCTCGTACTTCGGGTGGCCCATGAGCGTGTTCGCGAACGTGCTCTTGCCCGAGCCGTTCGGGCCCATGATGGCGTGGATCTCGCCCTTGGCGATCTCGAGCGAAAGGCCCTTGAGGATTTCCTTGCCCTCCACGGACACGTGGAGGTTCTTGACGACGAGTTCAGGCGTCTGGCTCATGTCTTGGGGTCCTGCGCCGCTGCTTCGAGCGGAGCGGTCGGTCGCGCCTCCGTGCCCGCGTCCCGTCCGGGACGCCGCCGTGCGCGTGTGTGTGTGCTTAGGCCGAGAAACTCTCGCCGCAGGCGCAGTTGTGCTTCACGTTCGGGTTGTTGAACTTGAAGCCGGCGCCCATCAGGCCCTCGACGTAGTCGATCTCGGTGCCGCCGAGAAGCACCATGCTCTTGAGGTCCACGAACAGCTTCACGCCGTACGTGTCGAGCGTGTCGTCGCCGTCCGTGCCGGTCTCGCAGAACTCCATGAAGTACGAGTTGCCCGAGCAGCCGCCGCCCCGCACACCGATGCGCAACCCGGATTCCGGGGTGCCACGCTGCGTGAGAAGTTCCTTCACCTTTTCCGCGGCTGCGGGAGTCATCGTGATCATGTGCCTCGTGCTCCTTTCGTGGTGACTGTTCGCGTGGGCCCCGAAGGCCCGCGCCTTTCTATGAAGTGGAAATGTCCTCGACCCGGACGAACGCGGGGCGCGATGACTTGCGCGCGTTCTCGGGGCTCGTCTTGATGCCGGCCACCAGCGGGGGCGGCGACTTCACACCGTGGTCCTGGGCGCAGTTCACGCATTCGTGCACCGGCCCGGGCGCCGCGCAGTTCTCGCACGTCGCCAGGTAACGCAGTCCTTCTTCCAGCTCGCGCTCGAGCTGCTGGTGACGGCGGATGAGATCGCGCGTCTCCTCGAGCTTGCGGACGAACAGGTCCCGCAGGTTCGTCATGGCCGAGGCGCCCTGATCGGCGCTCCACCAGTTCGTCAGGACCTCGCGCATCTCCTGCAGCGAGAAGCCGAGCTCGTGCAGCGAGTCGATCCAGCGCACGCGGTCCACGGCCGAGTGGTCGTAGAGCCGGAAGCCGTCGCTCGAACGCGTCGCCGGGCGGAGCAGCCCCAGTTCCTCGTAGAGGTGAATCGCGCGCACGGTCTTGCCCGTCGCCTTGGCGATGTCGCCGACGCGAAGGAGCGTGGAGTTCGGGGTGGCCGGAGCCTGGGAAGGAAGAGAGGAGGAAGTCATACCCTTACGCTAGCGTTAGAGTGAGGCCGCAAGGTATGGGTTCGAATGAACTTGGTCAATGTCCGATGGGCCTCGTGGACCAGAGTTGACCTCGTTGTTGCACTGGAGCCGGGAAGTGCCTAGCGTGGCCGCGGCAAATCCCCCGCAAAGCGTTGGGGGACTGAAAGTCCAACCACAACCGAGGTCCCGATGGCGACCCCTGAGACTTCCTCCGCCCCCGCCGCGGATAACGGCGCGCTTCCGTACCTTCCGCCGCTCCCTCCCGACGCCACGCCCGAGCAGAAGGACCTGAACTGGTACACCCACGCCTATCAGGGTGACCGGATGCCCCAGCTGACGACCCGCGCGGTGATCATGGGCGGCGTCCTCGGCATGCTGATGTCGGTCTCGAACCTCTACACCACCCTCAAGGTGGGCTGGTCGTTCGGCGTCGCCATCACCTCGTGCGTGATCTCGTACGTCCTCTGGAACGCGTTCCGGACCCTCTCGGGCGGCAGGCTCTCGCAGATGTCGCTGCTCGAGACGAACTGCATGCAGTCCACGGCCTCGGCGGCCGGCTATTCGACGGGCGCCACGATCGCGACCGCCTTCGGCGCGCTGCTGCTGCTCGATCCGCAGCACCGCCACCAGCCCTGGCTGGTCGTCGCGTCGTTCACGCTCGCCACGGGCGCGATGGGTGTGTTCCTCGCGATCCCGATGAAGCGGCAGATGATCAACCACGAGCAGTTGCCCTTCCCGTCCGGCATCGCCGCCGCGACCACGCTGCAGTCGCTCTACAGCAAGAGCGGCGAAGCGCTGCAGAAGGCGTATTCGCTCGTCATCTCGCTCGCGATCGGCGCCCTGGTCGGCGTCATGAACACCGCCGAGGACCAGTTCGTCGCGCTGGGCCGGTTCTTCGAGTTCATGCGGGCGCGGGCGTTCAACGTGCACCTGCCCGAGCAGGTCCCCGCGGCGGGCTTCTCGCTGGTCGGTGGCAAGCCGCTCGTCGGGTTCGGCTTCGAGCCGAGCGTGCTGCTCATCGCGGCCGGCCAGATCGTCGGCCTGCGCGTGTCGCTGTCCATGCTCGCGGCCTCGAGCCTGCTCTACATCTGGGTCGCGCCGTGGCTGTACCAGATCGACGCCGCGCAGGGCGGCGCCGCGAACGCCGTGCTGAACCTGCCGATGGTCGGCGGCGGCACGCTGTTCCACCCCGTGCGCTGGGCGCTCTGGGGCGGCACGTCGCTCATGGTGTTCGCCTCGCTCACGTCGCTCGCGCTGCAGTGGAAGACCGTCGCGCGCTCGTTCACCGCGCTCAAGCAGGCGAAGACCATCGCGACCGGCGCCGACGCGGACATCGAAGCGAAGATGGCGGCGATCGAAGTGCCGAACTCGTGGCTGATCGCCGGCTTCATCCCGATCAGCATCGCGATGCTCGCCGTGCAGATGCTCGCGTTCCAGATCCACTGGTGGGCCGGACTCATCGCGATCGGCATGTCGTTCGTGCTCACGCTGGTGGCGTGCCGCGCGACCGGCGAGACCGACACGACGCCGGTCGGCGCCATGGGCAAGGTCATGCAGCTGATCTTCGCGCTCATCTCGCCCGGCAACGTGACGCACAACCTCATGTCGGCCGGCGTCGGCGCGAACAGCGCGTCGTCGTCCGCCGACCTGCTCACGGACCTGAAGAGCGGCTACCTGCTCGGCGCGAACCCGCGCAAGCAGTTCATCGCGCAGTTCATCGGCATCTTCTTCGGCACGCTCGCCGTGGTGCCGGCGTGGTACCTGCTCATTCCGAACGACGCGGCGCTCGAGAAGTTCCCGCTTCCGGCCACGCGCACGTGGGAAGCCGTCGCGCGTGTGCTGGCGAACGGCATCGACAGCCTTCCGATGTCGGCGCGCTGGGCCATTCTCATCGGCTCGCTGATCGGCGTGCTGCTGCCCGTGCTCGAGAAGTCGTTCCCCAAGGCGAAGCAGTGGCTGCCGTCCGCCATGGGCCTCGGCCTCGGCTGGGTCGTGTTCTTCAGCAACGCGCTCGCGTTCACGATCGGCGCGCTGATCGCGTGGGTGTGGAGCCTCGTCCACAAGAAGAGCCAGGACACGTTCAACGTGCCCATCGCGTCGGGCCTCGTGGCCGGCGAGTCCATCATGAAGGCGCTGCTCGCCATGCTGGCGACCGCGCTGGGGCTGCTCGCGGGCAAGTAGCGGAACCGGCATCCGAAAACGAAGGCCGTCCGGCGTCGAGTGCGCCGGACGGCCTTCCCATGAACGCCCGCGTGGATCGTGAGCCACCGCAGACGATATCGCTCACGCCGCGGGCCAGCCGCTCCTACCGCAACGCGTCGAGCTTCTGCTTCAGGCCAGACGACAGATCGCCGTTCGCGTACCAGGTGATGGCCGGGTTCCGGTGGAACTCGCTCGCGAACGCCCCGATCCAGTGCTCGTACGGGGTCGTCCGAATGGTCACGAAGTCCGTCCACGGCGCGGCATCGCCCTCGGGCTCCGTCGAGAATTGGCCGTAAAGGAACTCGCGCGTCTCACCGCCGGGCGCCGGCACGCGGCCCACTCGCACGTCGCGAAACCGCGCCGGATCCGGCGGCCGGTGCTCGTGGAAGTCGGTCGCGGCCGTGGTGAGCAGGAACTGCACGGTCGAATCGGGAGCGGCCTGATCGCTGACGACCACAGCGGTCGAGTCGTGACTCGGCGTACCTGCTCCCTGCTGCTCGGCCGGTCCGCGGGCGCAGCTGGCAAGCATCAACGTGACGAGCAGGACTGCAAGAACTCGCACTGTTCCTCCGGGGAATAAGGGACTCCGCACTCGTCGTGCACGACCTCGCCCGCATCGAGTCCGCGGGCAGGGCTCCTACTGCAGGATCAGGATGTCGATCCGGCGGTTCTTCGCCTTGCCGGCGGGCGTGTTGTTCGGGGCGATCGGCTTCTCGGCGCCGTAGCCGATCGAACGGATGTGGTCGGCGGGAATCGCGAGCGCCTGCCGCAGGTACTGCATGACCGCGAACGCGCGCTTGTCCGACAGCTGCTGGTTCGCGGTGCCGTCGCCGGTCATGTCGGTGTGGCCCTCGACCACGTAGTTCCCGCCCGGGAACAGCTTCATGATCTCCTGCACCTTGCCCAGCAGCGGCATGTGCGCGTCCTTCAGGTCGGCCTTGCCCGCGTCGAACGACACGCCGCTCAGGCGCAGCACGACGTCGCCGGTCGAGTTGACCAGCAACTCACCCTCGGACGGGTTCAGCATCGTGCGCGCCTTCGCGAGCCGTTCGTCCTTGGCGCGCCGCGCCTCGAGGTCGGCGGTCGCCTGCTGCGACGTGGCCGTCAGCTCGGCGACACGCGCCTCGGCAGCCTTCAGCCGCTCCTCGAGCGACGCGCGCTCGGCGAGCATCTCGGTCGCGCGCGCGTCCAGCTGGCGCGTCAGCTCGGCCGGGTCGCCCTGCGCGGCCGTGACCGACAGATGCGCGAGCACGCCCTGCAGCCCGCGGCCGATGTCGTCGCGCATCTTGTCCATGTCGGCGCGCAGCTGCGTGGTCGCGGCGTCGCGCTCGCCCTGCGTGCGCGCGGTCTCGCCGCGCAGCTGGCTCGTCTCACCCTGCAGCCGCTGGTGTTCGCCCTGCAGGCCCGCGACGGCGACCAGCATCGAGTCCGCGGCCGCGATCGGGCCGCGGTCGAACGGCAGCGTGTCCCAGCCGAGCGCCTTGCCGACGCGGCTCATCTGGATTTCGTACAGCAGCATGAGCTTTTCCCACGCCTGGTCGTTGCGGTTCAGCGAGCGCACCGAGATGGCGATGTTCGACGCGTGACGCGCTTCGTATTCGGCGCGGCGCGCCTCGGCGACCGCCGTGGTGCGGTTGTAGCGGTCCTTCGTGAGGATGTCCGACGACGCCTTGCGCGCCGCGCGCGCGGCGTCGAGCGTCGACGGCGCGTACTGCTGCGCCTCGTCGGCGAGCGCGGTCGCGATCAGCTTGTCGGCGGTGCCCAGCACCGTCACGCGGATGGCGCCGTCCTCGGCCGCGTCGAACAGCGGCCGCGTTTCGGAGGCCTTCTTGATGCCGCCCTTCACGTCGCCGCCCTCGACGCTCGCGGTGGCCTCGAGGAACTTCGTCTCGGCCTCCTTGTACAGCGCGGGCACGAGCGTGGGAGCGTGCGCGTCCTGCGCCTTGCGCCGCGCCTCGAGGTGCTCCTTGAGCGACAGCTTGCAGACTTCGGCGGCCTTCATCGCGTTCTCGATGTACTCGTTCGCCTCCGCCACCATGCGATCGGCGTCGTTCTGCCGGCCGCCCTGGTCGAGCACGGCCTTCGCGGTGACGAGGATCTCGGTCGCGCGCTTCCACGCCTTGGGCGAGAACACGTTCGCCTCGACGGCGCGGCCTTCGTCCATGCGCTTGAGCAGCGCGTCGTACTTGCCGCGATCGGACGGCGTGGCGGCGAACGCCGGAACGGCGGCGGCCACGGCGAGCAGCAGCGCGAACGCGAGCGACGCGAAGCGCGTGGCGAAGGAACTCGTGTAACGAAGTGCGAACGAGGCGGGCATGCCGGAATCCTCCCGGAAAGGGGGTCGGGAAATGGCGGGGGAGCGCTTCGCGATGCGCGGCAGAGTAGCCACGCGGGCACGCGAGGGACAAGGGTTCGTGCGGCCGTTCGCCGCCGCGCGTTCAGGCGCCGGCGGTGGGCCTGAACTTCTCGACGTAGTCCTGCATGGCGGTCTCGATGCCGACGTCGCGCTGGGCGCGCTCGGACAGGAACCACTTGTGCTCGAGCACCTGGCAGTACAGCTCGGTCGCTTCGACCTGCGGGCCGAGCAGCGGCGCGAGCGCCTTCATCGCCGGCTCCCAGCGGTCGCGCTGCCAGTGGAACGCGGCGACCGACAGCGGCACGCTGCGATTGTCGCGCTGCGCGAGCGTGGCCTTCAACTCGAGCACTTCGTTCAGCATGCGCTCGGCCTGCTTTTCCTCCGCCACGAGCCCCGTGAGGTTGTGGAACTGGTGCCGGTGGTAGTCGCGGTCGGTGACGATCGTGCGCATGCGCAGGCGGTCGCCCTCGCCCGTGGACTCGAGTTCGATCTCGCCGACCGAGAAGCCGAGCGCGTTGAGCTTGCGAATACGGTCCTGGATCCGCCAGCGCTCGTCGGGCGCGAACACTTCCTCGCGATTGACCTCCGCCCAGAGCGCCTCGTAGCGCTCGCGGATGTGCGGCCCGGTCTCGTACGCGCTCAAGGATCCCGGCAGCTCGGCGAAGATCTCGAGGTCGGCGAGGTCGCCCGTGATGTTCTCCTCGAGAATCATCAGGTCCTGACGGCGCGCGCCGTTGCCGAGCGTGTCGTGGTGCTCGGTCGTCTCGGCGTCCACGAGGTACGCCTGCAGCTCGCCCGCGTCGCGGCGGAAGAGCGTGTTCGACAGCGAGCAGTCGCCCCAGTAGAAGCCCGCCAGGTGCAGCCGGACGAGCAGGCCCGCCATCGCGTCGAGCAGCCGCTCGCGATAGCGCGCGAGGCCGGGGTTCTGGAACAGCGTGCGGTACGGCAGCGACGCGTCGAGGAAGCGCGTGACGAGCGCCGCGCGCACTTCGCCGCCCGCGTGCCGCATGCGCGCGTGGCCCGTCGCATAGACCGACGGCATGTGACGATCCTCGAGTTTCATGAGCATGTCGTACTCGTGCTCGGCGAGTCCCTCGGGCAGCTCCTTGATCGCGTACACCGCCGAGCCGTACGCCACGAACACGACGTCGTGGCGCGACAGGCCGCGCTGCAGCTCCACGAGCCGCTCGCAGCGTCCGCTCCACTCGCGCATCGGGTACTGCCACGGAAGATCGAGGAAGTCCGGGTGCCCCGGGCGCACCTGCATCGAGAGCAGTCCCAGCCGTGAGTCGGTCATGCGTCCTTCCAGTTCAGCCGCACGCCGCGCTTCGCGAGCTCGCCGAGAATGAAGCCGTAGGCCTTCGTGTCGCGTCCGACGTGCTCGAGCATGCGCACGCCCTTCTCGGGCACGCCGCCGTCCGCGAGCAGCTGCGCGGTGACGGACGTCGTGAGCGCGGTCGTGCGCGCCATGGCGGTGAGCCCGCTCGCCGCGTCGTAGCGGTCCACGAGCGTCATGCGCGATTCGCGCCCGGACTTCCAGCGCGCGTACACGACCATCGCCACGAGATCGTTCTCGGGCTTGGTCACGCACTCGCGGCGAAGCGTTTCGACGAATGCGCCGGACGCCACGAGCGGGCGAATCGCGTGTACGTGGCCGGGCCAGCGCAGCGTGCGCTCGGACATGTTCGGCATTTTGGGCATGGTCTCGATCAGCGTGCGTAGGCCGTCGTTCAGGAACGACTCCATCTCGCCCGCGCCGTCCACCTGCACGCGCTTCAAGTCCGAGAACACGGGGACGGCCGTCGGCTGGCCGTCTCGCATGACGCGCGCGTCGCGCACGTACTCTTCCAGCAAGTCCTCGACCGACCACGTGACCACGTAGCCGTACGGCCGCGTGGGGTCCTGTGCGACGCCGCCGACCGAGATGTCGAGCTCGTCGAGCGGTCCCTGCGCGCCGGCGTGTCCGCAGCACAGGTGCGACAGCCCGGGCGCGAGCCCGCAGTCCGGCACGATCGTCACGCCGGCCGCGCACGCTTCCGCCTGCAGCGTCAGCGGGTTCTCGGCCGAGAAGCTCACGTCGGCGAGCGGGCGCTTCGCGGCGATCGCCGCCTGCATGGCGCCGTAGCCGAAGCGGCTCGGCAGCGCGCCGACGCCCATGTCGTGCGCGTGCAGCAGCCGCGCGATCGCCTCGGACGACGACAGGTCGGCTTCGACCGCAGTCAGGTTGGGAAGCGCGGGCAGCTGCGGCAGGCGCAGGTCCGCGACCGTGATCCGGTCGGCGGGCCGCGATGCGGCGAGGTCGGACGCGATGACGCGGCCCTGCTGGCCGCCACCGAGCACGAGGATGTTCATGGACGCCTCCACAGGAAGTTGGCAAACAGGATACGGCCGCGTGCGAACATGCGCACGCGCGGGTCGCTCGACCCGACCCCCACGCGCGTCGCCCCCTCTCCTCCATCCGACCGGGAGCCCTCGTGAGCAAGACCTTCGACGTGATCACGCCCGAACTGCAGCAATGGATCGCACAGCAGCCGATGTTCTTCGTCGCCTCCGCGCCGCTCGCGGGCGACGGCCTCGTGAACCTCTCGCCCAAGGGACTCGACTCGTTCCGCATCCTGGGCGAGCGCACGGTCGGCTACCTCGACCTCACGGGCAGCGGCGTCGAGACCATCGCGCACGCGCGCGAGAACGGGCGCATCTGTCTCATGATGTGCGCGTTCACGGGCGCACCGAAGATCCTGCGCCTGCAGGGCACCGCCGACGTGGTCGTGCCCGGCACGCCCGACTGGGACGCGCTGCTGCCGCGCTTCACGTGGATCCCGGGCGCGCGCGCGATCGTGCGCGCGACGCTCACGCGCATCAGCACGTCGTGCGGCTACGCCGTGCCGCGCATGGACGTGAAGGAAGACCGCGACACGCTGATCCGCTGGGCGGAATCGCAGGGCCCGGACGGCCTGACGCAGTACCGCGGCGAGAAGAACGCGCTCAGCCTCGACGGCCTGCCGGGGATCGCGAGCTGATCGGAGTTCAGCGCGAGGGGCGCGAGTTCACCGCGCCCTGCGCGTCGCGCTGCATGCGCGCGACGATGCCGTAGAACACGCGCGCGTTGAGCAGCGCCGCCCCCACGGTGAGCGCCACGCCCAGCGCGCGCATCGCGCCGACGCTCAGCGAAGGCCCGATCGCCTGCGCGAGGTTGGCGAGCAGTCCCGACCACGGCGCCGTGAGCACGGTGACCGCGACGGCGCCCAGTCCACGTTCGCCTCGCGCGACCTCGACGAACGTGAGCACGAGCGAGAGCCCCACGAGTGTCAGGTAGATGGTCGCGACGCGCCTGCCCCAGCCGCTGCCGGCGGGCGTGGTCGCGAGCGTTTCGGGTTCGGTGGGCGTGGCGTTGTCGGGCGTGGACACGTCGGGCTCCGGTGGTGAGGCGTCGAACGGACGGCGCGCACCCTATCAGACCGGCGGCGTGGCGGCGCGACGTCGAGCCAAAGCGCTTGACGCCCCGCGCGCCGCGCTCCCATCCTGCCGCCCATGCTCAATTGGATCTGGACCGCGCTCTTCCTGATCGCCTTCGTGGCGGCCGCGCTCGCCGCGACCGTCGGCGGCAAGCCCGACGTCCTCAAGGACGTCGTCGCCTCGCTCTTCGATTCGTCCAAGACCGCGTTCGAGATCTCGATCGGGCTCACCGGCATCATGTCGCTGTGGCTCGGCTTCATGAAGATCGCCGAAAAGGGCGGAGTCACCGAGCTCATCGCGCGCCTCGTCGGCCCGCTGTTCGCGCGGCTCTTCCCCGGCATTCCCGCCGGGCACCCGGCCTCCGGCGCGATCGTGATGAACCGCTCCGCCAACATGCTCGGGCTCGACAACGCCGCGACGCCGCTCGGCCTGAAGGCCATGAAGGAGCTGCAGTCGCTCAACAAGACGCCGGACACCGCGAGCGACGAGATGATCCTGTTCATGGTCATGAACGCGTCGTCCGTGACGCTCGTGCCGATCTCGATCATGACGTTCCGCGCGCAGATGGGCGCCGCGAACCCGGCCGACGTGTTCGTGCCGATCCTGATCGCGACGTACATCGCCGACGTGATCGGCCTGCTCATCGTGGCGACGGTGCAGCGCATCAACCTGTTCAACGGCGTCGTGCTCGGCTGGCTCGGCGGGCTCACCGCCCTCATGGCCGCGCTCGTGTGGCATTTCTCGCGGCTCGACGCGGCGGCGGTCGCGCTGCAGTCCGGCATCCTCGCGAACGTGATCCTGATCGGGCTCATCAGCACGTTCCTCGTGGCGGGCGCGATCAAGAAGATCCCGCTCTACGAAGTGTTCATCGAGGGCGCGAAGGAAGGCTTCCAGGTCGCGATCGGCATCGTGCCCTACCTCGTCGCGATCCTCGTCGCCGTGGGCGCGCTGCGCGCGAGCGGCGCGCTCGATGCGCTGCTCGGCGCGATCCGCGCCGGCGTCGGCCAGCTGTCCATGGACGCGCGCTGGGTGGACGCGCTGCCGACCGCGCTCATCAAGCCGTTCTCGGGCGGCGGCGCGCGCGGCATGATGGTCGAGACCATGAAGACCATGGGCGCCGACTCGTTCGCGGGGCGCCTGAGCTGCGTGATCCAGGGCAGCACCGAGACGACGTTCTACGTGCTCGCCGTGTACTTCGGCTCCGTGGGCGTCAAGAAGACGCGTCACGCGCTCGCGTGCGCGCTGGCCGCGGAGTTCGCGGGCGTGCTCGCCGCGATCGGGGTCACGTACCTGTTTTTTGGATGACGGCAGGGGCCGCGGCCGCTGGCCGCGCGCCGGCTGCCGCGCGCGTCAGTCGCGACGCAGTTCGACCAGCTTCGCCGACGGCGCCACCGCGCCGACGCCTTCCCACAGCTCGTGGATCACGTCGCCGTCGTCGAGCCAGAGCGTCAGCTCGCCGGCATCCGGCGTCGCGGGATCGGTCCATTCGACGCGCTTGAGCGCGCGCGGCCCTTCGCACGTCTCGCGCGTTTCGGCCGCCGTGCAGCGAATCGTGTGCTGCCCCGGCTCGACCATCATCCACGGCGGCCCCACGACGAGCGCGGGGAACGCGTGTTCCGCTCCCGGCGCGAGCGCGAACCGGCGCAGCACCCACGACTGCAGCACGGGCGAGCCGAACACCACGTGCGAGCGTGGCGGATAGTCACCTTCCTGCGTGCGCGCGTTGCCGCCGTACTCGAGCTGCACGGTCCAGCGCTGCGCGTCGAGCGCGCCGTCGGCCGCATGCTTCGCGTGCACGTTCATGGCGCCCACCTGCCAGCGCACTTCCAGCGCGGTCACGCGCTGCGCCTCGTCGCACGCCGCGCTCCACTCGATCACGCCGGGCATCGGGTGCGGCGCGTGCGTTTCCTGCCGGCCGGAAGCGCGTTCGGCGCCGGACGGGTCGCGTTCGACGAGCCACGTTTCGCGGCCGCAGGGCTGCGCGGCGAACCCGCCGAAGGCCGGGCGCGGGGGCCGCCGCCCGGGCGGGGCACCGCAGGTCGTGCGTCCCGGCGATCGTCACGCGCGCCCTTCGCGCCGCCGGGCGGGGGGGGGGGGGGGGGGCCGGGGGGGTCGGGTGGGGGGGGGGGCGGCCCCCGGGGGCCCCGCGCCCACTTCTTCAGCGCCGCGAACAGCTCCGGCATGTGCGACCACGCGTACTCGCGCTTCATCGCGGCGAGGCGCGCGAGCGGCACCCACTCGGCGCTCGCGGCGTCGTCGGCGCCCACGGGCACGCCGCGGCGCCAGCGGCCGACGAAGTACCAGTTCATCGTCGGGAACTCGCCGAAGCCGGGCAGGTCGTACGTGTCCCAATAGAACCCGAGCGGCTCGAGCGCGCCGACCGTGAGGCCGGTTTCTTCGCGCAGCTCGCGGCGCGCGGCGCCCTCGATGCTCTCGCCCGCGTCCATGAACCCGCCGGGCACGTCGAGACAGCCGAGGCGAGGCGTGTGCCCGCGCCGCAGCAGCAGCACGTCATCGCCCTTCACCACGAGCACGCCCGCGGCGGGACGCGGATAGTCGTAGAGCAGGTAGCGGCAGCGCGGGCACGCGATCGTGCGCGGACGATGCTTCGTCGCGGGCGCGCGCCGCACGGGGCGGCCGCAGCGCACGCAGGGAAACTCGGGGCTCTTCGCGCGCGCGGCGGTCATGGCGCCTCCAGTGTGATGACGGCGGGCAGCGGCACGTTGGCCCCGGGCGCGGTGCTCGAGCCCATGCCGTCCCACGGGCCGAAGCTCGCGTAGTGGAAGTTGCGCGCCTCGACGACCAGCTCGGCCTCGAGTCCGCCGTCCATGGACATCGCGTGCGTGAGCCGCAGCGGCGACTTGCGCAGCAGCGACGCGAAGTCGGCGATCGTGTAGCCGCCCTCGGTCACGATGACCACGAGCCGGCCCTTCTCGTCCTCGGCGACCGCCGTGCGCTGCGCGATCTTGCTCGAGCGCCGCACGCGCACACCGCCCGCGCGGTCGAACAACATGAACGACTGCGCGACCTGGCTCCAGCCCTCGTCGCGCAGCAGCGGCGTGGTCGCGAGGTCGAGCACGCGCGAGTCGAGCCGGCCGTCCTTCACGCGCCCCACGAGCGCGCCCTGGAACTCGGGATGACGACGCGACGACACCGTGTCGCCGTCGCTGACGAGCAGTCCCATGTAGCGCCAGTCCGGGTAGTACTGCCCGGCGTTGAATACCGCGACCGCGCGCGTCGCCTGATGCCAGCCGAGGATGCTCGGCGGCGAGTCCACGCCCGAGCGCGACCAGTGGCGCACGCGCAGCTTCACGCGCGAAGGATCGCAGCGCAGCACCGCGATCGACGACGATCCGAACCGGCACCACGGGTCGCCGGCGAAGGTCGAGAACTCGACGCCCGGCCGCACGTCGTGCCACCGCGGGCCGCGCGTCCCCTGCCACAGCACGAACGCGGTCACGACCACCACGAAGGGCAGCAGCCACCGTGCGTGCAGGACGCGCTTCATGCCGTCGCCTACGCCGTACCGGCGTGGCGCTGGCGGGCCTCCTGCACCAGCAGCAGCTCGCGGATGTTCTCGAGCGTGAGCATGCCGACGAGCCGTCCGCGCAGCATGACGGGCAGCGCGCTCTGGCGCGTCGCGCTCATGCGCTGCAGCGCGGCGTCGAGCGGCATGCTCGCCTCGATCGGCGACACGTCGAGGCGCACGAGGCGCCCGACCGGCGAGTCCGGGCCTTCGGTGCGCATGCCGCGGAGCAGGTCGTCGCGCGAAAGCATGCCGAGGAACGTGCCGTCCTCGAGCACCGGGAAGTCCTTCTGCTCGCCCGCGAGCAGCAGGTCCACGGCGTGCGACAGCTCGTGGCGCGTCTCGAGGCTCAGGAACGCGGTGACCATCGCGGCGCTCACGGGCATGCCGGTGAGCGAGCTGCGCGTCTGCACGAGCGCGCGTTCCTCGCGCGCCGTGAGGAACACGAACAGCGCGATCGCCACGAGCGCGAGGTTGTGCGTCACGAGCGTGCCGACGACGGCGAACACGACCGCGAAGCCCTGCCCGACGAGCGAGGCGTAACGCGTGGCGCGCGCGAACGGCATCATCATCGCGAGCACGGCCCGCAGCACGCGGCCGCCGTCCATCGGGAACGCGGGGATGAGATTGAAGAAGAACATCACGACGTTCACGTAGAAGAGGAACTCGAGCGCGTGCCCGGCGATCGCGGCCTCGGTGATGGCGTTCCACGATTCGTGGCGCTGCAGCAGGAAGACGCCGACCAGCGTGGCGAGCACGACGTTCACCGCGGGTCCCGCGAGCGCGACCATCATCTCGTGCAGCGGGCGCTCCGGCATGCGTTCGAGGCGCGCGATGCCGCCGATGCCCGTGAGCACGATCTCGCGCGTGTTGACGCCGAACCGGCGCGCCATGAGCGCGTGCCCGAGTTCGTGCAGCAGCACGCAGCCGAACAGCAGCAGCACGTCGCCCACGACGACCGCCACTTCGGCCGGATTGGCCGCGCGCGACATCGCGACGTACGCGAGCAGCAGCAGCAGGAACGTGACGTGGACTTCGATCCGGATACCCAGGACCGTCGCCAGGCGAAGCGACCAGCGCATGCGAAAGCAGCCCTCCGTGGATGGGCCGGCAGTTTCGCACAGGGGCGGGCGGGCCGAAAACCGGCCGCCCGAGGCCGTCAGCCCTCGCGCAGGCGGTAGCCGACCCCGGGCTCGCTCACGAGCCAGCGCGGCCGGGACGGGTCGGACTCGAGCTTCTGGCGCAGCTGCGCCATGTACACGCGCGTGTAGTGGTGCTGGCCGGTCGCCTGCGGGCCCCAGACTTCCCGCAGGATCTGCTCGTGCGTGAGCACGCGCCCGGCGTGCTTGGCGAGCAGTGCGATCAGCCGGTACTCGATCGGCGTCAGCTTCACGTCGCGCTCGCCGACCGACACGCGGCGCTCGCCGAGGTCCACGCGCAGGTCGTCCACCTGCACGACGCTCGCTTCCGCCCCGTCCTGCGTGCGGCTGTGGTGGCGCAGCGCCGCGCGCACGCGCGCGAGCAGCTCGCCCATCGCGAACGGCTTGGTGACGTAGTCGTCCGCGCCGGAGTCGAGCGCGCGGATCTTGTCCTGCTCCTGCCCCCGCGCCGAAAGCACGATCACCGGCAGCCGCGTCCACTCGCGCAGGCGCTTCACGACCTCGAAGCCGTCCATGTCCGGAAGGCCGAGATCGAGCAGGATCACGTCCGGCGATCGGGTCGAGGCCTCGCGCAGCGCGTCGGCGCCGTGCCCGCCTCGATCAGGCGGTAGCCCGCGCTCTCGAGCCCCGCGCGCAGGAAGCGCCGGATCGGCACGTCGTCGTCCACCACGAGCACCAGCGCCGCGTTCGCGTCGCTCACGACTCCTGCTCCACGCCATCCTCCGTGTCCATGCTGCGATCGACTTCCGGCGCCGCCTCGGGCAGCGGCAGCCGGATCAGGAAGCGCGCGCCGCCGCCGTCGCGATTGCCCGCGACGATACGCCCGCCGTGCGCTTCCACGATACCGCGGCAGATGGTCAGCCCCAGCCCGGCGCCACGGCGATCGCGACCGGCGTCACCGCGATAGAACTTGTCGAACACGCGCTCGGCCTCACCGGGCGCGAGCCCCGGGCCGTCGTCGCACACCTCGACCTCGAGGGCGTCGCCCGCGGCGCGCAGCGCCACCGCCACCCGGCCCTCGGGCGCGCACGCCTGCAACGCGTTCTCGACCAGGTTGTGCACGGCCTGCCCCATGAGCACGTCGTCGAGGGGCACGAGCGGCAGGTCCGCCGGCGCGTCGAGCGCCACGTGCCGGCCCGGGAAACTGCGTTCGAGGCGCACGAGCGTGCCGCCGACCACGTCCACGAGCGAGTGCCACTCGCGCCGCAGCGTGAGCGCGCCGGCCTCGAGCCGCGTCATGTCGAGCAGCTCGCCGACGAGGCGGTTGAGGCGCTGCGCCTCGGTCGCGATCGTGTCCGCCATCTCGGCGCGCGTCTCCTCGGTCATCGAATGCGCCGCGTCGCGCAGGCCGGTCGCGGCGCCGGTGATCACCGCGAGCGGCGTGCGCAGGTCGTGCGACACCGAGCTGAGCAGCGCGTTGCGCGCGCGCTCGGCCTCGGTCTCCACACGCGAGCGCTCGGCGCGCTCGGCCAGCTCCGCGCGCTCGAGCGCGACGGCGGCCTGGTTGGCGAACGTCTGCAGCAGCTGGCGCTGCTCGGGATCCGCGAATCGCCGCATGTCCTCGCCGCGCACCGACAGCACGCCGATCGTGCCGGACGCGACGACGAGCGGCAGGTGCAGCGCGTGCGACGCCGGCAGCGTCGGCGTGCCGTGCCCCGCCGGCTGGCCGTGATCGAGCGCCCACTGCGCGACGCCCATCTCGTGCGCGCCGGCCTCGAGCAGCTCGCGATCACCCGCGGCCACCGCGAGGCGGCCCGCGTCGTCCGGCCGCAGGATCGCGGCGCGTGCACCGAACACGTCGCGGATGTGCGTCACCGCGGAGTCGAGCAACCCTTCGCGCGTGCGGCGCGCGCTCAGCTCGCGGCTCAACTGGTAGAGCGCGGACGTGCGCCGTTCGCGCGTGCGCGCGGCGATCGTCTGCTCGCGCATGCGAGCCGTGAGCGTGCCGATCGTGGCGGCGACCACGAGCATCACGACGAACGTGATCAGGTACTGCGTGTCGGAGACCGCGAACGTGAGGTGCGGCGGCACGAACCAGAAGTCGAACAACGCGACGCTCACGAGCGACGCGAGGATCGCGGGACCGCGGCCGAACGCCATCGCGACGACCACGACGCCGAGCAGGTAGATCATGACGATGTTCGACAGGTCGATGCGCCCGCGCGCGAACGCCGCGAGCAGCGAGCACACCACGACGACGGGCACGATGCCCGCGTAGCCGCGCCAGCGCGGTGCCGCGGGCGCGGACGGCGCGGCGGGCGCGGACGCCGGCTCGCGCGCGTCCTGCTCGTCCTCGCCCGCGAGCACGTGTACGTCGAGCCCGCCGCTGCGTCGCAGCACTTCGCTCACGAGCGAGCCGCCGAGCCATTCCTGCCAGCGCGGCCGCCCGGGCTTGCCGAGCACGAGCCGCGACACGTGGCGCGCGCGCGCGAACGCGAGCAGCTCATCGGCGGCGCGCAGCCCGGTGAGCATCACGGCTTCGGCGCCCAGTTCTTCCGCCAGTCCCATCACGTCCACGAGCGCGTCGCGCTTCCCGCGCGAGTCGCGCAGCTCGGCCGGCGTTTCGACGTGCGCGACGATCCACTCGGCCTTGAGCGCCGCCGCCATGCGCCGCGCCGCGCGCACGAGGCGCAGGCCCTGCGCGCCGTCTCCCAGGCACACGAGCAGCCGCTCGCGCACGGCCCACGGCTCGGCGATGCCCGCGGCGCGCCGGTACGACTCCATCTGCGCGTCCACGCGCTGCGCCGTCTGCCGCAGCGCCAGTTCGCGCAGCGCGATCAGGTTGCCCTTGCGGAAGAAGCCCTCCGCCGCGCGCTCGGCCTGCTGCGGCACGTACACCTTGCCCTCGCGCAGGCGCTGCAGCAGGTCGTCGGGCGGCAGGTCCACCACTTCGATTTCGTCCGCGCGGTCGAGCAGCGAGTCGGGCACGGTCTCGCGCACGGTGACGCCCGTGATCTGCGCGACGACGTCCACGAGGCTCTCGACGTGCTGCACGTTGAGCGTCGTCGCCACGTCGATGCCGGCGTCGAGCAGCTCCTGCACGTCCTGCCAGCGGCGGCGGTGGCGCGAGCCCGGCGCGTTCGTGTGCGCGAGCTCGTCGAGCAGGAGCAGCGCGGGCCTGCGCGCGAGCGCGCCGTCGAGGTCGAACTCGGTCAGCGTGACGCCGCGATGCGCGTCGGCGCGGCGCGGCAGCAGCTCGAGACCGTCGAGCAGCGCCAGCGTCTCGCGCCGCCCGTGCGTCTCGACGAGCCCGACGACCACGTCGTCGCCCTGCGCGCGGCGCGCGTGCGCCTCGACCAGCATCGCGTAGGTCTTGCCGACGCCCGCGGAGGCGCCGAGGAAGATCTTGAGCTTCGCGCGTTTCGCGGTCGCTTCCTGCTCACGCAGGCTCGCGAGAAGCGCTTCCGGGTCCGGCCGGCCGTCCGGCATGGCTGTTCCTTTCGCCCGCGGAATCGTCCGCGCGGCCGTCGAGTTGTACCGCAACCTCCGCGCCCGGCAGGTGCCCGCGGACGGCCGCCGTCGCCCCGCCGCGGCGCTCGAGCGCGAGGTTCAACTCCAGCACGTTCACACGCGGCTCGCCGAGCAGCCCGAACTGGCGCGGCTCCGTGTGCCGCGCGACCAGCGCGCGCACGGCGGACGGTTCCAGCCCGCGGGCACGCGCCACGCGCTCCACCTGGTACTCCGCGGCCGCGGGCGACACGTGCGGGTCGAGGCCGCTACCCGACGCCGTCACGAGGTCCACGGGCACGGCCTTCGTCGAGTCCCCCGACGACGCGCGCCGCCGCCGCACGCTCGCGCACCGCGGAGAGCAGCGCCGGGTTCGTCGGCCCGAGGTTCGAGCCCGAGGACGCCATCGCGTCGTACGGCTTCGGCGACGTCGCCGACGGACGTCCGTGGAACCATGCGTCGCCCGTGAACTCCTGCCCCACGAGGCGCGAGCCGACCACGTGCGCGTCGGAGACGATCGCGCTCCCCGACGCCTGATGCGGGAACGCGACGCGAGCGACCGCGGTGACGGCGATCGGGTAGGCGACGCCGGTGATCAACGTGAACGACACGAGCAGCACGAACGCGGGACGCATCTGGGAGAACACGGCCCCTCCTTACGTGAGACGCAGCGCGACGAGCGCGAGGTCGATGAGCTTGATGCCGGCGAACGGCACGACGAGTTCGCCGAGTCCGTACACGAGCAGGTTGCGGCGCAGCAGCATGGCCGGCGCCGAGCGGGCGGTAGCGCACGCCGCGCAGCGCGAGCGGGATGAGGAACACGATCACCAGCGCGTTGAAGATGACGGCGGACAGGATCGCGCTCTGCGGTGTGGCGAGGTGCATCACGTTGAGCGCGCCGAGCGCCGGATACGTGCTCGCGAACGCCGCGGGGATGATCGCGAAGTACTTGGCGACGTCGTTCGTGACGCTGAACGTCGTGAGCGCGCCGCGGGTCATGAGCAGCTGCTTGCCGGTCTCGACGATCTCGATGAGCTTCGTCGGGTTCGAGTCGAGGTCGACCATGTTGCCGGCTTCCTTCGCCGCCTGCGTGCCGGAGTTCATCGCCACGGCGACGTCGGCCTGCGCGAGCGCGGGCGCGTCGTTCGTGCCGTCGCCGGTCATCGCGACGAGCCGGCCGCCCGACTGCTTCTCGCGGATGAGCGCGAGCTTCGCCTCGGGCGTCGCCTCGGCGAGGAAGTCGTCCACGCCGGCTTCCGCCGCGATCGCGGCGGCGGTGAGCGCGTTGTCGCCCGTGATCATCACGGTCTGGATGCCCATCGCGCGCAGCTGCTGGAAGCGCTCGCGGATGCCGCCCTTCACGATGTCCTTGAGCTGGATGACGCCGAGCACGCGCTCGTTCTCGGCCACGACGAGCGGCGTCGCGCCCTTGCGCGCGACCTCTTCGACCGTCGCGCGCACTTCCGCCGGCAGCGCGCGCCCCTGCTGCTCCATGTACCGCGTGATCGCGTCCACGGCGCCCTTGCGAATCCGGCGGCCGCTCAGGTCCACGCCGCTCATGCGCGTCTGCGCGGTGAACGGCACGAAGTGCGCGCCGAGCGCCTGCACGTCGCGCTCGCGGATGCCGTGCGTCTCCTTGGCGAGCACGACGATGCTGCGTCCCTCCGGCGTCTCGTCGGCGAGCGAGGCGAGCTGCGCCGCATCGGCGAGCACGGCATCGCTCACGCCCGGCGCGGGCAGGAACGCGACCGCCTGGCGGTTGCCGAGCGTGATCGTGCCGGTCTTGTCGAGCAGCAGCACGTCCACGTCGCCCGCGGCCTCGACGGCGCGGCCCGACATCGCGATCACGTTCGCCTGCGTCATGCGGTCCATGCCGGCGATGCCGATGGCGGACAAGAGCCCGCCGATCGTCGTCGGGATGAGGCACACGAGCAGCGCGGCGAGCGCCGTGACGGTGATCGGCGTGCCCGCGCCGGAGGCCCGGACCGCGAACGTCGAGAACGGCAGCAGCGTGGTCACCGCGAGCAGGAACACGATCGTGAGCGCCGCGAGCAGGATGTTGAGCGCGATCTCGTTCGGCGTCTTCTGGCGCTTCGCCCCCTCGACCATCGAGATCATGCGGTCGAGGAACGTGTCGCCCGGGTCGGCGGTCGCGCGGATGACGAGCCAGTCCGAGAGCACGCGCGTGCCGCCGGTGACGGCGCTGCGGTCGCCGCCGCTCTCGCGGATGACCGGCGCGCTCTCGCCCGTGATCGCGCTCTCGTCCACCGACGCGACGCCTTCGATCACCTCGCCGTCGCACGGAATGAGGTCGCCCGCCTCGACCAGCACGCACTGCCCCTTCCGAAGCACGGACGACGGCACGACCGTGATCGACATGTGGTCTTCGGGGTCGAGCAGCACGCGCGCCATGACGTCGCTGCGCGCGCGGCGCATGGCGTCGGCCTGCGCCTTGCCGCGGCCCTCGGCCATCGCCTCGGCGAAGTTCGCGAACAGCACCGTGAACCACAGCCACGCCGAGACGCCGAGGATGAACCCCGTGGGCGCCTCGCCCTGACCGCGCAGCGCCTGCGCGCCGAGCACGGTCGTGAGCGCGGAGCACACGAGCACGGTGAACATGACGGGATTGCGGACCTGGTGGCGCGGATCGAGCTTGAGCACGGACTCGACGAGCGCCCGGCGGACGATGGGCGGATCGAAGAGCGGACGGCGGCGATCGGAGGTGGACATGTGGGCTCCCGTCCCGGTCAGTGCGCGGCCGCGGCGGCGGTCATCTGGAGATGCTCGACGACCGGCCCCAGCGCGAGCGCGGGCACGAAGGTGAGCGCGCCGACGATCACGACGATGCCGGCGAGCAGGAACACGAAGAGCGGCGTGTGCGTGGGCAGCGTGCCGGCGCCCTCGGGCGCGCGCTTCTTGGCCGCGAGCGAACCCGCGAGCGCGAGCACGGGGATCGCGAGCAGGTAGCGGCCCGCGAGCATCGCGACGCCGAGCATTCCGTCGTAGAACGGATTCGCCGCGCCGAGTCCGGCGAACGCGCTGCCGTTGTTGTTGGCCGCCGACGAGAACGCGTAGAGCACTTCCGAGAATCCGTGCGCGCCGGGATTGAGGATCGTCGCGACGCCGGCAGGAACGCTGACCGCGATCGCGGTGCCCACGAGCACGAGCGCCGGCGGCAGCAGCACGACGAGCGACGCCATCTTCATCTCGTACGCCTCGATCTTCTTGCCGAGGTACTCCGGCGTGCGGCCCACCATGAGGCCCGCGATGAACACGGTGATGAGCGCGAACACGAGCATGCCGTAGAGCCCCGAGCCGACGCCGCCGAACACGACCTCGCCGAGCTGCATGAGCGCCATCGCGATCAGCCCGCCGAGCGGCAGGAAGGAGTCGTGCATCGCGTTCACGGAGCCGTTCGACGCCGCGGTCGTCGCGACCGCCCACCAGGCGGACAGCGCGGGGCCGAAGCGCGCCTCCTTGCCCTCCATGTTGCCGCCGGGCTGGACGAGCGACGGCGCGGAGTCCACGCCCATCGCCGCGAACGCCGGGTTCGGCGACGTCTCGACGCGCACCGCCGGGACGAGCATCGCAAGGAGCAGCAGCGTCATCGCGGCGAGCAGCGCCCAGCCCTGCCGTTCGTCGGACACCATGCGCCCGAACGTGTGACAGAGCGCGGCCGCGATCAGCAGGATCGCGAGTCCCTCGAGGAAGTTCGTGAGCGGCGTCGGGTTCTCGAACGGGTGCGCGCTGTTCGCGTTGAAGAAGCCGCCGCCGTTCGTGCCGAGCTGCTTGATGGCGACCTGCGACGCCACCGGCCCCACGGCGATCCGCTGCACCTCGTGCGACTGGGCGGTACTCACGGCCAACGGCGGGCCGAACGACTGCACGACGCCCTGCGACACGAGCACGAGCGCGAACACGAACGAGAGCGGCAGCAGCACGTGGAGCGTGACGCGCGTGAGGTCCACCCAGAAGTTGCCGATCGTCTCGGACGACTTCCGCGCGAATCCGCGGATCAGCGCGGCGAGCACCGCGATGCCGCTCGCGGCGGAGACGAAGTTCTGGACGGTCAGCGCGATCATCTGCGTGAAGTACGACATCGTGCTTTCGCCGCCGTAGCTCTGCCAGTTCGTGTTCGAGGCGAAGCTCACGGCGGCGTTGAACGCGACGTCCGGCGCGACGGCGCCGAGGTGCTGCGGATTGAGCGGCAGCAGGTGCTGGAACCGCTGGATCGCATAGACGGCCAGCACGCCGAGCAGGTTGAAGGCGAGCATGGCCGACGCGTACGGCTTCCAGCCCGTCTCACGCGAAGCGTCGACACCCGCCGCGCGCAGGCAGGCGCGTTCGATCGGTTCGGCGATCGGCGAGAGGAAGGTGCGGCGGCCTTCGAGCACGTCCGCGATGAACAGTCCGAGGGGTCGCGACAGCGCGACGAGCACGCCGAGCGACAACGCGATTTCGACGATTCCGGTCGAGAGCATCAGAAACGCTCCGGGCGCACGAGCGCGTACACGAGGTAGAGGAAGAGCGCGATCGCGAGCAGCAGGCCCACCGTGTGGAGAGGGTCCACGATCGCCTCAGTGCAGCCGGTCGCACAGCGACACGAAGCCGCGCGCGACGAGGAAGAAGACGGCCACGAGGGCGAGCCACCACAGGTCCATGCATCCCTCCGGGAGGAGCGGGCGCCACCACGGCGCCTCGGAAGGATTGGAGCACCGGATGCGGGCGCCGGCCCGTCAGGAGGGCGGCCGGGCGTATCAAGAAAGTATCAATGGCCCATGGAACGGGCTCGCCCGTGGGAACGCGAAACGGGGCGGCTCCGGTCTCCCGGAATCGCCCCGCTCACTCCCGCGCGTACCCGTCAGGCCGCGCGTTCGTCTTCGTCGTCGAGCGGCTGGATCTCGCCCTCTTCGCCTTCGCTCGCCAACAATTCCTCTTCCTCCGCCATGTCGAACGCCAGTTCCGGATCGATCATCCCGAACTCGTGCGCGGCCGCGGCCTCTTCGGCGGTGCGGTCGCCCGGCGTGTTCCAGCGGTCGGTCATGTACGCGCTCAGCGCTTCCAGGTCGCGGCGCGCGGCGGTGTGACCGGGGTGAATCCACAGCGTGTGACGCAGCAGGCGAATCGCGTCCTCGACCGCGCCGAACTCGAAGCACGCCGTGGCGGCGACGAAGAACAGGCCCGGGTGGTGCGGCGCGAACGACAGTCCGCGCAGCGCGCGGGCCAACGCTTCACGCGCGTCGTTGTCTTCCATCGCGGCGTACGCGGCACGAGCCAGGAAGCGCGCGGCTTCCGGATCCGGCGGCGCGTCGAGGCCGGGAATGTAGCGACGCAGCTCCTCGCAGGCGCGGCGCAGCGACACCGAAACGAACGGATCGAGGCGCGAACTCGGCGACGCGGCGACCCTCTCCGCGAGACGTTCGAACGCGTCGAGTATGTCCTGCAGGCTGGGATGGGCGGATTCGGACACCGGATGCTCCCTGATGGACCGACGGCGTTCGCGTGAACCCTCGGGAGGGGGGAACCGGCTCACGGTGGTGCCGTCGACGTCGGACTCATGCCCAATATCGGCCGACCACCTCGGGGGCTGAACGGGCGATTCCGGATGGGAGACACAAAAACGCGCGGGAGCGGTGATTTCCCGCTCCCGCGCGTCGTGTTTCGCAGCGCCTAACCGCGGAATCCGGCGTGACTCGACCGCAGGAATTGCGCGAGCACGTGCCTCGCGGCGCTCAACCGGTACTCGGCGTCCGAGCGGATGTCGTCGATCGGGACGAGGTCCTCGCCCAGCGCGACGTTCGCCCAGGCGGCCGCCTGCGCCGAGGGCTTGTGCGCGAGCAGCGCGGCTTCCGCGCGCAGCGAACGCTGCGTGATCGGCGCCATGCTTCCCCACGCGAGCCGCACGTGCGACCACTGGCCGCCCCTGCCGGGCACGAGCACGCCCGCGAAGACGACCTTCGAGATGCTCTGCGCCGCGCGCGTGCCGACCTTGCGGAAGAACTGCTTCGCTCCCGCCGCCACGGCCGGGATCTCGACCGCGACGATCAGTTCGTCGGCTTCGAGCGCGAGTTGGCGATAGCCGGTCTGCAGGTCGCGGAACGGAATGACGCGTTCGCCGCGCACGCTCGCCACGTGCACGAGCGCGTCGTACGCGAGCAGCACGGGCAGCGAGTCGCCGGCGGGCGACGCGTTGGCGATGTTGCCGCCGATCGTGCCGCGGTTCTGGATCTGCGCCGCGCCGACGCAACGCGCGGCCTGCACGAGCAGCGGCCACGCGGCCATCTTCGGATGACGCGCGATCCGGTCGAACGTCTCGAGCGCGCCGATCCGGATGCCGCCCTTCACGGCCTTGATGCCACGCAGTTCCGCGCACGGCGCCAGGTCGAGGAAGCGCGTGCCGCGGTGCGAGCCGGCGTTCAGGTACACGAACAGGTCGGTGCCGCCCGCGAGCGGCGTGAGGCGCTCGGTGGCAAGCGACTCGTGCAGCAGCGTGAGCGCGTGCTTGAGGTGCTTCGGGCGCTCGACGGCGAGTGTGGAGATGGCGGTCTTCATCGACGCGCCTTTCCTTGGAAGCCGCGGGCCTCCGGCCCGCCTTGTTGGCGGCCGTCTTCTTCTTGGCGACGGCCTTCTTCTTCACGACCGGCTTCGCCTTCTTCGCGGCCTTCGCCGCCTTCTTCTTCACGACCGGCTTCGCCTTCGTCGCGACCTTCGCCGCCTTCTTCTTCGCGGGCGCCGGCGCCGCCGCGGCCTGCACGGCCTCGACGATCTTCTGGTAGCCGGTGCAGCGGCAGAGCGTGCCGGAGAGCGCGTCGCGCACCTCGGCGTCGCCCGGCACGCGGCCCTTCGTGCGCGCGAGCAGCGCGGCCGACGTCACGAGCATGCCCGGCGTGCACATGCCGCACTGCGCGCCGCCCAGCTCGATGAACGCGGTCTGCAGCGCGGACAGCTTGCCGTTCTTCGCGAGCCCTTCGACGGTCGTGATCTTCGCGCCCTCGGCGTGCACGGCGGGCACGAGGCACGAGTTCACGGGGTCACCGGCGATCAGCACGGTGCACGCGCCGCACTCGCCTTCGCCGCAGCCTTCCTTCGTGCCGGTCATGCGGCAGTCCTCGCGCAGCACGTCGAGGAGGCGCTTCATGGGCGGCACCTTCACGCTTTGCGGGCGCCCGTTCAGGGTGAATCGGATGCGTACGAGCGGACTCATTCCTCGATCTCCTGCTCCTCGACTTCGAGATTGGCGAACGGCAGCGCGCCGTAACGCTCGTCGAATGCGCGGTGGACGCGATTGAACAGCTTGTCGGACTCGCGCTTGTCGGTCGCGAGCCACGCGAACCGCAGCGCGGTGGCGCCCGACATCTGCCACAGGTAGCGGCCGCCCCAGTGCGCGACCTGCTTGCCGGTGCCGAAACGGATCATGCGCTTGATGCGCTGGTGCAGGCGGTGACGCACGCCGGGTCCGTGCGCGTGACCGATGTACAGCACGCACGCGTCGTTCACCCACTTCTCCTGCAGCGTCTCGATCGGAACGGTCGGCCCCTGACCGCGCAGGAATCCCGCCGGGCTCTTCGGCATGAAGCGCGGCGGCTCGGTCCAGTCGCGCACCGCGAGGTACACGCCCGTCTCCGCGGGCACCGAAGCGCAATCCTCGTCACGCAGCGTCCGCACGGTGAGGAATCCCTCGAAGCCGTACTCCTTCATGCTCTCGATCGACTCGAGGTTCAGCTCACTGGTCGGCAGGCTCATTCGCCCCTCCGCTGCATCACGCGCATGAGTCGCTCCGGGGTGGCGGGAATTTCGTCGAGGCGGCAGCCGGTCGCATGCGCGATCGCGGCGATCACCGCGGGCGCGGGCACGTCCATCGGCAGTTCGCCGACACCCTTCGCGCCCCACGGCCCGTTCGAGTAGGGAATCTCGACGATCTCGACGTCGATCGTCGGCGCGTCGGCGGAAGTCGGGATGATGTAGTTGGTCAGCTGGTGGTTCCAGACCTTGCCGTCCTTGTGCCGCACTTCTTCCATGAGCGCCCAGCCGAGTCCCTGCAACGTGCCGCCTTCGATCTGGCCGGCGCACAGCACGGGATGGATCGCCTTGCCGATGTCCTGCGCGGTCGTCACGTGCAGCAGCTTGGTCTCGGCGGTGTCGAGGTCGACTTCGACCTCCACCGCGATCGCCGCGTACGCGAACACGCCGTAGGCGTCGCCCTGGTACGTGTCGTCGTCCCACTCGATGCCGGTCGGCTTCTGGTAGCGCTGCTCGACGCGCAAGGGGCCGCGCTCCTTGAGCCAGCGCTTCGCGATGCGCGAGAAGTCGCCGCCGCCTTCGATCGGGTGCTCGGCGTACAGCTCGAGCTTCTCCTTCATCTTCTTCGCGCACTTCTCGATCAGCCCGCCCACGACCATCAGCGTGCGCGAAGCGACCGTCGGGCCGCTGTCGGGCACGTGCGCGGTGTCGGGCACGTGCACGATCACCTGCTCGTGCGGAATGCCGAGCACCTCGCCGACGATCTGCGCGAACACGGTGTTCGTGCCCTGCCCGATCTCGGTGTTCGAGATGCGCACGCACGGACGGCCGTCCGCGGTCAGGTCGAGCGCCGCGAGCGAGTTGAGCTTCGACTCGCCGCTGCCCGTGAAGCCGGCGCCGTGCATCGCGAGCGCCATGCCGATGCCGCGGCGCAACCGGCGTCCGTCCTTCGAGACCTTGCCCGCGTGCTCGGCCGCTTCGGCCGCCGCGTTCTCGCGTTCGTAGCGCGCGCGCTTCTCGGCGTACTTCGCGCGCTTCGCCGTGCGCTCGAGCACTTCGTGCGAGCCCACGCTCTCCTTGAGGATCTGCCCGGTCGGCGTGACGTCGCCGAGCTTCACCGCGTTCTTGCGGCGCAGCGCGAGCGGGTCCATGCCCAGTTCGGCCGCGATCCGGTCGATGTGCGACTCGATCGCGAACAGCGTCTGCGGCGCGCCGAAGCCGCGGAACGCGCCGTTGGGCGGCGTGTTCGTGGCCACCGCGCGCGCGAAGATGCGCGCCGCGTCCCAGCGATAGCAGCCGCCGGCGTGAATGGCGCCGCGCGACAGCACGACGGGCGTGAGCGTGAGATACGCGCCGCCGTCCATCACGACGTCGGCGTCGAGCGCGACGAGCGTGCCGTCGTTCATGACGCCGGTCTTGATGCGCACGCGCGCGGGATGGCGCTTGGTCGTCGCCGCGAGATCCTCGAGCCGGTCGTACACGATCTTCACCGGACGCCCGCTCTTCCACGCGAGCAACGCGGCGTGCCCACCGATCACCGACGGGTAGTCTTCCTTGCCGCCGAAACCGCCGCCCGTGATCGTCTGCTCGATGCGCACCTTCTCGGGCGGAAGGTTGAGCAGCACCTGCAGCGCGCCGTGCACGTAGTACGGGCACTGCATCGAGCCGCGAACGTGGATGCCGCCGTCCTTCGTGCGCTCGGCGAGCATCGCGTTGTTCTCGATGTACAGCTGCTCCTGATGGCCGCAGTAGTACTCGCCCTCGATCACGCGATCGGAGCGCACGAACGCTTCGTCCAGGTCGCCGCGCTCGATGCGGATCGTCTTGAACACGTTGTCGTCGCCGCGCACGAGCGCCTTCTTCTCGAGCGACTCCTCGAGGTTGAGCGCCGGGGTGAGCGGCTCGTACTCGATCTTCACCGCGCTCACGGCGGCTTCGACGCGCTCGGCGTCCTCGTGCGCGAGCAGCAGGATGGGCTCGTCCACGTGTCGCACGTGGGTCGAGGCGAGCATCGGCTGGTCGCGTTCGATGACGGCGACGCAGTTTTCGCCGGGAACGTCGCGGTGGTCCACGACCGTCATGCCGGTCCAGTCGAACGCCGGATCGAGCGTGACGCTCACGATGCGGGCGTTCGCGACCGTCGAGCGCACCGTGCGTCCGTGCAGCACGCCGGGAACGCGCAGGTCGTCCAGGTACAGGGCGGCGCCGGTGACCTTGTCGCGCCCGTCCTTGCGGGGAACATTCACGCCGACCGAAGCCGGCAGGGTGATCGTCTTGCGCGCGGGGCGCTCGGGTGAAGCCGTTCGGGAGCGAGCCATGCGGCAATGTAGCGCGAGGCCCGCGTTTCCGGCCAGTCCGCGCGGCTACTCCGTTGGTATCGGTGCGGGCGGTCCGGCATGGCGGACGGCGGCGGCACGAGAAGCCGCGCCGCCGCTCGCCGCCCCTACCGCCGCGCGATCTCCTCGGACCGCGAACGCAGCCCCGACGCCTCCATCGCCATGTAGCGCCGGGTCAGCGTGCCGGCCAGCAGCCCGACGAGCGCCCCGAGCGGCCCCTCATAGCGGACGATGAGTTCCACTTCGCAGCCCTGCGCCGACGGCACGATCGTGTGCACGGCCACCGCGCGCATGCCCGTGCGGCGCGACTCCCAGGTGAAGGCGACGCCGGGCTCCCAGGCGGTGATCGTCCATTCGGCGGGCTGCAGCGACGGCTGCTCGATCCGGTAGCGCGCGCCGAGCCCGGGCGGGGACGCCGCGAGCGGCGCGACCGACGTGATGCTCGCCGTCCACTCGGGCCATTGTTCGAAGCGGGTCATCACGTCCCACACGACGGCGGGCGGCGCGGCGATGGCGATGCGCGTGACGAAGGTGCTCATGGTGCTCTCCGCGAGACGTGGCGCCGGAGCGCCGGGGCATCGGATGAACGTGCGGCCCGGTCGTGAGGGGTGCCCGCTCTACGTGCGGCCCCGCCCACAAGGTTGCCGATGCGCGAGGGAGGCGCGCGATGCTCTGCTATCTTCCCGCGCCGTGACCGCCCTCCTTTTCATGCGCGCCCGAACGGGCGCCGCGCCGGCCCTCGTGCTCGCCCTCGCGCTCGCCGTGGGCGCGTGCGCGCCCGCGCGGGACGCGCACGAGGCGCGCTACTTCGGCTCGATCCGCCCGCCGGCCACGAACGTGCTGCGGTTCAACAACGGCGCGGAGCCCGAGACCACGGATCCGTCCGTCATGTCGGGCCAGCCCGACGGCGTGATCGCCCGCATTCTTTTCGAGGGCCTGACCGACTACGACCCGCAGACGCTGCTCCCCGTCCCCGGCCAGGCGTACCGCTGGGAGACGAGCGCGGACGGGCTCACGTACACGTTCCACCTGCGGCCGGGGCTCGTGTGGTCGGACGACGCGCCGGTCACCGCGCGCGACTTCCTGTGGTCGTGGCGCCGCGTGCTGTCGCCCGCCACCGGCGCGCGCGCCGCGGCGCTCATGTACCCGATCGTCAACGCCGAGGCGTTCCACAAGGGCACGCTCGCGGACTCCACGCAGCTCGGGCTCGCCGCGCCGGACGACAGCACGTTCGTCGTCACACTGCGCGCGCCCACGCCGTGGTTCCTGTTCCTCACCTCGTACTACACCTTCGTTCCCGTGCCGCGCGCGTGCATCGAGAAGCACGGCGCGCGCTGGACCGAGCCGGGCACGATCGTGAACAACGGCGCGTTCTCGCTCGTCTCCCACCGCCAGAACGAGAAGTTCGTGTTCGCGAAGAACCCCAAGTACTGGGCGGCCTCGCAGGTGAAGCTCGACGGCATCGAGGCGTACTCGGTGGACGACCTCAACACGTCCACCAACCTCTACAAGGCCGGCGTGATCGACTGGAACCCGAGCGGCGAGATCCCGTCGCCGTTCCTGCCCTACGTGCGCGGCTTCGCCGACTACGTCACCGGCGAGTTCCAGGCGACGTACTTCTACGGCGTCAACTGCACGAAGCCGCCGTTCGACGATCCGCGCGTGCGCCGCGCGCTCAACCTGGCCATCGACCGCGAGGCGATCGCGCGCGACCTGCTCAAGGGCACGCGCCGCGCGTGGGGCCGGCTCACGCCGAGCGGCTATCCGGGCTACGACGGCCCGGCGCCGATCGCGTTCGAGCCGGACTCGGCGCGCGCCGAGCTCGCGCGCGCGGGCTTCCCCGGCGGCAAGGGCTTCCCGAAGTTCTCGATCCTCTTCAACACGAGCGAGGACCATCGCCGCATCGCCGAAGCCGTGCAGGCGATGTGGCGGCGCGAGCTGAACGTGCCCGTCGAACTCCAGAGCATGGAATGGTCGAGCTTCCAGCAGGCGTCGACGACGCTGCACTACGACGTCGCGCGCCGCTCGTGGATCGGCGACTACCTCGACCCGAGCACGTTCCTCACACTGCTCATGTCGGGCAACGGCAACAACCGCTCGGGCTGGTCGGACCCGGAGTACGACCGGCTCATGCGCGAGTCCGAGCACGAGGTGGACCCGGTGAAGCGCGCCGCGATCCTGCGCGCGGCGGAATCGCGCGCGCTCGCGTCCAGCCCGTACCTGCCCGTCTACCACTACGCGTCGCACGAACTCATCAAGCCGTACGTGAAGGGCCTCCACCACACCGCGCTCGACGTGCATCCGCTCTCGCGCGTGTGGATCGACCGCGACTGGCGCCAGCACGAGCCGATCGCGAGCGGAGCGCGCCAGTGATCGCGTTCGTCGTGCGGCGCGCGCTGCTGATCGTCCCGACGCTGTTCGTGATCGCGACGCTCACGTTCTTCCTCGTGCGCCTCGCGCCCGGAGGGCCGTTCCAGTCCGAGAAGGAGATCCCGAAGGCCGCGCTCGCGCAGATGCAGCGCGCCTACGGACTCGACCAGCCGCTGCCCGTGCAGTACGTGCGCTTCGTCACGCACGCCGCGGTCGGCGACTTCGGGCCGTCGTACAAGTACCCGCAGCGCCAGGTGCGCGACATCATTCTCGAGGGCTTCCGCGTGTCGGCGGAACTCGGCGGCTGGGCGCTGCTCCTCTCGGTACTGCTCGGCGTGCCGCTCGGCGTGATCGCCGCGGTGAAGCAGAACAAGCTCGCCGACCACGCGGCGATGACGCTCGCGCTCGCGGGCGTGTCGATCCCGAACTTCGTGCTCGGACCCGCGCTCGTGCTCGTGTTCTCGCTCGGGCTCTACTGGCTGCCGCCCGCGCTGTGGACCGGACCTTCGAGCCGCGTGCTGCCCGTGCTCACGCTCAGCGTCGCGTACGTCGCGTACATCGCGCGCCTCACGCGCGCCGGCATGCTCGAGGTGCTGCGCGCGGACTTCGTGCGCACCGCGCGCGCCAAGGGACTCGCCGAGCGCGCCGTGGTCGTGAAGCACGCGATGCGGCTCGGCGTGCTGCCCGTCGTGTCGTACCTCGGGCCCGCCGCCGCGCGCATCGTGATGGGCTCGATCGTCGTCGAGCAGATCTTCGCGATCCCCGGGCTCGGGCGGCACCTCGTGAACGGCGCGTTCAACCGCGACTACACGCTCGTGCTCGGCATCGTGCTCTTCTACGCGTCGTTCCTCATGGTGCTCAACCTGATCGTGGACGTCGCGTACGCGCGGCTCGATCCGCGCGTGGAGCTCTCGTGAGCGTCGGCCTGCATCCGCCCGCCACCGTGCTCGCCGACGAAGCGGCGAGCGCGCCGCGCAGCCTGTGGTCCGACGCGTGGCGCCGCCTGCGCCGCAATCGCGCCGCGGTCGGCGCGGGCGTGTTCCTGCTCGTCATGTGCGCGCTCGCCGCGGCCGCGCCGTGGTTGCCGTTCCTGCAGGACCCGGCGGCGCAGGATCTCGCGCTGGGCGCCGCGCCGCCTTCGTGGGCGCACTGGTTCGGCACCGACGACCTCGGCCGCGACCTGTTCGCGCGCGTGATGTACGGCGGACGCATCTCGATGCTCGTCGGCGTCGTCGGCACGCTCGTGAGCCTCGTGGTCGGCGTGTCGTGGGGCGCGATCGCGGGTTACGCCGGCGGCCGCGTGGACGAAGCGATGATGCGCGTGGTCGACGTGCTGTATTCGCTCCCCTACATCTTCCTCGTGATCCTGCTGCTCGTGTTCTTCGAGCGCTCGCTCGTCATGCTGTTCGTCGCACTCGGACTGGTGCAGTGGCTCACCATGGCGCGCATCGTCCGCGGGCAGGTGCTCTCGCTCAAGAGCCAGACGTTCGTCGAGGCCGCGCGCGCGCTCGGGGCGTCCGACGGCGCGATCCTGTTCCGCCACCTCGTGCCGAACACGCTCGGGCCCGTGATCGTGTACACGACGCTCACCGTGCCGGCCGTCATCCTGCAGGAAGCGTTTCTTTCCTTCCTCGGGCTCGGCGTCCAGCCGCCCGGGGCCTCGTGGGGCACGCTCGTCTCGGACGGCGCCCGGGTGCTGGCCATCTTCCCCTGGCTCGTCCTGTTTCCCGGGCTGGCGCTGTCGCTGACGCTGCTCGCCTTCAATTTCCTCGGGGACGGGCTCCGGGACGCCCTCGATCCGCAGGGCCGCCGCGACGGGAATTGACCGTTCCCCAACCGCCCGCCGGAGCAGATTTCCGAGCTCCTGCTTTACACACTCGATGCACGGGCGCATGCTGGACGCGGCCGCAGGACCTGCAGCAACCAAACCGCTCATGTTCGCGCCCCAGCGAGGGCCTGGAGTCTTTGCCGTGAAGACACTTCCCCGCAGTCGACGCACCACGAACCGGCCCACCAGCCGGACCGCCACGCCGTCCGCCACTGCGCGTGGCGGCGCTCCGGCGATCTGCATGGTCGTCGCGGACGGTGCCGCCATCGATCGCGCCGCCATCGCGGCGCTGCTTCGCGCCGAGTCCGACTTCCTCGTCGTCGGTGAAGCCGCCGACACCGCCGAAGCCATCGCGCTCTGCCGGAAGCTCGATCCCGACGTGCTCGTGCTCACGCTGACGCTTCCGAGCGCCGCCGAGCAGAGCGCACTCGCCGAGATTCGCCAGGCGCTTCCCGATCTCGGCGTCGTCGCGATGTCCGAGCGTGGATGGAGCGACTGCCTCGTGCTCAACCCGCCGCTCGCGAGCCACACGCCGCACGCGCCGGGCCGCTCGCTCTGCAGCGGCGGTTCCGACTGCCTGCAGATCGCCGCCGCGTTCGGCGCCATGGGCACCGTGCGCCGCAGCGCCGATCCGAAGACGCTGTTCTCGACGATCCGCTCGGTCGCTTCCGGCCGCGCTTCGTACGAGCCCGGCACGATCGCCGCGATCGCGGGCGAGAAGACGCTTTCGGGCGAGCCCATCCGCGAACTGTCGCCGCGGCTGCTCGAGGTCGCGGCGCTGCTCGCCGACGGCCACTCGAACAAGGAGATCGCCTCGGCGCTCGGGATTTCCGAGCCCACGGTGAAGAAGCACGTCGCCCAGCTGCTGCACCGCTTGGGACTCGACGACCGCCTGCAGGCGGCGCTGTTCGTCGCGCGCCACCCGCTGCTCTTCACGCCGCGAGGCGCGGGCGCGATGCGCTGACGGACTCACGCACCGGAAACGAAGAACCGCGGTGGCCTTCCGGCCGCCGCGGTTTTGCTTTGTGCGTTTCGGGCCTCCGGCCCGATGAAGCCTTCGCCAGCCCGATCAGGCCTTAGCCGGCGTGATCAGCGCCGCGCGTTCGTCGCGCGACATCGGGCGCGCTTCCACGATCAGCGCGCGCGCCCACTCGAGCCGCTCGGACGCGTTGCACAGCAGCACGCCGCGCACGACGTCGTCGCGCAGGTAGAACACGATGCCCTCGCGGCCTTCTTCCACCCAGACCATCTTCGGTGTCGAGCCGCGCGTGCAGTTCGCCCACGCCCTCGAACTGCTGCTCGCCGACGCGGAACCACTTGAGCGGCAGGTGCGTGTACGGCGTGCCCGCGCCGGCCATGTTGGCGCCCACGCAGAAGCCGTGCTTCTCGGCGTGCTCGGCGCCCTCGACGCGCTCGAGCTGCCCCAACGCGAGGTACGGGAACTCGGCGACGTCGCCCGCGGCCCAGAAGCCCGGGCGCGAACAGCGGCCGTACTCGTCCACCACGATGCCGTCGTCGGTGTCGAGGTTGGCGGCCTCGGCGAGATCCACCTGCGCCTCGGAGCCCTGGTCCACGAGGATCACCTGCGTCGCGAGCGTGTTGCCGCCGTACGTGCGGCCGCGCACGATGCCGTTTCCTTCCTCGATCACCTCGACAATGGTCTCGCCCGAGACGGTCTCGATCTCCATGCTGCGCAGGTAGTCCACGAGCGCCAGCCCGAGTTCGCGCGGCAGGATGCGGTGCAGCGGCCACTCCTCGGGGAAGATCATGGTGACTTCCTTGCCGCGCTCGCGCAGCGTCGCCGCGAGTTCGACCGCGACGAAGCCGCCGCCGACCGTCGTGACGTGCTGGATGTGATCCATGGACTGCTCGAGCGCGAGGAAGTCCTCGAGCGCCCGGAAGTAGCGCACGCTCGGGCTGTCGGCGCCCTGCGCCTGCAGCCGGCGCGGACGGCAGCCCGTCACGAGCAGCGCGTGGTCGAAGCCCACGCTGTCGCCGCGATCGTCCCAGAGGATCTTGTGCTCGGAGTCCATCTCGACGATCTCGCGGCGGAGCCGCACGTCCACCTTGTGCGACTCGTAGAACCCTTCGGGGTGCACGGCGAGATCCTCGAGCTTCATCGAGCCCGCCCACATCTCCTTCGTGAGCGGCGTGCGGCGGTACGGAAGGTGGTTCTCCCGGGAGAAGAGCAGGATCGAGCCGTCGGCATCCTGCGAGCGGATGCCTTCGATGGCGGCGGCGGCCGCGAGGCCTCCACCCACGATCACGTAGCGATAGTGCATGCCTTCCTTCCGGGTGCGATGAGCTCGGTGCAGTGGCGGGGCAGTCTAGTCGGGAGTCTCGGGGCTCGCCAAGCCGCGCGCGACGGGCCTCTGGTACCGCCCGGCGGGCCGGGCCGGACGCCTAGAGAGCCTCGCCCGGGGCGTCCGGGGAGCCCAGTTCGGCCGGTCCGTGCAGCTCGCCGCGCAGCCCCTGCTTCCAGGTGCCGCGCCGGGACCACACGAGGATCGCGGCCGTCCGCACCCAGCAGCTCACCGTGATCACCCAGACGATGCCGATCGCGCCCGAGTGCGTCCACGCGGGCACGGCGAACGCGAGCGGGATCCGCAGCAGTGAGACGACCGTGAAGATCCACGAGATCGCGCTCGTGTGCCCCGATCCCATGATGGCCTCGGCCGTCGCGATCTCGAGCCCGGTCGCGACCACCGTGAGCGACAGCACGCGCAGGTACGGCACGCCGAGCGCGAGCACGTCCGCGTCGGTCGTGAACATGCCGAGGAAGAACTTCGGCACCGCGAACATCGCCACCATGAACACGAGCGCGAACCCGACCGACCAGCGCTGCGACGTGCGCAGCACCTCGGCCGCGCGGTCGGGCCGGTTCGCGCCGATCGCCTGGCCGAGCAATGTCGCGGCGGCGAGCCCGATGGACGCCGAGAACACGAACTGGATCGCCTCGATGCGGTTGCCGATCCCGACCATCGCCGCGGCCGCGGGGCCGTGCGCCGAGGCCGAGCGCACGAACGCGATGTACACGACCGAGAACAGCGAACCGATCAGCGCCGCGGGCAGTCCCACGCGCGCCATGCCGAGCACCTTGACCGGCGGGCCGTCGGCGCGCCGCGCGAGCGGGAACGACGGCATGCGCCGCGCCGCGAGCACCATGTAGGTGGCGAACATGAGCACCTGCGCGCACACGGTCGCCCACGCGGCGCCCGCGACGCCCATCGCGGGAAACGGCCCGAGCCCGTAGATGAACACCGGCGCGAGCGCGGCGTTGAGCGCGATCGCGGCGAAGTCCACGACGAACGGCGTGCGCGTGTCGCCGCACGCGCGCAGCACGTTCTCGCACGACAGCGACACCATGATGAACGGCGCGCCGAACAGCACGACGCCGAGGTACGACGCGCCCTCCTCCACGATGCGACCGCTCGGGTCCATCGCGGAGAAGATCGCCTTCGCGCCGAACACCCCGAGCGCCACGCCCACGAGCCCCATGACGGCGCTCGCCTGGATGCCCTTCCACGCCGCGACGCCGGCGCGCGCGCGGTCCCCCGCGCCCATCAGCTGGCTCACGTACGCGCTGATGCCGATCCCGAAGATGTCGTGCAGCGAGTACACGATCCACATGACGAACACCGACGTCGTGATCGCGGCCGTGGCGTTGACGCCGAGATCGCGCACCCACAACGCGTCCACCCACTGGAACGCGAGGCGCAGCGTCTGCGACGCGAGCACCGGCAGCGCGAGGCGCACGAGCGCC
>JADJLL010000013.1 GCA_016710095.1 Candidatus Eiseniibacteriota bacterium | reverse complement strand
GACGCAGCGGCCCGGAGCGCGACAACCCCGGGATCAGGCCGAGCAGCACCAGCGGACCCCAGCCGTGATCGAGGAAGAACGGTTGCGCGTCCTGTCCCATGCCGTGGCTCCACGGCGGGAAGAATGGCGGCGCGAGCAGCGCGCCGAAGGGCAGGCGCACGAACCACTCGAACGCGCGCGCGGGTTCGAACGACCACGCGAGTCGCGCGGCGAGCTCGCTCGTCGCACGCACGCTGTCCCGGTAGAGCCCGACGGCGGGCACGAGTTGCGGCGCGGCGAGCGCGATTGCGGCGAGTCCCGAGAGCGTCACGACCCGCAGCGCGCGCGGCGGTACGCGCGTCGACGACGCTTCCCACCCCACGCCGCGCACGCGATCGCGGTCATGAGCGCGACCGACGGATCGCCCGCCAGCACCTGCAGCGCGAACATCACCGCCATGGCGGGACTGACCACGTCGCGCTCGCCGCGACGGCGGAACGCGAGCAGGACCCACGGCAGCCACGACGACGCCTCGAGGTACGGCAGGTAGGTGGTCGCGGAGAGTGCGATGCCGCTCACACCCAGCGCCGCCGCCGCGAGCGCCGCGGGTGCCGTGCGCACGAGCCCGCGCAGCAGCACGGAAGCTCAGTACGAGCCGCCACCAGTGCGCCACACGAGCCACGCGTAGGCGGTGGCCGGCGTGAGCGCGAGGTGCGCGAGATTGAGCGGATACAGCGCGCCCGCATGCACGTTGGCCAGCAGCGGCACGCCGCTCTGCGTGGAGGAGTTCCAGAGCGGCAGTTCCCCATGCGAAAGCGCGCGGCCCACCTGGTGCTGGATCGGTTCGTACTGTCGCGGCACGTCGCGATAGAAGAACGCCGTGCGCTGGGTGAGCGGGCTCGCGAACAACGCGAGCCCCGCGAGCGCCGAGCCGAGCGCCACGAACGCGATCGTGCGCCTGCTCGCCGCGGGAGGCGGCGCGGACACGGGGGCGGTCTGGCGCACCGGCGCCTTCGCGGCGCGAGGCTTCGCGGTCGAGGGACGCGGCTTCACGGCCGTCCCCCGGCGCGCTGTGGCAAGGGAGTCGGCATCAGTCCGATCGGCCGGTCGACGACCGTTCGCGCGGAATGGTGTGCTCGGAAGTCAGTGGAGTGGTCTCGTGCGTGGCGGACGAGTCTACCCCCCCCCGCTCGGGGGACGCTCGTAGCGCTTTCTCCCCTTCACGGTGTGGATGGGCGGCTTGCGTTCAGCGCTCCACGACGGTGAGCGTCACGTCCTGCTCGGCGTCGCCGCGCCGCTGAAGCGCAATTGCGCCAATTGCCCGGGCTGCAGATTGCGCAGCATGGCGAGGTACTCTTGAGGTCGGGAATCGACTCGCCATTCAGCTTCACGAGCACATCCCTTCGCCGGCCCCGCCTTGTCGGCCGGTGAGCCGGGCGTCACTCCCGCCACCTTCACGCCGGGACCGGCGAAAGCGAAGTCGGGCATCGTGCCGATGGTGACCCGCCGGCCGCCACCGGCGGCGGGGCCACCTGCGGGCGCGCTCGGCTTCGCGCCGCCGATCGTGTTCGTGAGCATCTCCGGGACGATCGCCGAGTACTGGATGCCCTCGCGCACGAACGCCGCCACCTTCACGAGGCCCGGCAGTCGAGCTTCTCGGGCGTGTCGCTCGGGCGGTGATAGTCCAACGTGCGGCTCGGTGAAGATCTGCACCGCGGGCACGCCCTTCTCGATGAAGCTGACCTGGTCCGACGACTCGAGCGCTTCGGCCACGAGTCGCGGCTCGACGCCCGTCACGAAGCCGGCGCCGCGGAAGATGTGCTGCCACTCCGTGGCCGTGCCGGTCGCCAGCACCGAGACCTTCTTGCCGAACAACCGCCCGACGGTGTCGAGGTTGATCACGCCGATCGTCTTGTCGAGCGCGAACGCCGGATGCGCGGCGTAGTGCCGCGAGCCCTGCAGGCCCGACTCTTCTCCCGTGAACGCGACGAACGCGATCGTGCGCTGCGGCTTCTCTCCCGCCGCCAGCGCACGCGCGAGTTCGAGCATCACCGCGACGCCGCTCGCGTTGTCGTCGGCGCCCGCGTGCACCTTGCCCGCGTCGCCAGCGTGCACGTCGGGCCAGCCGCGCCCGAGGTGGTCGTAGTGCGCGGTCAGCAGCGCCGCCTGCCCGGCGCGTTCGGCGCTCGCGCCGCGCAGTACGCCGATCACGTTGCGCAGCGTGACGCTCTGCCCGGAGGGCGACTTCGTGGTGGTGAAGCTCTGGAAGTACGTGCCGTTGTCGCCGCCCGGCTCGAGCCCGAACTCGCGGAAGCGCGCCGCGATCCACTCGGCCGATTCGTCGAGGCCCTTCGTGCCCACGCCGCGGCCTTCGCGCTCGGGCGCCGCCAGCCAGCGCACGCGGTCCATCATCGCCTGCTCCGAGAACACGGGCGGCAGGTCGGCGAGCGCGGGGTGCGTGAGCGGAGGCGGCGCGGCGAGGCCGAATCCCGCTCGGCTGAGCACTTCGCGCAACGGCGAGTCCGTCGCGCTCCACTGTGCCTTGAGCACGTTCACCGGTTCCGCGCCCTCGAAGCCGAGCGCGGAGTACTTGCCGTAGTGCGGCAGCTTCCGCCCCAGTCCGGGCAGCGCCGCCATGTCGTCGGCGAAGATCCAGCCCATCGCCTTTTCGACCGCGCCGGGATGACGCCGCACGAGCACGCCGCAATGCCCCGCCATCGGCATCGCCTCGCCGTCCACGCGCAGCGTGTCGTGCGCGAGCGCGAAGTTCGCGTCGCTCGAGAAGTGCGAAGGCGCGAGCGTGTTGCCTCGGCCGAGCAGCCACACCGCGCGATCCGCGGGCAGCGCGCGCAGTTCGGCGTCGGTCGTGAACTCGATCGCGTGCCCGTCGCTGCGCCAGCTCTCGGCCATGGTGCGCCACGCGGCCTGCTCGGCGGCGCTCGCCTTCGCGGGCAGCACGGCCAGCACGCGCGGATCGCCGAACACCTGCCCGAGCGAAGGCGGCGTCTCGCGCGGATCGAGCAGGCGGAACACGTCCGCCGCCGGATCCACGTGCAGCACGAGCGGGCGCGACTTCACGTGAATCCAGAAGTTCGTCGACCCCGAGATGCAGTGCAGCGTGTCGATCACGTTTCCCGACTCGGTCTGCACGAGCACGGGCACGTCGATGTCGAAGGGCGCTCCGGCCTGTACCTGGTCGAGCGCGCCCCTGATCGTGAAGCCTTCGCTCGCCGTGCTCACCCGGACGCGCCTCATGCGCAGCTCCGCCGCACCCGCGCGCGTCACGTGATCCGCGAAGAACCGCGTCAGGTCGCGGCCCGAGACCGATTCGAACACCGACTCCACGTCGGCCCACGAGGCCTGCTTGCCGCGGAAGCGCTCGTCGAACGTACGCACCCAGCGGCGGAACGCGTCGTCGCCGACCCGCTGCCGCAACATGTGGAACACCATGAGCGCCTTGCCGTAGCCCACCGCCTCGGTCGCCGCGCTGTGACGCGAGCGGAACGCCGACAGCGGCAGGTCGCGGCCGTCGCGCACGTAGTTGCGGTACTTCTGCAGCGCGTCGCGCCGGTACTCGGCGCCGCGCCCGCGCTGCTCCTGGATCAGGTGGTCGGCCATGTAGGCCGTGAGCCCCTCGCACCAGTTGCCGCTCTCGTAGTCCACGAACACCGAGTTGCCCCACCAGTTGTGCAGGATCTCGTGCGGGTAGGACGACGTGAGGATGAACGGGAAGCGGATGATCTGGGACCCGAGCAGCGTGTAGCTCGGCATGCCGTAGCCCGTCTCCCAGAAGTTCTCGACCATCGCGAACTTGCCGTACGGGTACGGGCCGACCAGGCCCTCGTACATCTTGATGTACTGCGCCGTGGCCTCGAGGTACTTGGCGGCGAGCGCGTCGTCCTTGGTGCGCAGGTAGACGAGCGCGTCGATGGCACCGGCCTTCTCGCGGTACTCGAGCAGCGGCCCGCCGACGAGCGTGAGCTCGTCGAGCCCGTCCTCCAGGTTCCAATGCGCGCGCCCGTCGGTGTCACGCGCGCGGCCGTTGCCGGGTGCGATCACCTGCCAGCCGTCGGGCATCGAGACCGACACGCGGGCGCCGATCAGCGCGCGGTTCAGCTGCGGATACCAGAAGCCGTCGCCCGACAGGTACACACCTTCCTTCGCGATGATGCCGATCGTCTGGCGGAAGCCGCGCGTGTACTGCTCGCGCTCGTCCGACAGTCCGTAGTCGAAGTGCCCGCCGTAGTGCAGCACGACGCTGCCGCCGCTCGCCGGCAGCTTCACGCGCCAGCGCGCGAGCGCCGTGTCGAGATCGGCCCCCGAGGCGTTGATGCCGAAGAAGCGCCGCGCGTCCTCGCGCGAGCCCGTGCCCAGCGGCACGCGCTGCGCGTTCGGCGAAGCGTCGAGCACGATCAGCGCGCCGTGCAGCAGGAAGTCCGCCGAGCCGCCCTGCACGAGGGACGCGGGCACGGTGAGCGTGTCGGTCACCTCGAGCCAGCCGCGCTCGGGATCGAGCGTCACGTGCATCGCGTGATGGACGTGGGCGGTGACTGGAATCGGAGCCACCGGCGCCGCGGCTGTCGCAGCGCTCGGCAGCGCGAGCGCCGTCAGCAGAGCGAGCACCACGCGACGCAGGTTCATCACTTGCTCCCTCCGGCCGGCTTGGCCGGCGCCTGCGGCGCCTGCGGCGCGGCCGCGGTGGAATCCGGTTCCGGCTGGCTGTGCTTGCGGCGCAGGTGCAGGGTGAGTTCGATCTCTTGTCCGCTGCGCATCAGGCGGTAGGCCAGGTCGTCACCCCAGCGCTTGGTGGACATGTAGCGGTTGAACGTCTCCTTCTCTTCCACGAGGACGCCGTCCACCGCGACGATCTCGTCACCCATCTTCACGCCGGCTGCTGCCGCGGGCGTGCCCTCGCCCACGTTGATGACCTTGTAGCGCGTACCGCTCTTGGCCTCGGTCGTCGAGATGCCCGCGGAGGGATAGATCGGATCGGTGGACGCGGGCAGGCCCCACGCGAAGTTCGCGTAGGACGCCTGGATGTGGGACGTGGGCTTGCCGCCGGGCTCGTCGGCGACCGCGTACGGAATCACGCTCGCGATCCGGCCGTCGAAGAACGGCTTCACCTGGCGCTCGGCGCCGAGTCCGTACGCCACGTGACCCGAGCCGATGAGCACGACCATGATCGCCTTCTCGTCGCCGTACTTCTTGAGCGCCTGAACGGCGTTCCAGCCCATCGCCGCGTCCCAGCCGCACTGGGCGCGGAACATCCCGTTGAACATCGCCTCGGGCATGTTGCCGTGGAGCGCGTCTTCGTCGCCGAAGAAGGCGCGGAAGAGCCGCTTGTGCTCCTCGTTCTCGAGGTCGATGCGCGGCGGCAGCATGGCGCGCTGCGCCACGGTGAGCGAGTCGAAGCCCTTCGAGCGGATCGTGCTGACCGCACCGCGCGGCAAGTTCACGCCGAACATGCGCACCTGGTGCTCGCGCGCGAACAGGAAGATGTCGCGGTAGTAGTTCCAGTGGTAGCCCCAGTTCTTGTACCAGCGCGACTCGGTCAGGAACTGCTCCTCGGTCAGCTTCCTGTTGCCGTACCAGCGGTCGAGCCACTGCTGCTCGGTGACCGGGTACATCTCGAGGCCGACCATCACGGTGCGGCCGCGGCGCTGCAGTTCCTGCAGCACGCGCAGCTGCACGCGGTGGAACTCCATGTCCACGTGGCTCTCGCCCACGAACAGCAGTCGCACGCCGTCGAGGCGCGCGGCCAGTTCGGCCACGGAGATCGTGTCGCCGGTCGCGGAGTCGGTGATGCCGTCGAGCACGACGCCGACCGTGCGGTCCTTGCGTGCGGGATCGCCGATGGCGAGATGCGCGGCGTGGTCGTCGGCGAACGCGGCGAGCGGGAATGCGAGCGTCGCCGTCAGGGCGAGCGCGAAGAACGCGGAGCGGGACATGGGCACCCTCGGGTTGGACGTGAGGCGCGAGTCCAGCACAAGGGCGCGCGAGCGGCAAGCGTGCGCGCGCCTTCCTCGTGTCACCCGGGAGCAGGCGCCCGCGACTACTTGGCCGAAGGCTTCTTCTTCAGCACCGAGGCCCATCCGAGCACGAGGTTCATCTGCGTCGCGTCCTTCTCGTTGGCGTTCTTCTGGCCGACGAGCACGCTCCCGTCCGGCCGCACCATCCAGACAGCGCCCTGGGCTTTGCCGAGATCGGCATACTCCGTCGCGGCTCCCACGCTCGGCGGCGAGCCGCTCGTGACGGGCACCTTCACGAGGTGCCGGCGATCGTCCAGGACGTAGAGCGCACGGCCGTCGGCGGACCACTGGTGCCAGTCGCTTCCCTGCGTGCGCACGCGAAGCACGGGGCCACTCACCTCGCCGCCATGGAACGCGACGACGTAGCTCTGCACCTTTCCATCGCGGTCGCTCTGGAACGCCAGGGTGCGCGCGTCCGGCGAAACGAGCGGCAGGAAGCTCCGGCCTTCGCCCAGCGCCAACGGCTTCGGTGTTCCCCACTCGCCGCCGGCGGTGACCGGCAGGAAGCAGACGGTGGCGATGCCGTTGACGTTGTGCGTCAGCGTGAGTCCGGTGCCGTCGCTCGCCCACGAGTTGGGGTCGTAGATGTCGCTCTCGCCGGGACTCTTCAGCACGAGACGGGATTCACCGGTCTCGATGTTCACGACGTAAGCGCCGTCATTGCCGTCGCGTGCGAGACGGCGATAGGCCAGTTGCCGTCCGTCCGGCGACCACACGGGAAAGAATGCGTCCGCGTTCGGCTCGGTGGGCACGCGCACGAAATCGTCGTGATCCACCGACGACACCCAGAGTTCGTCGATCCCCCGGGCGTTGATGCTCTGCGTGGCGAGCCGGCGTCCGTCGCGAGAGAGGAACATCTGGAAGTCGACTGGATGCGGCGTGGCGGACCAGGGCGCGATGTGCCCGGCGGCATCCACGGTCACGAACGGGCGCTCCGCTCCGAGCTGCCCCGGACGGAAGAACAAGGCCCCGCCCTTCGTGAGTTCGAACTTTCCCGGCAAGAACGTCGCGGGAGCGGCGAGACCGCTCCAGACGGCCACCGCCGGGCCGCGGACTTCCATGCGGCGCGGGTCGAAGGGCGCCGCGAGAACGTCGTCGCCACGAGAGAACACCATGTGGCCCGTCGGCGACCAGTACGCGTTGCCGCCGTCGGGTTCGACGACCTTCGCCTTGCCCGTCTTCGTGTCGAGCACGCCGACGCTGTGATGCCAGCCGCGTGCGTCGTACACGACGACGCTCATGAACACGCTCGCGGTACCGGCGATCTGGCCACCGTTGAACTCGTACCGGCTGACGCCCTGCACGCCCGACACGATCTTCCGCGTCGGCGTGGGAGCGCCTCCCCCGCGCGGGAGTAGAAAGAAGCTCGTGGCACCTTCACGCACCAGCAGGTCGCCGCCCTCGAGCGGCTTGAGGCCGGTCCAGGGCTGCTTCCAATCCACGACGGCCGTCGCGGGCGCGCTGCCGTCGAGCGGCATGCGGCTCACTCGCAGCTGTGACGCTCCCGGCGAGACGGGTGCGATGAAGGTCACGCTCCGGCTGTCGGCGTCGAGGGCGAAGGCGAGCGCGGTCGAAGTGCCCGGGAGTTCCTTGAACTCGTACGAGCCGATCGCGCGCGTGAAGAGGCTCGGTTCGGCCGGTGTGGCACCGTCCGCCACGATGGGGCGCGCCTGCAGCACGACCGTGCCGCCGTCGGGCGTGATCGCCGTTTCGATGATCTGCATCCCGGCGGGCAGCGCGACCGAGAGGCACGTGGGTGCGTCGGAGGTCGCGTTGCGCCCACGCGGAGCGAGCGTGCCCCACAGGGCGGCTCCGATCGCGGCCGCCGCGACGAGCGACGTGGCGATCGCCACCGGCGAGAACCGCGAGCCGCGCGTGCTTCCCGAGGAGACATCCGCGACGCTCGCGACCGGCAGCTGTCCCGAACTCGTCCGCGTGGCGAGCACCTCGTCGAGCACGATGCGCGCGTCACCGATGTCGCGCAGGCGCACGCGCGCGTCCTTGGCGAGGCAACGCTGGATCAGCTCGCGCACGCGCGCCGGAGTCGTGGCGGGCAGGCGCGACAGGTCGGGCTCGCGCTCGAGGATCTTGGCGAGTGTGTCCGAAACCGTCTCGCCCTCGAACGCGCGCGTCGCGGTCAGGCACTCGAACAGCACGCAGCCGAACGCCCAGATGTCGGCGCGGCGATCCACCACCTTGCCACGCGCCTGCTCGGGGGCCATGTACGCCGCGGTGCCGAGGATCACGTTCGCGCCCGTCATCGGGCTCGTGAGCGTCGGCGAGTGCGACATCTGCGACGAGCGGCCCGGCTCGGGTTCGGACTCGAGCGCTTTCGCGAGTCCGAAGTCGAGCAGCTTGATCTGGCCCTCGGGCGTCGCCTTCACGTTCGCGGGCTTCAGGTCACGATGGATGACGCCCTTCTCGTGCGCGGCTTCGAGCGCCGCGGCGATCTGGCGCGCGTACTCGAGCGCCTCCACCACCGGCAGCGCGCCGTGCGAGAGGCGCACCGCGAGGTCGTCGCCCTGCACGAGCTCCATGGCGAGGAAGCGCACGCCGTCGTTCGAGCCCACGCCGTAGATCGAGGCGATACCGGGATGGTTGAGCGACGCGAGCAGTCGCGCCTCGCGCTCGAAGCGCGCCATGCGTTCGGGATCGTCCGCGAACACGGCCGGCAGCACCTTGATCGCCACGTCGCGCCCGAGGTTCGAGTCGGTGGCCCGCCACACCACGCCCATGCCGCCTTCGCCGATGGTTTCGACGAGAACGTAGTGATCGAGCGAACGGCCGGGAGTCAGGGACATGAAGATCCTCGTGCGAAAAGTGAAAAGGTGGCGCGGGGTGCTACTTCTTCTTCAACGCCGCCGACCAGCCCGACAGCACCGTGAGCTGCGGCGGCGCCGCGTTCTCGAGCGGCTGGCTCACGAGGAACCGCTGGTAGCCGGGCTCGGGCACGATTCCAATCGAGCCGCTCGGCACCGAGAACAGCCGGCGCGGGGCCCCGATCTGGAGCGCGGGCGAAAGCGTGACCGGGTAGGTGACGACTTCGTCGGACGACACCAGGATCTCGCGCCCGTCACGTGACCAGTCGAGGATGTAGGTGCTCGCCGTGGCGCCCAGCCCCAGCGTGCCCAACTGCCGGCGCTCGTCGCCCGAGGGGTAGGAACGCACGTACACCGCGTTGCGACCCGATTCGTCCGAGACGTAGAGCATCCAGCGTGAGTCCGGTGACAGCACCGCGCCGTTCTCGTTCGCCGCGGTCGAGACGAGGCTCTGCGGAGCGCTCGAACCGTCCACCGGGGCGGACATCACGTCCCAGTTCCTGCCCGGCGTCGGCTGACTGAAGAGGATGAGCTTGCCGTCGGGCGACCACGACCACAGGTTCTGGAACAGCGACGGTGGCGGAATCAACCGCTTCTCTTCCCCGCCGTTCGCGGGCTGGAGGAACACCTGCCCCATGCCCTCGGCGAGCTTCTGGTAGGCGAGCATTCGGCCGTCGGGCGACCAGACGATTCCGGCCTGGGGCGAGACGTCGCACAGCGGGCCACCCTGACCGGTCGTGAGGTCCACGGTCCAGAGTTTGGTTTCGCTCGCGGACAGGCGCTTGCCGACCGCCAGCCGCCTGCTGTCGGGAGAAATGGAGAACGTCTCCCAGCGTCCGACGGGCAGCGGTACCGTGCCGATCCGGTGTCCGGTCCGATCGAGCCACGCGAGTTCCGTGTTCGCGAGTGAGCCGCTCGTGAACACCAGCTTGCCGTCGTTCGAAGCCGACACCGCGGGGCAGCCGTCGTGCGCCAGCGTGAGCGGAGCTTCGCCGAGGTCGATGGGTTTGCCCTGCACCTTGCCGCTCGTCGGGTCCATCCGGATGGCGACGAGGCGGTCGTGCAGGACGGTGACCACGTGTCCCGTTCCCGCCCATGCCGGCGCGGCGTCGACGTTCATCGCGGCGCGGCGCGACTTCGAACCGAGTTGCGTCATGTAGACGAAGTACGACGACTCGAACCGCGGCAGCGCGAGGAACAGCAGGTGCTCGCCGTCCGGCATGAACACCGGATAGCGCAGGCTGTTCTCCTTCTTCGTCGTGTCCATCTCGACCGCGACCGTCGGTGCACCACCATCGGCGCTCACCGAGTACAGCGGGCCCGTCGCGGCGGGCGCCAGTACGATCGTGCCCTTGCTCCCCCAGCTCGCGCCGCGCGGATCGGGCGCGTCGCACAGCGTGCGCACGACGCCGCCGGCGAGCGCGACCGTCTTGAGCTTGCCGTCGGCGAAGAAGGCGACTTGCCGGCTGTCGGGCGACCAGAACAGCGCGATCGCGTTCTCGGTGTTGGGTACCTGCGCCGGAACCAGCGCGTCGAGCTTGCGGAGCCAGACGGACGAATTGCCGAGCGAATCCTGTCCGACGAATGCGACCGCCGATCCGTCGGGCGCGATCGCGAAGGCCTCGATCGAACTGCTCGGCGTCACGCTCAGGCTCGCCGGGATCGCGAAGCGCATCGGCGTCGCATCGTTTCCCGCGCCCGCGCCGCGCCACAGCGACCAGCCTGCGAATGCGAGCGCGGCGATGGCAATGAAGCCGAGCATCGCGACGATGCGGCCGTTCGATGCACGCGCGGCGCCATGTGCGCTCGCAGCCGCGCTCGCCGGCGCGTCTTCGCCGGCGTCGGGCGCCGCGATGATCTCCTCGAGCGCGATGCGCGCATCACCCGCGTCGCGAAGGCGCGACGACGGATCCTTGCGCAGGCAGCGCCGCAGCAGGTCGCTCACGCGATTCGGCGTTCCCGCGGGCAGCGTGCTCCAGTCGGGCTCGCTATTGAGGATGGACGCGAGCGTGTCCGACACGGTCTCGCCCGCGAACGTCGGCTTCCCCGTGAGCAGTTCGAGCAGCACGCAGCCGAACGACCAGATGTCGCTGCGGCGATCGACCGCGCGGCCGCGCGCCTGCTCGGGGCTCATGTACGCGGCGGTGCCGAGGATCACGCCCGCCTGCGTCGCGGCGTACGTCATCGTGGGCGACGCCGACAACTGCGGATCGGACGACTTGGAATCGCCCGCGCCGCCCTTCGCGAGCCCGAAGTCGAGCACCTTGATCGTGCCGTCGGGACGCAGCATGACGTTGCCCGGCTTCAGGTCGCGATGCACCACGCCGCTCTCGTGCGCCGCTTCGAGCGCGCTCGCGATCTGGCAGGCGATCGGCAGCGCTTCGTCGAGCGGCATCGGCCCACGGCGGAGGCGCTCGGCGAGCGATTCGCCCGCGACCAGCTCGAGCACGAGCACGCGGCGGCCTTCCGACTCCTCGAGCCCGTACAGCGCGCCGATGTGCGGATGGTTGAGCGAGGCGAGCAGCTTGGCTTCGCGCTCGAACCGCGCGATGCGCTCGGGATCCTGCGCGAACGCCGCGGGCAGGACCTTGAGCGCGACCTCGCGATGCAGCCGCGTGTCGCGCGCGCGGTACACCTCGCCCATGCCGCCCGCGCCGAGCGGCGCGACGATTTCGTAGGGGCCCAGCTTGTCGCCGGCGTTCAGGGCCATCGCGTCACTTCTTTCCGGCAGGTGGCGGCTGCCAGCCGCGCACGAGCGTCAGCGCGGCGCGCGGTTCGACGGGCACGCTGGGCTCGAGCATGTAGAAGCGTTGCCCGGCGGCGTCCACGGCCCACGAGTGGATGCGGTTGCGGAAGTGCCCGCCCATCTGGTGCTCGAAGAGAACGACGGGCGCGCCGAACGTGAGCGAGGCGCCCGATGCGGTCACGGCGGCCGACAGCAGTTGGTCGTCGAGATCGAGGAACAGCAGTTCGCGGCCGTCACGGCGCCAACGCGGGGCGGTTCCACCGTCCTGCGAGACCTGCCAGCGGCTCTTGAGCCCCGGGTAATCCATGACGAACACCTGGGCGAGACTTCCCGACGACGTCGTGTACGCGATCCAACGGCCGTCCGGAGACACCTGCGCCGTGTGCACGAAGATATCCCCATCGATGAGGTCGCGCGTCTTCGCGGACGGCAGGTCGAGCGAGACGGTGATGTCGGCGCGGATACCGGGCCTGTGGGCAGGACTCGTGAGCAGCAGAGTGTTCGCGTCCACCCACTGGGTCGGTGACGCGTCGTCGCTCGTGGTGAACACACGCACGGGCGCACCGCTGCCGTCCGCCGCGCGCGTCCACACGCCACTGTCCGCCTGGAACGCGATCTGCGAGCCGTCCGGCGAGAAGACCGCATCGTCGCTGGCCTGATTGAAGGTGAGGCGGGATTCCGCGGACTGCCGCGTGTCGAACAACCAGACATCCGGCCACGATGCGTTCTCGAGCTTCAACGCCGTCGCCAGACGCGAGCCGTCCGGGGACAAGTTGAGGTCCTGCAACTCGCCGCGCGTGGGGATCGTGCGAAGCGTGCGGCCCTCGCGATCGCGCACGACGATCTGGTCGTTCTGGCGGACGAGCTGCGAACGGAACACGATCGTTCCGTCGCCGCCGACGGAAAAATCGGCGTGCCCGCGATTGATCAAGCCCGTCACCGGCGTGGTCACGGTCATCGCCTCGCCCGTGAACTGGAGTCGCGCGGGATCGAACGGTCGCGCCCGCAGGATGTAGTCGTGGTTGTAGAACAGCAGGCCGCGGGCGAAGTAGGCGTTCATGAAAGTCGAGGTGGGCAGCCCGAGCGATCGGGGTGCTCCGCCCTCGATCGACATCACGAGAAGGCTGTGAGGGGCTCCCGACTCCATTCGGCCGACGAGGAAGTGCCGGCCGTCGGGAAGGAAGTGCGGAAAGCGATAGTTGCACAGCAGGGAATCGGGCACGAGCGTGCGCACTTCCCCGCCCGATGCGGAGACCACGCGCAGGCCGCTGCGTGCGCCGGGCGAGAACACGATCTGCCCGGCCGCGTTCCACGCGCCGCCACGGCCGTCGGGCGCCGGAGCGAGCGTGGTGATCGAGCCGCCGTCGAGCTCCAGACGCTGCAACCGGCCGGGCATGAAGAACCCGATGGACTTGCCGTCGGGCGACCAGAAGGGATAGCCGCCTTCTTCCGTGCCCCCGAGCGGACGCACGCCGCCGGTTTCGAGATCACGCAGCACGAGCCGCCGCACTTTGAGCGAATCGGTGGCGCTCGAGATGAACCAGCGGCCATCGGGCGACACCGCACCATCGCCGCCGACGGTCCACTCCCAGCGCCCGCCTGCCGGAGGCATGAGTTCGGCCCACGTGGTCGCGACGCGTGGCGAGGGCTTGAGCGTCCAGGCGGCGAAGCTGGCGATCGCCGCAAGCAACAGCGCGCCGCCGACGAGCGCCGCGATCGGCAGCGGCGCACGCGCGGGAACGACCGGCGCCGCGGCGGGTGCTTCGGCGCTGCCCGGCTGCTCGAGCACGAGGCGCGCCTCGCCGATGTCGCGCAGGCGCTGGCGCGCGTCGCGTTCGAGGCAGCGCTCGAGCAGCGTGCGGACGCGCGGCGGCGTCGCGGCAGGAAGCGCCGCCCACTCGATGCCACCCTTGAGGATGGATGCGATGAGATCGGAGACCGTCTCCCCTTCGAACGCCTGGCGGCCCGTGAGGCACTCGAAGAGCACGCAGCCGAACGCCCAGATGTCGGCGCGGCGGTCCACCGGCTTGCCGCGCGCCTGCTCCGGGCTCATGTAGGCGGCGGTGCCGAGGATCATGCCGTCGCCGGTCATCGCGTTCGTGCGCGTGGGCGACATGGACAAGCTCGAGTCGCTCGCCGAACCCGCCGCGCCCTTGGCGAGGCCGAAGTCGAGCACCTTCACCGTGCCGTCGGGGCGCACCATGACGTTGCCGGGTTTCAGGTCGCGATGGACGATGCCGCCGTCGTGCGCGGCTTCGAGCGCGGTCGCCACCTGTCGCGCGACGTCGAGCGCTTCGTCCATCGGCAGCGCGCCGGAGGCCAGCCGCTGCGCGAGCGAAACGCCGTCCACGAACTCCATCGCGATGAACCGGCGCGCGCCGTCGAGCTCGAGCCCGTGCAGCGCGGCGATGTTCGGATGGTTGAGCGAGGCGAGCAGGCGTGCTTCGCGCTCGAAGCGCGCGAGGCGCTCGGGATCTTCGGCGAACGCTTCGGGCAGCACCTTGATCGCGACGACGCGGTCGAGCCGCGTGTCGCGGGCGCGGTACACCTCGCCCATGCCGCCCGCGCCCAGGGGCGCGACGATTTCGTACAGCCCGAGCCTGTCGCCGGCGGCCAACGCCATGCGATTGCCTCCTTCACCAGGATGGATGGGTGGAGCGAGGGGCGAAAAGTCGCGGCAAGGTAACACAGCGCCGTGGCGATTCGGTCTGCGACGTGGTTATCTTCGCGGCCCATGTCCACCGTGTTCCGGGACCACCCGCGAGAGCCGCACGTGAAGAAGACCATCCTGCTTTACGGCCTGCTCGGCGGTGCGCTCATCACGGCGCTCCGGCTGGTCGAGTACCGATGGCTCGTGCTCGAGCATTCGCTCGAGGTCTACGGCGGCATCGTCGCGGCGCTGTTCGCGGTGGTCGGAATCTGGCTCGGCCGCAAGCTCACCCGCACGCGCGAGACGCTGGTCGTGCGCGAGGTGCCGGTGCGCGTCGAGGTCCCGGTCGAGGTGCAGGTCGAGGTCCCCGTCCCCTACGAGGTCCGGGTGCCGGTGCCCGTGCCGGCGGGCGCGGCGTTCGTGCGGAACGAAACGCGCGTGCGCGAGCTGCAGCTGACGCCCCGCGAGCTCGAGATCCTCGAGGCCGTCGCCGCGGGCCTGAGCAACAAGGAGATCGCGGACCAGCTGTTCGTGAGCGAGAACACCGTCAAGACCCACGCGGCCCGCGTGTTCGCCAAGCTCGGCGCGAAGCGGCGCACGCAGGCGGTCCAGCTGGCGAAGGAAGCCGGAATCATCGCCTGAAAGGGTGATTCCATCGGATTCGTCGCGAGAATCACCCGTTCGGATGACGCGGAGGCGGTTGCCTTTCACCGACACTGCCGCCCTTCCACCGCTGCATCCACCCTCGACAGGAGATTCCCATGCGCAAGATCGTCCTGACGTACGGCCTCATCTCGGGCGGCATCCTCGCGGCCACGTTCCTCGTCTCGCTCCAGTTCCACGATGCCATCGGCTTCGAGAACGGGATGGTCGTCGGCTACACGTCCATGGTGCTGGCCTTCCTGCTCATCTACTTCGGCGTTCGGTCCTACCGCGAGACCCTCCCCGGCGGCCGGGTGGGTTTCGGCAAGGCGCTCGGGGTCGGGCTGCTGATCGCCTTCGTGGCGTCGTGCTGCTACGTGGCGACCTGGGAGGCGATCTACTTCGGGACCAAGAGCGACTACATCGAGAAGTACCAGGCGCACATGCTCGAAAAGGAGCGCAAGGCCGGCGCCACCCCCGAGGCCTTGGCCGCGAAGCAGGCCGAGATGGACAAGTTCGAGGAGATGTACAAGAACCCGCTGATCAACTCGGCGATCACGTTCATGGAGCCGCTGCCGGTGGCGCTGATCATGGCGCTGGTCTCGGCCGGGCTGCTGAGCCGCAAGAAGAAGGAAGAGCGCGAGCCGGCTGTGGCTTGAGGGGCGGGCCGAGCTCGTTCGAGGGCGGGTTTCGAGGGTGCTTCCAGCCCCTCGAAGCCCGCCCTAACCCTATGCCGGGCAACGATGCAACCCTGAGGACATGATCCGCACTCCTGGCGATACCGGCCGGCGGGCCCGAGCGACGAAACTCCCCTCGCTTTCAAACCCGCCGTCCGTCCCTTCGCCCCGGAGGCTGTCCATGCGACTCCATCCTCGCTCGCTGGTTCTCACCCTTCTCACGATCGCCGGACTGCTGGCCTGCGTTCGGCCCAGCTCCGCGCTGCCGAACTACCAGCCGGCCGGACTGGTCGGTTGGCCGGCGCCGCTCTACCTCTGCGAGACGTCCCCGGCATCGATCTCGAACTACAGCGGGATCGTCGAGGTCCTGTACGGAGACTCCACCAGCATCTATCCCGTCGGTTGCATGGCGAACCGCGGAACGACCGGTACTGCGCCGGTCGGCTTCGGCATCTACGTGGACAGCGTCCTCACGGGGTTCTCGGGCGCCGCGACGCTTGGCCCCAACTTCTTCTTTCCCACGATCGCCCCGGTCCCCGCCCGCGGCGGCTTGCACACGTTCATCCTCAAGTGCGATTCGCAGAACGCCGACGTCGAAAGCGACGAGAACGACAACTACTACGGTCTGCAGGCGTCGGTCGTGCCGACGGAGTTTCTCGCCGCCGGCAGCTCCCGCCTGTTCCCGCAGCCGCCGAACCCCACCGCCGGCATCGGGATCATTCCCGCGCCGTTCTACGCCAACAAGGACGGCATTCGCTGCGGCTGGTTGCCGCCCGCGCGCGGGCGCTGGTCTGCTTTCGCCGTGCACGCGGCGAACGGCTCCAACTACGACATCGGCCTCTACGAACCCGCGACCGGGCAGGGCAACGGTTTCCGCAACGCCATGGCCACGTCGGTCAATCCCGGCGCCGCGACGGAAATCATCCTCCGGAACAATGGCGCGGTCGCGGACCACAACCACGACCTGGGCGTCGTCTACGCGTCGGGGTCGGGCAGCTACATCGCCGAATCGCGCATGGCCCCCGACAACATCCCGATGGCCATCAACACGGTCGTCAACGGCAGCCTCACGGGGAACCAGATGGTCGCGGTGGACGAGTACGTGCACACGGTCGTGCCGACCGTGTCGTGGATCCGCCTGCGGCTCGAGACCACCCCGGGCATCAAGCTGCACTTGGCAGTCGTGAGTCCCGCCCTGGGCGTCTATTCGCGGAACGCCTTCACCGACACCGCGGGGACGAACTCGCAGGGTGTCGCGGTGCTCGATCTCTCCGTGCCGGTCACCGGGGTCGGTCCGAACTACGCGGTCGTCGTCTATCGCGATCTGGACGACGGTGGCTCGTCGCCGCTCGCCTACACGCTGCGGTTGATCAGCGCACCCAACTACACCAACGAAAAGCTCCCGGCTTGGATCGGCACGATCGGCGTGGCCAACGGCACGCCGAACCTCACGAGCGAACCGGCGACGCTGGCGGGTGCACCGACCGCCACGAGTGTCATGTTCGGCTTCCGCAACAACGGCAGCATGAACGCGACCGCCGGCTCGTACCGGCTGTACCTCGACGGTGTCGTCGCAGTGGACAAGTCGGGCCTCGCGCTCGCTCCCGAGGAATTCACCACGGTCTCGCCGGCGTTCCCCTCGATCACCGGCGGCCGCCACACGCTCTCCTACTCGCTCGACTACGCCGGCGCGGTCGCGGAGTGGAGCGAGTCCGACAACATCTGGGGCAAGCAGTGGACGTGGACGCCGGCCCTGCTGAGCGGAAGTGTCGCATCGCGCACGGCACCCGATCCGCAGGGCGGCTGGACGCACCTGCCCGCCGGTGTGACGCCGCTGCCCAACCTCGACGGCGTGCGCGCGACGTTCACGCCGAACTCCTCGTCCTATTGGGGCGCGACGCTGATGACGCCCAATGCGGGTAACACGAACTCGCTGACGTACTACGCACCCGGCAGCGGTCCGTTCGGCGCGTTCGTCACGCCGGTGCTCGGGATCACCAAGCCGGGCGGGCGCACGGCGGCGATCGTCGCGGACGTTCCTGCGGCGACGTCCTACGACGTCGGGGTGCAGCGGGTGACCGGCACGGGCGGCTACACGATCCAGAACCTGACGCCCGTGGATCTGGGCGCGCTGCCGATCACGAGCGCCACGCAGACGATCAACCCCGGCCAGATCGGCAAGCTCTACAGCTTCAAGACCATCAACTGGCTTCCGATCACCCTGCAGGTGCTCCTGCAGAACATCGCGGGCAACGCCGACCTCGCACTGGCGGTCCACCAGCACGTGATCGGTGGCTACGGCGTGCGCGACGCCGAGACCACGACGTTCTCCGACGACAACGGCGTCGGCGGCCACGAAGAAGCCGTGCGCACGATCCAGCAGGATCTCACGCAGGTGTCGATCCTGGTGTACAAGGTCGACGCCGCCGACCTCAACAAGTCGGTCACGTTCGCCCTGCGCACGAGCGGCGGCGCGGTCGCGAACGTGGGCGATGCGCTCCCGCGCGAACTCGCGTTCTCGCTCGCCGGTGAGAACCCGTCGCGTTCGGGAAGCACGATGCTGCGCTTCGACCTGCCGTCGGCCGGCGAGGCGTCACTCGAGCTGTACGACGTCACGGGCCAGCGCGTGCGCACGCTCGCGAGCGGCACGCGCGCGGCGGGCACGTACACGCTGGGCTGGGACGGACGCGACGAGGGCGGACGCACGCTCGCGAACGGAATCTATTTCGCGCGCTTCAAGGCGGGCTCGTTCGCTCGCACGATCCGCGTGTCGCTGCTCCAGTAACTCGGGTCGAAAGCTGTCCGAAACGCGAACGGGCCCCGGCGAGTGCCGGGGCCCGTCGTCGTTCGAGTGAGGCTCGGTTCTCCGTGCCGGTGCACCCGGTTCCAAGGCGCGATGCGACGGAGTCGTTCACCCGGCACGCCTCACGTGCCACAATGCGCCCCATGCCCCTCGATACCCGTGTCCTGCTCGCCGCGATGAACAATGCCGAATGGTGCGACACCACGTGCCGCGCCTGCGGAATCCCCGGCGCGTTTCACGACGCGTACTGGATCCATCCCGGCGACGTGCCGCCCTACACGTCGAAGTTCATCACGCTCGCGGGCGCCGAAGCGGCGTCCGCGCAGCGGGACGCCATCCGTGAGCTGGCGGAGTCGCTCGGCGAATCGGGCTTCAGCGTGAAGGACTCGTTCCAGTGCCTGGACCTGGCGCCGCAGGGATTCACCGAGCTGTTCCGGGCCCACTGGATCCATCGCGAGGCCGTCAGCGCACCGCCGCGCGATGCTTCCGAGATGCTGCAGTGGTCGGTGGTGCACGACGAGTCTCGCCTTCACGATTGGGAGCACGCATGGCGCGGATGCCCGGAGAATGCGCTCGCGCGCCAGTCACCGACGGCATTCCGGCCGAGCCTGATCGGCGAACCCGGTGTGCATCTGCTGGCCGGATCACTGGGCGAACGCGTCGTCGCGACCGCCGTGCTCAACCGCACCGGCGACGTCGTCGGGTTGTCGAACGTCTTCAGCGGCGTCGAAGGCGTGGGGCCGCGGTTCCCCGGATGCATTCGACTCGCGCACGAGCTCTACCCCGACCTCCCGCTCGTCGGGTACGAGCGAGGCGAAGCGCTGGTGAACGCCGAGCAGGCGGGCTTCACCCGTCTGAGCGGTCTCACGGTCTGGCAGCGCTCCGCCTCCTGATCCATCGGCCGCGCCGTGCGGCGGATCAGCCCTTCGACGCCGGCAGCCCCGCGATCCACTCCAGCACGAGCGTCGCGAATGCCGTGTTGGTCTCGCCGTTCGGGAAGTGCTGCATGCTCTCGGCCTCGGTCGGCCACGTCGCGAACACGTGGTCGGAGTTGGGCAGGGACACGTAGCGTCCGTAACCCGGATGCGCGCGGTTGACGACGTCGGCGATCAACTGGTGATCCACCGCGTAGCTCACGTAGTCGCTCGCTCCGTGCACGCTCAGTACGTGCGCGCCGATCTGTTCCCAGAGCGAGGCGAAGTTCGTGTCCTCGAGCTGCTCCCAGAAGCGCGCGGTCTTGCCGTTGAACTGGCCACCGGGGAACACCGCGTCCACGGCGCCGGCCAGCTCGGGGTGATCGCGCTTCACGTCCGCGGGCGTGAGGTGATCCTGGAACACGTACGTCATCACGCGCGAGGTCTGGCGCACGGTCTCGTCGATCGCGCCGTACGTCTGGCCTGCGAGCAGGTTCTGGTAGCGCATGACGTCGAGGAAGTACTCGTGCCACGTGCGGCCGACCACGCCGTAGAGCGCGATGCCGCGCACGGGAATCTCCGCCGCGATCACCGGTCCGAACGCGCCGCCCATGCTGTGGCCGAAAATGTAGACCTGCGAGGTGTCCACGTCGGGCATCGCGCGCAACGTGATGAGCGCCTGCCGGTAGATGTCGGCCTCGGTGACGAAGTCCACTTCCGAGAACGGACCGCCTTCACTGTCCCCCACGCCCGGCTTGTCGACGCGCAGCGTGACGAAGTCCGCGTGCGCGAACGCGCGCAGGATGGGCGCGTCGAGTCCCGGTCCTTCGAGCACGTAGTCGTACGACACGGGCGAATAGCCCTGGATGAACAGCAACGCCGGATGCTTGCCGCTCTTGCGCGGGTGCGTCGTGAGCGTGCGCATACGATGGCCGTTGCTCACGACGTCGTCGTACACGACCGAGTACTGAGCCGTGCCGGGATCGCGCGGGCGTTCGATCGGCTTCGCGGACACGGTGAGCCGCTGGCCCGCGCGGATGACGCCGAAGCGCACGGCGCGCCCGGATTCCATCGCGGCGACGCGATCGGTGAATCCGTCGAACGCGAGCGGCTGGCCGTCGAGCGTCACGAGCCAGTCTCCGGCCTTCAGTCCCGCCTTGTCGGCGGCGCCGCCCGGGACCGTGCCCTTGAGCACGATGCCCGTGCCCGCGGGCAGCCCGAAGAACTCGGCGGAGTCCGCCGGCGCGGGCGACAGCGCGATACCGAGCGTGGAACGGCGATGCAGACCGGCGGCGTGCGCGTCGGTCTGGACCGACACGGCGAACGCCAGTGCGGCGAGTGAGGCGAGTGCGAGGCGTCGAGCGTTGCGCACGGCGTGCGAGTACGGCGGCATGATCCCTCCCGGTGGGGCCGAACGGTGACGACGGGGAGCGTCGAGCGGCGCACGTTCACACGTGCACGAGACGCGTCACACGCCTGCGTCACCGATGCGGCCAACGCAACGACGAGAGCCGTCGCACGGGCGCCGAACGCCACACGCGACGGCTCGAGGATGCCGTCTTCCACACCTGTCGTCGTGCTCCTACTTCGCGCGCACGATCCGCACGGTGCGCGCGTTCCCTCCCGCTTCGAGCTTCGCGAAGTAGAGCCCCGCCGCGACCTCGTGGCCGCCGTCGTCACGGCCGTCCCACCGTGCGGAGTGCTCGCCCGCTTCGAGCGTGCCGCCGACCAGCGTGCGCACGCGACGGCCGCTCGCGTCGTACAGCGCGAGGTTCGCGCGGCCGGCGCTCGCGAGACCGAAGCGCAGCGTCGTGTTCGCGCCGCGTGACGGGTTGGCGCTCGCGAGCGAAAGGAACGCGCGCGGCGCGGCGAAATCGTCGACGCCCAGCGTGCCGCTCGGAATCAGCGTCGCGACAGGCGACTCGTTGCCGTGGGCGTCCACGGCGCGGAGCTTGTACACGTAGGGCGCGCCGGCCGCGTCGGCGTAGCCGGTGTCCGGCAGGTCCGCCACGAACGTCGCGGGCGACGGCAGGAACAGAGCGGACGTGCCGCGATAGAGCCGGTAGCCCGCGAGGTCGGCCTCGGTGTTCGGGTTCCAGTGGAGCCGCGTCTGACCCGCGGCGTACTGGCCGGTCAGCGGCGCGGGCGCCGAGGGCGCGAGATTGTCCACCGAGTAACCCGAGTCGGGCGCCGAGTACCAGCGGTCCGCGCTGATCGACGTGCTCGAGCGGGCCTCGACCATGAACACCGTGCGCGGGAACGAGCTCGGTACGGAGTCACTCATCGTCGTGGCCACAAGGCTGTAGTTCGACAGCGCGTCGGCGACCTGCGACGCGGCCAACTCCCACGCGTAGTCCTGCGCCGCGGCGGGCAGCACGAGCAGGGAGCCGTCACGTGCGGCCGCGTCGGCGTCCTCGGTCATGCCGCGCGCGAGCGCCTGCTGCTGCGCGAGCGCCGCGGGCACCGAGCGCCAGAGGCGGTATTCGGCGATGCCGAACACCGGCTCGGCATCGAGGTAGCTGGCCGACCAGGACACCTTCACGAAGCCGCCCTGATCGTTCTTCACGTCCTTCACGCCGGTGATGGAGGGCTCGGGCTGGCCGAGCTGCCCGTAGCGCTCGACGCGCTGGCAGTAGAGGTCGAAAGAGGCCGTGCCGTGGTAGTCCTCCGCGACGAAGATGCCGCCGCCCGCGCCGTCGGAAACGGAGGCCGCGCTGGACTGCGGTAGCTCGGCAGCGAGTACCGCCACGCCATTCGACGCCCAGAGCATGGAGCCCGTGCTGCTCACGCGCTGCGCGTAGATGTCCGCATACCAAATGCTGCGGGTGTCTTCCCAACTGATCAGCGCTCCGCCCAGACCGTCCGCCGTGCAGGTCGAGCTCGCCTGGCTCCCGCTGGCCGAACACACCGCGACACCATCGGTCGTCCATGCCGCGGTCCCGCCGGCCGTGACCCGCTGGGCGTAGATGTTGCCGTCGCTGCCGCGAGGGTCCGACCAGGAGAGAATCGCCCCGCCGCTCCCGTCGGAGCAGAGGGCCGGTTCGCTCTGGTTGCCCGTCGCCACGCAGACCGTCCTGCCGCTGCTCGTCAGAGACCGACGAGCGTCGAAGAAATGCGCTGCGCGTAGATGTCGTACTCGGTTCCGGTTCGACTGTCCTGCCACGCGAGGATCAAGCCGCCCGCTCCATCCGAAATTCCTCGCAGCTGGGTCTGGTTGCCAACCAGGATGCAGACGCTCGCGCCGTTCGCGGTGCCGGTCGGGAGGCCCGTACTGCTGACCCGCTGGACGTAGATGTTGTAGTCCGTCCCATTGCGGAGGTCGATCCATGCGACGAGGGCGCCGCCGGCATTGTCGGTGGCCAGGACGACGTTGCCCTGGAAGTCGGCGGCATTGCAGACGAGCACGCCGTTGACGGTCCACTGGGGGGCGCCCGCGGAGTTGATGCGGCGCACGTAGATGTCGGGGCCGGTCGCGTTGCGCGTGTCCGCCCATCCGACGATCGCTCCTCCACTGCCGTCCGTCGTGATCTCCGGATGCGACTGGTCGGCTGCCGCCGTGCAGAGCGCGACGCCATTGGCGGTCCACTGCGTGACGCCGTTCGCGTTCAATCGCTGCGCGTAGATGTCGGAAACTCCTGAACGCGAATCTCCCCAGGTGATGATCGCTCCTCCGGCGCCGTCACTCACGAGAACGGGATTCGCCTGATCGCCGGTGGCGCTGCACACCGCGACACCGTTGGCGGTCCAGAGCGGAACTCCCGCGGCGCTGATGCGCTGGGCGTAGACATCGGATGTTCCACTGCGAAGATCACCCCAGGTCACGATCATCCCGCCCGCCCCGTCGGAAATGGCGGACGGCTCGACCTGGTAGTTGGTCGCGGTGCACACCGGCACGTTGACCGTCGGATCGTTCGGCCACGCGGCCGAGGCAGGCGTGCCGTGGACGGCGACGAGGATGGCGGTGAGTGCGACGGGCCCGCTCAGTGAGCGGATCGTGCGAGCGAGCATGGAGTGCCTCCGAGAGATGGACCGCGCGGGCGCCGATATGGCCGACGAAAGCTTAAACGACGCGTGAGCCAAGAACCGCACGCGAAAGCCCAGACGCACGGAAAACCTCGGCCCGCCCGTGCCCTCAGCTCCCCGATTCGCCCCGGCGATACCGGCAATCCACCGAAATCCGCAGCCGGTCCGGGCTGAGGTTCGGCAGCGCGGCGTGCATGGTCAGCTGGTGGAACATCAGCGCGTCACCGGCCCTCAGGTCGGAGGCGACCCAGCCGTCTTGCGACACGTCGGTCGCGCCCAGCACCGCGTGCGCGCCGGTGGCGTGCGCGACCAGCCCGGTCCGGTGCGACCCCGGCAGGATCGCGAGCGGGCCGAGCGAGATCGGGCAGTCCGTGAGCGGCGACCATACGGTCCAGCACTCGCGCTCGGCGCCGACGTACGCGCCGTCCTGGTGCGCCGAGGTCGCGCGATGCGGCGCATTGGGAAACAGCAGCCGGCAGATGTCGCCCTGCTGCGGCGCGACGTTCGCACGAAGCAGCGCGGCGAGTGTCGCCAGCACCGCCGGGCAGGCACGGATCGCCTCGAGCTCCGCGGACGGATACAACTCGACCTGCAGCGCGATCCACTGTGGATCGTCGAAGGCGAGGCCCTCGATGCCGGGGCGCGCGATCGCGTCGCGCGGATCGGTGTTGGCGGCGAGCCAGCCGTTGCGTTCGCTCGCCGCGAGCACGCGGTGACGCAGCGCGTCGATCGCCCCGGGCGAATGCACTCCGCGCAGCCAGAGATAGCCGTCCTCTTCGGCGCGCGCGCGCAGCGCCCCGGGGTCGCCGAGGTGCGGCGTGGAGTCGAACAGCGCGGTCACTTCCATGCGGTCCATCCGGTCCAGCCCTCCCACTTCCAGGAGTTCGCGTCGAGCGTCGAGGAGACGGCGTCGATGCGCGCGGCGCGTTCGGCCGCCGAGAGATCCGGGAGCAACCGCTCGGTGAGCACGGGCAGCTTGAGCCAGTCGGCGTACTCCGCCTGCGTGAGGCGATGGCGAAAGCTCCAGCGCTCCGGACGCAGGCCGCACGCCTGCATCAGCGCTTCGAGTCCTGCGGCGTCGGGCAGGACGAATGCGGCGTCGGCGGGCTCCGGCGTCGCGGGACCCGCGGGGGTCGCGAGGCGCGCTGCGAGTTGATGCAATCCGGGGTCGTCTCCCCCGCCCGGCTCGTCGGGTTCGAGCAGGTAGAGCGACGGGATGGTGAAGCTGACGGACCCTCCCGGTGCCAGCAGCGAGGACAAGCGCCGGAAAGTGTCCCCGAGCGGAGTCATGAGCCAGATCGCCGCGCCGACGAGAATGCGATCGAACGGCGCGTGATGCTCGGGTTCGGCGGCGATCCATGTGACGCGTGGATCGCGCACGCGCGCCGAGCCGAGCGCACGCATGGCGTCCGAGGGTTCGAATGCGTGAATACTGCCGCCCTCTTGCAGGAGCGCGAGCGCGGCCTCGGTCGTGTGTCCGAGACCCGCGCCCACGTCGAGGACGCGCACGCCGCCGGGAAGCGCCGCGCGCGCGGCCAGTTCACGCACGCATGCGGGTAACGATCGTGCCGCTCGCAGAACCGCGCGTACCAGAGCGCGGTCTCGGGATCGTCCCATCCGTACTGATGCCTGCGAGGAATGGTCGAGGGCACGGTGATGTGGGGTTGCATCAATGAGTGGGCGGGAACGGTGTAGCCATGAGGTGGCCGGGGACGGCGATGATGGACCCTCCACCACCGGGCCGACGGGGGCTACAGGGCGGGGCGAACGTGGGAATCGGCCCCTGCCCCAGCATGTTCAACACCATGCACGTCGCAACCCAATAGCCGAATCGTGCGCCGAGATCCTCCGAGAAATGCTGGATGGCATCCATGGCGCCGGGTTCATCCGCGATCGTGCCGAGCTTGCTGCGAATGGCTGGAACGAGCGACACCGGCATCATTCCGGCACCGTCCTGGTAGAGCGTCATCAGCGGAATGGGAACGTTCGGCATCGGCGGCGCCATCGGCCCAGGAAACGCCGCGAACGCGGGATAGATCGGATGGCCCACGAATCGAACAGTCGCCGCCCACGCCGTCCATGCCTCACCCACCGCATCGGCGAACGCCTTCGCGATAGTGGTGTTCAATCGATCCGGGCGCTTGCTCAAGATCAGGTCGCTGAGATTGGGTCCGTTCAAGCGCCCACCGGTCGCGCTGATCGCGTAGATCGTCACGTCCGAGAAGTAGGCTTGCACCTGCCAGAGGTGAATGCCGTCCGTCACCGCTGTGCCCAACATCTGGCGGCGCTCGGTCCACGAGGTGTTGTCCGGCGCCGGCGTGGGTTGATTGACGGATGTGATCGGCGAAACCTTCGGCGCGACCGCCGAGCCTCCGGCCGGCACGGGAGTCGGCTTGGGAACGCCGGGCATCGCCTTCCTCGCCTGAGCCAGCGCGACCTTGGCGCCCGTCAGTCCCATGAGCGCGCCGATCATCGTGAGCACCTGCCGGCGCGTCATCGGCTTGGACGGCGTGACGTCCGTACCGTCGTTCTCGTTCCAATCGCTATTTCCGGACACGGATGGTCTCCCGGTAAGGGGTCGCGGGCACGACGACGGGCGTGGCGTTCAGTTTCGTGAGACGGGCCTGCTCGATGGACATCCGCTGCTTCGCCAGCAGGTCGCAGTAGGTCATGTAATGCGTGGCCCAGTCCCTCTGCGCGTTCATCACGAGTTGGTAGTACGCACTGAGGGCCGTCGCGCCGATGCCGGCGACGCCCGAGGCGACGTTGTTGCCCTGTGTGATCGCATTGCGGATGTCGTCGTCGCTCGGCGGGCCGTTCGGCAGGTCGCAGTCCCTCGTGAGCCTCGTGCCCGGCACGCGGCACTTGCCACGGTAAGTCGCCGGCCGCGTTCCGGCCGGCTGCGGGAACAATGCGCGCAACGCGCCCACGGCGTCGCCGCCACTGCGCGAAAGAGCGTTCGCCGTCGTCGCCGCGATCGAAGTGGTCTGCACGGCCGTCCCCCAGGCGGAAGATGCGGCGTCGAGCGCGATGCGCGCGGACTCGAGCGAGTTCGCGTCGGGCATGTTCATGGGAGTCGCACCGGCGGGGAGCGACGCCGCCAGCCGCTGGTTCTCCTCGCGGATCGCCGCGAGGCGGTTCGCGCAGGCGGTCGCGCTGGTGACCGAGCTCTGGCACGCGCCGCGCGCGTCGTTGATCGCCGTGGTGGCGGTGGACAGTCCGTAGTCCCCCATCCCCTGCAGCGTGCTCAGGACCGACCCCGCGTCACCGAGCAGATCGGCGTGAGCCGTGCCGACCAACAGTGGCGGCGGCGCGACCCACAGAAATCTCAGCGGCCTTTTCGACATGCGTGCGTCCTCCGTGTGAGTGAAGCGTGTGAAGTGTCGCGTCGTCGTTGGCGCGGTGCGCGGGCGCTCAGCCCACGGACGCGGCGGCGTTCCTCAGCAGTTCTCCCGTACTCGCACCCACGGGGGCGGGCGCGTCGTGTGGAAGGGTGAACCGGTGCATCGTTCGCGCGTTGTGCCGCGCCTTGAAGCGCACGCAGTCGGCGATCGCCGCCCGCACCGCGGGCTCGTAGTGGAAAAAGTCGAGATCGAGCGTCGGGTCGTGTTCGAGGTATTCCTGGCTCGCGCGCGGATCCAGCACGTGCACGTTCGGTTCATCCACGATGCGCGCAGGATCGAGCCACCAGTTCGTGAAGCTGTGTCGCTCGTGCTCGCGGGCGTAGATCTCGGTGCCCGGGAACGGAACGAGTACGCCGCGGTTGTTGAAATAGTCCGTATGCGGCGCGATCGATTCCATGAAGGCCCGCGTGTTGGCGAGTTCGCGCACGCCTTCCTGAGGGAAGCCGAACATGAAGTTCACGATCGTCGTCATGCCGGCGTCGCGCGCGGACCGGACCGCGTCGCGCACCTGGTCGGGGTGCTGGCCCTTGCGGATGTCGCGCAGCACGTTCAGGTCGCCGCTCTCGAGCCCGAAGTTGATCGCCACGCATCCGGCTTCGCGCATCACCGCGAGATCGGCGGGCCGGACCATGTTGCCCGGCGTGATGCAGGTCCACGTGCAGCCGGCGAGTTCGGGTTCGGCGACGATCGCGGCGCACAGTTCGAGCAGCCGGACGCGGCGCGCCGTGAAGGCGTCGTCCCAGAACGGGAAGTGCCGCACGCCGTGCCTGCGGCGGAGCGCTTTCATCTCTGCGACGACATTCGCGGCCGAGCGCCAGCGGTAGACGCGGCCCGTCACGTGGTTCGCGCAGAACGTGCAGCGCGCCGGGCAGCCGCGGCTGGTCATCAGTCCGCCGGGAACGACCATGGCGCCGGCCGAGTACCTCGACGCGTCGTAGCAGTCGTAACTTTCGAGCGGCAAAGGCAGAGCGTCGAGATCCTCGAGCGTTCGATGAGGTGTGCAGGCGAGCCCGGTGGCGTGCAGCCCGGGCAGCGCCGGCCAGGCATCGCCCCGCTCCAGCGCGCACGCGAGCGCGACCAGCGAGTGTTCGGCTTCTCCCGCGATGGCGACGTCGAAGCCGTGTTCGAGCGCCTCATGCGGCAGCGCCGTGACGTGAGGCCCTCCCGCGACGAGGCAGCGTGTGAGGCCGCGCAGCGCATGGGCCAGCCGATAGCCCCGGAGTGCGTTGTAGGTGAAGAGCGTCATCCCGACGATGTCCGGGTTCCACTCCCACGCCAGCGCGACGGCGTCGGCGTCGGTGCCCGCGAACCGAACCGCGGCCATGTCGAGGCAGCGCACGTCGTGCCCGGCCGCCAGGAGCGCGGAGGCGACGTACTGCTGCCCCAGGTAGGGCGTGCCCATGCGCTGCGGCAGGTGCGGCAGGATGAGCAGGACCTTGGCCATGCGGGAGCCTTTCGGACGATGGGCGGGGCGGCGGAGGCCACCGAAGAGCTGGGCTTGCCTCGGTTGGAGTCAGTAGCGTCACTGGAATCACATGCGATTTTCGTGCGCGTGAGTCCTCGACCCGCTCCCGGGCAAATGGGTAGATTCCCGGCCATGACTCCACGTTCGCTGGTCCTCTGCGCGGCGCTCTGCGTCGCAGTCGCCTCGCTCCCGTCCGAAGCCGCTTCGCCGCGCGCGAAGCATGCCGTGCCGCCGACCACCGCCTACGCGCCCGGCGCCTCGCTCGCCTCGTTGCGCTTTCCCGGAACGCCCGCGTTCGTGGCGGTCGCCAAGGACGTGATCGCGCTGCGGTTCGCGATGGACCCGAGCGGCGCGGCCAACACCGGGCTGTTCGACGACGGTTGCCGGATCCCCTCTTTCGCGCCGGACACCGTGGCCGCCCGCGTCGCCCGTCTCGACCGTGACCTCGCGGCGCTGCGCGCCATGCCGTGGCGCAAGTGGAACGTGGATCGCCAGGTGGACTGGCGTTGGATCGTCGCCAACGCCGAAGAGGCGCGGCTGCAGCTCGCCGACGAGAAGCTCTACGTGCACCGGCCGGCGGCGTGGCTCGAGCCGGTCGCGAACACGTTCATCGCGCTCGTCACCTACGCGCCGGAGCGCGCGGACATTCGCCTGAAGCTCGCGCGCGGGATTCCCGCGATGGTCGCCGAGATGCGCACGGTCGTGCATGCGCCGACCGCGCGCGACGTGACGACCGCGAAGGGTGTCGCCGACGGCATCCTCGCGGTGCTGCGCTCGGACGCGCCGAGCGCCGATCGCGACGCGGCGATCGCCGCGCTCACGTCCTACGTGGGCGAGCTGGCCGCGCTCGCCGGACTGCGCGACTACGAAGTCATCGGACGTGAGCGCTACGAGGCGCGCCTCGCCCGCGCGCTGCTGCTGCCGTGGAACGGCGACCAGCTGCTCGCACGCGCGCAGTCGGAACTTGCGCGCACGGATTCGGCGATGGCCGCGATCAAGGCGCGCATCAGCCCCGACGCCGAAGTCCCTGGCGCGCCCGCGCCGACCGAAGCGCAGCGCGTGCTCGCCGAGACGCTCGACCAGCAGAAGCTCCTCGCGATCTACGACGACATCGCGCGCGCCGACCGAGAGTTCCTCGACACGCATGATCTCGTGACCGTGCCCGCGTCGGTCGGTCCCATTCACGCGCGCCCGACGCCCGCGGGCATGATCCCGCTCACGGGCGACGGCGGCAGCATGAACCCTCCTCCGCCGGTCGGGCTGTCGAACGTCGGCTGGTGGAACGTGGAGCACATGGACACCGCGTGGACGATGGACGCGCGCGCGCGCCGCATCGCGACCGCCCAGGGCTTCCGCGAGACGGGCATGGGGCCGTACGCCGCGCACGAGGGCGTGCCGGGGCATCACCTGCAGCTGTCCATCTGCCGGCTGAACCCCAACCCCATTCGCTGGATCCTGCAGGATAACTGCCTCGTCGAGGGCTGGGCGCTGTACGCCGAGGAAGTGTTCTGGGCCGCGGGCGGGCACGGTGACTCACCGATTTCGCAGTACCGCATGCTCGGCTCGTATCGCGCGCGCATCCGCCGCGTCGTGTACGACGTCAACATCGAGCGCGGCGACTGGACGCTGCAGCAGGCCGCCGACTACAAGCGCAGCGTCGAGCCCGGCAAGGGCCGCATCGACGAGGACATCATGCGGTCCATTCACTGGCCCGCGCAGTTGATCGCGTACTTCACCGGCAAGTCGCAGCTGATGGACCTGCGCCGTGACTACCAGAAGAAGCTGGGCGCCGCGTACAGTGAGCGCGCGTTCCACGACGCCGTGCTCGCCGAAGGCTCGGTACCGGTCGCGCTCATCCGCGCGAAGCTGCTGGGCGAACCGGTCCCGGCGCCGTAGCCGTTCAGTCTCCTACTGCCCCCACCCGGTCTTCGCCGCGCCCCAGCTCGTGCGCCGTCGCCGCCCCGACCCCTGCTCTGCCGAGTACGTGACGGTCGCTTGTTCGGGCCCTCCGCGATCCCCGACGCCGCGCAGGCCGCGGCGCTGCCAACCCGCTGTTATCGCGTCCACGCCGCGCGCCGCAGTCAGGCAGAGGGTCGGTGAGCGGTACGCGCCCGACGAACCCACACGGCGCCGTGCGTCCCCATGGAGAACGTGCTTCAGGGTAGGGCGGACCGCGGAGTGGAAGCACCCCGCTGTGGCCGGGCCAGGCGGGAACCCGTCGGGCAGGCACTCGAAGAAACGCCGGGCGCGCGCGCTCGCGCGGCCCGGCGGGCGTCCAACATGTGCGCTCCCGGGTGAAGGTGCGTCGCTTCGCTCAGCGGTAGACGACTCGTGCGACCACGCCGAAGTGATCCGACGCCCACACGCTGTCCGCGGCGGGCGTGCGGAAGATCACGTCGCTCGCGATCGGTGTGACCTTGCGCTTCGGCGAGGCCTCCACGAAGACGTGATCGATCACGCCGACGCTCGGCTCGAAGAGCGGGTTGTACGTCGCCGCTTCCTCGCGCGTCGCGTTCGGGTGCACCGCGCGGAACACGTCGCGGTATCGCGCAGTCATCAGGTCCATCTCGGGCGTGCCGAGTTCGCAGTTGAAGTCGCCGCCGATCACCACGGGGCCCCTGCCGCGCGTCGAGTCCACGTACGCGATCAGGTGGCGGATCTGCGTCGCGCGGATCGCGCCGCCTTCTTTCGTGTGGTGCAGATGCGTCGCATAGGTGTCGATCTCACGCCCGCGCCACGCGAAGCGCACGTGCGCGACGGCGCGGTAGTCGTCGGTCGGCGCGAGATTGCGCTGCTCGCCGACGAGCACGCGATGCGGCGTGAGGATCGCGTTGCCGTAGCGCTTCGTGCGTTCGGGACCATCCACGGATGCGAACTGCACGCCGAAGCCGAGACTGTCACCGAGCGTCTCGGCCTGGTTGCGCAGCGTCGCATGCTGCAGCACTTCCTGCAGGAGCACGGCGTCGGGCTTCAGCCGCCGCAACTCGGCGAGGATCACCGCGAGTCGCTTCGGCCAGTCGTGCTGGTCGTGCCAGAGGTTGATCGTGACGACGGTGAGCGTGTCGGGCTTCACAGCAGCCCTGGCAGGAGCTGGGAGCGCGAACGCGAAGCACAGGAGTGCGGCGACGACCCAGGGCAGCGGCTTCATCCGCACCTCCCGTGCGCGTGAGAGACGTTCTCGAAGGTTCAAGCTCCAGCCCCAGTCTAGAACGCCACGCCCAACGAAAGCGACCAGCCGTCCAGCTTCACTCCCCCGAGCCCGGCCGAGGCGAAGCCGTTCGTGGTCAGTTCGTTGATCGTGCCGCCGAAGCCGGCGCCGCCGGTCGGCGGACCATCGAGCGTCCACTCGATGCGTTCGTAGCTCAGACGGGCGAACGAGCGGAAACGTGTTCCGCTGCCGCCGAGATCGGCCTGCACGCCGTAGCGAGTCTCGCCCATGATCATGTCCGTCGCGGTGGTGCCGTTCCGCCGGACGGTCGCGGCGCCGACCAACGGGGCGGCCGGGGACGAGGCGACCGCGCCCACCGCGCGCCCGAACGAGTCGCTCTTGCCGTCGAGCGTCGCGGTCCGGCGCCCCACGAAGCCGCTGACGGGCCAGCGCTTCGCGCGGTACGCGAGCGTGTAGCCGAGCACGTTGCCGTCGCCTGCGAACCTCGAGCCGTTCGAGAACTGCAGTTCGACGTAGTTGCCCGAAGTGAAGACACCGAACGCTTCGACCTCGCCGTTCGCTTCGAACCGCGCGACACGATGACCGGCGGTGCCTTCGAGCGTGAAGCCCCACCGTGTATAGCCCGCGACGGCTTCGAAGTCGCCCGAGTAGAGCGTGAGATCGCTGGTTTCGCTCGTCGTCGCGAAGTTCGTCAGCGTCACCGTGCCCGGAACCGCGCGAGCGGGGCCGGTGGTCGAGTTCTTGAGGTCGAAGAAGCGGCCCTGGGCGCCGAGCGACAACCCCGAAGGCATGTTCCAGCGCCAGCCCGTCGTCAACCGTGGCGCGTGCGCCTCGGATTCGACCGTGTTTGCGCCTCGCAGCGTCATGTCCATGCCGGCCGTGCGTGAATCGTCGAAACGGAGGTTCACGACACCTCCAGTCCGAGGTTCCGTCTGCACGAACATCGGTTCGAGCGCGACGAACCAGTTGCCGCGCGGAGCGGCGGGCTCCGGCCGCGCTTGTGCATGCGCGACGGTGAACGTGAGTCCGAGGAACGCTGCGAACGTACAGAGGTGTACGAGAAGGCGCTTCATGCGTGGGAATCCTCCCTGCCGATGCTCCACTCCGTGCCTCGAGACTGCGATGCGGAGCGACGCGAACGTTCGCGGCGGCCGAATCAGTCCCTCTTCGTCAGCGCGGGCCAGTTCATCACGACTCGCGCCCGTCGGTCCGCTTCGGTGCCCTTCGAGAGCAGCACGAGGAAGCGGCTGCCGTCGCTCGTGAGTTCCCCCGACTGAACGCCGTCGGGCAGTGTGAACCAGATGCGAGGCGCACTCACCTCGAGCTCCTCGCCGCGCGTCGTGAGTGTCACGCTCGAGACGCGCCGGGACGGGCCGTGGAAGTAGACGATCTCCCGGCTGCTCGGAAGCCACCAGAACATCGCGCATCCCTCGTTCGTCACGCGGACTTTGTGGCCGAGGCCGGGGAACGACTGCAGGTAGAGATCGAACTTGCCCGCTTCGTTCGAGAAATAGCCGAGCCACCGATTGTCGGGCGAGACCTTGGGTACGAGCTCCGAATACGTCGAGGCGAGGAGCGGCCGCGCGTCGGCGTCGGGACCGTCGAGCAGGAAGATGTCGTCCTGGGTCCCGGCGCGCAGCGCGGCGACGAGCAAGCCGGCTTCGGTCCAGCAGCGCACGGACTTGAAGAGCGCATTCACGCTCTTCAGCCGGCGCGGCGTGCCGGAGCCGTCGGAGTTCATCACCATGTTCTCCTCGCGCCCACGCCCTCCCATCGAGAACGTGAGTTGCGAGCCGTCCGGCGACCAGACCGGGTTGTTGTGATACCCGCCGCCGGACGTGAGCCGCAGCGGCGCGGCGCGCGCGAGGTCGATGCGCCAGAGGTCGTCACCGTTGATGATGGCGGCGAAGCGTCCGTCGGGCGAGAGCACTGGCGCCCTCCACGGCCCCGCGGGTAGCGGCAATGGAGCGTCGACCACGCCGGACAGGCTCATCCAGGCGAGCTTCGCCTCGGGCGCGGGATTGTCGAGCACGAGCAGGCGGCCGTCCGCGGACGCGCTCGCGATCGGTTCCGAATCGAGATCGGAAAGCTCGGGCGCGTCGAGGAGCCGGATCGGCTCGCCCGTGACGCGGCCGCTGCGCGCATCGAACTGGTGCGCGACGACCTTGCCGTCGCGGCGAGAGAGCAGCCAGCCGGGAGCGGCGTACGTGACGGACGACTGTGCGTGAAGCACCGGCTTCGTTTCCTTGGAGTCGATCGAGCCGATGCGGATCTCGAAGCCGTCCGGACCCGGCGGCAGGACCGTGAACAGGAAGTGCACGCCGTCCGGAAGGAAGCAGGGAAAACGATGCCCGCTCTCGTGCCGCGCCGTGTCCGGCCACGTCACCTGAACCGGAGTCCCGCCCGCGGCGGGGATCTTGTAGAGGCCCGTCTGCGTGCCGAGCGCGAACACGATGACTCCGCGCGGGCTCCACGTGGCGCCGCGGTTCATGTTCGCATCGCACAGCGGCGTCGGGGCGCCGCCGTCCACGGGAACTTTGAACAGATGGGCGACGTTTCCACCGACGACGAGCTGCCGGCTGTCGGGCGACCAGTTGATCGGCGCCGCGGGGCCGGTCCACTCGGTGAGCGCGAAGAGCTTCTTCGGCACCGGCGAATCGAAGCGCCGCACCCACACCGCGCGGGTAGCCGAGTCCGCGGCGACGTACGCCACCGACATACCGTCCGGTGAGATGACGAGCGAGGACGGATAGCGGCTGGGCGTCTGGCCGGTATCGATCGGCAACAGCACGTGCGCGAGATCGCGCGAACCTCGCCCACCCTTCTGGAACAGCAACACCGCCAGCGCGACCGCGACGACCGTCGCCACCGCCGCGACGATCCACGCCATGCTCGCGCGGTACGGCCGGCGCGAGCGGCCCACGGCGGGCGCGACACCCGACTGCGTGCTCGCTTCCTGCATGCCGACCAACTGCAGTTTCACGTCGTGCGCCGATCGCGCGCGCTCCTCGCGATCCTTGGTGAGGCACGTGCGCACGAGGCGATCGAGCGCGGGCGGCGCGAGCGGCGTGAGGCTCGACACCGCGGGCGGCTCGCTGGTCATGATCGCCGAGATGAGCGTCGCCTGGCTGCGACCGCTGAATGCCGCGCGGCCCGTGGCCATTTCGAACAGCACGCAGCCGAGCGCCCAGAGATCGGCGCGTTCGTCGGCCTCCTGCCCTTCGAGCTGTTCGGGCGACATGTACTGGAACGTGCCGATGATCGTGCCTTCGGTCGTCAACGGCGCGGCCACGGTCGGCGAGTGCGTCATCGCGAGGCTCGCCGAACCCGAGCCGGCGGCGGCGAGTCCGGTCGCGCGCGCCAGCCCGAAGTCCATGAGCTTGGCGCCGCCGCGCGTGAGCATGACGTTGCCGGGCTTCAGGTCGCGATGCACGACACCCGCGCGATGCGCGCGCTCGAGCGCGTCCGCGATCTGTGCGCCGAACTTGAGCACGTCCGCCGGAGGCAGCGCGCCACGCCCGAGCCGCGCGGCGAGCGTCTCGCCTTCGATCAGCTCCATGACGAGGAAGTCCACGCCGTCCTCGTGGCCGACGTCGAACAACGTGCAGATGTGCGGGTGCTGCAGCCCGGAGATGGTCTTCGCCTCGCGCTCGAAGCGCGCGCGGACTTCGGGCTGCGTGGACAGGTGCGCGGGCAACACCTTGACCGCGACTTCGCGGCCGAGCCGCGTGTCGCGTGCGCGGTACACCTCGCCCATGCCGCCTGCGCCCAGGGGCGCGACGATTTCGTAGGGACCGAGTCGGGAGCCTGTGGTGAGTGGCATCGCGGCACGGTAGCCCATGCGCGTGCCGACTCGGTAGCACTTCCCGCGTCGCGCGGCGGCCGGTGCCGCCGCACCGCCGCAGGAGGCGAGCGCTCAGCGCATCACGACCACGCGGCGGATGTCGCCTGCCTGTGTCGAGCCTTCGCGACGAACGAAGTACAGGCCCGCGGCCACCGGACGGCCGCTCTCGTCGTCGAGGTTCCATGTCGCGGCGCCCGCGCCGTCGTAATGCAGCGAGCGCACGCGCGCGCCGGTCGCGGCGTAGACGGCGAGCCGTTCGTGAGCGGCGCCGGCGCCGCGGGTGTCCGCGATGCGCACCGGTCCGCCCGCCGGGTTCGGCGCGAGCGTCAGCCCGTTCGCGCGCGTGCCGGCCGGGCCGGGTTCGACGCCCAGCGGCGCCGAGACGTCGGTGAGCGTGAGCGCGGTCAGCGCGTAGTCGAGCGTGAGGCCGATGCGGTATTCGTCGTAACCGGTCAGCGCGGCCGTCGAACCCCACGGGTTCGGCGAGGTGTCGTACGAGAAGCTGTTGCCGTAGTTGCCGGACACGTCGAACGACAGCGGATCGTTGAGCAGCTCCTGCCCGCCGAGCAGCGGTACGATCTCGATCGCACGCCCCGCTCCCGCGTTCGCGAGCAGCTTCGCGGTGAACGAAGTGAGCGCGAACACGGCGCCGTCCACGCGCTTCACCGTGATCTGCGCCTTGCTGGGATTCGGTCCGGTCGTGACGTACTGCGCCTCGATACCCGTGGGCCACGTCACACGCACGGGACGGCCGATCACGGTGCCGGTGCCGCCGGTGAAGAGCTTGTCGCGCGTGTACGTGAACGAATAGCCGTTGCACGTGATCTCGTCCGACGTGACCCCCGCGTTCACGAGGGAGGCGACCTGGTCGGGCCTGAAGTACACCGTGACCACGGCGGACGCGCGCAGGGGCGCGAGGCAAAGAAGCATCGCCGGCAGCAGGACGGCCGGAACGCGGCTCGAAGACATGGGGTTTCCTCTCGGTATGCCGACGCATGGCCTGCCGATGGGGGGAGATCGGACGGGCGCGCTCGGGCGCGAATGACTCCGTTGCGGGTCGTCGCAGTTCCGAAGAGAGGTCGGAGCTGTCGGGCAGGTCAGTCGACGAGAATCGTACCCGTCCCGATGCGTGTGCCCTGCGCATCGACCAGTGGCAGATCGCTCCAGCACTTCGTGCACTTCGGCGAAAACTCGCAGTCGCTGCCGCACTTGTGCAGGAGCTGGTCGGCGGCCTGGTGCAGTGCGCGCGCGAGGTCCTCGACGCTCGCGATGCTCTCGCTGTCGAGATTCACCTCGAGCTTGAACCGGGTGGTCATGGAGCGCCTCCGTCGGGTTCGCGGCGCGCAGGGGTGCGCATCGCTGTTCGCCAGGAGAGGTGGGCGGGCGGCCGCTCCAGATACGCGACTGCCGCAACAGTTCCGGCAAGTCGGATCGAGCCGCCGGGCCCAATTAGAAGAGTGGCGCGTTCCCGAGACGGCGCTCGCATCTCTTGCTCTGCGTGAGCGTGTGGCCGCAACGCGCTGTCGCGCAGCGCCATGCCGGATGCCGCCCTACTCTCCCAGCCCCTCGACCACGTAGAGGTTGTTGAGCATCCGCAGGTACGTGTACGCGAGGCGCGAGCCGTTCGGGGCGATGCGCGGCGGACCGACGTAGATCACGCCGCGGGCATCCGGCAGGCGCAACGCGCGCCAGTGCGTGCGCGTCCCCGTCGTGAGGTCGAGCTTCACGAGCACGCGCGCGAACGGGTCGTCGTTGCAGACGAAGAGCGCGCCGTCGGTGGTGTCGTAGCTGACCGCGATCTCGTTCACGCCGAAGCCGGGAATCGGGCGCGTCTCCCCCGTGCGCCAGGTCAGCTCGAACGCCTTGCCGTCCAGACCCAGCAGCGTGATCCGCTCGCCGTCGGGCGACACCGGCGCACCGATGAAACGCTCGAAGCGCATCGGCTGGTCCCACAGCATCTCGGAAGCGCCGCCCTCGAGCGTGGAGCGGTACAACACCGGCGGTTCGCCGGAACGCTGCGACACGTGAAAGAGGTGCGCGCCGTCGGGAGCGAACGTCGCCCAGAGAAGCGTGCCCGCTCCCTCGAACTCGAGCTCGCGCGCCTCGCCGAAGCCCGTCGGATAGAGCACCGCGCCACGCCGGCTGGTGTGCGTGACCGCGAGCACCCATTCGCCGTCGGCCGAGATTGCGAGCCCGATTCCTTCGCCGAGGCGTACCGCGGGCGAGCCGTCCACGCCACGCAGGTAGCTCGCGTAGTGCGGGTTCTCGGCCTCGGCCACTTCGGTGAACAGCAACTGTTCTCCGTCCGCGCTGAAGCCGCAGGCCGTCGAGCCGTCGAACCAGGCGAGATCCACTTCCGGCGCATCCGCGCCGTCGCTCAATGAGATGCTCGTGCGCAGCTCGTCCATGCTGACGAGCGCGCGGCCGTCCGGCCGCAGGTCGTGCAGCGAGATGCGCGTCGCGGTCATGAGCACGTCGTGCACGCCGCCGTCGAGACCGACGCTCCAGATGCCGTGACGATTGGCGGGATCGAGCCCCGAGCACCACACGCGGTCGCCCGAGGGGCGACCAGGCGACGCCGCTCAGGTTGATGATGTCCCGCTGCAGCGTGCTCACGTGGCCGTCGCGATCGACGACGCAGACCTCGGCCTCGCCTTCGCCCGAGCGCACGTGATTCGCGAACGCCACGCGTGAGCCGTCCGGCGAGACTCGGCAGCGGTTGAGCCAGCCTTCCGTCTGGAAGAGCGCCTTGCCCGGCGGGTATTCGAGCATGCAGTCGTTTCCGCGGAATCGGATCACGGCCATGGACTTTCCATCCGGCGACCAGTCCGCCGCGACGACGTCCTTCTGCAGCGGCCGCACGCCGCCGCCGGCGAGCGACGCGCGTGCGAGCGTGCCGATCGGCTGCATCCACGAGCGGTGGTGAAAGCCGAGCGAAAGCGCCATCTCCCCCGACGCCGACATCGCGAGCAGGCTGCCCGCGGGCAAGCCGAGCCCGCGCGAGTCGGCGCTGCCGATGCGCGACGTGAAAACTTCGAACGGCCTTCCGTCCCACGTCGCGCCGAAGACGACCGACGCGCCGTCGGGCGTGAAGCGCGCGGCGCTGATGTGGCCGTTGCGGTACGTGAGGCGCTGGAAACGCGGTGACGCGGGGCGCGACTCGATCGCCGTCTGCGCGCCGCTCGAACTGCCGTGCGCGAGCGACTCGAGCGCGAACGCGAGGTCGGCCGCGGTGCGGAAGCGCGCGGCGGGCTGCTTCTCGAGACAGCGTTCGACGATGCGCTGCAGCGCGGGCGGCGTCTCGGGCGCGGCGAGCGAGAGCGGCGCGGGATCCTCGCGCAGGATCGCGCTCATGGTGTCCGCCGCGGACTCGCGCAGGAACGGCGCGCGGCCGGCGAGCATTTCGTACAGCACGATGCCGAGCGCGAACAGATCGGCGCGCGCGTCGACCACCTGGCCGCGCACCTGTTCGGGCGCCATGTAGCCGACCGTGCCCATCACGGTGCCGGGCTGGGTCGAGGCCGCGACCGTGGGCGCGAGCGAGCGCGAGCTCGTCGTGACCGCTTCGTCGCGCCGCGCGAGACCGAAGTCGAGGATCTTCGCGCGGCCGTCGGGCGTGATCATGACGTTCTCGGGCTTCAGGTCTCGATGGACGATGCCGCGGTCGTGCGCGGCGGCCAGGCCCTGCGCGATCTGCGCCGCGAGCGAGGCGGCGCGTGCGCTCGCGAGCGGCCCGTCGGCGAGGCGTTCGCGGAGCGTTTGCCCTTCGACCAACTCGGCGACCGTGAACGTGACGCCGCCCTCCTCGCCCACGTCGTGAATGGCGAGGATGTTCGGGTGCGAGAGCGCGGCGACGGCGCGCGCTTCGGTTTCGAACCGCGCGCGGCGCTCGGGATCGGCGGCGACGTCGGTGGGCAGCGTCTTGATCGCGACCTCGCGGCCGAGCCGCGTGTCGCGTGCGCGATACACGTCGCCCATACCGCCGGAACCGAGCGGCGCGAGGATTTCGTAGGGACCGAGGCGTGAGGATGGAGTGAGCGGCACGGCGCGCACACTAGCGAATCGACCGCTCACGGGGAACGGGCATTTGGCGGTGCGGGCCGCGGGCTACGCCTTCTTCTTCTTGCCCGTGGGCTTCTTCGCGGTCGGCTTCCCCTTCGGCGGTTTCGTCGCGCTCTTCCCCGCCCGATTCAGCGCCACCGCTTCGCGAACGAGCGCCGTGAGTCCGGGACCGTCGAGCTTGTCGCCCTCGTGCAGGTCGAGCGCGCGGCGCGTGGCGCCTTCGAGGCTCGAGTTGAAGAGCCCCTTCGGATCTTCGAGCGAGGCGCCCTTCGCGAACGTGAGCTTCACCGCGGCCTTGTACGTCTCGCCCGTGCACAGGATCCCGTCGCAGGACCACACGGGGACGTTCCACTTCCATTCCTCGACGATCGCCGGGTCCGCTTTGCGGATCACGGCGCGCACCTTCGCGAGCGTGTCGCCGCGCCAGTCGTTCAACTCGGCGATGCGGCCGTCGATCATCGCCGACGGCGAACCGATCACTTCGGACTTCTTCATGGTGGCTCTCCACGCTTGAGGGTGCCTGCATCGGGAGCTTCGCGACGCGAACATAAAGAAGAAGCGCCCCGGCGTCAGCAACCGTGGGCAAGCGGGAGCCTTTCGGATCCCCGGCCGCGTCGGCCGAACGCTGTGCGAACTCCCGTGACGAATCCGGGCCGGCTCATAGAGATGGGCAGCGAACCCTCCCGAGGCCGTCGCAACCGCCCTCGGGCCCCTTACCACTTCGGCGCACTCCCCGGGCGCCATCGAGGCCGCCATGTCCTGGACCCCGCGGCTGAGTGTTGCTGCTCGCCGCGGCGTGCTCGCGCCGACTATCTCGTCAACGAGCGATTCGGAGCCCCGCGGGATCGCCGAGTACCGCCCAATCATGTTCGTGAACGCGCCGACGGCTGGGGCCCAGGAGCGATCGTGACCGTCTGGCGGACGGGAGCCCGGCAGGCGACACGGCTATCAGGCCGCTCCGCGGGTTCCCTGCGCTCCCGCTGCCGGCTCCCGCGGGTGACCTGCATCAGGACGCAGATCCGCTGAACGCGGGAGACGTCTCGGGCGGCACGGTGTGCGTTGCTGCTGCGCAGCGTCGCGACCCTCGCGTGTACGCGGTGGCGCGCGACGCCTGACGAGCCCGACGCGTCTGGGAATCGCCCAGCGTGGTACACCCCGCCCCAGCGCGAGCATCTTGTTCCTCGGAGTCCTCGCCATGGACTCGTTCCGCGCTTCGAACCGGATCACGATGCTGCATCCCACGTCGTTCGTGTCGAACACTTCGATCAGCTACTGGATGCGCCAGTCCGACGACGGAGGAGCGACCTGGGGTGAACCCATTCCTGTTGGAAACGACTCCACGACGGGTGGCAGTTGCGGTGTCCAATACGGTGCGACCGACAGTGACCCTGGGTGATGGGAGCAGCTGGCGGAAGCGGTTTCGAACCCGTCTCCGAGAGAGGTGCTGCCCAGTGGAGGGCTCCTCCCCGCCGAGACCTCGCCGGGCGGGTTGTTCACGCGTGGTTCGGCCCCACGGCACCCTCGTTCCATCGGGGCGGCCACCGCGGCGAACCCCGATCCAGTCGGGCCCGGTCGCGCTTTGATCGTGGGGACCGCGTCCACCGCCGCGGCGCCTGCCGCGGACTTCCCGGTGACGACCACGACCGCGTCGTGGCCGGAACTGGAACCCAACGGCACGTTCGCGTCGGCCACCAGCGTTCCCATGGTCGGCCTGATCCTCCGTGGCACGCTCGCCACCTCGGCGCCGGTGGATACCGACTGGTTCGCCCTGACGCTCTGGAGCGGACAGATGGTCCCCACATGGACGGATTCGGTGACCGTCGGAGCCATCGTCGAATGGAGTTGGTTCGGACCCGATGGGGTTTCCCAACTCGCCGGCAGTTCGATCCAGTCGCAACCCTTCCTGTTCGTCGCTCCGACGTCGGGCATCTACCGGCTGCGAGTCGTGCGGCTTCTGGGCACCGCGCCCATTTCGTATCGAGTGGGGACCAGACGGCGCCCACCTCCAGCAGCGGATCTCGGGATCTGCGGATCTCGTCTGGCAGCGGTCACCTTCCGCGCAACCCGGCCGTCAACCTGAGTTCCACGTTCGCGGGTGTCGGGCCCGAGAGGGGCTTGGCGATGTGCGGCAACCTGACGGGGTACCCCACGCATCCTGGTACGACTGGCGGAGCGCCGGGGAAGATCGCGTCGAACAGAGGATGGCCCGTTCGGTGGATGGCGGCTTGAGCTGGTCGGTACCCGTGACGATTTCCGCCTCGCCTTCGGACTGGGCGCGTGCGCAGCTGACGACGGACTCCCGCCGGTACGCTGCCGGGCTTCACACGCGGATCGCCACCGATGGTTGGAACATGGCCGTGACGTGGACGGACGTGCGAAACGGCGACCCCGACGTCTATCTCGGGTTGGTCAGTCACTCGCTTCTCGCTCAGCTGAGCGTGGCGCCCCCCGTGGAAGTGTCGCCGGGTGAGCAAGTCGTACTCGACGGCACGGTCCAGAACTACGATTCGTACTTCTCCTGGAATTACGGCGCCCGTGCGGAGGCGACGACACGCAACTGGCCGGCCGAGCCGTCCTACGGTGGGCAGGTTTCCCCGGGTGGCTCGGGACCGCTGTACGCGACCTTCACTGTTCCGGACACCGCAGCGCCAGGGCCCGTTTCGGTGCGTGTGCGCGTCGCTTCGGCATTCGCTCCCGCGAATACGGTGACGCAGGTCTTCATGACGATCCGTGGTCCGGCCGTGGGAGTTGGCGCAGAGGGACCGCGTCTGGATCTCGCGCCTCCGTCCCCGAACCCCGCGCGCGGTTCGGCTCGCGTGGCGTGGTCGTTGGCTCGTCCCGGCGAAGCGCGGCTCGAGGTGTTCTCGGTGGACGGACGGCTCGTTCGTACGCTGGTGAGGGGGGCGCAACCCGCGCGCAGCAGGCGCACTGGGCGGGTGACGACGATGCCGGGCATGCGGTCGGCAATGGTGTGTTCTTCATCCGCCTGCGCGCCGATGGTCGCGACATCGTACGCCGTCTCGTCCGCATGGAATAGGGCGTCCCGTCGGGATTCGAATGAAGAAGCGCCCCGGCGTCAGCTTCTCGTCGGAGCGCTTCTTCGTGATGCCGTGAGTCCCGCGCGCTATCGGATGCGCACGATGCGAGTCGTGGCCACGCCGTCCGTCGAGATCGCGCGCGCGAGGTACACGCCCGGTGCGCTCGCGCGGCCGCCGGCATCACGCCCGCTCCAGGACACTTCGTGCTCGCCCGCCGATGCGACGCCGTCCCACAGGGTGGCGACTTCGCGGCCGTTCACGTCGAACACGCGCACGCTCACCTCGCTCGTCCGCGGCACCGTGAGCCGAAGGCGCGTGGCGCCGCTCGACGGCTGTGCGCCGGCGATCGCCAGGCGGATGGCGCTCGCACGCGAGACCGGCTCGACCGCCGCCGTGGAGAGCTGGATGCGGTACACCTTGTCCGCCCCGAAGTCGCTCACGTAGAGGGCGTCGCCGGGACCGAACTCGATGTTCGAGATGCTCACGAAGTTGCTCGCGATCGTGTCGCGCGAGCTCGCGCTGTTGAGTCGCAGGATGCGCGTGCCGTTGCCCACGTAGAGCGTCGTGCCCCACGTGCTGCTGCCCGTGCCGATCGCCATCGCGGAGCCCGTGATGCCCGAGACCACCGTGGCGATGAACGTGCCCGTCGAGCTGTACTTGCGGATCGTGTTCGCGGTCGTGTTGCGCAGGTAGACGTCGCCCGTGGTCGGATGAACGGAAATGTCGCGGTACGAGGTGCCCGGCGAGAAGAACGGACTGTTCGTACCGCCGCTGAGCTGCTGCACGGCACCGGTGCCCTCGAAGTCGGTGAACAACATCCGGCCCGCGTTGTCGATCGCGAAGTCCGACGGGTTCACGAACCCCGCGCTCGGTCCGGCGAGCGTCACGACGCTCTGGTTCGGGCGAATGGCGCTGATCACTCCGCTCGCCGAGGCCGCAGGGCGTCCGCCGACGATCACCGAACCGGCGACGCCGCTGTACGCACCAGTGGCGTCGAAGATGACCGCGTCGGGGTCCGCGGTCGGAGCCGCACCGTACTGAATGTGCGAGCCACCGCCCGGCGCGATCCTGTGGATGCGCACGGTGTCGGCGTTGCCGCCGCCGCTGCCGGAGTTGTCGCGGCCCACGTAGAGCGAGCCATCGGTTCCGAAGGACAACGCCATCGGATCCGGCAGCGAGTCGTAGGTCGTGACCACATAACCGTGGCCGATGGGCGCGGCGGTCGCGGTGTGGACGACGAGCGCCGCCGGGAACGCGGCGACGAGCACGAACAGCGATACGGTAGCGCGGGACTTCGAAGCCCGATGACCCAACATCGCGAGCCTCCGACACGTGGGGAACGCAGGCTCACCTCGTCGCCGAAGGTCGGCGCGGAGCCTCACACCCCATCAACGCCGGAGTGCCCGGAAACCGCACGGCAGCGACAGCTGCCCCCGGGTCAGGGCGTGTAGCGCCACACTCCGGACGAGGTCGTGCCAGCGTAGAGCGAGCTGCCGGTGCCGAAGACCGCCCCGATCGCCGGGTCCGTCGGCTGCGTCGAGTCCTTGCTCCAGGTGACGCCGTCGTCGAGCGAACGGAAGATCCCGTCTTCGGTGCCGGCCACGAATGCCGTACCGCTGCTGGTCACGGAGTTCACGAAGAGCTCAGAGGGCTGCACCGAGGCCGCGCTCCAGTGAAGGCCCCCGTCGGTCGAGCGGAACACACCGCCGCCGCTCGTTCCGGCCACGATCGTCGTCCCGAGGACGGCCAAGGAGTTGATGCTCGGGCTCGTCGGCTGCGTGGTCGCCGCGGTCCACGTGATGCCGTCGTCGGTCGAGCGAGAGATGCCGTTGGCCGTGCCGGCCACGAGCGTGGTGCCGATCGCGACGAGCGCGCTGATGTGCCCGTTGGCCGGCTGCGTCGTCGCCGCGGTCCAGTGGACGCCATGGTCGATCGAGCGGAACACGCCGCCCGACGATCCGCCCGCCACGACCGTCTGCCCGACGTACGTGAGCGCGAGAATGGTCGGGCTCGTCGGCGGAGTCGTGGGCGCGGCCCAGTGCAGCCCGCCGTCGGTCGAACGCAGTACGCCGTTCACGTACGTGCCCGCGATCACCGTCGCGCCGTTGGCGGTGAGGGAATAGATCTGCAGGTTCGGCTGCAGCGTTCCGGCCGGCCCCCACGTGAGTCCGGAGTTTGCGGTGCGGTAGACCCCGTCTGCGGTCCCGACGAGTACCGTCGCGTCGCTCGCGGTGAAGCAGAAGACGCTCTGGCTCGTCGGCTGCGTCGTCGCCGACGACCAGTTGAGCCCGCCGTCCGTGGAGCGGGAAATGCCGCCGCCCGTTCCCGCGAGCAGCGTGCTGCCGGCGCTCGCGAATGTGTAGATGTAGGGATTGGCCGGCGTGGTCGTGACGGCCGCCCAGTTGATGCCGCCGTCGGTGGAACGGAACACTCCGCCCCCGCTCGTTCCGGCGAGCAGCGCGTTCGTGGCGGTGAAGAGCGACAGGATGATCGGTTCGGTCGGCTGCAGCGTCGCCGCGCTCCAGGTGAGCCCGTCGTCGGTCGAGCGGAACACCCCTCCGCCGATCGTGCCGGCCACGAGCGCCGTGCCGCTGCCGGCGAACGCATGAACCATGGGGCTGGTCGGCTGCGTGTTCGCTGCGGTCCACGTGAGCCCGCCGTTGACGGATCGGAACACGCCGTCGTTCGTCCCCGCCAGCAGCGCCGTGCCCGTCGCGGTCATGCTGTTCACGGAGGGATTGGTCGGCTGTGTGGTGGCCGCGGTCCACGTGACGCCGGCGTCGACCGAGCGATAGACACCGTTGGCGGTTCCCGCGAGCTGCGTCGAACCGCTGACGACGAGGGACAGCACGGTGAGGTTCGCGGGCTGCGTCGTGGCTGCGGTCCAACTCTGCCCGCCGTCCGTCGAGCGAAAGACGCCGCCCGAAGTGCCCGCGAGCACCGTCGTCCCGGAGAGCACGAGCGCGCGGATCTCCTGGTTCGCCGGTTGCGAGGCCATGACGCTCCAGTTGAGACCGCCGTCAGTCGAGCGATAGATGCCGGCGTACCGCGTGCCGGCCAACAGCGAGCTGCCGCTGGTGACGATCGCGGAGCAGATCCCGCCTCCGGGCAGGCCCGTGGAGGCGCGCGACCAACCTGCGGGCGTGGGCGTCGGCGCCGTGGAGCCACCGCTGCCGCCGCAGCTCGAGAGTGCGGCACACAACAGCGGAAGCAGTGACAGCGCGAGTCGCCTCATCATCGGGGGGCCTCTTCGGTGCGAGATCAGGTGGTCGGTGCGTCGACGAAGCGCGCATGATGCCCGCGGAGGAATGAGAGGGCCAGCGCAAAAGACGAAACGACCACCTTCTCGCGAAGATGGCCGTGTCGTGCTTGCGTTTCGATCGGAACTGCGAGCGACGCCCGCTGACTAGCGGTAGAGACCCTTGATGCGGCCCCAGGTCGTATTGCTGGCCGAAGTCAGCGCGCCCTGGTTCAGGTTCACGTTGTCCACCGACATCGAGGAGATGCTGCCGTTGACCGCGCCGGTCGGCGCTTCGAACTGGATCGTGAGGTGATCGGTGTTCGCAGGAGCGACGAACGAGCCGCTGAAATGCGTCCAGCCGGCCGGCGTGTAGTTGCCCTGCAGGCCCGCGTTGCCGATCACGGCGCCGACGGCGTTCTGCGCGAAGATCTCCACGAAGAACACGCCGCCGTTCTGCGCGGTGCCGAGCTTGAGGTCGTACGAGTAGAAGACCGTGCCCGGGACCGCGGTTCCGAGAGCAGTCGTCTGCGCCATCGTGAGGCCGTTGGCCTCGGCGCGGTTGTCGAGAAACGCGCTGTACGTGCCCGGCAGCGTCGGACCATTGGCCGGCGACTGGATGATGATGGTCGAGTTCACGCCGAGCCCGCCGACACCCGCCCACGGGGCGAGCGTGCCGGTTTCGAAGTCACCGTTCGTGAGCAGGTTCGCGGCGGAAACGGTCGTCGTGGTCAGCACGGCGCCCATCAGGCACAGCGAAGCAGCGAACATCCGAAGCGATCGATTCATGTGGGACCCACCTTCTCTCGAGAGCCCTTCTCCGCTTCCTGGAGGCTGTTCCGAAGGTCGGAAACGGAAGCACGAGGCGACGCACGGCGAGCGGGGCGTTCGAGTCGAGGGCCCCGCACCGAGAGTGCTCCGCGTCGGCGGAGAAGCTGAAGCGTCGGTGCGCCAGAGTCCGGAGGGGGAGCCGGGGTGTGCGGAGAGGAGCGGCAGTGGCTCGCGCCACTTGGTGTCGCTCTCCTCACCACCGAGCCGACATTGTACGGTGGTCGAACGAAGTGGGCAATGACTACTTTGGCGTTGCCGCTTTCATCGGAGGACGACCGCTCGAGTCACCGCCGAGCGCGCGCCCTGCCTGAGGCGAGCGAAATAGAGCCCCGGGGAGAGCGATCGCCCGGCCCCGAGGTCGCGAAACTGCTCGCCGGTGCCGACGGATTCGACCCTTTCGGTCGCGAGTCGTCGCCCGTGCACGTCGAGCAGGTCGAGCCACGCGGGCGATGCGTCCGGAAGGCTGAAGCGCACGCGCAGCGCTCCCCCGCCCGCCGGGTTTGCTCGAGCGAGTGCGATCGTGAGGGGCGCCAGTTGGTTCCCCGACACGCTCGCGGTGGTCGCGCTCGTCTTGACCGCGATCTCGAGCACCGTGGTGCCCGGCGCTTCGCTGGTCCAGGTGTCCGTCCACACCATGACCGACTTGCCGGCGTCGAGCGCGCCACGTGCGTTCGGCGCACCCGCGCGCGCGAGGATTCCCGAGGGAGTGATGCTCAGCGTGCCGGTCGAATGGTCGGTCGTGCCGTCGCTCTCGAGGTCGTCGCTCACGAACGATCCGTCGGGCCGGACGAGCACGTGGTTGCGGCTCCAGCGCGGAGCGCCCGGGCCGGTCGCGAGTCCGTAGACCTCCCACGCTCCCACGAGGTCCGCGAGCGTGTAGCTGTTCGCCATCTTCACGCCCACCGAAAGGTCCGTGGTGCCCGCGGCGAATCCGGTCCACGTGCTCGTCATGACGAGCACGCTGTGGTCTTCGTCGAGCACGCCGCGCGCGTTGCCCGAGCCGGAACGTGAGCACGCCCGCGCTCGAGAGCCCGAACGTACCGCTCACGGCATCCGTGGCTCCGGAGTTCTCGGTGAGCGCGCCGTTGAAGTGCCCGTCGGCCGCGATCGAGACGTGACCGCGCTCCCACCACGGCGCGCCGGGTCCGGAAGCGAGGATGTTCAGCTCCCACTCGCCCGCGAGATCCGCGAGTGCGTAGGAAGGGGCCATGCGGAGTCCGACGCGCAGCTCCGTGGTTCCGGGAGCGCCACTGTCCCAGGTGCCGGTTCCCGCGAAGACGGTGTTTCCCACGTCGAGCGCACCGCGGAAGCCACCCAGTCCTTCGAGCGTCAGGATGCCGGTGGACGAGAGATCGAAGCGGCTGTGGACCGTGTCCGCGTCCCCGCCGCTGCTGTTCGCGAATCCCGTGAAGCTCCCGTCGGAAGCGACGACCGCGCGCGAGCGTTCCCACCACGGCGCACCGGGTCCGGATGCCATCGCCTGCGCTTCCCAGACGCCCTGCATCGCACTGGCGGCGAGCGCGGGTGCGACGCCCGCGGTGAGGCACGCGAAGCAGGCCATGGCCACGGCGCGGGCGCCGATCGAACGAGCACGCTGCATGAGGGGCCTCCGATTCGCACGGGTCACCGACATCGTGCGTGAGAAAGGCTAGTCTCCGGCCCGGACGCGCTGCAAGAGTTCTCCTCGAGACCGCCGAACGACCCGCCCACGGAGACACGCACATGGATCTCAAGCGAAACGGCACCCAGCCCTCCGGCAAGGGACCTGCGGACTACTTCACCGGGACCGTGCGGATCGATCCGCTGCTGCAGGCGAAGGAGCCTTCGCGCGTGAACGCCGCGAGCGTCACGTTCGAGCCGGGCGCACGCACCGCGTGGCACACGCATCCGCTCGGCCAGACGCTGATCGTGACCGCGGGCTTCGGGCGTGCGCAGTCCTGGGGCGGGCCGATCGAAGAACTGCGTCCCGGCGACGTGGTCACGTTCGCGCCCGGCGAGAAGCACTGGCACGGCGCGTCGCCCACGACCGCGATGACGCACGTCGCGCTGCACGAAGCGCTCGACGGCAAGACCGTGGACTGGCTCGAGCAGGTGAGCGACGAGCAGTACGCGGGCTGAGCCCTCCTCGACACCACGACGAATCGCCCGGCGCGCCTGCCTGCGCACCGGGCGATCGTGTTTCTTCGCTCGCTTCTCTCCCGCTCCCGATCAGTCGATGACGACCACCCGCTGCGTGCGCGACTGCGCGCCCTGCGCGAGCCGCAGCAGGTAGAGCCCGGGCGCCAGGCGCCGGCCCTGCGACAGCTCGACCGCGTGCGGGCCCGCTCCCGCGACTTCACGCGACGCGACCACGCGGCCCGCCACGTCGAGCAGTTCGAGCGTGGCGCGATCGGCGAGCGCGAGCGAACACTGGACGCGAATCGCTCCGCCGCGCGACGGGTTGGGGCTCACACGATCCAGCGCGAACGCGAGCGCCGCGTGGCTTCCGTCACCGACGTCCGTCGTGCTCGTGGGCGACACGAGCGCCGCGGGCGATTCGTTGCCGTTCACGTCCACCGCCGTGAGCTTGTAGTACGCGCCCGCCGCGCCGGTGTCGACATAGCCCGTGTCGTTCGGCGCCGCGATCACGTTGCCCGGCCCCGGCACGAACGCGGGCGATGCGCCGCGATAGAGCTTGTAGTGCCAGAAGTCCGCGGCGTCGCAACGCGACCAGTGCAGGTGTGTCCCGCCGCCCGTGTACGCGGCCGTGAACGGCACCGGCATCGCGGGCGCGAGGTTGTCGACCGACCAGCCGGTCGCGGGCGCGGAGTCGTAGTACATCGAGGGCAGGTCCGTGACCGCGCGCACGAGGAACGTCGTCGTCCCCGCTCCCACACCGCTCGAGTCGGCGAGCGTGGGCACGACGACCTGATACACGGAGTCTGCCGTCGCGGGCATCGTGAGCACGTAATCCCAGCCGAGCAGCGACGTACCGTTGGGCGCCGCAATGCCGGCACGTTCGGGCCGCGCCACCCCCGGCGTCGCGGGGATCTGGCGATACACCTGATAGGACTGGATGGGGTGCGTCGCCCAGCTGACGTCGCTGCCGTGGTTCGTGAAGCGCAGGCGCACGGCGCGCCCCTGGTCGTTGGGCACGTCCTTCACGGAGGTGACGATCTGCGCCATGACGTACTTGCGGATCACGTGATCGACCGGCATCGCGACGTACAGCGCGCCGCTGCCGTCGAACGACAGGCCGGCCGGCTCCGAGGGTGTGGAGATTTCGCCCAAGAGCGCGCCCCAGTACGAGAACTTCTGGATCTTCTTTTCGTTGTAGAGCGAAACCCAGACATCGTCCCAGTGGTCCACGGCGATGCCGGCGACATGTCCCGGGCAAGCCCATTCGCCCGGAATCGCACCTGAAGGCCCGACGTGCAGGACGCGCCCCGAGCGATCGCTCACGTAGCGATTGTTCGACGAGTTGATGGCTATGCCAGTCGGCTGGCTGACCGTACCGGCCCCGCCGCCGGACGCGAACAGCGCGCCGACGAAGACGCCGCTGCTGGAGTATTCGTCCACCTTCGAGTTCTGTGAATCGACGATGAAGACATTGCCGTCCTGCCCCACGGCGATGGCGTCCATGCCCGGGTACAATCCGTCCGTCCCCGTCCACGTCGCGAGCACTTCGCCCGTGGGTGAGTATTTCTTGATGGGCAGCCACATGTGTCCGACGAACAGGTTCCCGGATGCATCCACGGCGATGCCGCTCAGGAAGAGGTCCGAAGTCGAGAATCGCCGCAGGAAGGAACCATTGCGCCGGAACTCATGCACGATGTTGTAGTAGGTGTCCGCCGCGTAAAGATTGTCGTCGGCGTCGAACGCGAGCGACTTCACGGTGCCGAGCTGGCCCGGCAGGGAACCTCCACCCCCGACCGCCTGGACGAGCGTGGGCATGGTCTGCCGCGCGAGCACCGATAGGTTGAACTGCTGCGCGGCGCCGGCGAGGTAGTTGGTGTCCCCGGAGTAGGTCGCCGTCACGACGCAGTTGCCGCTCACGGCGCGGACGATCGAAGTCGACGCGACCTCGTTCACGAGCGACACGGGCGCGCCCTGCGGGACGCCGTTCACCGCGAACTGGATGGTCCCGGTCGCGAGGAGGCCAGAGTGCGCGTTCACGCTCGCTCGAAACGTCGTGCTCTGGTCGACGCCGACGGGGTAGAGAGACGCGGTGAGCGCGAGCGACAGCGTTGCCTTGGACACGACGTGCATGTAGGACGCCGTCATGGCGCCGCCGCAGAACGCGCTGCCGTCGTACTGCGCGATGTAGTCGTAGTTGCCTGCCGTCACGTTGTTCAGCTTGTGGACGGTCGCGACGCCCGACGCGATCGCCGCGGTTCCGTCCACCGTCTGGCCGATCCGGAAGTGCACGTTTCCCTTGCTCGAGCTGGGCGCGACGCGCGCGTCCAGCGTCCATTCGACGCCGTGCACAACGGGGTTCGGCGTGCTGGAGAGTTTGATCGAGACCGGCACGGCGGCCCAGTTGCTCACGCGGTTGGCTGCCGGGTCGGGCACGAGGATCGTGCCGGTCGTGTCCACGGCAAGGCCGAACAGGTCGGAGAACTGCCCGGTGCCCGTGCCGGAAGAGCCGAACGTCGCGCCGAAGGTTCCCGTCGTGCTGAACCGCTCGACGCGTTTGTTCCCGGCATCGGCGACGAACACGTTGCCGTAGCGATCCACCGCGACACCCTGCGGCTGGCTGAGCTGGCCGTTACCCGTGCCGGCCGAACCCCAGAACGTCAGCACCGTGCCCGTGCTGCCGTACTTGGTGACGCGGTTGAGCGTGAACGACGTGGCGTACACGTTGCCCGCGACGTCCACGGCGACGTCCGTCACGCTCGTCGAGGCCCACGACGAGACGTACAGCCCGCCGGTCGTGAACTTCGAAATGCGGTTGTTCGTGTACTCGGCGACGTAGAGATACGTGCCCGTCGGATCGACCGCGATGCCCTGCGCGCCGTTCAACTGGCCGGCGCCGGCGCCGAGCGTTCCGGTGGACCACTGCCACACGAACGCGGAGTTGAACTTCTGGATGCGATTGTTGTTCGTGTCCACCACGTAGATGTTGCCGAGTGAATCCACCGCGGCGCCGCGCGGGTTGTTGAACTGGCCGAACGCCGAGCCGAGCGTGCCGAACGAGGCGACCCACGCGCCGCTGGCGGCGAACTTCTGGATTCGGTGATTGCCGGTATCCACGACGTAGCGGTTGCACGAGCGGTCGGTGGTGATGCGCTGCGGGCTGTTGAACTCCCCGACGCCGGTTCCGGGCGTGCCGAACCCGCCGGCGTAGAGGTTGGGGCACTGCGCGTGGGCCACGGTGGCGAAGAGCAGGAAGGACAGCAGGGCGAGCAGGCGGCGCATGTAGGGGGCTCCGTGAGGTGACGGCCCGGATACCGCGGGAGCGGCCGGGAATGGGTTCTCGTAACTCGAGGAGTCCCGAACGTCGCGGGAATCACACGCCAACTCGGCTTTCGGGAAGCTCCGCGGCGCGCGCCCTTCACCTTCGGGCGGCCCGTTTCCATGACGCTGGGGCCCGCGTGGACTACGGTGCGGTTCGTACCCGAGAGGAGGTGCACCCATGTCCGAAAACACCCAGGCGAACCCGGCGACCGCCGCGGCCGCCCCGACCTACGAAGCCCGCGCTCTCGCCGTCCCGAGCGCCAAGGAACCTTTCGCCACCACCACGATCCGCCGCCGTGAGCCGCTGCCCACCGACGTGCGCATCGAGATCCTCTTCTGCGGTATCTGCCACTCCGACCTGCACCAGGCGCGCGACGAGTGGAACAACACCGGCCCGACGGTCTATCCGTGCGTGCCCGGCCACGAGATGGTCGGCCGCGTGACGCACGTGGGCTCTTCGGTGAGCAAGTTCCGCGTCGGTGACATGGCCGCCGTCGGCTGCATGGTGGACTCGTGCCGCACGTGCGACGCCTGCCGTGAAGGACTCGAGCAGTTCTGCGCCGCGCCCGCCGTGTTCACGTACAACGCGCCGGACAAGCACGTCGGCGGTGTCACGTACGGCGGCTACTCCGAGAGCATCGTCGTGGACGAGGCGTTCGTGCTGAAGCTCTCGGCCGAACTCGATCCGGCCGCGGCCGCTCCCCTGCTCTGCGCCGGCATCACCACCTACTCGCCGCTCAAGCGCGCGAACCTGCGCCCGGGCCAGAAGGTCGGCGTCGTGGGACTCGGCGGTCTCGGGCACATGGGCGTGAAGTTCGCGGCCGCGATGGGCGCGCACGTCGTCGTGTTCACGACCACGGGCGGCAAGCGTGAGTCGGCGATCAAGCTCGGCGCCAAGGAGGTCGTGGTCTCGACCGACGCCGCCGAGATGGCGAAGCACCTCGGCACGTTCGACTTCATCCTCGACACGGTCTCGGCCGTGCACGACCTGAACGCGTACCTGCAGCTGCTCAAGCGCGGCGGCACGATGACGCTGGTCGGCGCACCGCAGGATCCGCACCCCGTCGTCGCGTCGAACCTGATCTTCGGACGCAAGCACCTCACGGGTTCGCTCATCGGCGGCATCCGCGAGACGCAGGAGATGCTCGACTTCTGCGCCGAGCACGGCATCGTGTCCGACATCGAGCTGATCGCGCCGTCGTACGTGAACAAGGCGTACGAGCGGATGCTCAAGAGCGACGTGAAGTACCGCTTCGTCATCGACATGAAGAAGCTGAAGGCCTGATCCGGCCTCGAACGAAACGCGGCGGCGATGGAAGATCATCGCCGCCGCGTTCTTGTTGGCTCGCGCGAGTGCGCTACTCCACGACCGCCACGCGCACGCTCCGCTGCATCGCGCCCCCCCCCCCCCGTAAACCCCCCCCGAAACCCCCCCACCCCCCCCCCCGCCCCCCCCCCCCCCCCCCCGCCCCCCCCCCCCCCCCCCCCCCCCCCCCCCCCCCCCCCCCCCCCCCCCCCCCCCCCCCCCCCCCCCCCCCCCCCCCCCCCCCCCCCCCCCCCCCCCCCCCCCCCCCCCCCCCCCCCCCCCCCCCCGGCCCCCCCCCCCCCCCCCCAGGCCCCCCCCCCCCCCCCCCCCCCCCCCCCCCCCCGCCGGATCCCCCCCCCCCCCCGCCCCCCCCCCCCCCCCCCCCCCCCCCCCCCGGGCGGCCCCCCCCCCCCCCCCCCCCCCCCCCCCCCCCGCGGCCCCCCCCCCCCCCCCCCGGCCCGGGCCCCCCGCCCCCCCCGCGACCCCCCCCCCCCCCCCCCGGTGGGCCCCCCCCCCCCCCGGGCCCCCCCCGGGGCCCCCCCCCCCCGGGGGGGCCCGCCCCCCCCCCCCCCGGCCCCCCCCCGCCCCCCGGCCCCCCCCCCCCCGGGGCCCCCCCCCCCCCCCCCCCCCCCGGCCGCCCCCCCCCCCCCCCCCGCCCCCCCCCCGGTGCCCCCGGCGGCGGGGCCCCCCGGCCCCGGGGGGGCCCGGGCCGCCGGGGGGGCGGCGGCGCGCGGGCCCCGCCGCGGGCGCGGGGGCCGCCGGGGGGGCCCCCCCCCCCCCCGGGGGCGGGGGCCCCGCCCCCCCCCCCCCCCGACTGCGTTGAGCGAGTCCGCGCCCAGGAGGTCTCCGTCGGAGCCGGGCGTCGTGCGGAGATCGCCTGACTCCCGCCGCAGTCCGATCGGTCGTCGCGGCCCCCCCCCCCCCCCCCCCCCCCCCCCCCCCCCCCCCCCCCCCCCCCCCCCCCCCCCCCCCCCCCCCCCCCCCCCCCCCCCCCCCCCCCCCCCCCCCCCCCCCCCCCCCCCCCCCCCCCCCCCCCCCCCCCCCCCCCCCCCCCCCCCCCCCCCCCCCCCCCCCCCCCCCCCCCCCCCCCCCCCCCCCCCCCCCCCCCGCCCCCCCCCCCCCCCCCCCCCCCCCCCCCCCCCCCCCCCCCCCCCCCCCCCCCCCCCCCCCCCCCCCCCGCCCCTTAAAGGGAGCGGCCTTCGGGCCACGCCTCATTGCCCGGTGTTGCTGTCTGGTCCCGGGCCCCCCTGTTCCCGCCTGGTCGGGGCCGTCGGTCCCGGGGGTTGTTGCTGCGGGACACCCCGCCGTGCGTTGGCCCCCGTCGTCCCGGGGCCGAGCGGGGGCCCCGGCGCCGACAGCGGTCTCGTTGCCCCCTCCCGGCTCGGGACGGCGAGGTGGCCGTCCGGGGGCTGGACGCCCCCCCTGCCCCCGACCCCGCCGGGGTGGCGAGTCCGCGCGGCGCGCTGGTGGGCGCCCCGGTCGGGCCGGGGAGGGGGGACGCGGCGCCGGCGTCGGTCGCGTCCCCCGCCGTCGCCGGGGGCGTGGGGCCCCCGTGGGGCCGTCCGGGAGACCCCGGGGGTCGTCCCTGATTCCGTTCCCCGGGTGCGGTTCGGGTGCGAGCTCCGGGACCGCCGTGGCCGCGGGGCGTCGGAGGGGCGCCGGGCGCGGGGCGGCGGGGGGAGGGCGGGGGCCGGCGGGCCGGCGAAGGCGCGGCGGGAGGGCCCGGGGGGGGAGGCGGGGCGGGCCGGGGGCGGGACCTCCCTTCGGGCAAAACGCGGATTCCCCCCCAACGTTGCCGTCAAGCATGCCGCCTTTTTGGCCCATATCGGAACACACAATTTCTTGTCTACCGTCTCGACGTCGTCAACCGAGAGTGCGCGTGCATTTCACGGCGACCGTCCCGTGAGGACGCCGGCGTGGGCACGTGCCTGTGCAGCAGGCAGCACGATCCGCGTTCGCTTGTTGGGGACGGCCGCGGGCTCATGGAGGCAGTGCCATGACCACGGACTTCACGCCGCGCAGCGGTACGGCTACGCACGGACGCTTCAGCGCCGCGACTTCCTCAAGATCGTCACGATGGCCGCCGCGGCGGTGGGTGTCTCCGGCACGATGGTGCCGAAGATCGTGCAAGCCGCGAGCAAGGGCCTGAAGCCTTCCGTCATCTGGTTGCACTTCCAGGAATGCACGGGCTGCACCGAATCCCTGCTGCGTTCGCATCACCCCGAGATCGAGGACCTCATCCTCGATCTCGTTTCTTTGGACTATCACGAGACGCTGTTCGCCGCGGCCGGGCATCAGGCCGAGGCCGCGCTCGAGTCCGCGATGAAGGCGAACGCGGGCAAGTACGTGCTCGTGATCGAAGGCGCGATCCCCACGAAGGACGGCGGGATCTACTGCAAGATCGGCAACAAGACCGCGCTCGAGCTGGCGAAGAAGTGCTCCGAGAACGCGGCCGCGATCATCGCGCTCGGCTCGTGCGCCTCGTGGGGCGGCGTGCCGTCGGCCGATCCGAACCCGACCGGCGCCACCGGCGCGCCCATGGTGCTCACGGACAAGAAGGTCGTGACGCTCCCCGGCTGCCCGGCGAATCCCTACATCTTCCTCGGCACGGTGCTGCAGTTCGTCACGTTCGGCACGCTGCCGGCGCTCGACGACAAGGGCCGCCCGCTGTTCGCGTACGCGCGCACCATTCACGAGGATTGCCCGCGCCGCCCGCATTTCGACGCCGGTCGTTTCGCGCAGCAGTTCGGTGACGAAGGTCACCGTCAGGGCTACTGCCTCTACAAACTCGGCTGCAAGGGCCCGGCGACCAAGGCGAGCTGCTCGACCATGCGCTTCGGCGACGTGGACGCGTGGCCGATCGGCGTGGGTCACCCCTGCTTCGGCTGCACCGAGAAGGCCGTCGGCTTCCGGATCCCGCTGCACGAGACCGTGCCGATCGATCGTCCCACTCCGCCGGACACCTACCCCGCCGTCGGTGCGAAGCAGGGCAAGGTGAGCCCGGTCGCCACCGGCATCGCGGGCGCCGTCGCGGGCGCGCTGCTCGGCGCCGGCTGGGCCGCGTCGGGCAAGCTCGGCGAGAAGTCCGACGAGAAGCGCAAGGAGGACTGACGATGAAAGTCTCCCGACGCTCCGTCCTCAAGGTGCTCGCGGCCGCGGCGGTCTCCACCGCCGCCTCCGCGGTGCCGGCCATCGCCCGCGAGCGCAAGGTCGCGCCCGCGAAAGCGATCGGCATGCTCTACGACTCCACGCGCTGCATCGGCTGCAAGGCTTGCGTCGCGGCCTGCAGCGAGGCGAACCACCTCGAGCCGGATCGCAGCGGCATCGCCGACGGGCTGCACCTCGCGCCCGTGGATCTGAACGGCCGCACGAAGAACATCATCAAGTTCTGCCAGGACGGAGAACAGCAGTCGTTCGTGAAGTCGCAGTGCATGCACTGCATCGATCCGGGCTGCGCGAGCGCGTGCATGCTGCACTCGCTGCACAAGAACGAACGCACCGGCGTCGTCGAGTACGACCCGCAGTGGTGCGTCGGCTGTCGCTACTGCCAGATGGCTTGCCCGTTCAACGTGCCGAAGTTCGAGTTCCACAAGGCACTGCCCAAGATCGTGAAGTGCGAGCTGTGCCGTCACCGCGTGCAGGACGCGGCGGTGGCCGGCGCCGACGGCTTCACGCGCTACCCGCGCGGACAGGGCCCGGCGTGCTGCGAAGTGTGCCCGCGCTCGGCGGTCATCTACGGAAGCCGCGAGGAACTCCTCGCGGAGGCGCATCGCCGCATCGCGGAGAGCCCGAACAAGTACTACCAGGGCCGCGTGTACGGCGAGAAGGAACTGGGCGGCACGCAGGTGCTGTACCTCTCGCACATGCCGTTCGCCAAGCTCGGGCTGCCCGAGTTCGGTGACAAGCCTTCGCCCGACGTCGCCTACACGGTGCAGGAAGGCATCTATCGCGGCTTCATCGCTCCGCTCGCGCTCTACGGCGCGCTCGCGGCCATGGTGATGAAGAACAAGAAGTCGGCCGAGTCCGGCGACGGCGCGAAGGGAGGCCGCTCGTGACCACTCACGCGCTCGAACATCGTGAGGTCGGCGGACCGCTGATGACTCCCGCCTACCGCTGGCTGCTCCTCGTCGTTCTCCTCGGCGCGCTCACGCTCGCGTGGCGCTTCGTGAACGGCATCGGCAGCGTCGCGGCGCTCAACAACGGCTACCCGTGGGGCGTCTGGATCGCCATCGACGTGGTGGTCGGCACGGCGCTCGGCTGCGGCGGTTACGCGGTCGCGCTGCTCGTGTACATCCTCAACAAGGGCCGCTACCACCCGCTCGTGCGTCCGGCCATCCTCACGAGCATGCTCGGCTACGGCCTCGCCGTGATCGCCGTGGCATGCGACCTCGGCCGGTTCTGGGACCTGTGGAAGGTGCCGATCTTCTTCTGGCGCTGGTCGCACTCTCCGCAGCTCGAAGTCGCGATCTGCGTGATGCTCTACAACTTCGTGCTCGTCGCGGAGCTGGCGCCGGCGTTCCTCGAGAAGTGGGCGAAGAGCTCGAACTCGGGCCTGGCTTCGTTCTCGCAGCGCACGCTCAAGGTGCTCGAGAGCGGCGCGGTCTGGATCCTCGCGCTCGGCATGCTGCTGCCGACGATGCACCAGTCGTCCCTCGGCACGATGATGCTGCTGCCGGGGCCGCGCATGCATCCGCTGTGGTTCACGCCGTGGCTGCCGTTCCTGTTCCTCGTGAACTGCCTGATGCTCGGTTACGCGATCGTCGTGATCGAGTCGGTGTTCTCGGCGCGCGCGTTCCGTGTCCACCACGACGACGACATGGTCGCGGCGATCGGGCGCGTCGCGATGGGCGTTTCGTTGTTCTGGGTCGCGTTCCGGATCGGCGACGCCGCGATCGCGGGCAAGCTGCCGCTCGCGTTCTCGGGCCGCGGCTGGTTCTTCGTGGCGGAGATCGTCGTGCAGCTGGCCGGCGCGCTCATGCTGGCCACGGACGCGATGCGGCGCAGCCCGATGTGGCAGGTGCGCTCGGCGCTGCTGCTGATCGCCGGCGGTGCGCTGTTCCGCGTGAACACGTACCTGATCGCGTTCCAGCCCGGCGCGCAGTGGTCGTACTTCCCCGCCATTCCCGAACTCCTGATCACCTTCGGCATCATCGCGCTCGAAGTCGCGCTCTACATCGCGGCCGTCAAGCGCTTCCCGATACTGAGCGGCGTCACCGAGACGTCCTCGAGGAGCCACGCATGAGCCCGACCATCACGATCGACCCCGTCACCCGGATCGAGGGCCACCTCCGCGTCGATGTCAGCGTGGACGGCGGCCATGTGAAGAACGCCTGGGCCTCCGGCCAGATGTGGCGCGGCATCGAGCTGATCCTGCTCGGCCGCGACCCGCGCGACGCGTGGATCTTCACGCAGCGCTTCTGCGGCGTGTGCACGACGGTGCACGCGATCACGTCGGTGCGCGCGGTCGAGAACGCGCTCGAGCTCGAGGTGCCGCTCAACGCGCAGTACATCCGCAACCTGATCGTGATCGCGCACGCGCTGCACGATCACATCGTGCACTTCTATCACCTGTCGGCGCTCGACTGGGTGGACGTCGTCTCGGCGCTCAAGGCCGATCCGGCGAAGACCTCGGCGCTCGCCGAGAGCCTCTCGCCCTGGCCGCGCAACGGCCGCGTCGAGCTGGCCGCGGTGAAGGAGAAGCTGAGCTCGTTCGTCGCGGGCGGGCAGCTCGGCATCTTCACGAACGGCTACTGGGGCCACCCGGCGATGAAGCTCCCGCCCGAGGTGAACCTGCTCGCCGTGTCGCACTACCTGCAGGCGCTCGACTACCAGCGTCGCGCGAACCAGGTCGTCGCGATCCTCGGCGGCAAGACCCCGAACATCCAGAACCTCGCCGTCGGCGGCGTGTCGAACCCGATCAACCTCGACAACCAGTCGGCGCTCAACATGCCGAAGCTCTACCAGATCAAGAGCCTGCTGGACGAGATGAAGGCGTTCATCGAGCAGGTGTACCTGCCCGACGTCTGCGCGATCGGCGCGCTCTACGCCGACTGGCTCCCCTACGGCGCCGGCGTGAAGAACTACCTCGCGGTGCCGGACCTGCCGCTCGACACGAAGGGCACGCAGTTCGACCTGCCCGGCGGCACGATCTTCGACGGCAACCTGGGCGGCGTGAAGCCGATCTCGGCGTTCGGTGATCCGTACTTCCGCGACAACGTCACCGAAGGCACGCACCACTCCTGGTACGAGGGCAGCAAGTCGCTGCATCCGTACGACGGCGAGACGAAGCCGCACTACACGGACTTCAAGCCGGACGGCAAGTACTCGTGGGTGAAGTCGCCGCGCTTCCAGGACAAGGTCATGCAGGTCGGGCCGCTCGCGCAGGTGCTCGTCGGCTACGCGCAGGGTCATGCGCTCACGAAGAAGTGGGCGGACCACGCGCTCGGCACCGCCGGCGCCGTCGCGAAGGCGAAGCTCGGACCGGAAGTGCTGCACGGCACGCTCGGCCGTCACCTCGCCCGCGCCGTGCGTGCCGCGATGCTGTGCGATCTCGCGGACAAGCACTGGCACCACCTCGTCGAGAACATCGGCAAGGGTGACGTCGCCACGTTCAACCCGCCGACGTTCCCGTCCGGCGAGGTTCGCGGCTTCGGCTTCCACGAAGCGCCGCGTGGCGCGCTGTCGCACTGGCTCGTCATCAACAACGGCAAGATCTCGAACTACCAGGCCGTCGTGCCGACGACGTGGAACGCCGGTCCGCGCGACGAGAAGGGCCGCCCGGGACCGTACGAAGCGTCGCTCATGGGCAACCCGGTCGCCGATCCCGAGCGTCCGCTCGAGGTGCTGCGCACCGTGCACTCGTTCGATCCCTGCCTCGCCTGCGCGATCCACACGCAGGACATCGAAGGCAACACGATCGCCACGGTGCGGACGCGAGAAGGCGGTTGTTGAACATGACGTGGCCTGCGATGGACGGGGCGCCGGGCGAACACCCGGCGCCCCGCGTCGTCGTGGTGGGACTCGGCAACGTGCTCATGGGGGACGACGCGTTCGGCCCCTACGTGGCGCGCGTGCTGCAGGCTCGCTACGAGTTCCCTCCGGAAGTGTCGGTGCAGGACCTGGGCACGCCGGGCTGGGACCTGACGCCGCACATCGCGGGCGCCGAGTGGCTGGTGTTCATCGACACGGTGGGCTCCACGTCGCCCGCGGGGACCGTCAAGCGCTACCGGCGCGACGAAATCCTCAAGAATCCCCCGCCCCCGCGTGTGAGTCCGCACGATCCGGGACTCAAGGAGACGCTGCTCACGCTCGAGTTCGCCGGGCGCGCCCCGCGCGAAGTGCTGCTCGTGGGCGTCGTGCCCGTGGACACCGAGATGCGTGTGGGCCTGCGCGAGCCGGTGATGGCCGCGGTCGACACCGTCGTGGCCGACGTGATCGCCGAGCTCGAAGCGGCGGGCTACCCCGCGCGGCCGCGGGCCGTGCCGCAGGAACCCGACTTGTGGTGGGAAGTGACGCCATGACGCGCGAACGGCTGCTGCCGCCCCTCGTCGCGCTGATCGTGCTGCACAGCGCGGTGCTGGGCCTGGCGGCCGTGGTCGCTCCGGACTGGGGCCTGCAGTTCACCGGCTTCGGCGGCGCTTCCCCGATGTTCTTCGCACGGCAGGTCGGCGTCTTCCACGTCGTGGTCGCGATCGCCTACGCGATGGAGTGGTTCCGCTACCGCGGCGTCTCGATCCTGCTCATGGCGAAGACCACGGCCGTGTGCTTCCTCGGGCTGGAACTCGCGCGCGGACCACAGCCGTGGATCGTGCCGGTCTCGCTCGCGGGCGATGCCGCGATGGCCATTGCCGTCGCGCTGCTCGTCGTGCCGCTCCGCAAGCGCTGACGCGCGCCAGCGCGCCAGCGACCCTCAGGCCTCCGGCGGCCAGCCCGCGGCGGCTTCTTCGTCCTCGACGCGGTGCATGCGCGCGGTGTCGAGATCCTCGAACACTTCCTGCACCTGGTCCTCGCCGATGCGCATGGTCATCGTGAGGTGTTCGTAGATGCGGTCCTGCAGCCCTTCGGACTCGGGGTCCTCGAGGATCGCGCGGCTGCAGATCTCGTTGAGCGCCTCGAGCGCCGCGCACACTTCCTCGGCCGAGAAGCCCTGGTTGAAGCGGGCCTCGGCGATGTCGCGGCAGTAGGCCATGAACACCGCGCGTTCGCGCGTGCGCACGGCGTTCATGAGATTGCGCAGCACCATGCGATGGTTCCACGCACTCTCCTCTTCCGAGAGCCGGCGGTAGTTCGGGAAGCGCAGTGCGTTCTCCGGCGCGCGCAGCCGGATCTGGTACGCCTCGGCGATGTCCTGCTCGTGCGCCTCGAGCAACCGGTGGATGCGCAGGTTCACGCGCATGCGCACCTGCTTCATGGCCGCACGGTTGCGCCGCAGCCACTCGCCCGGTTCGAGCTTGAGGTTCTCGATCAGGAACGGCATGCGTCGCAGGATCTCAAGCCGCGGCCGCGGGCCCCAGTGCAGCAGCCGCCGCGTGTGCGTGGAATCGATCGCGAGCACTTCGTCGATGTACGTCGCCATCCACGGGCGCTCGAACGGCCGCTCGCCGAGCAGCGAGCCCACGAGGTCCATGACCTGCATGCCCGGGCCGCACATCGCACGCGGCATGAAGATCGGTTTGCGCTTCACGCCGAAGAAGTGCTCGGTCACGCACTCGAACAGTTCGAGGTGCGACACCGCGCGGTCGGCGCCGCAGATGAGCACTTGCCGCTTGGGTAGCTCGTGAATGCGATGCAGCAGCGCACGGAAGAACGGCGGGATCTCGTTCACGTGCACGTAGGGAATCGCCGAGCGTCCGCGGCCGCCGAGCATGCGCCGGTTCCAGGCGGAGCCGAGCCACGTGTGCATGAACATGAACATCGGCGCGTACTCGCACCAGTCCGAGTACGCCGCGGCGAAGCGCACGATCACGGAGCGAAACGCGTCGTCGTACTCCGCGAGCATGCGCTCGCCCTCGCGCTTCGTGCGCGCGTAGACGTGGTCGCCGTCGGGCGGGCTGTGTTCGTCGAGCGCGCGGCCCGGGGCCGGGAACTGGCACGCGGCGACGGAGCTCGAGAAGACGAAGTGCCGGATCGTGCCGAGCGTGCGGCACGCGTCGAGCACGTTGCGCGTGCCCTGCACGTTCGTGCGCTCGTACTCGGGATGGTCGTCACCGGTGAAGTCGTAGTGCGCGGCGAGGTGAATGCAGATCTGCGCTCCCCCGTTCGCGGCGATGTCGTTGAACACCTGCGCCAGCATGCGCGCGTCGCCGATGTCGGCCTGGTACCAGCGGATGTTCGCGTGCGTCGGCGCGCCCGAGCGGGCCTGCGAGCGGCGTGCGATGCCGATGATGCGGTAGTCGTTCTTGAGCGCTTCGAGCAGCCGCCGCCCCATGAAGCCGGATGCGCCGGTGATGAGCAGTACGGGCCGGTCCTGCGCGCCGAGCGGCGCGGCCGGCGCGTTCACGACGCGGCCTCGGGCATACGGAGCACGACGGCATCGCCCTGAACGAGCGCTTCGAGCCGGCGCAGCGGGCGCTTGGGCGGGCCGCCGACCGGCAGGCCCTGCGCATCGAACTCGCCGTCGTGGCAGGGGCAGCGGTAGCGCGAGCGCTGCTCTTCCCAGGTGACTTCGCAGCCCATGTGCGTGCACCAGAGCGAGCGCGCTTCGATGCGGTCGCCGGTGCGCACGACCTCGATGGGCCGGTCGCCCATGTGGAGCCGCACGCGCTGGCCCTCGGGCAGCTGCGCGAGCGGGACGCGCAGGTCGTTGGCGGTCGCCGGGGCGGCCGCGGGCGCGCAACCGGAAGCGGCGAGCAGGACCGCCGCGGGCGCGAGGCCCAGCGCGGCTTTGAGAAGTCGGCGACGTTCCGCGGAGAAGGCGGTCACGGGCGGCCTCGATGCGGTCCTGTGCGATGGCGCCGCGCACATCCTGCGCGCGGCGGTGCGATTCGCGTCGCAGTCTAGCGGATGGCACCCGCGGGGAAACGGTAGCCCGACGGACCAGTCGGGCCCTCGTCCCCTAGTGCGGCGACCACGTCGGCGTGGCGAGGAACAGGCCGTCGTGCCAGCCGATCTGCCAGGCGAGCCAGAGCCCGAAGCCGAGTGAAAGCGCACCGGTCGCGAGCCGGATGCCGCGCGAGGCGCCGTCCCAGCGGCGAGCGGCGGTGGCGACCGGCAACGCGAAGCCGGTCGTGACGAGCGTCATGCCGATCAGCGTGCCGAGCCCGAAGACGAGCAGGTAGCCCACCGCCCAGCGCGGTTCGCGCACCGTGGCCAGCACGAGCAGCGCGACCGCGGCGCTGCCCGCGAGCCCGTGCACGAGGCCGACCGTGAACGCGCGACCCGCGGGAAGCCTGCCCTCAGCGTCGAGCGCGTGCGAGTGCGCGGGTGTGCGCCCGAGGTTGAGCAGGCCGACCACGACGAGCGCGAGCGCGACGCAGAATTCCATCGCGAGTCCGACACGCGGCGGCACGACCCAGTTGAACAGGATGATGCACGAGCCCACGACGAAAACCGTGAGCGTGTGCCCGAGTCCCCATACGACGCCGAGCCACATGGCCGGCAGCACGCGGCGGGTGCGCGCGGCGATCGCGGTGACCGCGACCACGTGGTCGGGATCCGCCGCGTGGCGCAGGCCGAGCAGCAGGCCGAGTCCGAGCAGGGCGAGGAGGCTCATGTCCGCGAGATTCTCGGATGCACGACGCGCCCGGGGAAGGAAAATCTCCGGGCGCGTCGAAGTGGCGGGTGCGCGTCAGCGCGTCAGGACCACCCGCGTGTTCGCGGACTGCCCGGCTGCCCGGGCCCGAATGAAATAGAGCCCGGGCTGGGCCGCGTGGCCTTCGGCGTCGCGGCCGTCCCACCGCAACAATTGCGGGCCCGCGGTGGCCACGCCGTTGCGCAACGAACGCACACGGCGTCCGGTCACGTCGTGCACCGCGACGTCGAGCGGACCCGCGGCAGGGAGCGTGAGCACGAACGACGTTCCGCCACGCGCGGGGTTCGGTGAAGGCGCACTGAAGCGCAGCGTACCGTGCGGAGCGTCGCCTTCCCCGACCGCCGTGGAATTGACCTCGGGCAGCAGCCGAAAGACGCTCGTGCGATCGCGCGCCCCTCCCACAGCCACCGCTCGCCCCTGAGCGTCGAACGCGACGTCTCGCGCGTACTCGTCGCCTGAATCCACGAGCGAGACGTCCAGATGCCCGGCGGTGCCGAACGAGGTGTCGAGCGAGCCGTCCGGGCCGATGCGTGCCAGCGTGGCGATCGGCTGGGTCGGGGACGTACGCAGCGTGCCGGCGAGCACGATGTGACCGCTCGGTCGCACGACCATCGCATGCACGTCCTCGCCGCTGCCGCGAGGCGAAAGCTGCAGCTCGCCGTCGCCGCTGAAGCTCGAGTCGCGCGTTCCGTTCGCGAGGAAACGCAGCACGAACGGCGTGCCTCCCGCGGTGCTCGTGTAGCCGGAGATGATCACGCCGTCGTTCGGCGCCGGAGCGATGCTCGTGGGGGTCGCCGAGTCGTAGCCCACGGGCGTGACCAGTTTCCCGAAGCCGTTCCACGAGGCGTCCAAGGCGCCATTGGAGAGCAGCCGGTAGGCGACGACGCGGAACGCCCCGCCCACGGTCTGGCGGGTTCGACCCACGACGAGGATGCGGCCGTCCGGGAGGAGCGTGACTTGCGTCGCACAGGGATCGAAAAGACCGGGGTAGTCGTACACGACTCCGTTGGCGCCGGCGCCGAACGTGGAATCGAAGACACCGGAAGCCGTCAGGCGCGCCACGACGAGCAGGCCGCCGAATCCGTTGATGCGGGTGACGCCCGCCAGCAGGATGCGTCCGTCCGGTTGGACCGCGACGGAGAAGAGCGAGTCGGTGTCGCCCAGACGGAACGTGCGGACACCCGTGCCCGCGAAGTCGCGATCGAGTGCGCCGTTCGGATGCATGCGTGCCACGAACATCGCCGACTGGGACCCCCAGGGAGTGACTCCCGCCGCGAGGATGCGCCCATCGGGCTGCAGGGCGAGGTCGAACACCGTTCCGCGCGAGTCGTACGAGAAGAGGGAATCCTGAACGCTCGAGTCACCAAAGGTGCTGTCCGGTGTGCCATTCGCGAGCAGCCTGCGCACGAAGGGTTGGGCATCCATTCCATCCCCACGTCCGCCGACGAGCACCTTGCCGTCGGTCTGCACCGCGACGGCGAACCCGGAGCCGCGGACGTGCCCCGTGTCGAGGAAGCACCAGCCCCCCGAGCCGAACGTCGCGTCGGCGGTGCCGTCCGACGTCGTGTGGCGTGAAACGACGGCGTCGTAGTCCTGCACGGTTCCGGCGGGATAGCCGGTCCCGGCGAAGACGATCCGGCTGCCCGAAGTGAGCATCGCGGCGCAGTCGCCCGTGCCGAGGGCGGTGGACGGGATGAGGATGCCGTCTCCGTCGAAAGCCGTGTCGAATGTTCCCGCGAGGAACAGCTTGATCGCGGCGCGGCGCTTCGCTCCGCTGAAGGTATCGGTGACGTTCCCGCCCGCGATGATCCGGCTCGGCACTCCTCCGGTGGACAGCACGCGGACGCTGATCGCGTAGTCCTCCACGCCCGCGCCCGCGAGTGCGACGAGCAGGATGCCGTCCGCGTCGAACGTCGTGTCGAGCGCGCCGTTCAGCGCGTATCGCGCGACGAGGAAGTCCTTGCCCGACTGCGCCTGCTGCGCGTAACCCGCGACGATGATCTTGGTGGGACTCGTGTTGCTGGTCTGCAGCGCGACGGCTCGGCCGCCACTGTTGAGTCCGGCGGGCGTGAAGACGATTCCGTCGCCATCGAAGCTGGTGTCGTATGCGCCGGTCGCGGTCAGTCGAATCAGCGTGAGGAACCGGCTCGACGCATAGTTCGGGGAGCTCTCTCCGACGATCAGCGGTGTCCCCCCGATGAGGGTGATGGCATGGAGTTCGGTCCAAGGTTGCGGACTCAGGAAACGAATGCCGTCGCCATCCCAACTCGGGTCCGGTGCGCCGGTGGGAAGAAATCGGGCCACGAAGCCGACCGTGTTGAGGCTGTTGTCGCTCCCGGCGATGAGAATGGCGCCGTCGGCCTGGAGTTGGATCGCGCGCACCAATCCGTAGGAGTTGCCGGGTATCGTCGCCACGCCCGCCGTGCCGAACGTGGAGTCCGGGCGTCCGTCGGCCGTCATCCGAAAGACCGCCGGCACGCTGCCGCTCACGCCACCCAGTACGAACTTGCCGTCCGCCTGAAGGGCGAGCGAGGTGAAGGCGCTCGAAGCGGCCAGAGGGAAGTACGCCACACCGCTCTCCGCGAACGAAGTGTCCCGGCTGCCGTCGGCGAGGAGGCGCGTGAGGGAAAGCTCCACGGGCTCGGCGCCTTGATCGGAAGAGCTTCCCGCGATCACGTACTTCCCGTCCAACTGCTGGACCATGGCCGCGGCGCGATTGGCGCCGCGGCGAGCGGAAAGGCGGACGAAGCCGTTCCCCGCGCCGAAGGAAGGATCGAGGCCGGCTGGAACGGCATGCGCAGCCGGGGCCAAGAGGCCGGTCAGGAACAGGGCGAGTGCGAGTCGGGCAATGGTGCGCATGTCGATGGCGTCCTCGGTATGGGGCCGGCATTCCGGGTAACACCAGTCGATACGTTCGAGGAGCGCAGACCGAACAAGGCCCCAGAACCGCCATGCTCGAGGGCGGCCCCCCTTCCGGGTGGCCGCCCCCCTTCTCCCACGGAGCCGCTGCTACCGGCTCAGTCCTTCTGCGCCAACCTCACCATGAGCGCCTTCTCCGCGTGCAGCCGGTTCTCGGCCTGGTCGAAGATCGCCGAGCCCTTGCGGCGCGAGGTGTTGTACTCGATCTCCTCGCCGTAGTGCGCCGGCAGGCAGTGCAGCACGGTCGCGTTGGGACGCGCCTTCTTCATCAGGGTTTCGTTGAGCTGGTAAGGCCGGAACGGTTCCTTGCGAGCGGCGGCCTCATGCTCCTGCCCCATGCTCGCCCAGACGTCCGTGTACACGACGTCCATGCCCTTCACGGCGTCCACGTCCGTCGTCGCCTTCGCCGAGCCGCCGCTGTCCTTCGCCAGCCGCGCCGCGCGCTCGAGCACCTCGCCCTTCGGCTCGAAGCCCGGAGGAGAGATCACCGTGACGTGCATGCCCATCAGGCCGCCCGCCAGCAGCAGCGAGTTCGCGACGTTGTTGCCGTCGCCGAGGAACGCGAGCTTCACTCCCGCCAGCTTGCCCTCGCGCTCGACGATCGTCTGCATGTCCCCCAGCGCCTGGCAGGGATGCTCGAGATCGGAGAGCGCGTTGATCACCGGGACGGTCGCGTACTTCGCGAGATCCACGACCGTCTGGTGCTCGAAGACGCGCGCCATGATCATGTCGGCCATGCGCGACAGCGTGAGCGCGACGTCCTCGACCGTCTCGCGCACGCCGAGCCGGATGTCGGACGGCCCGAGGTAGATCGCATGACCGCCGAGCTGCGTCATGCCGGTCTCGAACGAGACGCGGGTGCGCAGCGACGGCTTCTCGAAGATCATCGCCAGCGTCTGCTGCGCGAGCGGGCCGTGACGCGGCCGGTAGATGGGCGCGCGCTTGAACTCCGCAGCCGTGCGCAGCAGTTGCCACGTTTCTTCCGCCGTCATGTCGGTGACGGACAGGTAGTGATGCGTCCGGGTCTTGACGGTCATGGCCGTTTCCCTCGCAGGGTGCGGGCGATGCGCTCGAACGCCCAGTCGAGATCCATTTCCTCGATCACGAGGGGCGGCGCGATGCGCATGACGCTCTCGACGGTGTCCTTGCAGAGCATGCCTTCGTGCAGCAGCTGCTTGCACCAGGCCTTGGCGGGGCCGGCTTCGGGAGTGAGCGCGATGCCGATGAGCAGGCCGCGTCCGCGCACTTCCCTCACGTTCCCGCCGACGAGACCGCGCAGCTTCTCCATGAACCGATCCCCGAACCGCGCGGCGCGTTCGGGAAGCCGGTCGCGCTCGAGGATCTCGAGCGACTTGCGCGCCACCGCGCACGCGAGCGGGTTGCCGCCGAACGTGCTGCCGTGGTCGCCGGGATGGAACACGCCCAGCACCTCGCGCGAGGCGAGCACCGCGGAGACGGGCATGAGTCCGCCGCCGAGCGCCTTGCCGAGGATGAGCACGTCGGGCTTCACGTCTTCGTGATCGCACGCGAACTTGCGGCCCGTGCGGCCGAGGCCGGTCTGGATCTCGTCGGCCATGAACAGCACGTTGTGCTTCGTGCACAGGTCGCGGCAGGCCTTCAGGTAGCCGGCCGGCGGAACGACGATGCCGCCCTCGCCCTGGATGGGTTCGACGAGGAAGCCGACCGTGTTCGGCGTGATCGCCGCCTCGAACGCCTTCGTGTCGCCGTACGGGACGAGCTTGAAGCCGGGCGTGAAAGGTCCGAAGCCGTCGCGATACTGATCGTCGTCCGAGAAGCTGACGATCGTCACCGTGCGCCCGTGGAAGTTGCCCTCGCAGACGATGATCTCGGCCTGGCCCTCGGCCACGCCCTTCACCTTGTAGCCCCACTTGCGCGCGGTCTTGATCGCGGTCTCGACCGCCTCGGCGCCGGTGTTCATGGGCAGCACGCGATCCATGCCGCAGAAGCGCGTGATGGTTTCGCAGAAGGGCGCGAACTGGTCGTTGTGGAACGCGCGGGACGTGAGCGACAGGCGCTTCGCCTGGTCCACGAACGTCTCGACGAGTTCCGGATGACCGTGCCCGAAGTTGAGCGCCGAGTACGCGCTCAACATGTCGAGGTAGCGCCGGCCGTCCACGTCCTCGACCCACGCGCCGCTCGCCTTCGACACGACGACGGGCAGCGGCGAATAGTTGTGGGCGCTGAAGCGGTCGGCCTGCTCGATGTGGCGCGCGGTGAGCGCTGCGTGCGTCTGATCAATGGCCGGCATGAGCGAGCGCCTCCTTCCCGGACAGCGACGTGTGGCGCGCGATCGCCTCGCGGATCATGCGCGGCAGCACCGTGAGGTCGTGCTCCTCGAGTTCGTAGCGCACGCGCGTGGCGGGCTTGTTGATCTTCATGAGCTTGCCGAGGTCGATCGGCGTCGCGATCAGCACGGCGTCGCACGGCACGGCGTCGATGCTCGCCGAAAGCTCCGCCATCTGGCGTTCGCCGTAGCCCATGGCGGGCAGGATCTCGGTGACGTGCGGGTACTTCTCGAACACGCCGCGGATCGAGCCCTTCGCGTAAGGCCGCGGATCCACCACGACCGAAGCGCCGAGCCGGTGCGCCGCGACGTAGCCGGCGCCGTAGCGCATCTCGCCGTGCGTGAGCGTCGGTCCGTCTTCCACCACGAGCACGCGCTTGCCGCGGATGAGTTCCGGGTCCGCGACGGTCACCGGCGAGTTCGCCTGCAGCACGACCGCGCGCGGGTTCACCGAGCGGACGTTCGCCTCGACGAGCGCGACGTTCTGCGCGCCGGCGGTGTCCACCTTGTTCACGATGACGAGGTCGGCCATGCGCACGTTCGTCTCGCCCGGGTAGTAGCGCAGCTCGTGGCCGGGACGGTGCGGATCGGCCACGACGATGTTGAGGTCGGGCCGGTAGAACGACAGGTCGTTGTTGCCGCCGTCCCACAGGATGACGTCGGCCTCGCCCTCGGCGCTGCGCAGGATCTGCTCGTAGTCCACGCCCGCGTACACGAGGCTGCCGGCCGCGATGTGCGGTTCGTACTCCTCGCGCTCCTCGATCGTGCACTTGTGCAGGTCCATGTCCGCGAGCGTCGCGAACCGCTGGCAGCGCTGCTGCTCGAGATCGCCGTACGGCATCGGGTGGCGCACGACCGCGACGCGCAGCCCCATCTCGCGCAGGATCTGCGTGACGCGGCGCGACGTCTGGCTCTTGCCGCATCCCGTGCGCACGGCGCAGACGGAGATCACGGGCTTGGTGCTCTTGAGCATCGTCTCGTCGGGCCCGAGAAGGCGGAACTCCGCCCCTGCGGCCTGCACGCGGGCGCACTCGTGCATGAGGAAGTCGTACGAGACGTCCGAGTACGCGAACGAGACCTGGTCGACGTGGAGGTCACGAATCAGCTGCTCGAGACTCTCCTCCGGGTGAATCGGGATGCCGTTGGGATAGTTCGGTCCGGCGAGGGCGGGCGGATACACGCGGCCGGCAATATCGGGGATCTGGTTCGCCGTGAAGGCCACGACCTCGTGGTCGGCGAGGTGCTTCCAGTAGACATTGAAGTTGTGAAAATCCCTGCCGGCGGCTCCCATGATGATCACGCGGATCTTCTTGGTCTCGTTCATATCGACGGCCCCTTCCCGGGGTTTCGGTATCGAGGGTGTGACGCACGAGGCATCACGCATCGGGTGGCGCGCGATGTCCTCCCGCTGGGCGTGCATATCGCAGGCCGCGGAGTGCGCGTGCGCGTGCGCGACGAGGGGCCGTGCGCGGCAGCGACTTCGCGCGTCAGTCGTGTCCCGCTTCTGTGTGGCGATCGCGCGCGCTCTGCCAACCTGTCCACGGCGCTGCCAATGTGGCCGGGGAATGCCAAGGAGAGTTTCAGCCGCGAATGACGCGGGCGAAACGTACTCCCGCGAGGAATCCGTGCGACGCGATGTCGCAGGTGCGAGAAGTGCGCGCCGTGTGCGCTCGACGCACGCGCATCTTCACTCGCGGGAGTGTCGCGGCCGCCGTGTGCTCGGGCGGCCGCGCGAGCGCTCAGCCGCCGATGAGTCCCATCACGGTGCCCGACGGATCCTGGAAGTAGCCGAAGCAGCCCATGCCGGGAACGGGCATGGGTTCGCCGATGCGTTTGCCGCCGGCCGCTTCGATCTCGGCAACCTTCGCCACGACGTCGGTCGCGTACACGTAGATCATCACGGGCGCCTGTGGCGTGTGCGACTGGAAGACGCCGCCGATGCCCGCGCCGGGATCGAACGCGACGAACTGCGGCATGCTCGGAGCCCAGCCCCAGCCGAAGTGCTCGGCGAACCACTTGCCCGCCGCCTCGCCGTCGGGCGCGTACATCTCGACGCTGCAGATCGTGCCGGCGGGCGGCTTGGGCGCGTCGCCGAACGGCATCGGCACGGGCTTCGTTCCCGCGGGCGGCTGCGCGGTCGTCACGCCCCACACGGTGCCGCCGGGAGTCGTGAAGCGCGCGAGCATGCCGACGAGCGGAATGCTCCAGGGCGCGCGTTCTTCGGTCGCGCCGGTCTCGATCGCGCGCTTCATCGCGGACTTCACGTCGGGCACGAGGACGTACGCTACGGCGGACGGCGAGCCTTCGGGCACGCCGGTGCGCAGCGCGAACGCGGGACCGTGCGCGGGCATGCCGCCCGCCAGTTCGGCGGAGACCTTGTGCAGCGTCCAACCGAACACCTTCGAGTAGAACGCGATCGAGGCGTCGAGCTGGTTGGCCGCGATGACGACGAGCGTGATCGGGTGCTTGCCGCTGCCGGCCGGGACCTGCGGGGCTTCGGGAGCCATGCGCGATTCTCCGGTGTGTCGTGCACGTGGAGCGTCCGGGTGGGCCGGGCGCGGAGGATGGACGGCGCGCACGATAGTGGGCCGGGCCCGCACGCGGAAGAGTTCTCTTGGCGCGGCCGCGCCGCCGGGTATGCTGCGCGCGCATCTCGTCCGCCACGACCTTCCGGAGGCCGCTCCCCCATGTCGCTGCTCGGCATCGCCGTGCTCGTGCTCGGATTCGTCCTGCGCGCGAACCCGCTGCTCATCGTGCTCGCCTCGGCGATCGTCACGGGGCTCGCCGCTGCCTGGTCGCCCGGCGCGGACGCGTCCACCTACGTGCAGGCGGGTACCGGCACGCTCGCCGCGTTCGGCAAGGCGTTCCACGCGAACCGCTACGTGAGCGTCGTGTGGCTCGTGCTCGCGGCGATCGGCACGCTCGAGCGGCTGGGGCTGCAGGAGCGCGCGCGCACGTGGATCGCCGGCGTGCACGCCGCCACCGTGGGGCGGTTGCTGGGCGTCTACTTCGTGCTGCGCCAGGTAACGTCCGCGCTCGGGCTCACGTCGCTCGGCGGGCACGCGCAGATGGTGCGCCCGCTCGTCGCGCCGATGGCCGAGGGCGCCGCCGAGGCGCGCTATGGCCCGCTGCCCGACCGTGTGCGCTTCGCGATCCGCGCGCACTGCGCGGCGGCGGACAACATCGCGCTCTTCTTCGGCGAGGACATCTTCATCGCCATCGCGTCCATCCTGCTCATCAAGGGGTTCCTCGAGCAGAGCGGCATCGTGGTCGAGCCGTTCGCGCTGTCGCGCTGGGCGATTCCCACGGCGGTCGCCGCGCTGGTCGTGCACCTCGTGCGGCTGTGGCTCTTCGACCGCCGCCTGCAGCGCACGCTCGGCGCGAAGGAGGACGCGAAGTGATCGCGCTCCCCCACCTGTACGTGCTCGGCGGTGTCTTCTTCGCGGGCACGGCGTGGTTCGCGGCGCAGGACGCGGCGAACCCGCGCCGCTTCGTCGCGTCGTCGTTCTGGCTGCTGCTCGCGCTCAGCTTTCTCGTGGGCGACCGCCTCGGCGATCTCGGCAACGGCGTGCTCGTCGTGGGACTCGTCGCGCTCGCGACGTACGGCCTCGGCAAGGGCGGCACGGCGACGTCGCAGCCGGAAGAGCGCCGCGCGAGCGCGCAGCGTCACGGCGACGCGCTGTTCCTGGTCGCGCTCGTGATCCCGGGGACGGCGCTCGCGGGGACGCTGGTCGCGAAGAACACGCCGTGGGGCGGCCGGCTGATCGATCCCGCGCAGGCGACGCTCGTGTCGCTCGTGCTCGGCGTGCTGATCGCGCTCGCGGTCGTGTTCGCATGGCTGCGCCCGAAGTTCGCGGGCGCCGGTTCGCCGGCGCTCGTGCCGCTGCGCGAGGGCGCGCGGCTCGTGAGCACGGTCGGCTGGGCGGCGATCCTGCCGCAGATGCTCGCTTCGCTCGGCGTCGTGCTGCTCGGCGCGGGCGTCGGCAAGCAGGTCGGGCTGATCTTCTCGGAGCACCTCGCGCTCGACACGCGCTTCGCCGCGGTCGCGGCGTACGGGATCGGGATGGCGTTCTTCACCGTGCTCATGGGCAATGCGTTCGCCGCGTTCCCGGTCATGACCGCGGCGGTCGGCCTGCCCGTGCTGGTGCAGCGCTTCCACGGCGACCCCGCGGTCGTGTGCGCGATCGGCATGCTGTCGGGGTTCTGCGGCACGCTGCTCACGCCGATGGCGGCCAACTTCAACGTCGTGCCCGCGAACCTGCTCGACCTTCCCGACCGCAACGCGGCGATCAACTCCGTGATCCGCACGCAGGCGCCCACGGCGCTCGTGCTGCTCGCCGTGAACATCCTGCTCATGCAGTGGCTCGCGTTCCGTTGAACGCCGGGCGCTACTTGCGCCCTTGGGTGACGCCCGGCCATCGGTCGGTGCGGAACGGCGGCGCCGGCAGGCCGGTCGCGCCGACGAGATCGCACGGCGGGTTCGCGCCCCACGCGTAGCGCACGGCGACCGGTGCGGCGACCGCGTCGCACGTGAGCACGACCGTGTCCCCTTCGATCCGAGCGTCCGCCCAGTGGTACTTGCGATCGGCCCCCGCGAGTGCGAACCCGCGCGGGGAGGCCGCCGAGCGCGACACGAGCGCTCCGCCGGTGTGGTCGAAGCGCAGCCATACTTCGCGCCCCGCGACGCGCATGCCGCGGAAGCGCGGGCCTTCGGAGAGCGTGTCGCGTCCGTAGGCGACGCGCATCGCGGCGAGGGCCAGGCGGCGCCCGACCTCCTGCTTGTTGCGCGGGTGAATGTCGGTCGCGTCGCCGACGTCGAGCGCCGTCGCCATGCCGGTGCGCGGCAAGGCGAGCGCCATCGCCTGCGCCTCGCGCAGTTCGGCCCAATCGCTTTCCGAGGGTTCGGCGGCCGGCGCCATGAACGCCGCGAGCTGCACGAAGAGGAACGGGAAGTCGCCACGCCCCCACGCCTGCCGCCAGTCGCGGATCATGGCCGGGAACAGCGTGCGGTACTGCGCCGCGCGCGAGGCGTTCTGCTCACCCTGGTACCAGATCACGCCGCGCATCGCGTACGGCACGAGTGGCGCGATCATGCCGTTCACGAGCACCGTGGGCTGGTTCGGGTCGTCGGGATCGCGCGGACGCGGCGGCAACGTCGCGAGGTCGAGGCCGACGCGGTACGACCACTCGCCCGCGAGCGCGATCGCGTCGCCGGGCGCGCGCTCGAGCTTCATCATCGCGGCGTCGCCCCACAGGCCGCCGCCGCCGATCCAGTCGTACACACGAACGGCGATCACGTGCGCCCCCGGCGTCACGAGGCGCGCGGGCACGGTGTAGTCGCGCGGACGGTCGTACACCGAATCGTGTCCGACGGCGACGCCGTCGAACCACGTCGTGTCGACGTCGTCGATGCGCCCGAGGTGCAGCCGCAGGTCCTGCGCGTTCCAGCCCGCGGGAATCTCGACCGTGCGGCGGAACCACACGACGCCGTCGAGGTCCGGCAGCCCGGCGTTCTCCCAGCCGGTCGGCAAGGTCATCGGTTTCCAGGCCGACGTGTCGAGCGTGCGAGAAGACCACGGCGGCGTCGCAGTCGTGCCGAGATCGCCCTTCGGCACGGCCGCGAGCCAGGCCGCGGATGCGTCGAGGAAGTCGCGGCGCAGGTCGCGCGTGGCGGCGACGCGCGCGCGCTCGCGTACGGCGGCGAGTCGCGCGGGCAGCCCTTCGACCGGCGCGAGCGCGCCCGCGCGCGTCCACGCTTCGATCTCGGTTCCGCCCCATGCCGAGTGAATGATCCCCACCGGGAGGCCCAGTTCGCGATGCAGATCGCGCGCGAAGAAGTACGCGGTCGCGGAGTACGCCTTCACGTTCGCCGGCGTGCACGGCATCCAGCCGGCCGTCGTGACGTCGCGCTGCGGCTCGTATGCGACGCGATGCGCGACCGTGAGCATGCGGATGCCGGGATACGTGGCGTTCGCGACTTCGGCGTTCACGTCGAGCACCTTGCCCCAGCCGTCGACGGGCATCTCCATGTTCGACTGGCCCGAGGCGAGCCAGACTTCCCCGACAAGGACGTCGCGCATCCGCAGCGTGTCGCCGGTGTCGCCGGCGACGACCATCTCGAGCGGCGGCCCCACGGTCAGCGGCGCGAGCGTGACGCTCCAGCGGCCGTCGTCGCCGGCACGCGTGCGCACCGTGCGGCCCGCGATCGCGACGCTCACCGTGGCGCCCGGCGCGGCCGTACCCCACACCGGCACGCGGCAGTCGCGCTGGAGCACCATGTGGTCACCGAAGAGCGCGGGAACGGTGAGTGGCGTCGCGTGAGCGACGGCGGTGGACAGTGTGAACGCGACGGCGACGGCCAGCTGCAACGCGTGAGACATGTCCAACCCCAACTCCGGTCCGCAGCGCGCGCCGTCGCTCTCCCCCCGCCGCCGGCGCGGCCCCCCCCGGCGCGCGCCGCGCGCCGCCGGACCGCCGCCCGGCCCGCCTCTTTCGCGCCGAATCAGCGGTCGGAACTTTCATCCTGTTTCATTCCTGAAGTGACGACTGCGGACGCGGTGGCAACTTCGAGTGACCCCGCGGCGTAGGCACCCGTCATCGTCCGGACGTTCGACATCCCCCTCGGAGGTTCCATGCGGTCCTTCCCGGTGCTCGCGGTGCTCCTCGTTTGTTCGGCGGCGACCGTCCTGCCGCAAGGCGGCCCCGCCCCCGAGGCCTGCCACGGTTGGGGGGGGGGGGCGCGCGGAGCCGCACGTCCTGCTCCTCGGGATGTTCCACTTCCAGGATGCCGGGCTGGACAGCTACAAGCCGCGATTCACTTTCGACGTGCGCGAGCCGCAGCGGCAGCACGAAGTCCGGATGCTGGTCGAACAACTCTCGGCGTGGAAGCCGACGCGGGTGCTGGTCGAGGCGCCGCTCTCCCGGCAGGCGCGACTCGACTCGTTGTACGCGATCTATCCGGGCGGCGGACTCGACACGCTTCGCAACGAGACCTACCAGCTCGGGTTCCGGCTCGCGAAGCGGATCGGGCTGCCGGGCGTGATCGCGTGCGACGCGCCGGCGCGGTTCTTCGATCCGGACATGAGCGACGCCGAGTACGAGCGGCGCGCCGCCGCTCTCGGCTCGACGCACGCCTCGGCCGCCGACTGGGACGCGCGATTCGCGCGCCTCTACGCGCGCGACGACTCGATGAAGACGGTGCAGCCTCTCGCCGCCACGCTGCGATACATGAACTCCGAGTCGAGGCTGCGCGCGGGCCACGGTCACTACCTCGTCGGCGCACTCCTGCGTGGCGAACCGGGGAACTACCTCGGGGCGGACGGATTCGTCAGCGGCTGGTATACGCGCAACCTGCGGATCTACTCGAACATCGTGCGCGAACTTCGCGGCCCGGACGAACGCGTGGTGGTGATCTTCGGCGCCGGTCACGTGCCCATACTTCGCGAGCTTTTCCTCGCGACGCCCGTCGCGAGACTCGACGAAGTGCGGGACGTTCTCCGGTAAATCAGGCAGGATGGCGGCGGTCCGATCCGCCCCTGCACACGCACCCGGAGGTCGCATTCATGCTCGTCACGATCACGCAGGCGCTGCTCGCGTTGTCGCTCGCCGCGACGGCGGTCGTCGCTCCCGCTCCCGATGCCGCGTCGCTCACCACGCTGCTCACGCAGTTCCTCGACGGCGCCGGGCGCAACGACGTCGCGATGCACGATCGCTTCTGGGCCGACGACCTCATCTACACCGGCTCGGGCGGACGCCGCGTCGGCAAGGCCGACATCATGAAGGACGTTCGCGAGGCGCCGGCGCCGAAGCCGGACGATCCGGTCACGCGCTACACGGCCGAGGACGTGCGCATCCAGCAGTACGGCCACGCGGCGATGGTCGCGTTCCGCCTCGTCGCCACCACGGTCGACCACGACTCGACGAGTGTCGGGCGCTACCTGAACACGGGGCTGTTCCTCAAGCGCAAGGGCGTGTGGCAGGCGGTCGGCTGGCAGGCGACGAAACAGCCGTAGGCTCCGAGGGGCCTACGGCTGCTCGTTCGTCCGGCGCGCGCGTGACCGTCAGCGCGCAAGCTTCACGAAACGCTGCGTCGCCATCCGGCCGTCCGCGCGGGCGCGGATGAAGAACACGCCGGCCGCGGTGGGCCGGCCGGAGCCGTCACGCCCGTCCCATGCCAGGGCGTGACGACCCGCCTCGAAACGGGAACCCGCGATGCTCGCCACGCGGCGGCCCGCCATGTCGAGCACGTCGACTTCGACCGGGCCGGAGTGCTCGAGCTGGAGTTCGAACGTCGCCCCCGCCGGTGAAGGATTCGGCCGGGGCTGCGACAACGCGAGCCGCGCGACCGGCGCCGCCGCCACCGCGAGGCCGTCGGGTGGCAGCACGGGGTTGTTCGTGGTCGTGAGCCCGGACGACGAGATCTGCATGCCGCCGGTTTCCGTGAGCTCGTTCCCGAACGTCGCATGCGCGTGCGAGACCTCGGCGAAGTTGAGCACCGCCTCGGTCACGAGGTTGCAGCGCAGCGTGAACTCCGCGCCCACTGGCACGCCGGAGAGATCGACCGGAATGCTCGCACCGGCGAACTCGAGCTTGCTGCCGTGTGGGTCGCCGTTCGGCGTGGACTGCGTCATCACCATCTGCCCCGAGTGCGCCTGTTCGAACGAGGTCGGGAACGTGAAGAACGCGGCGAGCGCGCCGACCTCGCGATGCGTGAAGAACGGGATCGAACCCTGCGTGGCGACGGCCTCGAACGTGAACTCCGAGCGGCATCCGCCGAACTCCGCGTGCACCTCGAGCTCGGCGCCCGTCAACTGGAGCGTCAGCGTGGCGCCCGGCGAGTCCTTGCGGAAGCTCTGGGCCCAAAGGCCGTGCGTGAGCGCCCCGTCGAATTCGAACATCGTGTACGGGTCGTCCTTGCGCGAGTAGGCCCCGAGCAGTCCGGTGTCGTCCGCCCACGCCGACGCGATGTCCGGAAGGGAGTTCGTGGTGTAGTCGGAGTGCAGCGCGATGCGCCCGTTCGCATCCTTCACGGACTGGTCCTTCTGCGCGTGCATCTGGCGTGGCGGCCAGTGGCTCGCCACGACACTCGTGTCGAACGCGGCGTCGTAGGGCATGACGACCTGCCAGGTCTCGACTCGCATCGTCGGGCTGCCGAGGTGTTGCGCCAGGGCCGCGGCCGGCACGATGGCGAGAGCGAGCGCGATTCCGAAGGCCGCCTCCCGGGCGCGGAGGATGGAAGGACGAAGCATGGAGGTCTCCCTGATGACGCGACGCGTTCGGGCCGGGGGATCCGGAGCGGCGCGCGGTCGCGGTCGGGAAGACTGTTTGCCTCGCCCCGCCCGTCTCCCGCGGAAAACGCCGGGCGTCTCCGGGACATCGCGCGGGCGAACGAAACAGGCGGCCCCGCGAAGGAGCCGCCCGTCGGTACTGCCGGAAGACGGCCTCGGCCGTCCCCGCCTCAGGCGATCGTGAGGCTCGCCTTGTTCGCCGCCAGCCAGCCGTCGAAGTCGAGCAGCTGCGGGTTCAGCTCGCGCGAGAGGTTCGGGTCGCGCGACGCGAGGAACGTCTCGCCGAGGATGGCCTGGAACTGGAACATGTTGCCGAGGTCCTCCGCGCCCGGGAAACCGAGACCGCGATAGAAGTCGAACGGCACGTCGAAGAAGGTGATCTCGGCGCCGAGCACCTTGCCCATCTTGGCCGCCATCTCGGCGCCCGAGAGGTTCTCGCCCGACACGCCGATGCGCTGCCCCACGGTGCTCGCGCCGCGGCGGAAGATGCCGTACGCGCAGCGGCCGATGTCGCCGGCCCAGATGCCCGGGAGCTTCACGCCGCCGAGCGGCATGGCGAGCGTGACGCCGCCGTGCTCGTTCTTGCGCGGGCCCATGCCGAAGTGGATGAAGTTGTCCCAGTAGAACGCGGCGAGCAGGTACGTCGTCGGCGCGCCTTCGTTCGCGAACACGTGGTCCACGGAGCCCTTCGAGTCGAAGTGCGGGACCTTGTACTCGCCCTGCAGCGTGGGCAGGCGCGTGTCGTCGAGTGGAATGCTCTTGCGCGTGTCCTCGAGCGTCGACCAGATCACGTGCTGGAGGTTCGCCTTCTTCGTCGCGCGGGCGATGTTCGTCGCCTGGGCGATCTCGCGCGCCGGCGAGAAGTGCTCCCAGAAGTTGGTCACGCAATACGCGCCGTACGCGCCGGCGAACGCCTTGTCGAGACCGGCCGGATCGTCGGTGTCACCGGCGACCACCTCGATGCCGAGCGCGGCGAGCGCCTTGGCCTTGTCGGAGTCGGGATTGCGCGTGATCGCGCGGGCGGTGAACTCGCCGGACGTGTCGGCGGCGATGGCGCGCGCGAGGCCGCCCCCCTGTGCACCGGTGGCTCCGAGGACGGCGATGATCTTCTTCTGCGACATGCGTATCTCCGTGAAAGTGCGTGAGGACGACAGGATGGAATGCCGCCTCGTCGGATGTCGCAGAGCGCCCTGCGTTGCGAACTAATCCCGGTCGCGGTCGCGCTTCCGGCGGCGGCCGTCGTCCTTCGAGACCGCGTTCCAGATCATGCCGACGAGCGACAGGAGTACGGACGCGACGAGCGTGGTGAACGCGCCCTGCAGGTGCAGGCCCGGCACGACGCGCGCCGTGATCCCGAGCATGAGCGCGTTGAGCACGAGCAGGAAGAGTCCGAGCGTCATGATCGTGAACGGAAGCGTGAGCAGGAACAGCACGGGCTTGAGCAGTGCGTTCGCAAGCGCCAGTACGACCGCGCCGACGAGCGCCGCCTGGAAGCCGTCCACGCTGAAGCCCGGCAGGATGCCCGACATGGACAGCGTCATCATGGCGGCGGCCATCACGAGGAAATAGACGATCTGCTTGAGCATGAGTGCTCCCTGAGTTCGAGGAGTGGCGCCGTGTCCGTCAGGCACGCGTACCATACGCCGCGCCCACGCGGGAGTCGCTCAGGACGCCTTCCGCTCCGGAGCCCGGCTTTCAGTCGGCGAGCACCAGTCTCGTGGTCGCGCTTCCTTGCGCCGTCGAGGCGCGCACGAAGTAGAGACCCGCGCGCGCACCGGAGCCGTCCCAGTTCCACGCGTGACTTCCGGCGGTGCGCTGTTCGCTTCGCGCGAGCGTCCGCACGCGACGTCCGGACACGTCGAAGACCGCGACGTCCACGAGGGACGCGGCGGGCAGCGTGAGCCGCACGGTGCAACGCCCGCGGGCCGGATTGGGCCCCGCCGAAAGCGCGAGACGCATGGGGTGCGGACCGTCCTGCACGGCCGTCGTGCCCGGCGCCCATTCGAGCGCCCAGCATTCGGAGAGCAGGTCGAAGAAGCCGAGTCCGCGAAGTCCTCCAAAGACCACCATGCGATGGTGCGCGGCGTCGAGGACGGCGGAGTGGCCCGACATCGAGTCCGGCGCGCTCATCGACGGCAGGTACGGCGCCGGGCTGAGCGGCTGCCAGGACGGCGTGCCGGGTTCGAGCTCCCAGACGTCGGCGAACTGGCGTGCGGGATCACCCGGGCCGTACGAAGAGTGCGTGCCGCCGAACACGAGCATGCGGTCCCACGAGGGATCGAAGATCGCGCTGTGATCGTAGCGCCACGCTGGCCGATCGTTCGTGACGATCTCGTCCCACCACGACTGGCCGACGTCGTGCAGCGCCCACGTCTGCGCGCAGCCGGGCAGGCCGTAGTTGTCCCCTCCGAACTCGATCGACTGGTCGCGCCCGCGGTCGTACACGAGCGAATGGAAGGCTCGGTTCGTGACGCACGACGGGGTGCTCGGGTAGAGCTGCGTCCAGGTGGGCGACGCGCCCAGCGACAGCTCCCACACGTCGTCGAAGTAGCCGCCCGCGTTGCGCCCCCCCGTCACGAGCATGCGCTGGCGGATCGGGTCGTACGTGGCGGCATGCTCGTAACGTGCCAAGGGAGTCGTTCCGGCGGGAACGAGCAGGGACCAGAACGGCGGTCCCGAGAGCGGCAGCTCCCACACGTCGCCGAGCACGCCGCCGTCACCGCGGCCGCCGAATACGATCATGCGGTCGTTCAGATCGTCGCGGATGGCCGTGTGGCCCGTGCGCGGTGCGGGCTCGGGGCCCTGCGTCCAGAGCCGTGTCCACATCGGCTCGCCTTCGAGGGCCAACTCCCAGAGGTCGTTGCGGTACGCCGCGCCGTCGTCGCCGCCGAAAACGATCATGCGGCCGCGCGGCGGATCGGCGATCGCGCTGTGGTTCGTGCGCGGATCGGGGCCCGGGCGCCACGAGGGCAACTCGGTCCAGACCGCGCTGCCGTCGAGCGCGAGCGACCACGCGTCGGCGTACCACTGGAGCAGCGAGAGTTCGCCTCCCCCGAAGACCACGAGCGCACCGTGGACGGGATCGAAGGTGGCGGTCTGTCCGGACCGCGCGGCGAAGGGCGCGCCGAACGGCGCGAGATCGGTCCACGCGGCGGTGCCGCAGTCGAAGGCGTGCGCATGCGCGACGCCGGAGCCGTCGGCGCCGCCGACGACCACGAGGTCGTCGTGCACGGCATCGTAGGTCGCGCTCGCGAACGACGACGGAAGCGGCGCATCACCCGAGGTCGTCACCGGCGACCACGTGGGCGAACCGGAGAGCGAGAGCGACCAGAGATCGCCGTACACGCTGGACGAGCTCCGGCCACCGAAGAACAGGAGACGATCACGCACGGGATCGTACGCGGTCGCGTGTCCGTAACGAGCAGCTGGCGGGCCGCCGGCCGGTGCGAGCGCCGACCACGCGGGTGTGCCGGCGAGCGAAAGCGCCCACGTGTCGGAGAGCGCTCCCCCGGCATTGCGGCCGCCGTGCAGCACCAGCCGATCGCGCGCCGGGTCGTACGCCATCGCGGCGAAGTTCCGAGCGCTCGGCCCGCCGGCGGCGCTGACGAGCGACCATGTGGGCGTTCCGTCGAGCGCGAGCGCCCAGATTTCCGAGGAGTATCCCGGTGCGAGTTGTCCGCCGAACACGAGCAGCCGGCGGCGGGAGGAATCGTAGGCGTACGAGAAGCCGAAGCGGTCCACGGGCCCCGCGCCGGTCGCCTCGAAGCGCTCCCAGTGGTAGGCCGGGGCGAGCGTCAGCTGCCAGAGGTCCCGCAGGTTGCCGCTGACCGCCTCGCCACCGAAGAACACGATGCGCTGCTGCGGAGCGTCGTAGCCCGCGGCCGCGAACCATCGTCCGGCCGGAAGCTCGAGTTTGCGCCAGCGTCCGGCGTCGCCCGCGAACGAAGGAGCGGCGATCAGCCCGAGCGACAGCAGGCAGAGTACGGCGGAACGAAGGGCTCGAAGGGGCATTCGAGTGGCTCCTGCGGCTGGAGGTGATCGATGGTTCGGGCCCTCGCGGGGCATCGCGGTCGACCCCAAGCATAGCCCGGTCGTCGCGCGCACCGCGAGGGCCATCGTCACGCCGGCCCCGTCTTGTTCAACACTCCGGCGCGCCTCGAACCCCCTCGCGGAACTTCGCGCGTTCCTCGTCGCTCATGCCCTCCCAGCGTTCGAAGAGCCGGCGCTTGATGTTCCCGCGCGGTCCGCCTCCCTGCATGCCGAACCCGCCGAAGAGCACGCGGCAGAGCACGAGCAGGCCGAGCGCCTGCGGCAGGCGGAGCGAGTGCCACCCGAACAGTTCGGGCATGAGCCAGTTCCAGAGCGTCATCACGATCCATCCACCCAGGATCGCGAACGCGACGAAGCCCACGGCGATCAACGGAGCCATCCAGATCCTCTTCCTGCGATCGTGCATCATCATCTTCCACCCGCCTCCCGGAACGCGTCATACACGTCCTTCAGCCGTTCGCGCAGCCGCAGTACCGCGTACCGCTTGCGCGACAGCAGCGTGTTGACGCCCACGCCGCTCTGCTCGGCCATCTCCTTGAAGCTTCTTCCCTCGATCTCGTGCGAGACGAACACTTCGCGCTGGTCGTCCGGCAGTTCCTCGATCGCTTCCTCGAGCGCTTCGAGCAGGACGCTTCGGGCGAACCGCGCTTCGGGGCCTGCGACGCGCGACGGCAGCAGATCGTCGATCCGCAGCCGCTCGCCCTCGTCGTTCGTGCCCGCGACATCGTCCAGCCGCTCGGGGCGCTTGCGACGGAACAGGTCCGTGATCCGGTTGCGCGCCACGCGGAACAGCCATCCGGTGACGTGCTCGATCGGCACCAGCAGACGGTTCGCTTCCACGAGTTCGTGGAAGACCTCCTGCAGGACGTCCTCGGCGTCGGCCGCTTCGGGCACGCGACGGCGGATGAAACTCCGCAATCGCGATTCCTCGCGGTTCACGACCTCCGTGACCTGTCGATCCTGTTCGCGCGCCATGCGCTCCATGTTCTTCGTGGTGTCCATCTACGAGGGGTAGACGGACGAGTGGGCGAAATATTGTGGAGAGAATCACCGATCTCCGGGCGGGGCGCAGGAGCTCGCCCAGATTTCGGGGCGAGGCGGTAATCCGACATTGTTCTGCGTCCGAACAAAGCGCATGATGGACCGGTCGGCACAGCAACGGACGGCCGCCACCTCCGAGGACTCTCCCCATGCGCAAGCTCATCGCCGCCGTGATCGTGGCCGGGTTGTTCGCCACCGGATCGGCTCACGCCCAGGTCGGCAGCCTGATCTGGCAGGACAACTTCGACAACCTCTCCAACTGGCTCAAGGTCACCGGCAACGGCAGCTGGGGCTGGGGCAACGGCGAACCGAGTACTACCGCAACGAGAACGTGGACATCGCGACGGTGCCGGGCGAGCCGGGCAACAATGCGCTCCGGATCATCGCCCGCAACGAGAGCGGGCCGGGGATCGTGGACCAGTGGGGCAACCCGCTGAACTACACCTCGGGCAAGGTCGTCACGAAGTCCTTCGTCACCGTGAAGTACGGCATGATCGAGACGCGCGTGCTCGTCCCCAACCTGAACAACGGCGGTTGGCCGGCGTTCTGGATGCTCGGCACCGCGAACATCGGCTGGCCCGCGAGCGGTGAAGTCGACTTCATGGAGATGGGCGCCGGCAAGGCCTTCCGCGACCTGCACGACACGCACAACGGCGGCAACGGCCTGAACAACGCGACCGTGAACCAGATGGTCGGCGCGAACGCGATCTGGCAGGGCACCTCGGGAACCGCGAGCACCGCGAACGATCCGACCGACGTGTACGACCGTCCCTACTACAACTACGCCCCCGGCCTCACCCTGGACGATTCCTCATCTATCGCTGCTACTGGGACCAGAACTCGATGCGCTTCACCGTCGTGGACAACGGCGTCGAGCACGACCTCTACGCCGCGCCCTTCGTCTTCGGCGCCGACGCGGAGGAGTTCCGCCAGCCGTTCTACCTCATCGCCAACATGGCCATCGGCGGCGCCTACACCGACTGCTGGCGTCTCGGCGATCCGGCCAGTGGCCTGCCGATCAGCATGCCGTTGCCCGCGACGATGTACGTGGACTACGTGCGCGTGTACCAGTGGAACGGTCAGGGCGAAGTCGCGCTCGGCCCGCCGACCTGGCAGAACGGCCGCTACGGTCTCTTCACCGACACGACGCCGACGAGCGGGTCGCTGACCACCGGCGTGACGTCCGACGTCTACGTCTGGGAAAGCACGCTCGTGGACGCGGCGATCCCGCCGTTCGAGGGCACGAACGGTCTCGCGTGGCAGACGAACGCGAAGGGTTGGTTCGGCGCGGGCATCATGTCGCGCCAGCCGCTGAACCTCTTCAACCTCGGCGACGGTTTCCTCAAGTTCCGGATCAAGATCCCCGCGAACGTTTCGTTCAAGATCGGTGTGATCGATTCGTGGGGGAACCAGAACTACGTCGACCTGCCCGCGAACACGACCAAGTACGGCCTCGTGCGCAACGGGCAGTGGGGCCAGGCGTCCATCCCCATCACCGAGCTGCGCGGCACGGCGATCGACCTGCGCATGCTCAGCTACGAGTTCGTGATCCTCGAGACCAATGGCGCCGCCTGTGCCTTCGGCCTCGACGACATCTACTGGGAATCCGGCAATGTGGCCGGCGTCGACGGCGGGCCTGCAGTGCCTCGCGCGACGCTCCTGGCCAGCGCCCCCAACCCCTTCCAGTCCAGCACGGAGCTTCGCTTCGAGCTCGCGACCCCGGGACCGTTCGTCATCGAGGTGATCGACGCCTCGGGCCGGCGCGTCCAGCGCTTCCCCGGCATCGGCCGCGTGGGCGTGAACGCGGTCCGATGGGACGGCCGGGACGAGCAGGGCCGGTCGGCGGGCGCGGGTGTCTACTGGTATCGCCTCGCCTCGGGCGGACGGGCCGAGGTGCGCAAGGTCGTCCTTCTCAAGTAGGCGATCTCAAAAAAAGTTCGAGGAAGTCCCTGCCGGAGCGAAGTTTTCACTTTGTACGCTTGGCGAACATAGTCTAGGCTCATGGCAGGTCAGGATTCACCCAAGCCGTAGAAGTAGTGCCGTCGATCTGTTTCTGCTGCGCAGTTTCAGGTTTTCCGCGGAGCTCTCGAGCTCCCACACCCCATGAACAGGAGGACACGGCAATGAAGAATGGGCTACTCAAGAACCTCATGCTGGGCCTGATCGTCGCCGGCGCCATGAGCGTCAGCGTCGCTCGCGCCGACGTCGTCGTCACGATCGATCCGTCTCCGACGTGGAACGGCTTCATGAACGTGTTCGAGCTTCCGTCCAACGGCGGCGGCTTCGTCTTCGCGTCGGGCTGGGGCACTGCCGACCTGAACGCCACGTTCTCCGGCTCGAACCTCGTCTTCACGCCGAACACGATCGGCGATCCGAACCCGTTCTGGTACACGCCGAGCGGCGGCCCGGGCGCGGTCGGCAACAAGATCATGGAAGCAAACATGTACGTGGAGCCGGCCGGCTCGCTGCCGGGCGTCACGCTCACGTTCGTCGGCAACGTCGTGTCGAACACGCTGGCTGCGTCGCACGCCGCCAAGCTGTTCATCCGTGACTTCGCCCCCGACTTCTCGTCGGTCAGCGAAATCCTCGTTCCGGTGCCGGCGTCTGGCGCTTTCAGCGTCTCGCTCGCGACGGTCAACGATCCCGCCCGTCACGTGCAGTACGGCGTCCAGATGAAGGGCCCGTGCGTGTGGTCGACGGACGTCGCCGCGTTCGGCTCGGTCGTCCTCGGTCCGGCATCGCCCGTCTCGGCGAAGGCCACGACGTGGGGCCGTGTGAAGTCGCTGTACCGGTAGTCGACGCTTCTTCGCTGCAACGAACCGGCCCCGCCTTTCGCAGGCGGGGCCGGTTTCGTCTTCCCGTTGCGTCGCGCGATCAGGCTTCGACGGGATCGTTCGCTTTCGGACCCGTCGCGCCGGCGATCGCGAGCCACAGGATGATCGGCACCTCTCCCATCTGCAGGATGGTCTCGAGCGTCCCGACGGGCTCAGGCCACTGCGGGAACACGAGCGTGTGGGTCGAGGCGAGCAGGTAGCCGAGTCCGCCGGCGACCAGCAGCCAGCCGAAGATCTTCGGGATGAAGCCCGAACGCAGCACGAGCGCCGCGAAGGGCAGCAGCCACAGCCCCCAGTAGATGCTCGCGATGCTCACCCCGCGGCCGTGCAGGCGCACGAACAGGTACGCGAGCGAATCGAGTTGTGCTCGGCTGAACGATTCGAGGAAGGTGGCCCCCTGCGCGAGTTGGAGCGCCGCGACGTCGTTGAGCGTGTTGAGGAACACGATCGGGATCGGGAGCAGTCCGAAGATCGCGAGCAACCGGGCCTGGTGGCGGTCGACGCCCTTGAAGAGCTGGTAGAGGGCGAGGACGAGCCACACTTCCATCGCCTGATGCACGAGGTCGCTCGCCATGCCGATCCGGAACAGCGACGCCGAGGCGCGCAGGCGCTCCGCCGTCGCCGCCGCGTCGCCGAACACGAAAAGCTTGTTCGGGACGATCATCAGACCGATGGGCGCGATGAGCGCCATTCCGAGATACCAGAGTCCGGCGATGCGGGCCTGCTGGCGAACCGTCTTCATGAGGAGAGCTCCGAGGGTGGTCGGGGATTCGGCGCGTATGCGCGCGGACACTACGCTCCCAGCACTCCATTCGTTGCGGGCATGCCGCGTCGATCACTCGCCCGTGTCGGTGGCGAACCCCGCGGATTGCCAGCCAGTGATGCCGGCGGACAGCACGCGAACGTCGGTGTGCCCGAACTTCTTCGCCGCACCGCGGCGTTGGGAGCCTTGCGGCACAACGGGCCGGAGCAGTAGAAGACGATCGACTTCATTTTGTCGCCGGGGAGCGCGGCCGCGTTGAAGTGCGTGGGATCGAGATTGCGCGCACCCGGCACGCGAGCTTCCCGCCAGCGCTGCGGCGCGTTCACGTCGAAGACGTCCGCCTCGCCGCGTTCGATCATGCCTCGAAGTTCGGCCGGTGAGACGACTCGAAGGCCCATCAACCGGGCGATCACCGTCTTCCTCGCGCGGGGCTCGCACCGAGCAGGCGCTTCACCACGAGGTCCGAGGCGTACCAGAGCGCAGGCATCGTCCCCACGACGGTCCATCGCGTGGCGGCATCCGCGTGCGAGGAGGCCAGCCAGGCGGCGCTGGCGATGAGGCCCGCCGCCCACAGCAGCGCGTGCGCGAGCAGGAGCGTGCGCGCGCTCCCGCGCCAACGGCGTTCCTCGCGCATCAGGGGCTCGCACACGGCAGCGAGTGCCGAGCGATTCTTCGCGAGTTCCTCCGCGAGCGCGCCGGGAGCGCCCATGCGTGTCGTCGCGAGCGCGAACGCCTCGTCGGCGGAACGCCCTTCGGCGCGTGCGGCTTCGATCTCGCAGTGCAGGTGATCGGCGAGTTCCGCCGCGCGCTTCGAATCGCGGCACTGCTCTCCGAGCGTGCGAACCACCCACTCGTCCACAGCGGCGTTCACGTCGAACACGGCAATCCTCCCTTCACTCGCTGCAACATGTCGTGGAACTTGTCCCAGTGCGCGCGCTGCGTCTTGAGTTCCGCGCGCCCGGCTCGCTCGAGGCGGTAGTACTTCCTGCGGCGGCCGTTGTCGGCGACGCCCCAATAGGCGCCGACGAGCTTGCGCTTCTCGAGCCGGTGCAGGATCGGATACAGCATGCCGTCCGCCCACTCGACGTCCCCGTTCGACAACGCGCGCACCTCCTGGATGATCGCGTAGCCGTAGCTGTCCCCACGCTCGAGCAGCGAGAGGATCAGCGGGATCGCCGACGCGGCGACGAGGTCTTTGGATGGGGCCATGCGTGGCGCTCCTCGGAATGGCTCGAGCGATGGTCGTCGCGCGTGAGCGCGCACCATACCTAGAACTACAAGGTGTACCAAGGGAATCCTGATCGTCGTGTCCTTCCCGTTCGCCCCAGCCCAGGCTCGATCGAGAAGGAAGTGCACCGTTAAACGGCGCCGGCCTCAGAGCGCCCCTTCGAGGCGAAAGCACTTGCTTCACTCCGAAGCGTGGCTAAACATGGAACAAAGCTCGCGCGTGTCGGAGGTGCTGTACGCCTCGATTCGCCGTGGGCGCCGGATCGCCGCGCGACATCGGGTCGGTCGCGCATACCTCCCTCGACAGGAGAAACACCATGCGAACCAGTCCCTCCATCCGACTGGAGCTCCTCATTGCCGTAACAGCGCTCTGCTTCACGGCCGCGGCGGTTCCTCATGCCGCGAGCGCCAATCCCGTCCTCGGCTTCCGTGGGCACTTTCCGGGCGTGTCGCTCGATGGTTGGTCGGGTGGCTCGCAGATCTCGAATCCCGGAACGGGCGGGCTCGGCGGCAGCGGTGACGGCTACCTGCTCGTCGCGGTCCCCGCTCCCTTCGCGGGCAATCTCGGCTCCTTCGCGCTGACGCCCGACTACGCGGGAAACTGGACCGCGGCGGGCATCACGGAAGTCCGGTTGTGGCTGAACGACGTGAACGTCGACGACGACCTCGAACTGCATCTGTCGATCGGCAACGCCGCGACCGGGAACTTCTGGCAGTCGAACACCGCGCTGATTCCTCCGCACGACGCATGGGCGCCGTTCACGGTGCCGCTCAACGGGGCGAACTTCACCTTCACCGGCGGAGTGCCCGGCACCTTCGCCGCGGCGCTGCAGAACGTGGATCGCATTCTCGTGCGGCACGACAAGTCTCCGTACCAGCGGACTCCCGACACCGTCGTGGGTGACTTCGGTCTCGACGAGATCTTGCTCACCAACGGCACGCTCGGCGTGACTCCCGGCGGCCCGGCCGCGCGGGCGGCCCCGTCCAGCTCGCTCCCCCCAGCCCGAATCCCTCCCGTGGCCCCGTGTCGTTTCGCATCTCCACCGCGAGCTCGATGCCGGTCCGCATCGAGATCGTGGACGCGATGGGCCGGATCGTCCGTCGCGCACAGGCGCTCGCGAGCGCGTCCGGTGACGTGAGCTGGACGTGGGACGGTCTCGGCCAGGACGGAAGCGTGGCGCCGGCGGGCAGCTATCGTGTTCGCGCGATCGGCCCCGAGGGCGGCATGAGCCAGCCGCTCGTGCGCGTGCGATAGCCGCGCACGATCTCCTGCGCAGGAAGGAACCGGAGCGTGGCCAGTCGGCCGGGCTCCGGTTCTTCGTATGCGCGCGCGGTTCTGGCAGTATCCGCCGGTCCGTTCGCCGCCCTTTCACTCCTCAGGCTACCCGGGAGTCACGTGCACCGTTCCCTGCTCGGCGCATTGCTCGTCGCCGGATCGCTGTTCGTGCCCGCCGCGTTCGCCGCTTCGCTGCGCGGCGTCGTGACCGATGCGTCCTCCCACGTTCCCCTCGAGGGCGTCGAAGTCGTGCTGCGATCGTCGCTCGATTCGGTCGTCGTCGCGCACGCCACCACGCGCGCCGACGGACGCTTCGCGCTCGATTCGCTTCGTGCGGGGCGCTACCTCCTGCGCGCGTCGCTCCTCGGCCGCGCGCCGCACGTTCGGCGCGACCTCGAGCTGGCCGGCGACGCGGCGGCCGACCTCGGCACGATCGCACTCGCGATCGCCGCCGTGAACGTGCCGGGCGCCGAGGTGAGCACGGCACGCAACACCGCGGTGATCGCGCCGGACCGGAACATCTACCTCGCGCGCGACATTCCCGCGGCGGGCGCCGGCAGCACGACGGACCTGCTGCGCGCGGTGCCGGAGCTCGACGTGGACGTGAACGGGCGCGTCAGCCTGCGCGGCAGCACGGGCGTCACGATCCAGATCAACGGGCGGCCGACTCCCATGAAGGGCGAGGCGCTGCAGACCTTTCTGCGCCAACTGCCGGGCAATCGCATCGAGCGCGTCGAAGTGATCGCGAACCCGTCGGCCAAGTTCGATCCCGAAGGCACCGCGGGCATCGTGAACATCGTGCTCAAGGACGACGTGAAGCTCGGCGTGAGCGGCAGCGTGAACGCGTACGCGGGGCCGCGCTACAACGGGCTCTCGTCGCGCATCGCGTGGCAGCAGGGCCCGCTCACCGTGTTCGGCGGCGCGGGCGCGAGCCTCTACCAGTGGGAGTACGGCTCGGAGAGCGAGCGCTTCAGCCTCCTCACGAGCCCGCCCACCGCGCTGCGCACCCGGTCCGAGAACATCTCGGCCGGCCACTACCTGTCGTTCGACACCTCGGCCGACCTCGCGCTCGGAAAGCGCACGACGCTCTACGGCACGGTGAGCGCGTATCCGAACGGCAGCGCGCCGGAAGCGGACAAGTTCACGTCCTTCACCGATTCGACGGGCACGGAAGCGAGCCGTTTCGAGCGCCACGACGAGACCGAGTACTCGGGAGGCACCGCGTCGTTCACCTCCGGCCTGTCGCACGTCGTCACGAAAGGGCGCGACGAGCGTTCGATCGAGTTCCTCCAGAGCGGCACGCTCGGGGACTACCGGACGGACGGCGTGCAGCGCACGCAGGCGCCCACGGGCATTCCCGATGAGGCCTCGCACAGTGGCAGCGCGACGGGGTTCCGTGAACGTTCGCTGCAGGTGGACGACACCCGCCCGCTCGGTGCGAAGACGAAGCTCGAATCGGGATACCGCGTCGCCGAGCGCGTGAACACGAACTCCGGCTCGGTGGCGTTCGAATCGGGAGGCGTGCCGGTCGTCACGCCGCTGAGCGCGCGATCGGACTACCGCCATCGCGAAGTCTTCCACTCGGGGTACGTCACGCTCGGGCGCACGTTCGGGAAGCTGTCCGTTCAGGCCGGCGCGCGCGCCGAAGCCGCGCTCACGTCGTTCGACGTGTTCTCGAGTGCGCTGAGCTTCGATCGCGACTATCGCAGCCTCTTCCCCAGCGCGAACGCCGCATGGGACTTCGGCAAGGGACGCACGGTGCGCGCGACGTACTCCAAGCGCATCGAGCGCCCGAGTGCCGGCTACCTGAACCCGATCGTCCCCACGAGCGATTCTCTGGAGCGCACGATCGGCAATCCCTCGCTCGGGCCGCGCTACACGCACTCCTGGAGTGTGGACGCGGCGTGGAGCGGTTCGCGCGGCACGCTGCGGTTGTCGCCCTACCTGCGGCGCACGGTCGACAACTGGGATCTCGTCACGACGGTGAGCGCTTCGGGCGTCGCCACGTCCACGTGGCGCAACGCTTCGTCCGTGCGCACGGCGGGCCTGAGCCTGACGGGCTCGTTGCGCCAGACTGGCCGCTTCGGCGGCACGATGAGCGTCGGCCTGCAGCAGGAGCGCCATGACGCGAGCAACCTCGCGAACGGATTCACGCGCGACGTGACCGGCTGGAGCGCGAACGGGAACGCGTCGTTCAAGGCGACGCCCAAGCTCGACCTGCAGCTGTACCTGCGCTATGCCCCACCGCGCACGCTCGCTCAGGGGCGCGCGTCGTCGTACGTCGGCTCGTCGATCGGCGCCCGCTACAAGGTGCGCGAGACCGCATGGGCCAACGTGAACCTGAACGATCCGTTCCTGCTCGCGCAGTACTGGTCCGAAACGGGCGACGCGACGTACCGGCAGCGCACGGACACGAACAATCGCATGCGCAGCGTGAACCTCTCGCTCACCTGGACGTGGGGCAAGATCCCCGAGCAGAAGCAGCGCAAACAGAGCGCGGAGCAACCCTCGACCGAGTGATCGCGCGGCGCATCGGGCTCACCGCGTGACGATGACGCGGCGGCGCAGTGTCTCGCCGGCGGCGTCGAGCCGCACGAAGTACACGCCGGCGCTCACGCGCGCGCCGAGCGCATCACGCAGGTCCCAGGCGAGATCGTGGGCGCCCGCCTCGGCCTCCCCGTCGAAGAGCGTGCGTACGGTCCTGCCGTCGAGCGCGTACACACGGGCGCGCGCCGCACCCGCCGAACCGAGACGGAACGACAGGCGAGCCACGTTCGCCACCGGGTTGGGCCACGGCGAGGAGAGTGCGACACCGGCGGGCGCGGAGGATTCCACGTCCGTCGTTCCCAGCGTCGTGAGCCGGATCGCGTAGTCGCCGTCGGGATCGGAGTTGTCCACGAAGTAGCACTCCGCGGGCATCACGAAGAGGTACACGGCTCCCGGCGGGACGATCGCCACGGAGCTGTCGGGGTCCACGTAGAAGTCCTCGACGAGATTCGTCGTCAGCCCCGAGGGACACGTCGGACCGGTCCCGCCGCGACGGCCGCAGTCGAGCGCGCCCGCCACGCGGAACTGCAGCGTGGGATCGAGCAGGACGGAGTCGGAGCTGAAGATGGCGATTTGGATCGTGAACTCGTCACCCCCCGGTCCGTTGTCGGAGTCGCCGATCGCCTGCATGAAGAGCAAGGTCCCGGGCGCGATGCCGTGATCGGCGAGCCGGATACGCGTCGGCAGGGACGCGCTGTCCGTGGGGTCGAGCCGGAGGAAGGTGCCGAAAGCGCTGACCGGGACATCCACCGAAGCGCTCGCCGCCGTCGGCGAGGCGAGCAAGAGGGCGACTGCGAGCGCGACGATCGTCGAGCGGATCATGGGACCTCCGGAGGTGTGGGGCGCGGAGCCCGGCGGGCGTCGCACGAGTCTCACTTGGACAAACGCGGATCGGCTCGGCAAGCGCACGAAACTTCCGCGGTAACGTCGCGGCACAATGCGTCTGGGAAAGCGCACGCAACTCACGGACTCTTCTTCCACGAAGGCGTTGCCGGTACGCTGCGCCGCGCGGCCGCGGGGCCGGCGACGATCGGCCGATCGCGCATGGCCCGGCAGGCATCCATCCGCCCGACGCCGGCCGCGAGCATGGAGCGATCATGTCCCCTCTCTCACCCGCACCCGATCCGTTCGCGGCATTCAAGGCCGTGCAGCGCGAAGGCTGGTCGCACTTCGGCCCGCGCGCGATCTTCACCACTCCTCCCGCTGCGCGCCTCGTGCGCTTCGCGCGCATCACGGCGGGACAGCGCGTGCTCGACGTGGGATCGGGCACCGGCGTCACGGCCATCACCGCGGCTCGGCTCGGCGCGAACGTGATGGGCACCGACCTCACACCGGAGTTGCTCGCGCAGGCCGCCGAGAACTCGCGCGTCTCGCACGTGGACGTGGAGTGGCGCGTCGCCGACGTCGAAGCGCTGCCGTTCGGTGACGCGCAGTTCGACGTCGTCATCAGCCAGTTCGGGCACATGTTCGCACCGCGCCCCGACGTGGCGGTCACCGAGATGCTGCGCGTGCTCAAGCCCGGCGGGACGATCGCGTTCTCGACCTGGCCGCCGGATCACTTCACCGGACGCATGTTCGCGCTCACCGCGCGCTATGCGCCGCCACCGCCGCCGGGCGCGATGTCGCCCGTGCTCTGGGGCGAACCGGGTGTCGTGCGCGAACGGCTCGGTGACCGCGTGCGCGATCTCGTGTTCGAGCGCGACATGATGAACATCAACACGCTCAGTCCGCAGCACGTGCGGCACTTCACGGAGCACACCGCAGGGCCGGTGCGGAAGCTCGTCGAATCGCTATCGGGAAGCGACTCCGGGAAGCTGGAGCAGTTCCGCGCGGAGTTCGACGCGCTCGCCGCCGAGTACTTCGAGATGAACCAGATGCGGCAGAGCTATCTCATGTCGCGCGCGGTGAAGGCGTAAACGAAGCGGGCGCGGCGCCACGTCGGCGCCGCGCCCGAAGCATGCCTAGTCGGTCAGCACGATCCGGCGCGTGAGCGACCCCGACGCCGTGGTGAGGCGAGCGAAGTACAGCCCGGGCGCGAGCGCGGCGCCCCGATCGTCGCGACCGTCGAAGCGCACGTCCCACGCTCCCGCCTCGCGCGTGCCGTCCGCGAGTGTGCGCACCGCGCGGCCCGCGGCGTCGAGCACGGCCAGGCGTGCGTGGCCCGCGACCGGAAGCGTGAAGCTCAGCCGGGCGCCGAGCGCGCGCGGCGCCGGATTGGGACTCGGCGAGGAGAACGCGAGCACGCGAATCGCCGCGCCCTCGACGTCCGTCGTGCCCGTCGGCGCGAGCGTCGCGACGGGCGACGTGTTGCCGTGCGAGTCCACCGCGACGAGCTTGTAGAAGTAGGGCGCGCCCACGGTGTCCGTGTAACCCGTGTCGGGCACTTCGCTCACGAAGTGCGCACCGTCCGTGGCGAAGCCGGCCGTACTCCCGCGATAGAGCCGGTAACCGGCGAGGTCGGCTTCGTGGTTCGGGTTCCAGTGCAGGCGCGTCTCTCCCGCCGCGTACTGTCCCGTGAGCGGCGCCGGGGCCGCGGGCGCGAGATTGTCCACGCTGTATCCGGAGTCCGCGTTCGACGTCCACCACTGGGTCGCGCCGGCGGTACGCGCCATGACGAGGAAGCCCGTGCGCGGGTTCGAGCCGCCGACGGAATCGCCGCTCGTCGCGGCGAGCACGCTGTAGCGGCTCAGGTGCGAAGCGCCGACGGTGGTGAGGAGTTCCCAGTAGTACTCGGCCGCGGCGAGCCGCTGCACGAAGAACGTTCCGGCCGTTTCGTCGCCCGTCGCGTCGGCCATCGAGCGCAACGCGCCACGCGCGCGCGCCGAAGCCGCTGCCGACGGCGGCGCCGACCGGAAGACCTGGTAGTCCGCGATGTTCCGGAACGCGGGATCGGTGTCGAGCGCGCTCGCGTCCCAGCTGAGCTTCACGAGACCGCCCTGGTCGTTCGGCACGTCGGCGACCGAGCGGATCACGGGTTCGGCGCCGAGCATGCCCCACTCGTCCACGCGCTGAACGTAGAGGTGCGTGTTCGACACGAGCGTGCGGTAGTCGTTCCAGGCGACGAACAGATCGTTGTTCGCGCCGAGCGCCAGCGCGACGTCGTTCTGGTCGTAAGGCGCGGTGCAGATCGCCGCGCCATCCGCGGTCCAGAGCGCCGTACCGGCGGCGTTCATGCGCTGGCCGTAGAGATCGGCCATCCCCGCGCGCGCGTCTCGCCACGTGACGAAACATCCACCGTAGGCGTCGGCGAGCACGACCGGCTCGGTCTGGCTACCCGGAGCCGCGCACACCAGCGAGCCGTCGGCCGTCCATCGTGCGGTGCCCTGCGAGTCGAGGCGGCGGGCGTAGATGTCGTTGAAGCCGGTGCGCGTGTCGGACCATGCGGCGATCACGCCACCCTGGCCGTCGCTCGTGACGGAATGCGAGGCGCACGCGCCGACCGCCGAGCAGATCGCGACACCGGAGATCGCGAACAAACGCGCGCCGGCGATATTCACCTTCTGCGCGTAGAGGTCCGCCGCACCGGAACCGGCGCGATCGTCGAGCCACGCGATCGTCGCGAGCTGGCCGCCGTCCGAAACGATCTCAGGAGCCGATTGCGTGTTCGTCGTGACGTTGTGGACGGCAACGCCGCCCACGGCGAGAGTCATGGCTCCCGTGGTGTTGACCACCTGCAGGTAGATGTCGCCGCCGTCCGTGCGCGCGTCCTGCCATGCGACGAACATGCTGAGTGAACTCACACCGACGATGGGCGCGAGCACGGGGCGCGTCTGGTTGCCGGCGGCGGTGCACACGGCGACGCCTCCGATGGTCCACTGCGGTACGCCGTTGGCCGCGACGCGCTGCGCATAGATGTCCACCGCCGAGATGACGCGGCCGTCTTCCCATGCGGCGAGCATGCCGCCACCCGGTTCCGGCGCGATCCGAACGGTGATCTGGTCGCCCGCGGCCGTACAGAGCGCCACGCCGTTGGCGGTCCACTGGGCGACGCCCGCGGAGTTCAGCCGCTGCATGTAGAGATCGAAGCCCGTCGAGACGATGTTGCGACCGTCGGTCCACGCCATGTAGACACCACCCGCTCCGTCCGGCGCCGCGACCGGATAGAACGAGGCCTGGGCGCCGGTCGTCACGGCGATGCCATCGGTTCCCCAGAGGCGATTGCCGGCCGCGTCGATGCGCTGGGCGTAGATGCGGTTACCCGCACCGTTGTAGACCACGATCACTCCTCCCGCGCCGTCGGAGACCGTCGTGGGGTTCTGGTCGCCGGCCACCGCCGGCGTCCGCACGCTCATCCCGGAGGTCGCGGGGTTGTGCGTCCAGGCGTGTGCGAAGGAGGCGGAGAGCGACAGGATCGTGGCGCAGGCGAGCAGCAGCCGTCGTGGGGTCCGATGATTCATGCGTTTCCTCGCGGAGGGAGATCGCGGCGCCGACTGGCGCCAGAGGCAGGGGCTCGCTCTGTTCTACGCTCCGGACGGGGAAAGCGAACAGATCTCGGGTCGACGTAAGGCAGTCCTTTACGTGCGTCGCGCGAAGTCGCTATCGTGAACGGACCAGACCCTCGCTGGTGCGCACGAGTCGGCCGACGCGTGCCCGGTGAGGCTCGTGCCGGGCGGGCCATGGAACGTTTCGCGGGGCGATACGAACTCTTGCGGTCACTGGGCCAGGGCGGCATGGGCACGGTGTGGCTCGCACGCGACTTGTCGACGGGCACCGAGTGCGTGCTCAAGCGCCTCGATCCGGACGTGCTGCGGGTCGCTCCCGGCTCGCTTCGCCGCGAATTCGAACTCCTCGCCCGCGTGCGCCACCCTTCGGTCGTCTCGGTGCTCGAGCTCGGTTTCGCCCCCGACGGCGCGCCTTACCTGACGATGGAGTACGTGCCCGGCGCCGCCGCCGACAAGGCCGAGCGCGCCTGGGACACCGAGTCGCTCTGCTTCGTCGCCGCGCACGTGGCGCAGGGACTCGAAGCGCTGCACGCGGCCGGTGTGGTGCACGGTGACCTGAAGCCCTCGAACCTCCTGCTGCTCCCGCCCCGCGAGGGCGAATCGCTCCCCGCCGGCGTTCGGCTCGTGGACTTCGGGCTCGCCTCGCTCATGGGACGGGATCTCGAAGGGCATCGCGGCACCGCAGGCTTCGCCGCGCCGGAAGTCGTGCGCGGCGAATCGCCGAGCGTGGCTTCGGATCTCTACGGCCTCGGCGCGATGCTCTACGCGCTCGCGGCGAAGCGCGTCACGCCCGACGGTCCGGCCGCGATCCAGGCGCTGCGCCGCCAGCAGAGCGCGGCCCCTCCCGCGGCGGCGCTCGAGGAAGCCGGTCTCGCGGGACCGCTCGTGCGGCTCGTGCTGCGGCTCATGGCCCCGGCCGCGAGCGAGCGCCCGAACGACGCGCGCGAAGTGCGCCGCGAGCTCGAACGCATTCATCCGATCGCGCGACGCGCTCTGGCGGAGCGCGTGCAGTCGGAGTCGCTGACTTCGCGCGATCGCGAACTGGCCCGTCTCGAACGCCTGCTCGCGCCCGCTCCCGACGCGCCGCCGATCGTGCTCGTCGGTGGCGAGCCCGGTATCGGCAAGACCGCGCTGCTCACCGAACTCGCCGTGCGAGCGACGCTCGCGGGCCGCGCGGTGGTGCGGTTGCACTGCGCGCACGCCGAGGCGCCGGGAGCCGCCGCGCTGGCCGTGCTGCTGAGACTCGAAGCGGAGGCGGGCGACGGCGGAAGCGAGACGTTCGCCGCACGCAAGACGATCGAACGCGCCGATCCGGCCGAGATGGCGAACTCCATTCCTTCCCTCGCGCATGCCGCGGCGCATTGGTGCGGGATGCTCGCCGGGCGAGGCCGCGCGCCGGTCGTGCTGCTCGACGATTGCGAACGCATCGACTCGCTCTCGCACGCGATCCTGCGCGCGGCCGCGCTGCACGAGGATGCGGCCGGCGCGCGCTGGATCTGGGCGCGCCGCACCGAAGGCGCCCCGGCGCCACACGAAGACCGCATGCTCGTGCGCGCGGGCCAGGCGGCCGAACTGACGCTCGGCGTGCTCGATCGTCCGGGCGCGGACCGGCTCGCGGCCGCGCGACTGCACGAGGACGCACCGGAATCGCTGCGCGAGTTTCTCTGGTCGCGCTCGGGCGGACACCCCGGCCTGCTCGTCGAATCGTTGCTCGCGGCCGCGACTTCCGGTGCGGTGCGTGAGGGCGAGGCGGGACTCGAAGTGGATCGCGAGGCGCTGGCCGCGCTCCCGCTGCCCGAAGGATTCGAGGCCTCGCTCCTGCGGCGGCTGGCCGCGCTGCCTGCTTCCTCGCGCGCCGTGGCCGAGGCACTGGCGGTGCTCGACCGGCCCGCTTCGCTCGACATGCTCGCGCACTTCACCGCCGAAGCGAGCGAGGACGCGCTCGACGCGCTCGTGCAGGCGCGCCTCGCGCAGCGCACGGGCGACGGCCGGCTGGGGCTGCACCCGCCGGCACTGAGCCGCCGCCTGCTCGCCGGGCTCGAGACGGGCCGCGTGCGTGAGCTTCATCACACGGCGCTCGGACTGCCGGACGCGAACGCCTCCGAGCGTTTCCGTCACCACGAAGGCGCGGGCGACGTCGACAGCGCGCTCGCCGCGGCGAAGGCGGCGCTGCTCGCCGGCGCCGACGAGCGGATCGCGCGACGTGCCGCGGCGCTCGCCGATCGGGCGGCGCCCGAACGCGCGGCCGAATGGCACGAGAGCGCGGGCCGGATGCTGCTCGATCGCGGCAAGCATCGCGAAGCGATCGCGCACCTCGAGCGCTCGCTGCGCGCCGGCGAGGGCGACGTGGTGGCGCGCGGCGCCCGCTGGACGCTGCTCACGAGCGCTCTGCTGCGCGCCGATCGTCCGGCGGACGTGGGCGCGGCGGTCGAGCGCGCGCTCGCGGAGAATCCTCCCGCAGCCGACCATGCTTCGTTGCTCGTCAATCACGCGTCGCAGTTCTTCTCGCGCGGCATGCTGCCGGAAGCCGAGCGGAACGCCCGCGCCGCGGTGGATGTCGCCGCTCGAGCGGACGACGACAAGGCGGGCGGATACGCGGCCCTGACGCTGGGCTCCGTGCTGCTCGTGCTCGGGCGCACGGAAGACGCCGATGCGAGCGCCCTGCGTGCGCTCTCGCACTTCGAGAAGGCCGACCACGAGGGAGGCTCGGTGCGCGCGCTCATCCTGCGCGCCGCGGCCGCCTCCGCGCGCGGCGACGAGGCGGCGTTCGAAGGCCATCTCACCGCGGCTTCCGCGCGTGCGGCGTCGCTCGGGCTGCGGCTCGCGAGCGAGGAGATCCTCGGTCAGCAGGGCGCGCGGCACGCCGAGTGCGGGCGCTGGAAGGATGCCGAACATGCGCTGTCGCAGGCGCTGCGGCTCGCGCTCCAGGACGGACGTCCTCGCGGCGCGGCGGTGGCGTACACGAGCCTCGCGCTCGTGGATGCGATCACCGGGCGCGTGGCGCGCGCGCGGCGGCGTGCGCGCACCGGCATCCGGCTCATGCGCGCGTACCTCCCGCGGCTCGAGCCGTACGCCTGGCGCGTGTACGCGCACGCGTTGCGCGTGGCGGGCCGCCTCGGCGCCGCCGATCGCGCGGCGCGCAGGGCGATCGACGGGGCGCTGCGCTTCGGGCTCGGCGCCGAGCTCGAATGGTCGCGCTACGAGTTCGGGCGCGTGCGCGCCGCGGCCGGTGCGTGGGCCGAGGCCGAAGCCGTCTGGTCGCTCGCCCTGGAAGCCGCGGGCGACCGCGACGGCCTGAGCGTTTCGCAGCTCCTGATCGCGTGCGGCCGCGCGCAACTCCGGCGGCGCGATTTCCGTGGCGCGGCCGCGCGGCTCGAGCGCGTCGAACGGTGGATCGCGCCGCGCTCGCTCCCCTACGTGGCGGCCCATGCGCGGCTGCTCGGCGCGGAGCTCGCGCTCGCGCAGGGCCGCGCCGCCGACGGGATCGAACGCGCGCGCGTCGCGCTCGAGTCGTTCGCCCATCTCGCCGCTCCCGCGGACCGGGCCGAGGCCGCGCTCGAATGCGCGCGGCTCGCCGCGGGCGCCGCGGTGTCCGCGCCCGTGGACGAATGGCTCGACGTCGCGGCCGGCGCCTTCGAGCGGCTGGGCGATCATCGTGGCCGCGAGCGATCGCTCGCGCTCTCCGTCGAATGGCTCCGCGTGGGACGCGCCGCGCCCGCGCGCACCGAGAGTCGCGGGCTGCTCCGCTCCGTGAGCCGCCTGCTCGATTCGCTCTCGGATTCCGGTGAACTCACGCGCAGGGCGATGCAACTGGCGGTCGAGCAGCTCGACGCCGAGCGCGGCGTGCTGCTGCTCGTGGACGAAAAGAGCGGCGCACTCGTGCCCGTGGTCGAGCAGGGCGCGGTGGACGCCGCGACGCGCGACCAGGCGGTGACGTACAGCCGCGAGGCGGTCGCGCGCGTGGCGGCGAGCGGCGACAGCCTGCTCATTCCCGACGCGAAGACCGATCCGGGCGGGCTCTCCGCGAGCATGGTGGACCTGAGCCTGCGCTCGATCGTGTGCGTGCCGCTCTACGGCGCGGGGCGCGTGGTCGGCGCCGTGTACCTCGACGACTCGCGCCGCAGCCTCGCGTTCACGGACGCCGACCGCGCGTTGCTCGAGGGTTTCGCGCACCTCGTGACGATCGCGCTCGAGAAGAGCCGCGGCCAGGAGCAGGAGCGGCTCCGGCACGAGCGCCTTGCCGGCGAGAACGTCGCGCTCCGGGCCGAAGCCGGCGTGCGCTTCCAGCCGCAGAACTTCGTGGGGATGAGCGCCGCGATGCAGCGCGTGCTCGCGTTGGCCGAACGGGCATCGCAGACGGCGACGACCGTGCTCATCACGGGTGAGAACGGCACGGGCAAGGAACGCATCGCGCGCATCATCCACCACACGGGCCGCCGTGCCTCGGGCCCGTTCGTGTCGGTCAACTGCGGCGCGATCCCGATGACGCTGCTCGAAAGCGAGCTGTTCGGCATCCTCCCCAACGTCGCGACCGGTGTGCGTGGGCGCGAAGGCCGCTTCCAGCAGGCCGACGGCGGCACGCTCTTCCTCGACGAGATCGGGGACATGCCGCTGCCGCAGCAGGTGGCACTGCTCACCGCGCTCTCGACGCGCGAGATCACGCCCGTCGGTGGCGGCGAGCCGATCGCGGTGGACGTGCGCATCGTCGCCGCGACGAACCAGGACCTGCGGCGGAAGATCGAGGACGGCTCGTTCCGCGAGGACCTCTACTACCGGCTCAACGTGCTGCCGATCGAGTTGCCGCCTCTGCGTGAGCGCAAGGCCGACATTCCCGCGCTCGCCCAGAGCTTCGCCTCGCACTTCGCGAAGCAGCAGGAGCGCGACGTCCCGGAGCTCTCGCCCGAGTTCCTCGCGGCGCTCATGCAGAGCGACTGGCCCGGGAACGTGCGCGAGCTGCAGAACTACGTCGAGCGCGTGATGGCGATGACGCCCGGTCGCGTGCTGCACCCGCATCCGATGCCGCGCGATCTCGAATCGAAGCCCGGACGGACGAAGCCCACGCGCGGGCGGAAGCTTCGTGACCACTTCGTCGAGCTCGAGCGCGAAATCATCCACGAGGCGCTCGAGCGCGCGGCCGGCAACAAGAGCAAGGCGGCGCGCGAGCTCGGAATGGCCGAACAGACGCTGCGCTATCGCCTGAAGAAGCTCTTCCCGGAGGGTCGCAAGAATCTACGAACTCGCAAGTAGCTGCGAGTCGGACTCAGGTCTTTCGCGCGCAAGCGCTTGAACGTGGTTCCCCGCGCGAGTTCGCAGGAGTTGGCGAACTCGCTTCTCTTTGCGCGCTTCAGCAATGGCTTGTGGTGTCCGCTTCAGTGCGTTGTGGCGCAGGAAGTTGAAGCGTCGCGTGTGAGGCGTCGCGCGGCAGGATTTTCATGGCACGGGTCTGGCCTTGAGAAATGGTTACCCCCGGTTGGGAGTCACCATCCTCTCTCAAGGAGCTCCATCCATGAAGGTCGCCCAGCTCGCCGCACTGGTCATCGGAGTCACGCTCTCGCTCTCGGTCCTCGCCGGTTCCCTCACGACGGCGCGCGCACAGGGCGCCACCGCGGACTACCCCACCGGCTACGGACGCACGATGTCGGTCGTCAACGCGCCGAGCACGGATGCGCTCGACACGCTCACTCCCGCCCAGCGGCTCGCCTACCTCGTGGGGCTTCGTTTCGCTCCGGTCGGCGGCTCCTCGGTGGGATCGAGCGCGCGATTCCAGAAGCAGTCGCAGTATCGGCCGGCCGGAGGTTCGGGGGAACGCAGGCTGCAGTCTGCCCTGACGAACCGCTCGTCGGTTCGCCCGGTCGGCCGGTGAAACACGGTGCCGTGCGGGGAGCAGTCGCCGGGCTCCCCGCCTCACTGCTTCGGCTGCATCGTCACGGGCTGTCGCATCTTCTCGTGACGGGCGGCACGCACGACGAACGCCTCTCGATCGCGCGGAGATTCCATCGCGCGAGCCCGCTGTCTCGTGAATCGTTCCTCGCCCTGGATTGCGCGCGACACGAAGGACGGCTCGTGCGCGCCCTCGAAACCTGGCTGCTGGAACCCGGACTTCCCCCGAGCACCGAGTCCGAACTCGGCGCGTCCGTGCTCTACCTCGACCCGATCAGCGCCCTCTCCCACGGCACGCAGCGGCTGTTGCTCATGCTCGCGCATCGCATGCAGGGATCGGACGGGCAGCCGATCGCGTCGGGGCCGAGGCGGCTCATGGCCGGTGACCGCGCGCACCTCGCGCGCGGCGCGCATGCCGACGCGATGTGCCCGGCGCTCGTGGACCACCTCGACAAGATCCGGATCGAACTTTCGGTGGCGCGCAAGCGGGGTGTCGCGTGAGCGGCGGTTGCAGGCCGGCGGGCCCGGACTTCGTGCCGGAACTGCTCGAGATGCTCGAGGAAGGTGTCGTGCTTCACGCCGCGGACGGCAGCGTGAAGTCCTGCAATCCCGCGGCGGCGCGCATGCTCGCGTGGCCCGTCTTCGGGCGCGAAGGCGCGAAGTCGCTCTTCTCCGAGGTCGAGACGACGCTCGAGGACGGCGCTCCGCTCACCCGCGGTGACGAGCCGGCGCTTCGCGCGCTCGCCACCGGTGAGTCGCACGAGTCGCGCCTGCGCGTTCGTCGCGCCGACGGCGAGCAGTCGTGGCTCCACGTGAAATCGGTTCCTCTGCGCGAGGCGCGGCCCGACCTGGGCGGCCCGCGTGCGGCGATCACGGGCGCGCTGACGGTGATTCGCGACATGAGCGAGCACGTGCTCGTCGAGGAGCGCTTGAGCGGCGGCATGCCGGAAGACTCGTTCGGCGAGCTGGCCGGCAGCATCGCGCACGACTTTCATCACTTCCTCACGGTGATCGTCGGTTACTCCGACCTGATCGCGATGACGCTGTCGCCGAACGATCCGGTGCGTGAGCAGGCCGAGCACATCCGTGCGGCCGCCACCGGGGCCGCGCGCCTTTCGCGTGAACTCGTGGATTTCGGACGTCGTCAGCGGCATTCGACGAGTGAAACCGATCTCGCCCGCACGGTGACGGAGATGCAGCCGATGCTCGTGCGGCTGCTCGGGCCGAGGATCCGGCTGGTGCTCGACTTCGAACCTGGCGCGCGCCGCGTGCGGGCGAACACGGCCCAGCTGGAACGCGCGCTCTTCAACCTCGCGCTCAACGCGCGCGACGCGATGCGCTCCGGAGGAACCCTGCGCATCGGTGCGAAGCGCGTGGCGATCGACGAGGCGTTCGTGCGCTCCCACCCCGGAGCGATGGCGGGCGAGTTCGTACGGTTGACCGTGGGCGACGACGGCGCGGGGATGACCGAGGAAACCCGGCGGCGGATCTTCGAGCCGTTCTTCACGACGAAGCCGCCCGGCAAGGGCACCGGCCTCGGGCTGGCGACGGTCTGGGGCATCGTGAAGCAGTTCGGCGGCTACATCGACGTGGACAGCGCTCCCGGTCGAGGGGCCGAGTTCCGGATCGACCTGCCCGCCTGCGCCCGTCCGGCCGACGAACCCTTTACCGAGGTCCCGCCCCGGAGTTCCGGCGAGCGATCGTAGGAACCGAACGGCCGCGCTTGCGGTTTCGTTGGCGAGCCACGACGGGCCCGCAACGCAGGGGATAAACCCTGCAACCCTGGAGATACCGTCCACTCCTCGATTCCCGGCATATTTCCCGCCGTTCGATCGACGGCTGTGTCCTGTTCCGGGGAGTTGCCATGGGTGGCGTGGTTCGTTTTCGTGTCCGGATGAACGCCGGGCGCACGAGGGTGATGTGAGCGCGGACGTCCGCCCTTCCGGGCCGGGGGCGCTCCGCGTCTGGGTCGCCGTCGGCACGGGTGACTTCGCGAGCTACCTCCATTCCGTCTTCGAGGGGCAGCGGGAGTTCGGCTACCGGCTCACGAGCGATCCGCATGAGGCCGACGTGGCCGTCGCTGAGTCCGATTCGCCCACGTTCGACAGCGCCGCCTGGCTCGCCCAGCTTCGGCAAGCCGGCGGGCGGCCGCGGCTCCCGGTGCTGTTCCTGGGCGGTGGCGAAGCGGCGTGGGCCCGGCTCCGGAGCAGCGGGGATGTCCGCATCGCCCGGCTCGCGCTGCCTTTCAATGCCAACAGCTTGCGCGCGGCCATTCGGAACCTGGTCGAAGGCTCGGGCGCGGGCTGACCGCTGTCAGCGAGGGCGCGACGCGTACGCGCCGGGGCTGACCCCGAAGCGGTCGCGGAACGTCTTGCAGAAGTGCGAGACGCTCTTGAAGCCGACGGCGTAGGCGATCTCGCCGACGTTCCCGGCGCGCGAATCGAGCAGCTGCGCGGCGCGTTCGAGCCGGAACCGGCGCAGCATCGCCTCGATGCCCTCGCCCGTCGTGTCCATGAGCCGCCGGTAGAGGCTGCTGCGGTCCATCGCCATCGCGTCCGCCAGCGCGAGCACCCCGAAATCCTCCTCGCCGAGATGTTCCTCGACGGTCCGGCGCAGGCGGTCGAGGAACTGCGCGTCGGAGCTCTCGACTTCGATCGGCGTCGGCTGCAGCAGCGGGGCGGGCGCCGCCACCTCGGGCGTCACGGGAGGCGATGTCGTCGCCGACTGCGGAGGCGGCGCGTCCGCGACCGGCGCGGCGACGGCCAGCCGTTCGCGCAGTCGCCGGCGGAGCGTGAGCAGGTTGTGCACGCGGGCGAGCAGCTCGCGGGCGTGGAACGGCTTCGCGAGATAGTCGTCCGCGCCGCCTTCGAGGCCTTCGATCCGATGCTCGACCGACGCGCGCGCGGTGAGCAGCACCACGGGAATGAAATCGGTCTCGGCGTCTTCCTTGATCGCGCGGCAGAGCGCGTGGCCGTCCATGCGCGGCATCATGACGTCGCTCACCACGAGGTCCGGCGTGCGCTCGCGCACGAGCGCGAGGCCATCGAGGCCGTCCCCCGCCTCGATCACCTCGAAGTGCGGGCGCAAGTGCTGGCAGAGGTAACCACGGACTTCGGGATCGTCCTCGACGACGAGCACGAGCGTGCGCTCGCCCTCTCCCGCCGGTGCGGTCCCTTCCGCGGGAACCCGGGCGCTCGCCTGGTCCACGGCTTCGACCTCCGCGCGCCAATCGGGCTTCGGTACGGACGGTGCGTCGCTGTCGGCCAACTGCTCCGCGGACAGGTGTGCGTCGCCGAGCGGCAGGCTCACCGTGAACGCGCTGCCCACGCCGGGCGCGCTCTCGACGTCGATGCGGCCGCCGTGCAGGTGGACGATGTCCTGCGTGAGCGACAGCCCGATGCCCGTGCTCGGGAAGCCCTGCGCGCGCGGGCCCTCGGCCTGGTAGAAGCGCTCGAACAGGTGCTCGAGATGCTCCGGCGCGATGCCGCTGCCCGTGTCGCGCACGGCGAGGTGCACGAACGGCGTGGGCCCGTCCGTCTCGCGCCGCACGTCCACGCGAACGGAGCCGCCGCGCTCGGTGTGGCGCAGCGCATTCGAGAGCAGGTTGGCGAAGACCTGCTCGAGCAACGCCGCGTCGCCGAACAACGCCGGCGAGGACGGCGCTTCGTGTCCGTGCGCGGTGAGCGTCACGCCTCGGCGGGCTGCGAGTGGCGCGAACGCCCGGAGCACTTCGTCGAGCACGTCGCGCAGCGCCACTTCGCGCACGCGCAACCGCATGCCGCCGGCTTCGAACTTGGCCATGTCGAGCAGCTGGTTGACCTGCCGCAGGGCGCGGTGCGAGTTGCGCAGCGCCATCTCGAGCGCCGAGCGCGACTCGGACGCGACCTCGCCGTGGTGGCCGGACAGCACGTCCTCGATCGGGCCGATCGTCAGCGTGAGCGGCGTGCGGAACTCGTGCGAGACGTTCGCGAAGAAGCGCGTGCGCGCTTCGTTCAGTTCGCGCAGCTCGCGCGCCTGGTCCTCGATCGTGCCGAGCGAACGCTGCGCGAGATCGCGCGCGGCCTCGGCCTCGACGCGCGCGACTTCCGTTTCGTGCTTCTCGCGGACGAGGTCACGCGTGCGCGCTTCGACCTGCGCGGCCAGCTCGCGCTGGCGCACGAGGAGCCTGCGCTCGCGCCACCGCACGGTCTCGCGTCCGCCGAGGAGCGCGAGCGCGAGGAGCGCGCCGAGGAACCACCACGTCTCCCAGAAGTGCGGAGCGACGCGGATCGTCATGCGGGCGACCGGCCCGTCCCAGTCGCCGTCCGGCAGGCTCGCGGTCACTTCGAACGTGTGCTTGCCGGGCGGGATGTGCGTGAAGTACGCGGTGCGGCGGTCGCCGGCGTCCGTCCATTCGCGCGAGCCCGGCAGCAGCCGGTAGCGAAAGCGCAGGTCGCGCGACGCGCGCAGCGACAGGCCCGCGTACGAAACCGAGAACTCGCGTTCCGACGCCCGGAGGTTCGCGACGTGCGCGAGGCCCGAGATGCGGCGGTTCTTGGCGGAGAGCTGCTCGATCATCGTCGGCGGCGTCGGCACCCGGACGCGGGCGACGCGCGGATCCACGACGACCGCCCCCTGCTGCGTCGCGAACCACAGCCGGCCGTCGAGCGCGCGGATGCCCGCGCCCTGCGGGCCGCCGTTCGCTTCGCGATTGGGCATGCCGTCGTCCTCGGTGAAGGAGTTGCAGAAGACGCGCGTCGCCCGGCCCGCCGCGAACGCGTCGAGCGACGCGCGCGTCACGCGAAACAGGCCCATGTTCGTGCTGCCCCACAGCGCGCCCGCGTCGTCGGCGAGCAGCGTGTGGACGACGTCGGCATAGAGGCCGTCGCGGGCGCGCACGTGCTTCACGCGCGCCTCCTTCGCGGGACGGCCCTCGGCGAGTTCGACGCGCGCGATCCCCTGTCCTTCCGTCGCGATCCAGACGATGCCGCGATCGTCCTCGAGCAGCCCGCGCACCGAGGGCGCCGCGAGTCCCTGCTTCTCGCCGAGACTCTCGAAGCGGCCGTCTCGCCAGATGGCGACGCCACCGCCCTGGGTGCCGAACCACAGTTCGCCGTTCGCGCGCTCGACGCACGTGCGCACCCACGCGCTTCCGACACCGTCGTCGGTGTTGTAGCGCTTCCAGAGGCCGTCCTTCGCGCGCCAGAGTCCCTGCTGCGTGCCGATCCAGAGCGCGCCCTGCCGGTCCTCGTGGATCAGCCAGACGTCGTCGAGGCGGCCGAGATGCTCCGTCGCGAACGGCTTCATGTCGCCGCCATTCACGAGCCAGAGCCCGCCGTGGAACGTGCCCGCGAGTACGCGCCCGTCGCGCAGCCGCCCCACGCAGAGCGCGAAGGCCTTCGAGAGCAGCGGTGGCGGCGGCGCGCTGATCTTGCCGCCACGCCAGACACCCGCGCCGAGGCCGTAGGATGCGAAATACATCGCTCCGCCGTCGCCTTCCTGCAGCGAATAGACGTTGAGCGGCTTGCCGTTGTGCTCCGGCATGACCGATTCGAGGATCGAGGGCGTGAAGCGGAACAGTCCTTCGGAGCGCGTTCCGAGCCACACGCAGCCTTCACGGTCCACGAGCACGCGGGCGGCTTCCGAGCGCCCCTCGTAGATCACGTCGTCGCCCTTGAGGAGCTGGTTCTCGAGCGTGCGCCAGACGTCGCCGCGCGAGTCCGTCACCCAGGACGCGGTCAGCTCCGCGCGCAGCTTGCCGTCGGGCCCGGGTGAATAGAAGAAGCGCAGGTGTCGCCCCGTGATGTCACCGCGGCGAGAGGACTCCTCCGAGTCCACGACGCGCATCGAGTCGGGAATCGTGCTCCAGTCGACGGGGCGAAGCGTGCCGTCCGTGGGCACGAGCAGCCCGCCGCGAGTGCCGACCAGCACGCGGCCGTCCGAGAGTTCGTAGAACGCGCGCACGAAGTTCACGTTCGCGCTCGGGACGCGAAAGCGCGCACGCGACCCTTCGCGGAATCGGACGATGAGCGAGTCGCTGTGCACCCAGATCGCGCCGTCACCTCCGCGGTAGACGGAGCCCGCGCGGAAGCCCTCGGCGGGCGTGTACGGGATCAGCTTGCCCTTCGCGTAGCGCTGCACGCCCGTACGTGTGCCGATCCAGGGCCGTCCTTCGCGGTCGAGGTGCACGGTGAGCACGTGCCGGCTTTCGCCCGTGGTCCCGAAGCGCTGCCACTCCCCGAGCGGATCGGTGATGCGCACGAGTTCGCGGCTCTCCGTGCGCACCCAGAGCGCGCCGGCCGCGTCCTCGCGCAGGGACAGGACGCGGTTCGACGGCAGCGACGGCGTGTTCGACTGGTTGAACACCGTGAAGTGCAGGCCGTCGAAGCGCACGAGACCGTCGTAGGTCGAGACCCAGAGGTAGCCGTCGCGCGTCTGCAGCACGTCGTTGACCGAGTTGACCGGAAGGCCGTCCCGCACGGTCCAGTGCGTCGCCACCATGTGCGGAGCCGCCGCACGTGCCGGAGCGGCCGCCGCGAGGAGCGCGCACGCGATCAGCGCGAGGATGTACGGGACGGGAAAACGGCGCATGCGCGCGAGAGCTCCGGGTCGTGCCGGTGCCGCGGCGGCGGGATGGACGAGCCGACGCGAGGGCACAGGCGGGCGGCGAAGTTAGCCCACCGCGCGGACGTGCTCCAGCGTTCTTGTGGCATCCCGAAACGAATGCGGGGCCGGTCCCGCGAAGGACCGGCCCCGTTTCGTCTGCCTGCGTGATGCGGCTACGGCGTCACGACGAACCGGCGGATGAACGTCCGGCCGGCCGTGCGATAGCGCGCGAAGTAGACGCCCGCGGCCGCGTGGCCGTCGGCGTTCCACACGAGCGAGTGCCGCCCGGCTTCGTACGTGCCGCTCGCGAGCTGCGCCGCGATGCGGCCCTGCACGTCGAGCACCGTCACTTCGACGGCGGCGGCGACGGGCAGCGCGAAGTCCACGTGCACCGTTCCGATCGCCGGATTCGGGGCGACCGGGTGGAGCGCGTAGGCGAACACGGGCGTGCGGACCGTCGCCGTGATCGGACCGAACGAAAGCTGCTCGCCCCCGGTCGTCGTCACGAACAGGCGGTAGTACACGGTGCGGCCGGCGGGCGCTTCACGATCGAGCACGATCGTGGCGGCGTCCTCGACCCGCACTTCCCCGTTCACGAAGTCCCACGGACCGACCTGCGACTCGGCGCGCGCGAGGCGAACCGTCGCCGCGTCGGTGTTCGCACCGAACTCCCAGCGCACCTCGACGCCTTCGTCGTTCGCGTCGGCGGTGAACGTGGCGAGCTGCGTGGGCGTGGCGAGATCGATCAGCGCGAAAGCGGCGTCGTTCGTGTCCGTCGCGAGGTTGCCGGCCGTGCCGGTCGCCACGACGCGGAACCAGCAGTCGGCCGACGAAGCGCCGCCCGTCGGCGTCCAGGCGAACGAACGAGCGGACGAGCCGACCGACGCGACCGCGGACCACGGACCGGACGGGCCCGTGCGCGAAACCGCGAGGTCGAACCCGCCGACGTGCGTCGTGTTCGTGGCGTTCCACTTCAGCGTGTCCGGCATGTCGAGGTACAGCGTCTCGCCGCCGTTGGGCGACGTGACCTGCACGCCCGGATCGATCGCCTGCCACAGACCCGAACCCACGACGAGCTGGTACACGAGACGGTGTCCGGCGTCGTTGAGGTGGATACCGTCGCCGGAGCCGTACTGCGGCAGGATCGTGCCGTCGGCCGCGGCGAGGTACGAGTACAGGTCGATCGCGCGCGGGGCGTAGCGCGACAGGGTCGAGTCCGCCATGATCTTCAGCTGGTCACGCGCGGACTGCGTGGACAGGTTGCGCGGCTGCGTCGTGGTGATCCAGATCGGCACGCCCGCGGCGGCGGCCCGCGCGCGCAGCGTGTCGTAGTTCGCGATCTGCTCGGCGATCGAGTAACCGTTGGTCACGTCGTTGCTGGGCAGGTTCACGAGGATCGCCCACGGCTTGTACGCCAGCGCGCGGGTGATGTTGTTGAGCGGGTTCGGGCTCGGCCGGCCCGCCGGAGGCACGAATCCCGTCGGCATCACGTTGTAGGTCGTGTATCCGCCCACGGCGAGATTGACGACGATGGCGCGCGGATCGATGGACTTCACGTACGCGCGATAGCGCGACACGTAGGCGCTGTCCGACGTGCTCGCGCCCGTTCCGGCGGACGTGGACGAGCCGACCACGACGATCAGCTTGGTCGAGTCACCGGTCGCCGGCGTGCCGCCCGTCATGCGGAAGTCGTCGAGGTACCAGACGCGCGCGGTCGCGTCGGCCGCCTGCTGGCCGAGGAAGATCGTCTTGATGGCCGTCAGGTCCGCGGTGCCCGGATTGTTGCGGAAGACCTGCATCGGGATCGCGATCCGCTGCCAGCTTCCCGCCGGCACGTCGGAGATCAGCGTCGAGAGCGGGATCTTCGTGGACTTCCGGTTGCCGAGGTCCTCGAGGTAGATGCACGGCAGGCTCGCCGCGGGCGTGAGCGTCGGCGTGTAGACATTGAAGAACAGGCTGTCGCGCTGGCTCACGTCCTGTCCCGGCCAGCCCACACCGGCGTTGGCCATGGCCCAGTCGCCGCCCGCGTTGCTCGTCCACGCGAGGCGCAGCGAGTAGTTGCCGACGAGCGAGAACGCCGGGGACACGCCGCACTTGTCGGTCGAGACGCGCTCGAGAAGGCTGGGCGCGGTGACCGAGCCGAAGCTCGCGTCGTACACGGTGGGCGTCGGGCTGTCGCTGAAGAACAGCGCGTCGAAGTCGTGGCCGAGCAGCGGCGCGACGACCGCGAAGGACTGGTCGCTCGCGTCGTTGACGAGCGCGTCGACGGCGCTCGAGACACGGACGCGGTAGCCGTTGCCGAGCGAGGCCGGCACGGTCCAGTCGTAGCTGCCCGGCGCGGCGGGCGCGGAGGCGGTGATCGTGGACCACGAGTTGCCGTCGTCCTCGCTCACTTCGAGCTTCACGTTCGCCAGGTTCGCGCTCGCGAAGAGGATCTTGCGCGTCGCGCCGGCGGGCCACTGCTGCAGGCCGTTGGGCGAAACGAGCGACACCGTCGGGATCGGCACCGAGATCGTGAAGACCGCGTTGCTCTGGTCGGTCAGCGTGGCGTTCGACGCGTCGGTCACGCGCACGAGCGCCTGCGTGGTCGGCGTGTTCGGCACCGTCCACGAGTACGCCTGCGCGGCCGCGGTCACGTTCGTGGCGATGGGCTGCCACGTGGCGCCGGCGTCCGTCGAGTACTCGAGGTTCACGAGCGCGACGTTCGTGCTCGCCCAGCCGATCGCGTGCACCGTGCCCGTGCCCCAGTCCTCCCCGCCGTTCGGAGCGGAGAGCGCCAGCGTCACGGCCGTGCCGGCCGAAACCTGGTAGCGCAGCACGCGGTTGTTCGCCCAGTCGGCGACCCAGAGGCGGCCGTTCACTTCGTCCACGAACGCCGCGCGCGGCGTCGCGAGGCTCGCGGCGTTCGGCGGGTTGAGGCCGGTGCCGGTCGTGTAGTTCGACTGGCCGAGCACGTACGTCGCCGGCGAGCCGTTCGCGAGCGTGGCGGCGTTGTCGAACACCATGATGCGGTTGTTCGCCTCTTCCACCACGTAGAGGCGGCCGTTCGAGTCCACCGTCACGAAGCGCGTGGTGCTGAACTTCGACTGCGTGAGGCCGGCCGTGTTCGTCGCGAAGTCGGGCTGGCCGAGCACGCCGTCCGCCGCCGCGCCGTTCGCCTTGTTGGCGGCGTCGTCGAAGCGGAGCACGCGACGGTTCGTGTAGTCGCTGACCCACAGCCGTCCCGCCGCGTCGCCCCAGAGGGCGTTCGCGTTGTTCATCTTGGCGGCGGTCAGTCCGCTCGTCGCCGTGACGAAGTCCGGCTGGCCGAGCACGCCGTCCGCCGCCGCGCCGTTCGCCTTCGTGGCGGCGGCGTCGAAGCGGAGCACGCGATGGTTGTTGAAGTTGCTCACGTACAGACGCCCGGCCGCGTCGGCCCAGACGCCGCACGGGCCGTTCGTCTTGAGCGCCGTCGTACCGCTCGCGCTGGTGACGAAGTCGAGCTGGCCGAGCACGCCGTCGGCCGCGGCGCCGTTCGCCTTGGTCGAGGCGTTGTCGAACCGCAGGACGCGGTTGTTGCTGAAGTCACCGACCCACAGCCGGCCGGCGGCGTCCACGTGCACGCCGATGGGGTTGTTCATCTTGACCGCGGAAAGACCGCTCGTCGCGGTCGTGAAGTCCGGCTGGCCGAGCACGGCTTCGGCGGCCGAGCCGTTGATCATGGCGTCGGCCGAAGCCCAGCGGAGCACGCGGTGGTTGGCGCGGTCGGCGACGAAGAGCTTGCCGGTCGTGGGATCGATGGAGACGCCGTTGGGGCCGTTCAGGCGCGAAGCCGTCGTGGCGCCCGCGGGGCGGGTGATGAGGTCTGCCGGTCCGAGCACGCCGGAAGCGGACATGCCGGTCGCGATTTGTGCGCTCGCCGGTCCGCTCCAGGCGATCGCGCCCAGGGAGAGTGCGGCGACGAGAACAGTACGAAGCCACTTCATAGGAGGTGTTCCTCCAGAACGGGGGGATGGAATCGGTACACAGGAAACGGTTTCATCGACGGGCAACAAAAAAACATGCGACCTCACGGCGACGCGGCGCGTTCCTTCCGCGTTCGCGACCGACAGCGACTGCTGTCCGTGAATGTCCGCATGTTCGTTTGGCCGAGGGGTGGCCGTGACGCTGTCGGGATGGCGGAGGCCGCGAGCGTCCGCGCGGCCGTCCTCCCAAGGATGCTGAAAGCGTTTCCATCGTACGAGTGCGGTCACACGTATCGCAACGGTCGTCGTGATGAAACTGCACGCGGGAGTTTCAGAAACTTCTGGAACGAAGCGCGCGCTCTCGAGCGTCATGGTGCCGCTTCGCGAACGCGCTGCGGGACCGGTTCGGCGTCTCGGCGAGCTTCCCGTTGCTCCCTTCGGCGACCGCGACGGTGACTGTCGGAGACCCGCGCCGGTACGAGACGCGTTGCAGTCGGACCCATTCCTCTTCCAGTATGCGACCGTGCCCCCTCTCGCTCCCGAATCCGGAACCACGTCGGCGCCCGAAGCGCGGACTTCCTCGCACAGCGCTGCGACGCTGCTGCATGCGGTCTTCGACCGCAGCGCGGCGGCGCATCCCGGCGTCGTGGCCATCGACGTCCCTCCCGCGCCCGGCCGCGCCCGCGAAACGCTGACGTACGCCGAGGCGAGCGAGCGCTCGCACGCGATCGCCGCGCAGCTCTCCGCGCTGGTGCACGGCGAGTGCGTCGTCGCGATCGCCCTGCCCCGTACATCGGCGGACCTCTACGTGGCGATGCTCGGCGTGATGCGTGTGGGCGCCGCCTATACCTGCTTCGAGCCCTCGCTGGCCGCCGACCGGGCGCGACACCTGCTCGAGGATTCCGGCGCGGTCGCGGTGCTGGTGCGCGAAGAAGACCGCGCGCGCTTCCTCGAGCTCGGCGTTCCCGCCGAACGGCTGGTCGTGCCCGCCGAGCGCGGAACGGCTCCGCAGGCGAACGGCCGCCCGCACGTGGTCACGCCCGACATGCTCGCCTACGTCATCTACACGTCGGGCACCACGGGCCGCCCGAAGGGCGTGCTCATCGAGCACCGCAACGTCGTGAACCTGGTCGAATCCGACCGCGGCTACTTCGGGCTGGGCCCGGGCGACCGCTGCGCGCAGAGTTCGATGTGCTCGTACGACTCCTCGGTCGAGGAGATCTGGCTCGCATGGGGTGCCGGCGCGACGCTCGTGCTCATGGACGACGACGCCGTGCGGCTCGGCCCCGATCTGGTGCCGTGGCTGCAGCGCGAGCGCATCACGGTGTTCTGTCCGCCGCCGACACTGCTGCGCATGGCGACCTGCTCCGATCCGCGGCACGAACTTCCCGACCTCAAACTCATCTACGTCGGTGGCGAAGAGCTTCCGCTCGACGTCGCCGCGCGCTGGGCGCCGGGTCGCAGGCTCGAGAACGGCTACGGCCCGACCGAGTGCGCGGTCACCTGCGTGCGCACGCCGGTCGAGGCGGGCGAACCCGTGCGCATCGGCTGGCCGGTCGCGGGCAACACCGCCTTCGTCCTCGACGGTGAAGGACGTGAAGTCTTAGAAGGCGTCGTCGGCGAACTCTGGATGGGCGGCGCCGGGGTGGCGCGCGGCTACCTGAACCAGCCCGAGCTGACGGCCGAACGCTTCGTCACGCACCCCGACTTCGGCCGCCTCTATCGCACCGGCGACCTCGCGCGGCGCGAACGCGACGGCGCGCTCGTCTACCTCGGCCGTTCGGATTCGCAGGTGAAGATTCGCGGGCACCGTGTGGAGCTGAGCGCGATCGAAGCGTCGCTGTGCGCGTGCGACGGCGTCGTCGCGGCCGCGTGCGCGCTACAGGGCGAAGCGCCGCTGCAGGAGCTGTCCGCGTTCCTCGTCACCGACGGGGCGCGCCCCGCGCGCGTCGAGGCCGTGCGCGACCACATGCTCGCCGCCGTGCCGGACCACATGCAGCCGGCGCACTACGCGATCGTCGAGTCGCTGCCGACGCGCGACGCGAGCGGCAAGCTCGATCGCTCCGCGCTTCCCGACATCCGTCCCGCCGCGCGCAGCGCCCGCGCGCGCGTCGCGGCGTTCGACGGCACCGAGCAGGAGCACGTGGTCGCCGCGGCGTTCGCGGCGTTCGTGCCCTCCGGCGGCCTGGTCGGGCCGGACGACGACTTCTTCCTCGACCTCGGTGGCAACTCGCTCGTCGCCGCACAGGTGATCTCGTGCCTGCGCACCGACGCGATGACCGCTTCGCTCACGATGCGCGACCTGTACGAAGCGCGGACGGCGCGCGCACTGGCGGCCCGCATCGAGACGCCCGCGGAGCCGAAGCGCTTCGACGCTCCCGCCCCGCGCGAGGCGTTGCGTGGCGCCGCCTCTCCCGGCGCGCTCGCGCAGCTCGCGTTCGTCGCGGGCTCGCTCGTGCCCGGCGCCGCGATCACGTGGGTGGTCGTCTTCCTCGCGCTGCCCGTGCTCGAACGCGCGCTCGGTACCGCGGGCCTCCTGCTCTCGCTGCCCCTCGTCGCGTTCGCCGCGGAACTCGCCTGGCTGCCGATCGGGCTCGCGCTCACGATGGCCGCCAAGGCGGCGCTCGTCGGACGGTACCGCGAGGGCCGCCACGACTACCTCGGCTCCTTCCACGTGCGGCACTGGATCGTCGTGCACCTCGCGCACACGATCCCCTGGGCGCTCGTGCAGGGCAGCGAGCTCGGCAACGCGTGCCTGCGCGCGCTCGGCGCCCGCATCGGCCGCGACGTGCACCTGCACCGCGGCGTGGACCTCGCCGACGGCGGCTGGGACCTGCTGCACGTGGGCGACGGCGCGACGCTCGGCCGCGACGCGTCGGTCGGCATCGTCGAATGGCACGACCGCCAGCTCGTGTTCGCGCGCGTCGACATCGGCGCGGGCGCGACGCTCGACACGCGTGCCCACGTCGCCGGCGGCGCCCGCGTCGGGGCGAACGGTTTCCTCGGCGCGCTCTCGAGCCTCGCGGACGGCGCCACGCTTCCCGCCGGCGAGTGCTGGCGCGGCGTTCCCGCCACGCGCGTGGACGAAGCGGTGCCGGATGCTCCGGTCTCCGCCGAAGGCGTGCGCCCGTGGAACTCCGCCACGCACGCGATCGCGCTGCTCGCGGCGCGCGCGTTCTCGTCCTGGCTGCCGCTCGTGCCGGGCCTTCTGCTCGCGCTCGCGTGCCTCCGTCCGGGCGCGCCGGGCACCGGCATGCTCCCCGCGCCGTTCGGCTCGCTCCCCCTCGCGTGGGCGCCGTTCGTGCTCATGGCCGGTTACGCGGCGAGCCTGCCGATGGAGGCGCTCGTCGCGCGGCTGTTCGGCCGCGTGCGCGAGGGCGCGCATCCGCTGCGGAGCGCGACGGGCATCGCGATCGCCATGAAGGAGCACGCCGTCGAGACCGCGAACGCGGCGATCAGCGGCACGCTGCTCTGGCCGATGTGGCTGCGGATGTCGGGCGCGCGCATCGGGCGCAAGTGCGAGATCAGCACGGTCATGGAAGTCGTGCCCGAGCTCACCGAAGTGGGCGACGAGTGCTTCTTCGCCGACGGCATCTACCTCGGCCGGCCGCTGCTCCACCGCGGCCACGCGGTGTGCGCGCGCACGACGCTCTCGAAGAACACGTTCTTCGGCAATCACGCCGTGATTCCCGCGGGCGCGTCGCTCCCGCCCGGCATCCTGCTCGGCATCTGCACGGTCGCCGATCCGGCGCGCGTCACCGAAGGCACGTCGTGGTTCGGCAACCCGCCGCTCGAACTGCCGCGCCGCGAGATCGCCGAGAGCGAGCGCGAACTCACGCACGATCCCGGCTTCGCGCGCTTCTTCACGCGCGTCGTGTTCGAGTCCGTGCGCCTCGTGCTGCCGCTCGGTCCGCTCGCGCTCGCGTGGGGCTGGTTCACGCTCGCGCCGCGTTGGCAGGCCGCGATGAGCGCGCCCGCGTTCTTCCTGCTCGCGCTGCCCGCGTCGTTCGTCGTCATCGGCGCCGTGCTGCTCGCCGCGGCGATCTTCGTGAAGTGGTGCGTGATGGGCCCGATCCGCGAAGGCCGGCACATGCTCTGGTCGTGCTGGTGCTGCCGCTGGGACGTGCTCTTCGAAGTCTGGGCCGCGTACGCGGTGCCCGTGCTGCTCGCGTTCGAGGGCACGCCGTTCGTGTCGTGGTGGCTGCGCGCGATGGGCTGCCGTATCGGCCACGGCGTCGTCTTCGGCAGTTCGTTCCTGCAGGTCGTGGATCCCGACATGCTCGAGATCGGTGACGGCGCGACGGTGTCCTGCCACCTGCAGTCGCACAGCTTCGAGGATCGCGTACTCAAGCTCGCGCGCGTGCGCATCGCGGCGGGCTCCGACGTCGCGCGCGGCGCCGTGCTGCTGTACGGCGCGGACATCGGCGAACGCGCCGAGGTCACGGCGAACAGCGTCGTGATGAAGCAGGAGCTGCTGCTGCCCGGCCGCCGTTACGAGGGCTGCCCGACGCGGGCGGTTCGGTGAGCACCACGGACACCGCGGACACCACGGCCCTCACGGTCGTGCGCCTGAACACGATCGCGCTCCCCTCGTCGTTGTCCGGCGAAGCGCTCGCCGCCCTGTCTTCGGAAGAGCGTGCGCGCGCGGAACGCATGCGCGCCGGTGGGGCCGAGTGGGCGCACGCGCGCGCCGCGCTGCGCCGGGTGCTCGCTTCGGAGTGCGGTGTCGCGCCGGAACGCATCGCGTTCGACCACGGCACGCGCGGCAAACCCGCGCTCGCGGCCGGGCTCGAAGGGGCGCTCGAGTTCTCGGCGTCACGCTCCGGTTCCGTCGCGATGATCGTCACCGCGCGTGGCCGCGCGGTCGGCGTGGACGTCGAGCGCGTGCGCGCCGGGCTTTCCGAGGACGAGCTCGCGGAGCACTACTTCGATGACGCCGCCCGCGCGGAACTCGCGACGCTGCGAAGCGAGCATCCCGAGCGCGCGTTCTTCCGCGCGTGGGTGCGCTTCGAAGCCCGTGCGAAAGCGACGGGCATCGGCATCGTGGTCGAGTCCGAGGGCGCGGCCACCTTCTGCCGGGAATGCGACGCGCCTACCGGTTTCGTCGCGGCGATCGCGGCCGCCGGAACCGCCCCCTTCACGATCGAGGTGCACTCATGAATCGCGCGCCCGCCCCTCCCGAAGCATCGGCACCCTCACCCGCCGGCGCGAAGCGCCCGAAGACTCAGCTCCTGCCCCTGATCCTTTCCTCCGTCGTGTTCGGGCTCCTCGGGTACTGGGCGGGGCAGCATCTCGCAACGCTGCCCGGTGGCCGGCGCCCGAGCCTGCTCGTGATACCGGGCTTCCTGTTCTCGTGGTTCTTCGCCACCGCCGTGCACGAGGCCGGGCACCTGCTGGGTGGCATGACGCAGGGCCTGCGCCCGCTCCTTTATATGGTGGGACCGTTGCGGCTCACCTGGGTCGGCGGGCGTGTGCGCGCGGGGTTCAACCGCAACGCGGGCCTCTGGGGCGGCCTCGCCGCGGCCCTGCCGTCGGACTACGAGCGCATCGCGGAGCGCATGCAGTGGATGATCGCGGGCGGGCCACTGGCGAGCGTCGCGCTCGCCTTCGTGGCGGGCTTCGCCGCGTTGGCGCTCGATGGTGAAGCGCAGCTGTTCGCGCAGATGACCGCGCTGGTCTCCGGCGGCATCGGGTTCCTCACGATGGTGCCGAGCACCATGGGGGGATTCTCGAGTGACGGCGCCCAGTGGCTCGAGTACCGGCGTGGCGGCGAGGAGGCCGAACGCCGCGCGCTCGTGCTCGGCATCGTCGGCGCGAGCATGGCGGGGCGGCGTCCGCGCGAACTCGACCGCACCGCGATCGAGCGCGCGCTCGCGCTGCCCGCCGATCCCGTCGGCCGGCTGAGCGTGGTGACCATCGCGGCGTGCGCCGCCGTGGACCGCGGGGAGGACGGCCGCGAGCTCTTCGCGGAGATGGCGTCGTCGTTTCGTGCCTACCCCGCCGCTTTCCGCCAGTCGCTCGCGCTCTGGCTCGCGTGGCACTCGATCGTGTCGTTCGGCGACGTCGAGACCGCGAAGGCGTGGCTCGCGCTCGCCAAGGGGGGCATCGTGGATCCGGAGCTGCGCGACCTCGTGGACGCGGTGATCGCGCGCGCCGAGGGGCGTGAGGACGCTTGCCGCGCGGCGATCGCCCGCGGACTCTCGCGCGGCCCCGGTCTCGATCCGGGCGGCTCGATCCTCGTGCGCGACCTGCTGCGGAAGCTGGGAGAAACGCCGCGCGCCTGAGTGGCGCCGCCGGCGAAACGTTCAGGCCCGCACGGCCCAGCGCATCTTCGCGGGTTTCGAGCGCGGGTTGTCGTGACGCTCGCGGCCGGAAGGACGAACGACCTCCGGCGCGATGCTCGACCAGAGTCCCGCGCGCTCGCCCGCGACGAACGACTTCTTCACGCGACGGTCTTCTCCCGAATGGAACGTGAGGATCGCGACGCGTCCGCCCGGCCGCAGGCACAGGTGAAGACCGCGCAGGAGCGCGTCGAGCGCGCCGAACTCGTCGTTCACCTCGATGCGCAGCGCCTGGAACACCCTCCGCACGCTGCCGTCGACGTCGTCTTCCTTCGCGAGCCCCGCGACGGCGGCGCGCACGCGTTCGGCGAGCGCCGCCGTCGTGCGCAGCGCTCCGCCCGCCGACGCGAGTGCCTCGGCGATCGCTTCGGCGTGCGGTTCGTCGGCGTTGTCGCGCAGCACGCGCGCGACCGTCGCGGCCTCGGCGCGCGCGAGCCAGTCCGCGGCCGACAGCCCGCGGTTGGGGTTCATGCGCATGTCGAGCGGTCCGTCCGCGCCGAACGTGAACCCGCGCGCGGGATTGTCGATCTGCATGGACGACACGCCGAGATCGG
>JADJLL010000012.1 GCA_016710095.1 Candidatus Eiseniibacteriota bacterium | reverse complement strand
CCGGGCCATGGGCGAGGGGCGCGAGAAAAGGTGGACAGCGCCACGCACCTCCGGTAGAAACCCCGCCATGAACGCGCCCGTCACGCCCCGCCAACAGACGCTCGGCAGTCTCATCTTCCTCAGCCGCTGGCTTCAGGCTCCGCTCTACCTGGGCCTGATCGTCGCGCAGGGTGTCTACGTCTATCGCTTCATGCTCGAGCTCTGGCACATCGTCCAGGACGCGAACGCCATGAAGGAGACGACGATCATGCTCGGCGTGCTGGGCCTGATCGACGTCGTGATGATCGCCAACCTGCTCATCATGGTGATCATCGGCGGCTACGAGACGTTCGTCTCGCGCCTGAATCTCCAGGGGCACCCGGACCAGCCCGAATGGCTGTCGCACGTCAACGCCGGCATCCTCAAGGTGAAGCTCGCGACGGCGCTCATCGGCATCTCGTCGATCCACCTGCTCAAGACGTTCATCGACGTGGACATGCACTCCGACAAGGAGATCGTCTGGCAGGTCGCCATTCACCTGACGTTCGTCGCCTCGGCGCTGATCCTCGCGTGGATCGAGCGCCTCACGACGCCGTCGCACCGCGGCCGGCACGACGCGGCGGAGGCGGCGAACGCCTGAAAAGCGCCATGTGCGCGCGACGGGAAGAACGAACACGGGCGCGAAGCCGCACGGCTTCGCGCCCGTCGCGTATTCAGCGCAGCACGACGATCCGATGCACCGCCCGCTCGCGTTCGGTCTCGAGGCGCAGGAAGTAGACGCCGTTCGGCAGCGCGCGGCCGGCGCCGTCCGCCGCGTTCCACGCGCGTTCCTGCCGGCCCGCCGGCAGCACGCCGAAATCCCATCGGCGCATCGCGCGCCCCGTGACGTCGTACACCGCGAGCGCCACGCGTGACGGCCGCGGCAGGTCGAACGACACGCGAGACTGCGTGCGGACGGGATTCGGATGCGTCGGGTAGAAGCGGAAGACGCGCGGTGTCACCGCGCCGTCCTCGACGTCGAGCGTGCCGGACTGCCCGCCGGTCCAGAATCCGCCGCGCAGCGTGAACGCTCCGCCCGTGAGCTGGCCGGCGTCCGCCTGGCCGATGGTCGCGCCGAGCCGGAGATTGCCGGTGGTCGAGAACGAAACGCCGCCGCAGTCGATCGTGCGCCACGTGATCGGATCGATCGCGAGGGCCGCTGTCGCCGCCACCGTCACACACATCGTCAGCGTGGCAATCGCCAGAAGCTTGCGCGCGCGGCTCATCGCGGACCCACCGCGATGAAGTAGAAGTCCGTGTCGGCCGTGGTGCCGGATCCGTTCACGGTGCGGATCACGACCGCGAAGTTGGACGGCGAGTTGATCATGGCGAAGCGCGCCACGGTGCCGTTCGACTCGGCCGACGCGGTCACGATCGGATACTGGCCCGAAGGAAACGCGGGGCTGAAGCTCACGGAGTACACGCCGACGGCGGTGCGCGTCACGGTGTATCCGCTGCCGAAGGCCACGCCGCCGGCGGCGGATACCTTGCCGCGGACGATGCGCAGGTTCTCCGAACTCGACGGCGCGAAGTATTCGCCGACCGAACCGAGCCGGATGTCGCCACGCACCTCGAGCTTCGACGCGGGCGTGGACGTGCCGACGCCGACGTTTCCAGAAGAGGTGACCCGCATGCGCTCGCCGCTGCTCCAGAGCGCGATGTCGCCACCCGGCCGCGCGTTCGCCATCGTCATGACCGCGCTGCCGGGCGTGCCGTAGCCGAACCATCCGGTCTCGGAGGTGGAGTTCCAGAACGCGACGTAGCCCGCCTGCTGCGAAGAGAGCGCCTTGTCCTCGAGGATCAGCGCGGGGCCGGTGGCCTTCACGTGAAGCGGATAGGCGGGCGTCGCCGTGCCGATGCCGACCTTGCCCTGCATGTAGCTGAGGTTCGTGCCGTTCAGCTGCCACGGACCGAGTGCGTACGGTGCGCCGGTGATCGGCTGGCGCGGACCGAGCACGGTCGTCGAACCGCACGTGGAGTCCGCGCACACCTCGACCTGCAGCCAGCGCGCGTCACCGTTGAACGCCTGTGATCCGAACTGGTCGCTCGAGTTCAACACGACCGAGAAGATGCCGGCGGTGGCCGTGATGTTCGGAATCGCCTGCGTGGTCCCGATCTGCGTGCCGCCGCCGGGAGGGACGCCCACTCCCGCCGCGTCCCAGAGCGAGAAGCGCAGCGTGACGGTGCCCTCGAGCGGCACGCCGCTCTGCTGGAGCTGGCCTTGATAGGTGAAGCCGTGACCGAGCGGCGCGGCGGCGAGCGAAGCGGGCCGCATCGCGCTCGTCGCGGCGAGAAGCAGGAATGCGAGGAGGAACTTCGACATGACGACCTCCGGGAGGAATGCGGTGTCGAGCGGAATGTGGCGTGGCCCGTTCATCGGTTGCCCATCACGATGAAGCTGAAGGGGGCGTCCACGGCGGTGCCCGTGAGATTGACGATGCGCAGAGTGACGAGGCTCGTTCCGGGAAGCGCCGACAACATCGCGATCAACTGCCCCGACGCTGCCACCGGCGTGATCGAGGCGGTGGGATGGCTCGTGCCGGAGAAGGGCGTGGTCAAGACGAGGTGGTAGATGCCGGTCGACGTGTGCGACACCGTGAAGCCCGATCCCGAGGAGATCGCTCCCGACGCGAGCACTTCACCGCGGACGATGCGAAGGTTCTCTCCGCTGCTCGTCGCGAAGTACTCGCCGAACGTGCCGAGGCGCACGTCGCCGCGCACCTCGAGCTTCGACGCGGGCGAGTAGGTGCCGATGCCGACGTTGCCGCTCGTCTGCGCGGACATCACGAAACCGCCGGCGTAGATGTTCACGTTGTTCGCCTGCGAGCCGAGGTACGTGTCGTCGTCGCTCGCGCTGGCGTCGCCCACGTATCCGCTCAGCGTGCCGCCGGGCTTGCCGAAGCCGACGTACGCGACGTTTCCCGCGCCGGACGACGCGCCCTCGACGCGCGCGAGCTCGCCCGTGCCTTTCACGTGCAACGGCAGCGTGGGCGCTCTCGTGCCGATGCCGACGTTGCCCTGCGTGTAGTTGATGTTCGCGCCCACGAGCTGCCAGGGCCCCAGCGCGTACGGCGCACCGGTCAGCAGTTGCCGCGGCCCGAGCACGGTGGCCGACGCGCACGTGGAGTCGGCGCACACCGCGACCTGCAGCCAGCGCGCCTGGCCGTCGAAGGCCGCGTTGCTGAACTGGTCGCCCGCGTTGAGCACGACCGAGAAGACGCCGCCGGTGACGGCCACGTTCGTGAGCGTCTGCGTGTCGCCGACCTGCGCGCCGCCGGTGGGAGGCGTGCCCGTTCCGGCCGCGTCCCAGAGCGTGAAGCGCAGCGTCACCGTCCCTTCGAACGGCACGCCGGACTGATGCAGCTGGCCCTGGTACGTGAAGCCATGGCTCATCGGGACGGCCGTCGCGCGGCCGGGGCCCGCCACGAGCAGCAAGACGAGAAGCAGGAACAGGATCGAGTCGCGATTCGGCATGGGGCGGCTCCTTACGAAGAAGTTGGTCATTCGCGGTGTCCGGAGCCGTGGCGCCGGGACGCTGCACCGGACCGTGTCCAGTGCCGCCGACACGTCATGCGACGAAACCCGCCGGCGCGTGACATCGCGCCGGCGGGTTTCGCTTCGAAAAGCTGCTCTGCTTCAGCGAATCACGACCACGTTCGTCTGCACGGAACGCGCCCCCTGCGTCAGCCGCAGCCGGTAGACGCCCGCGGCGAGCCGCGGCGCGTCGCTCCATCGCACGGGCTCACGCCCCGGACCCGCCGGCTGCCAGCGCCGGGAGGCCAGCCGCCTGCCGGCGACGTCGAACAACTCGGCGGTCACGTCCCCACGATCCGGGAGCGTGGCGACGAAGCTCACGCTTCCGCGCATGGGATTGGCGAGCGGCTCGATCGCGAGCCCTCCCGCGCGCGTGGTTCCCTCGACCGCGGCCGGTCCGATCGCGACCCGCACGTCTCCTTCGGCGGACTGGACGAACGGGCGGAGCCACGGCCCGTGCGCCGGGTTCGGCGGCGGCGTGATGCCGGGCGCCGTCACCGAGTACCGCGCGCGCAGCGTGCGTGCGCGCCAGCGGCGGAGCGAACCCGCCGGGGCCGAGACGTCCTGCGCGATCGTCACCGGCCCCCCGGGCGCCGCCGCGTCCAGCCACGTGGGACTGAACGTGTGCGTGCACGAGGGCGAGCCGAACGGCACGCCGGCCGGGCAGCTTTCGATCTCCAGTTTCACGCGCCCGCGCCCGCCGATGTACACGGCGCGGCCATTCACGCGGAAGCCGGTCGGGGAGAGCGTCGTGCCCCACGGCTGCACGCGCTTCCCGCTGCCGTCGGTGCGCGTCGCGAACGGGCCTTTGCCGCGGCGCATGAGGTTGCTCCCTCCATGGAAGACGTTCGCCCGGCCGAAGCCGTCGACCGGTGCGCCCGCGATCACGTCGGCATAGCCGTCGGCGTTCACGTCTCCGGCGCCCGCCACCGAGAAGCCCAGCTGCCCGCTGGGCGCCAGCGACGGGATCACCGCCTGCGCGGAGCTCTCCACGATGCCCGTCGCGCTGCCCACGTAGACGAGCAGGGCGCCGGGGCCGCCCGACATCGGAGCGCCGATCGCCACGTCGGCGTAGCCGTCGCCGTCGACGTCGCCGACGCCCGCGACGCTCGTGCCGAGATTGTCGCCCAGGCTGCCGCTCCCGAACGCGTCCGCGGTCACGGGGCCACCTGAACTCACCCGGCCGGCCCGCCGTGGAACACGAACCATGCGCCGGCGCCGCTCACTCCGAACTGGGGCGAGCCGACGATCACGTCGGCGTAGCCGTCGGCGTTCACGTCGCCCGCACTCGCGACGCTCGCGCCGAAGCGCGAGAAGTCGTCGTCCGATAGGAGCGTGGCCGCCGCGTTCGGCGCGTGGCCGTCGGCGATGCCCGAAGGGCCGCCGTGGAAGAGGAAGACGCCGCCATCGTCGGTGTTGCTCGCCGAATCCCACTCCGGCGCTCCGACGATCACGTCGGCGTAGCCGTCGCCGTTCACGTCGCCCGCGCACGCGACGCTCACGCCGAAATGCGCCGAAGCCTGGTCGGACTCGAGCCGCCACGACGCTCCCGACGCCGTGGCGCTCGCGATGCCGGCGGCGCTGCCGGCGAACACGAACGCACAGCCCTCGGCCGGCTGGCCGGCGTCGTAGCGGCTCGCCCCGACGATCAAGTCGGGAAACCCGTCGCCGTTGACGTCGCCCGCGGGCGCGACGCTCTCTCCGAACAGCGCGGTGCTCGCGCCGCCCGTGAGGACGGCCGACGCGGTCGTGGGATCTCCGCTCGCGATGCCCGACGCGGCGCCCAGATAGAGGAACGCCGCGCCTTCGTCGGTCGAGCTGCCGTCGTAGTACTTCGCGCCGACGATCACGTCGGCGTAACCGTCGCCGTTCACGTCTCCCGCGCTCGCGACGCTGTTGCCCAGCCACGCGTCCGCCTGGTTCGACTGGAACGTCGCGGCGGGCGTGTACGGGAAGATGCCGCTCGAAGAACCGAGATACAGGTAGGCCACGCCTTCGTCGTTCTGGCCGGAGTCGAAGAACGGCGCGCCGACGAGCACGTCGGAGAAGCCGTCGCCGTTCACGTCCCCGGCGCCCGCCACCACCGCCCCGAAGCCCGAGTTGTTCTGCGTGCCGGCGAGCCGCGACGTGGCGGCCAGGTCGAAGAGGGCGACGAGTCCCTTCGAGCCCCCGCGGTACAGGAACGCCGAACCCTCGTCGGTCGCGCTCGCGTCGTAGCGATGCGCGCCCACGATCACGTCCGCGTACCCGTCTCCGTCCACGTCTCCCGCGCCGGCGACCGCGACGCCGAAGAACGCGCCGGCCTGATTCGCCTTCAGGATCATCGCGAACGCGTTGGCCCCCGGCGTGCTGCTCGTGACGCCCCCGGCCGTGCCGAGGAACACGAATGCCCCGCCTTCGTCGGCTTGGCCGCCGTCCCACGTTTCGCCGCCGACGATCACGTCGCCGTAGTCGTCACCGTTCACGTCGCCGGCGCCGCGGACGCAACTCCCCAACGCGGCGCCGACCTGGTTGCTCTCGATGTTGGACGAGCTCACCGAGGACACGAGGCCGGTCGGAATGCCCGCCGCGCGGCCGTGCACGATGTGTGCGAATCCTTCCGTCGCCTGCCCGTTCGCGCCGGCCGGCGCTCCGACGATGAGATCGGAGTAGCCGTCGCCGTTCACGTCGCCGGCGCCGTCCACCGACCATCCGAGGTGCGCGCCCGCCTGGACCTGATGGAGCCGCGCCGAGGCCGTCAGCTCGTTTCCGCTCGCGATGCCGGAAGGGCCGCCGTTGTACACGAACACCGCGCCCCCGTCGGCGCTTCCGGAGTCGTAGCGCCACGCGCCGACGGCCAGATCGGAGTAGCCGTCGCCGTTCACGTCGCCGGCGCACGCGACCGCGCGCCCGAAGTGTGCGCCGCCCTGCGCGCAGGTCAGGCGCGCCGTGGCGTTCGCGGCCGTCGTCCCGACGATGCCCGTGGCGCTGCCGCGAAAGACGAACGCGGCGCCGGATCCGCTGCCGTAGTCCTCGCAGCCGACGACGAGGTCGGAGTAGCCGTCGCCGTCGACGTCGCCCGCGCTCGCCGCGCTGATCGCGAAGGTCACGAACGTCACGTCGTTCTTGATCGTCGCGTTCGCGTTTCCGGGATTGGCGCTGGGGGTGATGCCGGTCGCGCTGCCGTGGAACACGAACGCCGCGCCGAACAGGTTGCCGCCCCAGTTGTAGCCGTAGTCGCAGACCACGACGTCGTCGTAGCCGTCCCCGTTCACGTCACCCGCCGAACTCACGCTGAACCCGAGAATCGCGCCGGACTGGTTCGACTGGATGACCGCCGCCGGTGCGGAGACGCTGGGGATGCCTCCGGGGCCGCCGTGGAAGACGAACGCCGCGCCTTCGTTGGTCTGGCCCGCGTCGTACATCTGCGCGCCCACGATCACGTCGCCGTAGCCGTCGCCGTTGACGTCGCCTGCGGCGCTCACCGCGCGGCCGAACTCGGCCCCGGCCTGCAGCGCCGTGAGCCGCGAGTCGAAGACGCTCGTCAGCAGCGGGTCGATCGTGATCGGGTAGGCCGCGCCCTCGTCCTCGACGCGCAGGCGGATCGTCCGCGGCTCGACTTCCATCGTCGCCGCGAGCGCCGTTCCGCGCGCATCGAACGCCGAGAGCTTCTCGTAGCGCAGGCGGCGTCCGCCGGGCGCGAGGATCGTCGCGCCGTCGCCGCCGGCGGTGCGCTCCAGCGTCGCGCCGTCGGCCGCCAGTTCGACGACCACGGGGCCCGCGCCGTCCGGCCGTGACTCGAGCGTGAAGCCCTGCTCGAGCCCGCCCTCGGAGTTCTCGAACCACTCGGTCCAACCCGGCCGCCGGATCTCGACGCGCGAGTCGCGATGGCGGACCTCGCCCGCGTCCGCGGTCCGCAGGCGCGTTTCGCGGCCGAGCCGGGAAACGCGGAGCGACAACAGCGCCGGGGAATCCTCGGCGGTGCGATCCACCACGCGAATGCCTTCGGGGTCGAACCACGTCCGCAGCCCGTGCGCACGGTTGGGCGCCTGCAGGCCGCCGCCGGTCGTGCTGGCCTCGTACTCCTTCTTCGCGATCGCGCGCTCCGCGTGCTCGAGCCACGCGTCGCCGGGCCGGTCCGACGGCTCGGTGACGGCCGCCGTCCGCGTGGCCTGCCGTTCGGGTCTCGACCGGGGGGCGTGAAGAAGCGAATCGCCGCCGATCGCGGTCAACAAGACCAGCCACAGAGGAAGAGTGCGTCGCATGAGGGGTGGCCTCCGTTGCGCCGAGCGAGTCGGGCGGGTGAAGTGGAGTCGCCTCGAGTCCGCACCTGCGGCGCGAGGGGAGCGCGAGGGCGCGCGCGGATCGTGATCGCACCGACCGGCGCCGCGCCCTCTTCCGTTCATGCGCCGTCCGGGCGCGACACGTGACATGCGATCGCCAGCCGGCCGCGCTTCAGCCCGCCCGCCCGGGGCCGGAACGGCCCCGCGCATTCCGAATGTCATCCGCCGGCGCGCTTCGTCGCATGTGCAATGGGGCGTGGTGGCCGGTCACCGCTGTGCCTAGAATCGCCGACCGCCACTCACACCCCGGGGGAGAGGGCATGGCCGACGCACGCTGGTCCCGGCTTCGCGACTTGTTCGAGCGCGTACGCGAGCTGCCTTCCGGCGAGCGCGACGCGGTGCTCGAGCGCGAGCTGACGAACGAGTCCGAGCTTCGCCGCGAGCTCGACGCGCTGCTGCGCGCGCACGACGAAGCGTCGGGATTCCTCACCGGCCGGCCGTCGCCGGCGTCCGGAACGGTCGTGGGCGCCTACACGCTGGTCGAGCCGATCGGCGAGGGCGGCTTCGCGGTCGTGTATCTCGCCGAGCAGGTCGTGCCCATGCGGCGGCGCGTCGCGCTCAAGCTGATCAAGCCGGGCATGGACTCGAAGCAGGTCATCGCGCGCTTCGAAGCCGAGCGCCAGGCGCTCGCGCTCATGGACCATCCGGGCATCGCGCAGGTGTTCGACGCGGGCGAGACCGACGCGGGCCGGCCGTACTTCGCGATGGAGTACGTGGCGGGCGCCCCGATCACGGTGTTCGCGGACGCCGAACAGCTCTCGTTGCGCGAGCGGCTGACGCTCTTCCTGCAGGCGTGCGACGCGATCCAGCACGCGCACCAGAAGGGCGTCATCCATCGCGACATCAAGCCGTCGAACATCCTCGTGGCGAAGCGCGACGGTGCGACCGCGCTCAAGGTGATCGACTTCGGCATCGCCAAGGCGACGGGCGAAACGTCGCTCGGCGGCGGGGCGATGACGCGCGAAGGAATGATCGTCGGCACCGCGGGCTACATGAGCCCCGAGCAGCTCGGCGCGGTCCGCGCCCCGGTGGACACGCGGTCGGACGTCTACTCGCTCGGCGTGCTGCTGTACGAGCTGCTCGCCGGCGACCTGCCGTTCGATCGCGAGCGGCTCCGCAGCGCGTCGTGGCCGGAGGCGATGCAGATGGTGCTCGCCGATCCGCCCACGCCGGCCGAGCGTGCCGCGGGCTCGGGCACCGCCGAGACCGCGGGCAAGCGCTCGACCGACGCGCGCTCACTGGTGCGCGCGCTCCGCGGCGAGCTCGAGTGGATCACGCTCCGCGCGATGGAGCGCGAGCCCGATCGGCGCTACGCATCGGTGTCCGATCTCGCCGCGGACATTCGCCGCCATCTCGCCGACGAACCGGTCTCCGCGGCGGCGCCGGGCGCGCGCTATCGGTTGTCGAAGTTCGCGCGCCGCCATCGCGTCGGTGTGGCGGCCGCGCTCGTCGTGCTCGTGGCGCTCGTCGTGGGCGGTATCGCCGCGGGCATCGGCCTCGGGCGCGCGATCAAGGCCGAGCGCGTGGCGCGGCGAGAGGCCGAGTCGGCGAAGCAGGTGGCCGAGTTCCTGGTCGGTCTGTTCCACGCGTCGAGTCCCGGCGAAGCCGGTGACACGCTCACCGCGCGCGGGCTGCTCGATCGCGGGCTCGAGCGCATCGAGAGCGAGCCGCCGGCGGATCCGCTCGTGCGTGCGCGCGTGATCGGCGCGATCAGCGACTCGTACATGAACCTCGACGAGTTCGAGTCGGGACTGCGCGCGGCGCGCGCGGCGCTGGCCGCCGCGCAATCCGCGCGGCCGCGCGACGACGTCGAAGTCGCGCGCTACCTCGACAAGCTCGCCAACGGATTCAGCATGGCGGGTGTCGCGGACAGCATCCCGCCGCTCGTGGATCGCGCGATCGCGCTGTTGTCGTCCCGGCCGGACGCCGATCCCGCGCTGCTGGCGTCGTGCTGGTACCGCAAGGCGCGCCTGCGCATGAACGCCGGCGCGATCGACGAGGCGGATTCGCTCATCGCGAAGGCGATCGCGGTCGCCAACACCGCGCCGAAACCGGACGCGGCGCTGCTCGTGCGCATTCATTCCACGCGCGCCTCGCTGGCCTCCTGGCGCACGCACTACGACGTCGCGCTCGCCGAACAGCGGCGCGCGCTCGCGTACGCCGTCGAAGCCTCCGAGCCGATGAGCGCCGCCGGGCTCCACTCGGGGCTGGCGTCGAGCTTCCTCATGCTCGGCCAGCGCGATTCGGCGCTCGTGCACGCGCAGATCGGCGTGGACATGGCGCGAACGCTCTACGCGCCGGATCACCGCTCGCTCGCGGTCGCGCTCGGCCGCCTCGCGGAGACGCGTGTGGACCTGCGGCAGTTCCCCGAGGCGATCGCGGCGGAAGAAGAGGCCGTGCGCATCATGCGCAAGCCGGGCGCGCCGCGAGAGCAGCTCGCGTTCGAGCTGGCCGTGCTCGGCGACGTCTATCGCTCGGCCGGAAAGCTCGAAGCGGGGCTCCGCGTCACGCGCGAGGCGCTGGAGCTGAACCGTGCCGTGTACGGCGTGCGGCACTACCGCGTCGCCGAGACCATGGGCAATCTCGCGAGCTACGAAATGGAGGCGGGGCATCTCGCCGCCGCCGACACGTTGTTCCGCGGCTGCATCGCCCTGCTCGAAGCGAACCAGGAAAAGAGCTTCGTGCTGCCCGTGTTCCGGATGTATCGCGGCAACCTGCTCCTCGATCTCGATCGTCTCGTGGAAGCCGACACGCTGTTCGCGCGCGCGTGGGCCGGACTCGACTCGGCGAACGCGGCGACGCGCGGCTATTCCGGCGAAGCGCTGCTCGCGCGCGCACGCGTGGGCGTGCGGCAGGGCCGTGTCGCGCAGGCCGAAGCGCTCGCGGCGACGGGGCTGCGGTTGAAGCGCGGCGAGCTGGCCGAGAGCGATCCCTCGCTGCTCGATCCGTGGCTCTGCGTGGCCGAAGTGCAGTGGCTCGCCGGCCGCGCGAACGAGGCGATGCGCACGCTCGCGCTCGCGAAGGCCTGCGGCGCCACGGGCGAAGACGTCGACCGCTATCCGAAGCTGCGGCCGGCGCGCTCGACGCGGGGCTATCCCTTCGTCAGCTCGCCGTAGAGCCAGGCGCGCGCGAACGCCCAGTCGCGCAGCACGGTGCGCGACGACGTCTCGAGCAGCTCCGCCACTTCGTCGACGCTCAGTCCGGCGTAGAAGCGCAGGCGGACGATCTGCGCGATGCGCTCGTCCTGCATCGCGAGCCGCTCGATCGCCCGGTCGAGCGCGAGCACGGTTTCGGGATCGGCGTCGTCCGCGAGCGCGGCGACCTCGGCCAGCTCGAGCGAGAGCTTCTGCGCCGGGCGTCCGTCCTCGTCGCCGCCGCGCTTCTGGCGGCCTCGCGCGCGGGCACGATCGATGAGGATGCGCCTCATGGCCTCGGCGGCGGCCGCGAAGAAATGCCCGCGGTTCTCCCACTTCGCGCCTTCCCCGGGACTCAGGCGCATGTACGCCTCGTGCACGAGCTCGGTGGACTGGATCGTGACGTTCGCGCGTTCGCCGCGCAGGTGAGCGTGCGCGATCGTCCGCAGCTCGTCGTACACCTGCCGGATGAACGTGTCGGAGCCCGAGCACGACGTGCCCTCGGGGAGCGCGCCGTCGGGCGGATCGGAGGCGGGGAGGTCCGAATTCGTCACGCGCCGAAGCTAACCAAACCACCGGACCGGCACAATCCCCGGCACGATCGTGCGCGCCGGACGGGCGCGTGTTCGCGTTGACCGGCATTTGCCGGCGAGGCGTGCGGCCCGGGCACTTTCGCGGCGCCGGGAATCAAGTCGCGCGCCCATAAGCCGAGACTTGTCCGCGATGGGGGAGCGCCCAGCACCTTCCCAACCGGGAGGCGTGAGGTCCCTCATCCCCCTCGCGCACATGTGGGTCGCGTCCGAAGGACGGGACCCTCCGATTTTCCGTATGGCAAACCGGGTGACCGGTGCCGTCACGACGTCACTCCTGCAGAGAGAGCCCACCATGCGATGGTCCGGCAGCCGACGAGACACGCTCGCGTCTCGCCTCGTGTTTCCCGTCGTCGTTCTCGGAGCGCTGATCACCGTACTCGGAGCGGTCTACCTCGTCGCGGATTCCCAGCGCACGATCGAGAAGCAGGCCCTGCAGTCGGCCGAGTCCATCGCCTACCAGATCGGTCAGGATCGTACGCAGTACCTGACGCACATCAACGAGGACGACCTCAATCAGGACCTGCTGCACTCGATCGGCATGAGCGTGGACGGCGAAGGCCTCTACCGCGTGAAGCTGCTCGGCATCTGGCCCGTGGACTCCGCGCACGGCACGCGCGACGAGTTCGAGATCAAGGCCATGGAGCAGATGCTCACGAATCCGAAGGCCGTGGCGAAACGGATCCACAAGGTGGAAGGCCAGCCCACGCTGTCCTACATGCGCGTCGAGAACGCCACGCTCCAGTCGTGCGTGGACTGCCACGAGATGGAAGCTCCGGCCAAGTCCGCCGTGTTCGGTGAGCCGCATTTCGTGAAGGACGCGCCGATCGGCGCGTTGCTCGTCGAAGTGCCTCTCGGCGCGGCCATCGCGTCGGCGCGCGCCAACACCGCCAAGGCCGTCGGCGTGCTCATCCTGATCATGGGCGCCGCGATCTTCGCGCTCATCCGGCTGCTCTCGAGCATCGTGGAGCGCCCGGTCGCCGGGCTGCTCGCCGCGGTGGCTCCGCTGGCGGAAGGCGACTTCTCGCGCCCGGTGAAGGTCCAGGCCGTGGGAGAGGTCGCACAGATCGCGAACGCGATCGAAGCCGTCCGCGCGCAGGTGGCCGGCGTGCTGTCGGAGCTTTCCGGCACCGTCGACGACGTGCACGAAGCCGCGGGCGGGCTCGCCTCACGCGCGGCGACGCTCGCGTCCGGCAGCCAGGAGCAGGCCGCGTCGCTCGAAGAGACCGCGGCGTCGCTGCGTGCGATGACCGACACGGTGCGCAGCAACGCCGAGCACTCGCAGGAAGCCAAGCGGATCGCCTCGCACACGCGCGATCAGGCCGAGGTGGGTGGCGAAGCGGTGCAGGCGGCCGTCGTGGCCATGTCGGGCATCACCGAAGCCTCGCGTCGCATCGCCGACATCAGCACGACGATCGACGAGATCGCCTTCCAGACGAACCTGCTCGCGCTCAACGCCGCGGTCGAAGCGGCGCGCGCGGGCGACCAGGGCCGCAGCTTCATGGTGGTCGCGAACGAAGTCCGCGCGCTCGCGCTGCGCTCGGCGGACGCGTCGAAGGAGATCAAGACCGTCATCACCGACACGGTGTCGCGCGTGGACGAGGGCAACAAGCTCGTGGGACGCGCCGGCACGACCCTGACCGGAATCATCAGCGAGGTGAAGCAGGTCGCCACGCTGGTCGCCGAGATCGCCAGTGCGTCGTCCGAACAGGCCGACGGCATCGAGCAGGTGAGCCGCGCCGTGCAGCAGATGGACCAGGTCACGCAGGAGACCGCTTCGCACACGGAGGAAGTGGACGGCACGGCGCAGTCGCTCTCGGGGCAGGCGGACCAGCTCCGCAGCCAGATCGGCCGCTTCAAGCTGGACGAGTACGCCTCACGAACGTGAAGGGCCACGGCCGCGTGGAGCAGCGCACATCGGAATGGGTCGCACCCTCGGAAGTCGGGTGACCGGCGGTCTTCGATCGCCGGAGTCACCGCATCAGCAAAGGACGGAATCCATGAAGAAGACACTCGGCCTGATGCTCGGCCTGCTCGTGTTCGTATTGTTGGTGAGCCGGACGGCGACGGCTTCGGCGCCGATGGGCAAGCAGTACGCGGAGTACTACGAAGTCGAGAAGCCCAAGTGCACGCTGTGTCACGTCGACAAGAAGACGCTGAACGACTACGGCAAGGCGCTCGAGAAGGAGCTGAAGGGCGAGAAGGTGATCACGCCCGCGATGTTCAAGGCGGCCGAATCCAAGCGGCCGAAGTGAACCACGGCGAGCGGCACGTCGCCGCAATGCGTCGAAAGACGCGAGCCCGCGGGTGTGAAAAGCCCGCGGGCTCGCCGCATTTCGTGGCAGTCGGGGCTCGTCGGGCGGGTTTCGGGCCTGCACGGGCGCTCCCCGGCCCGCGGTTTTGGCGGGCCTGACAGATGCCGCGCTCCCCGGGAAACGCGCCCCCGGGTCGTGCTAACCTGCCGCCACTTTCCCACCTCTTTCAGGAGACCTCGCATGACCACCGCGACGAAGACGAGCGAGATGCTCGCCCGGCTCGGCATCCAGGACGTGAATCCGGGTGCGAGCACCGGCAGCTGGATCGATACCAAGGGCGCCGAACTGACCTCGTACAACCCGACGACCGGCGAAGCGATCGCGAAGGTCCGTCAGGCCACGCGCGCCGACTACGACGAAGTCATGAAGGTCGCGACGAAGACCTTCGAGACCTGGCGCCTCGTGCCCGCGCCCGCGCGCGGCGAAGTGGTGCGCGTGCTCGGCAACAAGCTGCGCGAGTACAAGCAGGAGCTCGGTTACCTCGTCGCGCTCGAGAACGGCAAGATCCTCTCCGAAGGCCTGGGCGAAGTGCAGGAGATGATCGACATCTGCGATTTCGCGGTCGGCCTGTCGCGCCAGCTCTACGGTCTCTCCATGCACAGCGAGCGCCCCGGCCACCGCATGTACGAGCAGTGGCAGCCGCTCGGCGTCGTCGGCGTGGTGAGCGCGTTCAACTTCCCGATCGCCGTGTGGGCGTGGAACGCGGCGCTCGCCGCCGTCTGCGGCGACCCGACCGTGTGGAAGCCGTCCAGCAAGGTGCCGCTGTGCGCGATCGCGGTGCAGCGCATCTGCGACGAGGTGATGAAGGAGTGCAACTGCCCCGGCGTGTTCAATCTCGTGGTCGGCCGCGGCAACGACGTCGGTGACGTCATGCTCGCCGATCACCGCCTGCCGCTCATCTCGGCGACCGGCAGCACGCGCATGGGCCGCCGCATCGCGGAAGTCGTCAGCCCGCGCTTCGGCCGCACGATCCTCGAGCTGGGCGGCAACAACGCGATCGTCGTGATGGACGACGCGGACATCGACCTCGCGGTGCGCGCGGCGACGTTCGCGGCCGTCGGCACGGCGGGCCAGCGCTGCACGTCGCTCCGCCGTCTCGTGATGCAGAAGGGCATCGCGCCGAAGCTGATCGAGCGTCTCAAGAAGGCGTACGCGTCGGTCAAGATCGGCGACCCGAACGATCCGGGCACGCTCATGGGCCCGCTCGTGGACGAAGGCGCGATCAACGACATGATGAAGGCGATCGAGGCCGCGAAGGCCGAGGGCGGCGAAGTGCTCTACGGCGGCAAGCGTCTCGACCGTCCGGGCTTCTTCGTGGAGCCCACGCTCGTGCGCGCGCGTGCGGACATGAAGATCGTGCAGGACGAGACGTTCGCGCCGGTGCTCTACCTGATCGAGTTCGACACGCTCGACGAGGCGATCGCGATCAACAACGGCGTGCCGCAGGGCCTCTCGAGCGCGATCTTCACGAAGGACCTGATGGCGGCGGAGAAGTTCCTGTCCGCGGCCGGCAGCGACTGCGGCATCGCGAACGTGAACATCGGCACGTCGGGCGCCGAGATCGGCGGAGCGTTCGGCGGCGAGAAGGAAACGGGCGGCGGTCGCGAGGCCGGCTCGGACTCGTGGAAGATCTACATGCGCCGCCAGACCGTCACGATCAACGGCAGCGGCCAGCTTCCGCTGGCGCAGGGCGTGAAGTTCGACGTGTAGCAACGCATGGCCGCGGGCGACCGCGGACCGAAGAATCATGGGCGGGCGTGGAGCGACGAGCTCCGCGCCCGTCTCGTCACCGGATCGCAACGCACTCAAGGAGGAGTGACGTGATCGTGTCTTTCCGCGCCAGCTTTCGAGCGGTCGCACTCGCGTTGATGTTGTTTCCCGCCATGACGGGCTCGCCCGCCGCCGCCACCGCCGTCCCCGCCGACCCGCTCGCGCGCGCCGTACAGGACGCCGTCGCGCCCGTCATGAAGGCGAACGGCATCCCCGGCATGTCCGTCGCGATCACGCGCGACGGCGAGTCGCGCGTCTTCCACTTCGGCGTGTCGTCACGCTCAAGTGGCGCCGCGGTGAACGACCGCACGCTGTTCGAGGTCGGCTCGGTGAGCAAGACGTTCACCGCGACGCTCGCGAGCTGGGCGGTCGAGCGCGGCAAGCTCGCATGGTCCGATCCGGTGGGACTCCACCTGCCGTCACTGAAGGGCTCGGCGTTCGGCGACGTGCACGTGGTGCACCTCGCCACGCACACGCCCGGCGGGCTGCCGCTGCAGGTGCCCGGCGAGGTGCAGGACGACGCGCAGCTGCTGCAGTGGTTCGCGCGCTGGAAGCCCGAGTTCGCGCCCGGCACGCGGCGCACGTACGGCAATCCCGGCATCGGCGCGCTCGGCTCGCCGCGGCGAACAGCCTGGGCGGCGATTTCGTGACGCTGGTCGAGCACGACCTGCTGCCCGCGCTCGGCATGACGAACACGTTCCTCAACGTGCCCGAGTCGCGGATGGCCGACTACGCGCAGGGCTACGACTCGGACGACTCGCTCTCGCGCCTCACGCCCGGCGTGATCTGGGCCGAGGCGTACGGCATCCGGACCACCGCGGCCGATCTCATTCGCTACGTGCAGGTGAACATGGGCGAGCGCCCGATCGATGCCACGTGGCAGCGTGCCGTCACCGCGACGCACACGGGCTTCTTCACCGCCGGGCCGATGACGCAGGACGCCGCATGGGAGCAGTACGCGTATCCCGTCTCACGCCGCACGCTGCTCGCGGGCAACTCGCCGAAGATGGCCTTCGAGCCGAACGCGGTCACCGAGCACCGTCCGCCGATGCCGCCGCGCGGCGACGTGTGGATCAACAAGACCGGATCGACGCGCGGCTTCAGCGCGTACGTCGCGTTCGTGCCCGCGCGCCGGATCGGCGTCGTGGTGCTGGCCAACAAGAGCTGCTCGAGCGCCGATCGCATCAAGGTCGCGTACGCGATCATGCAGGCGCTCGAAGGGCGGCCTCGCTGAAGTAGGCGCGCCCGGCCGCGGCTCTCGACGCCGGTTGCGCGCCGCCGCCGGTTCCGAAACGATGCGCCCCACGGCGGCCGTCGGCCGTCGGCTCTCACACTTCGCGGAGCCACCGCATGAAGCTGCCCACCTTCGCCGGCCTGACGACCGCCACGCGCGTCGTGATCACGCGCTTTCCCGAATCACTTCTCGCCGGCGTGGTCTCGGCGATCGTCGCGATGTTCGTGGTGCGTGGTGGCCACGACGAAACCTTCGGCCCCATCTGGGCCGCGGCCGGGCTCGCGATCCCGCTGTTCTTCGTCGCGGCCATGCTGTCCGAAGAGCTGCGCCCCGAGCGCGTCGGACGCTTCGATCGCTCGCGGCTCCTGCTCGACCTGCTCGTGTGCGCCGCGGTCGTCGCGTTCGCACTGGCCTGGCAGGGCTGGGGCGAGTACGCGCGTCTGCACCGCCTGATCCAGTTCGCGCTCGCGGCGCTCCTGTGCGCCGCGTTCGCGCCGTTCGTGCGGCGGCACGAAGCGAACGCCTTCTGGCAGTGGAATCGCGCGCTGTTCGTGCGTTTCGTCGTCGGCGGGTTGTTCTCCGTCGTGCTGTTCGGCGGGCTCGCGATCGCGATCGCGGCGATGAAGCCGCTGTTCGGCCTGCAGGTGCCCGAGCGCACGATCTTCGATCTGTGGCTCACGGTCGTGTTCGTGTTCCAGCCGACGTACGTGTTCGCGGGCGTGCCGCGCGATTTCGACGCGCTCGCCGAGGATCGCGACTATCCGATCGTGCTGCGCGTGTTCGCGCAGTACCTGCTCGTGCCGCTCGTCGCGCTCTACCTGGTCATCCTCACCGTGTATCTCGTGAAGGTGCTCGTCACCGGGCAATGGCCGAACGGCTGGATCGGCTGGCTCGTGTCGTCGGTGTCGGCCGCGGGACTGCTCGCGATCCTCCTCGTGCACCCGGTGCGCGACCGCGACGAGAACCGCTGGATCGACACGTTCACGCGCTGGTTCTTCGTGCTGCTGCTGCCTGCGGTCGGCATGCTGTTCGCGGCGATCGGCAAGCGCATCGGGCAGTACGGCGTCACCGAGGAGCGCTACGACCTGTTCGCGCTCGCGGCGTGGGTGACGCTGGTGGCGGTGGGCTACTCGTGGCGGCGCCGCGCCGACATCCGCTGGATCCCGATGTCGCTGTGCGCGGTGGCGCTGCTCACGTCGTTCGGCCCGTGGGGCGCGTACTCGGTGTCGCGCTTCGACCAGACGAAGCGCGTGCTCGCGCTCGTGGCGGAGCTCGACGTGCGGCCCGACGGCACGCCGTCGAATGCTGCGAAGCTCGACTTCGCCGCGCGCAAGAAGCTCAGCGACGCGGTGCGCTATCTGGCCGGCACGCATGGTGTGGCGGCGCTGCCCGCGCCGCTGCTCGCTGCCGCCGAGCGCGATCCGGGCTGGAAGGCGCTCTCCGCGAAAGCACGCAACGACGGCGAGAACGCCGCGCAGGCGGTGATGGCCGGACTGGGGCAGGGTTACGTGACGCGGTGGGACACGGTCGAAATCCGCCCGTTCGAGTTCCGCGCGAACAACGGCGCACCGGAGGAGGAATCCCTCGTGGGATTCACGCGTCTCGTGCGGCTGAAGAGCTTCCCGGCGGGGGAGTTCGGACCCGAGTCGAGCGGCGTTCGAGTGAAGTTCGACTCGCGATCGCGCCTCCTGACGCTCGAGGACCAAAAGGGCGGCCGCTGGACGTTCGCATTCGATTCGCTGATCGCCGCGGCAATCGAGAGTGGCTCGACGGCCGGGCCGCTGCGAAGTGCGGTGCGGCTCGAGCCCGCGTCAGGCACGTCGCGCGCGCGGCTCCTCCTGCGGGAACTGGACGGCCAGCAGCAGGCGGACACGATCGCCGTCGATCGTCTCGACGCGGACGTGTTGCTCGCGAAGTAAGTGCGAAGCGGTGCGCGTGCGCTCAGCCCGCGCGCCGCCACTCGCTCGGCGTCATCCCGAAGCGTTCGCGAAATCTCCGCGTGAAGTGCGACAGGCTGCGGAAGCCGACGGCGTAGGCGACTTCGCCGACGTTGCCCTCGCCGGCCTTGAGCATCTGCGATGCGCGCTCGAGACGGTGATGCATCACGATCGTCATCGGCGTCTCGTTCAGCAGTTCGTTCGCGCGCTGGAAGAGCAGCGTGCGCCCCATGCCCATGGACTCGGCGAGGCGCTCGACGTCGAAGTCCTCTTCGCCCATGCGCGATTCGATCACCTCGCGCAGGCGGCGCACGAACGCGCTGTCCACGGCGTTCGCGCGTGCGCCCGTGGCGGGCGTCGTCGCGGCGGGTTCGTCCGCGACCGCCGCGCCGTACACGGCCGCCTCGGCGGCCGCGCGCGCCACGCGGTCGCGTAGCCGGCGGCGTGACGCGAGCGCCTGCGCGATGCGCGCACGCAGCTCGCGCATCGAGAACGGCTTCGTCAGGTAGTCGTCGGCGCCGCCCTCGAGGCCCGCGAGGCGGCTCGTCGCCGACGCCGCGGCGGTGAGCAGCAGCACGGGCACGAAGTCGAGGTCGGCGTCCGCGCGCATCGCGGCGAGCAGCGCGTGCCCGTCCATCACCGGCATGCCGACGTCGCTCACGACCAGGTCGGGCACTTCGCGCTTCATCGCGTCGAGCGCCGCGCGCCCGTCGCCGGCTTCGGCCACGCGATACTCGCGCGACAGGTGCCGCACGAGATGCGCGCGCACCTGCGGATGGTCCTCCACGACCATCACCAGCGGCGCCTCGGGATCGGTCACGGCCTGCGCCGCCGGCGCGGCCGAATCGCTCTCGTTCTCGAGCACGATGTCGCCGGTCAGCGCGAGCAGCTCCTCGGGGCCGAGCGTCGCGGCGGGCGCGGCGGGAGCGAAGTTCGCGGCCGAGGCGGGCAGCAGCGGCAGCCGCACGACGAACGTGCTGCCTTCGCCCTCGCGCGACTCGACGCCGATCGTGCCGCCGTGCTGCTCGACCAGGTCGCGCGCGAGTGCGAGGCCGAGCCCCGTGCCCGGCTGCATGCGCGTCACCGAACGCTCGGCGCGATAGAAACGCTTGAACACGTGCGGCAGGTCGTCGGCGGCGATGCCCGGGCCGTCGTCGCGTACGGTCACGAGCGCTTCGTCGCCGCGCTCGCCGCGCTCGCCGTGCACGACGCTCGCCGAGAGTTCGACGCGCCCGCCGGGCGGCGTGAACTTGAACGCATTGCCGAGCAGGTTGCCGAACACCTTCTCGAGCGCGGACGGATCGAACGCGACCGCGACCGGCGTCGCGGGCAGCCGCCGCTCGAACGTGATCCGCTTGCGATCGGCGAGCGGCGCGAGCGCCTCGGCGAGCGCCGACAGGAAGCCCGCGAGGTCGCCCGGCGCGGACTCGATGCGCAGCTCGCCGGCTTCGGCGCGCGCGGTGTCGAGCAGTTGGTCCACGAGCCGGCCCAGTCGCACGGCGTTGTCGAGCGCGATGTCCACCTGCGCGCCGGCGTCCGCGGACAGCGGCCCGTGTTCGCCCGCGCGCACGTCGTGCAGCGGGCCGTGAATCAGCGTGAGCGGCGTGCGGAACTCGTGGCTGATGCTCGCGAAGAAGCGCGAGCGCGCGCGGTCGAGCGCGGCGAGTCGCTGCGCCTGCGTCTCGACGGTCGCGAGCGCGTCCTCGCTGCGCTGCTTCTCGCGCGCGAGTTCGGCGGTGCGCGCGTCCACAGCCGCCTGCAGTTCGGTCGCGCGTGCGCGCAGGCGGCGTTCGCGCTCCCGCAACGCCGCGGCGCCCGCCGCGACCAGCGCGGCGAGCACGAACAGCGCGAACAGCGGCGTCTGCCAGAAGCGCGGACGGAACTCGATCGAGACGGTCGCGTCGCGCTCGCTCGGCAGGCCGCCGCCGCTCGTCGCGCGCAGGCGGAAGGTGCGGCGGCCCGGCGGCACGTTCGTGTACGTCGCGACGCGGTTGGCGCCGGCGTCCACCCAGTCGCGGTCCACGCCGTCGAGCCGGTACGCGAAGCGCAGCTGCTCGGCCGCGCGCGGCTCGAACGCGGTGAAGCGGATCTCGATGCGGTCCGTGCCTGCGGGCACGTCGAAGCCGTGCTTGCCCGGTGGCCGTTCGCGGCCGTCGGCGCTCACGCCCTCGACGTGCGGCACGGGCGGCGAACCCGCGAGCGCGCGCGTGAGCTTGGGGTCGATGACCGCGAGTCCGTCGAACGTGGAGAAGTACAGCCGGCCGTCGCTCGCGCGCAGGCCCGGCATGCCGCTGCCTTCCGGATTGCGCAGGCCCGACTCGCGGCCGTAGCCGACGACGTCCACGCGCGTGCGCTTCCCGTCGAGACATTCGTTCGCCTGCCGGCGCGAAAGACGCTGGATGCCGTGGTTGCCCGCGAGCCACAGGTGATCGTCGTCGTCCGCGAGCACGACCGACACGACGTCCTCGAGCAATCCGTGCCGGCGGTCCAGCGTCGCGAACTCGCCGCCGCGCATGCGTACGAGCCCGCCACCGTACGTGCCGAGCCACATCGTGCCGTCCGCGTCTTCGTGCATCTGGCGCACGTGATCCACCGGCAGTCCGTCGCGCTGCGTGAAGCACACGGTGTCGCGCGCCGAGAGACGCCAGAGTCCGACCATCGTCGCGACCCAGAGCCGCCCTTCGCGATCCACGTGCAGGTCGCGGATCTCGTTCGTCGGGCGCAGCAGCACGGTCACGCGCGGCGCACCGCCCGGCGCGTCGAGGCGAACGACCTGGTCGGCCCACGTCGCGTAAACGGTCCCGGGCAACTTCGCGTCGAAGGCGAGCGTGCGCGCGACGAAGTCCGGCAGCGCGTGACGCACGACGCGCCCCGACGCATCGCGTACTTCGACCGTGCTCGCGTCCCAGCGCAGCTGCGTCTCGCGCGATCCTTCCCACACGCCGTCCGTCGGCATGCCGAAGAGCCCGAGCGTGGTCGGCAGGAGGGCGGTGCCACTCACGCGCCACGCGCGCACGTTCTGGTCGATCGCGATCACCGAGCCGTCGGCGCGTTCGTGCGCGTACACGATGCCGAGCGCGTCCTCGTGCCCTTCGGGCCGCAGCAGCCGCAGCGGGCTCGGCGCGACGCGCAGCAGCCCCTGCGTCTGCGTGCCGACCCAGAGGTTGCCGTCGCGATCGCGATGCGTGACGTACGCCTGCTCGCGCAGCCCGAGCGAATACGTCGCCGTGCGCCGTCCGTCGCGCGCGTCGTACACGACGATGCCCGCGCCGTCGCTGCACCAGAGGCGCCCCTGCTCGTCCACGCGCTGCGGCCACGCCGCGCCCGCGCCGCGCAACAGCGCGATGCGTCGCAGGCTTTCGTCGAGCAGTTCGGCGTCCGTGCCCGGACCGTCGCCGCGGAAGAAGAGCGCGCGGCCGTCGCGCGGATCGATCAGCCACTGGCCCATGGCGCGCGCGCCGGCGCCGAGCACGCGCACGCGACCGTTCTCGAAGCGCGCGGGCGCCTGGCCGATCGCGGTCAGCCACAGCCGTCCCCTCGCGTCGCGCACGAGCGTCGAGCGCGGCGCGATCGAATCCGCCAGCGCGTTCGCGCGGCCGTCGCGGAAGCGCCAGATCTGTTCCGAACTCGCGCCGAGCAGCGCGCCGTCGTCGGCTTCGAGCATCTGAGCGCGGCCGAGCCGCAGGTGCGTCGCGTGGCTCGTGAAGCGCGTGTCGTCCCAGTGGCAGAGCCAGCCGTCGTCGGTCGCCGCCCAGAGCGAACCGTCGCGCGCGACGAGCAGGCCCGAGAAGCGGTTCGACGGCAGTCCGTCGGCGACGCCGAACACGCGGAAGCGCAGTCCGTCGAAGCGCGCGAGCCCGCCGGTCGTCGCGACCCAGAAGTAGCCGTCGGGCGTTCGCGTGAACGCGATCACCGTGGAGGTCGGCAGTCCTTCGTCCGGCGTCCAAGTGCGCACCGTGAACGCTTCCTCGGCCGCGGCCGGACGCGCCGCGCAGGCGAGCACGAGCGCCGCCGTCAGCGCGAGCGCTGCGGCGATGCGGCGGGCGAGGGGATGGGCGAATGCACGGGTGTGGGCGGCCACGATCGCGCGAAAACTAGCACGAGGTCCGGACGATCGGGCTCACGCCTCGAGCCGCGCGATCACCGCGCCGGTGACCGTGAACGCGTCCTGCCGTTCGAGGTCCGGCAGCTGCGTCGCGACCCAGGCGGCGAAACGCCGGTGACCCTCGGCCGCGGCGGCGGGCTCGTCGGCCACCGCCACCAGGGCGACCCCTTCGCGGGTCTCGGCCAGCTCGAACGTCCGGAGGCCGGGCATGCCGCGCAGGAGGTCTTCGATTTCGGAGCGGCGGGCCGCGAGGCGCCCACCCTGCCCGGCCATGCCGGGGAACAGCCGGATCTCGAGGTGCATCGGGGAGTGACTCCTCTTGAATGGCGCGAGCCTCCGGCTCGCGGGTACGTGGCCGGAACGCGGTGGAAGGTGCCCCGAACCCCTCCCGCCGAGTGAGCCCCAGCGTCCGGGAAGACTGGCCTCGGCGTCCGAACCCGCGAAAACCGCCCCCTGAACGCACAGGCCAGCGTTCGCGGACCCACGGGCTCACGCCCCGCGAGCCCCCCGCATCAATCTGCCGCACGTCATCCGGCACCGCTTCCGTTTCGCCCACCCGAAAGGAGTCCGACCATGCGCCTACGTCTCTTTCCGGCCCTCGCCCTCGCGGGCCTCGCCCTGCTCACACCCGCGCTGGCCCTTGCCGGCGCCTTCGTGCCCGGCCCGAGCACGACCCACACCGTCGGGACCGGCCCCCGGGCCATCGCGACCGGCGACTTCAACGAGGACGGCCGCCCCGACATGGCGGTCGGCAACGAGGGCGCCTCGGGCGTCTCGGTGCTGCTCGGCCTGGCCGGGGGCGGCTTCGCCCCGGCGGTGCTCTACAACACCGGCCCGGTCCCGGGCGAGATCGCGGTCGCGGACTTCGACCGCGACGGACACCTCGACTTCGCGGTCGGGCACTACAACACGGACACCGTCGTGATCATGCGCGGCACCGGAACGGGCACCTTCACGACCGGGATCACGCTGGCGGGGCCGCCGCACCCCGAGGGGCTCGTCGCCGCAGACCTGAACGCCGACGGCGTCGTGGACTTGGCGACCTGCGGTTATCCGACGACCACCACCGGCACCGCGAGCGTCTGGCTCAACACCGGTACGCCGGGCGGCGCGCTGTCGTTCGGTACGCGCTCGGACTACGCGGTGGGCGCGTGGCCGAACAGCATCCGCGCGGGTGTCTTCGCGAACAACAACGTCGGCCTGGTGACCGCCAACTACAACGGCGCTTCGGTGACGATCCTCGACAGCGACGGCGCGGGGCACTTCACCACGCGCACCGACCTGCCCGCACCGCCGCACGTCTACATGGCGGCGGTCGGTTACGTCTTCCCGTCGCTGTCGCGCGAACAGATCGTGACCGCCAACGCGGATTCGAACTCGGTCAGCCTGTACCTGTACAGCGAGGTGGCGCATGCCTGGGAGCGCCGGGACTACCCGGCGTCCAGCCGGCCGAGCTACGTCGCGATCGCGGATGCCGATGCGGACGGTACGCTCGATGTCGTGACGTCGGACTACGTCTCGGGGCAGCTCTCCGTCTTCCAGCCGAACCACGTCACCGAAACGTTCAATCCTCGAGTCTCAGTTCCGACCGTCACCAATCCCTACGCGGTCGCGATCGCGGACTTCGATCTCGACGGCAAACCCGACCTCGCCGCGTCAAACCGCAGCGGCAACACCGTCCGCGTCACGCGCGGAGCGCCCCGCACCGGCTGGGGTGTCGGTGACACGATTCCCGCGTTCGCGGCTTCGAACCAGAACGGCTCGCTCACACGCGTGGCGCGCGGCAGCGGCAAGTGGCTGCTCCTGGATCAGTGTTCGCGCTGGTGCCAGCCGTGCAACGCCATGGCCGAGCACACGCAGGGCGTGTACCTCGCGTGGTACGGACATCCGAGCGTGCGCTTCGACTACCTGACTCTTCTCGAGGACGGGCGGACGGCCGGAGTCCCGAGCACGCTGCTGGACGCGCAGCAGTGGGCTTACAGGTACAGGATCAATCGCCCGGTGCTGCACTCCGACGGCCTGGCCGGAAACGGCGCGGCGGGCGTCGCGCTTGCGAGCGACGCGATCTCGACTCCCACGCTGCGGCTTGTGGATCCGAACGGTGTCGTCCGCTGGGTGTTCGTGGGCGCGGTGACCGTCGACAGCACGCTCATTCGGATCATCGCGAACTGCGCGGGCGTTCCGGTGCCGGCCCCGATGGCGCAGCCGAAGATCCTCGCCGCGACGCAGACTTTCGCCTACGGCGCGAGCCAGGTCTCCGTTCCCATCGACACGTCGGCGTACTACAACTTCGTCTCACTGGCGCCGCCGCCGGCTTTCGGACCCGGGTTCAGCTCGCACGTGAATCTTTCTCGCGACCAGTACTCGGGGCGGGAGTTCTGGCACCTGGAGTGGGTTCGCTGGAATCCGCTCACGAACGAATATCTCGATCTGCCCACGGCGCAGTCCTGGCAGTTCACCATCAGCGGGCTGTCGATCGACCTGCCGTCGCGCACGTTGCCTCCGGGGACGCAGGCGACGTTCAAGATCGTCCAATACGATCCCGTGGAAGAGGGCTACGCCAGGCTCGATGTGCCGCTGACGGCACCGGTCGCCTGGAACGGCTCGACGCTCACGATCGGTCCCATCCCGGCCGGCGCCATGACGCCCTACGGCTCATTCATCGAACTCGACGCGGACTTCTCCATGCAGTTCGCGATGCCGGTTGCGGACGTCGCGCCTGCCGCCGTCACGTCGTTCGCTCTGCGCGCTCCCGCGCCGAATCCCGCAGCGCGCGAGGCGCGGCTGTCGTGGACGCAGCCGCGCGCCGGTGACGCACGGCTCGACGTGTTCGATCTCTCCGGCCGGCTCGTGCGCACCATCGAACGAGGCGCGCACGCCGCAGGCGCGCACACGGCGACGTGGAATCTCGCGGACGCGAACGACTCGCCGGTCGGCGCGGGGCTCTACTTCGCGCGCGTCGCCGTGGCGGGAGAGGGCACGCGCACGGTCCGAGTCACCGTCGTGCGCTGACGCCGATCAAACGAGCGCGGTGCGAAGCGGGCCATACGCTTCGCACCGCGCTTTCGTTCAGGGCTTCGCCGGCGTCTCCACGTGCGACGTCTTCGGGCCCATGCCCGGGAACAACGCGTGCGCGGGCTTCGACAGCATCTTCGAGAAGGCGAGCGTGCCCGCCACGATCAGCGCGATCGCGCCGAGCAGCACGAGCCACTGCGCCACAGACGTGCGCGTGATCGGCTCGCGCGTGCGCACGTCGCACACTTCGCCGGGACACAGCTGCGGCTCGCGGCGATAGATGAGCTTGTAGAACTTGCAGCCCAGGCAGATGCCGAACGCCGCCTCGAAGAGCAGGAAGACCAGGCACACGAGGCACGTGAGCCCGGTGATCGGGCTGAACGTGTTCATCACCACCATGAACACGAACATCAGGCTCGCGAGCACGATGCCGATCGCCCACGCGAGGCGCTTCGGTTCCGCGGCCACGTATTCCGGCGTCTGGTTGCCGACGATCACTCGCCCGAGGATCAGCGTGGGCGAGAAGCGCGGGCTCACGAACACGCGCACGAGCAGGTCGGCGAGGAACACCGGGATCACGAGCTTCACGAGCAGGAAGCTGTTCGACAGCAGGATCAGCAGCAGCGAGAGGAACGTGAACACGAAGAGGATGCCGGCCGCGGCGCGGATCTCGCGTTCGTTGAGCACGGGCACGGCGTAGCCTTCGACTGTTTCTCCGAACTGGAACGTCGCCATCGCGCGGGAATCTCCAATGAATCGGCGCCCGCGCTGCGCACTCGGAGTGCGTCTCATGGGTCGCCGGAAGGTGGGGGAGCAACCGGCGGGCAGGATGGCACGCGCCGAACGTGGCTGCCATACGCGCCGACCCGGGCATTCGTTGCGGACGGGACCGAGGCCGAGTGCAGGGGGAGATGACCCGACGGGGGTTTCTTCTGGCCGCCGACGTCCGTGAACGGATTTCAGTGCGGGAACACGAGGTCGCTGGGATACCGTTGTCACCAGCTCGCCTTCCGCCCCCGACGGGGACGAGTGTGCCCATCTCCCCAGCACCACTCGTCGGCCGATCTGGCCCCCTCGCCGGAGGCGATTCGTGAAGGTCGCACCTCGCGCGCTGTTGCTCAGCGCATTCCTCACCGCTCTGGCCGTGACGGCTTCGGCCGCACCGCCGCCGGCTTCCGTTCCGGTGTCCACCGCGACGATCGTCGTGCCGATCACGGCACGCGCGACGCAGCCGATCGACGGCGACACGAAGGCGCTCGCGGCCGAACTCGCGCAGCGCTCCGACGCCGCGAAGCGCGAAGTGTTCGCGTTGCAGCGACGTCACGACGCGACGGCGTTCGCGCCGCTGCGCGACGCGTTCCAGCAGCGCATCGAAGCGGTGAAGCGCGAAGCGCAGCTCGACCTGCTCGCGATCCGCCTTCGTCACGCGCAGGCGAGCGGCCGCGCGGACGACGCGCGCGCACTCGCGGCCGCGCTCGACGCGCAGCGCAAGCTGCCGGTCCCGGCGCTGCGTGCGCTGCCCGCGGAGCCCGCGGCACCGGTCGTCGCGCCGGCCGCGCCGGCCGTGCAGAAGGAGACTGGCCGATGACGCCGCTGCGACGTGCCACGCTCGGCGCCGCCGGCGCCGCGCTGCTGCTCTCTGCCGCGCTCGCCGCGCCGGCGTTCGCGCTGCCCGATTACCTTCCGTTCACGCTCGGCGGCTGGGCGAATCCGCTCGTCGTGCGCACGACGAGCGACGCGACGCCGAGCAGCGCGCTCAACTCGCCCGCGCTCACCGGCGGCACCACCAGCTACTTCAGCGCCGCGATCGCGAACACCGGCGCGAGCGCCGGGCTCGCTACGTCCACAGGCGTCATGCAAGTGGACGGCTCCACGTACCAGGTGTTCTCCGTGCCCGCGCTCTCGCCCAGCACCGCCGCCGTGGGCATGAACCTGCCCGTGATCGTCGAAGGCGGGCTGCACACGGTGAGCGTGATCGCCGACGCGACCGGCCAGTTGAGCGAGTCGAACGAGGGCAACAACACGCACGCGCGCCAGTTGTCGTTCACGCCAGTGGACCTGCTCCTCCATACGCACGTCACGCGTAATGCGCCGCCGGAGCCCACCGCCGGCACCGGTGCGGTCTCGGGAACGGTGTACCCGAACCAGGACGGCGTGCGCCTGCCCGCGGACGACAAGCCGTGGGACGCCGTCGCGCTCACTCCTCCGGCCGGCAGCGACTATGACCTCTACTTCTACGACGCGACGACGGGCACGGGGGACGGGTTCCGCACGCCGCTCGGCCAGTCGCTCGTCGGTCCGGGGCTGACGGACTTCGTGCTCCACAACGGCAACTTCGTCGGCGCACCGCCGCGCGACGTAGGCATCCAGTACTACTCGGGCAGCCTGCTCTCGTACGGCATCGAGCATCGCAACGCCGAGGCGACGATCTCGCGCCCCACGACGCTCTCGGGGCTGTCGCTCGAGTCGGACCAGATGCTCTGGGTCGGCCAGTACCAGCACATCCCCAACGGCTCGGAGCCACGCGTGCTCTTCACGCTGACGTCCGCGCCGGGCACCGTGCTGCATCTGGCGATCTACGATCCCGCGGTGGGGCCGATCTACTCGCGCTCGAGCGCGATGGCGACGGCCGCGACCGACGGCTCCGGCATCGCACGGCTCGACCTGACGCTGCCGAGGTTCGGCGGAAACATCTACTACGGCGTCGCGGTGTTCCGCGATCAGGCCGACGGCGGCACGGCGGCGACCACGTTCTCGCTCTCCATCCGCGCGACGCCGGCGGATCTTTCGAATGCGCGGCGGACGGACTTGACGGAGCCCGTGAACGCGACGAATCACGGCCTCGATCTGTCGGACCCGCCGACGGCCCTCGACGGCGATGCCGCCACGACGACCATGAGCACGTACTGGAAGAACGTGGGCACGATGAATGCCGGCACGTACACGACCGGGTTCTTCCTCGACGGCTTCGTCATCGACTCGTTCACCCTGTCCACACTGGCCGGCGACCTTGCGGAGCGGCACTCGGCGGCGCCGTTCCAGGTGCGCGGCGGGCGTCACACGCTCTCGTACGTGGTCGACACGAACGCCGAGGTCGACGAGTTCGACGAGACGAACAACACCTACGGAAAGCAGTTCGTCTGGTCGCCGCTCGCCATGCAGAACGGCGTGCCGCTCACGCGGTCCATGCCGCCCGAGCCGACCGGCGGGCACACGGCGATTCCCGCATCGGTCACGAAGTACCCGAACGTGGACGGACTGCGCGCGTCGTTCGTCGGGTTGCCGGGCCCGCTGGTCAGCGTGCTCACGCCCGGCGCGGGTTCCGACGTGGACCTCCAGTGGTTCCCGTTGTCCACGGACCCGGCGAATGGTTTCGAGGTGCCGACGATCGCGTCAGCGCGGGGCACGGGACTGACCGATCTGCTGATCGACACCCGGACCGACACGTCCGTGCGCCAGCACGACGTCGGTGCGCTGCGCTTCAGCGGGGCGAGCGTGCCGTACACGATCCAGAGTCAGCTCGCTCCCCAGATCGTCATCGCGGGGCCGGCCCTCGGCGCGGCAATCCTCCCGCCCGGAGCGCTCGTGAGCGCGAGGTGGGGCTTCCCGGCGCCCGGTACGTCGAAGACCGTCGTGCTCGAGAATCTTTCGAGCGACGTCGATCTCGCGCTGGCGGTCTTCCGCCTCAATCCCGGCGGCGTCGCGAACCTGAACGGCACGGTGACCGGCGGGTTCGCCGACTACGGTGGCCCCGGCCGCGGCGAAATCGCGACGATCTCGGGTCTCACGAGCGCGGAGCCGCTCGTCTTCGTCGTGTTCAAGGCGGGTTCGGCCGACGTCGCGAAGCAGGCGAACTTCAACCTGTGGATCGATCCCGGCTACACCGACGCGGGCGACGTCCTGCCGCAGGAACTCTCGTTCGCGCTCGCGAGCGCGAACCCCTCGCACGGCCCCGCGCAGTTGCGCTTCGCCCTGCCGAGCGCGCGTGACGTGTCGATCGACGTGCTCGACGTGTCGGGCCGCCGCGTTCGCACGCTGGCGAGCGGGCGGCAGGAGGCGGGCACGCACTCGGTCGAATGGAACGGCGCCGACGAGCAGGGCCGCGCGCTGCCCAACGGCACGTACTTCGCGCGCTTCGCGAGCGGTGCGGACCGGCGGACGGCGAAGGTGCTGCTGCTGCGGTAGCGGCGAATCCGTGAGGAATACGAGACCGCCCGGTGGCCGTGAAGGCCGCCGGGCGGTCGCTCGTTCGGCGGAGATGTTCGCTTCCCGGACTCCGGACGTATCGGAGCCGTAGCCCGCCACCCGTCGCCATCCCCGTCTCCCGGGAGCTCGCACATGCGCCTGTTCCGCCGCTCGCTCGCCCTGTCGATCGTGGCCTGCTCGTTCCTGCCTTTCGCGAACGCCGTCGCACAGGAGGACGCGGCCGCCCGCCCGTCGTCGCCGGCGCCGTCCGCACCGGCGCTCGCGCCGCTCGCGCCCGAACCCGTCGTGCCGCGCGAGCAGCTGAGCCCGGTCGTCGCCGAAATGCTGACCGCGCTCGAGGAGCAGCGCGCGATCCTCCGCGGCCTGCGCGCCGACCTCGCCGCCGCGCGCACGGCGCGCGACTCGCGGCGCGTGCTCGAACTCGAGAACGCGATGGCGCTGGCCAAGCAGCAGACCGAGCTGCGCCTTCTTCGCATCCAGGCCGACCACGCGCGCCGCGCCGGTCGCGCGGAAGTCGCGGCCGGTCTCGACGCGGCGATCACCGCGATGTCGCGCGCGTTCGAACCGCCCGTGTCGCGTCCGCGTCCCACGCCCACCGTCAGCCGCTGACCGGGAGAACACTCATGCGACGCATCCCCACTGCCGCCGCCTTCGCGTGCCTGCTCGCGCTGTTGCCGATCGCCGCGCACGCCACCATTCGTCCGATGCCCGTGCAGCTGAAGCACGTCGGCGCTCCGCCCGTGCTGCGTCCGGGTGAGCCCGTCACGCTGCAGCTGCAGTTCGTGAGCCGCGCCCCGGCGCAGCTCGCGAACGTGCGCGTCGAGTCGGCGTCGCTCGCCCAGCCGATGCCGCGCCGTGCCGAGGTCGAAACGCTCACGCCCGAAGCGCCGCTCGCGCTCTCGCTCGACGTGCTCCCGGACGCCACGCCCGAGCCGATCGTCGTGCGATGGGAAGTGAACGGCGAGCCCTTCGAGCAGGTGATCCCGCTCGACTTGCGGCTCGAGAGCCGCATCGCCGAGCGCCAGGCCATGGTGCAGCTCGACGCCACGCCGATCGCGCGCGATCCGCGCGTGCTCGCGCAGGCGGACTCCGTGAAGCGCGCCGCCGAAGCGTCGGGCAGCACGAGCACGCTCATCTTCTACACGGGCCGGCTCGTCTACACGCGCGCGGGCAACGGCAGCATTCCGCCCATGGACATGGGCGCGTGGGGCGTGCGCGTGTCGCTCATGGATCAGGACACCGGTCCCGACGACGAACTCGGCGCGACGTACACCGGCCCCGACGGCACGTTCTTCGCGTTCGTGAACTGGGACGGCCAGATCGGCGAAGGCGATCCCGAGCTGTACGTGCACTTCGAGACCGATCATCCGTGGGTCGTCGTGCAGGAAGGCTTCTGGGACATCGAGTATTCGTGGAGCACGCACGCGCGCGGCAGCTCGACCGCCGATCTCGACATCGGCACGTGGCGGCCGTCCGACGAAGGCACGTTCCCCGCGCTGCACATCGCCAACGACATCGCGCGCAGTCACGAGTGGTACCGCACCTACCCGCGCGACTGGTTCATGCCCAGCGTGGACGTGAAGTGGCCGGACGGCGCGACCGGCGCGTACTTCGAACCCATCTTCGAGCAGATCCACATCGGCACCGATCGGCAGTGGAAGGAAGACACGCACGCGCACGAGTACGGGCACTTCTTCGTGTACACGTTCGCCGACCAGGCGAGTCCGAGCTACTGCAACGGCTACTGCGACTCTCCGGACTGCGGCCATTGCATGTGGTGCCCCGAGACGAACGACGCGGCGATGACCGAGGGCTGGCCCAACTGGATCGCCCATCTGCAGGTCTCGTCGTACGCGGGCACGTACGGCGTGCCGACGGTCTACACGCGCAACTCGGAGTCCATCGAGAAGTGCTACGTGGACAACACGTGGGGCAACCCCGAGCACACCGAGGGCGCCTTCGGCGCGGTACTGCAGGACATCTGGGACTCCGGCCCGGGTTCGGACGACGTCGACCCGAACGGCTTCTCGGGCTACCGCGACTGGCTCGAGCTGGGTGAGGACGAGATCTTCACCGTGCTCACGGTGGACCAGCCCACCACGGCGCGCGGCTTCCTCACGCGGTTCGCGATGCGCTACCCGCAGTACACGCAGCGCATCTGGCAGACCGCGATGAACAGCCGCTGGAACCTCGACATCCAGGAGCCCGGTGTGGTCACGACGCTCTCGTCGTCGAGCCATCCCGTCGGCGTGTCCACCGCGAAGCTCAACGTGACGCTCACGTGGACGCAGCCCGGGCCGGACGACTGGTCCGGCGTCGCGGGCTACAGCGTCGCGTTCTCGTCGTCGCCCGTGATGCCCGACGTCGTGATGGAGGCGGGGCTCGGCAGCGCATGGACGAGCGGCGATCTCGCGGCCGGCACGTATTACGCGACCGTGCGCACGGTGGACTACTCGGGCAAAGGCAGCACGACGTACGCGACGTACGGTCCGTTCACCGTGGTCACGCCGACGCCGGTGGACATCGCGCCGTACACCGCCGCCGGCTGGGCGCGGCCCGCGGTGGCGCGCGCAACGGGAGACGCGCTCGCGACGTCGGTGCCGAATCCGACCGCGCAGCTGCCGGGCAACACGGCGCTCACGTACCTCAACGCTTCGGGGCGCAACCAGGGACAGTCCGACCACGTCGGATTCATCGGCATCCGCTCGCGCTTCTTCGTCGACGGCCTCGCCGTGCACACGACCGGCTACGTGCATCCCGACGCCGCGGGCGCGACGTTCACGCACCTGAACCGCTCGACCACGGTGCGCGGCGGGCGGCACATGATCGGCGTGATCTACGACGGCTTCAACGAGTGGTGGGAGTCGAACGAGGTCAACAACTACTGGTCGCATCCGTGGATCTGGTCGCCGCTCGCGCTCACGGCGAACGCCGCGCTGCGCCGCCAGGTCCCGCCGCCGAGCCCGACGGGCAGCTGGTCGGGCGTCGTGGACGGTTCGCCGCTGCACTACAACTGCGACGGCTTCCGGATCACGAGCACGGGGCAGTGGAACGCCGTCTGGGTCGCGGCGGACTCCGACACGGACGACTACGGCATCCGGCTGCACACGGCCTCGTCGTCGGTGAACACCGGCTTCGACACCGTGCTGCGCCAGTGGGACCGGCCGGCTGGTCATCTCGACGCGGTCTTCGTGAACCGCAACACGCTGGGCTCGGTCGCGTGGGACGTGGGCGTGATCAACGACATCACCACGCCGGGCGGAACGCCGACGCAGTCGCCGTTCGTCGTGAAGCACGTCACGAGCACGACGTTCCCGTTCGCCGACACGCTCGCGGTGTCGTTCCCCGACAGCGAGTACGTCGTGCTCAAGGAAGTCTTCGTGCCCGCGGCGGGGCCGGTGTCGATCACCGTGTGGGCGGACACCTCGACCGGCGGTCCGGTGCAGGCGTCGTTCTTCGACCGCACCTACACGCACGGCGCGCTGGACTTCGCCTCGAGCACGCTGCCCTCGGGGCAGCTGAGCATGGAGTTCACGGCGAGCGCGGCGGGCAACCACTGCGTCGCGCTGTACCGCAATCCGCGCGATGGTCGCGCTGCGCGCACGTTCACGCTGGGCGTGGGCACGCCGCCGAGCGACCTCGCGGGCTACGCGCCGCCGGGATGGGCGGGGCCGCTCGTGCCGCGTCCGTCCGCCGGCTCCACGTTCGAGTCGGTGCCCGCGCCGGACACGCTGCACGGCGGCGCGCCGAACACGTACGCGAACGCGTGCTACGGCAACTTCAGTTCGCGCGCGACCGTGGCGGCGACGATTCCGTGGGCGCTGCGTCTCGACGGCCAGACGCTCTCGACCGGCAACGTGATCGGGCTGCCCGCCTGGAGCGCGAACGTCGTGAACGACGCGGGCGCGTACACCGTGCCCGGCGGCCGTCACATGCTCGAGGCGTACTGGGACGTGACGGGCGTCGAGTTCGAGGCGTCCGAGACGAACAACGCGTGGGCGGAGCAGTGGACGTGGTCTCCGCAGGTGCTCGCGCTCGGCTCCGGCGTGTCGTCCGCCGCGCCGCCCGATCCGACGGGCGGGTTCGCGAACTACACCGGGACCGCGCCGCTCTACTACAACTCGCTCGGCTTCCGCGCGGTGTTCCCGTCCGCGAGCGGGCTGTGGGGCGGCGTCGGTGTCGTGCCCGCATCGGGCGCCGACGTGGACGTGCGCGCGCACGATCCGGTGCGCGGCGCGCGTGATGCGTTCGGCGCTTCGCTGCGCGGCTCGTCGTGGGGGCCGTCGGAATCCGACTACGTGATCGTGCGTCACGACGGCGCGCGCACGGTGGACGCGGGTGTCGTGGGTGGCGACGACGGTCCGCGCGGCGCGTTCGACGTGGCCGCGACCGGCGCGGTGGCGCTCGCCGCGACGCCGTCGACGTCGGCGGACCAGCTCGTCGGTACGCAGGACGTGCTGCGGCTGCATCCGTTGCTGCTGCCCGCGGGCGACGTGCGGTTGCGCGTGACGCACGTCTCCGGCGCCGTCGACTGGGGGCTCGCGCTGCACGGCGACTCGCTGCTCGTGCAGGGCAAGTCGGACGCGATCGCAGCCGAGTGGCTCGCGGGCCCGGGCGCGAACGAAGAGCTGCTCGTGCACGTGGACGCGCCCGACACGTTCGTCGTCGCGGTGTGGAAGCACGGCTCGTCCGATCGCGGACAGTTCGGCGTGTACCGCCTGCAGGCAGACGTCGTCACGCTCGACGCTCCGCCCATGTCGGGCCCGCGCCGCACGGCGCTCGCGCCGGCGCAGCCCGCGCCGTTCCGCGATCGCACGACGCTCGCGTTCGAGCTCGCGACGGCGTCCGAGGCGCGGCTCGAGATCTACGACGTGCGCGGCGCGCGCGTGCGCACGCTCGTGCGCGGGCCGGTCGCGGCCGGCCGCCACGAAGTCGAGTGGCGCGGCGACGACGACGGCGGGCGCCGCCTGCCGCCGGGCATGTACCTCGTGCGGTTGAGCGCGGGCGCGTTCGGCGGCCAGCGCAAGCTGGTGAAGATCGACTGACCGTTCGCATGAAACGAAAAGGGCGCGTCACCGCGAGGTGACGCGCCCTTCGTGTCTTCGTGCGAATGCGCGCTTCAGGCGAACACGCCGTCCACGTACGCGCCGCCGCGCATGAGCGCCATCCGCGTGCCGTCCGGGAACACGAGGTCCACGGCGCTCGGCAGCACGCGCGGCTGCAGCTCGGGCAGGTACACGCGGTCGATGTGCACGACCGCGCCCGCGTGCGAGAACGCCGCGGCGCCGACCTGGCCGCCGAAGTGATCGCTGCGGCCGAACGCCACGTGCAGGCCGAGCTTCTCGTCGAGCAGCAGTTCGCCGACGGGCTTCACGCCCAGTTCGGCCAGCACGCCGAGCCCGAGCTCGGCGATGTTGCCGTACGCGGGTTCGCGCTCGAGCCACGCCGCGTGCTCGGCCGCGGCCGGAGCGTCCCCGCTCACGCGCACCGCGCGGTTGCGCTCGATGTGGAAGTACGCGACGGCTTCGCCGAACTGCACGGGCAGCGTGCCGTTCGTGCCGCTCGGGTCGTTCGCGATCTCGCCTTCGTACGGAACGATGTACGCCTCGCCCGAAGGCACGTTGCCCGCGGTGCCCGGCACGTCGATCACGCCGTCGGAGGCGTGTCCCGTGCGATGGCGCAGGTCGAGTGTGAGTGCGTGCGTGTCGCGTCCGTCCACGACGAACGTGAGCTCGGCGCGGTCGGCGCGGTCCACGAGCGCTTTCAGCGCGCGCACGCGGCGGCGCACTTCGCCGTAGTCGAGCCGCAGCGCCGGGATCATCGACGCCGAGAAGCCGGGCATCGTCGCCGCGCGGAAGCCGTGCGTGCGCGCGAGCAGCTTGAGCGGCGCCGTCGCGGAGAGTTCCGTGGGCGCGATCAGGATCGAGTGACGCGAGGCGACATCGGCGACCGCGATCGCCGCTGCCGGATCGAGCGCCGCGGTGTCCGCGGGCATCGCGCCCGGCGCGCAACGCTGCATCGTGGGCGGCAGGTCGGCGTTGTTCGTGCCCGCGTTGCGGTACACGAACAGGTCCACGTCGAGCCCGAGCGCGTCGCGATGCGCCTGCAGCTGCGCAGCCCAGTCGGCGGCCATCGCGCGCCGCGTCGCCCAGTCGGGGTTGTCGGGAAGCGTGGCGTCGGGCAGATCCACGAGGATCGCGATTCGCGAGTCGTCCGGTGTCGGGGCGAAGACGCGGCGGACGAGCGCGATCAGTTCGGCGGCCTGAAGGGGAGCGGGAGTCATGGGCGGCAGATTAGTCCGGCGGGTGACCGGCACCAACCGGTCCACCGGGCCCATGGCGTCACGGGCCCGGCGCCTGCCTTCCCTTCGCCGTATCGGCTACCATGCGGCCGGTTTCCGTCACGCCCCTCAGCCCTGCTTCGGAGAGATTCCGGGAGTTCCCCCTTGAGCCGGACGCGACTGCTCGACTTCGCCCGTTGGGCCAGCTTCGGCGTGCTCTTGCTGCTCGCGGTGGTCCTGCGCGAACGGCCGTCGCAGGTGTTCGACCAGGCGATCATCTGGGTGCCGACGGGCGTCGCGATCGCGGGCGTGTACCTGCTCGGCTATCGCGCGGCGCTGGTCGTGGCGGTCGTGACCGTGCTGCAGCGGCTGCTGCTCGGATACAGCTGGGCCATCGTCTGGCCGGCCGGAATGGGCAGCGCGGCCGAGGCCGTTCTCGGCGCCTTCCTCCTGAAGCGCCTGGGCGTTCATCCGGCGTGTTCGCGGCTGCGTGACGTCGCGGTCGTGCTCGTCGTCGCGGCCGCCGCTCCGCTCGGGAGCATCTTCTTCTCCTGGATCGGGCGCGCGTACGGGCAGTGGCCGGCGGAGCTCCCGTTCTACTCGGGCTGGGACGGCTGGTGGCGCATGAACGCGCTGGGAGCGCTCGCCGTGGTGCCGTTCGCGCTCACGTGGATGGGCGTGAAGTGGAGCGAGTGGACGCCGCGCTTCGTCGGGCTGCTCGCGCTCTCGTGCGCCGGGATCGGCGCCGTGATCTTCGGCGCCCTGACCGTCGTGCCGCACGGCACGAGCGGCATCCTGTGGCTCAACCTCGTGCTGCTTCCGATCGTGATGTACGCGGCCGCGCGCTTCGGCGTCCGTGCGACGACCTTCGCCAGCTCGCTCGCGGCGCTGACGGTCGCGGTCGCGACGGCGAACGGCCACGGCCCGTTCCTGCAGGTGGTGAAGGACCAGCGCCACGTCGCGGTCCAGCTCTTCGAGCTGGCGTTCCTGGCGGTGCCGCTCGCGTTCGGCGCGCTCATCGCGGAGCGGCGCGCGGCGGAGGCGCGCGGCGTCCGCAGCGACGCCCTGCGCCGGTCGCTGCAGGCGGCGCTTCCCGACATCTCGTACCGGCTCGCGCGCGACGGCACGTGCCTCGAGGTTCACGTGCCCACGGGCGTCACGCCGCCGGTGCCGCCGGACAAGATGGTCGGGCGTTCGATCTTCGACTGGTTCGCCGATCCGGTGGTCGCCGAACAGTTCCGCGCCGGCATGCGCGAAGCCTTCGACGCGAACGGTCCGGCGACGATCGAGTTCGAGACGCTCTACCAGGGCCGCAGCCTTTACCGTGAGGCGCGCTGCGTGCGGCACGGCGAGGACGAAGTGCTCGCCGTCGTGCGCGACATCAGCGATCGCAAGTGGTCGGAACGCACGACGGCATTCGAAGCGCGCGTGCTCGGCCTCGTGGCGGCGGGCCACTCCTCGATCGAGGTGTACTCGGCCATCGTCCACGGCCTCGAGGAGCTGCTGCCGGGCGCCATGTGCTCGATCCTCGAACTGAATGGCCGCAACATGCACGTCGCCGTCGCGGACTCCCTGCCGGCGACGTACAACGCCGTCATCGAGGGCATGGAGATCGGCCCCGGGGAAGGCTCCTGCGGCTCGGCGGCGCACTTCGGCCGGACGGTCGTCGTGCAGGAGATCGCCTCGAGCCCCCTCTGGGTAAAGTGGCGCGGTCTCGCGCTCGAGTCCGGGCTCCACGCGTGCTGGTCGGTGCCGATCCGCGACTCCGCGGGCACCGTGCTCGGCACGTGCGCCGTGTATCACGGCGAGATCCGCGAACCGCGCCGCCGCGAGCTCGAGTTGGCCGAGCGCGCCGCCGCGATGACCGGCATCGTGCTCGAACGCGCGCGCCGCATCGAGGCGCTGCGCCGCAGCCAGGACCTGCTCGAGTCCATCAATCGCAACGTGAAGGAAGGGCTGTTCCGCGTGCAGACGGACGGCCGCATGCTCTACGCGAACGTCGCGTTCGCGCAGCTCTTCGGGTTCGCCTCGCCCGAGGAGATCGACACGTTTCCGCTCGCCGAGGCGGTGGTCGATCCCGTGCGGTTCGCGGAGATGCGCCGGACCTCCTTCGAGCAGGGGCAGTGGTTCAACGAGGAAGCCGAGTGCCGCCGCCGCGACGGCAGCACGTTCTGGGCGATGTTCTCGGGCACCACGGTGCGCACCGAGGCCGGCGAACCCGGCACTTCGACGGCGCGATCTCGGACATCACGGCGCGCAAGGAGCTCGAGGTCCAGCTGCGCCAGTCGCAGAAGATGGAAGCGGTCGGCAAGCTCGCCGGCGGCGTGGCGCACGACTTCAACAACCTGCTCACGGTGATCTACGGCGGCACCGACGCCATTCGCGCGGAGTCCGACGCGGACTCGTCGATTCGCACGCACGCCGAGCAGGTGCTCGACGCGGCGAGCCGCGCCTCGCGGCTGACGAAGCAGCTGCTCGCGTACAGCCGCCAGCAGGTGCTGTCGCCGCGTGTGCTCGACCTCACGCTGGTGGTCGACCAGATGGGCGGCATGCTGCGCCGGCTGATCGGCGAGGATTTCCGGCTCGTGATCGAGCACGCCTCGGGCGCGCTGTGGGTGCGGGTGGACCCGAGCCAGATCGAACAGGTGCTGCTCAACCTGCTCGTCAACGCGCGCGACGCGATGCCCGACGGCGGCCCGATCACGATCCGCACCGAGCGCGCGCAATACCTCGACGCGTACGCCGTCGCCGAAGCGGATCTCGGCAAGGGCCCACGCGCGCTGCTCACGGTGCGCGACGAAGGCATGGGCATGAGCGAGGACGTGCAGGCGCGCGCGTTCGATCCGTTCTTCACGACCAAGCCGCTCGGCCAGGGCACGGGGCTCGGGCTGTCGACCGTGTACGGCATCGTGAAGCAGAGCGGCGGCGCCGTGTGGCTCGACAGCACGCTCGGCCGTGGCACGGCGGCGCGCATCGCGCTGCCGATCGCCGAGGAGCCCGCTCCGGAACTCGATGTGCCCGCGAACGCGTCGCCCGGCGGACAGCAGGGCACGCTGCTCGTGGTCGAGGACGAACCGGGCGTGCGCGCGCTCGTGAGCATGACGCTGCGGCGCGCGGGCTACGTCGTGCTCGAGGCTGCGGACGGCGAATGGGGACTCTCCGTCGCCGCGGAGCACGCCGGCACGATCGACCTCGTCGTCACGGACGTCGTGATGCCGCGGCTCAACGGTCCCGCGATGGCCACGCGGTTGCTCGCGGCGCGCCCGGGCCTGCGCTTCCTGTTCATCTCCGGCTATCCCGACGACGCGCGTGCGCCGCAGGATTTCGTGGGTGCGTCGGGTGCGTTCCTCGCGAAGCCGTTCACGCCGTCGCAGCTCGCGCACGCCGTGCGCGCCGCGATGACGGGAGCGGCGGCCGCGTCCGAACGATCCTGACGCGGCCGCCCCGGCCCTACTTCTTCCAGCGGTCCGCCTTCGGGTGGTCGCGCATGGACTTGTGGATGGCCTTCCATTTCGCTTCTTCCGCGGCGCGCGCACGTGCGTCCACGCGCGTCGCCAGCCAGTGCGCCTCGCGCTGCAGCTTGCGCCACGACGCGAGCCGGTCGGCCGCGAGCGTGCCGTCGGCCTCGGCCGCGAGCACCGCGCAACCGGGCTCGCTCTCGTGGCGGCAGTCGCGGAACCGGCAGCCTTCCGCGAGCGACGCGATCTCGGGGAACGCGCCGTCCACCGAGTCCTCGTCGCCCCACAGCTCGAGCGCGCGCATGCCGGGCGTGTCGAGCAGCAGCGCGCCGCCCGGCAGCACGACGAGTTCGCGATGCGTCGTCGTGTGCCGTCCGCGCGAGTCGTCTTCGCGCACGGCGCCGGTCGCGAGCCGTTCCTCGCCGAGCAGCGCGTTCACGAGCGTGCTCTTGCCCACGCCGGACGATCCGAGCAGCGCGACCGTGCGTCCCGGCTGCAGCCAAGGCTGGAGCGAGGCGATGCCGTCGCCCTCGAGCGCGGACACCGCGAGTACCGCGGCGCCGGGCGCGAGCAGTTCGACTTCGGCGACGCGTGCTTCGCGGTCCGGGTCGAGGTCGGCCTTGTTGAGCACGACGACGGGCTCCGCGCCGCTCTCCCAGGCCGCGGCGAGGTAGCGCTCGATGCGCCGCGGGTTGTAGTCGAGATCGAGCCCGGACACGAGGAAGACCGTGTCCACGTTCGCGGCGACGACCTGTTCGATCGCCGCGTCGCCGACGTCCTTGCGCACGAATGCGCTCGCACGCGGCAACACGGCTTCGATGATCGCCGGCGATGCGGCGCCCGGCCGCACGGCCACCCAGTCGCCGACCGCGGGCACGTCCGCGCGCGTCCGCGCTTCGTGCCGCAGCCGGCCGGCCAGCTCGGCGGGTCGGGCTCCGCTCTCGTCGAGAACCACGTAGCGGGTGCGGTCCTCGCGCGCGACTCGTGCGGGGACCCAGCCACGGGTCCGGTGTTCGGTGAAGCTCTCTTCGAATCGGGCGTTCCAGCCCAGGGATGGCAGTGACATCGTGTGAGGCCTCGCGTGACGTTCGGAAGGATGGGCGGGCGCGGGAATGCACCCGGAGAACGGTCGGTGCGGGCGTGCGTCACGGCGCGGCGAAAACGAAAACGCCGCTCCTCGTCTCGGAGCGGCGCGGGGCGCGAGCGGTAGTTCGCTGGGCGCTAGTCGCGGGTCCGGAGAGGGCGTGACGCACGGGGGCCGTTCACACAGGCGGTCATGGTTCGCTCCTTTCCGTACGGCCGGACGGCGCACCATTGCGCGTCACGGCGAGGGCCGGAATGTAAATGCGCGGGCGGGGGCCGTGCAACGAAAAAGTCGCCGCGCCCCTCACTCGTGCGCGATCGCCGCGACCGGCGACAGGTTCGCGGCCCGGCGCGCGGGGTAGGTGCCGAACACGAGCCCGACCGCGGACGACGAGAGCGTCGCGACGAGCACGGAGGTCCACGACAGCACCGGGTACACCGGCGCGCCGACCCAGCCGCGGAAGAGCGCGGTCACACCCGCGGCGATCACGAGCCCGAGCACGAGGCCCGCGGCCGCCCCGGCGAGCGCGATGACCACGGACTCGGTGAGGAACTGCGCCATGATGTCGGCGCGCCGCGCGCCGACGCTCTTGCGGATCCCGATCTCGCGCGTGCGTTCGGCCACCGCCGCGAGCAGCACGTTCATGATGCCGATGCCGCCGACGAGCAGCGAAATGCCGACGAGCGCTCCGACGAACAGCTTCAGCAGCAGGAACGCCTGCTCGACCTGCTGCAGCTGTTCGCGCCCCACGCTCAACGTCACGCGGCGCGGCCAGTCGGGCCAGCGGCGCGCGAGCCAGTCGGTCGCGTCCTCCTCGACGGCGTCCACCGATTCGAGCGAGCGCGCGAGCAGCCGGATCGTGGGCGCCAGGCGGCGGCCCTGCTGCGGAGCGAGGATCGCGCGCGCCGAACGCAGCGGCGCGAGCGCGGCGAGCGAAGGGTCCTCGCGATTCTCGAAGCCCGTCGCCGCGAGCACGCCCACCACGCGGCGCGTGCGGCGCTCGACGCGGATCTCTCGCCCGACCATGGCGAGCGGATCGCCCGACGGCAGCAGCTCGCGAGCGAGCGCGTAGTTGATCACCACGACGGGCAGGTTGTGTTCGGCCTCCGCGGCGCTGAAGAAGTGGCCCGCGCCGATTTCCATCTGCCCGAACTCCGGAAGCGACGCGGTGCCGAACGTGACGGACGCGTGCCGGCGCACGCCTCGGTGGCTGATCTCCGCACGCCCGCCGAGCACGAGCGTCGCCGACTGCACGCCCGGCGCGTGGCGCAGCAGCGCTTCGGCATCGGCGTCGGTGAAGATGGGGTAGTCGTGCTGCGGCACCCATTCGCCGTCTTCGAAGCGCGACAGCCGCGGGCTCAACGTGACGACCTGCACGGAAAGTTCGCGCTGCACGCGGTCGCGCACGAACACCATGAGCCCGTCGCTCACCGCCATCGTCGCGACGAGCGCCGCGGACCCGATCAGGATGCCGAGCACGGAGAGCAGCGTGCGCAGCGGATGAATGCGCAGTGCATCGGCGCCGACGAGCAGGTTCGACCACCAGAGCTGGTACACGCGCGACGCCCCGCCGAAAGACCACGCCGATGGGCGGCGCTCCCGCCGGCGCCCATGCCCGGCGGGAACTTGTACGCACGAGCGCGCGGAGTATCACGCGCGGTCCGGAAGATCGCCCGGCTCGCGCCGGTCAGTCGCCGCCGAACAGGCTCGCGATACCTTCGCTCGTCGCGCTCACGATGCCGCGCTCGGTGAGCAGGCTCGTCACGAGCGCCGCGGGCGTCACGTCGAAGCCGGGATTGCGCGCGGCCGAGCCTTCGGGCGTCACGCGCACGCGGCGGAGAACGCCGTCCTCGTCCACGCCCTCGACGTGCGTGACTTCGTCCGCGCCGCGCTCCTCGATCGGGATCGCCGAGCCGTCGGGCGTCGCGCGATCGATCGTGCTGAGCGGCGCCGCGATCACGAAGGGCACGCCGTGCGCCTTCGCGGCGAGCGCGCGCGTGTAGGTGCCGATCTTGTTCGCGGCGTCGCCGTTCGCCGCCACGCGGTCGGCGCCGGTGAGCACGAGGTCCACCTCGCCGCGCTGGATGAAGTGCGCGGCGGCGTTGTCGGCGATCACCGCATGCGCGACGCCTTCCTGCGCCAGTTCCCACGCGGTGAGGCGCGCGCCCTGCAGGCGCGGCCGCGTCTCGCTCACGAACACGAACGGCGCGAAGCCCGCGCGCGCCGCCTTGTACACGGGCGCGAGCGCCGTGCCCCAGTCCTGCACCGCGAGCCAGCCCGCGTTGCAGTGCGTGAGCACGCGGATGCCCGGCCGCATGAGCGCCATGCCGTGCGTGCCGATCGCTTCGGCCGCGGCGACCTCGGCGTCGTCGAACGCGCGCGCCGCGGCGAGCATCGCGCCGGCGTCCGGCGCGGCCGCGCGCACGGCGTTCAGTCCGGTCCAGAGGTTGATCGCGGTCGGGCGCGTGCGCGCGAGGCGGTCGTACGCGGCGGCGAGATCGTCGCCGCGGCGCGCGGCGAGCGCGAGCGCGTAGCCCGCGACCACGCCGATGAGCGGCGCGCCGCGCACCGCCATGTCCTCGATCGCGCGCGCGGCCTCTTCCACCGTGCGCGCGTGCGCGACTTGGGCTCGCGCGGGCAGCGCGCGCTGGTCGAAGAACGCGAGCGCGTCGCCGTCCCACCAGCAGGCGCGCGTCGGCTTGCCGTGGACTTTCATGACGCGCCCTCCGGGCGCCCGGCGAGTGGGCGACCGGCGAGCGGGCGACCGGCGAGCGCCAGCGCGCGCGCCAGGTGCCGCACGAGCGTCTCGCCCGCTTCGCTCGCGTCGGCGCCGAACACCATGACGCCGTCCTCGTGCCCGCCCATCGCGGCGATCTTCAGCGACGCAAACACGCCTTCGCGGAACAGGCGCGGCATCTCGAGCGCCATCGCGGTCGTGCCGTTCGCGGCCCCGGCATCGGTGACCGGCAGGCCGAGCGCGCGCGCGTTCCGCCACAGCGCGGGCGAGTGCGCGTGCAGCACGCAGCGAATGGCGGGCGAGCAGTCGTAGAGCGCGGCGTGCGTGAGCGACTCGGACGACGGCGGCACTTCGCCGCGGCTCGTCACGCGATTGGCGGCCAGCTCCCAGCGTTCGACCACGCAGAAGTCGCGCAGCGTCGCGTGCGCGATCCCGCCGGTCTGCGAGCCGCTCACGAGGAACGGCCGCGCGCCCTGCGGTGCGCCACCGAACGGAGTGACCCGCGCGCTCACGTTGCCGAATCCCAGCCCTTCGTAGCGCGACGGGTCGCGCCCGAGCAGCCGCAGGTGCGCGAGGATCTCGCGCCATGCCGCGAGCACGCGCGCGGCCTCGCCGTGCACGCGTGGCTCGAGCGCCGCCTGCGTGTGCTCGACCGCGAAGCGGATGACGCCTTCGGAAGGGGAGTGGGCCATGGCGCCGGGCAAGCTAGCATTTCGGTGCGATGTGCAACGAATCGGGGCGGCGGCACCCGCCTTCGGCGCCCGGGGATCGAAGAATCTCGTGATTCGAACGGCGGTGATTCGTCACACTCACGAGCACTCCGTACGCCTGCGACCCATGCCCCTCGAGAGGAACCATGCCCTCGTTCCGCCGACTCGCGTTCCTGATCGCCACGACGATGCTCGTCGCGCTTCCCGGCGCGGCCCATGCCGTCGACTACCTCTGGCAGCCCTACTCCATCGCGGTCTCTCCCCACCTCGTCACCCGTCAGGATGCCCTGGTCTCGGACGGCGCCGGTGGTTGGTTCCATGCGGTCGTGAACGATCAGGGCACGCTCTTCGTGCACCACCTGCTGCCGTCGGGCCGGGCGGCCGCGGGCTGGCCCGCGACCGGGGTCTCGATCGGCGCGACGAGTGGCATCTACGCGAACATCGCGCTCTCCAGCGACGGCCAGGGCGGCGTGCTCGTGACGTTCGAGCGCACGACGAACTTCAACGACGTCTACGTGCAGCGCGTCACGGCCGCGGGCGCGATCGCCGCCGGCTGGCCCTCGGGTGGCCGGGCCGTTTCCGAAAGCTCCGACTACGAGTACTACTCGAGCGTCACGCACGACGGCGCCGGTGGCGCGCTCGTCGCGTTCATCCGCTCCTCGGAAGAGACCATCTACCTTCAGCACGTGCACTCGTTCGGCAAGATCGACGAAGGCTGGCCGGCGGACGGTTGCCGCGTGCATCGCAACGGGCGCGTGAACACTCGTCCGACGCTGCAGCCCGACGGCGTCGGCGGCGCGAACCTCGTGTACCGGACTTCCGACGGCGTGCTCACGCTGTTCGCCCAGCACGTCACCGCCGGTGGCCTCATCGAAGCTCCGTTCCCCGAAGACGGCATTCCGCTCTCCACTGGCCCGGTGGCGACCTGGGCTCAGGGATCGGATCTGTATTCACACTCCGTGGTGGTGTGGACCGAGAACCGAAGCGGTACGCAGTTCGACGCGTACGCGAACAGCTTCGACTGGAACGGCCTGCTGGGCGCGAATCCCGTCGAGGGCCGCAAGATCACGACCACGACCTACGACGAGGAATCTCCCAAGATCGCGGTGGCGCCGGACGGCACGTGCGGCCTTCTGTGGCTGTCGGTGGAAGCCGGCACGCAGCGCGCGCGCATGCTGCGCCTGCTCGCGGATCAGTCGCCCGATCCCGCGTGGTCCTCGAGCGGAGTCGTGGTGGGTGAGACTCCGGCGAGCGCGGCCTTCTTCCAGCCCTCGATCGCGCTGTCGTCCGACGGCGGCTATCTCGCGCTGTTCTCGAACACCGACCTGTTCCTGAGCCGGCTGCGCCTCGCGAAGCTCGACGGCTCCGGCAAGCGTCCGCCCGGGTGGGGGGCGCTGGGCAACATCGTGGACAGCGGAGCCACCAACCTGCTCCTCTACTCGCCGTTCGTCTGCAGCGACGGCGACGGGGGCGCGCTCTGCCAGTGGGTCTCCGCCTACACGTACAACAACTACGGCTACACCTACGGCCAGCGCGTGCGGTTCAACGGCGCGGTCGGGCGAGTCGCCGCCGCGCGCATCAGCGCCGCGCAGGACGTGCCGAACGACCAGGGCGGCAAGCTCTCGCTCTACTGGCGCGCGAGCGAAGTGGACTCGACGCCGTCCAACCCGATCGGCTCGTACATGGTGTGGCGCCGCATGCCCGCGCTCGCCGCGGCCGCGGCGCTGCGCTCCGGCGCGCGCGAGTCCGCCGCGGATGCGCGTGACGCGAACCTGCAGCCCGGCGCGCTGCGTGCGATCGCGAACGCGACGACGACCGAGTACTGGGAGTACATCGGCAGCACGCCCGCGCGCGGCTGGCCCGGTTACGGCATGACCGTGCACACGCTTTCCGACCTCGCGGGTCCCATGTACCCCACGCCGTGGGAGAGCTACCTCGTCGAGGCGATCACGCCGATGGGCGAGGTGTACGCGACTTCGGCGGTGGACAGCGGCTACTCGGTGGACAACCTCTCGCCCGGCATGCCCGTCGTCTTCTCGGCGGCGCGCGTGGGCGGCGCGACGCACCTGCACTGGTCGCGCAGCCTCGAGGCCGACTTCGGCGGATACGAACTCCATCGCGGCGCGAGCGCGTCGTTCGAGCCCGGACCGGCCACGTTGATCCACGCGAGCGCCGACACGGGCTGGGTGGACGCGACGGGTTCGCCCGCGTTCTACAAGCTCGCCGCGGTGGACGTGCACGGCAACGCGAGCGCGTACGCGCTCGTGACGCCCGCGGCGACGCTCGACGCGCCGTCGTCGGGCGCGCTCGCGCTCGTGTTCGCGCCCGTGCGGCCGAACCCCGCGCGCGGCGCGGCGCAGTTCGCGTTCACGCTTCCGGCGGCGGGTGTGGCGCGGCTCGCGCTCTACGACACGCAGGGCCGGCACGTGCGCACGCTGGTCGAAGGCGTCCAGCCCGCGGGCGCGCGGCAGGCGGCGTGGGACCTGCGCGACGGCGCGGGACATCGTGTCGCCCCGGGGCTCTACCTGGCGCGGCTCGAGTCGGGCGGCGTCACGCGCATGCAGAGGATCGCGATCGTCGAGTAATCGCGCGGCGGGTTGCGCTACATTGCCGCCCGCATGAAGACCACGAGACGGCATCGGCATCCCGGTGGCGCGTCCGCGCCGGCCCCGCCCGCGAAGGGTGGGTTCGTCGCGGGCGCGCCGCTCGTGTTCGCGCTCGCCGTTCTGCCGCCGTTCGCCGCGTACCTCGCGACGCTCGCGCCCGGGCTGCCCGCGGGTGACTCCGGCGAACTGATCACCGCGGCGTGGACGTTCGGCGTCGCGCATCCGCCCGGCTACCCGCTCTACGTGCTGCTCGGCGGCGCGTGGGCGCACGCGGCCGCAACGTTCGCCGAACCCGCGCTCGCGCTGAACGTGTTCTCGGCCGCGTGCATGGCCGCCGCGGCGGGATTCCTGGCGCTCGCGACACGGCGGCTCACGAGTTCGTCCATCGCCGCGCTCTTCGCGGCGTGGCGCTTCGCGCTCTGCGCTCCGGCGTGGAAGTACGCGATCGTCGCCGAGGTGTTCGCGCTCAACGCGCTGCTCGGCGCGCTCGCGCTCTGGCTGTTCGCGCGCGCGCTCGACGAGACGCGCGCTCCGGCCTCGAACCGCGCGATGCTCGCGCTCGTGTTCGTCACGCTGCTCGGCTTCTCGCACCACCACACGCTGCTGCTGCTCGGCATCCCGGCGTCGATCGTCGCGTGGATCGCGGCGTGGCGGCGGTCCGCCGGCGCGCGCACGGCGCTCACGCTGCGCACGGGCGCGGTCAAGCTGCTCGCGCTCGCGCCGCTCGCGTGGCTGCCGTACGCCTCGCATCGCGCGCAGGCGCTCGTCTGGGGTGACGCGAGCACGCCGCGTGGTTTCTTCTCGCTGCTGCTGCGCGACGACTACGGCACGTTCCGCCTCGATCCCGTGCAGGCGGGCATGCAGGCGGACAAGAGCCACGTCGCGATCTGGCTCGAATCGCTGCCGCACGGTCTGGGCGTCGCGCCGCTCGTACTGCTCGTGTTCGGCGCGTTCGTGCTCGTGCGTCGCGCGCCGCGGGCGGCGATCGCGCTCGGCGCGTTCGTCGCGCTGCAGCTCGCGTTCTTCACGCGCGTGGGATTCCCGTCGGACTCGGCCGTGCTGCGCGGTGTGATCGAGCGCTTCTACATCCTGCCCGCGCTCGTGCTCGCGCTCCTCGCGGGCGTGGGCGCGGCGTGGGCGCTCGGGCGCATCGCGCGCCTGCCGCGCCCGCTGCACGCCGTCACGGCCGCGGCGCTCCTCGCGCTCGCGCTCGCGTGGCCGCTCGTCACCCTCGGTCGCACGGTGACCCAGCGCGGCAACGTCTTCGCCGAAGCGCTCGGACGCGGCATGCTCGCGAGCCTGCCCGATCGCGCGGTGCTGTTCGTGCAGGGCGACCTGCAGCACAACGCGCTCGCGTACCTGCAGCGCGCGCGCGGGCTGCGCCCCGACGTCACGGTGCTCGACCAGGAACTCATGACCTACGCGTGGTACGTGCGGCGCGTGCGCGCGGCGCATCCCGGCCTGCTGCCGCCGCTCGGCGCCGCGCAGCGCGTGTCGCTGCGCGACGGGCGCACGGTGGACGGCTTCACGATCCCGCGCGGCGACTCCGCGGTGGACCTGCTCACCGAGAGCGCGCAGGGCACCGCGCGCGGTGGCGAGATCGTGTCGGTGCGCGCGGTCGCGCCGGAGTCGGCGTTCGCGACGACGCGCGCGGGCTTCCGCACGGGCTGGCTGCGCGAGCCGAGCGACGATCGCTACTCGGGCCTGCCGGGCACTCGCAACCTGCTCTGGCTCGATCACCTTTCGGCCGGTCGCCCCGTCGCGTTCGTCGGCGTGAAGGACGACAGCTGGGCGCTGCGCTACGGCATGACGCCCGTGGGATTCGTCGGCTGGACGAGCCCGCACGGCGCACCGCCCTCGCTCGAAGCGCAGGCCGCCGCGCTGCTGCGCGTGTTCGCGGAGACGCCGATGACCGCCTACTTCCGCGCGTACGACGAGACGAGCTTCGAGTCGGCCGAGTGCGCGCGCTTCGCCTCGGTCGTCAATCGCGCCGCGCTCGTGCTGAGCCAGCCGCAGGCGGCCGCCGCCATCGCCGCGAACCCGGCGGGCTGGGGGCGAATGAAGTCGTGGGCGGCGCGGTTCGAGGCACTCGAGCCTTCGCCCGATCCCGCCTGCCTGCGGGCGATCGGCTTCCTCCGCGTCTTCGGCGGGGACTTCGCCGACCGGACGGTCGCGGCCCGCGACCTCGAGCGCTGGCTCGCCAGCGGGGCCGAGGGGGCCGCCGCGGACGGCGAGGCCCGGGCGATGCTGGCCCGGCTGAAGGCGCAGCCCGGCCGCTGAGGGCGAAATCCCCCTGTTAGAAGCGGGGGCGTTTGGCCGAACATGTTTCGACGCCGGTCATCCGTCTTGCGCACGATCCCTCCCCACGGAGCGACACCCATGCCGCAGCGCCGTCTCTCGCGAGTCCTCGCCGCCGCCGCACTGCTGACGACCTCGCTCGCTTCGCACGCCTTCGCGGGCCCGTGCGCGCCGCCGCTCGTCACGAGCGTCTCGCCTTCGGTCGTGCCCGCCGCGGGCGGCATCCACCTCACGATCTACGGCACCGACTTCACGACCGGCGGTAGCCCGAAGGTCGACGTCGGGCTGCGCCCCGTGCAGATCGTCAGCGCGACGAACACGCAGCTCGTCGTGGTCGCGCCGCCGCAGGACGACGACGCGACGCCGGCCGTGCGCGTGAAGAAGGGCGGTCGCGCCGGCAACCTTCACGTCAACGACCTCACGATCACGCGCATCACCTACGCACCGCCCGTCGTGGATCCCGCCCCGACGGCCGTGGCCGAGCGCGGTGGCGTGATGCTCACCGTAACCGGCCGGGACTTCCGGTGCTCGGCGCCGCGCGCGTACGTGGAGAACCCGGCGACTGGCGGCACGTGCCCGGCGAGCGTGGTGTCGCTCACCGACACGAGCATCGTCGTGCGCACGGAAGACTGCGACGACGGCAGCCTCGGCAACGACGAACGTGTGCTGCACGTGACGTTCGCGCGGGACGGCGTCATCCATCGCGATCTCGCCACGCGGAACCTGCTGCTTTCGGGCTCTCGCGTCGCGGGTGTGATCCCGGCCTACACGCGCTCGAGCGGCGGCGAGACGATCACGATCGTCGGCAGCGGCTTCGACGCCGGCACCGGCGCACCGCCGCGCCCGCAGGTGTGCGTGGACGGACGTTGCGCGGACGTGCGCGTGTCGACGTGGAGCAACACGTCCATCGTCGGCGTCGCGCCGCCGGCCGCCGTCACGCCACCGGCCGCCGGATCGCCGCCCGTCGTGACGGGCAAGGTGCGCGTGCTGACCGGTGACGTGATCGGATCGAGCGCGTCGCTGGAGTACCACGCGACACCGACCCTGACTTCGCTGCGCGCGTCGAGCCTTCCCTCGCTCGGCGGCTATCCGCTCACGGTCCGCGGCCAGAACTTCGGTCCCGACCTGCACCTGTTCATCGCCGCGGGTCCGGGGCCGGGTGAGTTCGTTCCCGCGTCTTCGGTCTCGTCCAGCGAGGCGGTGTTCCCGCTGCCGGTGCTGCCTCCGGGTGCCGCCGAGCTCACGCTCTCGCAGGGCTTCAACTCGAGCCCGGTGTCCACCACCGTGCTCGCGCCTCCGACGGTGAACGGCGCCGGTGGCTCGGGTGGCACCGTGCTGGGTGGCGACGTGATCACCGTCGTGGGCAGCCATTTCGGTCCCAACGTCGCGCTGCACGACGTGCAGGTCGAGGTGAAGCAGGGCGGCACGAAGACGAGCTGCGGCCCGATCCGCTGGTCGGCGCCCGAAGTGCTCGTCTGTCGCGTGCCCGCCGGCGTCGCCGGCCCCGCCGACGTGATCGTCACGGTGAACGGCGTGAGCGCCACGCGCACGAACGCCCTGACCTATTCGGCCGCGGGCACGGGCACCGCGCCGGTCCTCACCGGGATGTTCCCCCCGGCCGCGGCGCGCACCGGCGGCACCGTGATCACGCTCTCGGGCTCCAACTTCGGTGCGGGCTCGCTCGTGCGCTACGGCCAGTCGCTCATCACGCCGACCACGGTCGTGCAGGGCTCCCTCACGTTCACCTCGACGGCGTTCGACGACGGAGTGGACCAGATGGCGATCGAGGTGGTGAGGGGCACGAAGGCGTCGAACCCGTTCTTCAACGAGGCCGCGAACCTCGGTCTGACCCCGATCTCGGGTGGCCAGCACGCCTCGTGGTCCGGCGGAGTGCACCTCACGGTCACGGGTTCGAACTTCACCAGCCAGTCGTTCGTGCGCTGCCTGTCGAGCACGTCGGAGTCTCACGACGTCGTTCCCACGTCCGTGACGGCGGGGCAGCTGGTGTTCGTCGCCCCGGAGTTCCAGCCCGGCGGCACGGTCTCGATGCAGGTGATCGATCGCACGACGTCGTCCAGCTCCATCGCCCTTCCGTACGACGGCCCCGGCCTCACGGGAATCACCGGTGCGGAAGTCTCGCCCTCCGGCGGCACGGTGATCACGATCAACGGTTCCGGCTTCGGCGTGGCTCGCGGCAAGGTCGGGTTCCAGAACGGTGACATTCCCACGCAGGACTGGAGCGACACGCAGATCACGGCGGCGGTGCCGCCGCGGCTCGCGGGCTGCCCGTCCTCGCGGCCCGTGCGCGTGACGACCGCGGCGGGAGAAGGCAGCAACGGCGCGGGCGTCACGTACCTTCCGCCGACGGTGGACGGACTCGACAGCCCTTCGGCATCGTCGCTCGGCGGCTATCCGCTCACCGTGCGGGGCTCGAACTTCGGGCCCGACGCGCACCTCGTCTGGGCAGACGGCCTGCCCGGGCCCGACCTCGCCGTGTTGGACCGCTGCGAGACGAGCTTCGCGATTCTGCTCGGCGAGGGCTCGGCGGGCGACCGGCTCGTCAGCCTCGACACCGATTCGGATCCCGCTCCGGTCGCGATGGGCCTCGCGCTGCTCTCGCCTCCGTCGGTTGGCGGGCTTTCGCCCGCGGCGGGTCCGCTCCAGGGCGGCAACCTCGTCACGCTCATGGGGCAGCACTTCGGCGCCGTCGGCACGCAGCGCTCGATCCGCTTCGCCGGTGACGACGATTGTCCGTTCACGGTCGTGGAGGAGCACCCGGACTTCCTCACGTGTCTCGTGCCCCCGGGCACGTCGCACGGCATGCGCGACCTGGTCCTCGAGGTCGAGGGCGTCGCCGACACGCTGCCGAACGCGTACGAGTTCAGCGCGACCACGGGCGTGGGCGGCGGCACCGTCGCGCCGCGCGCGCTGGCGCTCGCGCCGCTGCGTTCGCCGTTCGCGGGCGAACTCACGCTGCGGCTGAGCCTGCCGCAGGCCGGGCGCTGGCAGCTCAAGTTGTACGACGCGCGTGGCGCGCTCGTGCAGCGCTTCGAGGGCGACGCGCCCGCCGGCGCGCTCGACGTGCGCTGGAACGGGCGCTCGAGCGACGGCCGCGCCGCCGCTCCGGGCGTGTACTTCGCACGCCTGACTTCGGCGCAGGGCACGCGTGACGCGCGAGTGGTGAAGCTGCAGTGACGCGCGGTGGTCGCGCGCGAGCACGCATGAAGTAAAGTGGCGGCGCCCCGTTCGTTCGCGGACGGGGCGCCGTCACTTCGAATCGTCGAGCCGCCACTTCACGATCAAGGACGATCCGTGAGCGCACCCGTTCCGTCCGCACCGCCGAAGCCGAACACCGCCGCACTGCTCGCCGTGTGCGCCGCCTTCGCGGCGCTCGCCGTGGCCTGCCGTGGCGGCCTGCCGGGAGTCGCGGTGGCGGACGACTACCTGTTCCTCGCGCACCAGTCGTACTCCGGATTCGACTGGCTCGGCACGCACGGCAGCGACTGGTATTGGCGCCCGCTGTCGCGGCAGGCGTACTTCGCGCTGCTCGGCCCGCATCTCGTCTCGCATCCCGAGTACGCGCTGGCGCTGCATGCCGCCTTGCTGGCCGTGGCCGTCGCGGCCCTGTGGTCGTTCGGGCGCCGCATGCTCGGCGAAAACGGCGCGCTCGTGCTCGCGACCGCCCGCTGCTCATGGAGCCCGTGCGTGTCCTGCTCGCGTGGCCCAGTGCGGTCCAGCACCTGCTTCCGCTCGCCGCGATCTCGTGCGCGCTCGCCGCTTCCGTGCGCGGCCGTGCGTCGTTCGCGTGGCTCGCCATGGCGGTCGCGATCGGCGGGCACGAGAACTCCTTGGTCGTGCTGCCCGCGATCGTGCTGTTGCTCGCGCGTGCGCGCGGGCGGTTCGCGCTCGGGGACGCCGCCGCGGCCGTGGCGCTCGCCGCGCTCTGGAGCGTGGGCCGCGTGGCGGCGTTCTCGCACGGCGCCTCGCTGCCGCCCACGCACGGCGTGCCGGACGTGGGCGCGCTCGCCACGGTCGCGCGCCGTTCGCTCGCCGCGTTCGCGAGCCTCGAGGATCTCGGGCGCATACCCGCGGCGCTCGTGCTCGTGGGTTACACGGTGGCGGGGGCGGCGCTGCTCGCGGCGCCGCGCGAGCCGCTGCCGCCGGGCGGCGTGCGCGCGATGCTCGTCGCGGCGCTCGTCTGGGCTCTCGCGACGGCACCGCTCGCGATCTTCCTGCCCGAGTGGAACTCCTGGCGCAACACGCTCCCGTCGCTGTCGCTCGCATTCGTGCTCGCGGCGCTCGCGCAGGCGGGAGGCGCCCGTGTGGCGTGGGTGCTCGTGACGGTGCGATTCGCCGCGCTGCTCGCCGCACCCGTCCCTGCGCCGGTGCCCGGTGCGATCGCGCCCGAGACGGACACGCACATTTCGTACGCGCGCCTGACGCGCATGCGGCACGGTGAGCGCGGCGCGCGGGGCGCTCGCGCAGGCGCCGCGCGAACGCAGCCGTGGCGCGTGCGCCACTGGAACCTGCCGCGCCTGACCGAGTTCGCCTTCGGCGGCTCGCGCGCCGCTGCAGGTGTGGAGCGGGGATCCGTCGGCGACCTTCGTGATGTACGGCGAAGCCGAGGGCATGGCGGACACGGCGGCGACGGTGGTCGCGTTCGATCCCAACTTCTCGCGCGACGCCGTCGTGCTCGCGAGCGATGCGCAGCGGCGGCTGCACGGCGCGATCGCCATCGCGAGTGTCGCCGGCGCCGCGGCCGACTCGGCGCTCGCCACGGTGCTCGAGGCGCAGTCGCCTCCCGCGCCACGGCTCACTTCGCTCGTGCTGCTCAACCGCGTCGCGCTCAATCTTTCACTCGGCCGCACGGCGCTCGCCGATTCGCTCCACCGCGAGTCGGCCGCGGTCGCGTGGGACGAACAGTGGGTGCGAAACGAGCTCCGGATCGCCGCGGCGCTGCGGGACTCGGCGCGGCTTCGCGCGGGCCTGCGCGAGGGGCTCGCGCGCTTGCCGGAAGACCCCGAGCTGCGGGAAGCCGCGGCCGCGTGGGGCGTGACGGGCGAGGAGCCCGCGCCCCGCTGACCGTCGTCGGCGTGCCGGCGTGGCCCGGCGTGGCCCCGGCCGGGTGGCCGAAAGGGGCGCGGCTGGCCGCTGGCGGGACCCGGCTGGTACGATTTCCCCGCTCATCGCGCCTCACGCCGTTCCGCCGACCCCGAAAGCCCCACCGTGCCCGACATCCTCGCTTTCCGCCGTCCGGCCCGCGCGCTGCTGTGCGCCCTGCTGGCGTTCGCCGCCGTCTCGATCGCCCGCCCCGCGCTCGCGCTCACCCCGAGTCCGGTGTGGAAGGACCAGGTCATCTACCAGGTCGTGACCGACCGGTTCTTCAACGGCAATCCGGCGAACGATGCGGTCGAAGGCTCGTACAACCCCGCCGACGGCGCGCGCACGCACGGCGGTGACTTCGCCGGCCTGCGCCAGAAGCTCGACTACCTGCAGATGCTCGGCGTGACCGCGCTCTGGATCTCGCCCGTCGTGATCAACACGGGCGGCGAATATCACGGCTACGCGGCCAAGGACCTCTACACGATCGCGCCGCACATGGGCACGAAGGCCGAGCTGCAGGCGCTCGTCGCCGACTGTCACGCGCGCGGCATGTACGTCGTGATCGACGTCGTCTGCAATCACATGGGCACGCTGCTCACGAGCACGGCCTCGGGCTACCCCGGCTACAACTACCCGACGGGCTATCCGCTCTCGTGGCGCGACACGAACAACAAGTACCCCGGCTTCTTCTCGGACCCGTCCAAGTTCCACAACTACGGCGACGTCTCGAACTGGTCGGGCACCGAGCAGGTGCTGGGCGCGATCTTCGGGCTCAACGACATCAAGACCGAGGACGCGAGCGTGCAGGCCGAGCTCGTGAACGCGTACACGCAGCTCATCGCGGACACCGACTGCGACGGCTATCGCGTGGACACGGTGAAGCACGTGGAAGGCGGATTCTGGGACGCGTGGTGCCCCGGCATTCACAACTGGGCCGCGGTGCAGGGCAAGGGCGACTTCCTCATGTTCGGTGAGGTGTTCGACGGCGACGGCGTCGCGGGCCCGTTCACGGGCACCATGGGCAGCGCGTCGTACCGCTTCGACTCGATGCTCTGGTACGGCATGTACTACGCGACGAACAACGTGTGGGCCGGCGGCGCCGCGCCGCAGGACATCGTGAACACGTACGGCAATCTCACGGTGTTCGATCCCACCGTGCGCGAGCGGCTCGTCACGTTCCTCGACAATCACGACAACTCGCGCTTCCAGGGCGCGGGACTCGCGAACCAGGACCAGTCGCGCGCGCGCGCCGCGCTCGCGTGGCTGCTCACGTCGAACGCGATCCCGTGTCTCTACTACGGCACCGAGCAGGAGTTCGACGGCGGTGGCGACCCGTGGTGCCGCGAGGACATGTGGGACGGCCAGTGGAACTTCGGGCCGTCGCTCGGTCACAACTTCAAGGAGTCGCACTCGCTGTTCCGCTGGACGCGCACGCTCATCGACGCGCGCAAGCGGCACGAGGCGCTGCGCCGCGGTCCGATCACGCACCTGTACGCCGAAGCCGCCGCGCCCGGCCTCTACGCGTTCCGTCGCGAGGCGGGCGCCGACAGCGTCGTCGTCGCGATCAACAGCTCCAACGCTCCGCTCACGCAGACGCTCGAGACGCTGTGGCCCGCGGGCACGGTCGTGGGCGACGCGCTCGACCCAAACGTGCGCGACATGGTCGGCGCCGGCGGCGCGCTCACGGTCGCGCTGCCCGCGCGCGGTGCGCGCGTGTACGAGAGCCTCGCCTCGCGCGGCACGGCGCTCGCGCAGTCGCTCGAGCGGCTCGTCGTCGAGAGCACGTTCCCGGCTCACGACCAGCAGCTCAACGACCGGCGCTCGAAGCTGCGCGTCGTGTTCGACCGTCCGGTGAATCCCGCGACGCTCGCGTCGTCCGCGCACTTCACGCCCGCCGTGAGCGGCACGTGGACCGCGCAGGGACGTGAGGCGACGTTCTTCCCGGCGGCGGCGTGGCCCGCGTCGCAGATCGTGTCGTGGAGCTTCGACACGACGCTGCTTGCGCTCGACGGCCGCGGCGTCGGCGTCGCGTACGACTCGCGATTCCGCACGACCGCGTACACGACCGGCATCACCGTGCCGTCGGGATTCTCGGTGGACCGCATCGCGCGGCAGAACTTCGCCTCGCCCGCGTCGGTGATCCCGGCGCCGTGGATCGGCCCCGACGTGATGCTCGTCGGCGACGTGGGCAAGGACCGGATCTTCACGCTCACGTCCGGCGGCGATTTCGGTCACTGGATCGGCGACTCGCGCTGGACCAAGTCGTACGGCTTCGTGCGCTGCTCGACCGGCGTGAACCTCGCGACCAACGGCTCCGCGCTCTACAAGGTGGACGACCGCCGCTACGTGACGGCGCTGAGCGGCATCTACAGCGCCGCGAGCTTCGGCTCGATCGTGCACGGCGCGAGCGCGGCGTGGGGACGGCGGACGATCTTCGGCGAGGCGGACGCCAACCGCCTCAGCACGCTCGACGCCAACGGGCTGCTGCAGTCGTTCGCGAGCTCGATCAACGCGCCGATGGGCATGACGTTCGGTGGCGGCGGCCAGTGGGGCGACCTGCTGTACGTGTGCGACCCGAGCCTGACGGCCGCGAACGCCCGGCTCGACGGCGCCTCACGCATCGCGACCGTGACGAGCGCCGGTGTGGTCGGCACGTTCGCGCAGGACGCGACGCTGCTGAAGGGCGCGGGCTCGATCGCGATCGATCCCACCGGCAAGTTCAACCACGACCTGTTCGTCGCGGACCTGTTCAACGAGCGCGTGCTGCGCATCACGCACGCCGGCGCGATCAGTATCTTCGCGACGGGCTTCGGCAACCTCTCCGGCACGCAGTGCATCGCGTTCGGTCCCGACGGCGCGCTGTACGTGGCGGACGCCGGCAGCGGTGATTCGTTCACGCGCCCGGTCGGGCTCTCGGCGCAGGGCCAGGTCGTGCGCATCGTGCCCGACGTCGCGGTCGCCGGCGCGGCCCCGTCGGTGCACGGCGGCCTCGAACTCTCGCCCGCGACGCCCAACCCGAGCGGCGGCGACGTGCAGTTGCGCTGGACGCTGCCGGTCGCGAGCCACGCACGTGTGGGTGTGTACGACGTGAGCGGACGGCACGTGCGCACGCTGGCGGACGGCGCGCTCGCGGCGGGCGTGCACGATCGCCGGTGGGACGGACGCGACGCGAAGGGTGCACTCGCGCCCGCCGGGCTCTACTTCGTGCGGCTCGAAGCGGCGGGCGAACGCCGCACCACTCGCGTGGTGCGGCTGCCCTGATCCTGCCGCGTCACGCCGACGCGGCTTCCTCGCGGCGGACGGTCTGCTCGATGAGCGCGGTGTTCGGCACGACGATCGTGCCGCCCTCCGTGTCGAGCAGCGTCTGCTGCGCGGCGATCGCGCTCACGACGCCGCGCTGGCCGTTCACCTCGAGCCGCTGGCCGGCGCCGAACACGCGCCGCGCGTAGAAGCCCGCGATCAGGTTGCGCGTCGCGTCACGCGTGCCGAGGCCGAACGACAGCCCGAACGCGAGCGCGAGGCCGGAGAAGATCACGATCGTGAGGATGTTGAGGATGCGCGTGTCGACCTTGAGCTGGCCGAGCGCCACGATCGCGACCACGAACAGCGTGAAGCTCGACAGTGCGCTGCCGAGCGAGCGTGCGAACGCGAGCCCCGAGTCGCGCGCGTAGTTCGTCGCCGCGTTGCCGAGGAACTGCCCGAGCGCGTTGCCGAGCACGAGGATGATCATCGCGGAGAAGAGGTTGGGCAGGAACGCGAAGAAGCCCGTGATGCCGTCGGAGATCGTCGCGAGCCCGACCATCTGCGCCGCGCTCTGGATGAAGATGAGCAGCGCGAGCCAGAAGAGCATCGCCGGCACCACGCGCCGCATGGGCTCGTGCACGCCGAGGCGCTGGAAGCTCGACATGAGCCCCGCGCGCTCGAGCGCCGCGTCCGCCCCGACGCGGTGCATGACCTGCGACAGGATCGTCCGGCAGATCGCCGCGACCGCCCAGCCGATGAGCGAGAGGATGAGCGCCGTGATGAGCCGGGGCGCGAAGCTCACCGCGCCGTTGCCGAGCTGCTGGAGCACCTGCAGCACGGCGCCCTTGATCGTGAAGGTCGTTTCCATGGATCACTCCTCGTCGCGGCGCTCTTCGCGCACGCCGATCGCCTGAAAGAGGGAGCCGAGCAGCTCGACGAAGAGCTGGCTCACGCCCCACCACGACATTTCCACGGCGCGCGCGCCGGTCTGCCGCGCGTTCACGCCGTCCATCACCTGGGCCAGGAAGCGGCTCGAAGGTTCCTCGCGCAGCTCCGCGAGTTCGCGCACGGGCTCGCCGGCCTCGTCGGGAAGCCGCGCGCCGCCGTCGGTTTCGCTCATGTGGACTCCCTCGGCGTTTCGAGTTGCGCGGTCACGCGGTCGAAGCGCGCGCGGAACTCGGCCCGCGCGCGGGCGATGCGCATCTTGGTCGCCGAGAGCCCGAGCCCGAGTTCCTTCTGGATCTCGGCGTACGACAGCCCGTCCACGTCGCACAGCACCAGCGGCACGCGCAGCGAGTCCGGAAGCGAGTCGAGCACGTCGCGGATGAGCGCGCGCCGCTGCTCGGCGTCCATCGCGTCGAGCGCGCCGTCCTCGATCCGCAGCTCGGGGGCGGCGGCGATCTCGGGCTCGGAAAGCTCGACGTACGAGCGTCCGCGCTTCGACTGGATGAAGTTCAGGCAGTGATTGACCTTGATGCGTTGCAGCCACGTCGAGAACCGCGAGCGGCCTTCGAACGTGCCGAGCTTGAAGAACAGCTTCACGAACACTTCCTGCGCGAGATCCTCGGCGTCGTCGCGCGAGCGAGTCAGGTGACGGCAGTTCACGAGCACCGCGGACTGGTGGCGGCGCACGAGTTCGGCGAATGCCTTCGTGTCGCCGTCGGGGGAAGCCAGCGCGGCGCGAACCAGTGTTTCGTCGGGATCCATGAGGGGCCTTCCTCTCGGACAGCCGGTGTGACCGAAAAGTCACGCGCGATTCTCGGGGGAGCCGCGCCGTGGCAGGGGGGAACCGGGGAGGTCCGGGGCAATCTATCCCGTCCGGCCGTTCCCGCCATGTGACTTTTCTCCGGGATGCCTGTCTGAAGCGCGTGCATGGCCGTCGCCGGACGGCAGCGCGGGCGCCGGGCCTCCTCGGCGTCGCACCCACGACCTCTCGCACTTGCGCCCGTCCGGCACTGGTCACGCGCTTCGGAACGGTGTGTGCCGTGCGGTACGACCCCTCGGACCGCAGCCGGTGTGGCGAAGGTCACCGCCGGGAGGACGGACCCGTTCCGCTGATTCGCAGTGGTGGCGTCCGAAGTGTCCACATCCAGGGAAGCAGGGGGGATAAGGGGCACGGAGGGCGCCACCGTCTGCGGCTCGCCGCGGGCAAAATCACCCGGCCGCACGCGCTCAAGTGGGACAGCGCGATTCCGAGACTGCGACGAAAGCCCACGGGGTCCACGGACGGCCCGCGCCCTCGTTGCATGCCTTCACCGGGAGGCCCGCGCATGATCCGTCCGATGTCCGCCACGTCGTCCGCCCTGCTCGGCATGCAGGCGAGCCAGCGCCAGATGGAGCGCGCCGCCGACACGATCTCGCGCTTCGGTCTCGACGTGAGCGCGTACGTGCCCGAGAACGCGACGCCCGAGGAACGCGCCGCCGCCGAAGCCGCCTCGCAGGCGCAGGCGCAGCGGGCCGAGGACGACTTCCTCGGCGCGATGGTCGACATGATCACGGCGCAGCGCGCGTTCAGCGCCCAGTTGCGCGTGCTCGAGACCGCGAACGAGATGACCGGCGAAGCGATCGACATCGGACGGCACGAGGGCTGAAGCGCCGCGCCCGATCCCGCGTCAGTCCGCCACGCGCATCAGCCCGCGTGCGAGACCCTCGCGCGCGAAGCCGATCACTTCCTTCGCCGCCGGCGCCGCGTCGAGTTCCGCTTCCTCCGCGTGTTCGCGCACGACGTCGGCCAGCGTGCGCGAGCCGTCGAAGAGCGCGAACAGGTGCCAGCCGCCGGCGCCCAGTTCGCGGTCCGAGCCGAACGAGCCGGGCTCGAACGCGACCTTGAGCTGCAGCGGATCGGGGTCGCCCGGGTGCCGCCACTCGCCTTCGAAGCGCGCGCCGCGCGCGGGCACGAGCGTGAGCGGCAGCAACGCGGCGTCGGGCCGCGCGGCGAAGTCCATCGAGCGCAGCTGGTCGCGCAGCGCCTCGGGCGACGGTGGTTTGCTTCCGCCGTGCGCGAGCACGACGCGCCAGCGCGGTTCCTCCGCCGACCGCGGCCGGCGCAGCACCACGAGCACGCTCGTGAGCGCGCTCACGCCGAGCGCGTGGAAGTGTTCGCGGTACGCCGTCGCGGCGGCCTCGAACTCGGGGCCGAGCGCCGGATGATGCCAGGCCGCCGTGTGCACGGCGTTCAGGTCGAGCGGCATGCTCGGGCGCGTGATCGCGAGCGTCGTGACCGCGGCGTCGCCGACCGCCTCGCGCACCTTCTCGCCGACGTTCGCGCCCTCGCGCTGCGCGAAGTCGAACAGCACGAGCGCCGTGCCGCCGGGCGCGAGCCGCCGCGCCGCGGTGGACACGAAGCGCAGCGCGAGTTCGTCGCCGTAGCGCCCGCCGTGCAGGTAGGTCGAGCCGCGCTCGGACTCCGGCTGCGCGAAGTACGGCGGCTGCGCGAGCACGAGATCGAACTCCTCGCCCATCGCGGTCTCCGCGACGTCGCCGCCGCGCGTCTCGACCGTCGTGCCGTTCAGGCGCGCGTTGAAGCGCGCGATCGCGAGCGCGCGCTCGTTGAGGTCGGCCGCCACGGCGCGCGCGCCGCGCGAGGCCGCCGCGACCGCGAGCGAACCCGCGCCGCATCCCAGGTCGAGCACGCTCGCGGCGTCGAAGACTTCGCTCCAGCCGTGCAGCATCACGGTCGTCATCCCCGGCCCCATCACCGCGTCCTCGCCGCTCTCGAGCGGATCGGAGAGGTACCAGCGGCCGCCGAAGGGCAGCAGGATCCAGCGCGAAGACACGCGGCCGTCGCATTCGTCCAGGAGGCTCGCGGCGAGCGCCTTCCGGTAGAGCGCGTCGCCGAGCGCCTCGCGCACGCCGGACGCCGTGGCGCCGAAGCGGTGCACGAACACGGCGAGCAGCGTGGACGCGGTGCCCGGGCGGCGCTTCAGGTGCACGCGCACGAGCGGCGCGCGCAGCGCGGCCGGCATCATCGGGGCGATCGCTTCGGCGTCGTCGAGCGCGCCGCTCGTGAAGCCGGCTTCCTGCAAGCGCGCGCGGAGCGCGGCGCACGTGGCGTCGTCGAGCGTGTCGAGTCCGGAGAGGGGAGCGAGAACGGCTTCGGGCACGGCGGTACCTCGGGGTTCGGGACGGCGCGCAGCATGCCGCATGCGCGGCTCGCGCCCCAAGGCGTAATCGCAACCCGCACGCACCGGCGTTGCGGGCCGTACGAACGCGGTGCCCGCATCCGCGAAACGGGACGCGCGGAATCGCCCGGTCCCTTGCGCGACGCACGGCTCGCGCGCGGAACGCCGCCGCGCGCGCCGCACTCCGCAAGCGAACGGCCGCGCCGCTGGGGCAACACGCGCGCCGCCGCCGCTGGCACGCGCGTTGATGGTCCGGCGCGGCCCGCTCGCGGTGAGCGGGACACCCCCTCGGAGATCCCGCATGGTCCCTTCTCTCGAACCCCGCGCCGCGTCGCCCGCGCTTCCCGCCCGCCCACTCGCGCGTCTCCCCGTCACGGGAAGGTGAACGTTGAACGCGGCCGTGGCGTCGGCTGCCGCGTTCGCGCCGTCCTCGCGTTCGACCCGTTCCGCGGGCCCGCTGCAGGCTGCTATGTTGCGCGCGCTGTGGAGCGCGAACGTCCGCGTGGCGAAACTCCGTCGCACGCGCCGCACCGCTTCCGGCGCGGCCGGACGTGTCCGCGGCCGTTCACCCGATCGGCCGCGTTGATTCCGTCCCGGAGAAGCGCCCCATGCGTTCGCCCCTCGTGTTCGCGACCTCGCTCGCGCTGTTCCTCGCCTGCGTGCTCGCCGCCGCTCCCGTCCACGCCGCGAAGCCCGCCCGCGCCGCCGCTCCGGCGCCACGCACCGCCACGGCCGTGTTCGCGGGCGGATGCTTCTGGTGCCTCGAGACGCAGTTCGAATCGTTCCCCGGCGTGAAGTCGGTGACGTCGGGCTACACCGGCGGGCACAAGGACCATCCGACGTACGAGGAAGTCTGCGCGCACACGACCGGGCACTACGAGTCGGTGAAGATCGTGTACGACCCGGCCGTGGTCACGTACGAGCAGCTGCTCGACCGCTTCTGGCACGGCATCGATCCCACGCAGGGCGACGGCCAGTTCTGCGATCGCGGCGAAACGTACCGGTCCGCGATCTTCTATCTCGACGACGCGCAGAAGGCCGCGGCGCTCGCCTCGAAGAAGAAGCTCGAAGCCGCGAAGGCGCTCAAGGCGCCCATCGTCACGCAGATCCTTCCCGCGAAGAGGTTCTGGGACGCCGAGTCTTACCACCAGGACTTCTGGAAGAAGGACCCGGCGCGCTATCGCTCGTACCGCGAAGGCTGCGGCCGGGACCGCCGGCTCGCGCAGTTGTGGGGCGCCGCCGCCGTGAAGCCGCTCGTCCACTGATCCGAAACGCAGACGCCAGGGAGGCACGCATGCCCGTCCACATTCCCGCGCCCACGCGCATCACCGCCGCCGGACAGCCGCCCAAGCGCATCGAGGAGTTCGTCGGGCGCGTGAACAACGCCGAGTCGCGCCTGAGCGTCGCCGTGATGACGTCGCCCGGCGGCTGGGTCGAGCCCGCGCAGTGCCCCGAGTTCGACGAATACACCGTCGTGCTCGACGGCTGCCTGCGCGTCGAACACGACGGCGGGACGCTCGACGTGAAGGCGGGCGAGGCCGTGCTCGCGCGCGCGGGCGAACGCATCCGCTACTCCTCGCCGCAAGAGGGCGGCGCGCGCTACGTGGCGGTGTGCCTGCCTGCGTTCTCGCCGGAGACCGTGAAGCGCGAGGAGTGACCGCGGCCGCTCATGGCGCGGCGCCCGGCGGCCGATAACGCCGGCGCAGTCGTGAGCGGCACGCGCCTCTTCCCCCGGGGCCTGCCCGGGGACCGGAAGAGGAGAGGTGCCATGCACAGGGTCGTGCGCCGCGGCGTCGTCGCCGCGTGGATCGCGATGGCGGCGGGCTCGTTCGCCGCGACGGCAGTTCGGGCGGAAATCTCCGAGCCCGCGCGCGCCGTCGTGCAGCGCTACGTCGAGGCGAGCGGCGGCGCGGCCGCGTTCGCGGCCGACACCGTGCTGCACGTGAAGTGCAAACTCTCGACCTCCGCCGCGCGCGGCAAGTACGAGACGTGGGTGAACGGCGCGGCGCAGATGCTCGTCGTCGAGAGCGCGGGCCCGGTGCAGATGCGCATGGGGCTCGACCGCGGCGCCGCGTGGCGCACCGACATCCAGGGGCGCAACGTCACGCCGCTCGAAGGCAAGGACCTCGAGGCGCTGCAGTCGCAGGCGTGGTTCCTTTCGGAGCAGTGGGCGCGCGAGGGCCAGGGCGGCGGCAAGGTCACCATGGGCGGCACGGCGTACACACGCGGCCGCTCGATGACGTCGATCGTCGTCGTGCCGCCGATCGGCCCCGGCCGCACGCTGTGGTTCGACGCCGAGACGGGCCTGCTCGCGCGCGTGACGCACCGCCGCGACCAGTACGCGTGGGACGAGCAGCTGCTCGACTGGAAGACGATCGCCGGCCGCAAGCGCTGGACGACGTCGTTGCTCGGCGACTCGCTGCTGTTCCGCGCGAGCTTCGAGCGCATGAACGTGGACAGCGTGACGCGCACGCTTCCGGGTGTCGCGTCGGGCTTCGCGCCGCCGGCGTCGGGGCTTCGCCCGATCGCGTGGCTCAAGACGAAGGGCGTCGCGCGCCTGCCGTTCCAGTACCGGCGCGGGCACGTGTGGGTGCGCGCGTCGCTGAACGGCTCGGCGCCCGCGGACTTCATCCTCGACACGGGCTGCACGATGACGGCGGTGGACCGCAACTACGCGACCGACGCCGGCATCACGCTCGACGGCCGCATGACGGCCGAGGGCGTGGGCGGCACGGCGAGCGGCGCGTGGGGGCGCGTGCGCACGCTGCGCATCTCGTCCGGCGTGGGCGCGAAGGCCGACGGCGTGGACGTGCCGGACCTGACGGTCGCCGAGCTCGGGCTCAACGCCACGCTCGAGAAGCTCGAGTGGGACGACACCGCGGGACTGATCGGGTACGACGTGCTCAGCCGCTTCGTGGTGGAGTTCGACTTCGACAAGCAGGTCGTCACGCTGAGCGATCCCGCGGTGTGGAAGCACACGGGCGGCGGCGCCGCGCTGCCGTTCGTCCTGTATCACGGCATCCCGACGATCGAGGTGCAGCTCAACGCGTCGTGCCGCGGCCGCTTCATCGTGGACGTCGGCAACGCGACCGTGATGGCGGTCAACTCGCACCAGGTCGACGACTGCAAGCTGTTCGGCACGCGCAAGACGAAGGAAGTGCGCCACTGGGTCGGCGGCATCGGCGGCGCGTTCCCCGAGACCGTGTGCCGGCTCGACAGCGTGCGCATCGGCCCGTTCGGCTGGAACGAGCCCGTCGCGGGCCTGACGCTGCACCGCTACGGCGGCGCGGGAAGCGTCGAGATCCAGGGCAACATCGGCACGACCGTGCTCGAGCGTTTCAAGTGCACGTTCGACTACGCGCGCGGCACGCTGTGGCTCGAGCCCGGCGCGCGGTACACGCAGCGCGACCGCTTCTCGCGCAGCGGGCTGTACTTCGTGCGCTGGCAGGGCGTCGTGTACGTCGCCGCCGTCGTGCGCCACTCGCCGGGCGAGGAAGCCGGGCTCAAGGTGCGCGACATCCTGAAGGCGGTGAACGGCAAGCCCGTCGAGCGATGGACACCGGAGGCGTTGGAGCAGCTGTTCGAGAACGGGGAGCCGGGGACGCTGGTGAAGGTGACGGTCGAGCGGGAGCTGGTGGACCAGGTGATCGAGGTGACCCTCGCCGACGTGATGTGACGCCTCACGCCCCGAACGCGCGAGAGCGGGACGCCGGTGACCGGTGTCCCGCTCCGCATGTCCGCCTCGAAGTGCCTGCTAGAACAGGCCGCCCCGTGCGGACGACGCGCTCATGTCGCGCGTCTGGTTCGCGACGTCCGTGATGCGATCGGCGATCTCGCCCGTCGCCCTCACCTGTTCGTCCAGCGACTGCAGGATGTTCGTCGCCGTCGTGTCCACGCTCTTGATCGAGCCGCCGATCGACGCCACCGCGTTCGAGGCGTGTTCGGTCGCGGCGAGCATCTCCTCGACCGTCTTCACGATGTCCTCGGTCGCCTTCGCGGTGTCCTGCGACAGCACCTTGACCTCGTTCGCGACGACGGCGAAGCCGGCGCCGTGCGCGCCCGCGCGCGCCGCTTCGATCGTGGCGTTGAGCGCGAGCAGGTTCGTGTGGCGTGCGATGCGTGCGATCAGCGAGACGACGGACTCGATGCGCCGCGCGGCGTCGCCGAGACGGGCGATCGCTTCCGCGGAACGGTTCGATTCGTCCACCGCCGTGTGCGTCATGTCGACGGCCTGTCCGAGGTTCGACTTGATCTCGGTCGTCGTCGCGTTGAGCTCCTCGCAGGCCGCGGCCACGGCGTTCGTCGCGTTCGCGACCTCGGCCGCGACGCGGTTCCGCTCGGTCTCGAACTGCCCGAGGCTGGCGGCGTCCTGCTTCATCTTGTGCGCCGCCTTGTTGATCACCACGGCGCCGTCACGGTACGAGCCCGCCATGCCGCGCGTGAGGATGGGGCGGTAGAAGAGGCTGTTGCTGCAGTGGTCCATCGCCGCGGCCGATTCGCGCACGTACGCGTCGGCGATGTCGAGCAGCATGTTGATCGAGGTGCCGATCCGGTGCGCGTCGCCGGTCTCGGGAATGCCGAGCACGCGCGCCTCGAGATCGCCGGCGGCCGCGCGTTCGCACGTGTCCGCGACGTGCTTCAGGAACTCGTCGTTGTTCTTGTGGAGCTTCTCGGGCCCGGGTTTCGAAAGGAAGCTCATGCGATGCTCCTTTCGAGGCGCGTGTGGTCGGAGAGGCTGAACACGAACTCGGCGTAGGAGAGCCCGCTCTGCGAGAGCGTGTCCTGCACCATCTGCATCGAGGCCGCCATGCCCTCGTGGAGATTCGAATGCCGGCGTTCCTCGGCGAGCAGCGTGGCGTAGAGCGCCTTCACCTTGGGTAGCGCGTCGGGGTAGGGCACGCGGCGGTTCGAGTGATAGCCGACGCAGTTCCCGTTCTTGTCGTAGCTCGGGGTGACGTGCGCGAAGACCCAGTACTCGTCGCCGTTGCGCGCCTGGTTGAGGACGTACGCGAAGATCTCGCGGCCGTCGGCGAGCGTGTCCCACAGCAGCTTGAACACGCATGCGGGCATGCCGGGGTGACGGATCAGGTTGTGCGGCTGGCCCATCAGTTCGGCCTCGTTGTAACCCGAGACGCGCTGGAAGACGTGATTGGCGTAGGTGATGTGTCCCTTGAGATCGGTCTTGCTGACGATCAGCTCGTCCTGACCGAAAGAGACCTCGCGTCCCGAGAGCGGAACGGCTTGTTTGCGCATGCGACCCCTCCGTGGAATCCGTCCGCACGCGAGCGCCTCCTTCACGTTGGTCGGCCGACGAACGGAAGCGAGGGAAGAGAGTCGCGCGAGACGCGACGGCGCGCGGTGCGCGTCGTCCACGGGAGAGTCTCGGCATCGGAGGGCACGACATGAGGGGCGGAGTCTCGGTGGACTCCGCCCCTCGGGGACGCAAATGCCGGTGAATCGGTGGCCGGTCCGATCAGGCCACGCCGGCCGCCGTGCGTTCTTCCTCGCGGAGCCCGTAGAGCGGCTGGTACTTGCCCCAGAGGTAGGCGAGGTACGGGTCGAGCGAGAGGGGCTTGCCGGTCGCGCGGCGGACGACTTCGTCGGCCGTGAACTTGGAGCCGTGCTGGTAGACGTTCTCGCTCAGCCACCCGCGCAGCACGTCGAACTTGCCCGCGACGATGTCGGACGGAATGCCGGGATGCGCGGCGCACGCGGCGTCGAAGAACTGGGCGCTGAGGATGTTGCCGAGCGTGTAGCCCTGGAACACGCCGCCGATCACGCCGGAGTACCAGTGCACGTCCTGCAGCACGCCGCGCCGATCGTCCGGCACCGGCAGGCCGAAGTCCGCCTCGAAGCGCTCGCGCCACACGTTCGCCAGGTCCTTCACCTCGACGCGGCCCTCGAGCAGGTCGAGCTCCAGCCCGAAGCGCAGCATGACGTGCAGGTTGTACGTGACTTCGTCGGCGTCCACGCGGATGAGCGAGCGGTCCACGCGGTTGATCGCGCGATAGAACGTGTCGAGCGGCACCTTCGACAGCTGCGACGGGAACGCCGCCTGCAGGGACGGGTAGAAGTGCTCCCACATGCCGCGGCTGCGGCCGACGATGTTCTCCCACAGTCGTGACTGGCTCTCGTGCACGCCGGACGACGTGCCGTTCGCGAGCGGGGTGCCCTCGAAATCCATGCGGATGCCCTGCTCGTACAGCGCGTGCCCGCACTCGTGCAGCGTCGAGAACAGCGCGTCGGTCATGTCCTCTTCGCGCACACGCGTCGTGATGCGGACGTCGCCGAGCGAGAACTTGGTCATGAACGGATGGTGCGTCATGTCCTGGCGGCCGCGATCGAAGTCGTAGCCGTACTTCCGGATCACGCCGAGACCGAAGTCGAGCTGCTCGGACGCCGTCGCGTGCTGCGCGAGGCAGGACGCGTCGGGAGGCGTGCGCGACGTGATCGCGCGCACGATCGGCACGAGCCGCGTGCGCAGCTCGTCGAACACGGCGCGGACCGACGCGGCCTTCATGCCGTAGTCCGAGAACGCGATCAGCGGGTCGGCGATGCTCTCGCGGTCGGGGAAGCACTCGGCGATGCGGCGGCTCAGGTCGAGCGTCTTCTCGAGGATCGGGCGCATGGTCGCGAAGTCGTTCGCGGGGCGCGCGAGGGTCCACGCCTGGTAGCTCTCCGCCGAATGCTCGCTCAGCGCCGACACGAGCTCGGTCGGGATGAGCACGGACTGCTCGAACTCGCGGCGCGTGACGCGCACGAGCGCGGCGTCGTCGGAATCCGCGGGCAGCGAGGCGACCTCGCGTTCGGCGGCGTCGAGCAGGCGCCCGACTTCGGGCGCGGTGAATCGCTCGTGCGCGAGGCGGCTCAGCAGCGCGAGCTGGCGGCCGCGGGCCGGGGCGCCGCCGGGCGGCATGTACGTCGTCTGGTCCCAGCTGAGCAGCGCGCCGGCGTGCTTGAGGTCGTAGATCTCGAAGAGGATTTTCCTGAGTTCGGCCAGGGACTTCATGACGTGCCTCCGGATGGTGCGACGTGTATGCGGACTTCGCGCCATCCTACACCGGCCGGGGATGCGAAAACGACGCGCGCCCGGAGGAGTTCCTCCGGGCGCGCGCGGTTTCGTAACGGACGCGGTCAGTCGCCGACCGGGGCCGGCTGGGCCGGGCCGAGGACGGTGTCGCCGTCCGGCTTCCCGGCGAAGCCGCTTCCCGAGTTCACCTGGCGACGCACGTGGTCGAGCGCGTGACGGTGTTCCTTCTTCCCGTCGAGCGCCTCGGAGAGCTTGTCGAGCATCCGGTTGAGCGCCTTCGCGGCCTTCTCCGGATTCGCGCCGGAGCGCTCCATGAGCTTGCTCAGCCGCGTCATGAGCTGCGCGAGCTGCTGCTCCTGCGACGGGTCGATCGCGATCGGAGCGCTCGCCGTGCTCGTGGCGTCGCCGGCGCCCTCGGAAACCTCGCCGGCCGGATTCGCGGGCGAGTCCCCGGGACTCGGTGCGGGCGAAATCGGCGCCGGCGTCGGCGACCAGCCGAGTCCGGACGGGCGGCCGCCGGTCGCGTGAACGGAAACGGCGGTGACACTCGCTTCGGCTTCGAGGTGGACCGCGATGCCCGCGATGGAGGAGAACGAGCCCTGTCCGACGTCGTTCGCGTCGGCGCCTTCGCTGCCGCGGAAATACTGGCGCAGCTCGTGGCTGAACTGCTTCACGAGCTTCTCGATGTCCTTCATCTCCTGTTCGCTCAGATCGCCCTGCACCGAGATCTCGATGCTCGAGCTGCTCTCGATCGAAAGGTAGGACGCCTGCGCGCCGCGGGAGCGGAAGCTCGCGTAGGTCGCGTCGGCTTCGAGGTGCGCCGAAAGCGTGACCGTGTCGCCTTCCTGGGTGACGATGCTCAGTTCGCCGCTCGCCTCACGATGGGCGTTCGCGGCGACGAGGGTGGTGTCGGCGGCGTTCTGGCCGTTGCTGGCCGGCGTGTTCGTCCGCGCGAGCGGCTGCTCGTACGGCTGAATCGTCGGCGATCCGATTCCGGAGACCATGGTCCATCCTCCATCCGTAAAGGTGGCACGACGGAGCGCAGTCTCGGGCGCGCGCGCGAAAACTTGAGGGAGCGCTCGCGCGGGCGGTGGCGGTCACGGGGCCGGCGGCCGGTCCCGGGGCGGATCAGGCCGCGGCGGCCTCGTCGTTCGGCGTCCAGCGGGCGATCGCCTCGCGCAGGCGCGCCTCGTCCACGGGCTTCGAGATGAAGTCGTCCATGCCCGCCTCCAGGCACTTCTCGCGGTCGCCGGACATGGCGTTCGCGGTGAGCGCCACGATCGGCGTGCGGCGTCCCGACGACTGCTCGAGCCGGCGGATCTCCCGTGTCGCCTCGAACCCGTCCATCTCGGGCATCTGGCAGTCCATGAAGATCACGTCGTAGGGCAGCTGCCGCCACAGGTCGACCGCTTCGGCGCCGTTCGCGCCCACATCCACTCGGCAGCCGAGCTTGCTCAGCATGCGGGTGGCGACCTTCTGGTTGATCGCATTGTCCTCGGCGACGAGCACGCGCCAGCGCGGGCCCGTGTTCTCCGGCGCGGCGGCCGCGGCGGCCTTCTCGAGCGCCTTGTCCTCCGCGAGCAGGTGCTGCGTGACGAGCGGGGCGCGCACGCCGTGCTCACGGATGCCGAGCACGGTCGAGATGGCCTCCTGCAGCAGCGAGATGCGCAACGGCTTCACGAGGTAGGCGTCGAAGCCGGCGGTGATGAAGCGCTTCGCCTCACCGCGGCGGCCACTGCTCGTGAACATGATCATCGCGAGACGGTCGAACTCGACGTCCTCGCGCAGCATGCGGCCGAGCTGCTCGCCGTCCATGCCGGGCATGAGGTGGTCGATGAGCGCGAGCCGGTACGGCTCGCCCTTCTCACGGGCCTCGCGCAGCACGTCGAGCGCTCGCTCGCCCGACTCGACCGCTTCGACACGAAGGCCGAAGGAGCCGAGCTGCTCGAGCAGCACGCGGCGGTTCACTTCCGTGTCGTCCACGATCAGCGCGCGCACGCCGTCGAGCGACGAGCGCGGCAGCTTCTCGTGCACACCGGCGGCGTCGATCGGCAGGCGCAGCGTCGCGCAGAAGGTCGAGCCCTCGCCGACGACGCTCGTCACCGAAATGTCGCCGCCCATGAGCTCGGCGAGCTGCCGCGCGATCGCGAGCCCGAGCCCCGTGCCGCCGAACTTGCGCGTCGTGCTCGTGTCCGCCTGCTGGAAGCGATGGAAGAGCGCGGGCAGTTTGTCCGCCGGGATGCCGATGCCCGTGTCCTGGACCTGGATGCGCACGAGCGCGTCGGTCTCGCTCACCTCGGGCGTATCGACGGCGACGAGCACGTGGCCGGTCTCGGTGAACTTGATCGCGTTGCCGGCCAGGTTGAGCAGGATCTGGCGGATGCGGCCGGGATCGCCGATCAGGCGCTGCGGCGCGCCGGGAGCGTAGTGCACGACCAGTTCGACGCCCTTCTCGCTCGCGCGCGTGGCGAGCAGGTCGGCGGCTTCCTCGATCGCGACGCGGAGGTCGAACGGCAGCGGCTCGATCGTGAGCTTGCCGGCCTCGATCTTCGAGAAGTCGAGGATGTCGTTGATGATCGAGAGGAGCGCTTCCGCGGACGACTTGCTCGTCTCGGCGTAGTCGCGCTGCTCGGGACCGAGCGGCGTGTCGAGCAGCAGCCCGAGCATGCCGAGCACGCCGTTCATCGGCGTGCGGATCTCGTGGCTCATCGTGGCGAGGAAGTCGCTCTTCGCGCGGTTCGCCGCTTCGGCCGCTTCCTTCGCGGACACGAGGCTCTGGTTCGCGTCGCGCAGGTCGCGCGTGCGCGATTCGACTTCGCCCTCGAGTTCCTCGCGATGGCGCTGCAGCTGCGCGTCGCGCTTCTGGATCGTGTCGAGCATCGAGTTGAAGCCGTCCACGAGGTGGCCGACTTCGTCGCGCCCTTCGCGCTTCGCGCGCACGGTGTAGTCGCGCTTCTCGATCACCTGCTGCGTGATGCCGGCGAGCTGCAGCACGGGCGCCGAGATGAACCGCTGCACGCGCGAGGCGATCGCGAGCGCGACGAGCAGCGCCGCGCACAGCAGGCCCGCGAGCAGCAGCAGGTAGCTGCCGGCGCGCTCGCGAAGGTCCACGAGGTCCCGCTGGATGTACACGGTGCCGATGTTCTGCCCGTCGAGCGCGACGGGGTGGAAGATGCCGATCCACTCGGCGCTCTCGACCTCGCCCGTCGGCCGCGCGGCCACGGGCAGTTTCACCGCGCCGTGGCGCTGGAAGCTCGCGAAGGGCTTGCCGCCCGAGTCGAAGATCCGCGCGCCGACCACGTTGTGGTTCGCCTTGAGCGCGGCGAGCGCCTCTTCGGCGGCCGCGACGTCGTGGAACGAGATCGCCGCGGTGGAGTTGGCGCCGATGACGTCGGCGAGCACGTCGAGGTCGCGCCGGATGCGGTCGCGGAACGTGTGCTGGTCGTAGTACAGCACCGCGGTGAACGCGAGCACGAGCGCGGCGAGCGTCGTCACCATCATCGTGGCGACGAGCTTGCGCGACAGCGACAGGTCGCGGAATGCGAGGATCGGATTCACGTCAGGGCGTCCCGTCCACGACGTGGGCGATCGCGAGGAGGCGCGAGCTGATGCGCAGTCCGGACTTCTCGGCTCGGGCGAGGCTGATCTCGAAGCGCACGCGCGGCGGGGCGCCGGTGAAGTTCACCATGCCTCCGCGCTGCGCGAATCCGTCCGTGTCGGCGAGCGTGATCGTCGGTGCGCCGTTCAGGAAGCCGAGCACGTCGTCCACGTGGGCCGATTCGGACGAGGCGATGTAGACGATCTGGGCGCCCTTGCAGTCCTGGGCGCGGCGCGCGAAGCGCACGAAGATGGGCTTGCCGTTCACGCTGCGCGTGCTGAGCACGCTCGCGAGCGTCACCGCGAGATCGTCTTCGCCGAAGATCGCGACGACGAGCTGGCCGCGGTTCTGGGCGATGAGACCGTCGGGCCAGGTCACGAACTTGGCGAGGTTGCACACCATGTCGGCCTTGATCGCACTCGCGTCCGGCGCCTGCGCGAGGCAGGGCGAGGCGAGGGCGAGCAGCATCGCCAGAGCGGCAGTCACCACGGCGCGCACGGAAGTTCGGCGCGGCGCGCGGGACATTCGCGATGTGCGTGCGAGGTCGGTGTGCGGCATCCCTGCTCCCGGTGTCGGGCGCTCCGGTGCGCCCGAGGTCATGGTGCGACGCTGGTCAGTCTCGGCGGGGAACGGCCGGCCTTGAGCCGGCCCTGACGATCCCCCGCAAGTGCCGGTGGTCACGCGGCGCGACATGCGTCGTCCTCCCGTCCCCAGTCGTCCAGCGCCTGGCGGAGCTTGTCCTCGGCGACGGGCTTGGCGATGAAATCGTCCATGCCCGCGCTCAGGCACTTCTCGCGGTCGCCGGCCATGGCGTTCGCGGTCAGCGCGACGATGGGCGTGTGGCCGCCCGCGCCCTTCTCGAGCCGGCGGATCTCTCGCGTCGCCTCGTATCCGTCCATCTCGGGCATCTGGCAGTCCATGAAGATCACGTCGTACGGCAGCTTCGACCAGAGCTCGAGCGCTTCGATGCCGTTGGCCGCCACGTCCACGCGGCACCCCAGCTTGTTCAGCATGCGCGCGGCGACCTTCTGGTTGATCGCGTTGTCCTCGGCGACGAGCACGCGCCAGCGCGCCGACTCCGCGGGGATCGAGGGCCGGGCCATGAGCAGCGAGGGCCGCGCTTCGCCGGATTCCGCCGTCGCCTTGCCTTCGGGCGTGATCGCCTCGAGCAGCGCGGCGCCATGGATCGGCTTGCTCACGTGCGTGTCGAACGTGGCCTTCACCGACGGGCCGTGCAGGTTGAGGCCGGCGCTCATGAGCACGAGCCGCAGGCCGTCGCGCGGGAACTCCGCGCGGATGCGGACTCCGGCCTGCTCGCCGTTCGTGCCCGGCATGAGGTGGTCGATCAGCACGAGCTGGTACGGCTCGCGCGTGTCGCGTGCCTCGCGCAGCAGTTCGAGCGCGCGCTCGCCGGACTCGGCGGCGTCGGCGCGCACGCCGAACGCGGCGAGTTGTTCGACCAGCACGCGGCGGTTCACTTCCGCGTCGTCCACGACCAGCGCGCGGAGCCCCGCGAGCGCTTCCGCCGGTCGCGGTGCGGGCGCGCTCGCGACGTCGAGCGGCAGGCGCAGCGTCACGCTGAACGTCGAGCCTTCGCCCTCGACGCTCGCGACGGTGATGTCGCCACCCATGAGCTCGGCGAGTTGTCGCGCGATCGCGAGGCCCAGCCCCGTGCCGCCGAACCTTCGCGTCGTGCTCGTGTCGGCCTGCTGGAAGCGGTGGAAGAGCGTGGACAGCTTGTCCGCCGGGATGCCGATGCCCGTGTCCTGCACGCGGATCCGCAGGAGCGCGTCCGTGTCCGTGAGCTCGGGCGCGTCCACGGCGACGATCACCTGGCCGGACTCGGTGAACTTGATCGCGTTGCCCGCGAGGTTGAGCAGGATCTGGCGGATGCGGCCGGGATCGCCGATCAACCGCTGCGGCGCGCCGGGCGACCAGCGCAGGATCAGCTCGACGCCCTTCTCGCTCGCGCGTGTCGCGAGCAGGTCGGACGCTTCCTCGATCGCGACGCGGAGATCGAACGGCAGCGGCTCGATCGCGAGCTTGCCGGCTTCGATCTTCGAGAAGTCGAGAATGTCGTTGATGATCGAGAGCAGCGCTTCCGCGGACGCCTTGCTCGTCTCGGCGTAGTCGCGCTGCTCCGGGCCGAGCGGCGTGTCGAGCAGCAGCCCGAGCATGCCGAGCACGCCGTTCATCGGCGTGCGGATCTCGTGACTCATGGTGGCGAGGAAGTCGCCCTTCGCGCGGTTCGCCGCCTCGGCGGCTTCCTTCGCGGCCTGGCGCTCCCGCTCGGCGGCGGCACGCGCCGTCTGCTCGCGCACGACGATGAGCACTTCGCCGTCCGTGGCGGCCGAAACACGCGCCTCGAAGTCGAGCAGCCCCGCGTCCGCGATCGGCAACTGGTACTCGAGCAGGTGCACGCCGCCGACGCACCGGGCTTGCGAGGCCTTCTCGAGCACGTTCCGGGCGAGCGGTTCGGGGAGCACGTTGCCCACGTGCCGGCCGAGGAAGTCGTGCGGCGGCAGGAACAGCGCCGTCGCGTCCGGCGTGCGGTAGTCGCGGAAGCGGTCCTGCGCGTCGAGCAGGAAGAGCATGTCGGGCATGGCGTCGAGCAGGCCGCGTGCGCGGGACTCGGCGTGCTGGAGGCTCTCCTGGATGCGCCGCGTGCCCGTGATGTCCTGCTGCAGTACGACGCGCCCACCGTCGCGCGCGGGGCCCGTGACGAACCGCAGCCAGCGTTCGGCGATGCGCGCCTCGAAGGTCGTCTCGCCCGCGAAGAAGTCCTTCGCGGAAACCGCCGTGTTGTCTCGCAGGACGCGGGGTGCGCGCTCGGCGAGCGCCGCCGCGAGCGTGCCGCGGTCGATGCCCGGCACCATGAGGTCCTTGAGCACGGACCACTGCTCGACGAAGCGCTGGTTGAAGAGCACGAGCGCGCCCTGCGAATCGTAGAGCGCCACGCCGGCGTCGATGGATTCGAGCGCGTCGTGGAGGCGGCCGCGCGTGCGCACGATCTCGTCCGTCTGCTCGTCGACGCGCGTGAGCAGTTGTTCCAGCGCGTCCCCGACTCGGCCGAACTCGTCGGGCGAGACCTGCGCGGCGCGCCGCCACGGCCGTCCGGCCTGGCGGTCCTGCACCATGAGGAGGATGTCCGCGAGCGGCCGCAACACGCGGTGCTCGATCAGCACGAGCACGAGCGCGCCGAGCGCGGCCACGAGCAGCAGCGCGCAGCCCGCGGCCGTGAAGCCCTCGCGCAGCATCGCGAAGTAGAGTTCCGGATTGCTCGCGTGCACGACGACCAGCGCGCGCTCCAGGCGCCCGGAATGATCTCCCGGCCGCGGGATCCACACGAGCCGCGTCATGCCGAACTGGCCCGCTTCGGTGTGATGCAAGCTGAGCTGCCCGCCCGATTCGACGCCCGGCGTCATGCCGTGGTGCGCCGCCATGTGCCCGGGCAGGTCGGCGATCCGGCGGCCGACCCACGCGCGCTTCGAGCAGGCGAGCACGACCGGGGGAGTGCCCGTGCACACGAGGATCTCGTCGACGCCGGGTTCCGCGGCCATCGCGCTCACGAAACGCTGGACCTCGTCCGGCGCGGCCGCGGTCTGCGCGGCGCTCGCGGCGGCCGCGACCAGCAGGTCGCATTCCTGCTTCATGTGCTGATCGAACGCGGACCGCATGTTGTGCATGACGAGCGCGACCGACCCGAGCGCGAGCAGCAGCGCCATGCCGACCACCGGCACGACGAGCCTCCGGCGCAACGAGCGTGTCGCCTGCACGGCCGCGAACGATTCGCGCTTCATCGGGGCGCCCCGGGTGGGAGCGCGGCGGCGGTGACGAGCGACGGCAGCGGGCCGGAGCGGGCGATGGTTCCGGTCGTGAGCAGCGCCTCCTGCGTGAGCTTCAGCGCGGCGAGCGTGCCGCCCGCGGGGCCGAGGTGCTCCGCCTGCTCGTTCATCGGCACGATGTGGAGGCCGGCGAGTCCTTCCGCGAACTCCGCGGGCGAGAGCCCTTCGCGCGCGGCCATCAAGGCGAATGCTTCCTCGGGATGCGCGGCCGCCCAATCCTGCGCACGCGTGACGGCGCGCAGGAACGCCGCGTAGCGCGCGGTGTGCGTCGCGAGCTCGAGGCTGTCGGCCACGATCACGTCCACGATCAGGCCGGGCGTGCGCGAGGAGTCGAACAGTCGGTGCACGCCGGGGCGCGCTTCGAGGTCCGCCGATCCCGGCGGGAAGCACTGGACCGCCTGGATCGTGCCGTGCTCGAAGGCGTAGTCCTTCTCGTTCTGCGGCATGGGCACGAGGTCGACGTCGCGCAGCGTGAGTCCCGCGCTCGCGAGCGCAGCGGCGACGCCGATCACGTCGATCGAACCCGCCTCGAGTCCGACGCGTTTGCCGCGCAGGTCGGCCACCGTTCGGATCGTGCTGTCGGCGAGCAGCATGTCGGCGCCGTTCGAGTAGTCGGCGACGAAGAACGCCTGCGGCCGTCGCGTGGCCTGCGCGTGGCTCACGAGCAGTTCGACGAGCGTCGAACCGAACGCGTCGACGGAGCCGTTCTCGAACGCCGCGCGCGAATCGCCCAGGGACTCGAGCTCGACGAGCTGCACGTCGACGCCTTCGGCTTCGTAGAAGCCGCGCTCCTGGGCGAGATAGAGGTATTCGTAGCCGGGCCACGGGCTGATCGCGACGCGCAGTGGAGCGCGCGTCGCCGGCGCGCACGAGCAGGCGCAGGCGAGCAGCGCAGCCGCGAGGACCGCGCACATCGGACGTATCGGGGGAGGACGGTGCATGGTCATCCACGACGAGGGGACGATGGCCACCGTGCCGCTCACGGAGTGGCCCTCGTCCATGAAGTCGCATCGCAGTCTCGGCAGTACCGCTCGATTCGTGAGCGGGCGAGGCGAGTTCACGCGCCCGAAAAGGCGGCGCCGGCCTCCCGAGCGGGAGACCGGCGCCGTGGATCCGTGCAGATGCCGGAGACTTCAGGCGATCTCGATCGTGACCTTGTCGAGCGTGAGCCGCTCGGTCGTGCGGCCGGACTGCGAACCGCACGCTTCCAGCGCGGCGAGCACTTCCTTGCCCTCGACGACCTCCCCGAAAATGCTGTGTTTGCCGTCGAGCCAGGGCGTGGCCACGAACGTGAGGAAGAACTGGCTGCCGTCGGTGCCGGGGCCGGCGTTCGCCATGGACAGCAGGCCGCCGCGGTCGTGACGCACGTTCTTCGAGTACTCGCCGTCGAAGCGGTAGCCCGGGCCGCCGGTGCCGGTGCCGAGCGGGCAGCCGCCCTGCGCCATGAACTCGGGGATCACGCGGTGGAACGTGAGGCCGTCGAAGAAGCCGAGGCGCGCGAGGTAGGCGAAGCTCGTCACGTGCATCGGCGCCACGTCCGGCATGAGCTTGATCACGAACTCGCCCTTGCTCGACAGGCAGCGCGCGCTCCAGGACTGCGCCGGGTCGAACGTGAGCGGCGTGGGCTTGGGAAGGTTCGTGCGCCAGCCGTCCTTGGACTTGTCGATGCCGGCCGAAGCGATGAAGTCGTCGATGCGCTGCATGAAGGGTTCTCCTCGGGAACGTGAAGCCGGACGCTCAGCGCATGCCGGCGAAGTGAATGACGAACCAGCAGGCCGCGGCCACGATCGCGGCCGCGGGCATGGTGAGCACCCACGCCCACACGATGCGGCCCGCGACGCCCCACTTCACCGCGGAAAGCTTGCGGGTGGCGCTGACGCCCGAGCCGACGATCGCGCCGGTGATGGTGTGCGTGGTGGAAACGGGAATGCCGAGCGCGCTGGCGCCGAAGAGCGCCACCGCACCGGCGGTCTCGGCGCAGAATCCGCCGACCGGCTGCAGCTTGGTGATGTTCATGCCCATCGTCTTCACGATGCGCCAACCGCCGGACAGCGTGCCGAGGCCGATGGCGCCGTAGCTCGCGAGGATCACCCAGAACGGCACGTGGAACTCGCCCGTGATCGAACCGGTCGAATAGAGCAGCGCGGTGATGATGCCGGCGGTCTTCTGCGCGTCGTTGCTGCCGTGTCCGAGGCTGAACGCGGCGGCCGAGACGAACTGGAGCCGGCGGAACAGCGTGTCCACCTTTCGAGGTGTGGAGCGCCGGAAGATCCACATCACGATCAGCATGAACAGGAAGCCGAGGAGCAGGCCGACGACGGGCGAGACCACGATGAACGTCGCGACCTTCGTGAGGCCGGACATCATGACCGCCTGCGGTCCGACCGCGACGACCGCCGCGCCGATGAAGCCGCCCATGAGCGCGTGCGAGGACGAGGTCGGCAGTCCCCACCACCACGTGAGCATGTTCCAGATGAGCGCGCCGGCGAGCGCCGCGAGCACGATGGCCGGCGTCACGACGGCCGGGTCCACGGTGCCCTTCGCGATGGTCTTCGCCACGTGCACGCCGAAGACGGCGAACGCGATGAAGTTGAAGAACGCGGCCCACACCACCGCCTGGCGCGGGGACAGCACGCGCGTGCTGACCACGGTGGCGATGGAGTTCGCCGCGTCGTGGAAGCCGTTGCTGTAGTCGAACAGCAGCGCCACCACGACGATGCCCCAGAGCATCGGCGAGAGTTGCGGGATGTGCAGAAAGTCCATCAGCGGCTCTTGAGAACGATGGACTCGATCGCGTTCGCGACGTCTTCGCACTGGTCGGACGCGCTCTCGAGCCGTCCGTAGATTTCCTTCCAGCGCATGACGTCGAGAATCTCGTGGCGGCCGCTGAACAGGTCGGCGACGACCTGCCGCGAGATCCCGTCGGCTTCGTTCTCGAGCCGGTTGATCTCGATCGTGAAGCTCATGAGGTTCTGCATGTTCTTGAGGTTCTCGACCGCCTGCTCGATCTGGCGCCCGCAGTCGCGCAGGATCGCCGTCATCTTGATGGACTCGGTCGTCGGGCCCTGGATGTTGAAGAGCACGAGGCGGCTCGCGATGGCCTCCGCCGCGTCGATCACGTCGTCGAGGCCGCTCGCCAGCGCGTGGATGTCCTCGCGCTCGAGCGGCGTGATGAACGTGCGGTTGAGCCGCTCGAAGATCTCGTGCGTGACGAGATCCGCGCGATGCTCGGTGTCCTTGAGCGCCTTCGTGCGCTCCTCGAGACGGTCGAACTTCTCCATCATCTCGTGGAGCTGGTCGCAGGCTTCGCGGACGAGGGCCGCCTGCTTGCGGAACAGGAGGAAGAAGTCCTCTTCCTTCGGGAAGAGCGAGAACATGGGGAGCCTCTCGGGGCTGTGGGCGGATCCGGTCCGCCGTGGGTCGTCTCTTCGGTCTGTGGGGCTCGCGAGCCATACCATGCGACCCAAATTGCGGCAATCACGCGGACTGGCGATTCGAGGTCACGATGTCGCGATGCCGATGCGACCTCGTGCACCCTCGCGAGGGAACCGCTTCTCATGCGCAACGGACACGCTCGCAGAGGTTCCGATTCAAGAAAGTGCGCCTCCGGACCGATAACGGGAATGCCGCGGCGAACATCCGTCGCGGCCCGACGCACATCCGAGGGGACTCATGGAACGAGGGGCTGCGGGTCACCACTGGCTGGTGGACCTCGTACAGCGTGCCGGACTTCAGGACGCGCAATCGCTACAGGTCGCTGCGAGCACATCGCTCGCCGACGCCTGGGAAGCGGTCGCGCGACACTGCGGTCTGTCCGGTGGACCAGCTCGCGCAGGAAGTCGCGGACGCCATGCGGCTGCCGCTCGCGCGTCTGGCCCAGCGCGATCCCCACGTGCTCAAGCTGGTGCCCGAAAAGCTCGCGCGCCGCTTCCAGGTCGTCCCGATGCGCGAGAGCGACCGCCAGATCGTGGTCGCCTGCGCCGATCCGATGAACGACGAGATCGAGCGCGGCATCGCGTTCGCCTCGGGCCGCATGCCCATCTTCGAGATCGCCTCGCCCGTCGCCGTCGCCGCCGCCATCGAGCGTGCCTACGGCGGTGACGCTTCCGCGGCTCCCGGCGGCGCCGCCGCGGTCGCGGCGAACACGCCGAACCTCGGCGGCAGCGACGACGCGATCAAGCTCATGCAGACCACCACGCAGGAGCACCTCGTCGACGACGGCGACGCGGCGCCCGTGGTGAAGCTCACGAACATCATCCTCCGCAACGCGGCGCACGAGCGCGCGAGCGACATCCACTTCGAGCCCGCGGCCGGCACGAGCACCGTGCGGTTCCGCGTGGACGGCGTCATGCGCGTGCACATGCGCATGCCGACGCTCGCGCTGCAGCGCGTCGTGTCGCGCATCAAGGTCATGGGTTCGATGGACATCGCCGACCGCTTGCGCCCGCAGGACGGCCGCGCCTCGTTCGAGGTGGACGGCCAGTCGGTGGACCTGCGCATCTCGACCGTGCCCACGCGCGAAGCCGAGAAGTGCGTCATCCGTCTGCTGCGTGGCGCGAGCAACGACACGCTCACGAGCCTCCAGCTTTCCGATCGCGACCTGCGCCTCGTGCGCAGCCTGATCGGCAACCGCAACGGCGTCGTCGTCGTGACCGGCCCCACGGGCTCGGGCAAGACCACGACGCTGTACTCGATCATCCGCGAGCTGAACAACGGCGAGACCAACATCAGCACGGTCGAGGACCCGATCGAGTACGAGCTGCCGGGCATCACGCAGATGCAGGTCGAGGCGAAGCGCGACTTCACGTTCGCGACGGCCCTGCGCGCGATCCTGCGGCAGGACCCCGACGTCATCCTCGTGGGCGAAATCCGTGACGCCGAGACCGCGACGATCGCGGTGCAGGCGTCCATGACGGGTCACCTCGTGCTGACCACGCTGCACACGAACGACGCCTCGAGCGCCGTCGCGCGCCTCGTGGACATCGGCGTCGAGCGCCCGGCGATCTCGGCCACGCTCCGCGGCGTGATCGCGCAGCGCCTCGTGCGCCGCGTGTGCACGCACTGCGCCGAGCGCATCACGGAGCTGAACGAGGAAGAGCTGCAGATGTCGCGCGTCTACGGCATCGCGCCGACGGTGCGCGCACGCGGCTGCACGCGCTGCGGCAACAGCGGCTATCTCGGCCGGCTCGCCGTGCTCGAGATCCTCACGCTCACGCCCGCGCTCCAGCAGCTCATCACGAACGGTGCGACGGCTCCGGAGATCTCCGCCGTCGCCGTGCAGAACGGCATGCGCTCGCTGCGCATGTCGGCGCTGAACCACGTCGCCGAAGGGCTGACCACGCTGCAAGAAGTCGAACGCGTCGTGGGCGAGATGCCGGCCGACGCCGGCGCTCCCGCCGCCGTGGCGCCCGCGGCCCTGCCCGCCGCGCCCGCGGCTCCACCCGGGCCGCGCGTGCTCGTCGTGGACGACGACTCGGTGATCCGCAAGGTCGCCAAGCGGCTGCTCGTCGAGGGTGGCTACGACGTGGTCGAAGCGACCTCGGGCGAGGACGCGCTCGCCGTGCTCGCGACCGACGAACACATCGCGCTCACCGTGCTCGACCTGGGGCTTCCGGGCATCCAGGGCGAGGACGTGCTGCGCCAGATGCGCGCTTCGGCTTCGACGGCGTCGCTGCCGGTGATCGTGCTCACCGGCTCGATCGACCCCGACCTCGAAGTGCGCCTCATGGAAGAGGGCGCGGACGACTACATCCGCAAGCCCATCGAGGCGAAGCGCTTCGTGACGCGTGTGAAGGCCGCGTTGCGCCGCGCGGCCGCCGCCTAGCTCAGTCGTCCCGGTCGCGTCAGTCCGAGCGACAGGATGCGCGCGATGAGCTGGCGGTAGTTCACCTTCACCGCCGCCGCCGCGCTCGCGAACTCCTCGCTCTCGGCGATTTCGGGATTCGGGTTCGCCTCGAGCAGGTACAGCTCGCCCTTCGCCGTCAGCCGGTAGTCCACGCGCGCGTAGCCGTCGAGCTCGAGCATGCGGTACACGCGCCGCGTCGTCCGCTGCAGCGCGCGCTCGACCGCGGGATCGAGTCCCTCCGCGCGGCGGATGTCGATCTTGTGCTTCTTCTGGTAGCCGGGGCTGTGCTTCACGCGCGCCGTGGCGATCGGCTCGCCCGTCTCGGCCAGCCGCCCGAAGTCGAGCTCCCACGTGGGCAGCACGCGCACGCGTTCGTTGCCGATCGCGCCCACGTACAGCTCGCGCCCCTCGATGTACTCCTCGACGAGCGCGTCCGATCCGATGCTCTCGTGGATGAACCGCACCCGTTCCGCGAGCTTCTCGTCGCTGTCCACGATGCTCGCCTGCGAAATGCCCAGCGAGGATTCCTCGCTCGCGCTCTTCACGAACAGCGGGAACTTGAGCGAGCGCGGTCGGCGCGGCTTCTGCCCCTTCGCGACCACGAAGAACGCGGGCACGCGCACGCGGTGGTACGCGGCGATCTTCTTCGTGATCGCCTTGCTGCGCGCGAGCACGAGCCCGCGCGGATTGCAGCCGGTGTACGCGAGCTTGAGCAGTTCGAGGTACGACACCACGTGCTGGTCGAAGTTCGACAGCCCGTGGAACTCCTCGAGCAGGTTGAACACGATGTCGGGCTTCCATTCCTCGGCCGCGACGCGGATCGGGTTCAGCTCCTCCTGCACGCCGAGCGCCATCGGCTGGTGACCGAGCTTGCGCAGCGTGTCCAGCACGCCGTACTCGGTCTTCCAGGTGGAGATCTCTTCGGGCGTGTGGCCCTTGAGCGTGTCGGGCGGCACCAGCGACGGGTGCATGAGGACGAGGACGCGCAGGGGTTTGATCACAGTGCGATCCAGTTCTTGCGGCTGTAGTGGAAGTGGACGGTGCGCACCGTGAGCAGCAGCGCGACGTCCACGCGCAGGCGCCGTTCGTTGCCGGACGCCTTGAGGTCGAGCACGAGGCAGCGCGCGATCACGTCGTCGAGCACGCGCTCCAGCGTGAAAGGCGATTCGCCGGTGAACCGCGACACGAGCCGGCGGATCTCGCCGCGATTGCGCTTCACGAAACGCGCCGCGGGTTCCGAGCGCCGTCCGGGTTCTGCGGCGAACAGCCGCTGCAGGTCGCGGTCCTGCACCGTGGGCCGCCAGCGCGCGTAGTGCGCCTGTTTCTCGGCGTAGTGCTCGCGCAGCGTGCGCTTCACCTGGCCGAGCGGTTCGACCTGCTTGCGCGAGCGCACGGCCGGAGCGGCCCCGCGCAGCTCGCGCATGAGCTCGTCCACGTACTCGAGCTTGCGCAGCGCGGGCCAGCCCGCGTAACGGCGGCGCCACGCGGAGCGCGGCGTGAGCCACACGGCGAACGTCTCGGCGAAGTCCTCGTCCGGATGCGCCTGCGCGTAGTACTGCCGCAGGTGCTGCACGAAGCGGTTGCTCGCCGGGTTGGGGCGGTAGATCTCGGGGTACGGCTTGTGCGTGTTGCCGAAGTGGCGCCGCCACTCGGCGCGGCGGTGCAGCCGCCACGCGTGCTGGATGCAGTGCCCGAACTCGTGCCGCAGGATCGACAGGCATTCCTCGCGCGTGCCGCCCTCGGCCTCGAGCATCATCTTCTTCTCGAGCCGCAGCAGGCGCGGGTGCGCGAGGTAGAAGGGGATCGCCACTCCGGGCACGCCGTCGGGCGAGAACCACTCGGTGGACAGCCACACGTGCGGCTTGAGCCGCAGCCCGCGCTGCGCGAGTTCGTCCCACACCTGCTCGACGTGCGGCTGCAGGAACACGCCCGCATCGGCGAGCGCGAGATCGCTGAAGCGCAGGTCGAGCAGCCGTTCGTCGTCGAGGCGCTGCCACGACGTGACGGCGGGGCGCGGCGTGCGGCGGTTGCGGACGGCCATGTCCCTCCCGGAAAAGCGGTGAAAGCGTTTGACGCTCGAGCGCTCCCTCGCGGAACATCTCGCGCCGCGCGCCCGCCTGTGGGCGTCCGCGCGGCCCGAACGGAATCGCGCGCATCTTACTTCAGGACGGACCGATGAAAAGCCCTGCTCCCCGCCGTGACCGCCACGCCTTCTACGAAGCCGCCGTTCAGGGCGTCGAGTGGGACCTCGACTTCCTCGTGCGCGCGTTCCGTACGCGCAACGACCGCGCGCCCCGGACGTTCCGCGAGGACTTCTGCAGCACGGCCGCGCTCGCGACCGCCTGGGCGCAGCGCCACCCCGACAACCGTTCCTGGGCCGTGGACCTCGATCCCGAACCGCTCGCGTGGGCGAAGCAGTACCGGCTGCCCTGGGTGCGCGAGGTCGCGGACCGCGTGACGCTGGTCAAGTCCGACGTGCGAAAAGCCCAGAAGCCGCTCGTGGACATCGCGTGCGCGCTCAACTTCTCCTGGTGGGTGTTCCACGAGCGTCCCGACCTGATCGCCTACCTGCGCGCCGCGCGCGCGGGGCTGAAGCCCGGCGGCGTGCTCGTCCTGAACGCCTTCGGCGGCGCGAAGGCCGAGCGCACGCTGTCCGAGCGCACGCGCAAGCGCGCGACGAACACGCCGGACGGCCGGATGCTGCCGCCGTTCACGTACGTCTGGGAGCAGAAGTCGTTCAACGCGATCGACCGCAGGCTGCTCGCTTACATCCATTTCGAGTTCAAGGACGCCCCGCGGATGGCGCGGGCGTTCGTGTACGACTGGCGCATGTGGACCCTGCGCGAGCTTCAGGAATGCGTGATCGAGGCCGGTTTTTCGGACTTCGAGGTGTACAGCGAGGGCTGGGATGCCGAAGCCCGTACGCACACCGGCACGCTCCACAAGCGCACGAAGCTCGACAACGACGACTGTTGGATCGGGTACTGCGCCGCCTACAAGTAGACGTTTCACCGGCCGCTCCGGGCCGAAGCCCCAACCCCACTCCCCGGGAGGAACACCTCGATGAAGTTCCGCACCACCCTCGCGGCGCTCGCGTGCGCCGTTCTCGTTCCCGTCGCCGCCATGGCCGCGACCCCGCGCTGGACGTACACGACGACCGACATCGCCTTCCAGCGCATCACGTCGCTCGGCACGCTGCTCGTGTCGTCCGACGACGCGCTTCGCGTGATCAATCCGGCCGACGGCTCCGTGCTGTGGGAGCGCAAGGACCTCGCGAAGTTCAAGGAGTGCAACTTCGACGAACTCGAGAACACGCCGTACGGCATGCTCGACATCGGCGAAGGCATGGGCGGCACGCGCCGGCACGTCGAGGTGATCGACCTGCAGACCGGCAAGACGAAGTGGGACTCCGAGAAGCTGCCCATCCTGAGCAGCACGGGCCAGATCCAGGTCGCGCACAAGCGCATGCTCGTGATCTTCGGGCTCGCGAAGAAGGGCAACAAGCCCATGACCGTCGCCGTCGACACCGAGACCGGCGAGATCAAGTGGCAGCAGGAGAGACTGTTCGAGAAGCCGCTGCAGCTGTTCGAAGTGAAGGGCAGCGGCCGCATGTTCAAGCGCTTCTCGATCGCCGGCAACCAGCCCGCGACGTTCCCGGACGAGAACAGCATGGTCGTCTGGCTGAGCGAAGACGGCCCGATCAAGATCAACCTCGAGACGGGCGCCAAGGAGTGGGCGTGCGTCGGGCTCAAGGGCAAGACGCCCGCGGCGCTGAACTACGGCTTCTGCGGCATGCTGAGCGCCGACGGTGTCATCTTCGTGCCGTACGAGAAGAGCCTGCAGGCCGTCAGCGCGAAGTCGGGCGAGCTGCTGTGGAAGAAGGAGAAGGATTTCCGCGGCCGTCCCTGCCAGATGATGATCGTGCAGCAGGGCATCGTCGTGCGCGGCACGTCGTTCATGGACGGCGACAAGCCGAAGGGCAAGCCGTTCATCGACGTGCTGAACCCCGCGACGGGCGAGTCCGTGTGGAAGAAGCCGTTCAAGGATCTCGAGGACGCGACGTCGTTCGACGTGGACGGTGACCGCGTCTACATCTGCGCGGACAACGAAATGCACGCGGTCGCGCTCGCCGACGGCACCGACCAGATCCTCGCGAAGTTCAAGTTCAAGGAGGGCGAGGTGCCCTCGTCGCTGTCGCTGCGCGACGGCGGCTTCCTGCTGACCTCGAGCCAGTCGCTGCTCAAGCTGACGAAGGAAGGCAAGGAGGACTGGCGCGCGTACTACGCCGCTCCCGGTCAGGCGGGCTGGATCAAGGTCGTCACGACGGTCGCGGTGATGGCCTCGAACGCGGCCGCGGCCGGCGCGGCGTACGACCGCGCGCAGCGCTACGGCGGCACGCAGACCTACTACGTGTCGGGCAACCCCGAGCTGTCGCGCCGCTTCAAGGCGACGACGGCCGGTGTGGACTTCCGCTACATCCTCACGAGCGTCGAAGAGGGCGGCAAGAAGCGCCCGGGCCTCGTGAAGGTCGCGAAGTCGGACGGCAAGATCGTCTCGTCGGTCCAGCTCGGCGACAAGACGCCCGAGTACGAAGTGGACGAGATCGAGGGCATGCTCTACTTCAAGAAGTCCGACGGCGTGATCGAGGCGTACGCGCTGTAGGCCTCGTCGCACGGAGTCACGAACGGCCCGGAACCCTCGACGGTTCCGGGCCGTTTCGCTTCGTTGGACAGTGCGCGCCGTGCCGCATAGCTTGGCCCCCATGCGCACCCTCCAGGCCATCCGCTACGTGTCGCCGCTCAAGGAAGGCGGCTCGCTGCCCGCCATCGTCGAAGCCTCCGACGGCCGGCTCTGGGTCGTGAAGTTCCGCGGCGCGGGCCAGGGCGCACGCGCGCTCGTGGCCGAATGGATCTGCGGCGAACTGGCGCGCGCGTGCGGTTTCGCGGTGCCGGAACTGGCGCGCATCGACCTCGACGAGGCGTTCGGCCGCAACGAGCCCGACCCCGAGATCCGCGACCTGCTCCGCGCGAGCCACGGCGCCAACCTCGGGCTCGCGTTCCTGCCCGGCGCGCTCACGTACGACCCGGCCGCGCCGCCGGCGATCGCCGAGGACCTCGCGAGCGCGCTCGTCTGGTTCGACTCGTTCGTCATGAACGTGGACCGCTCGGCGCGCAATCCCAACCTGCTGATCGTGGGCGAAACGCTGTGGCTCATCGATCACGGCGCGGCGCTCTACTTCCATCACGCGTGGGGCAACGCGGCGGCGAGCAGCGCGAGCGCGTTCGCCGCGGTGAGGCAGCACGTGCTGCTGCCGCGCGCGACGCAACTGGCCGCGGCGGCCGAACGCATGCGCGCGAAGCTCGCGGCGGCGCCGTTCGAACCCATGCTCGCCGCGCTGCCCGACGAATGGCTGACGGCGGCCGACGGCCCCGGCGACGCAGCGGCGACGCGCGCGGCGTACGCGGCGTGGCTGACGGCGCGGCTCGCGGCATCCGAAACCTTCACCGCGGAGGCGGACCGTGCCCGAAACGCGCTCGTTTGAGTACGCGATCGTCCGCGTGGTGCCTCGCGTGGAGCGCGGAGAGACGCTGAACGCGGGCGTCATCGTGTGGTGCCGGTCGCTCGAATGGCTGCGCGCCGGCATCGAGCTCGATCGCGCGCGGCTGCTGGCGCTCGCGCCGGACGCCGACGTGGCGCTGCTCGAGTCGCATCTGGCGAGCCTGTCGCGCGTCGCCGACGGCGCGCCCGCCGGGGGGCCGATCGCGCTGCTGTCCGCGGCCGAGCGCTTCCGTTGGCTGGTGTCGCCGCGCAGCACGATGATCCAGGTCTCCGACGTGCACGAAGGGCTGTGCGACGACCCCGAGTCGTTCCTCGAACACCTCATGGCCACGCTGGTGCGTGTGAACCGGAGCGCGTCATGACCGAGATGTTGCTCGTCCACACGACTTTCGCGAACGAAGACGACGCCGCCCGCGTGGCGCGCGTGCTCGTGGACGAGCGCCTGATCGCGTGCGCCAACATCCTGCCCGGCGCGCGTTCGCTCTACCGCTGGGAGGGCGAAGTGAAGGACGAGCGCGAAGTGGTCGTGCTCATGAAGACGCGCAAGCAGGACTGACCGCGTTCGTCTCGCGCCTGCACGAGCTGCATCCGTACGACACGCCCGAGTGCATCGCGACGCGCATCGCGACCGGCTCGCCGCGCTACCTGCAGTGGCTCGACGACTCGCTCGCGCCGGAGGAATCGTGACCGCGCGCCGTCCCGAGTCGCTCGTGCTCGGCATCGAGACGTCGTGCGACGACACGTCGGTCGCCGTGCTCGCGGATGGCGTCACGCTGCGCGCGCACCTGATCGCCGCGCAGGACGTGCACAAGCTCTACGGCGGCATCGTGCCGGAGCTGGCGTCGCGCGCGCACCTCGAGCTGCTACCGCGCATGGTGAAGAGCGCGCTCGCCGAGGCGGACGTGCAACCCTCCGATCTCACGGCCATCGCGGTCACGCACGCGCCCGGACTCGTCGGTTCGCTCGTCGTGGGGCTCGCGTTCGGCAAGGCGTACGGCGCCGCGCTCGGGATTCCCGTGATCGGGGTCAACCACATCGAGGCGCACCTGCACTCGGCCACGCTCGAGCACGGCGAGCCGCCGTACCCGCACGTCGCGCTGATCGTGTCGGGCGGGCACACCGAGCTGGTCGAGGTGAAGGCGTTCGGCGAGTACCGCTGGATGGGCGCGACGCTCGACGACGCGGCGGGCGAGGCGTACGACAAGGTCGCCAAGCGGCTGGGGCTGGGATTCCCCGGCGGACCCGTGATTGACCGCATGGCGGCGAACGGCCGCGCGGACGCGTTCGCGTTCCCGCGCCCGATGCTCGACCGGCCGGGCTTCGACTTCTCGTTCTCCGGTCTCAAGACGGCGGTCGGCACGGCGCTCAAGCCGTTCGGCGACCCGCCGTACCCCGACACGCTGATCGCGGACGTCGCCGCCTCGTTCCAGGCGGCGGTCGTCGAAACCGTGGTCGGCAAGTCCATGCGCGCCGTGGACGAGGTGGGGGCGAAGGCGCTCAGCCTCGGCGGTGGCGTCGCGTGCAACCGCGCGCTCCGGGCGGCGCTGGCGACGGCCTGCGACCGCCGCGGCATCACCCTGCGGATCCCGTCGCCGCGGCTGTGCGCGGACAACGCCGGGATGATCGCCCTGGTCGGGGCCAAGCGCCTCGCCCGCGGCGAGGTGTCCGGGCCCGAGCTGGATGCGTTTGCGTCGCTCGAGGCCTCCGGCCTCGACCTGGGGTGAGATTCCGGCGATTCCGCCTGCCGGCGGGGTGATCCGGCCGTCCGCCAGCCCCCCCCTTTCCGCGCCCGGAAAATCCCGCAAGCCGATGCGGCGAGCGGCCGATAACGACCGCGAGCAACGGTTCGCGCGAGGCGTCCTCACGGCGGGGGCATCCGCTCCCCTGCGTACGAACCGGATTTGCTTCCAGGGAGCCGGAGTGGAACGTCCTCGCATCCTGATCGCGGAAGACGAGCCTGAACTTCGAACGGTGCTGCAGATGCAGCTCTCGCTCGCGGGCTACGACGTGCTCGAAGCCGGCGACGGCCTCGAGGCCGTCGAGATCGCGGAAGAGAAGCAGCCCGACGTGATCCTGCTCGACGTGATGATGCCGCGCCTCGACGGGCATGAAGCCTGCCGCCGCCTGCGCCGCTCGTTCACGACGAAGCACATTCCCATCCTCATGCTGACCGCGTGCGCGGACATCGACAGCAAGGTGCACGGCCTCGAGGGTGGCGCGAACGACTACATCACCAAGCCGTGGTCGAAGGACGAGCTGCTCCTGCGCGTGCGCAACGCCGTCGCGTGGAGCGCGCAGCAGCGCGCCGCGAGTCCGCTCACCGGCCTGCCCGGCAATCATTCCATCAACGACGAGATCAAGCGCCGGCTCGCGAACGGTCATTCGTTCGCGCTGCTGCAGCTCGACGTGGATCACTTCAAGGCGTTCAACGACTACTACGGCTACGCCCGCGGCGACGAAGCGATCCAGATGCTCGCGCGCATCCTCACCGAATCCGTGCAGCGGCACGGCGGGCCGGAAGGCTTCGTCGGCCACATCGGCGGCGACGACTTCGTCGTGCTGACCTCGCCGGAGCTCGCCGAGGAACTGGGCGAGGACATCCTCGAATGGTTCAACACCTCGGCGCGCGAGTTGTACGACGAGGAGGACCGCGAACGCGGCTTCGTCGAAGTGCTGAATCGCCGTCACGTGACGGAGCGCTTCCCGCTCATGAGCCTGACGATCGCGCTGGTGAGCACCGACCGCGTGCCGGTGTCCCACCTCGCGGAACTGATCGACATCGCGCAGGAACTGAAGGCGCACGGCAAGGGCATCCCGGGCAGCGTGCTCGTGGGTGAGCGCCGCCGCCGCGCGGAATCCGGCGACGAACGCAGCGTCGCCTGACCTCGGGAGAACGCATGGACGCGAAGCATCGCGGAGCGAGTCTGCTGGAACTGCCGGGTGAAGCGTTGGCCTTGCTGGCCGAGGCCGTGCTCGCCATGCGCACGACCGGTGACCTCGGCGTGTCGTGGGGGATCGCCTCCTCGAACGCGATGCGTGCGCTCGACGCCGCCGACGCGCGGTTGCTCCGGCTCGACCGGCGCAGCGGCGCGCTGTTCCGTTACGAAGAGTCCGGCGTCGAGACGCCGTACCTCGCCGAGCACGGTGGTCCGGTCGAGTGGGTCATGCGCCACGACCGCGCCATGTTCGACGACGGCGCCGCGGGCCCGCACGCCGCGCGCGAGACGCTGCTGTGGCAGCGCCCGCCGCAGGCGCTCGTCACCGTGCCGCTCGAGGCCGGCAACACCCACTACGGTTTCCTGCTCATCGCTTTCGACGCGCCCCGCTCGCTGAGCGCGCCCGAACGCCTGCTCGTGCAGGCGCTCGCGGACGCACTCGCTCTCGCGCTCGAACGCATCGACCTCATGCACGCGCTCGACACGGAGCGCGCCCGCGTCGGCGCCGCCGAACGCAAGCTGTCGTCCGCGCAGGACGCGGCGTCCGGGCTCATGTCGATCCTCGCGCACGAAATGCGCAGCCCGCTGTCGTCCATCAAGGCGTACGCCGAGACCGTGTCGAACAACCTCGACAACGAACACGCGCCGCGCCGCCGCTTCCTCGAGGTGATCGACGAGGAATGCGACCGGCTCTCCGGGCTCGTGACCGACGTGCAGGATCTTTCGCGCATCGAGGGTGGCGAGACCACGCTGCGTCTCACCGCGGTGTCGCTCGCGGAGCTCGGCCGCACGGTGTGCGTCGAGCACTCCGACACGGCCGGCAAGCGCGACGTGACGATCGCGCTCGAGTGCGAGTCCGACGCGCGCATCGACGTCGACACGGCGCTCGTGCGTCGCGTGCTCGGCAACCTGATCCAGAACGCGGTCCAGTTCTCGCCCGAAGGCGGCACGGTGCGCGTGCGCTTCGCGCTGCGCGGCGAGGAATGGACCTGCTCGATCACCGACGAAGGCCCGCCGCTTCCGGCGGAGGACCTCGCGCTCGTGTTCGAGGGCTTCTATCGCGCGCGCCGCCAGCTGCCCGGCGGCCAGCCGTCGCACGAAGGCACGCGCCTCGGCCTCGCGATCGCCCGCAGCATCACGCAGCTGCACGGCGGCCGCATGTGGGCCGAGCAGCCGCACGTGTCGGAAGGCTCCGTGCAGGGCGCGCGCTTCTGCGTCGCGATGCCCATGCACCAGGTCGCGTCCACGCGCGCACGCCGCATCGCGCGCCAGACCGCCGGCCGTGCCGACCTCGCCGAACTGTTCGACGCGATCGTCGAGATGGTCGCGGCCACGCTCGACGCGGGCATCGTCTCGCTCGTGCTGGTCGATCCCGACCGTGGTGACCTGTTCCTCGCGGCGTCCGTCGGGCTCGACCCGATGAGCGTCGAAGGCCGCCGCACCACGCTGCGCTCCGGCGTCGCGGGCGCGGTCGCCGCGTGGGGCCGTCCGGTGCTCGTCGAGAACATCGAGACCGACCGCCGTTTCCGCCGCCTCAATCACCCGCAGTACCACACGAAGTCGCTCCTCTGCATGCCGCTCCGTGTGGAAGGCGAAGTGATCGGCGTGGTGAACGTGAACAACAAGCTCAACGGCGAGGCGTTCGAAGAGGACGACCTGGCGCTGCTCGCCATGTTGACCGAGCGCGTGGGCAGCGCGATCGAGCGCGCCTGCGCGTACCCGGACAGCCGTCGCGTGGTCGAGGACGCGCTCGAGGCCGTGCGCTGCATGACGAAGCTCAAGCGCGACTTCTCGCTCGGCGGACGCCGCCAGATGAAGCGCGCGCGCGCCGTGGCCCGCGAGCTGGGCATGTCGCCGGCGGACGTGGACGTGATCGGCTACGTCGCGAGCATCCACGACGTGGGCATGGTGCGGCTCGAGGCCGAGACCGCGCATCCGGGCGGGCTCGACGAGAAGCAGCGCAGCGCCGTGACCGCGCACCCCGAAGTGAGCATCGAGATCCTGCGCCCGCTCGAGTACCTGGGCGTCGTGCGGGACTACATCCTGGGACACCACGAACGCTGGGACGGCACCGGCTACCCGCGCGGGCTGACCGGCGACTCGATCCCGCTCGGCAGCCGCATCCTGGCCGTCGTGGACGCCTGGGAAAGCATGACCACGCCGCGGCCCTTCCGGGCGCCCCGGGACGTGGCCGAGGCCGCCGCCGAACTGCGCCGCGAGTGCGGCCGCCAGTTCGATTACGAGGTGGTCGAGGCCTTCCTGAAGGTGCTGGAGCGGGAAGGGGAGCTGCGCGAGGCCGCTTAAGAAGTGGGCAACAGGCACTCAAGGTCGCAACCTGCACGGCCGATACCGGGCACGTATGCGAACCGCCGGGTAGACCCGGCAGTGCTGTTTTCGACCGCCGATCACGGAACGGATCGGCTCAGGAGGTGACGGGCATGGCGAAGGGCAAGATCCTGGTCGTGGATGACGAGATCTACATCGTCCACATCCTGGACTTCAGCCTCGGCATGGAAGGCTACGAGGTCCTGACGGCGCTGGATGGCGAGCAGGCTTTCGAAAAGGCGCGCGCCGAGAAGCCCGACCTCATCGTGCTCGACATCATGATGCCGAAGCTCGACGGCTACGAGACCTGCAAGCTCTTCAAGGCCGACGAGAGCACGAAGCACATTCCGGTGATCCTGCTGTCGGCCAAGGGCCGCAACGTGGACCAGAAGGTGGGCTTCGAAGTCGGCGCGGACGACTACATCACCAAGCCGTTCAGCCCGCGCAAGCTCGTCGAGCGGATCAACGCCATCCTGGGTCAGGGCTCCGCGCAGCAGCGCATGCAGGCCTGACGCACCCGAGTTCTGGGGTCACACCATTCGAGCCTCGCTCCCGAAAGGGCGCGAGGCTCGGGTGTTTTCGGGCATGCGCGCCGCTGCCCGGGCTCGTGCGTGACCCCGGCCGCGCGTCTGTGCCACATTGCGCGCCCCGGGCCGGCCGCGACGCACGCGGCGCCCGGCACACGCGCCCCCGCCGGATGCACGCCATGTCCTTCGCACTCGTCGCCCTCTCGGTCCCCGCCCGCCAGCTCTTCACCTACCGCGTCCCCGCGGAGCTGGACGGCGCCGCCGTGCCCGGCGCGTCCGTCGAACTCAAGTTCCGCAACCGGCGCATGCGCGGCGTGATCGTCGAGCGCACGAAGACGACCGAGCTGAACCCGGACAAGGTGAACCCGATCGACAAGGTGCTGGGCGCGCCCGTGCTCACGCCGCACCTGATCGCGCTCGCGCGCTGGGTGGCCGAGTACTACCTCGCCCCGCCGGGCGAAGCGATCGCGGCCGCGCTGCCGGGCGGGCAGGACGGGCTCGCGCGCAGCCGCGCGCGCAAGGGCGCGGTCGAGGACCACGTGATGGGCATGGCGATGCCCGAGCGCGTCACGCTGACGGCCGCCCAGCGGGCGGCGACCGCGGCGGTCGAGAAGGCCGTGGCCAAGGGCGGTTTCCAGCCGTTCCTGCTGCACGGCGTCACGGCGAGCGGCAAGACCGAGGTCTACCTGCGCGCGGCGCGCGCGGCGCGCGAAGCCGGCGGGCAGGCGCTCGTGCTCGTGCCCGAAGTGGCGCTCGGCTCGCAGATCGTCGAGCGCTTCCGCACGCGCTTCGGCGGGCGTGTCGAACTGCTGCACTCGTACCTCGGCGTCGGCACGCGCCGGCGCAACTGGGAGCTGGCGCGGCGCGGCGCGCTCGACGTGGTGGTGGGCGCGCGCTCGGCGGTGTTCGCGCCGCTGCCGAACATCAAGCTCATCATCGTCGACGAAGAGCACGAGGGCGCGTACAAGCAGAGCGAGAAGCTGCGCTACCACGGACGCGACGTCGCGGTGCGGCGCGCGCAGATGCTCGGCATCCCCGTCGTGCTCGGCTCGGCGACGCCCGCGCTCGAATCGCTCGCCAACGCCGCGCGCGGCAAGTACGCGCGACTCGCGCTGCCCGACCGCGTGGACAAGCGCCCGCTGCCCACCGTGAGCATCGTGGACCTGCGGCGCGAGAACTCGGCGAGCGGGCTCATCAGCCGGCCGATGCTCGCGGCCGTCACCGAGCGGCTCGAGCGCGGCGAGCAGTCGCTGCTGTGGCTCAACCGCCGCGGGCACTCGCACCACGTGCAGTGCCGCGGCTGCGGCTGGACGCCGGAGTGCGAGCGCTGCGACATCACGCTCACGCTGCACTCGGACCCGCTCGAGCTGCGCTGCCACTACTGCGATCACCGCCAGCCGGCTTACCAGCAGTGCCCCGACTGCAAGATGCCGCTGCTGCGCTTCGGCGGCGCGGGCACGCAGCGCGTCGAGCGCGAGCTCGCGCAGAAGTTCCCCAAGGCGCGCGTGCTGCGGCTCGACACCGACGTCGCGCGCGGCGACCGCGACGAGCCCGCCAAGATCCTCGAGGCGTTCGCGCGCGGCGAAGCGGACATCCTCCTGGGCACGCAGATGATCGCGAAGGGGCTCGACTTCCCGAACGTCACGCTGGTGGGCGTGCTCGACGCCGACGTGGCGCTGCACCTGCCGGACTTCCGCGCGGCCGAACGCACGTGGCAGCTGCTCGTGCAGGTGTCGGGGCGCGCGGGCCGCGGCAAGCGCCCGGGCGAAGTGCTCGTGCAGACGTGCACGCCGGACCATCCCGCGATCGCCGCGGTCGCGACGGGCGACACCGCGGCGTTCGTGAAGGAAGTGCTCGCCGAGCGGCGCGAGGTGGAATACCCGCCGTTCTCGCGCATGGTCGCGCTGCTCGTGTCGGGGCCCGACGAATCCGAAGTCGAGTCGGCGGCGAACGCGCTCGCCGAACGCGCGCACGCGGTGGCGGAGGAGTACGGCGTCACCGTGCTCGGTCCCGCGCCGCAGGCGCTCGCGCGGCTGCGCAACCAGCACCGCTGGCACTTGCTGCTCAAGGGTCACGACGCCGCGCGTGTGCGCGCCGCGGCCGCCGCGGCGATCGCGTGGGCGGAAGAGCCCGGGCGCAAGCTGCGCGTGCGCGTGATGGCGGACGTGGACCCGGTCGACGTGCTGTAGGCCGCCGTCCGAGCGCGCTATTCGCGCCCGAGCAGCAGGAAGCCCGCGGCCACGATCAGCGCCGCGCCCGCCACGCGGATGAGCACGCGCTGCTCCTTGAAGAGCGAGCCGCCCGCGAGCGAGGCGTACACGATGGACGTGCGCTTGGTCGCGAGCACGAGCGCGACGGGCCCGGCCTTGGTCGCGAGCAGCTGGAACCAGCGGTAGCCGATCGTGAGCAGGCCGATCGTGAGCAGGAGCGGCCAGTGCTCGCGCGTGCGCGCGGCGAGCGTCGCGAACGTCGTGCGGCGCACGGCGAGCATCGCGCCGAAGAGCGCCACGTAGATGACGTGCTGGTGGAACAGCACCACGAACGGCGGCACCTTCATGCCGCTCACGAGCAGCTTGTCGGCGATCGCGCTGAACGCGAACAGCGCCAGCGCGCCCGCGACGTACTTGTGCCGGCCGTCTCGCCAGGCGTCGCGCCACGACTGCGTGAGCGCGGCACCGTCGCGCGATTCGAGCAGCGTGGTGCCGGTGACCATGAGCGCGAGCGCGCCCCACTCGGCGCCGCGCATGGGCTGGCGCAGCACGAACTGCGCGAGCACCGCGACGAGCGCGGGCGTGAGCCCGAGCATGGGCAGCGCATTCGAGAGCTCGTTGCGCTCGAGCGCCTTCATCACGAGCAGGAACGCGACGCCGCTGATCACGCTCTTGAACGCCAGCAGCGCGAGCGTGCGCGAATCGAACGCGAACACGTCGAGCTTCGCGGGCACCCACGCCGACAGCGCGAGCGTCACGACGCTCACGAGGAACGCGAACTCGAGCGCGGCGGTGCGGAAGAGCACGCGCTTCTGCGCGACCGCGGCGGCAGCCGAGAGCAGCGCCGAAATGCTGGCGAGCGCGAACCAGTTCATGGCAGCTCCACCGTGAGCGAGGCGTGCACGTTGCGGCCGGGCTCGAGCTTCACGATCCCGCGCAGCGTGGACAGGTGCTGGCGGTAGGCGCGGTCGAACGCGTTGTCCACGCCGCAGCGCAGGCGCGCGCGTGCCCGGCCCAGCGCCATCGGCGCGCTCGACCACGCGGCGTTCCACGCGGTCCAGCCCGCGGTCACGGTCTCGCCCGGACCCGGATGGTCCTGCGCATGCGAGGCGACGCACTCGATCCGCCACGTGCCCGCGCGCCGCGCGTCGGCCTCGATTCCCCCGCGCGCCGACAGCGGCGCGACCTGCGCGAGTTCGGTGTGCGCGGTCAGGTCCTCGCCGCGCACCTGCGCGAGCGACGCGGACAGCGCCACGCGTTCGGTGAGCCGCTGCTCGAGCGACAGCTCGCCGCCGTACAGCCGCGCGCGCGCCACGTTGCGCTTCACGAACGCGGCGCGGCCCTCGAACGTTCCGGGCTCCTCCGCGACCATGTCGGCGAGGGAGTTGAAGAAGAGGTCGGCGTCGAGCGTCGTGCCGCCGGCTTCGAAGCGCGCGCCGCCGTTCACGGTGAGTCCGCGTTCCGGCGCCAGGGCGGGATTGCCCACGCGCAGGCTGCTGCCGAGGTCGAGGAACTGGAAGCGCTCCTCCAGCGACGGCGTGCGGTACGCGCTCGCGACGAGCACGCGCGCGCCCACGCGCGGCGTCGCCTGCACGTGCAGGCCGGCGCTCGCGTCCCACGACGCGTCGTGCACGACGCCGGCGTTCCACAGCACGGCCTGCCCCGGCACGGGCGCCTGCGGCACGCCGCCGATGGTGACCCACTCCGGGTTCAGCGTGCGGTCGTTGCGCGTGCGGCTCCAGTCGGTGCGCGCGCCGAGCGTGACGCGCACGCGGTCGGTCACGGGCGACCAGTCGTCCTGCGCGAACACTCCCGCGCTCGTGTGCGAGGCGTGCGGCACCGGACGTTCGCCGACGATGCGGTTCTGCGCGGCGAGCCGGCGCTCGCGGCGGCTGTCGAGCACGCGCTGCCACGCTTCGGCGCCGACGGTGAGCAGATGCCGCGGCGACGGCTGCAGCCGCGCCTCGACCTGCGCGCTGGTGGTCTTGTGCGTGGCGTGAGGCGTCACCGTGACGGTCGGGCTCTGCACGACCTCCACGTTGCGCACGATGTCCTGATGCGACGCGCGCAGCGTGAGCATGGGCAGCGCCCGCGCGAGGTGCGGCAGCGCGTATTCGAGCGCGAAGCGTTCGCGCCGCGCGAGCCGGTAGGTCGCCGTCGCGGTCGCGGTGAACGGCGAGCCGCCGGTGATGCCGGTGTTCTCGGCCTGCGACCGCTGCCACGACGCGAACAGCGACTGCTCGCCGCGCGTGCGCACGCCGAGCGACGCGTTGCCGCTCCAGTCGGTGTACTGCGAGTTCGGCAGGTCGCCGCGCGGCGTGGCGGTGAGCCCGGCGTCGCGGTACGAGCCGCTCAGGCGCAACGCGGTGCGCGCGGCCGAGCGCTCGAGCGACGCGTGATGCGCGACGCCCTCGTCGGCGCTCGTCACGCCTTCGCTCCAGGTGCCGCTCCACGCGGCGCCGGGGCCGAATGGCGCGCGGCGGGTGATCAGCTGGATGGCGCCGCCCAGCGCGCCCGTGCCGAACAGCACCGAGCCCGGCGACTTCATGACTTCGACGCGCTCCAAGTCGGCGTCGTTCACGAGCGACAGCGCGCCGGCCAGGTCCTGCGCGGTCTCGATGCGCGTGTGGTCCACGAGCGACACGATGCTCGCGCGCCCCATGCCTCGAATGGACACGTTCGTCTGCCACGCGCCGTCGCGCACGAGCGCGACGCCCGGGAGCGCCGCGGCCTGCTCGGCCGGCGTCACCACGGTGCGCGAGGCGAGCTGTTCGGCCGTCCGCACGCCCGCAGGCCACGGCGAGTGCCGCAGCGTGAACGACGTGCGCGCGCTCTCGACGATCACTTCGTCCGCCGTGTGCACGGCGGGCGCGAGCGAGAAGTCCAGCGTGCCGCCGCCCTCGGTGAGCTCGACCGAATGTGCTGCATCGGACCACGCGACGTGGTGCGCGAGCACGGTCCAGCGTCCGGGGGAGAGCGACGCGAACGCATACCGTCCGTCGGCGCCGGTGCGCGCGGAGGCGCCGCTTTCGGCGAGACGCACGAGCGCGCCCGCGATCGGGGCGCCGCCGTCGCGGGACACGACGCGGCCCGCGAGCGTTGCGGCATACGGCAAGGCGGGAACGAGCAGCAGCGACGCGGCGAGCACGATCGCACAACACGCGGAAGCGAAGCGGGGGGAACGCATGAATCCTCGGCGAAACGCCCAGCCGTGGAGTGCGCGGGAGCGCGATGTGCCGGGCGTCACGCGCGCCGGCCCAGGGTGCCCGCTCGTGGCGCCGCATGGGCGCACGAGCCCGAGCGAGAGAAAGTCACAGGTGATGTCTTCGTCATCGGCGCGTCCTTCGGCCCACCACAGTTTCGTGTCGAGCCCTTCGCGCCACCGGCGAACGTATCAGCGCGTTCACGAAGGCACCACGAATCGTTCGTGCTTTCGCATCGTGCACGGCCTCCCAACACGAGACGTTGCGAATGCCGGACACGCGTCACGACCGCGCCAAATGCGGCGATTTCGCATCCGGCGAGAGAGTCCGGCTTTGACGCTCGTGCGTGAAGGCCGATAACGTTCGTGGCGCGACGGTGAACAGCAGGCTCACGTGAGCGTGCGCATCGTCCACGAGTGAAGGGCTCCCACCGGGCGCTTCACCACACTCGCGGCGGCGCGAGAGGTTCCCCTGTCACACCGGCGGTACGCCGGCGCCTCTCGCCCACCGTGGCGGCCATCCGGCCGCGAGGACAGGCTGATGGCTCGCGTGATGTACGGGGTGTGGGACGGGATCGTCCACGATCATCGTGGATGCGCGCCGGAGTCCGTGCCGGAATGGCCGGAGCTTCGCGACTTCGAGCAGTTCAACGACGGCAATCCCATTCGCGCGTTCTTCGGCGATCGTGGATTCCTCATCTTCGACGAGAGCGCGCACCTGACCGACGCGCTCTGGCACTACCTCGACGAAGCCGCCGACCAGTCGTGCGGCAAGTGCACGCCGTGCCGCATGGGCACCGCGCTCGTGCGCGAAGCGCTCGGCCGCATCCGCCGCGGCGAAGGTTCGGCGCTCACGTTCGACGAGATCGAGGCGCTCGGCGCGCAGATGGCCGAGACCAGCCTGTGCGGGCTCGGCCGCACGTGCGCCGTCGCGCTGCTCGGCGCGCTGCGCCACTTCCGCGACGTGCTCGAACGCGAGCGCGCGGAAGCCCCGGGCCCGCGCCAGCACGGCATGACCTACCTGACCGCGCCGTGCATCGAGGCGTGCCCGTCGCGCGTGAACGTGCCGCGCTACATCGACTACGTGCGCGACGGCAAGCCCGGCGCACGCGCTCGGCGTGATCCTGCAGAAGTACCCGATGGCCGCCACGTGCGGCCGCGTGTGCGTGCGCTTCTGCGAGATGGCGTGCCGCCGCAACCTGGTCGACGAAGCGGTCGGCATCAAGACGCTCAAGCGCTTCGTCGCCGACCAGCAGAAGGGGCCCGCGGCGCTGCAGTTCAACCGCGAGATGGTGCAGGAGCCGCTGCCGCCGGAGATGCGCGTCGCCGTCGTCGGCGCCGGCCCCGCGGGCGTCTCGTGCGCGTACCACCTGCTGCTGCACGGCTATCACGTGGACGTGCTCGAGGCGATGGAAGTCGCGGGCGGCATGGCCGCGATCGGCATTCCGAGCTATCGCCTGCCGAAGGACGTGCTGCGCAACGAGACCGGCATCCTCACGTCGCTCGGCGCGCGCATGCGCTACGGCGAGGAGCTGGGCCGCGACTACACGATCGACGACCTGTTCGCGCGCGGCTACCGCGCGGTGTTCCTCGCGCTCGGCTGCCAGCAGGGCTCGCGCCTGGGCGTCGAGGGCGAGGACACGTCGCTCAAGGGCTACGAGCCCGGCATCGCGTTCCTGCTGCAGGTGCACGATCACGTCGCCGGGCTGCACACGCACGCGCTGTCCGGCGAAGTCGTCGTCGTCGGCGGCGGCAACGTGGCCATGGACTGCGCGCGCTCGGCGCTGCGCATGGGCGCGGCGCGACGTGCACGTGGTCTACCGCCGCACGGCGCGCGGACATGCCGGCGGACCACACCGAGATCGAGGCGGCCGAGCAGGAAGGCATCACGTTCCACTTCCTCACGAACCCCGCGCGCATCCTGTCCGAGGACGGGCGCGTGACGGGCGTCGAGCTCACGGACATGCGCGTCACCGAACCGGACGCGAAGGGCCGTCGCGGCGTCGAGCCCGTGCCCGACAGCGCGCGCGTGCTGAAGTGCGACACGCTCATCGCCGCGATCGGGCAGCAGGTGCGCAAGGGCGCGCTGACCGAAGCCGACGGAATCGCGTTCGACCGCTGGAACTGCATCGCCGCCGATCCCGCCACGCTTTCCACGTCGCGCACCGGCGTGTTCGCGGGTGGCGACTGCGCGACGGGGCCGTCCACGCTGATTCACGCGATGGCCGCGGGGCTCAAGGCCGCGCGCAGCATCGACGACTGGCTGCGGCACGGGCACATCCGCTTCGCGCCGCGCTCGCGCATGCGCCAGCTGCTGAACCATCACGAAATGCTGGCGTCGGACAGCGTCGAGTTCCCGGTGCGCCCGCAGTATCGCGTGCACCACCCCGAGCTCGATCCCGAAGTGCGCAAGCAGATGTTCGAGGAAGTCGAGCAGACGATCTGCGCCGAGGACGCGTACCGCGAAGCCCGCCGCTGCCTGCGCTGCTACCGCGTGTATTCCGTCGTCACCGCGCAACCCATTCCGGAAGGAGCGGCCTGAGCCATGTGCGCCACTTTCACTCCTCCTCCGGTGCTCTCCGGCCGCACGTTCACGGTCACGATCAACGGCGAGGCGCGCGAAGCGCGCGAAGGCGAAACGCTGCTCTCGTGCGCCCGCCGCCACGACGTGCACGTGCCGACGCTCTGCGAGATGGACGACCTCGATCACACGCCGGGCACCTGCCGCGTGTGCGTGGTCGAAGTGCTCGCCTCCGGCGCGACGGATCCGATGATCGTCACCGCGTGCAACACGCCCGTGCAGGACGGCATGGACGTCCGCACGCGCTCGCGCCGCGTGCGCGAACTGCAGAAGCTGCAGGTCGAGCTGCTGCTCGCCGACCACCATCAGGACTGCGCGACGTGCATCCGTCACGGCAACTGCGAGCTGCAGGACGTGGCGCAGTACGTGGGCCTGCGCACGAACCGCTACTTCACGCCGTCGCGCGTCGCCGCTCGGCCCGTGGACGACTCGTCGCCCGCGCTGATCCGCGACATGACGAAGTGCATCCGCTGCCAGCGCTGCATCACGATGTGCCGCGACGGGCAGGGCGTGGACGCGCTCGTCGTGACCGGCACCGGCCAGGACACGGCGGTCGGCCTGCGCGACGGGCTCTCGCAGCGCGACTCGACGTGCGTCACGTGCGGGCAGTGCGTGCTCGTGTGCCCGACCGGCGCGCTCGGTGAGCGCGACGAGGTCGAGAAGGTCGTCGACTTCCTGAACGATCCCGACGTCGTCACGGTCTTCCAGTTCGCCCCGCGCTGCGCGTGGGATTCGGCGAGGAGTTCGGGTTGCCGCCGGGAACGAACGTGGAAGGCAAGATCGTCGCCGCGCTGCGGCGGATCGGCGCGGACGTCGTGCTCGACACGAACTTCGCCGCCGACGTCGTGATCATGGAAGAGGGCACCGAGCTGCTGCGCCGGCTCGGCGAGGGCCATCGTCCGACGTTCACGTCGTGCTGCCCGGCGTGGATCAACTTCGCCGAGACGCACTACCCCGAGATCCTGCCGCACCTGTCGTCGACCAAGTCGCCGCAGCAGGTGCTCGGCATCCTCGCGAAGACGTGGCTGCCCGAGAAGATGAACCTCGACGCGTCGCGCATCCGCGTGATCTCGCTCATGCCGTGCACGGCGAAGAAGGACGAAGCCGTGCGCGCGCAGTTGCGGCACGGTGAAGTGCCCGAGATCGACGTCGTGCTCACCGTGCGCGAGTTCGTGCGGCTGCTGCGGCGCGAGGGCGTGGACTTCGCGGCGATCGAGCCGTCGGTGTTCGACAACCCGTACATGAGCGACTCGTCCGGCGCCGGCGTGATCTTCGGCACGACGGGCGGCGTCATGGAAGCGGCCGTGCGCACGATGTACCACGCGATCAACGGCACGGAGCTGGAGCCCGTCGAGCTGCAGGCGCTGCGCGGGTTCGACGGCGTGCGCAGCGCGACGCTCGATCTGGGCGGCGCGATCGGCACCGTGAAGGTGGCGATGGCGCACGGGCTCAAGCCCACGCGCCAGATCGTCGAGGCGGTGCTCGCGGGCACCGCGGACTTCGACTTCATCGAGATCATGGCCTGTCCCGGCGGATGCGTGGACGGCGGCGGCACGCTGCGGTCCAAGAAGGCGTACCTGCCGCACGCGCTCAAGCGCCGCGAGACGCTGTTCGGCATCGACCGTGCGCGTCCGCGCCGCCAGTCGCACGCGAACCCGCAGGTCCAAGCGCTGTACCGCGACTTCCTCGAGCGGCCGTATTCGGAGAAGGCGCACTACCTGCTTCACACGTGGTACCAGGACCGCCGTCGCGTGATGACGCGGACGGTCCAGGACATCTGGAACGACATCACGATGAGCACCAAGGTCTACTGAGCCCCGCCGAGCGGGGACCGAGTGTCGCCGTGAGCACCGCTTTCATCACCACCGTCACCGAACGCTGCCGCATGTGCTACGCGTGCGTGCGGGAGTGCCCGGTGAAGGCGATCCGGATCACCGAGGGACAGGCGCGCGTCATCGCCGAGCGCTGCATCGCGTGCGGCAACTGCGTGCGCGTGTGCTCGCAGCACGCCAAGCTCCTGCGCAGCAGCGTGGACGAAGCGCGCGCGTTGATCGCGTCGGGCCGCGAGGTCGCGGCGATCGTGGCGCCGAGCTTCCCCGCGGAGTTCCCCGGCGCCGGCGGCGCCGCGCTCGCAGGCACGTTGCGGGCGCTGGGATTCACCTACGCCGCGGAAGTCTCGTTCGGCGCCGACCTCGTCGCGCGCGAGTACGCGCGGCTGCTGGCCGAGGATCCGGAACGCCGCTGGATCTCGACCACGTGCCCGGCGACCGCGCGCTACGTGGAGCGCCACGCGCCCGCTCAGACGGCGGCGCTCGCGCCGATCGTGTCGCCGATGATCGCGATGGCGCGCGTGATGCGGAAGCTGCACGGCGAGGCGCTCGCGGTCGTGTTCCTCGGGCCGTGCATCGCGAAGAAGCTCGAGGCGCAGGACCCCGAGGTCGCGGGCGAGGTGGACGTCGTGCTCACGTTCGGCGAGCTGCGCCAGATGCTCGCCGAAGGCGGCGTCGCGTTCGGCGACGCGACCGCGCGCGACTTCGATCCGCCGCACGGCGGCCTCGGCGGACTGTTCCCGGTGAGCCGCGGCATCGTGCGCGCCGCGGGCATGGACGAGGACCTGCTCACGGGTGAAGTGATCGCGACGCAGGGGCGGCGCCATCTGGTGGAAGGCGTGCGCGAGTTCGCCGCGGGCGATCTCGGCGCGCGCCTGCTCGAAGCGCTGTGCTGCGAAGGCTGCGTGTCGGGCCCCGGGATGACGAGCGAGCGGTCGCTGTTCCAGAAGCAGGCGCAGGTGCGCGCGCACGTCGCCGCGCGGCTGCACGCGCTCGATCGCGAGAACTGGGAAGCGCAGATGACGCTGTTCGAGAGCGTGAACCTGCGGCGCGAGTGGCACGCGCACGACCAGCGCATCGGCACGCCGCAACGTGAGACCGTCGAAGCGATCCTCGCTCGCATGGGCAAGGCGAGCGCGTCCGACGAACTGAACTGCGGCGCGTGCGGCTACGACTCGTGCGTCGGGCACGCGATCGCGATCCACGAGAACCTGGCCGAGTCGGCCATGTGCCTGCCGCACACGATCGAGCAGCTGCGCATCACGCTGCGCGAACTGGCGGCGGCGCAGGAAGCGCTCGTGCAGTCCGAGAAGCTCGCGAGCATGGGCCAGCTCGCCGCCGGCATCGCGCACGAGGTCAACAACCCGCTCGGCATCGTGCTCATGTACTCGCACCTGCTGCTCGACGAATGCCGCGCGAAGCTCGGCGCGACGGCGAACGGCGCCGGCACACCCGCGGGCTTCCCGGGATACGACGGCGCCGGAGGCGCCGGAATTGTGGAAGACCTCGCCCTCATCACCGAGCAAGCCGAGCGCTGCAAGCGCATCGTCTCCGGCCTGCTCCACTTCGCTCGCCAGAACAAGCTCGCGCGCGCCCGTGTGACGTGTCCCGAGATCGCCGACCTCGCGCTGCGCGCGACCACGATCCCGGCCGGCGTCACCGTGCGCACCGAACGCCGTCTCGCGGACGCGACGGCCGAACTCGATCGCGACCAGATCGTGCAGGTGCTCGCGAACCTGCTGTCGAACGCCGTCGGCGCGATGCCGAACGGCGGCGTCATCACGCTGCGCATGTCCGACGAAGCGCAGCGCGTCACGTTCGAAGTCGAGGACACCGGCACGGGCATCGCGCCCGAACACCTGCCGCGTCTCTTCGATCCGTTCTTCACGACCAAGCCCATGGGCAAGGGCACCGGTCTCGGACTGTCCGTCAGCTACGGCATCGTCAAGCTGCACGGCGGCGACATTCATGTGGTGTCGCGTTCCGACCCGGAGCAGGGGCCCACGGGCAGTACGTTCACCGTCACGATTCCCCGGAAGGGCTGACGCTCGTTGGGTCGGGCGCCGCCAGGCAGGCGGCCATGGAAACGCTTCGCATACTCGTGGTGGACGACGAAGCCGGCATGCGGCTCGCGGTGACGCGCGCGCTGCGGGAGTGCCACGTCTCGCTGCCCGAGCTGGGCGTCGAGATCGCGTTCGTCGTGGATGCCGCCGAGTCCGGCGAGGCCGCGCTCGAGCACGTCGCGCGGACGCCGCCCGACCTGCTGCTGCTCGATCACAAGATGCCGGGCCTGAGCGGGCTCGAGGTGCTCGACGAGCTCGCGAAGCGCCATCTCGACCTGCTCGTCGTGATGATCACCGCGTACGCGACGATCGAGACCGCCGTCACGGCCACGCAGCGCGGCGCGTTCGACTTCCTCGCGAAGCCCTTCACGCCGGACGAACTGCGTGCCGTGCTCACGAAAGCGTCGTCGCGGCTGCTGCTCGCGCGGCAGGCGCGACGCCTCGCCGACGAGAAGCGCCAGGTGCGGTTCGAGTTCGTGCGCGTGCTCGGGCACGAACTCAAGGCGCCGCTCGCCGCGGTGACGTCGTCGCTCGACATCCTGAGCACGCGCGCGCTGGGTCCCGAGATCGCGGCGTACGACGGCGTGCTCGAGCGCTGCCACGCGCGGCTCGGCGGCATGCAGCGCATGATCCGCGACCTTCTCGATCTCACGCGCATCGAGTCCGGGCATCTCGATCGCCGGCTCGCGGACGTGGACCTCGCGGAGGCCGCCGCCGCCGCGATGGAGACCGTCGCGGGTCCCGCGGCCGCGCGCGGGATCACGCTCGAACTGCATGCGGGCACGCCGGTCGTGCTCGCCGCCGACCGCGGTGAGATCGACATGATCCTGCACAACCTGCTGTCGAACGCGGTGAAGTACAACCGCGACGGCGGGCGCGTGGACGTGACGATCGCGAGAGCGGGTGAGCGCGCGACGCTCGAGGTCGCGGACACCGGCGCGGGGCTCACGCGTGAGGAGGCCGCGCGGCTCTTCCAGGAGTTCGTGCGGATCCGCACCGCGGGCAACGCGCACGTGGACGGCAGCGGGCTCGGACTTTCGATCGTGCGCCGTCTCGCGGCGCTCTACGGCGGCGGCGTGCGCGTGGACAGCGAGCCGGGCTGCGGCGCGACGTTCACGGTCGAGCTGGAGTGCGGGTTGGGTGCGGCGAACGCTTCGCCGGAGGTGGCGCGATGAAGCGCCTCGCGCACCGCGTGCCGCTCGTTCAGCAGGAACTGGTCCGCAGCGTGGATTGGCTCATCTCGCTGCGCTGGCTCGCGGGCGCGGCGGTCGTGCTCGGTGCGCCGCTCGCGGCGAGCGTGCTCGGCGCGCCGCTGCCGGCGGCCCGGCTCACGGCGACGGGCTTCGCGATCCTCGCGTACAACGCCGGGCTCTTCTTCATCCTCTGGTGGCTGCGCCGCCGCCGCGCGGGCGACACCGCGATGTTCGAACGCTTCACGCGGCTGCAGATCGCGCTCGACTGGATCACGATCGCCGAACTCATGTCGCTCACCGGCGGCGCCGAGAGCCCGGTCGCGGTGTTCTTCCTGTTCCACATCGCCATCGCGTCGCTGCTGCTGCCGCACAAGCTCGGCTTCCTGTACGTCGGACTCGCGCCCGGGCTCGTCGCGCTCGTCGCGGCGCTCGAGTTCGCCGGGGTGTCGCCGCACGTCGCGATCCTGCAGCCTCCGCGGCACCACGATCCGGTGTTCGTGCTCGCGTCGGTGTCGTTCTTCGCGGTCGCGTGCTGGGTGCTCGCGTACTGCTGCATGAGCATCGCGCGCCGCCTGCGCCGCCGCGAGACCGAGCTCGGCAGCCTGTACGACGGCGTGCGCGACATCGCGTCGTCGCTCGATCTCGACGAAGTGCTCGAGCGAATCTGCGAAGCGGGCGCGCACGTGCTCGGTTGCCGCGCCGCCGCGATCCGCCTGCTCGACGGCGCGGGCTCGCAGGTCGAGTTCGCCGCGAGCTGGGGACTGAGCCAGGACTACCGGCTCGAGGTGCCGGGTGAGATGGCGCGCTCGCGGCTCGATCGCGACACGCTGCACGACGGCGTCACGCACGTGCGCGACGTGACCACCGACGAGCGCGTGTGGCACGCCGAACGCGTGCGCGAGGAAGGCATCGCCACCATGTTGAGCGTCGCGATCCCGGGGCGCAGCGGCGCGCTCGGCGTGCTGCGCGCGTACGGCTCGCCCGGCCATCGCTTCGGCGAGGAGGACGTCGAGTTCCTGCAGGCGGTCGCCGCGCAGGGCGGCGTCGCGATCGAGCACGCGAAGGCGTACCGGCTGCTCGCCGAGCTCGACCGCGACAAGTCGCGCTTCCTGCGCATGACCACGCACGAACTGCGCTCGCCCGTGCGCGTCACCGAGAGCCTGCTGCTCACGTTGTCCGGCGGCTACGCGGGCGCGCTGAACGCCGAGCAGAACGAACTGCTCGAGCGTGCGCAGCGCCGGCTCCGTTCGCTGCACACGCTCGTCGACGACCTGCTGAGTCTCGCGGCGGGCAAGGCCGACCTCGCGACCGCGCAGCCGCGCACGCTCGATCTCGCGGCCTCGACGCACGACGCGGCCGAGCGCTTCCGCACCGTGGCCGAGGAGAAGGGTGTGTCGCTCGTGTGCCGGCTGCCCGAGGAGCCGGTGTGGGTCGAGTGCGACGCCGTGGATCTCGACCGGATCGTGAGCAACGTCGTGAGCAACGCCGTGAAGTACACGAAGGAAGGCAGCGTGCTCGTGTCGCTCGCGTCGGAGGACGGCCGTGCCCGCCTCGACGTCACCGACACCGGGATCGGCATTCCCGAGGAATCGCTGACGCAGTTGTTCCAGGAGTTCTACCGCGCGCCCAACGCTCGCGCGGTCGAGGAATCCGGCACCGGGCTGGGCCTCGCGATCGTGCGCCACCTCGTGGAGCGGTGGCGCGGGCAGGTCACGGTGTCGAGCCGCGAAGGGGCCGGCACCACGTTTCGTATCGAGTTCGCCTGCACGGTACCCGCAGGCGTGTGAAGCCAACGAAGGGAGAGTCACTCATGGCCAGGATTCTCGTGGTCGACGACGACCCGGATATCACGTACGCACTCTCGCTGTTCCTGAAGGCGGAAGGTCACGACGTGCGCATCGCCGCGAGCCGCGCCGCCGGCATGAAGGAGCTCGAGTCGTACGACCCCGAGCTCATGGTCCTCGACGTGATGATGGAGCAGCCCGACGACGGGATCGCGATGGCGCAGGACATCCGCCGCGCGGGCCGCACGCTCCCGATCGTGATGCTCACCAGCGTGGGCAAGGTGACCGGCATGTCGTTCGGGAGCGACGCCGATCTCGTGCCCGTGGACGCCTTCTTCGAGAAGCCCGTCCCGCCCGCCGAGCTGCTGCGCAAGGTGCGCGAGCTGCTCGCGAAAACGGAGGCCGGCCATGCTCGTCGGTAGCCAGCAGAAACTCCAGGACGACATCCGTGCGCTCGTCGAGCGCCACGGCCGCACGCGGGACGCGCTGCTTCCGATCCTGCAGGACCTGCAGGCGGCGCAGTCGTGCGTGCCGGACTTCGCCATGCAGGTCGTCGCCGACGAACTGGGACTGCATCCCGCCGAGGTCTACGGCGTGGTGTCGTTCTACGCGTTCCTCGACCACCGGCCGCGCGGGCGGTTCGTGATGCGGCTGTGCCGCACGATCTCGTGCGAGCTCGCGCGCACCGCGCCGGTCGCGCGGCAGCTCGAGAACGAGCTCGGTATCGCGTTCGGCGAGACCACGCGTGACGGGCGCTTCACGCTCGAGTGGGCGGCGTGCCTCGGTCTGTGCGACCAGGGTCCCGCGCTGCTCGTGAACGACCGCGTCTACACGAAGGTCACGCCGGATCGCGTGCACGCGATCGTCGAGGACTGCCGCAAGGTCTTCGGCGCGCACGCCGCGCAGCCTTCGGCGCCTTCGGCGCCGGTGCACCCGGCCGCTCACCCTCAGCCCGCGCTCGCCGCGGCGAAAGGTTGACGCCATGACCGTGATCGACAGCAGGAAGACACCTCTGACGTTCGACTCGATCGCTCCGGGCGTGGGACTCGCGGCGGCGCTGAAGCTCAGCCGCTCCGATCTCATCGCGACGGTGGCCGCGTCGAACCTGCGTGGGCGCGGCGGCGCGGGATTCCCGACCGCGACCAAGTGGAACCTCGCCGCGGCCGCGAAAGTGTCCGAGGGCGAGTGCAAGTTCGTCGTCTGCAACGCGGACGAAGGGGAGCCCGGCACGTTCAAGGACCGCGTGCTGCTCACCGAGTACGCGCCGCTCGTGTTCGAGGGCATGACGATCGCCGCGCGCGCGATCGGTGCGACGCGAGGCATCCTTTACCTGCGCGGCGAGTACGTGTACCTGCGTCCGCCGCTCGACGCCGAACTCGCTCGCCTGCGGCGCGCGGGCGCGCTCGGCCGGAACATCGGCGCTCTCGCGGGTTTCGATTTCGACATCGAGATCCGCATGGGCGCCGGCGCGTACGTGTGCGGCGAGGAAACCGCGCTCATCGAGTCGCTCGAAGGGCAGCGCGGTGAGCCGCGCAACCGTCCGCCGTTCCCGGTGGACACCGGCTTCCGCGACCAGCCGACCGTGGTGAACAACGTCGAGACGCTCGCGACGGTCACGGCGATCTTCGCGAACGGCCCGGAGGCGTTCCGCGCGCTCGGCTCGGAGCGGTCGGCCGGCTTCAAGCTGTTCAGCGTCTCGGGCGACTGCGACGCGCCCGGCGTCTACGAGTTCCCGCTCGGCCTCACGCTGCGCGAACTGCTCGAGAAGGTCGGCGGCACGAACGCGAAGGCCGTGCAGGTCGGCGGCGCGTCGGGCGTGTGCGTTCCGGCGAAGGCGTTCGACCGCCGTCTCGCGTTCGAGGACGTGGCGACCGGCGGCTCGATCATCGTGTTCGGTCCGCACCGCGACATGCTCGCGGTCGCGAAGAACTTCATGGAGTTCTTCCGCGAGGAGTCCTGCGGCCAGTGCACGCCGTGCCGCGAGGGCAATCACAAACTGCTCGAAGGCATCCTCATGCTCGAACGCGGGGAATGCTCGACCGCGTACCTGCGCGAGCTGTGCCTGCTCGGCGAAACGATGCAGCTCGCGTCGAAGTGCGGACTCGGACAGTCGAGCCCGAACGCGTTCCTGTCGATCGTCGAGCATTTCCCCGAAGAAGTGCTCGGCCGCAGCTTCGCGGCCGCCGGAGGTGAACGATGAGCACCGTGAAGGAGACCCATCCCGGCACGGATCGCGCGCCCGTGAGCCAGAACCCGCGTCCGCTGAACTATCCGCCCGACTCGAGCAAGGCGATCGGCGGCGAAGTGAGCGTGCAGATCGACGGACAGGACGTGAAGGTGCCGATCGGCACTTCGCTGCTCGAGGCGGCGAAGAAGGTCGGCGTGCACATTCCCACGCTGTGCCATCACCCCGACCTGAAGGTCGCGGGCGTGTGCCGCGTGTGCGTCGTCGAAGTCGAAGGGCAGCGCACGCTGCAGGCGGCGTGCGCGTATCCGGTGACGAGCCCGCTCAAGGTCCACACGCACACGCGCAAGGTGCGCCAGGCGCGGCGGCACATCGTGGACCTCATGCTCTCGACGCACTGCGGCGAGTGCTACAGCTGCAAGCGGAACAACAACTGCGAGCTGCAGACGCTCGCCAAGGAGTACGGCGTCGACTTCTACCGCTTCGGGCACGTGAAGACCTCGCGCATCCCGAAGGACGAGTCGAGCTACTCCGTGGTGCGCGACATGGACAAGTGCATCCTCTGCCGCCGCTGCGTGCGCACGTGCATCGACCTGCAGGAAGTCGGCGTGCTCGAGGCGATCGGGCGCGGGCACGAGACCCGCATCTCGACGTACCTCGACAAGGCGCTCGCCGAAGTCGTGTGCATCAACTGCGGGCAGTGCATCAACCGCTGCCCGACCGGTGCGCTGCACGCGAACGACACGTCGGACGAAGTCTGGCGTGCGATCGACGATCCCACGAAGCACGTGGTGATCCAGACCGCGCCGAGCCCGCGCGCCGCGATCGGCGAGTGCTTCGGGCTCGAGCCGGGCGTCCCCATGACCGGCCAGCTCAACACCGCGCTCAAGCTCGCGGGGTTCGACAAGGTGTTCGACACGAACTTCACGGCCGACCTCACGATCCTCGAGGAAGGCACCGAGCTGCTCGTGCGGCTCCACGACGCGCTCGTGAAGAAGCAGCCCACGGCGCTGCCGCAGTTCACCAGTTGTTCGCCCGGTTGGGTCAAGTTCCTCGAGCACTTCTATCCGGAGTACATCCCCAACCTCTCGAGCGCGAAGAGCCCGCAGCAGATGTTCGGCGCGGTCATCAAGACGTGGTACGCGCAGCGCAACGGCATCGACCCGAAGGACATCGTGACCGTCGCGCTCATGCCGTGCTCGGCGAAGAAGTTCGAGTGCAACCGTCCCGAGATGGGATCGAGCGGCTTCAAGGACGTCGACTTCGGGCTCACGACGCGCGAGATGGCGCAGATGATCCAGGAGGCCGGCATCCACCTGCCGACGCTCGCGAAGAGCGGCTTCGACGATCCGTTCGGCGACGCCACCGGCTCGGGCGTGATCTTCGGCGCCACGGGCGGCGTGATGGAGGCGGCGCTGCGCACGGTGATCGAGCTGGTCACGGGGCTGAAGGTCGAGAAGCTGTTCGAGCACGCGAACATCGTTCCCGTCCGCGGGTTCGAGGGCGTGCGCATGATCGAGCTGCCGATCCCGCAGGTCGCGGCCGAGGTGCCCGAGATCATCCGCAAGCACGTCCCGAGTTTCGACTTCCTGAAGGGCGTCACCTTGAAGGTCGCCGTCGCGCACGGCACCGCCAACGCCAAGCGGGTGATGGAGGACATCCGCGCCGGCGGCCCGTTCTCGGAGTGCCACTTCATCGAGTTCATGGGCTGCCCGGGCGGGTGCCTGGGCGGCGGCGGCCAGCCCATCCCGACGTCCCCGGAGATCCGGCAGGCGCGGGCGAAGGCCATTTACGCCGAGGACGCCGGTTCGGCCGTGCGGAAGTCGCACGAAAACCCGGCGGTGCTGCGGCTCTACACCGAGTTCCTCACCGATGGCCCCTGTGGCCACAAGAGCCATGAGCTGCTGCACACGCACTACACCTCGAGAGGCAAGCAGATCGGGTAGCGGGTGGTGCGGGTCAGGCGGGGAGAAGCCGGGGCGGACGCGACAGGCGGCCGCCCCGGTCCGTGTCCGGGAAGCGGCCCACCCGCCGCTGTCGCGACCTCGTCACGGCCGCCGCGCGGGCGCCGCAGCGCCGGGCGGGCGGCCCCGCTCGGCCCGCGCCGGGAGCGCGTTCTCGCCGCCCGCGCCCGGTGCGGCCGCAAACGCCCCATGCGCTTGACGCCCATGTTTTTGCGGACCTATGGTCGCGCGGCGAAACGTTGCATCGCCGCCCCACCGGCGCCGCCGCTGGGGCTGGCATCGTTCCCGCAAAGGAATGCTCTCGACATGACCTCTTCGAGCCCCAAGGCCGCTTCCGACGCCGGCACTCCCGGCGGTGCTCCCCGCATCACGCTCGAGTTCGTGCGCGACCATCCCCGGGTCAAGAACCACATCCGGATGGCGGACGCGGCGCTCGAGCAGATCGGCTACACCGAGCACGGCGAGCGGCACGTGGGCCTGGTCAGCCGGATCGCCCACAACGTGCTCAAGCGCATGGGTTACCCGGAGCGGGAGTGCGAGCTGGCCGCGATCGCCGGGCTGCTTCACGACATCGGCAACGGCGTCAATCGCGAGCACCACGCGCAGACCGGGGCCGTGATGGCCATGCAGATCCTCCACGAGTTCGGGATGGAGGACATGGAACTGCTCAAGATCATCGCGGCGATCGGCAACCACCACGAGAACGACGGCGATCCCGTCAACCCCGTGGCGGCGGCCATCATCCTCGCGGACAAGAGCGACGTGCACCGCACCCGGGTGCGCAATCCCGACATGATCCGGTTCGATATTCACGACCGTGTCAACTACGCGGTGGAGAAGAGTTTCCTCAACGTGGACGACGACCGGAAGCACATCACGCTGGAACTGACCATCGACCCGAATATTTCGCACGTCATGGAGTACTTCGAGATATTCATGACGCGCATGATGGCGTCGCGCAAGGCGGCCAAGTACCTCGGAGCCACGTTCGGCCTCGCGGTGAACGGAAACCGCCTCGTCTGACCCTTTTCAGGAGGTAGCCGTGAAATCTCGTGTGTTCGCCGCCGGTACGGCGGCCGTCCTCTGTCTCCTGCTCGCGGGCAACGCGCTCGCGCGCAACCCGCATTGCGCGGGTGGCATTCAGTACGTGATGCAGGGACTGCGCGACAAGGAGAAGGGCAACACCGAGGACTACCAGCGCGAGATGAACAAGGCGGTGGACCAGCTCTCGATGTGCGCCACGGAGGACGAGGCCGACTTCGAGGCTCTCGGATACCTCGGCTGGGCGTACGCCGAGCTCGACAGCTGCGGGCCCGCCGGCGAGTGGTTCGGCAAGGCGATCGCGGCCGGTTCGGCGAAGGGTGACAAGAAGAAGGTCGTGCTCATCGAGACGAACCGCGATCACTACTGGACCATGCGCTACAACGACGGCATCGCCGCGATCCAGACGGCGCAGTCGGCGTATCCCGACTTCACCAAGAAGCCGACCGACGACGAGAAGGAACTGTACGCCGCGGCCAAGACGAGCTACGAGACGGCGCTGCTCAAGCTGACGCAGGCGAAGTTCCTGCGCCCCGGCCACCCGCAGACGCTGCGCAATCTCGCGACGGCCTACGCGCTGATGGGCGACTTCGACAACGCGGAATCCGTGCTCCGCAATGCGCTCGTCGAGGTTCCCGGCGACACGAACCTTTCGTCCGCGCTCACCACGGTGCGCGCGAACAAGGCGAACGGCCTGCTCGTGGCGAACAAGCTGGACGAGGCGATCTCGTACTACACCGAGCTCGTGAAGCAGGACCCGAACGGCGTCGACCTCTACATGGGTCTCGGCAACGCGTACTTCACGCGCGCCGGCAACAAGCAGGACGCCGCGAAGAAGGCGGACTTCAAGCTCGCCGGTGACGCCTACGCGAAGGCCTACTCGCTGCGCGACACCGACGCGAACCTCGCGTTCAACGCGGCGCTCGCGTACCAGAACGCGTCCGAGCTCGGTCTCGCCGAAGCGCAGTGGCGCGCCGTGCTGGTCAAGTCGCCGAACGACGCCGACGCGCTGTCGCAGCTCGGCTCCGTGCTGGCCGACGAGAAGAAGTTCGCCGAGGCCGAGCAGGTGCTCGCCAAGGCGATCAGCATCAAGCCCGAGGAGAAGGTGTACTTCCGCCAGCTCGCGGCCGTGTACAGCAAGCAGAGCAACAACACGCGCATGACCGAGATGATGTTCATGTACCTCGCGATGAACTCGGGCACGCCGGCGCCGGATGCGGCGGCGACGGTGAAGGGCGCGAAGGCCGGCACGGCGGCGGCGAACACCGCGGCCTCGATGGGCACGCCCGAGCGCGTGCTCATGTGGACGGACAACCAGGCGGGCGCGCTGCAGACGTGGGTTTATGCCGCCAAGAAGGTCGCGTTCACGTTCAACTCGGCCGGAGTGCTCGTCCAGAAGTCGGACTGGTCGTTCGGCAAGAAGTAGCTTCGGCGGATCGCCGGTGACGCACCGGCGGCGCCTGCCTTGCGCGGCCTCCGGACCGAAGGGTCTGGAGGCCGCGCGCTTTTCCGGAAACGCGCGAGCCGCCGAACGGCGGAGGAGAACAGCGTCATGAGCACGACCGGTCGGGGCGAAGTCGCCGCCATTCTCGGCTACGGCAACCAGGGCGCCGCGCACGCGCTCAACCTGCGCGACTCCGGCCGCCGGGTGATCGTCGGCGCGCGCCCGGGGCGCGGCGCGGAAGCGCGCGCGAAGGAGGCCGGCTTCGAGGTGTTCACGCCCGCGGAAGCCGCCGCGCGCGCCGACGTGATCGCGATGCTCGTGCCCGACGAGGCCGTGCCCGACGCCTGGGCGACGGTCGGCCCGGCGATCCCGAGCGGCGCGTGCCTCGTGTTCGCGCACGGCTTCAACCTGCTGTACGGCGCGCTCGACGTGCGCTCCGACGCCGACGTCGTACTCGTCGCGCCGACCGGCCCCGGCCGCGTGCTGCGCCAGGTGTACGAGCGCGGCGACGGACTGCCCGCCTACCTCGCGGTGCACCAGGACGGCAGCGGCCGCGCGTGGCAGCGGGCCGAGGACTACGCCGAGTGGCTCGGCTGCGCGCGCGCCCGACTGTGGCGCACGACGGTGCGCGAGGAGACGGAAGTCGACCTGTTCGGCGAACAGACCGTTCTCTGCGGCGGCATGAACGAGTTGGTGACCGCGGCGTGGAGACGCTGGTGGCGTCCGGCTACTCGCCGGAGATCGCCTACCTCGGAGTGCGTCCACCAGCTGAAGTTCCTCGCCGACCTGCTGCACGAGCGTGGCGTGTCCGGCCTGCGGCAGGGCATCAGCGGCACGGCGCTCTACGGCGACGTCTCGCGGGGCGCCCGCGTGATCGGGCCCGCCAGCCGCGAGGCGATGAAAACCATGCTCGAGGAGATCCGCAGCGGGGCGTTCGCGAAGGAGCTGGCGGGCGAAGTCGCGGCCGGCCGGCCGACGATCCTGCGGGAGACCGCCCGGGCGGCGGCCCACCCCATGGAGGCGGCACGGCGCCGGGCGCTGGGGCTGCCGGAGGCCTGACCAGCAGGGCCGATGGCTCAAGCTGTTGGCTAAAAACGGATTGACAGGGCGAGTCCGGCCCGGATACGGTCCCCGCGTTCCTCGGTTCGAGACCCGCCACCCATCACTCGAGCCGGGTCGGCGTGAAGGAGGAGAGAAGATGACCAAGGCGGATATCGTGGATCAGATCTCGGAACGCACGGGACTGACCAAGAAAGATGTCGCGGAAACCGTCGACTGCTTCCTGAATGCCGTCACCAAGGCGTTGGCCAACGGCCATCACATCGAGATCCGTGGCTTCGGCACGTTCCGGGTCAAGGACCGCAAGTCGCGCATCGCGCGCAATCCGCGCACGGGTGAAGCCGTGCCGGTGCCGCCGCGCCGCGTGCCCGTGTTCAAGGTCTCGAAGGAACTGAAGGACATGGTGTCGCAGCAGTAACTCCGCTGCCTGCATCACGAACGTTCGAATCGCCCGGCGCTCTTCCTATCGAGCGGCCGGGCGATTCGCTTCCAGCCAGGCTTCGGCCTCGCGCGTGAAGCTGTCGTTCGGCAGGAGCCGGCGCAGTCCGACCAGCGCCCGCTCCATGGTGGCCGCGTCGCCGAGCGCGCTCGCGCAGGTCGCGAGTCCCCGCCAGCCCATCGTGAGTTCGGGGTTGAGCGCCACCGCCCGATCGTACTGTTCGCGCGCGGCCGCGTAGTCGCCGGAGAGCGTGGCGTTCATGCCGCGCTGCACCATGAGGCGCGGGTTCGGCGCCGCCTCGATCGATCGTGCGAACGCCTGATCGGCGCGCGCGCGGTCGCCCGACGTCATGTACATCATGCCGAGATGATCGTAGCCCGCGGCGCGCACGTCGGCGGGCCGGGCGGGCGGGCCGATCAGCAGGTCGCTCGCGCGCGCGAGCGCGCGCGGCTGGTCGGACTGGTGGGCGAGCCACTGCACGGCGGGCGGCGCCGACGCGAGCAGCACCGGCAACGCGAGCCACGCCGCGTTCGGCGCTTCGTCGAGCGCTTCGGCCACGAGCCACGCGACGAGCGCGGAGACCGCGATGCCCGCGCTCACGTACACGTCCCAGTCGCGGAAGAGCCCCTGCTGCGGACGCACGAACGCGAGCAGCGCGAGCTGCGGGAGCAGGAGCGCCGCGAGCGCGACGGATTCCCGGCGGCGCCACCAGAGCGCGCGCACGAACCACCCGAAGGCGAGCAGCGCGAGCGGCGCGAGCAGGAGCAACGTCTGCGCGGTGTCGTTGAGTTCGGTGGGCGCGAGCGTGGTCAGGCCGTGCGGCGCGTGCTTCGCGGAGTCGAAGGTGGCGAACGTCTTCCAGACCCGCGGGCCGATCACCGCGAGCGCGCCGAGCGGGGCCATCGCGAGCAGCCAGTCGACCGCCTTCGGGCGCGCTTCGCGCGGCGCGGTCGCCGCGAGCGCGAGCGCCGCGATCCACGCGGGCAACAGCGCCACCGCCGAGCGATGGAGGACCAGCGCGAGGGCGATCGCGAGACCCGCGACGCCGAGCTCTCGTCCTCGCCTCGCGAGCGCGAGCATCGCGGCCGCGAGCACGAGCACGCACACGTTCATCTCGACGGTCGCCTTGGCGTACCCGTTGAGCAACGCGAGCTGCGCTCCGAACAGCGCCGTCGCGAACGCGGCCCACGAAGCGGCGGGCGTGCGCGCGATCGCGCGCGCGAGGAACCACGCCGCGAACGTCCAGGCGACCGCGACCCCGAGTCCCCAAAGTCGGCCCGCCATTTCGTGCGTGATGCCGAAAGCGCGCCCGGCCGCGCGCGGAAGCGCGTGATGCAGCGCGAGGTCGGCCGGCAGCGCCTGCGGCGTGAACATTTCCGGGTGCTCGAGCCGCGCGAACGCTCCGTGGCGGAGCGATGTGTCGCCCGTGACGAAGGCGCGTTCGGGAAGCATCCCACGTGACTCCGGCGAGGCAGAGTGCGAGCGCGAGCGCGTGGGGCCAGCGCGGCGCCCGCTCGCGCGACGATCGCGCCCGAGAGCGTGGGCCAGGCGAGCGCCACGGCGAGCGCCAGCCATGCGGGCAGGAACGCCCAGGCGGGCAGGTCGCGCGCGAGATCGACGCCCCACAGCCAGCGCCCCGGGGCGAGCGGCGCGAGCACGCGCACCAGCGCCGTGACGGCGAGCGCGACGAAAAACGCGAAGGCCGGCGCGGGCATCCGGAAAGTCGGAAGCGCCTGCGCCGGCCGGGATCGCGTGCTGCTGGTCACGGCGGGCTTCGCGGACGAGGAGCGCCGTGTCATCGAATCAGCGGCGGCTGTTGCGCAGCAGGACGAGACGGATGAGCTGCAGCGCCGCCATCGCCGCCGCGGCGACGTACGTGAGCGCGGCCGCATCCAGCACCTGCTTGGCGCCGGCGACTTCCTGCGGCATCACCGCGCCGCTCGTGGTGAGCTGCGCGAGCGCGCGCTTGGACGCGTCGAACTCGACCGGAAGCGTGACGACGTGAAAGAGCACCGCCGCCGCGAAGAACAGGATGCCGAGGTCCATGAGCAGCGGACCGAACGGCGTCTTCGCGCCGAACAGGAAGCCGATGAAGAACAACGGCGTCGCGAGCGTGCTGCCGAGATTGGCGACGGGCACGAACGTCGAGCGCAGCTGCATCGGGAAGTAGCCCTGGTGGTGCTGCAGCACGTGCCCGACTTCATGCGCGGCGACCGCGATCGCCGAGATCGAACGGCCGTCGTAGATGCCTTCGGAGAGCCGGACGGTCTTCGCGCCCGGATCGTAGTGGTCGCTCAGCTGTCCGCCCACGGCCTCGACGTTCACGTCGGACACGCCGTTGCGGGTCATGATCGCGCGCGCCATGTCGCGGCCGGTCATGCCGCTCGACGCGGGCACCTCGGTGAACTTCTCGTAGGTGTTCTTGACCTTGAACTGCGCCCAGAGGGCGAAGCCCATGGCGGGAAGCAGCAGGATCATCGTGGGATCGAAACCGAATCCGAACGGCATGACCGCCTCACTCCTTCACGGGGGCTCGCGTGACCACCATGATCACGGTGCGCATGTGCGCCGGGCCGTTGGATGCCGCAGGACGCGGCGCGACTCGGCGGACGCTTCGAAGAAAGCGCTTCGATGCGGCGCGCGAAGTTATCCCACGCGGGGCGCCGCGGTCACGTCACGAGCGTGTCACGCGCGGGCGAACCGCCGGTCAACTCCGCCGAACCGTGCGCCCGGACGGGCCGCTCGCGTAGACTGCGCCGCACTCGTTCCGGCCCACACGCTTCCCGGCTCTCGTTTCGGAGTGGTCATGTCCGCCATCGATCTGCGCAGCGACACCGTCACGCGTCCCACGCCCGCCATGCGGCGCGCCATCGCCGAGGCCGAGGTCGGGGACGACGTCTTCGGGGACGACCCGACCGTGCTCGCGCTCGAGAAGCGCTGCGCCGAACTCGCCGGAAAGGCCGCTGCGCTCTACGTGCCGAGCGGCACGATGGCGAACCAGCTCGCGGTGAACGTCCTGACGCAGCCGGGCAACGAAGTGCTGCTCGAGTCCGAGTCGCACATCTTCCTGTACGAGCAGGGCGGCATCGCGGCGACCAGCGGCTGCCTCGCGCACATCGTCGCGGGCGAGCGCGGCGCGCTCGATCCGGCGGCGCTCGTGGCGCGCCTGCGGCCGGCGTCCGACGATCACGCCGCGAAGCTCGCGCTCGTCTGCGTCGAGAACACGCACAACCGCGCGGGCGGCGCGATCGTGCCGCTCGCGAAGCTGCGCGCGATGGCCGACACGGCGCGCGAGCACGGCGTGCGCGTGCACCTCGACGGCGCGCGACTCTGGAACGCGGCGGTCGCCAGCGGCGTGAGCATCGCCGAGTGGGCCGCCTGCGCGGACACGGCGATGATGTGCTTTTCCAAGGGGCTCGGCGCGCCGGTCGGCAGCATTCTCGTCGGCGGAGAGGCCGAGATCCGGCAGGCCCGGCGCGTCCGCAAGCGCTGGGGCGGCGGCATGCGCCAGGCCGGCATTCTCGCGGCCGCGTGCCTGCACGCGCTCGACCATCACGTCGCCCGTCTCGCCGAGGACCACGCCCGCGCGAAGCGGCTCGCGGCCGGCATGCGCATGGACGGCGTCGAGGTGGGAGAGCCGGACACGAACATCGTGATCGCCCGTCTCGCCGCGCCGCTCGATCCGGCCAAGGTGCTGGCGGAACTGGAGAAGCGTGGCGTTCGCATGGTGGGATTCGGCACGGGCCGGATCCGCGCGATCTGTCACCTCGACGTGGACGACGCCGGGGTCGAACGCGCCATCGGAGCGTTCGGAGAGGCCGTGCATGCCAGCCGGTAGACGCCCCCCAACCCCCGTGCTAACTTGCGGCCCGATTTTTCGGGGTCGGCTTCCCGTACGTCGGAAGGATCTGGTTTGACCGAATCGCGCCCCTCCGGCCACGGAGGCACCTTGTTCCTGGTGGCGACGCCCATCGGAAATCTCGAGGACGTCACCACCCGCGCGTTGCGTGTCTTGCGCGAAGTGGACCTGGTCGCCGCCGAGGACACTCGGCGGACGCGCCGGTTGCTCGATCATTTCGGAATCGTCGCGACACTCGTCAGCTTGTTCGAGCACAACGAGCGTTCGCGCATTTCCGGAATCATCGCGCGGCTGAACGACGGTCAATCCGTGGCCGTCGTGACGGATGCCGGTTCGCCGGGCATCGCCGATCCCGGTTTTCCATTGGTACGAGCGGCGGTCGCCGAAGGCCTCCGCGTCGAAAGCATTCCCGGGCCGAGCGCCGTACTCGCGGCGCTGCAGGTGAGCGGGCTGCCGACGGACGCATTCACGTTCGTCGGTTTCCTTCCCGTGAAGCACGGCGCGAGGCGGCGGTTGCTCGAGGAGTACTCGGAACGCCGCGAGACCATCGTGGCCTTCGAGTCGCCGCATCGCATCGATCGCTGCCTCGAGGATCTCGAGGCGGTCTGGCAGGAACGGCCGATCGCGCTGGCGCGCGAACTGACGAAGATTCACGAGCAGGTGCTGCGCGGCAGCGCGCGCGAGGTACGCGCGGCGCTGCGCGAGGACCAGAAACGAGGGGAAATCGTGCTGGTGTTGGGTGGCAGGACGCGCGCTTCGCGCGCGGCGGAAGCGTGAGCGCCGAGACGATGTCCAAGGACAAGGGCGCCGGACGCGGATACAAGGACGTGCTCAAGGACGGCGCGCATGCCGCGCTCGACCCGCTCGTCTCCGCCATCGCCGCGGTCGGACTGCGCCCGAACCACCTCACCGTGCTCGGACTGGTGTTCAGCATCGGCGCCGGCCTCGCGTTCGCGATGGGCCGCTTCCGCACGGGCGCGGTGATCACGTGCCTGTCGGGCCTCTGCGACATCCTCGACGGGCAGCTCGCCCGCAAGACGAACACGATCACGCGCTTCGGCGCGTTCTTCGACTCGGCGCTCGACCGCATCGCGGACGCGGCGCTGTTGCTGGGGTTCTCGTGGTTCTACATGTCCAACCTCGTGGACATGGCCGTGAATCCCCAGCGGGTGCTGATCAACCTGCAGCGGGGGCTCGAGCCCCTGACGTGGGCCGTGATCGCGATGCTCGCGATGCTCGCGGTGGTCGGCTCTCTTCTGGTGTCGTACACGCGCGCACGCGCGGAGGGGCTCGGGATCGACTGCAAGGTCGGTTGGTTCGAGCGCCCCGAGCGCATCGTGCTCGTGATCATCATGGGATTCGCGGGGCTCGGACCCGTCATTCCGGCGGGTCTCCTGATCCTGGTGGCACTTTCGTTCACGACCGCGTTCCAGCGGATGGCGCACGTCTACGCGCGCACTCGCCAGCAGGACCCGGATTCCGAATAAACACGGAGGCATGAAGTCCATGGGCAACAAGGTTCGTGTCGCGATCATCGGCGTGGGTAACTGCGCCTCGTCGTTCGTGCAGGGGCTGTACTACTACCGGAACGCGAAGGACACCGACCGCGTTCCCGGTCTCATGCACGTCAACCTCGGCGGCTACCACATCAAGGACGTCGAGATCGTCGCCGCGATCGACATCGACAAGAACAAGGTCGGCAAGGACGTCTCGGATGCCATCGCGACGTGGCCGAACAACACCGCGGTGTTCGCCAAGGTGCCGAAGATGGGCGTCAAGGTGCAGCGCGGCATGACGCACGACGGCCTCGGCAAGTACCTCTCGCAGATCATCGAGAAGGCGCCGGGCTCGACGGTCGACATCGTGAAGCTGCTCAAGTCGACGAAGACGGACGTCGTCGTCAGCTACCTCCCCGTGGGTTCGGAAGAAGCCACGAAGTGGTACGTCGAGCAGATCCTCGAGGCCGGCTGCGCGTTGGTGAACTGCATTCCGGTGTTCATCGCGCGCGAGAAGTACTGGCAGCAGCGCTTCGAGAAGAAGGGCCTGCCGGTCATCGGCGACGACATCAAGTCGCAGGTCGGCGCCACGATCACGCACCGCGTGCTCGCGAACCTGTTCGTGGACCGCGGCGTGCGCATCGATCGGACGTACCAGCTGAACTTCGGCGGCAACACCGACTTCATGAACATGCTCGAGCGCGAGCGGCTGGAGTCCAAGAAGATCAGCAAGACGTCGGCGGTGACGAGCAACATCCCGTACGACCTCGATCCCGAGAACGTGCACGTCGGTCCGTCGGACTACGTGCCGTGGCTCAAGGACCGCAAGTGGTGCCACATCCGCATGGAAGGCACGACCTTCGGTGACGTGCCCCTCAACCTCGAGATGAAGCTCGAAGTGTGGGACTCGCCGAACTCGGCCGGTGTCGTGATCGACGCCGTGCGCTGCGCGAAGCTGGCGCTCGACCACGGCCTCAAGGGCGCCCTGATCGCGCCGTCGAGCTACTTCAAGAAGTCGCCCCCGGTGCAGATTCCGGACGACATCTCGCGCGAGCTGACCGAGCAGTTCATCAAGGATCCGAAGGGCACCGAAGCGCGTCTTCGCGTCAATCCGCCGACGCTCAAGCGCGAGTCGAAGCCCGTCCTGAAGGCCGCCAAGCCGGCGCCGGCGAAGAAGGCCGCGCCGAAGAAGGCTGCCCCGAAGAAGGTCGCGAAGGCTGCTCCGGCGAAGGCTGCCGGCAAGGCCGTCGTGGCTTCGAAGAAGAAGTAACCCGGCATGCCCGGACTGTTCGTCACCTTCGAAGGAGGCGAGGGCTCCGGGAAGTCCACGCAGGTCGCGCGGCTCGCCGCGCGCCTGCGTGCGCTGGGTATGGATCCACTCGTGACTCGAGAGCCCGGAGGCACCGCCGTCGCGGAAGGCATCCGGGCTCTCCTGCTCGATCCCGAGCGCCGTCCGGTGCCGCTCGCCGAGGCGCTGCTGATGGAGGCGTCGCGCGCGCAGCTCGTCGCGACCGTGCTCCGTCCCGCGCTCGATGCGGGTCGCATCTGTCTCTGCGACCGTTACGCCGACTCCACGCTCGCCTACCAGGGCGCGGGTCGCGGCATCGACCGAGCGCAGCTCGCGCAGTGGAACACCGCCGCGACCGAAGGGCTGAGCCCCGACCTCACGTTGCTCTTCGACGTCGAGCCGTCGCTCGGACTTCGCCGCCGTGGTGACGCGCCGGGAGCGACCAACCGGCTCGATCGCGAGCCGCTGGAGTTCCACGAGCGCGTGCGTGCGTGCTACCTCGAGCTCGCGCGATCGCAACCCGAACGCTGGGTCGTGTTCGACGCCTCGCTCGGAACCGACGAGCTCGAAGCGCAGGTCTGGGAGACGCTGAGTCCGCGCCTCTCACGCACCCGGGTCTAGCGCTCGAAACGCCCCGAGCCACTCCGCGGGCGAGACGGCTGGGGTGAACTCGTCGCGCGGCGACCACCCGTTCACGCCCGTTTCCGTCCCGTTCGCGGTCGGTGCGGTGCCCGCACCCCTGAGCTGGGTTCTTTCCCCCGTGGCGGCCGGCCGAATGAATCGCGCCCTCTCCGGAGCGAGCGGCATCACATGCTATGCTGCCCGCCCGAATCGCCAGTTCCCAAGGAGCTCCCCGCGCCCGAACGGCGCGCCACCGGAGGTTTCGTGATCCGTCGTCGCATCCTGCTGGGCACGCTGCTGGCCGTGTTGTTCGCGGTGGGTTGGTGGGCCGGACGCGTGCGCGCTTCGGGTGACCTCTACAGCAACCTCGACCTGTTCATCGAGGTGCTGAGCGCGGTGCAGACGAACTACGTGGATCCGGTCGAGCCGGGGCCGCTCGTCGAAGGCGGCATGCGCGGCATGCTCAAGGAGCTCGACCCGTATTCGCAGTACCTCGACCCGCGCGAGTACGAGGCGATGAAGTCGCGCCTCGCCGGCGAGTTCGACGGCGTCGGCGTGCTCGTGGACTCGCACGAGGGCTACCCGATCGTGATCGCGCCGATCGAAGGCTCGCCCGCGTGGGACCAGGGTGTCATGCCCGGCGACCTCATCATCCGTATCGAAGGGCGCACGACGTTCGGGCTCGGCATTCCCGAGGTCTCGAAGCGGTTGCGCGGAGAGGCCGGCACCAAGGTCGCGCTCACGCTCGTCCGCCAGGGCGATGCCGAAGAGCACGAAATCGTGCTCGAACGCCGACGCATCGAGACGCCCGCCGTGCCGCAGGCGTTCGTGATCGCGCCGTCGACCGGCTACCTGCGGCTCGCGAACTTCACCGAACGCGCGGGCACCGAAGTCGCCTCCGCGATCGACACGTTGCGCCGTGCGGGCGCGCGCAGCCTGATCCTCGATCTGCGCGGCAATCCCGGCGGACTGGTGGACCAGGCGGTCTCGGTCGCGCAGCAGTTCGTGCCCGAAGGTTCGCTCATCGTCTACACGAAGGGTCGCGCGGCGACGGTCGGCAAGAAGTTCACGGCCGGCAAGACTCGCGCGGAGACGGGCTGGCCGATGATCGTGCTCGTGGACGCGGGCAGCGCCTCGGCGTCCGAGATCGTCACCGGAGCGCTGCAGGACCTCGACCGCGCGCTCGTGCTGGGCAGCACGTCGTTCGGCAAGGGCACGGTCCAGGACATCTACCCGCTGCGCAATCGTGGCGGCGCGCTCAAGTTGACGACGGGCGTGTACTACACCGCGAGCGGGCGGTCGCTGAACAAGCCCCGCAAGGACCTCGCGTCGCTGCTCGAGGACGAGGAGAGCGACGGCGAAGAGCCCTCGGACAGCGCGGCCGCCGCGCCGCCGAAGCCGAAGGAGTTCCGCACCACCCTGGGCCGCGTGGTCTTCGGCGGTGGTGGTGTCACGCCCGACCTCGAGGTGAAGCCCGACTCCGCGGCGCCGGTCGTGCGGACGCTCGAAGGCGCACGCGTCGTGCTGCGCTTCGCGAACCAGTGGGCCGCCGAGCACGCGAGCGCCGACGGCGCGTCCGACGAGGAATGGGCCGCGTTCCGGACGTTCGCGATCGCGCAGAAGCCCGAAGTGTCCGCCGCGCAGCTCGACGAGCAGCGCGCCGCGCTCACGACCGCGCTGCAGCGCGAACACGCGCGCCGCAAGGGTTCCACCGCGGCCGCACGCGTGGTCGCCGAGCGCGATCCGGTCGTGCGCAAGGCGGTCGAGGTCCTGCGCTCCGCGCGCGCCCCGCGCGACGTGTTCGCGTACGGCAAGCCCGCTCCGGCGAAGCCCGCCGCGGCCACGCGCCGCATCGCGCCGCACCCGGTCCGGAGCAATCACTGACCATGCCGTTCGCCTATCTCTGCGACTTCGACGGGACGATCTCGCCCGAGGACATCGGCGCGGCTTTCGTGCGCCGGTTCTCCGCCGGACGCGACGCCGAGCGTGACGCGCTCCTCGAGGAGTGGTTCGCGGGCGGCCTCGGCCACCGCGAGCTCACGCGCCGCGAGTGCGAGCTGATCACCGCCACCGAGACGGAAGCGATCGCGTTCGGGCGCACGTTCAAGCTCGACCCGCACTTCGCGCCGTTCGTGCGCGAGGCGCTCGGTCGGGGTGATTCCGTGATGGTCGTGAGCGAAGGCTTCGACTTCTACGTGCGCGATCATCTCGCCCGCGCCGGATTCCCCGAACTGCCGTGGGCGTCCAATCGCGCGGTTTTCGAGGGCGATCGTGTCCGCCCCGAGCATCCGTTCGCCGATCCCGCGTGCGCGTCGTGCGGCAACTGCAAGGCGCAGCACGTGCGCCGCTACCGCGGCCGCGGCTTCCACACGGTGCTCGTCGGCGACGGGCTTTCGGATCGCTGCGGCGCGAAGGCGGCCGACACGGTGCTCGCGCGCGGCGATCTGCAGCAATGGTGCGAGCGTGAGCGCATGCCGTACGTGCCCTTCGAGAACTTCGCGGACGTGGCCGAGTTCGCCCGCCGCCAGGACCTGTCCGCGCCGCTTCCCCGGCCTTCACGCACGACATCGCGTCCCGCCCCTCGCGGTCGGTGACCCGGAGCTTCGACCTTCATGAAGATCGGTGACGTCCAGCTGGAATCCCCGTTCGTGCTCGCGCCCCTCGCCGGCGTGAGCGATTCGCCGTTCCGCCAGCTCGCTCGCGAGCAGGGTGCGGCGGCCGTGTACACCGAGATGGTGTCCTCGGACGGGCTCGTGCGCGGGAACAAGATGACGATGGACTACATCGCCTTCGAGCCGCACGAGCGCCCGATCGGTGTGCAGTTGTTCGGCTCCGACCCGGCGGTCATGGCGGACGCGACCCGCGTGCTCTCCGAACTGCCGCCCGAACAGCGGCCCGACCTGATCGACATCAACATGGGCTGCCCCGTGCGCAAGGTCGTCACGCGCAACGCCGGCGCGGCGCTGCTGCAGGACGTCCCGCTGATCGAGCGCATCGTCTCGGCGATGGCGTCGGTCTCGAGCCTGCCCGTGACCGCGAAGATCCGGCTCGGTTGGGACGGCCAGTCGCGCAACGTCGTCGAGGTCGCGAAGGCGCTCGAGGGCGCGGGGGCGAAGGCGGTCGCCATCCATGCGCGCACGCGCGCCGAGAAGTTCGAGGGGCTCGCGCACTGGGACATGATCGGGGCCGCGAAGCAGGCCGTGAACATCCCCGTGATCGGCAATGGTGACGTGCGGACGGCGGCGGACGCCGTGCGCATGCTCCGGCAGACCGGATGCGATGGCGTGATGCTCGGCCGCGCGGCTTTCGGTGACCCGTGGGTGTTCAAGCGCATCCTCGCGCTCGCCGACCGAGGCGAGGAACTCGCGCCTCCCACGGCGGAAGAACGCCTGCAGGCCGGCGTGCGGCATCTCGGCATGCTCGTGAAGACGGTGGGTGAGGGCGTCGCGGCGAAAGAAATGCGCAAGCACGTGGCCTGGTACATCAAGGGGCTGCCGCACAGCCACAAGGTGCGCGAGCAGGTGAACCGGACGCGATCGGCGACGGAGATGGTCGAGCTGCTGAACCTCTACCTGTCCGAGCTGGCCGCGCACGGACTCGACCGATTCGCTCCCGAGCCGTCTCCGCCGACTGGCGGCGAAGGCGCCGGCGGCTGACGTCCTTCGAAGGCACTTTTCGGGACGCAGACGTCCTGTTCCGAACTATTTGCGTGATCGGACCCTCTCGTTGAGGGACCATCGAGGGGTGGCAAGGGCCGCTCAGTGAAAGTCGCGACTCCGGGCCGCGGGTGAATCGCCCCTGTTTTTGGGGCGAACGCGCCTAGTTTGAACTGCTTGTGCTGTTGGGGTGGATTTCCCGCGCGCCGGCACTCCGCGAGGCTCGCGAGACGGGCAGATGGCTGCAAAATCGAGCCTTGCCTCTCGCTGGAGTCCCAAGTTACGGCAAAAAACGGATTGACAGAGCCATGTAGGACGCCTAGCCTTTGTCCCGTGTTAGGTGTGCTGGGTGTCCCCCAGCCCGTCCTTCACTTGCACCTCGAGTTCCGCAGCTCGTCGAAGCATGCGCCGCAGCGGTGTATGGCTTTCGCGCGAGCTCGCTACGAGATCAGCGCACTATGTGCCTGCAGCCAGTTCGAACTGCCTAAGAACTGGCGAGGCAGCGGAAAGGGGGGATGGCCTCTCAGCAGTGCAGCCACTGCCGTCGGAATGCTGTTGCCCTGAAATCCAGGGAAGCGTCCGCCGGCGATTTGTTTTGGCGACACCTCGCTCGCAATCCGTCTATCTGGATGACTTCGCATTGCCCATGCATTGCGACGATGGAGGTAGTCTTATGAAGAAGCCGTTCGTCGCGCTGCTTCTCCTCGTTGGAGCAGCCGCGATGGTGGCCAACATGGCGTACGCGCAGGCCGAGAACCTTACGGATCCCGGCAACAAGCTCGTGAACGCCAAGATGATGCAGGATCTGATGAAGTCGCGTGCGGAACGTCTGCACACGTCTGCGGGCCCGGATCCTGACACCGTCTGGTTTGGCCACTCGTACTCGGACCACTGGTCGGCGACGAGCAACTACTGGAACCTCTACACCGGTGTGAACCGCCCGGGCATCGCCGACCCGAACAACGCGATCTGGGACTGGGATCACTCGACCGGCCTCGTCGAATCACGGCATCGGCGATTCCCTCGCGGGCTGGTGGCCGATGCGGCGCGTGTACTCGATCGCCGGTGGCCTCACGCTTCCCGACGCCAGCCGTCCTTGGTGGGCGATCGACATCGGTAACCAGGCGAACTACGTGATGAACCTTGGTCCCGGCGGCAAGCGGACCATCGGCGTCGTCGGCGTCTGGCACGCGGATCCGGGCAACGCGACCGGTACGGCGGTGATGTGGTCGCCGCTCTCCGGCTCGAAGTCGGCCTGGTGTGGTCTGCGTCACCACGGCGACAACACCGTCGTGGACGCGGTCACGAACAACGCGTTCAACCAGTCGGTCCTCGAGTTCAACGGCGAGACTGCTGCGCTGACGAACCCGACGACCAAGCACTTCCCTGGCTACGGCAGCCAGATCGACCAGATGATGTATCGCGATCTGGCCCCGTCTGCCGGTCAGGCGCTCAACATCTCGTTCCTGTACCGCACGCGCATGTCGACCGGCGTCGATCTCGCCGCCGCGACGCGCACGGGCTGGTTCCACGGCGATCCGCTCGCCGTGACCGCTGGCAACTTCATCTCGAGCACGGCCGCGGGCGCCAACGCCCCGATCGACTCGTTCATGGTGTATGTCGGCGTGCCGGTGAACGATGCCGCGTGTCTCTACTCGGACGGCGTCACGCGTCCGGTGTACGACCCGCAGCGTCGCTGGTTCTCTGAAGTGCTGCGTATCTTCGATGCGCCGTACTACGAGATCTTCAGCACGTTCGGCCACCAGCCGGCGGACACCCTTTCGGCGACGCCGTCGGCTAGCGTCACGATTCCGGGTTCGTACGTGGATGCGCTGCGCAACGCTGCCGGCAACACCGGCAACAAGGTGCGTCTCGTCTTCCGCGTCAAGACCAACCGTGGCTTCGACGATATGGGCGCTGCCTATTCGTCGCTCGGCCGTGGCGCCGTGCAGATCGACGACGTTGTCGTCAACGCGTCGAACATCGGTGACTTCGAAGGCAGCGAGCAGGGCGGTGTCAACACCATCGACAACCGTACCGGCGCTTCGCCGCTGACGAACTGGAAGTCGACCGGCAAGCCGCCGGCAATCCTCTTCCACCCGCGCGCTCTCGCGGACCTCACGTACAACGACCTGTGCGGTCCTCCCGAGTCGCCGGCCCGTTTCTGCAACATCTTCGGAACGGTCATCTCTGCCGGTAACTACGACGACGGTGAACGTGCTGGTGACTCGCGCTACCAGTCGCAGCGCGAAGTCATGCACGGCATGTTCTCGCCGACGATCAACATGGTCACCGACCAGATCAACAACACCCCGAACGCGCAGGGTCTGACGTCGTCGATCGTGGACGTCACCGACGACATCTACGTCTGGTACGACATCTACGCCGGCATGTTCAATCTCAGCTTCACGGGCAATGCCTGGACGTTCGGTTCCGCTTGCTACCCCGCCCGCATGAACAACGGCGGTTACGCGTGGGGAGAAGTGATTCCGTGGCTTCCAGCTCTTCAACCCCGAGCCGCAGTGCTTCTGGGACATCGAAGCCCTGTTCGGCAACGGCGTGATCGGAACGATCAATCCTACTGGTCTGCCTGACTCCCTCCGCATCTGGATGGGTCACAACCAGCAGTGCTTCCGCTTCGCCGTGTCGCTCGGCTGCAACAGCGCCGAAGGCTGCTACTTCGATAACGTCTCGATCGGTTTCGCGGACGCTCCGGCTGCCACTCAGGTGAGCAGCGCGTCGGCCGTCACGACCGGCACGATCGGTATCGACATCTGGCAGCTGTGGAACGACGCGTTCCCGTTCAACGAGACGACGGGCCTCCCTGGCACGCCGGCGTTCGATACCACCACTGCGATGGTCAAGGGTGGCATCAACAACGCTCCGTCCACGGGCGATCCTTCGCGCTTCGACGTGCCTGCTGACACGCTCGCGATCCGTGCTGCGAACGTGACGGCGACGTCGCCGGACGTGAACACCACCCGCCTGGACCTCGTGTTCCGTATTCTTCAGGGACCGGGTAACTACCAGATCGCGGCTGGCCGTTCGTATCCGCTCGTCAACACCATGCAGCTCCTGCAGCTCCCGTCGAACCAGGCGAACGTTGCGGTTTCGGGCGACGCCTCGTTCTGGGGTCAGTACATGTCGGCTCCTGGCCAGTTCGGCACGGCCGGTGGTCACAATGGCGGCACGTTCTGGGATCCGCTGACGTGGAACTCGGCTCGTATGGACACCGTGGAGCGCAACATCTTCCCGGTGACCGGTTCGAAGCCTGGTGCCATCGGCACGGCCCTGACGGCTGGCACGTACATGACCACGTACCACGAGCTCGATCCGAAGTACTCGACGCTCGGCTACAACAAGTTCTGGTGCTTCGTCGTCGACACGGGCCTCACGGCCACGCAGCTGAACATCAAGTGCGACGGCACGATTCCCGCCTGGCTGACCACGGTCCCCACGACGCGTACCGGCTGGGACGGCACCAACGTGACCCGCGAGTTCTCGAAGATCATCCCCGATGGTCTCCTGACCCCCGGTTCGCACGTGCAGTACTTCTTCCGCAAGTCGCAGTCGCTGGGTGTCGGTACGGCCACGCTGGCTCCGGATACCAACATCGTCGATCCTCAGAACAGCGAGTCGACGCGTGACGGTCACCGTTGGCAGCAGTTCAGCGTCCTCCCGGACCGCTGGAAGGGCTTCACGGCCGCTGGTATGGCCTGCATGCTCGCCGTCGACAACAACGATCGTCGTGGTAACGAGCGCATCTGGGTCTCGGTGATGGACTCGGTCGGTGGCACCGCCTCGTCGAAGTGGGGCGCGCACAACGGCTGGCATGCGGCTGGTGATGCGGCGGTGAACGACCCCGCTGGCTTCGTTTCGAACAACCAGCAGCCCGGTACCACGTGGGACCTGTACGGCGTCAAGGCTTCTGAGTCGCTCACGACCCAGGCCCACGCCATCGGTTCGCGTTACTCCAACCGCGCCAGCATGGGCCTTCTGACCGGCAAGACGATCCAGACCGGTCCGACGAAGGAAATGCTGCGCCAGTTCTACCGCGTCGTCGCTCTGATGACGGGCGATCTCAACTCGGGCGTCCTTGGCCCGTTCGCGAACCGCTCGCAGGACGACATCGATCTGCTCAACGACTACCTCACCAACTCGGGTGGCACCGCGCAGCCGCGTGGTCTCCTCGTGTCCGGTGACGGCTTCGGCCAGTCGGAAGTGCAGACCGGCGGTGTGGTTGCCTCGCACACCGCGTTCCTGACGCAGAAGCTCGGTTGGAGCCTCCGCAATGCCTCGTATCAGTCGGTGTCGGGTAACGCGAACGACTGCGCCGACCTGCTGACCACGAACATCATCACGACGAACGGTGATGTGTACGGCATCGGCAACTCCTGCCTCTGGTCGAACGACCTTCTGCAGCGCAACCCGGCGATCACCGAAGCCACCGAGGCCTCGTTCTACGAGCCCGTTGGCGTCAACGGTCCGTACACCGCTTCTGTGTACAAGCCGTCGACCGGTCTCCGTCCGTGGATCGCGCTGTCTGAAGGCTGGGACATCGAGCACATCTTCGGCCGGTACTGCGAATCGTCGAACGGACGCGTCGCGTACTACTACAACATGCTGAACAACGTGTTCGGTTCCCTCTGCACGCTGACCGGTACGCCGGCCACGACGCTGGATGTCCCGCAGAACGATCGCGGTGGCAAGTACGCCAACTTCATGAAGATTGGCAACAGCGTCATGCGTGCGGGCAATGCCTCGATCCGCTTCGGCGTCTCGGGCTCTGACCGCGTCAAGGTGAAGCTGTACGACGTCACCGGCCGTCAGATCCGTACGCTGGCGGACCGCGCCTTCCCGGCCGGCGAGCACTCGCTGACGTGGGACGGTTCGGACGACAGTGGCAACCAGGTGGCTCGCGGCGTCTACTTCGCTCGCATCGAGTATGCGACGAAGGGCGCGCCGATCAACGGCCGCGTGGTGGTCCTGCGG